>NZ_AULH01000006.1 GCF_000425185.1 Pleomorphomonas koreensis DSM 23070
TCATCAGCCTGCCAGCGGCAAGCTGACACGTTCCCGGCTCTGTCCGGAAGGCACGGCGAGCGCCGAAGCTACACCACGCCCTGGGACACGATCGTCGGCGGGAAAGACTGTTTGCGACTCTGCTGATATATTGGGGCTCTCCGATCGAACCGTGAAATTCTATCTGGAGAATGTCAGGCATAAGCTGAACTGTCTCAACACCACCCACGCCGTTGCGCGGGCGATAAGCCTCGGATTGATACCTCCGAGCTATTTCTAGCCGCGTCAATACGGTTAATGGGCCGTATTAAATTTTCGAATTAATGTTACTAAAAGACCTCCACCAACAACTGGTGGAGATCAAGATGATCAGGATCGTTCAGTCGAAAAACAAAGCAAAATATAGCCGGGAAATGGATCAGATGCACAAACTTCGTGCATCCGTCTTCTCCGACCGCCTCGGTTGGGAAGTCGAGGTCGTTGACGGATGGGAGATCGACGCCTTCGATGCTCTCGACCCGCTCTATCTCATCTCGCTGGATGCTCTCGGCCAGGTCCGGGGCACACTCCGGCTGCTGCCGACAACCGGTCCCAACATGCTGCGGGATGTCTTTCATTGCCTGCTGCCCGATGGTCTGGTCATCGAAAGCTCGAGGATATGGGAGAGCAGCCGCTTCTCGGTCGACCTCGCGCATCCCGCCGAGCGGTCGGCCAACCGACTGAACCGGGTGACCGGCGAACTGCTGGCGGGAATCGTCGAGGTCGGCATGATGATCGGTCTGACGCACGTCGTTTCCGTCTACGACGCCAGGATGGCCCGCGTTCTCAAGCACGCCGGCTGTCCGGCCGATCTGGTGGGTGAACCGCAGCGGATTGGCGGCGTCATGACCTATGCCGGCCTCTTCAGTACCGACGAGGACATGCTGGCGCGCATCCGCGCCGCCGCCGGTCTGGAGGGTCCTGTTCTCGAATCCCAGATAAAGGAGCTGGCTTTCGCCGCTTGACCAGGGCGTGAGGCGGTCCTTCAGCGTCGACGCTCCCGGGACCGCCCCATCGCATCGGCATGAGATCGGAATCTCCATGTGTCGAGACGATCGATCGCTTTCCTCAGGAGTGGTAGTGTCTGGCTACCGCGTTGGGGGAACGGCACAATGGCTGAATGGGATGTTGCAACCGAGATCGCTGAGAAGGCGGAATGCCTCCGGCAAATGGCAGAACAGGCCCATCTCCATCACCTTGCCTTCATTCTCCAGTGCTGCGTGAACACCGCGCTTCTGGGCGAAGAAGTGGTGATCGAACGAATTCTCGCCGAAATCCAGAACGCGAGAATCTATGATGCCTGAGAACCTGCCCCGAAACGCTGCCGGGGGTGGGCTTCCAGCTTCAATTCTCCCGCCTCCGGTGCCAGCGAACCCCGGGCTCGCTCTGCTCCGGTTGGCGAATCTATCGCTATCTGCCTGATATCCGCGAGTTTCGCGTCAGACTGGCGGATATCCAGGTGATCGATTCAAGCTGATGCCAAGGCCACCTGGAGGACTTGTTTCAGCACCGCCGCCGCAAGGCCCTTTCCTGGACTGGTGGCGCTTTGCGTGTTTCTGGCGTTTACGTCCGAGACATTCCTGACGCTCCGGACCGTCCTGAACGTCATGGACCAGATCGCCGTCACCGGCGTGATGGCGCTCCGCTTCCGACGCGCGGGGGACGGATCGATCGCGTCGGCATCGATCGGCGCGCCGCCGAGCAACGCCAGCGCCCCGGCCTCGATATTGCTCCGACCGCGCTTGTCCGCGATCTCAAGGTCGCCGCCCAGCAGCAGGTGGAGATCGCCAAGGCGTTGACGCTGAACGCCCGCCTGTTGATCTTCGACGAACAGTCCGCTGCGCTCGGCGGCGAGGAGACGCTTCGTCTCTTCGAGCGCATCGAACAGTTGAAGGTGGAAGGCATGTCGTTCATCTACCTCAGCCACCGTCTGGACGAGATTGCCCGGATCGCCGGCCGCGTGGCGGCTCCGCGCGACGGTCAACCGGTCGCCACGCATGAAACCGCCCAACTGCCGGTCACGGCGCTTGTCGAGGAGATGGCCGGCCGCACGATCGCCTGCTCCCCGATCTGGACGAAACCTTCGGCGCGACCCTGCTCGAAGTGGACGACATCTCCAGCCCGAGCGGCGTCTTCCGGAATGTCGGCTTCTCCGTGCGCCAGGGCGAGGTGCTCGGCATAGCCGGCATCGTCGGGGCCGGTCGCACCGAACTGGTCAGGGTGATCGCCGGCGCCGATCCGATCTCGACGGGCCGTTCCGCGGCGTGCCGCGGCGTTCGGTGCGATTCATCTTCGGGAAATTGGCGAGATGGCTGCGACGATCGCGGCGGGGTTCCTTCAGGGCATCGGCCGTGGCTGGCAACGAGCGGCACGTGGGTTCCGGTCATCAGCACGCCGGACGACATCCCGATCGCCGGATTCGACAACGCCCCCTTTGTCCTCAGCTTTTCCCCCATGGCCTGACTTCGGCGGTGCTGCCGCACGGGGAGATGGCGCGCGGGGCTCACGAGCATATCCTGGCGGCGCGTCGCCGCGCGCGTCTGAAAGCCCAGCCAGCCTGCCTGGAGGAGTCAGGCTCGCCTGCGTGTTTCCACGGAACCGGGTGGAAGGTCCGGCGTTTCATCTCACGGTTCACCGAACCGAAGCCAGTCACAAGACGCGAAGGAAAATGGCCATGGGTTCCACCACCGACAAGGTCAAGGGCTATGCCAACGAAGCGGTCGGCAAGGTCAAGCGGGCAGCCGGCAAGGCGCTCGACGACGAGAAGCTGAAGACCGAGGGCGACATCCAGGAAGCCAAGGGCGACGCGCAGAAAGCCGTCGGTCGCGGCAAGGAAGCCCTGAAGGACACCATCGACAAGCTCTGACCCGTCCTTCCGACTAAGTTCCGGCGCTGCCGGCCCGACACGGCCGGCGGCGCTTTTGTAGGATTTCGAGCCGCGCGCCGCTGACGCGTTTTCCCTTCCTTCGAGGATCGACATGCCCCAGAGAACGTTGCTGCAGGCTTTCCACTGGTACACTCCCGGCGACGGGTACCTCTGGAAGGATATTGAGGACAAGGCGGCTTCCTGGGCGGAGATGGGCATCACCGACGTGTGGTTGCCGCCGATCTACAAGGGCGCGGGCGGCGGCTATTCGGTCGGCTATGACGTCTACGATCTGTTCGATCTCGGCGAGTTCGACCAGAAAGGCGGCGTCGCCACCAAATACGGTGACCGCGCGGCGCTCGAACGGGCCGTCCATGCGCTCGAGGCCAAGGGTCTCGGCGTCATCTACGACGTGGTGTTCAACCACAAGATGGGCGCCGACGAGACCGAGCGGGTCAAGGTGCACCGCGTCAATCCCGACAATCGCGAGGAGATCGACCCCGAAACCTTCGAGGCGACCGTCCACACGCGCTTCACCTTTCCCGGCCGCCAAGGCAAGCATTCGAAGTTCATCTGGGACGCCAAATGCTTCAGCGGCATCGATCACATCGAGGATCCCGACGAGGACGGCGTGTTCAAGCTGGTCAACGACTATGACGACGGCTGGAACGTCGAGGTGGACGCCGAGTTCGGCAATTTCGACTACCTGATGGGCTCGGACATTGAGTTCCGCAACAAGGCCGTCTACGAGGAGCTGAAATACTGGGGCCGCTGGCTGCTGGGCGAACTGCCCTCGGCCGGCTTCCGCCTTGATGCCGTCAAGCACATTCCCGCCTGGTTCTTCCGCGACTGGATCGGCCACATGCGCGAGACCGCCGGCAAGGACCTGTTCGTTGTGGCCGAATACTGGCTGCCCGACCTTGAGGCGCTCGGCCGCTATCTCGATCTCGTCGATCGCCAGCTGATGCTGTTCGACGTGGCGCTGCACTACAACTTCCACGATGCGTCGAAGGGTGGGCCGGACTACGATCTCCGTCAGGTATTCGACGGCACGCTGGTCGCCGCCATGCCCGAGCATGCGGTGACGCTGGTCGCCAATCACGATACCCAGCCGCTGCAATCGCTGGAGGCGCCGGTCGAGCCGTGGTTCAAGCCGCTCGCCTATGCGTTGATCCTGCTGCGCGAGCAGGGCGTACCTTGCGTGTTCCTCCCCGATCTCTACGGCGCCCGCTATACCGACAAGGGCGGCGACGGCGAGGACCATGATATCGACATGCCGGCGATCGACTGTCTGCCGCGGCTGATCGAGGCGCGGCAGCGCTTCGGCAACGGCCCGCAGACCGACCTGTTCGACGATGCCAATTCCATCGCCTTCATCCGCCACGGCACGGCCGAAGCGCCCGGCTGCGTGGTGGTGCTGACCAACGCCGGCGAGACGGCCAAGCCGGTCGATCTCGGACCGGAGATGGCGGGCGTCGCCTTCCGCGATTTCCTCGGCCATCGCGGCGACGAGGTCGTCCTCGATGAGGCGGGATGCGCCAGCTTCCCGGTCAACGGCGGCAGCGTCAGCGTATGGGTACGGGCGGACGCCGCCTGATCCTTTCAAGTGTACCGCGTAGAGGATACCCTGAAGATGGACTTCCCTTCCTCCCCGACCCGATCGATGAGCGGCTTCAAGGCGGCAGTTGCCGCCGCGGCACCCGTCGTCGCCGCCGCGGTGATCGGCAGCCTCGCCACCGTGCCGAACCTGGTGCCCTGGTACGAAAACCTCGCCAAGCCGTCCTTCAACCCGCTCAACGGCGTGTTCGGGCCGGTGTGGACGCTGCTCTATCTGCTGATGGCCTGCGCCTTCTTCCGCATCCTGCGCTGTCCGCCCAGCGACGAGCGGCGCGGCGCCATCGTGCTCTTTCTGGTGCAGATCGCCCTCAATGCCAGCTGGTCGGTGGTGTTCTTCGGCCTGCACTCGCCGGCCGGCGGCCTTTTCGTGATCCTGCTGCTCGACGCGGCGATCGTCGCGACCATCGCCGCCCTGCTCTCCGTCGATCAGGT
Organism: Pleomorphomonas koreensis DSM 23070; assembly: GCF_000425185.1. Classification (GTDB taxonomy): domain Bacteria; phylum Pseudomonadota; class Alphaproteobacteria; order Rhizobiales; family Pleomorphomonadaceae; genus Pleomorphomonas; species Pleomorphomonas koreensis. The sequence goes on from NZ_AULH01000006.1 coordinate 4,934, forward strand.
CGCCGGCTGGTTGCTGGCGCCCTATCTCGCCTGGGTGGCCTTCGCGACGGTGCTGAACGGATCGATCTGGTGGCTGAATTGAGCGAGGCGGCCGGGGCAATACCCCGGCCGCCTCGGCATCCCGCTTACAGGACCTCGTTGAGGAAGCGCTTGAGGCGCGGGCTCTCAGGCCGCTCGAAGATGTCGTCGGGGGCGCCGGCCTCGACGATGCGGCCCTCGTCCATGAACACCACCTGATCGGCCACCTTGCGGGCAAAACCCATCTCGTGGGTGACCACCACCATGGTCATGCCGCGCTGGCCGAGGTCGGACATCAGGTTGAGGACGCCCTTCACCAGTTCCGGATCGAGGGCGCTGGTCACCTCGTCGAACAGGATCACTTCCGGCTCCATGGCCAGCGCGCGGGCGATGGCGACGCGCTGCTGCTGGCCGCCGGACAGGCTGCTCGGCCGGTGATCCATGCGGCTGCCCAGCCCGACGTCGGCAAGCCGCGCCTCGGCGATGCGGCGGGCCTCGGCGGCCGGCAGCTTCTTCACCTTGGTCAGCGCCAGCATGACGTTTTCGAGCGCCGTGTGGTCGGGGAACAGGTTGAACTGCTGGAACACCATGCCGACGCGGCGGCGCAGCGTCTCGGGCTTCATGGTGAGGATCGAGGCGCCGTCGATGGTGACGTCGCCGGCCCTCGGCTCGACCAGCCGGTTGAGGCAGCGCAGCAGCGTCGACTTGCCCGACCCCGAGGGGCCGATGACGCAGGTGACGGTGCCGGCCTTCACGTCGAGGTCGATGTCCTTCAGCACCTCCAGGTCGCCGTAGGCCATGCCGAGGCCGCGTACGCGCAGACTGCCGCCGCGGAAGCTCGGCAGGCGCTGCTCGGCGGCGGCCGCCGTCGGCGCCGCGCCTTGAAGCTCGCCGACCTCCTCGAGGCCGGACACCAGCGCCACCGGCCGCCGGCCGGTCCGGAGCCGGTTGTCGATGAAGTTGACGAGGTGGGTGAGCGGCACGGTGATGATCAGGTAGAAGATGCCGGCCAGAAGCAGCGGCGACAGGTTGCCCGTCACCACCGACTGGTCCTGGCCGACGCGGAAGATCTCACGCTCGGAGGCCAGCAGGCCGAGGAAGTAGACGAGGCTGGAATCCTTGACGTTGCCGATGAACTGATTGACCATCGCCGGCAGCACGCGGCGGATGCCCTGGGGAATGACGATCAGCCGCATGCCCTGGCCGTAGCTCATCGACAGCGCCCGGCAGGCCTCCATCTGGCCGCGCTCGACGCTCTGGATGCCGGAGCGGAAGATCTCGCCGATATAGGCGCCGGCGATCAGGCTGAGGGCGAGGATGCCGAGCGGATAGGGCGAGGGGCCGAAGATCTGGCGGCCGATGCGGGCGAAGCCCTGGCCGATGATCAGGATGGTCAGGATGGCCGGCAGGCCGCGGAAGATGTCGGTGTAGATGCGGGCCGGCAGCCGTACCCAGGCCGACCGCGAGATGCCCATCACCGCGAGAATGATGCCGACGAGCACGCCGAAGAGGGTCGAAGCGAAGGCGAGGATGAGCGTGTTCTTGAGGCCGATGAACAGCATGTTGGGCAACACGGCCGCCATCGCGTCGAAATCCAGAAAGCTGCGACGAACGTTCTCGAACCATTCCATTTGGGGGGACTTTCCAAGTCGGCTGCTGACCGGGACGAAGAGAAACCGGGAAATGGATAGGGCCGCCCAAGCCGGCCGGATCGCCCGGCGGGGCGCCGTCATGGCCGGCCCCGGCGGCCGGCTTTCAGCACAGGCGGCCGCGCCCGGACCAATGCCCGGACGCGGCCAGCGTCTTACTTCTTCGACGGCAGGTACTGGTCGGGCATCGGCGAGCCCGGGAACCACTTCTGATAGAGATCCCGCCAGGTGCCGTCTTCCATGGCGGCGTGCAGGTTCTTGTTGAGCGCCTCGCGGAAGGCGTCGTTGCCCTTGCGGACGACGAAGCCGGCCGGCGCGTCGAAGGACGGGATGTTGACGGCGAGCTTCAGCGCCGGATAGGTCTCGCCATACTGCTTGGCCGCCTCGTAGTCGAGGAAGTGGGCGTCGATCGTGCCGTTGTTGAGGCCGGAGACCGCCGAGTTGTTGTCGGGGAACTTGACGATGTCGGCGTCGGTGAAGTTCTTCTCGGCGTAGATCTCCTGCAAGGTGCCCTGCACGACGCCGAGACGCTTGCCCTTCAGGCCCTCGGGGCCGGTGATCGAGGCGTCGGGCGTCAGCACGGTCAGGTAGCCGGCGAGATAGCCGTCGGAGAAATCGACCGTCTTCTTGCGCGCCTCGGTGGTGCCGATGGCCGCCACCGCCGTGTCGAAGCGGCCGTTGGCCACCGACGGCATCAGGGCCGAGAAGTCCTGGCCGGTGAAGGTGACGTGATCCTTGTCGAAGCCCATGCGCGAGACGACGTTGAGGAAGAACTCGATGTCGAAGCCGCCGAACTGGCCGTCGGCGCCGACGAAGGCATAGGGCTTGGCGTCGCCCATGGTGCCGACGCTGATCATGCCGGGGTCGATCAGGTTGTAGGGATTGTTATCGGCGGCGAGGGCGGCCGAGGCGCCGACGCCGGCGAGGATGGCCGCGAGGCCGAGACTGCGCATCCGCCGGCCGAGGCCCTTCATGGCGCTGCTGATCATGTGCTGTTCTCCTGTCTGTTCGGACTGTCGTTGTTCGTTTCCACCGGGGCGGGCCGCTGGCGGCGGCCCGTCGTCTCGACCGGATGCCCGAGGGGATTGTCGGCCGAATTTCTTCGCCAGATGAAGTAAAACGGGTTCTCCTTCATCCGGACAAGATTCCGTTCCGCATCATGTCCCTGCAATGCGGTAACGGAACCTGTCTGTCCTCGGTGGCAGGGCTGTAGCCGGTCGTGCCACCGTCGTACTTGCTGAGTTCAACGTCGCGACCGGGTTCATTGTAGTATGAGACCGGTCTCAGTTTGGAGATTAAGGCGACATTGACGGGACGTCAATCGCTATGTAGAGCTAGGTCTCATGGACAAGAAGTCGTCTCCCTTCCGACCGGTGACCGTGGCCGACGTGGCGCGGCGTGCCGAGGTTTCCAAGGCCACGGCGGCGCGTGTGCTCGGCGGCTACGGGCCGGTCAGCGACGAGGTAAAGCTGCGTGTCCAGGCGGCGGCCAAGGCGCTCGACTACCGGCCGAACGAGCTGGCCCGCTCGATGAGCACCGGCAAGTCCGGCACCATCGGCGTGGTGGTCGGCGACATCGAGAACGCCTTCTTCGGCATCGCCGTGCGCGGCATCTCCGACAAGGCGCACCGCTCTGGCTTCAACGTCATCCTGGCCAACTCCGGCGAGGAGGTGGAGGCCGAGAAGGCGGCGCTGAAGGTGCTGGTCGGCAAGCGGGTCGACGGGCTGATCGTCGCGCCGGCCGACAACCGCAGCGTCGGCCACTTGCGCGACATCGTCCGCTCGCGCCGGCCGCTGGTGCTGTTCGACCGGCCGATCGAGGATCTCGCCGCCGACACGGTGGCCACCGACGACCGCGAGGCGGCCTTCGCCGCCACGCAGCGCCTGACGGCGGCCGGCCATCGCCGCCTCGCCTATGTCACCGCCCTCAACGCCGAGCCGCCGCTGTTCATCGGCCTCGACCAGCTCTACACCTCGTCGGTCAAGGCGCGCATCGACGGCTTTCTCGCCGCCTGCCGCGCCGCCGGCATCGTCGAGCCCGAGCGCGGTGTCTGCCTGGCCGGCGGCGGCGCCGAAGGCCGCCAGCGGGCGGCGATCGAGCGGCTGCTGTCGGCGGCCGAGCCGCCGACCGCCATCCTGGCGTCCGACAGCCTGGTCGCCTTCGAGATCTTCAAGGCGACGCAGACGCTGGGCCTCGGCATTCCCGCCGATCTGTCGCTGATTTCCTTCTACGACGCCGAATGGACGTCGGTGACGACGCCGCCGATCAGCGTCGTCGACCAGCCGGTCTACGACATGGGCACGCGCGCCGCCGAGCTGCTGATCGCCCGCATCAACGGCGCCGCGCCGCCGGCCCGCCACGACGTGCTGCCCAACCGCTTCATCGAGCGCGGCTCGGTCGGCCTGCCGCGCCGGCTGCCGGCCACCGCCTGACCGGCGGCGAACTGCGAGCGGTCGACGGCAGGGCATGGCGCCTCACTCCGACGCGGGATGCGGATAGCCGAAGGCGCCGAAATAGCCGCAGGTGGCGGAGGCGCATTCGGCGGCGAAATCGAGCGCCGCCTCCACCGGCCGGCCGGTCAGGATGCCGGTGAGATAACCGGCGAGGAAGGAATCGCCGGCGCCGAGCGTGTCCACCACCGTCGCCGGCTTGATGCCCTGGCGATAGCGCCGGCCGTCCGCCAGCCAGAAGGCGCCGTCGCTGCCGCGCGTCACGCCGACCGTGGTCACCCCGAAGCTGGCGACATAGGCGATCATCTCGTCGATATCGTCGTCGGAGAGGCCGGAACCGGACAGGAAGGCGCCGGTGATGTGCGGGGCGACCGAGGCGATGTAGGCGCGGTCGCGGTGGGTGGAGAAGTCGAAGGTGAGCGTGGCGGCGTGCGCCCGGATCTTCGGCAGTTCCGGCTCGATATAGCTGAACACCGAGGTGTGGACGTTGCCGAAGCTCTCGATGGCCGCGATGTCCTCGGCGTCCATGCGCAGCGCGAGCGCCCGCTGGATGCCGCCCCGGTTGGAGCCGAGGAAGACCCGGTCGCCCTTGTCGTCGAGCGTCACCACGGCCTTGCCGTTCGGGCCGACCGCCTGCCTGAGCCGATCGATCCAGATGCCTTCCTGCCGGAGGCTGTCGTGGACGTGGGCGCCCTCGGCGTCGTTGCCGATCAGGCCGATGTAGCCGGCGCGGGCGAGGCCGTAGCGCCTGGCCAGCACCGGCACGTTGACGGCGTTGCCGCCGGGGAAGAACTCGCCGCGATCCTTGTAGAAGTCGACCACGTTGTCGCCGATGCCGAGCAGGGCCGACGGAGACGGAGAAGCAGCCATTCACGCATCCTTTCGGCCGGCGGGCGCGGCCGCACTTATAGCAGTTCGCAAGGATGCCGAGGCATCCGCTCATCGAGACGATTGCCGATTTCTCATCTGCATCAGTGGCGCGAGACAGCGGCAAACGGAGTGCCAGGAGCCATTCTCATGCCGCCTGGTCTGGTGGAGATCCGGGCGGGGCGACGCCCCGCCCGACACTATCAGTATTCCATGCGCCACATGTAGCGGCGGACGGTGAGCGGATGGCCGCGGCTGTCGGCCAGCGCCACCGCATAGGCGCGCAAGAGGGCGGTGAACAGCATCGGCGTCAGGTATTCGGCGGCGTCGCCGGCCAGTGCCTCGAGGCCGAACTCGGCGGCGTCGAGCACCAGCAGGCGCCTGGAATACTTCTCGGCGAAGGCCAGCGCCCGCTCGTCCATCTTGCGGGCGTTGCCGAGGCCCTTCAGGATGATGAAGGGCACGTCGAAGTCGGTCACCTCGAACGGGCCGTGGAAGTATTCGCCGGCGTTGATGGCCGCCGAATGCACCCACTGCATCTCCTGCAGGATGCAGATGGCGAAGGAATAGGCCGAGCCCCAGTTGGCGCCCGAGCCCATGGTGTAGATCACCGGCTCGCGCTTGTAGCCCTCGGCCCAGGCGGCGATCGACGGCTTGTGACGGGCGATGACGCCCTCGATGGTCTGGCCCATGCCGGCCAGCGCCGCCTCGACCTTGCCGAGCTTGGCGTTGCCCTCGCGAGCGGCGAGGATGCCGAAGACGAGGCGCATCAGCATCGGCGCCGCGTGGTCCTCGGAGACGGCCAGCGGATTGTACTGGTAGAGGATGGTCGCCTCGGCCGCCTCGTCGAGCGGCGAGCCCTCGAGGTTGGTGAAGGCGATGGTCAGCGCGCCGGCCTCGCGGGCGTATCTGGCGGCGGCCACCGTCTCCGGCGTGTTGCCCGAGTGCGAGCAGAGGACGACGACCGAGCCCTTGCCGAGCCGCTTCGGCGCCCGCGCCAGGAACTCGGCGGAGCTGTAGGAGAAGCTGGCGATCTTCTCGGCCTCGCGCTCGACCGCGTAGTGGCCGGACATCAACAGCGCGTTGGAGCCGCCGCAGGCCACGAAGAAGATGTCGGTCACGGCGTCGCGGGCGGCCGCTGCCTTGACCGCCGCCTCGACGTTCTTCACCACTTCCGTCATGATAGATTCCTTGATAACGTCCTATGACGTCATATACGCTAATATGGCATGCCGCCGTCTGTCAACGCTGTTGTGACGCCGTTTGCACCGATGGACCGGTCGCCTCGCCGCCGCGGCGGCGCCTACGTCGTCAAGACGGCGGAAGCGGTGACTTGCCGGCCGTTCTGTGGCACGGTCGTGCCCAGGCCGGCCCGGCGCGCCGGACCGGGACGCGCCGCCCGGAGACATCCGGGGCCTTGACAGAGATCGAACACCCGCGATCTGTCCGGCGGGATGCACGAGCCGAGGAGAAACGCCGCCTTGTCCCAGTCCGCCGACAGCCTCGCCAGGCAGGACGCCTCACCGCTCTACCTCCAGCTCAAGAACAGCCTGATGGAGGCGATCGACAGTGGCCGCTACGCGCCGGGCGAGCCGGTGCCGACCGAGACGCAGCTCTGCGAGCAATATGGCGTCAGCCGCATCACCGTGCGGCGGGCGATCAGCGAGTTGCAGGAAGAGGGGCTGCTGGAGAAGCGGCACGGCAAGGGCACCTTCGTCTCCTTTCGCCGCATGGAGACCAGCCTCGTCGATCTCGCCGGCTTTTCCGAGACCTACTCGCTGAAGGGCTACAAGGTGAGCAAGCAGCTGCTCGGCGTCGTCGAGGGCTTCGCCGACGCCAGCCTCGCCCAGAAGCTGTCGCTCCCCAGGGGCGCGCCGGTCGTCACCGTCAAGCGGCTGATCATGGCGGCCGATACGCCGATGACCATCGAGATCTCCGATTTCCCGGCCGCCCTGTTCCCCGGCCTCGCCGCCGCGATCGCCGGCGCCAGCTCGATATACCGGCTGCTCAAGACCCGTTATGGCCGAGAGATCCGCCATGCCCGGCGGGTGATCAACGTGCGCCTCGCCGACGTCGAGGAGCGCGAGCAGCTCGCCTGCCGCCGCGGCGAGCCGCTGTTCGAGATCGAGAAGACGGTATTCGACGACACCGGTACGCCGCTGCAGCGCTCGCTGCTGCTGACGCCGAGCAGCCGGGTCAATCTCACCATCGAGGTGTGACGGCGCCGTCAGTGACCGGGCGAGACGGCGGCGAGCGGCAGTTCCACCCGGACGATCAGGCCGGCCGGCCGCCAGTGGCGCGCGAAGCGGCCGCCGAACTGGCGCACGATGGTGCAGTCGAGGAGCCGCGAGCCGAAACCGACGCGGTCGGGCGGTGCCGTCACGGCTTGGCCGCCGCGTTCCGTCCAGGTCAGCAGCAGCCGGTCGGCTTCCACCCCCCAGACGATCGACACCCGGCCGGCGTCGCTGGCCAACGCTCCATATTTGACGGCATTGGTCGCCAGTTCGTTGACGATCAGCGCCAGCCCGGCGACGGCCTGCGGCTTCAGCGGCACCGCCGGCCCGTCCAGCGTGATGCAGAGGCCGCCGTCCGGCCGGAATGGCGCCATCACCGCATCGAGGAGGAGGCCGAGATCGGAGGGGGCGGCGTCTCCGCCGGCCATCAGCAACTGATGGGCGCTGGCCAGCGCCTGCAGGCGGTTCAGGAGGCCGCGCGCCAGTTCGTCCTTGTCGCTGGCGCTGCGACTGCCGAGGCGGATCATGGTGCTGGCCAGCGTGAACAGGTTCTTCAGCCGATGGCTCATCTCGCGGGCCAGCGTCGCCTCGGCCTCCAGCGCCCGGCGCAGCCGTTCCTCGGTGCGCAGCACGTGCAGCGCGTTGCCGACGAAGCCGGCGAGTTCGGCGGTGCTGCGGGCGTCGCCGCCGTCGAAGTGGCCGGATTGGCCGGCGACGATCCACAGTGCTCCCGCCGGCTCACCGGCTACCACCAGCGGCACCAGCAGCATTTCCGGCATTTCGACGCCGGTGGCGGCGATCCAGGCGTACAGCCGCTCCGGGTGGCGCGACAGCACCGGCGCCCGCTCGGCGAGCGCCACGCTGCACGGGCTATCCTGGGGCGGCGTCGCCATGCCGTCGAGGATGGCGAGAGAACCGACGACGTAGTGCCGGCGGAACATCCCCGGCTTCGGCGCGTCTTCGAGAAGGCTGAGGCCCGCCGATACACCGCCGGTCATCCGCATGGCGAGGTCGACGAAGCGCGGCAGGATCGTCTCGGGCGCCTCGCTCATGCAGCCGGCGATCTCCTGCAGCGCCCGCTTCTCCTCGAGAGGGTCGGCGAAGCGGGCCGGCCGGCGCGCGAGTTCGGCGGTGATGAATACATCGGCGGAAGAGGGGCGTGAGGTATGAAACATGACAAGAATACCTGATCGCGGCCCGGATGCTCGCCTCGGCATGGTTGGAACAGCCATTCGCCGCACCGGGACGCCAACTTTCCGCCGGTCGGAGCAAGGAGTCTCCGACCAGCTGCGCCACAGGTGCAGTCCACCCGGCCGCTCGATGACACAGCCGGCTGGGCGTTCCATCCATGAACTCCGGCCCATCCCGGCGCGTGCCGCGGATGGAAAAACGTATCCGGACTATTACAATACGTAATAATAGGTATGCGGTCTGCCCCTTTCAACCGCGACTTGTGGCCAAGACCGCTGTTCGAGCTGACCGGAACGGCTTTGGCGATTTGTCCTCGACTCTATCATGTTTCGTGATAATGAAGGACAAAGGTCGCCAACCGCCGAGCAAGTCCTTGAACCGCAACTTCCTCACGCTGCACGCCGCCGACAGCCACGCCACGCTGAAGGGTATCTCCTCGCCGATCCGCATCGATATCCTGCGCCTCCTGCACGACAAGGGGCCGATGAACGTCAACGAGATCAGCGCGGCGCTCGCCCTGCCGCAGTCGACGGTGGCGACCGGCGTGCAGGCGCTCGAGGAGGCCGAACTGATCGACACCCGGACGATCAAGGCGCGCAAGGGCCAGCAGAAGGTCTGCTCGGCCCGCTACGACGAGATCGTCATCCGCTTCGACGACGCGCCGGTGCCGCGCGACGAGACCATCGAGGTGTCGATGCCGATCGGCCTCTACACCAGCTGCGACGTGCGGGCGCCCTGCGGCCTGTGCTCGGGCGAGGGGGTGATCGGCCTGCTCGACGTGCCGAGCTTCTTCCTCGACCCCAGCCGCATGCAGGCCGGCCTGCTGTGGTTCGGCCGTGGCTATGTCGAATACAAATTCCCCAACAACGCCAAGATCCTGAACGAAGCGATCCGTGCCGTCGAGTTCTCGATGGAGCTGTCGTCGGAGGTGCCGGGCACCAACACCAACTGGCCGTCCGACATCACGCTGTGGGTCAACAACGTCGCCGTTGGAACCTGGACCTCGCCGGGCGACTACGGCGACCAGCGAGGCGTCTACACGCCGCGCTGGTGGAAGCTCGAGGGATCGCAATACGGCAAGCTGAAGAGCTGGACCGTGTCGATGAACGGCACCTTCATCGACGGTATCAGGATTTCCGATGTGACGCTGGCCGATCTCGATCTCGACAACCATCACTCGATCCGCATGCGCATCGGCATCGCCGACGAGGCCAAGCGGCCGGGCGGCCTCAACATCTTCGGTCGCGGCTTCGGCAACTATGACCAGGACATCGTCATGCGGCTCTATCGGGCCGAGGCGTCCTGACGGCGGGACCGCCGGCCGGTCTCGTATCAACCTGTTGATATCGAACCCATTATCGGGTCATGCCCGGCGGTGGTGAACCGCCGCCGGCAGGACGCGGGCGCCCGGCGCCGGCCGCCTGTCTGACAGGCCGCCGCATCGCCTCCTCACCGATGCCCGCCATCCGCCTTTTGTCGTAGACAACATGGTTCGGTTGACGGATCATCCGGTACGGAGCATCATATCAGATATATATCATATCATAAGATACATAAAGGGCATGCGCAGGGAGGCTCCCGTGAAGGCGACCGTGACGATCCACCGGGATTTCACCATCTCTCCCATTGACGACCGCATCTACAGCTCCTTCCTCGAACACCTGGGCCGGGCGATCTACACCGGCATCTACGAGCCGGGGCATCCGACGGCTGACGCCGACGGCTTCCGCGGCGACGTCGCCGAACTGGTGCGCCGCCTCGACATTCCCTATGTCCGCTATCCCGGCGGCAACTTCGTGTCGGCCTACAATTGGGAGGACGGCGTCGGCCCGCGCGAGGAGCGGCCGACCCGCCTCGACCTCGCCTGGCGCACCCGCGACGGCAACCAGGTCGGCGTCAACGAGTTCGTCGACTGGTGCAGGACGGCCGGCACCAAGCCGATGCTGGCCGTCAACCTCGGCTCGCGCGGCCTCGACGCGGCGCGCAACTTCCTCGAATACTGCAACCATCCCGGCGGCTCCTACTGGAGCGACCTCCGCCGCAAGCACGGCTGGGCCGAGCCGCACGGCGTCAAGCTGTGGTGCCTCGGCAACGAGATGGACGGCCCCTGGCAGGTCGGCCACAAGACGGCCGACGAATACGGCCGCCTCGCCAACGAGACGGCCAAGGCGATGCGCCTGTTCGACCGCTCGCTGGAGCTGGTGGTCTGCGGCTCGTCGCACGCGGGCATGCCGACCTTCCCCGACTGGGAGGCCACCGTCCTCGACCACACCTATGATGCGATCGACCACGTGTCGCTGCACATGTATTTCGGCAACGAAGAGCACGACACGCTCAACTATCTCGCCAAGGCCGAGAAGCTCGACCGCTACATCATGACGGTGGCCGGGGTGATCGATTACGTCAAGGCCAAGAAGCGCTCGAAGAAGACCGTCACCATTTCCTTCGACGAGTGGAACGTCTGGTACCACAGCCGCGAGGCCGACAAGGCGGTGCTGGAGGGCGACGACTGGCCGGACGCGCCGCATCTCCTTGAGGACATCTACAATTTTGAGGACGTGCTGCAGGTGGGCGGCGTGCTCAACACCTTCATCCGCCGCGCCGACCGGGTGAAGATCGCCTGCCTCGCCCAGCTGGTCAACGTCATCGCCCCGATCATGACGGAAACCGGCGGACCGGCCTGGCGGCAGACAATCTACTATCCCTTCCTCTACGCCTCGCTCTACGGCCGCGGCACGTCGCTCCGGGCGATCGTCGACGGCCCGACCTACGACTGCGCTTCCGAAGCCGACGTGCCTTATCTCGACGTCGCGGCGGTGCGCTCGACCGCCGGCGACGGCCTCACCCTGTTCGCGGTCAACCGCCATCCCGGCGAGGCGCTCGACCTGTCGGTCGCCCTCGGCGGCTTCCCGGCGGCCCGCCTCGTCGAGCACATCCGGATGACCCATCCCGACCTCGGCGCCGTCAACACCGCCGCCAACCCGGACAACGTGGTGCCGCACAAGGCGGAGGGCACGATGGTGGCGGACGGCGCGCTCACGAGCCGGCTGCCGCCGCTCTCCTACAACGTCATCCGTCTTGCGGTCTGAACCGGGCCGGCCGCTCCGGAGGAGGGGCGGCCGGTTCATCCGTCCATATCCGGCGGCGCCGTTGACCGCCGGTCGAACTGAGGGAGGACAGGCGGGACGACAACAGGCCGGCCATCGGGCCCAAGGGCTCCGGCCGCGCGAGGAGCGATCACATCGAGGGAGGATTTCCGCATGAGACTCTGGAGACAGTTGCTGGCTGGCGCCGCTCTGGCGGTTCTGGCGGCCACGGCTCAGGCGCAGGATATTTCCAACCTGCCGCGCAAGGAGACCGTGATCATCGAGAACCCGGAAGGGACGATCAAGAATCCGGGCTGGTTCAACATCTGGGTGAACGGCGGCGGCGGCGTGTCAACCGGCCTGCAGCAGCTCGCCATGGACACGCTCTGGTACATCGATCCCGATCAGGGCATCAACGGCGCCTGGTACAACTCGCTGGCCGCCGAGAAGCCGATCTACAACGCCGACTTCACCGAGATGACGGTGAAGCTCAGGAAGGGCATGTTCTGGAGCGACGGCGTCGAATTCACCGCCGACGACCTCGTCTACACCGTGCAGACGCAGATCGACCATCCGGGCATGGTGTGGAGTTCGCTCCTGGCCGTCAGCGTCGACAGCGTCAAGGCCACCGATCCCTACACCGTCGTCTTCAAGCTGAAGAAGCCGAACTCGCGCTTCCATGCCCTGTTCACGGTGCGCTGGAACGCCATCTGGGTGATGCCCAAGCACGTGTTCGAGAAGGTGGACGACCCGCTGAAGTACGACTTCGCCAACCCGGTGTCGATCAGCGCCTACACGCTCAAGAACTACGACCCGCAGGGCAAGTGGTACATCTGGGAGAAGCGCCCCGACTGGCAGCGGACGCCGCTCGGCCTGATCGGCGAGCCCGGTCCGAAGTATGCCGCCTATGTCGACGGCGGCCCGCCGGACAAGAAGACTATTGCGCAGCTGAAGCACGAACTCGACATCATCCACGACAACACGCCGGAAGGCATGTTCACGCTGGTCGACCAGTCGAAGTCGCTGGCCACCTGGTTCAAGGGCTTCCCCTATGCCCATCCGGACCCGACGCTGCCGGCGGTGATCTTCAACACCCAGAAGGCGCCCTTCGATAACGCCGACGTGCGCTGGGCGCTGGCACTGCTGATCGACATCAAGGCGGTTGATCTCGCCAGCTACCGCGGCGCCGCCACGCTGTCGGCCATCGGCGTGCCGCCGACCGGCGTCGCCATGCCGACATACCAGGCGCCGATGCACGAATGGCTGAAGAGCTTTGAACTCGATACTGGCAAGGAGAAGATCAAGCCCTACGATCCGATGATCCCGACCGAGATCGCCGACACGCTGCGCAAGCAGCCGAAGTTCAAGGACCAGATCCCGACCGACCCGGCGGCCATCGCCAGCCAGTTCGGCTACGGCTGGTGGAAGCCTGATCCGAAGGCGGCCGCCGACCTCCTGGAGAAGGCCGGCTTCAAGAAGGTGGGCGGCGAATGGAAGCTGCCGGACGGCCAGCCGTTCCGGATCCGCCTGACGGTGGAGGGCGACACCCGTTCGGTGTTCACCCGCGCCGGCACGCTGATCGCCCAGCAATGGAAGCAGGCCGGCATCGACGCCAAGGCGCAGCCGACCACCAACCCCTGGCAGCCGATGCAGGCCGGCGACTTCGATGCCGCCATCGCCTGGAGCGTCGAAACCTGGGGCGGCGACGCCGACATGTCGTTCTTCCTCGACAGCTGGCACTCCAGCTTCGTGGCCAAGCCCGGCGACGTGCAGCCGGCCCGCAACTGGCAGCGCTGGTCGAGCCCGGAACTCGACAAGATCATCGAGGGCATCCGCGGCATCAGCTTCGACGACCCGAAGGGCGTCGACTACGGCCTCGAATACCTGAAGCTGGTGGTCAAGGAGATGCCGACCATCCCGATGATGTCCTACAACGTGTTCACGTCGATGGACACCACCTACTGGACCGGCTACCCGACCTTCCCGGACGATCCCTACACCGATCCGGTGCCGAACTGGGGCAACTCGCGGCTGATGATGATCAAGCTGAAGCCGGCACAGCCCTGACCGTCGAAGGCGCGCCTTCCTTCCTCCGGGCGCGCCTTCCCCTCCACGCGAGGCCCGCGCGGTACTCCACCCGCGCGGGCCGACGCATCGAGGCCGCCGGCCCGGCCGGCCAGACAGCCGATGAGGGGGTTTCGTGACAGCCTATCTGATCTTCATTAGCCGCCGGTTCGGCCAACTGCTGCTGGTGGTCTTCCTCGGGATATCGGCGACCTTCTTCATCACCCATATGACGCCGGTCGACCCGGTGGCCGAGTCCATCACGGCCATCACCAATTTCGGCAAGGCCGATCCCGAGGCGATCCTGCTGATGCGCAAGACGCTCACCGAGCTCTATGGCCTCCAAGGCAACCTCTTTGAGCAGTACCTCCAGTTCTGGTCGCGGCTTGCCCGCGGCGACCTCGGCCCGTCGCTGTCGGCCTTCCCGACGCCGGTGTCGCAGATCATCCTGCGCGCCCTGCCGTGGACCGTCGGTCTGATGATATCGGCGACGCTGATCTCCTTCCTGCTCGGCAACACGCTCGGGGCGCTCGCCGGCTACTATCGCAACAGCCGCCTGCTCAAGCTGGCCGGTCTGGCGCTGATCGGCCTGCAGCCGATCCCCTATTACATCCTGGCCTTCATCCTCTTGATCCTGTTCGGCTACGTCTGGCCGGTGCTGCCGATCACCGGCGGCTACGAGATGAACGCCGACACCAGCTTTTCGCTGACGCTGGTGCTCGACATCCTGCGCCACTCCATCCTGCCGGCCATGGCGCTGGTGATGGTCGGCGCCGGCTCCTGGCTGACCGGCATGCGGGCGCTCACTTCCAACATCGTCACCGAGGACTACGTCACCTTCGCCGAACTGGGCGGCGTCGGCTCGACGCGTATCCTGCGCTCCTACGTGGTGCGCAACGCGCTGGTGCCGCAGCTGACCGGCCTCGCCATGTCGCTCGGCGCCATCTTCAACGGCACGGTGATCACCGAGATCGTCTTCGGCTACCCCGGCATCGGCAGCCTGCTGATCAGCGCCGTGCACGCCGGCGACTATTCCCTGGTGCTCGGCCTCGCCTCGCTGTCCATCGTCGGCGTCGCCATCGCGGTGTTCCTGATCGACATCCTGAGCCCGCTGCTCGACCCGCGCATGAAGGCGGAGTGAGGCCCATGTTCACCATTGTCCGCGACCTCATCCGCTACAACATCGAATTCGCCGTCGGCCTGTTCATCCTCTTGCTGCTGATCGCCGCGGTGGTGCTGTCGTTCTTCTCGCCCTATCCGGCCGCCGACATCTACGTGGTGCCGCCGGACCTGCCGCCCGACGCCGAGTTCTGGCTCGGCACCACCTCGCGCGGCCAGGACACCTTCTGGCAATTGATGATCGGCCTCCGCAACACGCTGGGCTTCGGCGTCGGCGTGGCGTTCCTGTCGCGCATCCTGTCGCTGGTGGTCGGCCTGACCGCCGGCTACGCCGGCGGCCGCACCGACCGCGTGCTGATGGCCATCAACGACAGCGTCATGGTGATCCCGCAGTTCCCGATCCTGGTGCTGTTCTACTTCGTGCTGAAGGACGACATGAACTGGCTGATGCTGGTGCTGATCCTGTCGGCGCTCGGCTGGGCCTACGACGCCCGGCTGATCCGCTCGATCGCCATGAGTCTCAGGACGCGGCCGTTCACCACGCAGAGCGTCTATTCCGGCATGAGCATGCGCAAGATCCTGGTCGAGGAGCATCTGCCCTATGTCATGCCGGTGGTGTTCGCCACCACCATGAACAACATGATCTGGTCGATCGGCATGGAGATCACCCTGTCGGTGCTCGGTTTCACCGACGTCGACACGCCGACCATGGGCCAGATGATCTACTGGGCCAACTCCCATTCGGCGCTGATCTCCGGCATCTGGTGGTGGGTGGCGGCGCCGGTCGGCGCCATCGTCATCCTGTTCATCGGCCTGTTCCTGCTGTCGATGTCGATGAACGAATACATCGACCCGCGCAGCCGCCTGAACCGCATGGGGGTCTGACCGATGCCGACCGCAGTGCTCCAGACCCCGCCGGCACCGGCCGCGGCCGAACCCGTCCTCGTCGTCGACCGCCTCAGGGCCTACTACCGGACGCACGCCTTCGGCCTCGACCGCGACATCCGCGCCGTCGACGACATCAGCCTGACCGTCGCCCCCGGCGAGGTCTACGGCATCGCCGGCGAATCGTCGTCCGGCAAGACGACGCTGATCAAGACCATCGTCGGTGCCATCCGGCCGCCGCTCGCCGTGGTCGGCGGCAGCGTCCGCTTTCGCTTCGGCGGCGAGATCCGCGACATCTACGCGCTGACGCCGGCCGAGTTGCAGACGATCCGCTGGCGTCATCTCTCCTGCATCCTGCAAGGCTCGATGAACGTGCTCAACCCGGTGCGGCAGATCCGCCATTCCTTTCAGGATTTCGCCTTTCCACACATGGGTCTGAAGCCGGCCGCCTTCTGGCAGGCGGTGCGGGCGCATCTTGCCCGGCTCGACCTCGACCCGGCCGTGCTCGACAGCTATCCGCACCAGCTTTCCGGCGGCATGCGCCAACGCACCACCATCGCGCTCGCCACCGTCTGCACGCCGGAGTTCATCGTCGCCGACGAGCCGACCACGGCGCTCGACGTCATCGTGCAGCGCGACGTGCTGACCATGCTGCGCGACATCCAGCGCCGGCTCGGCTCGTCCTTCCTGTTCGTGACGCACGACATGAGCGTGCACGCCACGGTGTCCGACCGCGTCGGCATCGTCTACGCCGGCCGACTGGTCGAGGAAGCGGAGACGCCGACGCTGTTCCGCGGCGCCCTTCATCCCTACACGCAGCATCTCGTCGCCAGCCTGCCGCGCATCGGCGACACCACGCGCCGCGCCTCGCTGCCCGGCCGGCCGCCCAGCCTCGCCGACCCGCCGAGCGGCTGCCGCTTCCATCCGCGCTGCCCGCTGGCCATGGACGTCTGCCGGGAGAAGGTGCCGGCCCTCGTCGAGGCGGCGCCGCGCCACCGCGTCGCCTGTTTCGCCGTTTCGGGAGCGCCGTCATGAGCCTCATCCTCGACGTCGACCATGTCGGCAAGACCTTCGTGCAGGGCGGCCTCCTGTCGCGCCGTGAGGTCGAGGCGGTCAGGGACGTCTCCTTTTCCCTCGACGCCGAACGGCCGGAAATCCTGTCGGTGGTGGGCGAATCCGGCTCCGGCAAGTCGACGCTGGCCGCCATGGTGCTCGGCCGGCTGGTACCGACACGCGGTCGCATCCTGTTCGAGGGGGGCGACGTCGCCGCCATCCGCAGCCGCGCCGGCCGCCGCGCCTTCATGGCCAGGGTGCAGCCGGTGCTGCAGAACCCGTTCGAGGCCTTCAATCCGCTGAAGCGCGTCGACCGCTACCTGTTCGCCACGGCCGCCAACTTCGTGGTGGGCGGCGGCCGGACGCGGGCGGCGATCGAGGAACGCGTCGACCGGGCGCTGGTCGAAGTGGGCCTGACGCTGGCCGAGGTGCGCGGCCGCTTCCCGCACGAGCTGTCGGGCGGCCAGTTGCAGCGCACGGCGATCGCCCGGGCACTGATCCCCGAGCCGCGCCTGCTCGTCGCCGACGAGCCGGTGTCGATGGTCGACGCCTCGCTGCGGATGGCCATCGTCAACCTGTTCGGGGCGCTGCGCGACCGGCTCGGCCTCTCGATCATCTACATCACCCACGACCTCGCCACGGCCTACTACATTTCCGACCGCATCCTGATCATGCGGAAGGGCGAGGTGGTGGAGCGCGGGGCCGCGCGAGCGGTGCTCGACAATCCGCAGCATCCCTATTCGATCGCCCTGAAGCAGGCGGTGCTGACGCCCGACTTCGGCTGAGCGTCCGGTTGGCGGCAAAGGCTTGATATCAATTTACAAAGATGCTGGCGCATCCGCTCACTACAGCCATTGCCGGTGTCTCATCTGCATCAGCGGCATGAGACATCGGCAAGCGGAATACCCGGGAGTCATTTTCACTGTTCTTTGGCATGACGCGGCGATGTGATCAAAGCCGGGTCGTCCCTGCGTGTCCGTCAGGATGCAGTGACGAGCCAGACGCCGTTCGCATGCTAGCCGTTGCGCCGGCTGTCGATCTCCTCGGCGTCGAGCAGGCGGATGGTCTCGTAATCGAACAGATCGGGATTGGCCTGCTTTTCCACCGCCCAGGCATAGGTCTTGAAGCCGCCGGTCAGGTTGCGGACGTTGTCGAACCCGGACTGCTTGAGGATGCGACAGGCGAGATAACCGCAGAGGCCGACCTGGCAGAAGATGATCACCGGTTTGCCGCGGCCGATTTCGCCGAGCCGCTTCCTCAACTGGTTGAGTTCGATGTTGCGGGCGCCCGGCATGCTGGTGA
The DNA here is from genome assembly GCF_000425185.1 of Pleomorphomonas koreensis DSM 23070. Lineage (GTDB taxonomy): Bacteria > Pseudomonadota > Alphaproteobacteria > Rhizobiales > Pleomorphomonadaceae > Pleomorphomonas > Pleomorphomonas koreensis. The sequence goes on from NZ_AULH01000006.1 coordinate 22,852, forward strand.
TGGCATATTCCTCCGGCGTCCGCACGTCGATCAGCTCGATCGTGTCGGGCGCGTCCCTGAGCATGTCCCTGAGTTCGCTCCAGCCGATGATTGCGCAGGGTGAAGATGCGCGGTGAGCCGATGCCGGGGATCGGCGGCTTCAGCACCTCGGCGCCGGGCGACAGCAGCAGGCGATCGTAGGACTCGACCGTCTCCTCGCCGCTGTCGAGGTCGCGCAGCGTCACGGTGCGGGCGGCGCGATCGACCGACAGCGCCTCGGTACGCGAGCGGACATCGACGTGGTAGCGCGCCTCGAACATCTCCTCGGAGGTGACCAGCAGCTTGTCGCGATCGGCAATGGCGCCGGAGATATGATAGGGCAGTCCGCAGTTGGCGAAGCTGATATAGGGCCCGCGCTCGACGAGGATGATCTCCGCACGCTCGTTCAGGCGGCGCAAGCGCGCTGCCGCCGTCGCGCCGCCCGCGACGCCACCGATGATGATGATCTTCATGTCCGACTCCGTTGTCTGGAAAAGACGTATATACGCATCTTCTAAGATAATGAAGCCGTAGGAAGACGGATGGGGTGGCCCACCTGAAACACCTTCGGAAGGCGGCCGGATCGGCGGGGCCGGATGAGGATGAACCGCCCGCCGCTTTCGGCCAGCCACTTCAATCCGGCGGTCAGCCATTCACGACCGTTCCCGTTTCGGGTATACGTGCATAACCGACTGCCGATCGGGTCCTTATCGGCGCATATTATGGGTGCATTCCCAAAACGGAGAGAGGATGGCGAGACCGCAGAAGCCCCGTGTTGTTTCGGACGACGTGCCGGCGAGCTACTTCAAGCCGCAAGGCATTCCGCTCGTCACCCTGCGCGAGGTGGTGCTGACCCGCGACGGCTGCGAGGCGCTGCGCCTCGTCGACGCCGAGGGTTTCGACCAGCAGGAGGCGGCGCGGCGCATGGGCGTCTCGCGGTCGACGCTGTCGCGGATTCTCGCCGAAGCCCGCCGGACGACGGCGACGGCGATCAGCCGCGGCCTGGCGCTGCGCGTCGAAGGCGGGGCGATCACCCGGCCGCGCGGCGCCGACTGCGGGCATCGGCCGGCCGGCCTCCATACGGACGATTCTTCCGAAGGGGATGCCCAGACTGTCGACAACAAAGGACCAGATCGACCATGACCACGCTGTTTGCCGTTCCCTCCGAGGCGCCCGGCGGCCTCGATGCCGACATTGCCATGCACTTCGGCCATTGCGACGCCTTCTCGCTGTTCCGCATAGAGAACGGCCGCGTGACCGGAGCGGCGGTGATGCCGGCCGGCGAGCACGACAGCTGTCTCGTTCCGGTCGAGCGGCTTGCCCGGCAAGGCGTCACGGCAATCGCCGCCTACGGCATGGGCGCGCGGCCACTGCACGGTTTCCTCGCCTCGGGCATCCAGCCTTACCATGCCGGCGAGGCCCGCAAGGTCAGCGAGGTGGTCGATGCCTTTCTGAAAGGCGGACTTGCCGCGTTCTCCAGCGATCACACCTGCGCCCACCATGCCGAGGACGCGGAAGGCTGCGGCCACCACGACCACTGAGCCACCGTTCAGCCGTCGTCGCGCAGGAACATCACGGCGAAGCCCATCTGCACGCTGGAAAAGGTCAGCCCCACCGAAAAGGTGAGGATGGCCAGCGCCAGCGCCGCCGATGACGAGGCGAAGATCAGCGTGGCGATGCCGCCGACGTCGAAAGCGAGCAGCAGGCCGACGAACAGCAGCGCCACGCCGAAGCCGATGGCGGCGTGGCGAATCAGAAAGCGCACCAGAAGCGGCAGGCTGGAGATGGTCATTGCGGCGTCCTCCTCCGGCAGTATGGCCGGACCGGCGATCGGCGAACCTGACGCATCGCCGGCCGAATCATTATAAACATGAAAAATAGTCTCATGTTCCAGTCCGGCGTGATCACGTTTCGCCGGAGGTTTCCTCGGAGCGGAAGCGCGAGCGCTCGAACAGCGGCACCACCACCAGCGCCATCATGAACGGGATGATCAGGTAGAACAGCCTGAACACCAGCAGGGCGGCGATGACGTCGGCGTCGCCCATGTCCGGCAGGCCCATGACGAACACCAGTTCCAGCACGCCAAGGCCGCCCGGCACATGCGAGATCAGCGCCGCCGAGAAGGAGGCGAGGAAAATGCCGAGCACCACGAAATAGCCGGGGTTGCCCGCCTCCGGCAGCGCGAAATAGATGATGCCGGCCGCTCCCAGCAACTCGCAGGTGCCGACGGCGAGCTGAGACAGCGTCACGTGCAGCGACGGATAGACAATGGTGAAGCGGCCGACATGCCACGGCTTCAGCCGCATGACGCTGCCGAGCACGTAGAAGGCCACCAGGACCAGCAGGAAGATGCCGGTGGCCCGTGATGCCGCGATCGGCAGAAGGTCGCCGAAGCGCAGGACGATGTCGGGATCGAGCACCAGCACGATGCCGATCAGCGTCACCGTGCCCAGGGCGAAGGTGAAGGAGCAGAAGGCAATCAGGAAACCGATCTCGGCCGGCGACAGCCCCTTGGTGGAATAGGCGCGGTAGCGGACCACGCCGCCGGACACCACTGAGGCGCCGATGTTGTGCGAAAGCGCATAGGTGGTGAACGAACAGATGGTGATGAACAGCCAGTTTATTCGCTTGCCGAGATGCAGGAGCGCCACCCGGTCGTAGCCGGCGAGCGCCGCATAGGCGATCAGCGTGGAAACCGCGGCAAGCATCCAGTGCAGCGGCGGGATCGCGGTGAGGCTGTCGCCCACCTTCTCCAGGGAAAGGCCGTGCAGTTCGCGGAGAAGAAGCCATACGGAAAGCGCGACCGTCGCCGTCGCCACCACGGGCCAGAAATAACGCTTCAGCTTCATTCGTTCCGGCCGCTCGCTGGCACCTCGTCGACGGGGGCCCGCGGGCCCGGCGAAGCTCGCAGTTTACGGGCGACGACGGGGCTGGATCAATGCTCAAGAAGGGCCTTCGCAGAAACGCGGTGCCGCCGTGACGGTTCCTCAATCAAAGGAGACGGTTGGGACGGCGGCGCGTCGGCACTTCCTGAGGTCAAACGCCAATTCCGCAGGCCAGAACGCGGCGATCGGCATGGCATTTGCCGGCTGGCGCCGACCCTCGTCGGCCGTCGCGATTGTTCATTCAAAAACTTGAGTTTGCGATGGAGCAAAGAAGTCCGTAAAGCTTTGCGAAAGACTGCAAGTCATTTGCAACCGGAGCGGAGGACGCGGCGTGGGCCGGTGGGCGCGGATGGCGAGGAGCACGATGGCGCTGGCGGCCGCGATGGCGCTGGCGCTGCAGCTTTTGCTGCCGATGCCGCAGCCGGCCGCCGCAACGACCGTCGACGTCACCCTTTGCCATTCGGCCCCCGCCGGCCATCAGCCTTCGGACAAGCACGGTGCGCCTTCCGGCCAGGCAGGCTGCGACTGGTGTGTACTGTGCGGCAAGCTCGGCACGGCGGTCGGGCCGCTCGACCGGATGGCCGGCCTGCCGCAGCGGATCGCGGCGCCGGTGGCGGTGGTCGCCGCCGTCGTCGTGCTCCGTCACGGCATCGCCACCCCAAGGACGGGTCCCGTCGGGGCGCGGGCGCCGCCGGAGATCGCGTGATCGGACCATTTCCATCATTCGATCCCCAAGGACCCACATCATGACCAAGACCAGACTGGCCGCTCTCGGAGCCGCCGCGCTCATGCTTGCCTCACCCGCCCTCGCCCACGTCACGCTGGAGGCGCCGCAGGCGACCGCCGGATCCACCTACAAGGCCGTGCTGCGCGTGCCGCACGGCTGCGCCGGAGCCGCGACGCTGAAGGTGCGGGTGCAGATTCCCGAGGGCTTCATCGGCGTGAAGCCGATGCCCAAGGCGGGCTGGACGCTCGACATCGTCAAGGGCAAGTATGACGGCAGTTACCAGTTGCACGGCAACACAGTCACCGAAGGCGTCAAGGAGCTGTCCTGGACCGGCAACCTGCCCGACGATTACTATGACGAGTTCGTCTTCCGCGGCACGCTGACCGACGCCTTTGCCGCCGGCAGCACGGTGTATTTCCCGGTGGTGCAGCAATGCGAGGGCGACAAGACCGAACGCTGGATCGAAATCCCGGCCGACGGCAAGACCGCCGACGACTACGAGTCGCCGGCGCCCGGCGTCAGGATCGTCGCGCCCGCCAAGTGAGGAAATGGCGGCGCGGGCAACCGCGCCGTCCCCTTTCAGGGAGGATCCGATGCTGCGCCTCCTCGCAAGAATCGTTTTGGCGGCAATCGGCGGGGCGATGCTCGCCACCGCCGCTTTCGCCCACGCCACGCTGCTCGACAGCGACCCCGCCGAAGGCAGCGTGGCCGCCCGGCCGCCCGGTGAATTGCGGCTGGCCTTCAACGAGCCGGTCACGCCGCTGGCGGTCAAGCTGTTCGCTCCCGACGGCCGGGAGGCCGAGGTGACGGCGACGGCACGCGACAACGACCTGCTGGTGACCCTGCCGGCCGATGCCGGCGCGGGAACCTATGCCTTGAGCTGGCGCGTCGCCTCGGCCGATGGCCACCCGATCGGCGGCACGACGACCTTCTCCATCGGCCACGCCAGCAGCCGCGCAGCCGCCGCGCCCGAGGCGTCGGCCATCGCGCCACTGCTCTGGCTCGCCCGGATCGGCGTCTACATCGGCTGGATCGGCGGCGTCGGCGGCGCCTTCTTTCTGATGGTCATCGCCGGCGGGCGGCGCCCGGCCGTGGCCGACCGCGCCGTGCTCGGCCTGATCGGCGTCGGCGCCATCGCCTCGGCGCTATCTTTCGGCCTGCAAGGGCTCGACGCGTTCGGCAAGGGCCTCGGCGACCTCGGCAGCGCCGCCATCTGGCTGGCCGGCCTGAAATCCGGCTACGGGGCGACGCTGGTCACCGGCGCCGTGGCGCTCGCCCTTGCCGCCGGGGCGCTCCGCTTCCCCACCAGCCGGCTGGCGGCAGGAACCGCGTCGCTGGCGCTTCTCACGGTGGCGGCGGCACTGACGCTGAGCGGCCACGCCAGCACCGCCTCACCGGCCTGGGCGGCTCGCCCTGCCCTCGCCCTGCACGGCGCCGCGGCAGCGTTGTGGGGCGGCTCGCTGTTGCCGCTGCTGATCCTGGTATCGACGCGCCAGCCGCAGGCGGGCCGGATCGCGCAACGGCTTTCCGGCCTGCTGTTGCCGACCGTGGCGCTGCTGGCCCTGTCGGGCCTGACGCTCGCCTTCCTGCAAGGGGTGACCATAGCCTCGCTGACCGGCACGGCCTATGGCCGCCTGCTCGGCGGCAAGCTGCTGCTGGTGCTTGCCATGCTCGGCATTGGCGCGATCAATCGTCGCATCCTCGTGCCGAAGGCCGCGACGGGCGACGGTGTTGCCCTCGGCCGGGTGCTGATGGTGGACGTCTGCCTGCTGCTGGCGGTGCTCGCCGTCGTCGCCGGCTGGCGCTTCACGCCGCCGCCGCGCAGCCTTGCCGCCGCCGCAGCGGCAAGCCACCGCCATGCCACGATGCTGCACATCCAGACCGCCCGCGGCATGGCAATGGTCCAGTTCAGCGGCCAAGCCGGCCTCGACATCTGGCTGACCGGCGCCGACGGCCGGGTGCTGACGGCGCGCGAGGTGCGTCTCAGCCTCGCCAATCCGGCCGCCGGCCTCGAGCCCATGCGGCGGCAGGCGACGCTCGCGACGCTCGGGCGCTGGCATGTCGACGGGCTGACCTTCCCGGTCGGCGGCGCCTGGGACCTGCGCCTCGACGTGCTGATCAGCGACTTCGACAGCCTGTCCTTCGAGGGCAAGCTGGTGGTGCCATGACGAGGCCCTGGAGCATTTTCCGGTGAGAACAGGGTCACCGGAAATGCTCTGTTTCTCTGTTCAGACTCAAATCCGGACACAAAGCCGGTTCCCGCTTTTGCTGGAGTGGCTCCAGCGGACAGTGTCGAGGGCGGCCAGTAAGGTCGACCGGTCCGGCTCGCGCGGAAATCCGAGCTTACGCGCCAGTGCCAGGCACAGAGGCCCGTTCTCGGCGTGTCCATCAAAGGCTTCGACCGGCGGCTTCAGAATATGCGTCTTGGCCTTGCGTCCCGAGGGTACTCCCCAACGCACGCCGTCGAAGAGAAACGCCGTTTTCGGCTGGACACCGGCCAGACTGAACTGCCGGGTATCGCGCGCCACGCACCAGGCCGACTGGTCCTTATGCAGAGGAGCCAGACTGCCCTCGCTGACGCCCATGTCAGCGGCGGAACCCGGAATGGCCGGGTGTAGCGACAAAGCGCGATATGCCGAATCTGACAATCCGTCGTTTTGCCAATGATCTCTACCTACGGTTTTTGTCACGATACATGCAAATTTACGCAAGTTATTAACCTTTCTCATTGAGAAAAATACCCTCAGGTGATGCAGGGGCAGATTGTTCACGCACATCATGCGCCTGACAAGGTGCAGAGATATATGGAAATCGCCGACGAATCTCTTGCGGGTTGTCTGGCGTTTCACGGAGTCGTTCGATGGCTAAACATCCAGACGATAAACTGGAGAAAAAGATCATAAGGCTCTTCGGTGATGATCAACCGATTGTCAACGCACGCCACACAATGAAATACATCGACGGTATGCTTTTAGACGACTTGCATAGAATACTGAATGCGATGGACATCATTTGCGAAGTCACGGAGATTCACTCTCTGAAGGCGCCCCTGAGAGGTATAATTGATGCCGTTGCTTCAACCGAACCGTGGACCCAGGCAGGTCTCGACGCGCGCGATGCCGCGCAATCGCTTGCCAATGAGATATGCGCGCGGGCAAGGGCCTACTGCGACCAAAAATTGAAATCCCGCGAGTGCTGAGGGGATACGGCGCGGCAATCCCGCTCGGCATCTGCAACCGGGGGCTTAAATGGAATCCGGATACATAATCTTTCACGATCTGAAGTCGCTGGTGGAGTTCATGGGCGACTCCCGCATGTCCTCGTATGGGGACATGAGGCTCGTTGTCATCGATGCCTTGTATTGTTTATTGCCACGCGCCATGCGGAATTTGATCGACGACAATGCCCCGCCCTTCGTCGTTGTCGAGACCGAGATCGGCCTCAACGATCGCGGCCTTCTGGAGATCGGCAGATTGCCGCCCCGCAACAGCGGCCTGATTGCGATGAAAGAGTTTCTCGCCTCCCGTCTGTTCCTGAAGCTGCTCCTGGAAGGGAAGCCGACCTTCCTTGTATCGGCCGGCGCGGTCCACCTCGTCCAGCGCTCCACACACCTCGTCGTTGTCACGCCGGACGGCCTTCAGTCTCACCTCTCAGGGGCGATGGCCTCCTGACGGTCGCCTCCGACGGGCCGGTTGACCCTCCGGCCGCTCGGATACGTGGCCGATTTGCCGACGCTGGTCGAAAGCCATCGGTCGCTGCCGGCACTGGACGTCTGGCGGCAAGCTGCGCATTGTCGAGGCGGCGCCGGACGAAAAGCCGCAAGCCCGGTCCGGACCGGCGGACGCCTGGGGGATCGGAGACCATGACCGTGGAAGCGATGACGATCGAGAATGCCGGGATCGCGGATGCCGCCGAAATCCTGGCCCTTCAGAAGCTCGCCTACCAGGCCGAGGCCGAGCTTTACGGCGACGATGCCATCCCGCCGCTCACCCAGACGCTCGCCGGGCTGGAGGAAGAGTTCGCCGACGCGCGCGTCCTGAAGGCGATGGCCGGTGGCCGCATTGTCGGCTCGGTGCGCGGCCGCGTGGAAGACGGCGTCTGCCGCGTTGGGCGGCTGATGGTACACCCCGATCTGCAAGGCCGGGGCATCGGCTCGCGCCTGCTGCGGCGGCTGGAAGCGCTGTTCCCGGCCGGCAGCCGCTTCGAGCTGTTCACCGGCCACAAGAGCGCCGGCAACCTGCGCCTTTACGAACGCCTGGGCTACCGCGAAACGCGGCGCGCGGGAGTGCATGCGGGGCTGACGCTGGTCTTCCTCGACAAGGGCGACCGGCCGATCGCCTGAGCCCACGCCGACATGCCGATTGCGGCGCCGCCGTCGCCATGCCATTAGAGCCGCGCCCTCTCCTTCCGGAACACCGCCGTGACCGATATCGCCGACGATCTCCTCACCGTACGAGACTTCCTGCGCTACGCCATCAGCCGTTACGGCGCCGCCGACATCGGCATCGGCCACGGCACCAGCGAGGCGCTCGACGACGCCGTCTTCCTGATCCTGGAATCGCTGCACCTGCCGATCGACGACATCAATCCCTGGCTCGACGCCCGCCTGACGCGCGCCGAGCGGCAGTTGCTGATCGAGCGCATCGGTCGCCGCGTCGACGAGAAGCTGCCGACGCCCTACGTGGTCGGCACCGCCTATATCCAGGGCGTGCCCTTCGTGGTCGATCGGCGCGTCATCGTGCCGCGCTCCTTCATCGGCGAGCTGCTGTTTTCGGAAGTCTTCTCCGGCGAGGGCGCGGCCTCGCTGATCCGCGACCGCTACGACGTACTGTCGGTCGCCGACATCTGCACCGGCTCCGGCTGTCTCGCCATTCTGGCGGCAAACGTGTTCCCCAACGCCGCCGTCGACGCCGTCGACCTCTCCGAGGACGCCCTCGATGTCGCGGCGATCAACGTCGACCGCCTGGGCGACGGCCGCGTCGGCCTCCATCACGGCGACCTGTTCGCGCCGCTCGAAGGCCGCCGCTACGACCTGATCATCTCCAACCCGCCCTATGTCGACGACGAGGCCATGGCGGCCCTGCCCGACGAATACCGGCAAGAGCCGGAGCTGGCGCTTGCCGGCGGCATCGATGGCCTCGACCTCGTCCGCCGCATCATCGAGGCGGCGCCGGACCATCTCAATCCCGGCGGCGGCCTGCTTTGCGAGATCGGCAGCAACCGGGAAATTCTGGAGATGAACTATCCTGATTTACCCTTCTTCTGGCTCGATACAGCCGAATCCGAGGGCGAGGTGTTCTGGTTGCCGGCCGCCGCACTCGGCGTCATCGACGACGGCTAGACCCGCATCAAACGCATGGCTCAACATCCGGACTACATGAGCTATGCAATTTCCGCTTGATCTTTTGTCGTTTTGAGGTGGTTTTTCGCTGCCTGTGTTGCCGTGGGCCTAGACAGGCGCACTGGTGCTCGCCAGTGTCCGCCCGAAAGGTCGACGCCGCGCCTTTTAAGTTTTGCCGGACTTTAACTGGCGACGGTACTTGGCGTTACGGCGTAGCCGGAAGGTTTTGGTCACCACCTCGTAACCTTCATCGGCGAAAATGAATCGAAACCGCAGGGATCACCGATGAACGACACTTCCAGGATTGATGAGGTCGCCGGCTCCGCCGGGACCGCGCCCACCCTCACGGCCGAAGCCTTCAGGGATGCCATTCGTGCCAAGCTGAGATACGCCGTCGGCAAGGATCCGTCGCGGGCGACCGCCAAGGACTGGAGCATGGCCCTGTCGCTTGCCGTGCGCGACAAGGTGGTGGAGCGCTGGTTCGATTCCACCAGGGCCTCGCACGCCGGCCAGAAGAAGCACGTCTACTATCTCTCCATGGAATTCCTGATCGGCCGTCTGCTCAACGACGCCGTCTGCAACCTCGGCATCGAGGCGCAGGTGCGCGCCGCCTGCGCCGAACTCGGCATCGACTACCAGGCCCAGTTGGAGCAGGAGAGCGACGCCGCCCTCGGCAACGGCGGCCTCGGCCGCCTCGCCGCCTGCTTCCTCGATTCCATGTCGACGCTGGGCATCCCCGCCCACGGCTACGGCATCCGCTACGACCACGGCCTGTTCCGCCAGCGCTTCCACGACGGCTGGCAGGTGGAGGAGCCGGAGGACTGGCTGGTGTCCGGCCGCGCCTGGGAGTTCGAGCGGGCCGAGATGGCCTATCTCGTCAAGTTCGGCGGCCAGATCTCCTTCGACGGCCACGGCGCCACCTACTGGCGCGCCGACGAGACGGTGAAGGCCGTTGCCTACGACACGCCGATCGCCGGCTGGAAGGGCCGCCACGTCAACACGCTGCGCCTGTGGGCATCGCGCCCGGTGGAGGTGCTCGATCTCGGCCGCTTCAACCACGGCGACTACATGTCGGCCGCCGAGAAGACCATCCGTGCCGAGACCATCTCGCGCGTGCTCTATCCCGACGACACCACGGCCGAGGGCAAGGAGCTGCGTCTGAAGCAGGAGTATTTCTTCACCTCCGCTTCGCTGCAGGACATCCTTCGTCGCTTCCTCGAAGACAACGATGACATCCGCAAGCTGCCCGAGCAGGTGGCGATCCAGATGAACGATACGCATCCGTCGATCGCCGTCGCCGAACTGATGCGCATCCTTGCCGACGACTACCGGCTGACCTTCCCGGAAGCCTTCGAGATCACCCGCCAGTGCCTCAGCTACACCAACCACACGCTGATGCCCGAGGCGCTGGAGCGCTGGAACACCAACCTGTTCCGCAAGGTGCTGCCGCGCCACATGCAAATCATCGAATGGATCGACTACCATCACCTGGCCGAGGTGCAGGGCCGCAACCTGCCGGTGTCGCTCGATGCCATCCGCATCATCGAGTGGGGCAGCGAGATCAAGATGGGCAGCCTCGCCTTCGTCGGCTCGCGCCGGGTGAACGGCGTGTCGGCGCTGCACACCGAACTGATGAAGCAGACGGTATTCAAGGACTACCACCTGCTCTACCCCGACCGCATCGTCAACGAGACCAACGGCATCACGCCGCGCCGCTGGCTCTACGAGTGCAATCCCGGCCTCCGCTCGCTGCTGATCGAGGCGATCGGCGAAGGCTGGATCGACAATCTGGAGAAGATCGAGGAGGCGTCGAAGTTCGCCACCGACGCCAGCTTCCAGGAGAAGTTCGCCGCCGCCAAACGCGCCAACAAGGTGCGGCTGGCCGCCGAGATCGAGCGGCGCATCGGCCTCAGGGTCGATCCGTCGGCGCTGTTCGATGTGCAGATCAAGCGCATGCACGAGTACAAGCGCCAGCTTCTCAACGTCCTGGAGACGATCGCCCTCTACCAGGCCATCCGCCGCGGCCCCGGCGCCGAGTGGACGCCGCGCGTCAAGATCTTCGGCGGCAAGGCGGCCCCCGGCTACCAGATCGCCAAGCGCATCATCAAGCTGGCCAACGACGTCGCCCGCGTCGTCAACAACGATCCGATCATCGGCGACCGGCTGAAGGTGGCGGTGCTGCCGAACTACAACGTGTCGCTGGCCGAGGTGATCATCCCGGCCGCCGACCTCTCCGAGCAGATTTCGACGGCCGGCATGGAAGCCTCCGGCACCGGCAACATGAAGCTGGCGCTGAACGGCGCGCTGACCATCGGCACGCTCGACGGCGCCAACGTCGAGATCGCCGAACGCGTCGGTCCCGACAACATCTACATCTTCGGCCTGACCGCCGAGGACGTCGCCGGCCTGCGCCAGCGCGGCTACAACCCCAACGCCACCATCGACAGCGACCCGACGCTGAAGGGCGCCATCGACGCCATGGTCAACGGCACCTTCTCGCCGGACGACCACGGCCGCTTCAACGAGGTGGCCGACCGCCTCTGGCACACCGACTGGTTCCTGGTGACGGCCGACTTCCAGTCCTACTTCCAGACCCAGCGCACTGTCGACGTCGACTACCGCGACCGGGCGCGCTGGACCGAGCGGTCGATCCTCAACACCACCAAGGTCGGCTGGTTCTCCTCCGACCGCACCATCCGCGGCTACTCGAAGGACATCTGGGGCGTCGAGCCGAGCTTCTGACGCCAGCGCGATTTATCCGTGCCCTGCGGGGCACGGACGATCGCCGTCGCGTCCCTCAGAATGCAGAACGGGCGGCAGGCCTTTCGGCCTTGCCGCCCGTCCGGTTTTCCGCCCCGAGCAGCGGAAGAAAATCAGTGGTCGCAGGCGTGGCGTTCCAGAGCGGCCAGCGCCGCGGTGCCCTGACGGGCCAGCTCCGGATCGTAGGCCGAGCGGGTGATGCGGACGCGAAAGGCGTCGGAGGTACGCGGCAGCGGCTCCCAGCTGTAATAGCCCGAAGCGACGTCCTCGAAATGGCCGCGCAGACCGACCGGCTCGTGGTCGTTGATGACGATCAGCGATTCGCCGTCGGCGAGCTTGGCGAAGTTGCCGAAGATGATGGCGCGACGGTTGACGCAGGGCATCCCACGCACATCGAGTTCGAGGTCCTGGGCGAGTCCGGTGTCGGTCATGCTGTTGTCTCCGCTTCGTCGTCGAGCGGACCATAGGAGGGTCGGCGGCCGGCTTCTTTGCGCCGGCGCAAACCGGAGAAAAAATCTCTCCTATCTGTCGGGCGGCGCCAGGCGTGTTGACCTCCATCCGGGAGGCTCCTACCACTTGGAGTCTCAACGCGCGTTGGGGAACGGGCCGATGCCCACCCCTCGCCGCCCCACCCCGAAGCGCTGCCCGTCCTGGGCGACCCCTGCTTCCGAATAAGCGATGGTGCGATGCAGCCTGTATTCGACGGACACAACGACGTTCTGATGCGCCTTTGGGAAACGGCGATGAGGGGCGGCGACCCGATCGCCGAGTTCCGCGACGGCATCGCCACCGGTCATATAGATGGTCCGCGCGCCCGAGCCGGTGGCCTCGTCGGCGGCCTCTGCGCCATCTTCGTGCCGTCGCCGCAAGGCCCGCGCCCGAGCTTCGAGGGTGGCGCCTATTCTTCGCCGCTCGCCGCGCCGGTCGACCAGCCGGCGGCACTGGCCGCCGCCATCGCCATGGCCGGCATCGCCCGCCGGCTCGACCGGGAGGGCGTCTGGCGCCTCTGCACCTCGACGGCGGCGATCCATGAGGCCATCGACGCCGGCGTCTTCGCCGCCGTGCTGCACATGGAGGGCTGCGAGGCCCTCGACGCCGACCTCTACGCGCTCGACGCCTTCCACGCCGCCGGCCTGCGCTCGCTCGGGCCGGTGTGGAGCCGCCCCAACATCTTCGGCCACGGCGTGCCCTTCGCCTATCCCAGCTCGCCCGACACCGGCCCCGGCCTGACGGAAGCCGGCGTCCGGCTGGTCAAAGCCTGCAACCGGCTCGGCATCCTGGTCGACCTGTCGCACATCACCGAGCAGGGCTTCTGGGACGTCGCCGAGATCTCGGAGATGCCGCTCGTCGCCACCCACTCCAACGTCCACGCCATCACGCCGGTGTCGCGCAACCTCACCGACCGCCAGCTCGCGGCGATCAGGGCGTCGGGTGGCATGGTCGGTCTCAACTACGCCGCCTCTTTCCTGAGGCCGGACGGCCGCGACAGCGCCGCGACGCCACTCACCGACATGGTCCGCCACGTCGAGCATCTGGTGGAGCACCTCGGCATCGACGGCGTCGGCCTCGGCTCCGACTACGACGGCGCCACCATTCCGGCCGAGATCGGCGACGCCGCCGGCCAGCAGGCGCTGGTGGGCGCGCTGCGGCAGGCCGGTTACGGCGAGGCGGACCTGGCCAAGCTTTGCCGCGACAACTGGCTGCGCGTGCTGGCGACGACCTGGCGGGAGTGAAGCAGTCCCTCCCCGTTCGACGATAAAAACCCCGGCCGCCAGCGACCGGGGTTTTGTTTGTCCAGACGGCGACCGGCGCCCGCCAGCGCCGATGTCGCGAAAAGAGGGCCGGCGCCCGGAAGCGCCGGCCGGGGCCGTCAGCCGCGCTGGTTACCGGAGGAGACGATATCCATGTAGACGGCGGCCACCAGGATGATGCCCTTGACGATCTGCTGCCAGAAGGTGTCGATGCCGAGCATCGACATGCCGTTGTCGAGGCTGGCCATGATCACCGCGCCGACCAGCGCGCCGGACACCGAGCCGACGCCACCGCGCATCGACGTGCCGCCGATGAAGCAGGAGGCGATGGCGTCGAGTTCGTTGCCGAAGCCGGCCGACGGCGTGCCGGCGGCGAGGCGGGCGGTGGTGGTGAGGCCGGCGAAGGCGCACATCAGGCCCATCAGCGCGAACACCATCATCTTCACGTAGGCGACGTTGACGCCGGAGAGCCGCGTCGCCTCCATGTTGGAGCCGACCGCATAGATGTGGCGGCCGAAGGTGGTCTTGTTGCCGATGACCGTGAACACGGCGAGGATGATCAAGAGGATCAGCACCGGCACCGGAACGCCCTGGTAGTCGTTGAGCGTCAGCACGAAGCCGAGGATGATGGCGCCGGCGAACAGCAGGCGACCGACCTCGGCCGGCATCGACGATACCGTCAGGCTGTGCTTCTGGCGGTTGGCGCGGGTGCGGAAGGCGAGGAACACCAGCACCAGGAACAGCAGCACGCCGCCGATGTTGCCGAGCCATTCCGGCAGGTAGCCCTGACCGATGAACTTCAGGTCGGCGTGCACCGGAGCGATGGTGATGCCGCCGGTGAGGCCGAGCACCATGCCGCGGAAGGCCAGCTGGCCGCCCAGCGTGACGATGAATGAGGGAATGCCGAGATAGGCGGTGAGCCAGCCGACCATCACGCCGAAGAACAGGCCGAGGGCGATGACCAGCAGGATCGTTGCCCACAGCGGCCATGAATAGGTGACGTCGAGCACCGCCGCGATGCCGCCCAGGAGGCCGAGCAGCGAGCCGACCGACAGGTCGATTTCGCCGGCGACGATGACGAACACCATCGCCGATGCCAGCATGCCGGTAATCGCCATCTGGCGAAGAAGGTTGGAGAAGTTGCGCGGCGTCAGGAACTGCGAGCCGCCGAGGTCGGAGTCATAGGTCAGGTAGCCGAAGAAAAGCCAGATGATCGCGATGACGATCAAAAGAGCGACGATCTTGTACTCGGACAGGAACTTCCTGACGTCTTTCTTGGTGAGGGTCATGGTCGTGCACCGGTGATCTTGAGCAGCCGCCCGGGAAGTTGCGGTCGTCCCGGAAAAGGCGGTTGCGGGAAAACGAAGACTTGGAAAGAGCGGGAGCCGGCGGGCTCCCGCGCCGGGAAATGGCGCGTCAGGCGGCTTCGGTGACTGGCTGTCCGATGGCGGCGGCCAGAACCTTCTCCTGCGTGAGCCCTTCGTTGATGAAGTTGCCCCGCAGCTTGCCCTCGCCCATCACCAGCACGCGATCGCTGATGCCGAGCACTTCCGGCATTTCCGACGAGATCATCAGCACCGCGACGCCCTGCTTGGCCAGTTCGAAGATCAGCTTGTAGATCTCGTACTTGGCGCCGACGTCGATGCCGCGCGTCGGCTCGTCGAGGATCAGCACCGTCGGCTCGGGCAGCAGCATCTTGGCGACCACCGCCTTCTGCTGGTTGCCGCCCGACAGCGAGGCAATCGGCAGGAGCGGCTCGGCCGTCTTGACCTTCATGCGGATGATCTGGTTCTGGATCTCGGCCAGCTCGGCCTCGGACTGGATGAAGCCACCGCTGGTGTAGCGCTTCAGCACCGACATGGTGATGTTGTAGCCCACCCCCATCAGCGGGATGATGCCGTGGCGCTTGCGGTCTTCGGGCACCATGCAGATGCCGAGCTTGACGGCGTCGCGCGGCTCGCGAATGTGGATTTCCTTGCCGTCGAGGAACACCTTGCCCTCGTGGTCGCCGCGCCAGCAGCCGAACAGCTTGCAGGCAAGCTCCGTCCGACCGGCGCCGACCAGGCCGGCGACGCCGAGGATCTCGCCCTTGCGAATCTCGAAGGAGACGTCGTCCACCACCTTGCGTTCGCGGTTGGTGACGTCCCAGCAGGAGATGTTCTTCGCCTCGAACACCACGTCGCCGATGTCATGGGCCTCGCGCGGGAAGAGGTTCTTCATCTCGCGGCCGACCATCATGGTGATGATCTTGTTGGTGTCGAGTTCGGCCATCGGCAGCGTGCCGATATGGGTGCCGTCGCGGATGACGGTGACGGTGTCGGCGATCTCCGATACCTCGTCGAGCTTGTGCGAGATGTAGACGCAGGCCATGCCGTTGGCCTTGAACTCCTTGACGAGGTCGAGCAGCGTCTGGGTCTCGGAGGTGGTCAGCGCCGAGGTCGGCTCGTCGAGGATCAGCAGCTTGGCGTTCTTGTTGAGCGCCTTGGCGATCTCGACCAGCTGCTGCTTGCCGCCCGAATAGTTGTAGACCGGCAGGGCGACGTTGATGTCACCCATCTTGAGGCGAGCCATCAGCTTGGCGGCCTCGGCGTTCATCAGGTCGTAGTCGATGAAGCCAGCCTTGGTGCGCGGCTCGGAGCCGAGGAAGATGTTCTCGGCCACCGTCAGGTGCGGCACCATCATCAGCTCCTGGTGGATGATGACGATGCCGGCTTCCTCGGTCTCGCGGATGTTGCGCGCCTTGAGTTCCTTGCCTTCCCAAATGATCTGGCCCGACCAGGTCCCGTAAGGGTAGACCGCCGACAGAACCTTCATCATGGTCGACTTGCCGGCGCCGTTCTCGCCGCAAAGACCCACGCATTCGCCCCGGCGAACCCGGAGATTGATTCCATCGATCGCCTTGACGCCATTAAAGTCCTTGGTGATGTCATGCATCTCCAAGAGGTAGTCTGACATGGACCGCACTCCCTTCGGGCGGCGCGGGCGGCCTCGGGCCGGCATCGCGCGCCATCCTTCTCCGATCGAGGCCGCTCAGGCCTGTCGCTTCCCAAAACCGGCGTTTGCCGACGATGATCCGGCGCCGCCCCCGCGACCTTCCGAACCGGCACGGCACCCCTCGGGAACCGCGACACGTCGCTGTCTTCCGCCATGAAGACCATCCGCCGGCCCTGGCCGGCAGCCGTCCATCCGCCGCGTCGGGCCCTGCCCGACCGCCGACCCCGAGGGCGTGCGGCTTGCCGGGAAGTGGCGGATGCGACGGAAAGCCTCCGGACCATCCCGATCCGACCGGCCCATACGGCGCCGGGGCGGGTAAGCCCGCCCCGGTCCATTGTCTAGAGGATCACTTGGCCTCGACCTGCTCCTTCGTGTAGAAGCCGTCCTCGACGACCTTCATCACGTTTTCCTTGGTCAGCGGGATCGGGGTCAGCAGGAGGGAGTCGACTTCCTTCTTGCCGTTGTCGAGCTTGGCGTTGAACTCGACGGGCTCACCCTTGACCAGCTTGACCGACAGCTTGGCGGCCTCGGAGGCGATCAGCTGCAGCGGCTTGTAGACGGTGACCGTCTGCGTGCCGTCGATCACCCGCTTGATGGCGGCGAGGTCGGCGTCCTGGCCGGAGATGGCCACCTTGCCGGCCAGACCCTGGGCGGCGAGAGCCTGGATGGCGCCGCCGGCCGTGCCGTCGTTCGAGGCGATGACCGCGTCGATCTTGTTGTCGGCGGCCGTGAGCGCGTTCTCCATGATCGACAGCGCTTCGGTCGGGCTCCACTCCTTGACCCACTGCGAGCCGATGACCTTGACCTTGCCGGCGTCGACGGCCGCCTGGATGGCCTTCTCCTGGCCAGCGCGCAGCAGCTTGGCATTGTTGTCGGTCGGGGCGCCGCCGAGCAGGTAGTAGTTGCCTTCCGGAACCGCCTTGAGGACGGCCTCGGCCTGCAGGAAGCCGACGCGCTCGTTGTCGAAGGAGATGTAGGCGTCTTCGTCGGCGTTCAGGATCAGGCGGTCATAGGACAGGATCTTGATGCCGGCCTTGTGGGCCTCGTCGATCACTTCGCCGAACACCTGCGAGTTCATCGGCACGATGGCGATGGCGTCGACCTTCTGGGAGATCAGGTTCTCGACCTGATTGACCTGCTTCTGCTCGTTGGCGTCGGCCGAGGTCACGATCACCTGGGCGCCCACTTCCTTGGCGGCGGCAATGAAATAGTCGCGGTCGCGAGCCCAGCGCTCGACGCGCAGATCGTCGATCGAGAAACCGATGACCGGCTTGTCGGCGGACGCCTGGGCGGCCATCGGCAGCGCAACGGCGGCGGCCAGAATCGTGCTCGAAAGAATGGTAGAAAGTTTCATTGTCACTCCTCCTGAAGGCCTCTTCGGGCCTGGCCGCCTCCCCGGCGGCCTCCTTGCATCCGAACCACGACCGGATGGTTGCTCCTCCGGTCACTTCCCCCGGCAACACCCGTCATGGGCCCCGCCGTTGGTTCGGAATGTACCTCACGCGAGGATAGATGCCTCAAAGCGATGATGGGCGCAACTCATTTTGATTGCGTAGATGCGTTGTGACCATCATCCATTTGACGAAGAAATTTCCTATCTTCGTCATGAGGTTCCCCTCGACGTCAGCCAAGCCGCGCCTTTTTCTGCCTTGGCGCGACAAACCTCTGAGGCGCTTCATCCTGCCGGATGTCCGCCCTGCTTGATGTGATTACATCAAGAACGCTCCCTCCCGTCCTTGATCCATGCGTCCCGGCGCCCTCCAGGTCACCGGTAAAATTCGACCCTCAAAATATACTCAACGCCCCGCCTTGGCAAGAGACAATCCTGAGCACATCGACGAATGGTCAGGTGCCGGCCGGGACCGGGCGCGGCAACCGGGCAAGCTGCTCCTATCGCCGCCCGCCGGCCGCACCCGCCGAACAAGCAGTGCGCTATCCGCCACGGCGACGAACCACGTCTTTTCAATATGTCACGGCGGCGGGAGCGCTCGCGGCAGGCAGCTTGCCGGCTCTTGCGGCGCCTTCGGGAAGCGGCCCGGTCAGCGTCGATCGGCGCCTCGCAACTCCCATCGGAACATCTCAGATTGACGCAAGGGTCCTCATGCACGGGATCGGCGGCCGCCGCTGCCGGGACAGCATAGAAGAGTCGCGGGCAAACTCGCTCATGGCGCTTTTCGTCACCAGGATGCCGCATGACGATCAATTCGTGCACATCCGGCATTCGGCGTGCTTGATTCGGTCGCCGGGATTACCTAAGACCTTCAAAACCCGGAGCGGAACCACGTCCAGGACAAGAGTCCGGACCAATGATGGAGGAAGTTGTATGCGTGCCCTGTTGTTTGCCGTCGCCGCCAGCGTCGCGGCAGTCGCCCTGCCGGTTCATGCCGAGAACGTCACGGTCGACGTCACCGCCATCGTCGAACATCCGGCGCTCGACGCCGTCCGCGACGGCGTCAAGGACGTGCTGGCCGCCGCCGGCTACAAGGAGGGCGAAAACCTGACCTTCGTCTACAAGTCGGCTCAGGGCAACGCCGCCACCGCCGCCCAGATCGCCCGCCAGTTCGCCGGCGAGAATCCCAACGTCATCGTGCCGATCTCGACGCCGTCCGCCCAGGCCGTCGCCGCCGCCACGCACGACATCCCGATCGTCTTCTCGGCGGTGTCCGATCCGGTCGGTGCCCAGCTCGTCAAGAGCATGGACAAGCCCGGCGGCAACATCACCGGCCTCTCCGACATGTCGCCGGTGGCGGAGCACATCGCCCTGATCAAGGAAATCCTGCCGAACGTGAAGAAGCTCGGCTTCCTCTACAATTCCGGCGAGGCCAACTCGGTGTCGCTGCTCGCCGCCCTCAAGGCCGAGGCCGACAAGGCCGGCATCGAGGTCGTCGAATCGGCCGCCACCAAGACCGCCGAGGTGCAGGGCGCCACGCGCGCGCTGGTCGACAAGGTCGACGCCGTCTACGTGCCGACCGACAACACCATCATCTCGGCGCTGGAATCGGCCGTCGGCGTCGCCGTCGAATCGAAGCTGCCGCTGTTCACCGCCGATACCGACAGCGTGTCGCGCGGCGCCATCGCCGCCCTCGGCTTCAACTACTACGACGTCGGCAAGCAGACCGGCGAGATCGTCGTGCGCGTGCTGAAGGGCGAGACCGTCGGCGACATCCCGGCGACCATCGCCAAGGGCACCGACCTCGTCGTCAACAAGGGCGCCGCCGCCAAGATGGGCGTGACGCTGCCCGAGGCCGTCGTCGCCCGCGCCACCAAGGTGATCGAGTAACAACGGCGCCGCGCCCCGCCGTCGCCGTCGGGTACGGCGGGGCGCGCTCCGGAGAAAGGGATGCCCCGCCCCGCGTTCGCCCGCGGGACATCCAGCACAAGGATCGTTGCGCGTGAGCCAAATTGCCTTATGGGGGGCCGTCGAACTCGGCCTCGTCTATGCCTTCGTCGCGCTTGGCGTCTATCTCGCCTTCCGCGTCCTCGACTTTCCCGACCTGACCGTCGACGGCACCTTTCCGCTCGGCGCGGCCGTCACCGCCGTATTGATCATGGCCGGTATCAATCCCTGGTTCGCCGCCGCCGTGTCGATGGTAGCCGGGGCGCTGGCCGGGCTCGTCACGGCGACGCTCAACGTCCGCTTCAAGATCCTCAACCTCCTGGCGTCGATCCTGACGATGATCGCCCTGTTCTCGGTCAACCTCCGGGTGATGGGCCGGCCGAACGTGGCCCTGCTTTCGGTCGACACCATGCTGACGCCCTTCTACGGCAATGGCCTCAGGGACTTCATGGTGCGGCCGTTGTTCCTGCTGGTGCTGGCCATCGTGGCGCTGCTCATCGTCTGGCGCTATCTCGAGAGCGACGCCGGCCTCGCCATGCGCGCCACCGGCGCCAACCCGCGCATGGCCCGCGCCCAGGGCATCAACACCGATCGTCAGATCTATCTGGGCATCGCGCTGTCCAACGCGCTGGTGGCCCTCGGCGGCGCCCTGTTCGCCCAGACCAACGGCTTTGCCGACGTCACCTCCGGCGTCGGCACCATCGTCGTCGGCCTCGCCGCGGTGATCATCGGCGAGACACTGTTCGGCACCCGCCGCATCCTGATCGCGCTGATCGGCTGCGTCGTCGGCTCGATCCTCTACCGCATCGCCATCCAGCTCGCCCTGTCCAGCGACGTGCTCGGCCTGCAGGCGTCCGACCTCAACCTCGTCACCGCCGTGCTCGTCACCTTTGCGCTGGTGTTGCCGCGCCTCAAGCGGGGAGTGCTCTCCTCATGATCTCCCTCGACAACATCCACGTCGTCTTCGGGCGCGGCACGCCGCTGGAGAAGAAGGCGCTGTCGGGCGTCTCGCTGACCATCAAGGAAGGCTCCTTCACCACCGTCATCGGCTCCAACGGCGCCGGCAAGTCGACGCTGCTCGGCGTGCTGGCCGGCGACGTCATCCCGGTGGAAGGCTGCGTTCGCATCGGCGACGCCATCGTCACCAAGCAGCCGACCGCCGCCCGCGCCGGCCGCGTCGCCCGCGTCTTCCAGGACCCGCTGGCCGGCTCCTGCGGCGCCCTGTCGATCGAGGAGAACCTCGCCCTCGCCCACAAGCGCGGCAAGACGCGCGGCCTGAAGCTGGCGCTCGGCCACAGCCGCCGCAAGCTGTTCCGCGAGAAGATCGCCGAACTCGACCTCGGCCTCGAAAACCGCATGACCGACCGCATGTCCATGCTGTCGGGCGGCCAGCGGCAGGCGGTGTCGCTGGTCATGGCGATGATGGCCGGCTGCGACGTGCTGCTGCTCGACGAGCATACCGCCGCCCTCGATCCCGGCATGGCCGAGTTCGTCATGAAGCTCACCGAGCGGATCGTCAACGACAAGAAGCTGACCACGCTGATGGTGACGCACTCCATGCGGCAGGCGCTCGATTACGGCGATCGCACCATCATGCTGCACGGCGGCGAGATCGTGCTCGACGTCGAGGGCGACAGCCGCAAGACGCTGGAGGTCGAGGACCTGATCGCCATGTTCCGCCGGGTCCGCGGCCAGACGCTCGACGACGACGAACTGCTGATCGCCTGAAGCGCCTTTTCCCGCCGGAGATCCTCCGCTTCCGCGGAGGATGACATTGTAATCATTGCAGTTCGGCATGGTCCGCGGAGGCGGACCATCTCGGGGGGAACGGCGTTCCCCCTCAGTTGCCGAGCACCCTGTCGATCAGCGCCCACAGCTCCGGCGCCCGGTAGTCCGGCACGGCGATGTCGGCGCCGTTCTTCTTCACCGTCGCCGCATCGAGCGTGGTGGTGAGCCCCACCGTGACGATGCCGGCGGCGTGCGCCGCCTTGAGGCCCGGCGGCGCGTCCTCGAAGGCGATGGCCTTGTCGGCCGGCACGCCCAGCCGTTCGAGACCGGTGAGATAGGGCAGCGGGTCGGGCTTGCCGCGCTCAAGCTCGCCGCCGACCACCATGGTGTGGAAATAGTCGGCGACGCCGATCTGCGCCAGCATGTCGACGACGTTGGGGCGCGGCGCGTTGGACACCACGGCGAGCCCGATCTTGCGCTCCACCGCCCAGTCAAGCAGATCGATCAGGCCGTCGATCGGCTTCAGACGGCCGACGATCAACCGCCGGAACAACGCTTCCTTCTCGTCGGCGAGCCGCGGATGGCTGTCGGCCGCGACATGCGGGAACAGGTTCTTGAAGATCAGCGAATTGGCCTGCCCGGAGACGTATTTCAGGAAGGTCGGCTCGTCGATGTCGACGCCATAGGCCTTGCCGAACTCCACGAAGGCCTCGTGATGGAAGGGATCGCTGTTGGTCAGCGTTCCGTCCATGTCGAACAGCAGAGCATGGGAAAACATCGGCGGCGGACTCCGGCTCTCGGGATCGTCTGGAAGCGGCCCTCCATACACCGGGCACCCCGCCGGGTCCAGCCGCGCCGCCGGGCCGAAGCCGGCGATCGGATCGTCGCCGCCCGGCAGGAGAGCGGATTGCGCGACTTTTCATCTTTTCACCCGAACGCGTGGGCTGTATTGATCTCGCCACAAGCACAATGTAGCGGACATAAATGGAACTTCGCCAGCTTCAGCATTTCGTGGCCGTGGCCGAGGAGATGCACTTCACCCGGGCCGCCCGCCGCGTCAACATCGTGCAGTCGGCGCTGTCGACGTCGATCCGTGCCCTGGAAGACGAGCTTGCCGCCCGGCTGTTCATGCGCAATACCCGCCAGGTGCAGCTCACCGCCGCCGGCCGCGTCTTTCTCGACAAGGCCCGGCTCGCCCTCGAAGCGGTGCGCGAGGCGCGCGACGCCGTCGCCGCCGTGCAGGGCCTGACGCGCGGGCGCCTGGCCATCGGCACGGTGCAGAGCCTGCCGGCCTTCGTCGACCTGCCGGCCCTGCTCGCCGCCTTCCACGAGCTTTATCCGGCCATCGAGGTGCGCCTCTGCCAGGGCAACGCCGACCATCTCGTCGACAAGATCCGCTCCGGCTCCATCGATCTCGCCATCGTGCCGCTGATCGAGGCGCCGCGCGGCATCGCCACCAGGATGATCGCCTGCGAATATCTGGTCGCCATCTGTGCCAAGGACCACCCGCTGGCCGGCCACAGCGGCGTGCCGCTGTCCGCCTTCCGCGACGAGCCCTTCGTCGACTTCGAGCAGGCCTGGGGCACGCGCCAGCTGGTCGACGCGGGCTTCCGCCACGCCGGTGTCGGGCGCCGCGTCGCCTTCGAGGTCAACGACCTCGGCACGCTGATCGAGCTGGTGTCGCGCGGCCTCGGCGTGGCGCTGGTGCCGGAGGCGATCGCCGAGGCGGCGGCCGGGGCGCTCGGCGTCGTCCGGCTCGCCGAGCCGCAGATGTGCTGGGAGCTGGCGGTCGCCACGCTCTCGGGTGGCAACGGCGAGATGCTGCTCGACGGTGCCCCCAAGGCTTTCATGGACCTGCTGATCGCCGCCCGCCGCGTCGACGAGGATGAGGAAGAGGCGGCCGCCTGAAGCCGGCGGTCACGATTTGCCGGTCGACATGCCGCCCCCGGCCCGCGAAATCCTGCTTCCAGGGCGGCACATATTCCGCCTAAGATGTCGCAGCCTGCCTCTCGCCGGCTTCAATGCTTCCCGTCTTCCGCTGGATGCAAAGGGCCACCCTCGCCGGCCCCGGATGAAACGGCGCGCCATGACCTTCATCGCTGATCTCCACGTTCACTCCAGATACTCGCGCGCCACCAGCCGCGACCTTGATCTCGAACACCTGTTCTGGTGGGCGGCGCGCAAGGGCATCGGCGTGGTCGGCACCGGCGACTGCGTGCATCCGGTCTGGCTGGCCGAAATCCGCGACAAGCTGGTGCCCGACGGCTCCGGCCTGTTCCGGCTGCGGCCGGAGATCGAGAAGGACTTGTGGGCGACCCTGCCGCCGGCCTGCCGGCGGCCGGTGTCCTTCATGCTGTCGGCCGAGATTTCCACCATCTACAAGAAGGGCGACAAGACGCGGAAGATCCACCACCTGATCTATGCCGCCGATCTCGACGCCGCCGACCGGCTGGCCGCCAGCCTCGCCCGCGTCGGCAACATCGCATCCGACGGCCGGCCCATCCTCGGCCTCGACTCGCGCGATCTCCTGGAGATCGCCCTCGCCTCCGGGCCGGAGTCCTATCTGATCCCCGCCCATATCTGGACGCCGTGGTTCGCCGTGCTCGGCTCGCAGTCCGGCTTCGATTCGATTGCCGAATGCTACGGCGACCTCGCCGGCCACATCTTCGCCGTCGAGACCGGCCTGTCGTCCGATCCGGAGATGAACCGGCGTGTTTCCTTCCTCGACCGCTATCGCCTGGTGTCCAACTCCGACGCCCATTCGCCGGGCAAGCTCGGTCGCGAGGCAACGCGCTTTTCCTGCGAGCCCGACTACTTCGCCATCCGCCGCGCGCTGGAGACCGGCGACGGTTACCAGGGCACGGTGGAGTTCTTCCCCGAGGAGGGCAAATACCACCTCGACGGCCACCGCGCCTGCGGCGTGCGGCTCGACCCGGAGGAGACGCTGGCGCTCGGCGGCCGCTGCCCGGTGTGCGGCCGGCCGGTCACCGTGGGCGTCGCTCACCGCATCGCCACGCTGTCCGACCGCCGCGACGGCGAAGCCGTGACCCTGCCGACGTCAGGCGAGGTGTCGAGCCTGGTGCCGCTGCCGGAAATCCTGTCGGAGATCATGGCAAGCGGCGTCGGCTCCAAGAAGGTGGCCGAGACCTATGATCGGGTGCTGGCGGCGCTCGGCCCGGAGCTGGCGCTCCTCGATACGGCGCCGCTGGAGGAGGTGAACCGGCTGCATCCGCTGCTCGGCGAGGCCGTGGCGCGGCTCCGGGCCGGCGAGGTGATCCGCGACGCCGGCTACGACGGCGAGTACGGGGTGATCAGGCTGTTCGAGGACGGCGAACTCGATCGCCGCGTCAAGGGCGACCTGCTGTTCGACGCGCCGCGCCAGCGCAAGGCGCGGGCGCCAAAGCCGCCGGTCGCGGAGGCCGCGCCGGCCGACGACGCTCCTGCCCCGGCGATCGACGCCCCCTCGTCGCCCGGCGCCACCGGCCTGCTCGCCGGCCTCGACGCCGATCAGGCGCGCGCCGCCGCGATGACGGACGGCCCGCTGATGGTGATCGCCGGCCCCGGCTCGGGCAAGACGCGCATGCTGACCCATCGCGTCGCCCATCTCATCCGCGAGCGCGGCGTGCCGGCCGCCGCCTGCCTCGCCGTCACCTTCACCCGCAAGGCGACCGAGGAGATGCGCGCCCGGCTCGCCGTGCTGCTCGAAGACCACGCCCGCCAGGTGGCCGTCGAGAGCTTCCATTCGCTCGGCCTGACGATCCTGCGCGACCACGGCGCTCTCGTCGGGCTCGGGCCGGATTTCCGCATCGCCGACGACACGGAGCGGCAGGCGGCGCTGGCCGAGGCGCTGGGCATCGGCCAGAGCCGGGCCGCAGGGCTGCTCAAGGCAGTGTCGGTGCTGAAGCGAACCGGCACGCCCGGCGCCGGCGAGTCCGCCGAGGCGCGCGCCGCGCTCGACCGGATCGGACGGGCGCGGAACTGGGTCGATTTCGACGACCTGGTGGCGCTCGCCGTCTGGCTGTTCGAGGATCATCCGGAGATCGCGGCGCTGTGGCAGTCGCGATTCTCGCACGTGCTGGCCGACGAATTCCAGGACGTCGATGAGCAGCAATATCGCCTACTGCAACTGATCGCCGGCAAGGGCGGCAATCTCTGCGTGATCGGCGATCCCGATCAGGCGATCTACGGCTTTCGCGGCGCCGACGCCGCCTGTTTCGAGCGCTTCGGCCGCGACTATCCCGCCGCGCCGACGCTGCGGCTCTCGCGCAACTATCGCTCCACCGGCACCATCGTCACGGCCGCCGCCGGTTTCCTCGGCCGACAGGCGGACGGCGTCACCCGGCCGATGGGCGAGCCGATCGCGCTGCACACCGCCGCCAACGAGGCGGCGGAGGCGGATTTCGTCGCCGCGACGATCGAGGACCTGCTCGGCGGCCACGACATGCTGGCCGCCAATCGCCAGCGGCGCGGTGGCGAGCGGCGGCTGGGCTTTGCCGACTGCGCCGTGCTCTATCGCACCGACGCGCAGGCCGCCGCCTTGCGGACGGCCTTCGATCGCGCCGGCATCCCGTTCAGGAAAAGCTCGCCGGCGCCGCTCGCCAGTCATGCGGGCGTGACGGCGGTCCTCGACGGGCTGGCGGCGGACGAGACGGGCGAACCCCTCCCCGCCCGCATCGCCAAGGCCGCCGAAGCGGCGCGGCGGCAGGAGGCGGCCGACGCGGCGGCGCTGTCGGAGGCGCGCGGCTGGCTCGCGTCGCTCGCCGCCTCCGACGCGGTCGCCGGCGACCCGGCCCGTCTCCGGGAGGCGGCCCTCCTCTCCACCGAAGCCGACTTCCGCGACGCCCGCGCCGACCGGATGTCGCTTCTGACCATGCATGCGGCCAAGGGCCTGGAATTTCCCATCGTCTTCGTGGTCGGCCTCGAGGACGGGTTGGTGCCCTTCTCCTGGAGCGGCGCCGATCCGGCCGGGGATGCGGCGCGGCAGGCGGAGGAGGCGCGCCTCTTCTACGTCGCCATGACGCGCGCCGGCGAGCGGCTGTTCCTCAGCCGCGCCGCCGAGCGCTTCCGGCAGGGCGCCGTGCGGCCGGCGCCGCCGTCGCGCTTTCTCGAACGGCTTCCGCCGGGCCTCGTGCAGGCCGACGGGGCGGCCGCCCGGCGGCCATGGCGGACGCGCCAGCTCAGCCTGTTCTAGGCGGATTCCTGCACACCCAATCGTTTGAAATCCGCCGATTGCCCCTCTGCGACGGAATGGACTAGTATGGCTGATCTGGGCAGGCGGGCAGCAGAATCCCGCCGCTTCAGGGGGCGGAAACGGAAAAGGACCAGAGGCGGATGAACGGCACCGATTGCGTATTGGGCGTCGATCTCGGCACGTCGTCGGTGAAAGCGGTCCTGGTGGACCGGGACGGCCGCATTCTCGGCCAGGGCCGGGCGGAATACGGCTTCGTCAGCCTGCACAACCTCTGGGCCGAGCAATCGTCGGAAGTCTGGTTGCAGGCGTTCGTGCATGCGGTGCGCGAGACGCTGCTGCGCGCCGGCGTCGTCGCGCAGAGCGTCCGGGGCATGGCGATATCGGCGATCGGCGGCGGCACCGGCATCCCCGTCGACGTCGGCATGCAGCCGATCCGCCCCTGCCTGCTCTGGCTCGACCGCCGCGCCAAGACCGAGAGCGAGCGCGTCCGCCAGATGATCGGCGAGGACGACCTCTACGCCATCACCGGCAACGGCGCCGATTCCTATTTCGGCTTCACCAAGATCCTGTGGATCAAGAACCACGAGCCGGACGTCTGGTCGCGCATCAACTACTTCCTGCCGCCCAACGCCGACATCATCTACCGACTGACCGGCGAGATCGCCATCGACCACTCGCAGGCCTGCAACATCGGAGGCGTCTACGACCTGGGCAAGCGTGCCTGGTCGCAGGAGATGGCCGATCTCCTCGACATCCCCCAGTATTTCTTCCCCGAGCGGCTGGTCGGCTCGCAGGAGGTGGTCGGCAAGCTGCACAAGGCCGGCGCCGGCATGCTCGGCCTCCCCGAGGGCCTGCCGGTCTGCGCCGGCGGCGTCGACGCGGCCATCGCCACGCTGAGGGCCGGCGTGGTGCAAGAGGGCCAGCACGCGGCCATGCTGAGTTCGTCGACCTGCTGGGGCTTCATCCACGCCACGGCCGACCGCTTCCCCGGCCTCGTCTCCATGCCCTATGTGATCGACTCGGAGACGCTGACCTACTCCTACGGCGGCTCGGCGACCTCCGGCTCGGTGCTCCAGTGGTTCCGCGACAATTTCGCCGACAACGAGCGGCTGGTCGAATCGCTGACCGGCGGCGGCAAGCGGGCCATCTCGGCCTACGATCTTCTCGACGAGCACGCCTCGGCCATCCCGCCGGGCTCCAACGGCCTGATGGTGCTGCCCTATTTCATGGGCGAGCGCAGCCCGATCTGGGACGTCGACGCCCGCGGCACCGTCACCGGCCTGACGCTCAACCACACCAAGTCGCACCTCTACCGGGCCATGTTGGAAAGCGTCGCCTACGCGCTGAAGAACAACATCGACTATGGCAGCGCCGCCTTCCCCGGCCTTGAGGACCAGCTCACCGTGGTCGGCGACGTGTCGAAATCCGATCTCTGGGTGGAGATCATCACCAATGTCACCGGCCGTCCCGTGCGGGTGCTGCCCAACAGCGGCAAATCTGCCTATGGCGCGGCGGTGCTGGCCGCCTATGGCGTCGGCATGATCGACCGGCAGCAGATGGTCGACTGGCTGGGCGTCCGCCAGGAGGCGCGCGTGCTGACGCCGGACCCGGCCGCCAACGCCGTCTACGAGCGCGGCTTCGACAACTTCAAGCGCCTCTACGAGCACATGAAGGCCTATTTCTCCACCGTCAACGAGACCTGACGGCCGCTCAGGCGGCGGCGAAGCCCTCCATCGGAAAGTCGTAGCCGAGCGCCTCCTGCGACTTGCGGCGGAAGTCGGTGGGCGTGACGCCGATCATCTGCCGGAACAGCCGGTTGTAGTTGGAGACGTTGTTGAAGCCGACCAGGAAGCAGATCTCCTGGATGGAGCGCGACGTCGAGAACAGGTATTCGCAGGACTTGTTGATGCGCGTCTTGATGACGTAGCGGCGGAAGCCGATGCCGGTGCATTCGATGAACCAGCGCGAGAACATCTTGTAGCTCATGCCGACGAGGTCGGCGGCCGCCTCCATCGACACGTCCTCCTCGATATGCTCGCGGATATAGTCGACCACCTTGTTGAAACGCCTCAGCGAGGCGGTGCGCGTGTCGATGAAGTAGCGCGAGGTGCCCAGCACCGTCTTGCGGCGGCATTGCTTCAGGTGGTCGATGATGCGCATGAAGGAGATCAGCCGGTCCAGCGGCTCCTCGCTGTCGATGCGGTTCATCAGGGCGTAGACGGCCTGAAGCGTCTCGCCGCCGTATTCGACGCCGAACACCGCCTCGTCGAAGGCCGGGCGGAGCTGGCGCAGCTCGGTCAGCACGTTGGCGCTGGCCTCGATCCACTCCTTGCGGAATTGCAGGATCAGGTCGCGCTCGGGCACCACGGCGCCGTTGCGCACGTCGCTGACGAAGTTGTGCGGCGTGTAGGGACCGATCAGGAACAGGCTGCCGGGCCGGAAGTTCAGCACGGCGTCGCCGATGAACAGCTTGCCGCTGGTCCGGACGATCTGGTGCAACTCGTATTCCGGATGGAAATGCCACTTGCCGCTGTCGTTCGGCCAGCCGCAGCGCTGAAAGCGGAAGGAATTGCCGAGGCTGTTGTCGTTCACCTCCAGCGACGGCTTCATCTCGGGCATCTTCAATCCTTCATCGGCCGGTCTGTCGCCGGCAGGCTTTCGGTCCGCCGGCCGGCCGCCGGTCCTTCGGGGCATGATCGAAGGCCGGCGCCCCCTGTCAAGACTGACGTCCGGATCGCGCTTGCCACTCAGACCAAAGGCTAAGCGGCATGGCGAATTCCGCTGACGACTCAATGATGGGGTAGAAATAGTACAAGAGAAATCAGGAAAATCGTCTAGGGCTCCTATTGTCGGTCGGCTAAAACGGTTTGGCCGAAAGGCAATAATCACGGAGGAGACGTTATGAATATCCATGCAAAAGCGGCCCTGCTCGCCGCTTCGGCGACGCTTGTTCTGTCGGCCGGTGCTGCTCTCGCCAAGGATGCTCCCAAGATCGGTGTTTCCTTTCAGGAGATGAACAACCCCTACTTCATCGTCATGAACGAGGAAGTCACGGCTTTCGCCAAGCTGCTCGGCGACAATACGGAAGTCTACGTTGCCGACGCGCGTCATGACGTTTCCAAGCAGCTCAGCGACATCGAGGACATGGTGTCCAAGGGCGTCAACATCCTGGTGGTGAACCCGACCGACTCCGAGGGCGTGCGCAGCGCCGTCGAGGCCGCCAAGGCCAAGGGCGTGACGGTGGTGTCCGTCGACGCGCAGGCCGCCGGCGTCGACGCTTTCGTCGGCTCCAAGAACTACGACGCCGGCGTGCTCGCCTGCGACGCGCTGGTCAAGGAGATCGGCGGCAAGGGTGAAGTCGCCATTCTCGACGGCATCGCCGTGGTTCCGATCCTCGAGCGCGTCCGCGGCTGCAAGGACGCCCTGGCCAAGGCGCCGGACGTCAAGCTGGTCGACATCCAGAACGGCCGCCAGGAGCGCGACATCGCCGTTGACGTCGTCGAGAACATGATCCAGTCGCATCCCGACCTGAAGGGTGTCTTCTCGGTCAACGACGGCGGCTCGATGGGTGCTCTCGCCGCCATCGAAGGTTCGGGCAAGGACATCGTCCTGACGTCGGTCGACGGCGCCCCCGAGGCGACCAAGGCGATCGCCGCCGGCAGCGCCTTCAAGGCGACGGCCGCCCAGTATCCGCGTGACCAGATGCGCATCGGCCTCGCCATCGCGCTCGCCAAGTACATGGGCGCCCATGTGCCGGCCGTGATCCCGATCGACGTCGAGCTCGTCGACAAGACCAACGCGGCGACCTTCGCCTGGTAATCGAACACGTCGCGGGGAAGGACAGCCCGCCGGCCGCGTTCCCCTTGTCGGGAACAACGGGGAGAGTACGCTCTCCCCGGGTCCGGTCCGGCTCCCCTCCCCGCGACGAACCGGATTTTCCGGACGGTCCGATCAGCGCCGCCGATCGGCAGCCTGCCCCGAGGGTTCCGCCATGCTCGAAATGAAACACATCACCAAGAGGTTCCCCGGCATCGTCGCCCTCAACGACGTCTCGCTGTCGCTGAAGCGCGGCGAGGTTCATGCGCTGGTCGGTGAGAACGGCGCCGGCAAGTCGACGCTGATGAAGATCCTGTCCGGCGTCTACCAGGCCGACGAGGGCGAGCTTCTGATCGACGGCGCCACCGTTCACCCGACACGCACGCGGGAATCGGAAAAGCTCGGCATCAACATCATCTTCCAGGAATTCAGCCTGGTTCCCCATCTCAACGCCTATGAGAACATCTTTCTCGGCCGCGAGATCCGCACCAAGTTCGGCACGCTCGACGGCCGCACCATGCGCGGCATGGCCCGCGAGGCCCTCGACAAGCTCGACATGCATTTCCCGCTCGACCGGCCGGTCGCCGATCTGACGGTCGCCGAGCAGCAGTCGGTGGAAATCGTCAAGGCCACCATCTTCAAGTGCAATTTCCTGGTGCTCGACGAGCCGACGGCGACGCTGACCCCGCGTGAGGTCAAGAAGCTGTTCGAGGTGATCGAGCGCCTGAAGGGCCTCGGCGTCGGCTGCTTCTTCATCTCCCATCACCTCGAGGAGATCTTCGAGATCGCCGACACGGTGTCGGTGCTGCGCGACGGCTGCCACGTCTACACCGGCCCGGTCGACGGCTGCACCCAGGACCAGCTGATCTCCAAGATGGTCGGCCGCGAGGTGACGCAGGCCTTCCCGCCGAAGCGCGGCGTCGCCGACGCCGCCGAGGCGCCGATCATGGAGGTGCGCAAGCTGCGCTTCCCCGGCTCGGACAGCATCTCCTTCGAGGTGCGGCGCGGCGAGATCCTCGGCATCGCCGGCCTGGTCGGCGCCAAGCGCACCGAGAGCTTCCTGTCGCTGATCGGCCGCGATCCCTCCATCGAGAAGGACGTGCTGTTCGAGGGCAAGCCGATCGAGCTGCGCTCGCCGCACGAGGCGCTGACCCACGGCATCGGCTACCTGCCGGAAGACCGCAAGCGCACCGGCCTGTTCCTGCCCTTCTCCATCCGCTCCAACATCGTGGTCAGCACGCTGGACCGGCTGACCAACAAGCTCGGCATGGTGCTGCCGCGCAAGGAGAAAGCGCTCAGCGACCGCTTCATCGCCCGCATGCGCATCCGCACCACCTCCGACCTCAAGACGGTGTCGGAGCTGTCCGGCGGCAACCAGCAGAAGGTGATCATCGCCCGCTGGTTGGCCAGCAACTGCAAGCTGCTAATCTTCGACGAACCGACCCGCGGCATCGACGTCGGCGCCAAGGCCGAGATCTACGTCATGCTGCAGGAGCTGGCGGCCCAGGGCCTCGGCGTGGTGGTGATCTCGTCCGACCTGCCGGAAGTGATCGGCATTTGCGACCGCGTCCTGGTCATGCGCTACGGCTCCATCCGCGCCACGCTGACCGGCGACGACATAAACTCAGAAAAAATCATGCTTTACGCTTCGGGAGGTGAAAATGGGTGAAGCTGCTGCCGCGGATGCCAAGTCGCGCGAGCCAACCGGCGGTCTGGTCGGCCTTGCCAAGGCGGCCGTCGCCCGGCCGGAGTTCGTTTCCTTCGTCGCGCTGATCGTCCTGATGGTCCTGACCGCGTCGATGAACGACAACTTCCTGACGGTCGACAACCTGCTCAACATCACCCGTCAGGTGTCGATCACCGGCATCATCGCCGTCGGCATGACCTTCGTCATCCTGACCGGCGGCATCGATCTGTCGGTCGGCGCCATCGTGGCGCTCGCCTCGACGATGATGGCTGGCATGATCGCCAATATGGGCTTCCCCTTCTGGGCGGCGGCTCTCCTGGCCATCATGGGCGGCACGCTGACCGGCGCCGTGTCGGGCTTCTTCATCGCCCGCTTCGCGCTGCCGCCGATCATCGTCACCCTGGCGATGATGGAAATCCCGCGCGGCCTCGGCCTGATCTATACCAACGGCTATCCGCTGCCGATCGACCGCGAATACGGCTTCATCGGTCGTGAATACGTGCTCGGCCTGCCGATCCCGACGCTGATCATGCTGGCCGTCTTCGCGGTGGCCTACTTCGTGCTGAACCGCCTGCCGCTCGGCCGCTACGTCTATGCCGTCGGCGGCAACGAGGACGCGGCCATCCTGTCGGGCATCCGCACCGCCCGCATCAAGCTGATGGTCTACGCCATCTCCGGCTGCACCGCCGCCATCGCCGGCATGATCCAGACCTCGCGCCTCTTGTCCGGCCAGCCCAACTCGGCCATTGGCATCGAACTCGACGCCATCGCGGCGGTGGTGCTCGGCGGCACGGCGATCACCGGCGGCCGCGGCCACATCGTCGGCACCCTGATCGGCGCCCTGCTGCTCGGCGTGCTCAACAACAGCCTGAACATGATCGGCCTCTCCCCCTACAGCCAGCGCGTCGTCAAGGGCGTGATCCTGCTGGTGGCGGTGCTGATCGGCTACCTCCGCAAGCAGAACTCGCGCTGAGACTGCGGCGGAACCCCAGGTGAGACGGCCGGATCGCCCGATCCGGCCGGCAGGAAAAGCGGCAAGAGGTTGGTCATGACTGCGTATGTCATCGGCGTGGATGTTGGCACCGGCAGCGTCAGGGCGGCGCTGTTCGACGAGCGCGGCGGACGCCTCGCCGTCGCCGACCGCCCGATCCGCATGAACCGGCCGCGGCCGCTGCATGTCGAACAGTCCTCCGACGACATCTGGGCCGGCGTCGTGCAATGCGTCCGCGCCGTGGTGACCGCCGCCGGCGTGCCGGTGGAGAGCATCAAGGCGATCGGCTACGACGCCACCTGCTCGCTGGTGGCCGTCGACGCCAGGGGCAAGCCGGTGTCGGTCTCCGAGAGCGGCGACGATCAGTGGAACGTCGTCGTCTGGATGGACCACCGGGCGCTTGCCGAGGCGGAAGCCATCAACAAGGGCGGCCACGAGGTGCTGGATTTCGTCGGCGGCGCCATCTCGCCCGAGATGGAAATCCCCAAGATCCGCTGGCTGAAGACCCACCTGCCCGCGCAGTACGAGCGCGTTGCCCTGTTCCTCGACCTCGCCGACTTCCTGAGCTGGCGCTCGACCGGCAGCACCGTGCGCTCGGCCTGCACCACCGTCTGCAAGTGGACCTACCTCCACCACGAGAAGCGCTGGTCGCGGCCGTTCTTTGAGGCACTCGACCTCGTCGAGCTGATCGACGACAACCGCATCGGCGACGAGATCGTCGAGGCAGGCACCCCGGCCGGCCGGCTGACCGCCGAGGCCGCCGCCGAACTCGGCCTGTCGCCGGACGTGGTGGTGGCCGTCGGCCTGATCGACGCCCATGCCGGCGGTGTCGGCGTGCTCGGCGACAAGCCCGAGGAAGCGCTGGCGGTGATCGCCGGCACCTCGGCCTGCCACATGGCCTCCAACCGCGACCGCCACTTCGTGCCCGGCGTCTGGGGCCCCTATCACGGCGCCATGGTGCCCGGCTACTGGCTGGCCGAGGGCGGACAGAGCGCCGCCGGCGCCCTGGTCGACTTCGTGCTGCGCGACAGCGCCGCCTGGCCGGCGCTGGAGAAGGAAGTCGCCCGCACCGGCCGGTCGGCCTACGCCTGTCTCAACGAGCTGGTGAAGACACTGGAAGCCGAGAACCCCTTCCCCACCCGCGACTTCCACCTGCTCGGCTACTATCTCGGCAACCGCTCGCCGCTGGCCGACCCGACGCTGACCGGCATGATGGTCGGCCTGAAGCTCGACGACACGCTGGAGGGCCTCGCCGTCCGCTATCTGGCGGCGCTTCAGTCGGTCGCCTACGGCACGCGCCACATCATCGAGACCATGAACGCCAACGGCTACGCCATCAAGCGCATCCGCCTCTGCGGCGGCGGCGCCAAGAACCCGCTCTGGGTGCGCGAGTTCGCCGACGTCATCGGCGTTCCCATCGAAATCATCTCGGAAAGCGAGGCGATGCTGCTCGGCTCGGCCATGCTGGGCGCCACCGCCGCCGGTCTCTATCCGGCGCTCACCGACGCCATGCTGGCCATGGCCGGCGACGTGTCGGTGACGCTGCCCCGGCCGGAGACCGCCGCCTTCCACGACAGGAAATACCGCATCTTCCGCCAAATGGCCGACGACCAGATGAAATACCGCGGCCTCCTCGCCGCCGGCTGACCGACCTCCAGCCGCCCGACCCGAACGATCCCCGGCCGCCGGCCCCTTCCTCCGGCGGAACGGACCCCTCTTGCCCGGCCTCCGGCCGGCCCGAACAGCCTTTCAAAGGACCAGAGCCGTGACCTACTTTCTCGGAATAGACATCGGCGGAACCGTCATCAAGAGCGGCCTCTACGACGCCGAGGGCCATGAGAAGGCGGTGGCTTCCGAGGTCGACAACGGTGTCGCCGCCCACGTCGGCTGGTCCGAGCGCGATATGAACGCCATGTGGCGGATCGTCGTCAAGACGATCCGCCGCGTCGTCGCCGAGAGCGGCGTCGCGCCCGAGGACATCGCCGGCATCAGCTTCTCCGCCCACGGCAAGGGCCTCTACGCCCTCGACGCCGACGGCGAGCCGGTGCGCAACGGCATCATCTCCTCGGACAACCGGGCGCTGTCCATCGTCAAGGACTGGAAGGCCAAGGGCCTCGACGCCGCCGGCTACCCCTACGGCTACCAGCAGCTCTGGACCGGCCACCCGGTGTCGCTGCTCGCCTGGATGAAGGCCAACGAGCCGGACAACTACCGCCGCACCCGCCACGTGCTGATGGCGCACGACTTTATCCGCTACAAGCTGACCGGCGTGTTCGCCGCCGAGATCACCAACATCTCCGGCAGCAACCTCTACAACGTCGAGAAGGGCGCCTACGATCCGGCCCTGTTCCGGATGTTCGGCATCGACGAGATGGAAGGCTGCCTACCGCCGGTCGTCGGCTCGGAGGAATGCGTCGCCGGCCTTGGCGCCAAGGCGGCCGAGGAGACCGGCCTCAAGCCCGGCACGCCGGTGTTCGGCGGCTTCTTCGACGTGGTGTCGGCCGCCGTCTGCGCCGGCCTCGCCGATCCGAGCTTCGTCAATGTGGTGATGGGCACCTGGACCATCGTCACCTGGACCACCGACCGCATCCTGAAGCCGGAAGGCGACACCTGGCCCTACATCTGGGGCCGCTACTGCATGCCGGACCGCTACTTCGTCCACGAGGGCAGCCCCACCTCGGCCGGCAACCTCGAATGGTTCGTCCGCACCTTCCTCGGCGGCATGCCCGACATCTACCGTCAGGCCGACCTGATGATCTCGGCGCTGCCCAAGGCCGGCACCGGCATCCAGTTCCTGCCCTACCTCTTTGCCTCCAACCTCGGCGACGACCTCTCGGCCGGCCTGCACGGCCTCGCCAACGCCCACGGCCTCGGCCAGGTGCTGCAAGCGGTCTACGAGGGCATCTGCTTCTCCCAGCATGTCCATCTGGAACGCATCGTCGAGCTGTCGGGCCGCGACAAGACGTTGCGCCTCACCGGCGGCCCGACCCGCTCCAAGCCGTGGATGCAGATGGTCGCCGACATCTCCGAGATGCCGGTCGAGGTGATGCACGTCGAGCAGTCCGGCTGCCTCGGCGCGGCGATCGCCGCCGCCGTCGGCTCGGGCGTCCACAAGGGCTTCGCCGAAGCGATGGCCGCGATGTGCCCGTCCGGCGCGCTGGTCGAGCCGGACGCCGCCAGCTTTGCCGCCTATCGCGACAAGTATGCCGCCTTCCGGCGCCTTGCCGAAACCCTGTCCACCCTGCCGGCCGGCCGGTGACCCGCCAACGACCTGGAGCAAGACCGTGACCCGAGAGGCGCTGCCCAACCCGCTGGGCATCTATGAGAAGGCGCTGCCCAAGGACCTCGACTGGCCGGCGCGGCTGGCGCTGGCCAAGGCGCTGGACTTCGACTTCGTCGAGATGTCCATCGACGAGACCGACGAGCGCCTGACGCGCCTCAGCTGGTCGAAGGCCGAGCGCGCCGCCTTCTCGGCCGCCGTGCGCGACCTCGGCATCACCGTGCCGAGCGTCTGCCTGTCGGCGCACCGCCGCTTCCCGTTCGGCAGCCGCGACGCGGCCACCCGCGTCAAGGCGCGCGACGTCATGCGCCGGGCGATCGATCTCTGCGTCGATCTGGGCATCCGCACCATTCAGCTCGCCGGCTACGACGTCTACTACGAGGAAGCCGACCTCGGCACCAAGGAGCGCTTCATCGAGGGGCTGCAATGGTCGGTGCGCGAGGCGTCGCGGGCGCAGGTGATGCTGGCGGTCGAGATCATGGACACCGCCTTCATCAACTCGATCACCCGCTGGCGCGAGTATGACGACATCATCCGCTCGCCCTATTTCTGCGTCTACCCGGACCTCGGCAACCTCACCGCCTGGGGCAACGACGTCGACGCCGAGCTTCGGGGCGGCATCGACCGCATCGTCGCCATCCACCTGAAAGACACGCGCAAGGTCACAGCCGACTTCCCCGGCCAGTTCCGCGACGTGCCGTTCGGCGAAGGCTGCGTCGACTTCAAAGCCTGCTTCGCCACGCTGGCCGATCTCGGCTACCGCGGCCCCTTCCTGATGGAGATGTGGACCGAGAAGGCCGACGAGCCGGTGGTGGAGATCGCCACGGCCCGCCGCTGGATGATCGAGCAGATGCGCCTCGGCGGCCTGTTGCCGGCCGCATGAAAGCACTTGAGGAAACGCCCAACAAACAAAGCGAATGTCCGTCGGAGACGGACGAAAGGAGACTGAAATGGCTGTGAGTATCAAGGGTCAGGTCGCCGCCGTCACCGGTGGCGCTTCCGGTATCGGTCTGGCGTCCGCCAAGGCGATGGCCGAGGCCGGCGCCAGGGTCGCCATCGTCGACCGCGACGAAGAGGGTCTCGCCAAGGCCTGCGCCGAGATCGGCGCCGCCGCCTTCCCGGTGCGCATCGACCTCCTGGACCCCAAGAGCGTCGCCACCATGCTGCCGCAGATCCTCGACAAGGCCGGCCAGCTCGACATCTTCCACGCCAACGCCGGCGCCTACATCGGCGGCGACGCGGCCACCGGCGATCCCGACGCCTGGGACCGCATGCTGAACCTCAACATCAACGCCGCCTTCCGCACCGCCCACGCCGTTCTGCCCTACATGATCGAGCGCAAGCACGGCGACATCCTGTTCACCAGCTCGGTAGCCGGCGTGGTGCCGGTGATGGTCGAGCCGATCTACACCGCCTCCAAGCACGCGGTGCAGGCCTTCGTCCACACCGTCCGCCGCCAGGTGGCCAAGCACGACGTGCGCGTCGCCGCCATCCAGCCCGGCCCGGTGATCACCGCGCTGCTCAAGGACTGGGTGCCGGAGCGGCTCGCCGCCCTCAAGGCGGCCGGCGGCCTGATCGAGCCGGAAGAAGTCGCCGACGCCGTGCTGTTCATGCTGACGCGGCCGCGCAACGTCATCGTCCGCGACATGGTGATCCTGCCGGCCCAGTTCGACATCTGACCTCCCCCACTTCTCCCCCAGAAGTCCTCTCCCCCTGAAGCACGAAACGGCGACGCACCGGCAACGGTGCGCCGCCGCGTTTTTACTGGTCAGGTCATCCTCTGGAGCGGTGATAGCTGTCGAGGGCGACGGCGGCGATGATCACCAGGCCCTTGACGATATACTGCCAGATGTCGCTGACGCCGACGAGGATCAGGCCATTCGACAGCACGGCGATGATCAACGCGCCGATCAGGGTGCCCCAGATCGAGCCGATGCCGCCGACGAAGCTGGTGCCGCCCAGGATGACGGCGGCGATGGCGTCGAGTTCATAGGCCTGGCCGAGCTGCAAGCCGTTGGCGGCATAAAGGCGGGCGGCGCTCATCACGCCGCCGAGGCCGGCAAACAGCCCGGAAATCGCGTAGACGAACACCAGCACTGCGGTGACGCGGATGCCGGCGAGGCGGGCGGCGTCCTCGTTGCCGCCGATGGCGTAGATGTAGGTGCCGAGCACCGTCCGCCGCAGGATCAGCCACGACACCAGGATGCCGGCGAAGGCGATGATCACCAGCCAGGGTACGCCGAACAGCGAGCCGTTGCCGAGGAAGGCGAAGGGCATCGTCGTATTGAAGACGGTGGTGTCGTTGCCGATCAGCCGGGCGAAGCCGCGCACCGCGGTCAGCGATCCCAGCGTGGCGATGAAGGGCGGCAGCCTGACGACGGCGACCAGAAGGCCGTTGACGACACCGCACAGGAGGCCGACGCCGAGGCCGGCGGCAATGCCGACATAGCCCCAGCCGGGGATCAGCGACCCCATCACCGACACCATCGCCGATGCCGCGACGATCGAGCCCACCGACAGGTCGATGCCGCCGGTCAATATGACGAAGGTCATGCCGGCGGCCAGCGTGGTGTTGATCGCCGCCTGCTGCATGACGATGGAGAGATTGACGAAGGTGGCGAAGCGGCCGGACAGCAGCTCGAAGCCGATGCAGAGCAGGATCAGTACCGGCAGCATGCCGGCGATCTGAATGGCGGTCCGCAGCCGGTCGGCGCGCAGAAGCGCCTGCGCATCGATGATTTTCGTCGTGTTGGTCAACTGAACCTCCCGCGAGCATTCCGGCATTTCGCCGAAACACCGAAATGCTCCATCGTGTTGATGTCATGCGAACCGCGGTCCGCTTCGCCCGGAAATGCTCTATCTCTTTGTTTTTGACGCAATTCCGGACGCAAAACCGGTTCCCACTTTTGCTGGAATTGCTCCGGGCCTGTTCAGGCCACGGCCGCGCCATCGGCGGCGCCGGTGGCATGGGCCATGATCGCTTCCTGGGTGATCGGCCGGTCCGGCGCGGCGGCGATCTCGCCGACGATCCGCCCGTCGCGCATCACCAGCACCCGGTCAGCGACGCCGATCACCTCCGGCAGCTCGCTCGAGATCATCAGGATGCCGATGCCGCGCGAGGCGAGGTCGTCGATCAGCCGGTAGATCTCCGACTTGGCGCCGACGTCGACGCCGCGCGTCGGCTCGTCGAGGATCAGCACGCGCGGCTCGGTCTCCAGGAGTCGGGCAAGCAGCACCTTCTGCTGGTTGCCGCCCGACAGCGCGCCGGTCCGGGCAGCGATGCCGGGCGCGCGGATCGCCAGCCTGCTCATCGCCCGCTCGGCCCGCTGGCGCGCCTTAGCGGCGTTGGTGAAGCCAGCGCGGTGGGCGTCGCCGGCGGCAACGTTGATGCTGACGTTGTCGTTGATCGACATTTCGAGGAACAGGCCGAGCCGGCGCCGGTCCTCGGTGAGATAGACGATGCCCGCCGCGATGGCGTCGCGCGCCTGGCGGATGTCGATCTGCCGGCCGTCGAGCGCGATGGTGCCGCGCTTGCGCGGATCGGCGCCGTAGACGAGGCGGGCCAGCTCGGTCCGGCCCGAACCGACCAGCCCGGCGATGCACAGCACCTCGCCGGCCTTGAGGTCGAAGGAGCAGCCGTGGACGCGGCTATCGTCGCCGATGTCGCGCACGGAGAGCAGCGTCCGGCGATCGGCGGCCGGCCGGTGATCCTTCCTGTAGAAGGACGAGAGGTCGCGGCCGACCATCATCGCCACCAGCCGCTCGGCGGTGATCTCGTCGCGGCCGAGCGTGCCGACGTAGCGACCGTCGCGCAACACGCTGACGCGGTCGGACAGCGCGTAGATCTCCTCCATGCGGTGGCTGATGTAGATGATGCCGATGCCGTGCGCCTTGAGGTCGGCGATGATCTCGTAGAGGCGCTCCGTCTCGACCGTGCTGAGCGAGGTCGTCGGCTCGTCCATCACCAGGATGCGGGCGTCCGAGGCCAGCGCGCGGGCGATCTCCACCAGTTGCCGCTCGCCGAGCGACAGGCGGGAGACCACCGTCGACGGCGGAAAGGCGAGGCGGAGGCGGGCGAGCACGTCGCGGCAGGCGGATTCCTGCGCCTTGCGGTCGGTGAAGCCGCCGCGCTGGTGTTCGCGGCCGAGGAAGATGTTCTGCGCCACCGTCAGGTTGGGGGCCAGCGACAGCTCCTGATAGATGACGGCGATGCCCGAGGCGCGGCCGGCCTCAGGCCCGTCGATATGGACCTCCCGGCCGTCGATCAGGATGGAACCGCCGGCGTCGGCGCGATAGGCGCCGGAGAGGATCTTCATCAGCGTCGACTTGCCGGCGCCGTTCTCGCCCATCAGCGCATGCACTTCTCCGCGCTCCACCGACAGCGAGACATCCTTGAGCGCAGCCATGCTGCCGAAGGTTTTGCTGATATGGCGCATTTCGAGAAGCGGCGCCGGCCGTCCGGAGGTTTGCTCCACGTCCATTCTCCCGATCGGTCCGGTATCGAGGGAGGCCGCCGCGGCGGGGGGATGCCGCGGCGGCCGTTGCTGCCGTCAGCGTTCGGCGTCCCAGCCGATGTAGCTGCCGACGTTGTCGGCGGTCACCAGCTTGGTGTCGAGCAGCACCGGCTCCGACGGCTGGGCCTCGCCGCGGAAGACGGCGAGCGCCATCTCCGTCGCCTTGGCGGCCATCGCATAGGGATCCTGGGAGGAGGAGGCGACGATCCGGGTCTCGCCCGACTTGAGGGCGGCGACGACATCGGGAGCGCCGTCGACGCCGGCAATGATCATCTCCTGCCGGTTGAGCTGCTTGGCAGCGAGGTCGGCGCCGAGCGCGGTCGGGTCGTTGGCCCCGAACACGGCGTCGATATGCGGGAAGCGGGTCAGAAGGCCCTGCATGACGGCGAAGCCGCCGTCGCGCGACGCCTTGCCGTCCTGGTTGTCCGACAGGATCTTGATGTCGGGATAGCCGGCGAAGGCCTGCTTGCAGCCGGTGACCCGATCGATGATCGAGGACACCGGCGGACCGTTGATGATGACCACCTCGCCCTTGCCCTTGAGCTGGTCGGCCAGATACTTGCAGGCGATTTCGCCGGCCTGGACGTTGTTGGTCATCACCGTGACGTCGGCGCCCTTGGCCGAGACGTCGAAGGCGCCGATGGTGATGCCGGCCGCCTTGGCCTTGGCGATCGCCGGGGCGATGGCGTTGGCGTCCACCGAGTTGATCATGATCAGGCCGACGCCGGAGGCGATGAAATTGTCGATCTGCGTCGCCTGCTTGTTGAGGTCGTAGTCGGCGCCGATGACGGTGACGTCGGCATTGGGAGCGGCCTTGGCCACGGTGTCCTTGGCGCCCGCCACCAGCGGCACGAAGAACGGATTGCCGAGCGTGCCGACGGTGATGCCGACGCGTTCGGGGACCTTGTCGGCGGCGATCGCCGGCACAGCCGCGAGCGCGAGGGCGGCGGCAGCCATGAGATGGGTTGCAGGCTTCATTGCTCTCCTCCTTGTTCGGACGGCGCGGCGCGCGATCTCGGCGGCCGGCTGTCCTTCGGCAGACACGCGGGTCTGCATTCGCGGGCGATCATGCCGAAGTTTCGGAACGACCGCGCCAAGCTCTTGTGGCGATCAGGCGCCCTCCTCCCCGAGGACCTTGCCGATCGCAGCCAGCCAGACGACCACGGCTTCGGCGCCGGGATCGGGATGCCCGACCGCCCGGTCGCCGAGATAGCTCGACCGGCCGCGCCGGGACGCGATGGCGGCGGTGGCGGCCGCGCCATGGGTGGCGGCCTCGACGGCTGCCGCGTGGGCGGCGCGCGGATCGTCGCCGGCGGCGGCCAGCGCCTCGGCGGCCGGCAGCAGGGCGTCGAGCATGGTGCGGTCGCCGGGGCGGGCGTCGCCCAGCCGGGAAATGGCATCGGCGGCGGCGGCCAGCGCCTCGCCCCACAGGGCGACGCCCTCCCCGGCCGACTGATCGGCGACGGCGGCGGCGCGCATCAGGCCGACGGCGTAGAGCGCGCCCGAGGTGCCGCCCACCGTCTTGCGGACGACCGCAGACAGGCGCCGCAGCGCCGCCGGCCGGCCGAGGGCGCGATAATCGTCGATCCCGGCCAGGATCGCCTCGGCGCCACGGGCCAGATTGAGGCCGAGGTCGCCGTCGCCGACCGCCTGGTCGAGCGCGGTGAGGCGCGCCTCGTCGGCGATCAGCGCCCGGGCGGCCGCCTCGATGGCCGGAACAAGGCGGGGATCGGGTTCACCGGCGCTATCCAGCGCCTCGTCGGGGCGGGCGGCCATCGCCACGGAGGGCGCGACGCTGACCGGAGCCGTCGAGACCGGCCAGGCCGAGGCGGTGGTCGGCGCGTCGAGATGGCCGAGGAGCGGGTCGTCGACGGCGAGCGCCGACAGCGAGAAGCCGGCCATGTCGAGGGCTGTCAGGAAGGCGCCCGTCCACATGCGCTCGACGCGGAGGCCGCGCGCCTCGGCGGCGCGGGCGGCCTCGCCGGCGACGATGGCCATTTCCATCGACGGCGTCGCGCCGAGATTGTTGACCAGCAGCACGACGCGGTCGCCGGCCGCAAGGCCGCGATCGTCGAAGATGCGCTCGGCCACTGTCGAAACCAGCGCGCCGGCGGGCTGCAACCGGTCGCGGCGGACGCCGGCTTCGCCGTGGATACCGAGGCCGAATTCGATCTCGTCGTCGGCCAGCGAGAAGCTCGGCCGGCCGGCGGCCGGCACGGTGCAGGCGGTGAGGCCGACGCCCATCGAGCCGACGCCGGCGCTCACCCGCCGCGCCAGTGCGGCGACCTCGCCCAGGGAAAGGCCGGCCGCCGCGGCGGCGCCGGCCACCTTGTGGACGAGGACGGTGCCGGCGATGCCGCGCCGGCCGGCGTTGGACGCGCCGGTGGCAAGCGACACGTCGTCGGCCACGATGACCATCTCGACGGGAATGCCCTCGGCGCGGGCGATTTCGGCGGCGAGGCCGAAATTGAGGCGGTCGCCGGTATAGGACTTGACGATCAGCAGCACGCCGGCCGGCCCGCCGACGGCGCGGATGGCCGAGAGCACGGCATCGGTCGACGGCGAGGTGAACACGTCGCCGCAGACGGCGGCGGTCAGCATGCCGGCGCCGACATAGCCGGCATGGGCCGGTTCGTGGCCGGAGCCGCCGCCGGAGACCAGCGCTACCTGACCGGAGGACCGGACCGCGTCGAGGTCGCGACGGACGATGACGCGCTCGCCTTCGATGCGGGCAAGGCCGTCCACCGACCGGACGAGGCCGTCGATCATGTCGTCGACCACGGCGCCGACGTCGTTGATCAGCTTCTTCACGCCTTCCTCCTCGTCCACCGGTGAGCCACGGCGTTGCGTGGTCCTCCTCACCGTCATGTTTGTACGGACAAGACGGACGATACGTTCGGTACTGAACAATTGTCAAGACGGTATTGACGCCTCGGGACGCAAAAGGTACAGCTATTTTGTCCGTACAATACCGACAAACGACGAGCCGCGTCCCCTTCGAGGAATGGCGACGCCGGATCAGCGCTTCAAACGGTCCTCCGCCAGGACCCGCAAAACGAGGAGATGAACCATGGCCCAACACCGGCTCTCGACGAGCTACCGCATGAACCGGCTTTTCCACGAGGACCGGGCGGCGCTGATCGTGCCGGTCGACCACGGCGTCGTCTGGGGCCGCGTTCCAGCCCTCGAAGCGCCCGTCGACGTGATCAAGAGCTACATGCAGGAGGACGTCACCGGCTTCATGGTGACCACCGGCATCGTCCGCGCCACCGAAGCCCTCCTGGCCCGCCAGTCGCAGTTCGCCCGCGTGCTGGCCATCGACGCCTTCTGGTCGACCAAGACGCCCGACAAGGGCACCGGCACCATCGTCGCCCGGCTGGAGGACGCCGTCCGCCTCGGCGTCGACTGCGTCAAGCTGCTCTTGCCCTGGAACGTCTCCGACGAGGAGAAGATCCTCTACTGCGAGCGCATCGGCAACGTGATCTCCGAGGCCGCCAAGTGGGAGATGCCGGTGATGGTCGAGCCGGTGCTGCTGGCGGTGCCGCGCTCGCCGGAGGTGGTCAAGCAGGAGATCGAGGTGGCGCGTATCGCCTTCGACCTCGGCGCCGACATCATCAAGATCACCTTCCCCGGCGCCG
The DNA here is from genome assembly GCF_000425185.1 of Pleomorphomonas koreensis DSM 23070. Classification (GTDB taxonomy): domain Bacteria; phylum Pseudomonadota; class Alphaproteobacteria; order Rhizobiales; family Pleomorphomonadaceae; genus Pleomorphomonas; species Pleomorphomonas koreensis. Next base: position 67,510 of record NZ_AULH01000006.1, read on the forward strand.
AGGAAACCGCCCGCCTCGTCGAGGAGCTGCGCATTCCGATCGTGGTGGCCGGCGGCGCGCTGTCCGGCGACAGCAAGTCGACGCTGACCGATTCGGAAGAGGTGATCCGGGCCGGCGCCCAGGGCCTGGTCATCGGCCGCAAGGTCTGGCAGCGGCCGGAGGCGGAAGCCAAGGAAACGATCCGCGAACTGGCGCGCATCACCCGCCGGCACTATACCCGCCACTGGTAAGGAGAGGGCGCGATGTCCGGGCTGTATTGCGGTGTCGACGTCGGCTCGACCAACATCAAGGTGGTGCTGGTCGACGAGGCGGCGGGCGTTATTGCCCGTCGCCGCCGCCCGACGCCACGCCTCGGACGGGATGCGCCGAACGCGCGGGCCGGCGAAGCCGACCCGCTCGTCCTGCTGCGGGCGCTCGAAGACATGATCATCGACGCCTGGCAGGACGCCGCCGGCGGCCGGCCGATTTCGGCCATCGCCGCCGCCGGGGTGGGCGAGGACGGATGCCTGGTCGACGCCGCCTTGCGGCCGCTCTCCACCGTCATTCCCTGGTTCGACGACCGCGCCGCCGCCGAGGCGGATGAACTCGCAGCCGGTCATGACTGCGCGGATGTCACCGGCCTCGCCTTCGAGCCGACCCGCACCGCCGCCAAATGGCTGTGGATCGCCCGTCACCGACCCGTGCCGGAGGCCGCCGGCTGGATCGCCCTCACCGATTTTCCGGCCGCTTCGTGGTCGGGACGGGCGTTCCTCAGCGAGACGCTGGCCGCCCGCACCGCCTGCTACGACATTGCCGCCCGCGCCTTCCGCGACGACCTCCTCGCGGCGGCGCGGGCGCCGGCGCTGCCGCCGGTGCTGCCGGCCGGCGAGACGGTCGGCATCATGCGGCCGGGGCGTCTCACGGAAGCCGGGGCGGCCACCGCCGCCACCCGGCTGGTCGCCGGCGGGCATGACCATCCGGTCGCCGCCTCGGTCGCCCACCGCCTCGATCCGGCGGCTATCGTCGATTCGCTCGGTACCGCCGAGCTGGTCTATGGCGAGACCGATCGTTCCGTCCCGCCAAGACCGGACATCGTCCGCTCGGTTTCCGTGCTGCGCCGCGGCCGCGAGGCCCGCTTCAAGGTGTTCGAGTTCGCGGCGGCGCTGGCGCCGCTCAGGATTGCGACGCCGACGGGCGATCTGCTCTCCGACCTCTTTGCCGCCGCCGAAATTCCCGTCGATACGGCGCCGGCCATCGATCCGACCGATCATGCGGCGGTGGCCGCCGCCCTTGCCAGCGCCGACGAGCGGGGTGCCCGCCGCATCGCGGCGGCCGTGCTCGTCGCCTGCGCCCGGATCACCGCCGGCATCCTGGACGACCTCGCCGCCTCCGGCGTCGGCGACGGTCCGCTGTTTGCGACCGGCGGCTGGAGCCGCTCCGACGCGCTGATGCGCCTCCGCGCCGACGTTCTCGGTCGTCCGATCCGCCGCATCGACGAGCCCGAACTCGCCGCCCTCGGCGCGGCACTGATCGCCGGCGCCCGGCCGGATCTCGCACGCATGCTGAAAGTGGGCGAGATCGTCGCCTGAAGCGCCTCAGTCGCCGTCCATCGCCTGCGCCTCGACCGCGATGGTCACCACGTCGGAGCGGGCGTAGGAGCGGTAATAGTCGAACGGCCGGCCGTCGGCGCCGCGCGACAGCGAGCGGATGAGCAGCACCGGATCCCGCACGTCGAGGCCCAGGAAGCGGGCCGGCAGTTCCGGCGCGCCGACGGCTGCCACCTCGCGACGGGCGCTGGAAATCCGGTAGCCGGCAGCCCTGAGGGTCTGATTGAGCGACTGGGTGCCGCGCAGCACGTCGGTGCCGGCCAGCGCCGCGCCGACTTCCGGCGGCATGAAGTTGGTCGAATAGACGGCCGGCTTGCCGTCGAGACAGCGGAGCCGCTCCAGGATGAAGCCGGCGGCGCCCGGTTCGAGGCCGAGGGCGTCGCTCGCCTCGCGCGGCAAGGGTTCGAGGCCGCTGCGGAATACGGTCGTGTCGACGGTGCGCGTGCCGTCGACCTCCGTCTCGAAGAAGCCGCGCGTCACCTGCAACATCCAGTCGCCGCCGCTCTGCTCGGCGACGAAGGCACCGCGCCTTGGAATCATCCGGATCAGCCCCTGCTCCTGCAACGAGCGCAGCGTCTCGCGCACGGTGGAGCGGGACAGATCGAAGGTGCGGCAGAGGTCGCTCTCCGACGGCAGGCGCTGGCCCGGCGACAGCTCCTTCGAGCGGATGCGCTGTTCGAGGATGTGGCCGAGCTGCTGGTAATACGGCTCGGCGGAGGTGCGATTGATGGCGTCCATGATACCGGCTGTCTGGTTTGTCCGGACGAAATCTACATCACCGGCAAGCCGTTGAATAGATTGGACGGCCCATGTCGGGCGAAAACCCGGCCGGCCGTGCCCTGCCGTCTCCCGGCATTCTCACGCTCGCCACCACAGGGTATTGCGGCTATCCTCCCGGCCGATGCAACCGGAGAGGAGATATCCATGTCGCAGACCCGCGTTCGTCCGATGGGCGCCACCGCCAGCCTCGACCGCAACGGTCGCGGCAACGTCGTCGCCAAGTCCGGCGCCAGCCTGCCGCTGGCCGGCTCGCCGTCGATGGAGGGGCTCAACCCGCTGGAGTTGCTCGACGCCTCGCTGGCCGGCTGCCTCGCCCTCAGCATCCGCATCGCCGCCCGCAACCTCGGCCTGTCCGACCGGCTCGGCAACGTCGCCGTCGAGGTGATCGGCGCCAAGGCGGCGGAGCCGCCGTCGCGCATCGCCCGCCAGACCTGCCGCTACGCCATCGAGGGCGATTTCAACGACGCCGAACGGCGGTCGCTGATCGAGGAGGCGCACAAGGTCTGCACCATCGGCAACAGCTATCACGCGGCGATCGACATCGTTGACGGCGAACCGCTGGCCTGAGCTTGTCTATGGGTGTGCATAGAGGTAAAATAATCCGGAGTATCGGCGTTCGACGCAAACCTGTTTCCGGGCGGCCGGCCATTTGAGACGGCTCCGACATTCTCATTTCCCCTGCCTCGGCTAGACTGGCCGCCACGACGCCGCACCAGTCGGCCGCATCCGAGGAGACGATCATGAGTGCTTTCGCCGCCGGCACCGGCCGGACATCCCTTTCGGTCCTGAAGGCCACCACGGCCGCCGTCCTGCTTCTGGCGGCCGCCGCACCGGCCTTGGCCGCCGACGGCGCTGATGCCACCATCGCCATCGGCTCGCTCTACGAGCCGCAGAATCTCGACAACACGGCCGGCGCCGGCCAGGGCATCAACGAGGCGTTCAACGGCAACGTCTACGAGGCGCTGTTCCGCCTCAACGACGACGGCACGGTGTCGCCGAGCCTCGTCAAGGACTACAAGGTGTCCGACGACGGCCTCACCTACACCTTCACGCTGCAGCCGGGCGTCACCTTCCATTCCGGCGACCCGCTGACCTCGGCCGACGTCAAGTGGTCGATCGAGCGCGTCACCTCGGCCGACAGCAAGAGTTCGCGCAAGAATTCGCTGAAGCCGATCGCCTCGATCGAGACGCCTGACGACGCCACCGTCGTCGTCAAGCTGTCGTCGCGTTCGATCTCGCTGCCCTACAATCTCTCCTACGTCTGGGTGATCAACGACGCCGCCAAGGATCTCCAGACCGCCGAGGACGGCACCGGCCCCTACGCCCTCGACGGCTGGCAGCGCGGTTCGCAGCTCGCCGTCAAGCGCTTCGACAAGTACTGGGGCCCGAAGCCGGAGAACGGCGAGGTGGTGTTCAAGTATTTCACCGAGGCAACCGCCCTCAACAACGCGCTGCTCACCGGCGCCGTCGACGTCATCACCTCGGTGCAGAGCCCGGATTCGCTGGCCCAGTTCAAGGACAATCCGGACTTCACCGTCGCCGAGGGCAAGTCGACCACCAAGCTGATCCTCGCCTACAACGACCGCGTCGCGCCCTTCGACAACGTCAAGGTCCGCAAGGCTCTCGCCCGCGCCGTCGACAAGAAGAAGCTGCTGGAAGCCGTCTGGGGCGACTACGGCACGCTGATCGGCTCCTTCGTGCCGCCGACCGATCCCTGGTACGTCGATCTCACCAAGGTCGACGCCTACGATCCGGAAAGCGCCAAGGAACTGCTCAAGGAAGCCGGCTATCCCGACGGCTTCACCTTCACCATCGATACGCCCAACTACGATCCGCATCCACTCGCCGCGCAGTTCCTGCAGGGCGAACTGGCCAAGGTCGGCGTCAAGGTGAACATCAACGTCATCACGCCCAACGAGTGGTACACCAAGATCTACAAGGCGCACGACTTCCAGGCCACCTTGCAGGAACACGTCAACCACCGCGACATCGTCTTCTATGGCAACCCGGACTTCTATTGGGGCTATGACAACCCCAAGGTCGCCGAGCTGATCAAGGCGTCCGAGGAAGCGGCAACCGTCGACGAGCAGACCGAGAAGCTGAAGGAAGCCAACGTCCAGATCGCCGAGGACGCGGCCAGCAACTGGCTCTATCTCTACCCGCAGATCGTGGTGTCGAAGACGTCGGTCAGCGGCTACCCGGTCAACGGCCTCAACTCGCAGTTCTTCGCCTACGGCATCAAGAAGGCGGATTGATCTCTTCCGCGCCGCTCGACAGCCCGCGCCGCCCGACCTAAGCTCGGGCGGCGCTTCCGCTTCTGATCCGAGGTGCCGCCATTCTCGCCTATGTCGTCCGCCGGACGGCGATTCTCGTCGTCTCGGTGCTGATCGCCGCCGCCGTGCTGTTCCTGCTGCTGCGCCTCCTGCCGGGCGATCCCGCCAACGCGCTGGTGTCGGTGGGCGCCGATCCCGAGCAGATCGAGGCGGCGCGCCGGCAGGTCGGTTCCGATCTGCCGATCGCCGCCCAGTTCGTCCGCTATCTCGGCCAGCTCGGCCGCTTCGACCTCGGCGCCTCCTTCATCTCCGGCGTGCCGGTGCTGGACGAGATCGGCCGCCGCCTGACGCTGACGCTGCCGCTCACCGCCCTCGCCTTCGTGGCCGCCATCCTGATCGCCCTGCCGCTCGGCATCCTCGCGGCGGTGAAGCGCGACCGCTGGTACGGCGGGCTCATTTCCATCGTCTCGCAGTTCGGAATCGCCGTGCCGGTGTTCTGGATCGGCATCCTGCTGGTCACCGCCTTCGCCGTGAAGCTGCGCCTGTTCCCGTCGAGCGGCTTCCCGCCGTCCGGCTGGCGCGATCCGATCGCCGCGCTGCACCAGCTCACCCTGCCGATCCTCACCATCGCGCTCGTCATGTCGGCCTCGCTGATCCGCTACGTCCGCTCGGCGACGCTCGACGTCATCGGCTCCGACTATCTCCGCACCGCCCGCGCCCTCGGCGCCGGCTACGGTGAAGCGCTGATCCGCCACGGCATCCGCAACGGCGCGGTGCCGGTGATCTCCATCCTCGGCATCGAGCTTGCCTCGACGCTGCTCGGCGCCGTGGTCGTCGAGCGCGTGTTCTCGCTGCCCGGCCTCGGCTCGATGCTGCTGAGCGGCATCGAGCAGCGCGACTATCCGAGCGTGCAGGGCGTGCTGTTCGTCTCGACGCTTCTGGTGCTGCTGGTCGGCTTTGCCGCCGATCTGACCCAGCGCCTTGTCGATCCGCGCCTGCGCGGCTCCAGCGGAGGCCGGTCATGACCGACGACGCCCCCGCCCTCGCCCAACCCTCGTCTCTTCGCCTGACGCCGGCCTTCCTGATCGGTGCGGCTCTCGTCGGCCTGCACGTCGTCGTCGGTCTCATGACGCTTGTCTGGACGCCCTACGATCCCACGGCGATGACCGGCGGCCGCCTCGCGCCGCCGTCGCTTCTCCACTGGGCCGGCACCGACCGGCTCGGCCGCGACCTGTTCACCGAGATCATGATCGGCGCCCGCATCGCGCTCGCCGTCGGCAGCGGCGCCGTGACGATCGCCGCGGCGATCGGCGTCACGGTCGGCCTCCTGGCCGCCTTCGCTTCCCGCGCCGTCGACGACGTGCTGGCGGCGACGCTCGACATCCTGATCGCCTTCCCGACGCTGCTGCTCGCCATGCTGATCGTGGCGGCCAGCGACGGCGCCAGCCTCGGCACCGCCATCCTGGCGATCGGCGTCGCCGCCTCGGCGATCGTCGCCCGCCTCACCCGCATCCTTGCCCGGCGGGTGCTGGCGATGGACTACGTCACCGCCGCCCGCGTCTCGGGCACCAGCTGGCTCGGCATCGTCCGCATCCATGTGCTGCCCAACATCTGGCCGACGCTGGTCGTCAACTTCGCGCTGCAATTCGGCCTCGCCGTCATCGCCGAAGCGTCGCTGTCCTATCTCGGCCTCGGCGCGCCTCCCCCCAACGCCTCCTGGGGCCGGCTGCTCCAGGAGGCACAGGCCACGGTCTATACCGCGCCCTTCGGCGCCGTGGCGCCGGGCCTCGCGCTGGTGTCGCTGGTGATCGGCCTCAACCTGTTCGCCGACGGCCTGCGCGACGTCGCCGACCCCACCCGGCGGAGGCGCGGATGACCGACCTCCTCGCCATCGACGATCTCACCATCCGCCACGCCGGCCGGCCGCTGGTCGCCGGCGTCTCCTTCGCCATCGCGCCCGGCGAGCGCGTCGGCCTGATCGGCGAAAGCGGCTCCGGCAAGTCGCTGACGGCGCTCGCCGCCATCGGCCTGTTGCCCGAGGGCATGACCGCTTCCGGCTCCATCCGCCTTGCCGGCCGCCAGCTGGTCGGCGCCGCCGACCGCGACATCGTCGGCCTCCGTGGCAGCGTCGTCGCCACCATCTTCCAGGAGCCGCTGACCGCCCTCGACCCGTTGATGCGCATCGGCAACCAGATCGCCGAGGTGGTGCGCCGCCGCGCCCGTCGAGACGGCCAACCGGTCGATGTTCAGGCCGAAGTGCTGGCGCTGATGGCTCGCGTCGCCCTGCCCGAGCCGCGCCGCCTTGCCCGCGCCTATCCGCACGAGATGTCGGGCGGCCAGCGCCAGCGGGCGGCCATCGCCATGGCGCTGGCCTGCAAACCGCGCCTGCTCATCGCCGACGAACCGACCACGGCGCTCGACGTCACCACCCAGGCCGAGGTGCTGCGGCTGCTGGAAGCGCTGGTGCGCGAGGACGGCATGGGCCTCCTGTTCATCGGCCACGACCTGCCGGTGGTCGGCGCCGCCGTCGACCGGGTGCTGGTGCTGAGGGGCGGCGAGCTGGTCGAGGCCGGACCGGTTGCCGAGGTGTTCGGCCGGCCGCGCCATCCCTACACCATCGGCCTCGTCGAGGCGGCCCGCACCTTCGACCGGGCGATCGGAGCGGCGCTATGAGCCTGATCGATCTCTCCGCCGTCTCCTTCGCCTACGGCCGCGGCCGCAACGTGCTCGACGGCATCGACCTGAAGATCGAGGCCGGCCGCAACCTCGGCATCGTCGGCGAGAGCGGCTCGGGCAAGACCACCATCCTGCGCCTGCTGCTCGGCCTCGCCCGGCCGACCGCCGGCCGGATGACCTTCCGCGGCGAAGGGCTCGACCCCGGCAATCGCGCCGTCATGCGCGGCTTCCGCCGGGCGGTGCAGGCGGTGTTCCAGGACCCCTATTCATCGCTCGATCCGCGCCAGAAGGTATTCGACATCGTCGCCGAGCCGCTGCGCTCGCTGAAGATCGACATGGACATCGACGACGCCGTGGCCGGCGCGCTGGCCTCGGTCGATTTGCCGCCCGATGCCGCCCGCCGCTATCCGCACGAGTTCTCCGGCGGCCAGCGCCAGCGCATCGCCATCGCCCGCGCTATCGTGTCGCGGCCGGAGCTGGTGCTTGCCGACGAGGTGGTCAGCGCGCTCGATCTCACGACGCGCATCCGCATCGTCGACCTCCTGAAGACGCTGTCCGAACGGACGACGCTGGTGCTGGTCTCCCACGACATCGGCTTCGTGGCGCTGCTGTGCCACGACCTGGTCATCCTGGAGAAAGGCCGCATCGTCGAACAGGGCGCGGCGCGCGACATTCTGTCGGCGCCGCAGCATCCCTATACGCGGCGGCTGCTCGACAGCACGCCGCGCCTGATGGATTTCGCCTGAACCGGGCTCAGGCCCTGAGCCGGCCGACGAAGTCGTGGACGCTTCGTTCGAGATCGTGCGAGCGCGACTGAAGGTCCGTCGACAGGTGCAGAAGCTCGGCCGCCGAGGCGCCGGTCTCGCTGGCCGCCCGGCCGACGCCGAGCACGTTGACGGTGACGTCCTGGGCATTGAGGGCGGCCCGCTGCGTGCTGTGGGCGATCTCGTCGGTGGCCGCGCCCTGCTGGGTGACGGCGCCGGCGATCGTCGAGGTGACGTTGCGCACCTGCTCGATGGCCTGCACGATATCGCCGATCGACCCGACGGTCTGGTCGGTGGCCTCCTGGATCTCCTTCACCTTGCGGGAAATCTCCTCGGTCGCCTTGCCGGTCTGGCCGGCGAGGCTCTTCACCTCCGAGGCGACCACCGCGAAACCGCGCCCGGCCGTGCCGGCCCGCGCCGCCTCGATGGTGGCGTTGAGGGCGAGAAGGTTGGTCTGCTCGGCGATGGCCGAAATCAGGTTCACCACCTCGCCGATCTCCGTGGCGGCCGTCGAGAGATTGCGGACGTTGGACTCGGTGCGCGTCGCCAGCCGGGACGCCTGCTCGGCGATCGACGCCGACTGGTTGACCTGGGTGTTGATCTCGCGCACCGACGCCGACAGCTCCTCGGTCGACGAGGCGACGCCCTGGACGTTGGACGAGGCGCCCTCGGCGGCCCCGGCCACCGCCTGCGCCTGCCGCGAGGTCTGTTCGGCGGTGGCCGACAGGCCCTGCGCCGCCGAGGCCAGCGTGCGGGAGGCATCGACGAAGGCGGCGGTCAGCGAGCCCATCGAGTCCTGGAACGTATCGGCGATGCGGTTGCGTTCCTCGACCAGCGCCCGCGCCGCCTGCTGCTCGCGCTCGCTTTCGAGAGCGCGCATGGCCTCGGCCTCCGACAGATTCTCGCGCAGCACGCCGAGCGCCGACGCCATCTGCCCGACTTCCCAGGGGAAGCGCAGGTCCGGCACCTCGGTCGACAATTCGCCGCGGGCGATGCGGCGCATGGCCGTCGAGATGCGGATCAGCGGCCGCGACAGGCCGAGCCAGACGAACACCATGGCAAGGCAGCCGGCCACCGCCGACAGCGCAATGGCCGAGATGATGCCGAGGCTGGCATAGGTGTAATTGGCTTCCGCCGCGCCGGCCGCCGCGTTGGCGGCGTCCTCGCCGCGAAAGGCGAGGCCCGACAGGATGTCAGCGGCATCGGCGTGCATCTTGCCCAGCTCGCCGACGTAGAGGTCGGTGGCGAGGTTGAAGTTGCCGGAATTGGCGAGGTCCGAGAAGCTCTGATGGCGGTCGACATAGTCGCGCCAGAGTTTGGAGAAACTGGCGATGTCGGTCTGGTCCGCGGCGGCGGCCGACGTCTCGCCGAGCGCAATGAGGCGCGTGTTGACGCCGCTCATCGCCTTCTCGGCGTCGAGCACGGCGGCTTCGCGCGTGGCGTCGTCCATGGCGGCGAGGATGGTCGCCTCGGCGAGACGGAAATTGGCGAAATCGTCCTTGAGCAGGCCGATGAGGTTGGCGCGCGGCAGCTCGGTCTGGCTGAAGTGCCGAAGATCGGCGTTCGAGGCGCGCAGTTCGACGAGCCCGTAGAGGCCCTGCGCGCCGCTGACGAGGATCATCGCCGCCAGGACGGTGAACAGCATGGTCTTGATGGTGAAACGCATGGGAGCCCCCCAAAGGCGATGGGGAGGCGGACGATGCCCGCCTCCCGCTGCGGCCGACCGGCCGGCTTACTTGATGTAGCGCGCGCGGGTCATCTCGCGGGTGGCGTTGGACTGGGCCGACGAGAGGGCCGCGTCCACCGCGACCTTGCCGGCCAGCGCCGACGAGAACTGCTGGCCGATGGTGGTGGCGAGGCCCTGGAACTCCGGAATGGCCACGAACTGGACGCCGGTGTAGGGCACCGGCTTCACCGTCGGGTTCTTCGGGTCGGCGGTATTGATCGAGTCGAGCGTCATCTTGGCGAACGGCGCCGCCTTGAGATACTCCTCGTTCTGGTAGAGCGAGGCCCGCGTGCCCGGCGGCACGTTGGCCCAGCCCTCCCTGGAGGCCACCAGCGCGGTGTATTCCTTGGAGGTCGCCCAGGCGATGAAGGTCTGCGCCGCCTCGGCGTTCTGCGACGAGGCGGGCACCGCGAGGTTCCACGCCCACAGCCAGTTGCTGCGCTTGCCGAGGCCATTGTCCGGCGCCAGCGCGAAGCCGACCTTGTCGGCCACCGTCGAAGACGCAGGGTTGGTGACGAAGGAGGCGGCGACCGTCGCGTCGATCCACATGCCGCACTTGCCCTCGTTGAACAGCGCGAGGTTCTCGTTGAAACCGTTGTTCTCGGCGCCGGCCGGACCGGCGTCCTTCATCAGGTCGACGTAGAATTGCAGCGTCGCCTTCCATTCCGGCTGGTCGAACTGCGGGTGCCAGTTCTCGTCGAACCAGCGGGCGCCGAAGGAATTGGACATGGCGGTGATGAAGGCCATGTTCTCGCCCCAGCCCGCCTTGCCGCGCAGGCAGATGCCGTTCACGCCGGCGGCGCGGTCGGTCATCTTGCGGGCGGCGTCGGCGATGAACGCCCAGGTCGGCGCGTCGGGCATAGTGAGGCCGGCCTTCTGCATCAGGTCGGTGCGGTACATGACCATCGACGACTCGCCGTAGAACGGCGCGGCGTAGAGCTTGTCCTCATAGGTGAGGCCGGCGCGGATGGCCGGCAGCAGGTCGTCGACGTCGTAACTGGCGTCGAAGGTCAGTTCCTTCAGCCAGCCCTGCTTGGCCCAGATCGGCGCTTCGTAGGTGCCGATGGTCAGCACGTCGTACTTGCCGCCCTTGGTGGCGATGTCCGTCGTCACCTTCTGACGCAACTCGTTCTCGCTCATCACCGCCCAGTTGAGCGTGATGTCCGGATGCGCCGCCTGGAACTCGTCGGTCAGACCCTGCATGCGCACCATGTCGCCGTTATTGACGGTGGCGACGGTGATTTGCACGCCGGCGCTCGCCAGAGCACTGGACATCAAAAGCAGAGCTATAGAATTTCCTATGAGGTTTCCCACTTATTCCTCCTAGCCACCCAACAAATGAGAATTAAAACGTATTGGTTGTTTGCTAAGAAATAATAAATGCTAGAAGTGGAAAATTGTACCGTATTTATGTTGCCAATACTGAAATTTTGTATCCTCGAATATTTCTCCTCTACTTGAAATGCCGTATGTTGGCACGTTTTCGGGCTTTGATCCGCACGAATGGAAATATCGAAATAAATGAATGGGTTAGCAGGAGTGCCGCAGAACGCAAAGGTTTGCGGACACCTTCGGCGGCAACGCCGGCCGGCCCCTTCGCAAGGCGGCGGTTGCAACCTCCTGCTATCGCCGCGTTCAGCCGGACCGGGGTTCCGGACCGGCCGCGATGCCGAGTCGCTTCATTCGGTCATGGAGGGTCGATTTGGGGATACGCAGCGCCTGGGCCGTGCGGCCGATGCTGCCGCCGGCGCGGCCGAGCGCATCGACGATCAGCGCCCGCTCGAAGGCTTCCACCGCCTCGCCGAGTGACGGCGGCTCGCCGGCGGCGGCCTCGGCGAAGGGCGGAAAGCCCATCTCGATGCCCAGCACGCAGCGGTCGGCGACATTCCTGAGTTCGCGCACGTTGCCCGGCCAGTCATAGGCCATCAGCCGGCCGAGGCGCGTCTCGTCGAGGACGGGGGCCGGCCGGCCATGCACGACGCTCGCCTGCTCGGCGAAGTGGGTGAACAGGAGCGGAATGTCCTCGCGCCGGTCCCGCAGCGCCGGCAGCGTCAGCGAGGCGACGGCCAGCCGGTAGTAGAGGTCGGCGCGGAAGCGGCTGTCGGCGGCCAGCTTGCCGAGGTCGCCCTTGGCGGCGGCGACGATGCGGCAGTCGACGGCGACCGGCGTGTTGGAGCCGAGACGTTCCAGCGTCCGTTCCTGCAGCACGCGCAGCAGCTTGATCTGCACGCTGACCGGCATGGTCTCGACCTCGTCGAGGAACAGCGTGCCGCCGCTGGCATATTCGATCTTGCCAACGCGGCGCTTGGCGGCGCCGGTGAAGGCGCCCGCCTCGTGGCCGAACAGCTCGCTCTCGACGAGGTGCTCGGGCAGGCCGCCGCAGTTGATCGCCACGAAATGGCCCTTGCGGCGCGGGCTCTCGTCGTGCAGGCAGCGGGCGACCAGCTCCTTGCCGGTGCCGGTGTCGCCGTCGATCAGCACCGAGGCGTTGGTGCCGGCGATGTCGGCGACGACGCGGCGCAGCTTCGCGATGGCCGGCGAGCGGCCGATGATGCGGCTTTCGAGCCGGCCGCCGTCCGACAGCTTGTGGCGGAGGCGCCGCACCTCCAGCGTCAGCGCCCGCTTCTCGCGCGCCCGCCGCACCACCTCGACCAGATAGTCCGGCGAGAACGGCTTCTCGATGAAATCGTAGGCGCCCGAGCGCATCGACTGCACGGCGAGCGGCACGTCGCCGTGGCCGGTGATCAGGATCACCGGCAGGTCGGCGTCGATCGCCTGCATCTCCCGGAGCAGCGCCAGGCCGTCGCGGCCGGGCAGGCGCACGTCGGAGACGATGACGCCGGGCCGCGCCTCGGCCACCAGCCGCAGCGCCGCCTCCACCGAGCCGGTGCCGATCGTCTGCATGCCGTCGAGTTGCAACGCCTGCTCGCAGCCGAGCAGCACGTCCGGATCGTCCTCGACGATCAGCACCCGGAGATCGTCAACCGTCGCCTTGGTCATGTCGCCTCTCCGGGACCGATCGGAATGGTCATCGAGAACACCGCCCCGCCCTCCTCGGCATTGGCGGCCGTCAGCTCGCCGCCAAAGTCGCGGATGATGCCGGCCGAGATGGCAAGGCCGAGCCCGAGACCGACGCCCGGCGCCTTGGTGGTGAAAAAGGGCTCGAACATATGGTCGAGCCGCTCCGGCGGCAGGCCCGGCCCGCTGTCGCGGATGTCGATCCGCGCGAAACTCCCGTCGCGGCGGGCGGAGACGGTGATGCGCTGGTCGCCGCCGCCCTCCATGGCATCGACGGCATTGCCGATCAGGTTGAGCAGCACCTGCGCGAAGCGATTGGGATCGCACCAGAGGGCGATGTCGCCACCGTCGATGTCGACGCTCACCGCAACAGGTCCGCGCGTCAGGCGGTGATTGAGCAGGAACAGCGCGTCGTCGACGAGCTTGCGGAGGCCGACGCGCTGCGGCTCGCCGGACGATTTGCGGGCAAACACCTTCAGCTCGCCGGTGAGATGGCCCATGCGTTCGACCAGCGGCCGCACCCGTTCGAGGTTGCCGCGCACGGTGGCGAGGTCGCCGCGCTCCAGGAACCTGACGGCGTTGCCGGACAGGGTGACCAGCGCGGCGAGCGGCTGGTTCAGCTCATGGGCGATGCCGGCCGATAGCTGTCCGAGGCTGGCGAGCTTGCTGGCCTGTACCAGGCCCGACTGGGCGTCGCGCAGCGTGCGCTCGGCCCGCTCGCGCTCCGTCACCTCGCGGCGCAGCCGCTCGTTGGTGGCCGACAGCGCCGCCGTCCGCTCGGCCACCTGTGTCTCCAAGTGGTCATGGGCGCGCTGGAGGGCGCTGCGCGCCTCGAGCAGTTCGCGCAGGTGTCGCCGCCGCTGGCGCCAGACGGCGAACAGGCCGATGAGAAGCAGGCTGCCGAGACCGGCCAGCGCCGCCCACAGGCGGGCGAGATCGTCCATCTCCGAGAGGTCGGTGAACACGGTCAGCGTCCACGGCGTCTCCGGCATCGCCCGGCTCTCGGCGAGGAACAGGCCCTCGGTCGAGAAGCCGCCACCCGGCCCGGCCGTGCCCGGCAGACGGACGATGCGCGTGCCGCCGCCGAGGTCGCGCAACGGCACGAGGCCGATCGGTGACAGCGGCCGGTCGTTGTATTGCTGCGCCTCGGCGATCTGCCGCCGCGCCGCATCGTCGAGCGGCGTCAGCGTGCCGTATTTCCAGGCCGGCACCGAGGAAAGCACCACCACGCCGTGCTCGTCGCTGAGGATGGCCGGCGATTCCGCCGATGCCCAGGAGCGTTCGAGCTGGCCGAGGCTGACCTTGACGACGCCGATGCCGAGCGTGCGGTCATCGCGGGCGATGGCGGTCGCCAGGAAATAGCCCGGCTGGCGGTTGGTGGTGCCGATGCCGTAGAAGCGGGTCACCCGGTCGGTGTGGGCATTCTGGAAATAGGGCCGGTAGGACAGATCGCGGCCGACGAAGCTGTCCCACTTGTCCCAGTTGCTGGAGGCGATCACCCGGCCGGTCAGGTCGAGCAGGTAGACGTCGAGCGTGCCGATGCGGTCGTTCAGCGCCTCGAAATAGAGGTCGGCCCGGTGGCGCAGCGCCGCGTCGGCGGGGTCGTCGAGGAGTGCCAGGACGGTGCCGTCGAGTGCCATGACATAAGGATAGTTCGCGAATTGGCTGACCTCGCGCTCGAAGCTCGCCGCGTAGAGGTCGAGCCGGTGGCCGGCACTGGCGCGGGTGGCCGACAGCGACAGTTCGAAGACGACGCGATAGGCGACCAAGGCGACGATGGCGGCGACGGCAAGGGCGCCGACGAGCGGCAGCACCGCCGCAAGGCGCAGCCAGCGGCGTTTCGGCGCGATGCTCTCGGCTTTCCCGGCCAATGCGGCTCCTCCCGCCAGCGCTGTCTTGTTCACCGATAGCGCAGGGCCGCCCGGCGGGAAAGCCGGACGGCCGTCGCATTTCGGAGACGGAAGATCAGCCGAACATCTTCAGCAGGAACACCGCCAGCACCACCATGCCGGCACCGCCGATGCGGGTGGAGATCTGGGCGAAGGGCATCAGGCCCATACGGTTCGAGGCCGAGAGGATGGCGACGTCACCGGTGCCGCCGAGGCCGGAGTGGCAGCAGGTGACGATGGCCGCCTCCACCTCGTACATGCCGAGCAGCTTGCCGATGAACCAGCCCGAGGAGACCATCGCCAGCACCGTGGCGGCGCAGATGGCGAAATAGGCCGGCGTGAAGGCGGCGATCAGGTCGTTCCAGGGAACGTAGAGGGTGCCGAGGCCGACCAAGAGCGGGAAGGTCATGTTGGTGGTCATGAACTTGTACATCTGGTGAGCGCCGGTCTCCATCCGCTCGGGGATCAGCTTCGACACCTTGAGCAGCGCTGCGCCGATGATCATCAGGATCGGGCCGGGGATGCCGGTGAACGGCGACAGGAAGGCGCCGAGGATGAACATGGCGCAGGCCATCAACAGGCCGGCGCCCATCAGCGGCAGTTCGAGCTTCTTCTCGACGGCCATCTCCTTCAGCAGTTCGTTGTCGTCGCCGGTGCGGACCAGAAGACCGTTGCCGGAATAGCGCGGCTTCTTCTCGCCGATGCGCTTCAGGACGCCCGAGGAAATGATGGCGACGACGTTGCCGATCAGGGCAGCCGGGATCAGCGAGGCGATCAGCGCCGGCTGGGCCGTGCCAAGGATGTCGGCGTAGGCCAGCGACAGCGGCAGGATGCCCTCGCCGATACCGCCGGCGATGATCGGCATGACGATGAAGAAGAAGGTGTGCTTGAACTCGTAGCCAAAGGCCATGCCGACCAGCCCGCCGACGATGACGGCAGAGGCGGTGCCGACGGCGAGCGGCACGAACATCTTGAGGAAGCCCTGGATCAACACCTTGCGGTTCATGCCGAGCATCGAGCCGGTGACCAGGCAGGCGATGTAGAGGTAGAGGAAGTTCGACGTCTTCATCACCGCCTTGATGGCGTCGGAGGTCGCCGGGTTCATCACCTCGTAGCCGAGCATGGCCGACGGCACGAACAGGCAGAGGATGGCCGAGCCGCCGATGTTCTTGAGATAGGGAATGCGGCCGCCGATCTCGCCGAGCAGGAAGCCCAGCACCATGATCGCCGCGAAGCCGCCGATCATGTCGGCCGGCAGCTTGCCGATCACCGAGGCGCCGAACACCACGGCGGCGATGGCGAGATAAAGCGGCAGCGGCACCGGGCCGACCTTGTAGGCAAGAACGCGGGAAAGCGGGCTGCCGCCCGTTTCCGTCGCGACCGCGTCGTTCTGCGTGATGTCCGTCATTGTCGTTCTCCTCCGGCCGCCCACGTCGTCCCGTGGCTGGCCTCTCTCCTGGGCTGTCGGCCGTCCGGCATCTCCTCCGGCGCCGTTGTGGGCTTCGGCCTTCCGTCCTTGTTCCCTCCTCGGAAGACGGCCGTCGCATGACCCAGGGAATGGCATTTGCCGTGCCAATCAGGCCCGCCGGCTAACCGACTGTTTCATCGATTTAATTCTTGAAGCCACCGGCCGGCCCTTCCGGAAACCCGGACGCGGCCGGTGGAGGACCGTCCGGAAATCCGGACGGTTTCCGGGAAGAAAATACGTGATAGCACTGATTTGATTGGGGATTCCCGGTGGCGGCACCGCAAGCCGGAGGAAGCGCACCGCCGCTTTCCGACGACTCGCCTGGCCGACCTGGTGTGCCGGCGCAACAACGCAATCCCAGGTATTCCAATCGCTGTCGAGAATGAGAATCCAAGAACGGCGGGAAAAGTAGATTCCAATTCCCTTTCCCGGCGGACAATTCGCCCGCCATGCTTTGTGCCGCCTGCCTCATCAATACTACCGTCGCCCGGTCCGGTTTTCTCGGCCGGCTTCTCTCCGGATCAGGCAGATGGCGCTCGTCTCTCTTCGCAATGTCTTCAAGGCCTTCGGGTCGACGCGGGCGCTGGCCGGCGCCTCGCTCGACATCGAGGCCGGCGAGATCGTGGCGCTGATGGGCTCCAACGGCGCCGGCAAGTCGACGCTGGTGAAAATCCTCGCCGGGGTGATCGAGGCCGACGCCGGCGACATCCGCCTCCGCGGCCAGCCCTTCGCGCCGCGCTCCCCGGCCGAGGCGACGGCGGCCGGCATCGTCACCGTCCACCAGTCGACCGGCGTGGTCGGCATTCCCGGCCTGACGGTGGCCGATTCCCTGCTGCTCGACCGTTATGCCGACGGCGCGACGCCGTTCTTCCTGACGCGCCGCCGCGTACGCGAGCGGGCGCGGGCGATCGTCGAGGAAGCCGGCTTTCCCCTGCCGCTCGACCGCGACTTCGCCGACCTGCCGGCCGCCGACCGGCAACTGGTCGCCATCGCCCGCGCCATCGGCCACAAGGCGGAACTGCTCATCCTCGACGAGCCGACCGCCAGCCTGTCGGGCGCCGAGGCCAGGCGGCTCTACGCCGTGCTGAAGGATCTGGCCGGCCGCGGCATCGCCATCCTCTACATCTCGCACCGCCTCGCCGACCTCGAAGCGCTGGCCGACCGCGTCGAGGTGCTGCGCGGCGGCCGCAACGCCGGCAGCTTCCGGCGGCCGATCGACTTCGACGCCGCCGTCGAGACGATGATCGGCCGGCCGCTCGCCGCCGCCCACCCCGACGCCCGCACCGCCGCCGGCCCGCCGGTGCTGAGTCTCAGGAACATCCGCCTCCTGCCGCACGCCCGGCCGTTCGATCTCGACCTGCACGCCGGCGAGGTGGTGGCGGTGACCGGCGTGCTCGGCGCCGGCAAGAGCCGCCTGCTCACCGGCCTGTTCGGTGCCGGCCGCTTCGCCGCCGGCGACATGCGGCTCGACGGCCGGCCGTACGCGCCGGCCGATCCGGCCGAAGCCATCGCCGCCGGCGTCGTCATGGCCGGCGAGGACCGCCACCGCACGTCGCTGATGCCGGCCGGCTGGCCGGGCGAAGCCGTACGGTCGACCATCAGCCTGCCGCACCTCGATCGCTGGTTCCCCTCCGGCTTCCTCCTCGGCGACCGCGAAACCGCCGAGGGCGCCCGCGCCATCTCCCGCCTCGGCATCCGCGCCGCCTCACCGGCCGCCTCGGTGTGGTCGCTGTCGGGCGGCAACCAGCAGAAGACGGTGATCGCCCGCTGGGAGGCCGAGCCGAGCCGCGTGCTGCTGCTCGACGAGCCGTTCCAGGGCGTCGACCTCGGCGCCCGCCAGGACATCATTACCACGCTGCGCCACCACGCCGACCGCGCCACGCTGATCGCCACCTCCGACCCCGAGGAGGCGGCCGAGGTGGCCGACCGTGTCGTGGTGCTCGACGGCCACTCCCTCGTTTCCCCCGCTTCCGGCGGAGCCAACACACTTCAGGAAGTCCATCCATGACGTCCGACAGCGACGCCGTGCCGGCCCCGGCGGCCGGTCCCCATCCGGTCCACCGCCTCGGCGACATCGTCCGCAACGGCGCGATCTTCATCCTGCTCGCCGCGATGATGATCGGCTTCACGGCGGCACAGCCGGCCTTCATCGGCATCAACAACCTGATGAGCATTCTTCAGGCGGTGGCGGTGGTGGCGATCCTCGGCGCCGGCGTCACCATCTCCATGGCGGTCGGCGGCTTCGACCTGTCGGTCGGCGCCGTCGCCGCCTCGTCGGTGATGGCGGCGAGCTACGCCATGATCGTCTGGCGGTTCGGCGCGTTCGTCACCGTGCCGCTGGTGCTGGCCTTCGGCGCCGCGATCGGCCTGATCAACGCTTTGCTGATCGTCCGCCTGCGCATCCCCGACATGCTGGCGACGCTGGCCATGATGTTCCTGCTGACTGGTCTCCAGCTCATCCCGACGGCCGGCCGCTCGATCTCCGCCGGCCTGATCCTCGCCGACGGCTCGACGGCGCTCGGCAAATACGATCCGCTGTTCCTGCTGATCGGCCGCTCCAGCCTCGGCGGCGTCATCCCGGTGCCGGTGCTGCTGACGCTCGTCGTCGCCGTGGCGCTTTACGTGCTGACCGAGCACACCCGCATCGGCCGCCTGCTGTTCGCCACCGGCGGCAACGAGCTGGCCGCCCGCCTGGCCGGCGCTTCGACGGCCCGTCTGAAGGTCATCGCCTATGTCATCTCCGGCACGCTCGCCTCGCTGGGCGGCATCGTGGTGGCCGCCCGCGTCGGGCGCGGCGACGTCTCCTCCGGCTCGTCGCTGATGATGGACGCCGTCGCCGCCTCGCTGATCGGCTTCACGGTGCTCGGCCTGCGCCGGCCCAACGTGTTCGGCAGCGTCGTCGGCGCGGTGTTCGTCGGCGTGCTGCTCAACGGCCTCACCATGCTCAACGCCCCCTACTACACGCAGGATTTCGTGAAGGGCGCCGTGCTCGTCGGCGCGCTCGCCATGACCTACGGCCTCGGCCGTGCCCGCTCCTGACCTTTCACCACCCAGCAACGGAAGACCCATGAAGACCTCGCTCCTCTCCGCCGGCCTCGTGGCCGGCCTCCTCGCCTCCCCCGCCCTCGCCGAGGGCCTTGCCGGCGCGCCGGCCCCGTTCGACAAGGGCGGCGTCGAGATCGCCGTCGTCTCCTTCCTCGGCAGCGGCGACTGGCTGCAAGCCTTCGAGGCCGGCACCAAGCGCCAGGCCGAGGCGCTCGGCGTCACGCTGACGCTGTCGCAGGCCCGCAACGACAACGACACCCAGCGCAACCTCGTCGAGCAGGCGATCAATCGCGGCGTCAAGGGCATCGTCATCAACAACGGCCGGCCGGAAGTGCTGAAGGACGTCGCCCAGAAGGCGCTCGACGCCGGCATCAAGGTGGTCGCCTACGACGTCGACCTCGACAACCCGGCCATCCCGCAGATCGAGCAGAGCGACAAGGACATGGCCCGCCTCGTCCTCGAACAGGCGATCAAGGACAAGGGCGACGGCTTCACCGCCGGCGCCGTCTACGTCGCCGGCTTCGCGCCGCTCGACCGCCGCTACGCCGTGTTCAAGGACTTCGTCGAGACGCACAAGCTGACGGAAAAGGCCGTCTGGGGCGTCGTCAACGACACCGTGCCGGCCTCCGTCGCCGACCAGACCAAGGCGGTGCTGCGCGCCAACCCGGACATCTCGGTGATCTTCACGCCCTGGGACGAGTTCGCCAAGGGCGTCAAGCTCGCCACCGACGAGTTGGGCGTCTCGGACAAGGTGAAGATCTACGGCGTCGATACCTCCACCGCCGACATCCAGTTGATGATCGAGCCGGACAGCGCCTGGGTGGCCACCGCCGCCACCAACGCCGCCGTGGTCGGCGAAGTGGCCGTCCGCGCCGTGTCGCTGGCCATCGCCGGTCAGGACCCCGGCCATTCCGTGCTGCTCCAGCCGACGCTGGTCACCCGCGACGACCTGATCAACAACAAGATCGAGACCATCGAGGATCTGCAGCAGAAGTTCCCGGCCTTCAGCGCCTCCGACGCCGCCACGGCGAGCTGGATTCCGGCGCCGAAGAAGTAACCACGGCCGTTTCCCTCCGCAAACGGGCGCCGCCTCGCGCGGCGCCCTCAGTCTTGCCAAGTTCCGGTGACCCGATGAGCCTGCCGACCCCCGACTTCTCCCGCAACATGAAGCTGATCGGCCATTCCGACATCGACGGCCGTGGCGACGGCCTGCAACTGATGGTGCATCGCGGCTTCGCCTATGTCGGCCATCCCTGGTCGCGCGGCTTCTCGATCGTCAATGTGCGCGACCCGAAACGGCCGGGTGCCGTCACCTACGTCCCGGCGCCGGCCAACACCTGGAATATCCATCTCCAGGCGCACGACGACCTGTTGCTGGTCGTCAACGCCCTCGACCTGTTCGCCGACGTCGACGTGTCGCAGGACGAGCGCGTCTACTATACGAAATCGGTCGGCGAGACCTTCGCCGGCGCGGCCGGCAAGCAGGCCTGGACGGCCGGCATGACCGTC
Organism: Pleomorphomonas koreensis DSM 23070; assembly: GCF_000425185.1. Classification (GTDB taxonomy): domain Bacteria; phylum Pseudomonadota; class Alphaproteobacteria; order Rhizobiales; family Pleomorphomonadaceae; genus Pleomorphomonas; species Pleomorphomonas koreensis. Next base: position 88,244 of record NZ_AULH01000006.1, read on the forward strand.
TACGACATCTCCACCCCCGACCGTCCCAGAAAGATCGGCCAACTCGATTGCGGCGGCATCGGCTTCCACCGCCTCTGGTACGTGGGCGGCCGCTGGGCCTATGCCTCGGCGCTGCTGCCCGGCTTCACCGACTACATCTTCGTCACCATCGATCTCGCCGATCCGACCCGGCCATTCATCGCCGGCAAGTGGTGGCTACCGGGCATGCACAAAGCAGCCGGCGAGGTGCTGGACGCGCCGGAAGGCCGGCGCTGGGCGCTGCACCACGCCCTCGTCCATGGCGACACGGCCTATGCCTGCTGGCGCGACGGCGGACTGACTCTGCTCGATATTTCAGACCGCTCCGCGCCGAAGCTCATCGTCCATCGCAACTGGTGCCCGCCTTACGGCGGCGGTACCCACTCGGCGCTGCCGCTCATTTCGCGCGACCTGCTGGTGGTGGCCGACGAGGCCGTGCTCGACAACGAGGAAGACGGCCGCAAGCTGACCTGGCTGTTCGACATCCGCGTGCCGGAGAACCCGATTTCCATCTCGACGCTGCCGGTGCCGGACGAGATCGACTACGCCAAGAAGGGCGGCCACTTCGGCCCGCACAATCTCCACGAAAACCGCCCCGGCAGCTTCGTCTCGGACACGCTGATCTTCGCCACCTGGCAGAACGCCGGCATCCGCGCCTTCGACATCTCCGATCCCTACCGCCCGCGCGAGACCGGCGCGCTGGTGCCGGCCGCGCCGCGCCACATGACCGACCGCCGGCCCGGCCGGCCGAGAGTGATCCAGTCGGCCGACGTGTTCGTCGACGCCGCCGGGCTGATCTACGCCACCGACTACAACGCCGGCCTCGAAATCATCGAATACGGCGGCTGAACATGCACGACGATTCCAAAGCCTTTGAAACGCTCGCCGCCCGCTACGGCGCCCGCTTCTCCCGCTCGCAGGCGCTGCGTGAACAGCACGGTGGCGGCGAAACCCACCACGCCGTCGCCGCCCCCGACGCAGTGTTCTTCGCCGAGAGCACGGCGGAGGTGGCCGAGGCGGTGAAGCTCTGCGCCGCCGAGGGCATTCCGGTGATCGCCTTCGGCGCCGGCACCTCGCTCGAAGGGCATCTCGGCGCGCCGCAGGGCGGCCTGTCGCTCGATCTCACGCACATGCAGAAGATCCTGCGCGTCAGCCCCGACGATCTCGATTGCACCGTCGAGGCCGGCGTGACGCGCGAAGACCTCAATGCCTATCTGCGCGACCAAGGCCTGTTCTTCCCGGTCGATCCCGGTGCCAACGCCACCATCGGCGGCATGGCGGCGACGCGCGCCTCCGGCACCAACGCCGTCCGCTACGGCACCATGCGCGACAACGTGCTGGCGCTGACCGTCGTGCTGGCCAGCGGCGAGGTGATCCGCACGTCGAGCCGCGCCCGCAAGTCGGCGGCCGGCTACGACCTCACCCGCCTCATCGTCGGTTCGGAGGGCACGCTCGGCATCATCACCGAGGTGACGCTGCGCCTCTCCGGCATTCCCGAGGCGGTGGCCGCCGCCACCTGCCGCTTTCCCGACCTGGTCAGCGCCGCTGAGGCGGCGATCACCGTCATCCAGTATGGCGTGCCGATCGCCCGCGTCGAGCTGATGGAGAGGCGGCTCGTCGACTACACCAACGCCTATTCCAAATTGTCGCTGCCGGCCGGCGACACGCTGGTGTTCGAGTTCCACGGCTCGGCAAAGGGCGTCGAGGAGCAGGTGGAGACGGTGCGCGGCATCGTCGCCGACTACGGCGCCGCCGCCTTCGACTGGGCGACGGCGCCGGAAGACCGCTCGCGGCTGTGGAAAGCGCGGCACGATGCCTTCTATGCCGTGCTGGCCGCCCGTACCGGCTCGAAGGGCTGGGCCACCGACATCTGCGTGCCGATCTCCGAGCTGGCCGGCGCGGTGGCGCTCGCCCGCGACCTCGTGGAGGAGGCCGGTGCCACGGCGGCCATCCTCGGCCACGTCGGCGACGGCAATTTCCACGTCATGTTCGCCGTCGATCCCGATGATCAAGCCGAGTTGGACCGCGTCGGCTCGATCAACGCCGAACTGATCCGCCATGCGATTTCCGTCGGCGGCACCTCGACCGGCGAGCACGGCATCGGCTCGGGCAAGGTCGCCTACATGCGCGAGGAATACGATGAGGCGGCGCTCGCCGTGATGCGGGCGATCAAGGCGGCCGTCGATCCCAAGGGAATCCTCAACCCCGGCAAGATCCTGCCGCCGCCGGCCTGATCGGTTCGGAAGGCGAGGAAAGGACTTACCTCCTCTTGAAACGATATGTAAGCTGGCGAGCGAACCGCCAGCCGCGCGGATTGGAGACAAGGGGACCGCCATGAGGACGATCAAGGGACCTGGGCTATTCCTGGCTCAGTTCGTGGGCGGGTCGCCGCCGTTCGACAGCCTGGACGGTCTGGCGCGCTGGGCGGCCGGCCTCGGCTACGCCGGCCTGCAGCTTCCGACCACCGCCGGCCTGTTCGACCTCGAGAAGGCCGCCACGTCGCAAGTCTATGCCGACGAACTGAAGGGCCGGCTTGCCGAGGCCGGTGTCGAGATCACCGAACTGTCCACCCACATCCAGGGCCAGCTCGTCGCCGTGCATCCGGCTTACGATTCCCTGTTCGACGGCTTCGCGCCACAAGCCGTCCGCGGCAATCCGGCCGCCCGCACCGAATGGGCGGTGCGCGAGCTGAAGCTCGCCGCCGAGGCGTCGCGCCGGCTTGGCCTTTCGGCGCACGCCACCTTCTCCGGCGCCCTCGCCTGGCCCTATGTCTATCCCTGGCCGCAGCGTCCGGCCGGCCTCGTCGAGGAAGCCTTCGCGGAACTCGCCCGCCGCTGGAAGCCGATCCTCGACGCCTTCGAGGAAGCCGGCGTCGACGCCTGCTTCGAGCTGCATCCGGGCGAGGATCTGCACGACGGCGCCACCTTCGAGCGCTTCCTGGAAGCCGTCGGCAACCATCCCCGAGCCAATATCCTCTACGATCCCTCGCACTTCGTGTTGCAGGCGCTCGACTATCTCGCCTTCCTCGACATCTACCACGAGCGCGTCAGGGCCTTCCACGTCAAGGACGCCGAGCTGAACCCGTCCGGCCGCTCCGGCGTCTACGGCGGCTATCAGGATTGGGTCGACAGGCCCGGCCGCTTCCGCTCGCTCGGCGACGGTCAGGTCGATTTCTCGGCCATCTTCTCGAAGATGGCGCAATACGATTTTCCCGGCTGGGCGGTGCTGGAATGGGAGTGCGCGCTGAAGCACCCGGAAGACGGCGCCGCCGAGGGCGCGCCGTTCATCGCCGGCCACATCATCCGCGTCACCGAGCACGCCTTCGACGATTTCGCCAAGAGCGGCGTTGGTGACAGCAATGGGGCCGCCATGAACCGCCGTCTGCTGGGCATCGGCTGAGGACATCATCATGAGCAACACCCGCATCACCCTCGGCATGGTCGGCGGCGGCCCCACCGCCTTCATCGGCGCCGTGCACCGCATCGCCATGCGCATGGACGACCGCTTCCAGCTGGTGGCCGGCGCCCTCGACGTCGACCCCGACCGCGGCCGCGCCTTCGCCGGAACGCTCGGCATCGCGCCCGACCGCGCCTACGCCACCTATCGGGAGATGATCGACAAGGAGGCGCTGCGTCCCGACCGCATCGACGCCGTGGTGATCGTCACCCCCAACTTCCTGCACTTCCCCATCGCCAAGGCGGCGCTGGAAGCCGGCTTCGACGTCATCTGCGAGAAGCCGATGACCACGACGCTTGAGGATGCCGAGGCGCTGGCCGCGCTGGTCGAGACGACCGGCCGCCGCTTTGTCCTGACGCACACCTACACCGGCTATCCGATGGTGCGGCAGGCGCGCGAGATGGTGGCGGCCGGCGAGATCGGCAAGCTCCGGCGCGTCGAGGTCGAGTATCTGCAGGACTGGCTGGCCGCGCCGGTCGAGAACACCGGCGCCGAGGGCGCCGTCTGGCGCACCGATCCCAAGCAGGCCGGACAGGGCGGCGCCATCGGCGACGTCGGTACCCACGCCTGGAACCTCGCCGCCTTCGTGGCCGGCGAGGAGCCGACGCATCTGCTCGCCGAACTCTCGACGCTGGTCGAGGGCCGGCGGGTCGACGACGACGCCGCCATCCTGATGCGCTACGCCTCCGGCGCCAAGGGCTCGATCCTGGCCAGCCAGGTGCTGCCGGGCAACGGCAACAACGTCTCCTTGCGCATCTATGGCGACAAGGCCGGCCTCGAATGGCGGCAGGAGAGCCCGGAGGAGCTGTGGTTCACCCGGCTCGGCGAGCCGCGCCAGATGCTCCGCCGCAACGGCGCCGGCGCCACGGCCGCCGCCGTGGCCGGCAGCCGCGTGCCGGCCGCCCATCCGGAGGGCTATCTCGAAGCCTTCGCCAACCTCTATCGCGACGCCGCCGACCTGATCGCCGGCAAGGCCGTGACCACCATGGTGCCGTCGGCCCGCGACGGCGTCAGCGGATCGAAGTTCGTCCAGGCATGCCTGATGTCCAACGGGAAGGGCAACGTCTGGGTCGAGATCGGCTGACGCCATGCCCGCCGATCCGCGCGCCCTCCTCCGCTCGATGTTCGACGCGGCCGTCGCGGCGGCCCAGCCGGACCGCTGCGTGCCGCCCTTCCTGCCGCCGCGTCCGAACGGCCGGCTGATCGTGCTCGGCGCCGGCAAGGCGTCGGCCGCCATGGCGCGGGCGGTGGAGCGGCATTGGGACGGGCCGCTCGAAGGGCTGGTGGTGACACGCTACGGCCATGCCGTGCCGACCGAACGCATCGAGGTGGTGGAGGCCGCTCACCCGGTGCCGGATGCCGCCGGCCTTGCGGCGGCGCAGCGCATCCGCTACATCGCCGCCGGCGCCGGGCCTGACGACACCGTGCTCTGTCTGATCTCCGGCGGCGGCTCGGCGCTGCTCGCCCTGCCGCTCCCCGGCGTCAGCCTCGACGACAAGCAGGCGCTCGCCCGTGCCCTGCTCGCCTCCGGCGCCCCGATCTCCGAGATCAACTGCGTCCGCCGCCACCTGTCGGCGATGAAGGGCGGCCGGCTCGCCGCCCTCGCCCACCCGGCCAAGGTGGTGAGCCTGCTGATCTCCGACGTGCCCGGCGACGATCCCGTCGACATCGCCTCCGGCCCCACTGTCGGCGACCCCACCACCTCGGCCGAGGCGCTGGCCATCATCCGCCGTTACGGTATCGCCTTGCCGCCGGCCGTCGAGACGCTGCTCGCAAGCGGCGACGGCGAGACGGTGAAGCCCGGCGATCCCCGCCTTGCTGGCAACGAGACGCATGTCGTCGCCGCGCCGCAGGCGTCGCTGGAGGCCGCGGCCGCCGTCGCCCGCGCGGCCGGTCTTGCCGTCCACATCCTCGGCGACGCCATCGAGGGCGAGGCGCGCGATGTCGGCGCCGTGCTGGCCGGCGTCACCCGCCAGATCGTCCGGCGCGGCCAGCCCTTCGCGCCGCCCTGCGTGCTGCTGTCGGGCGGCGAGACCACGGTGACGGTACGCGGCAAGGGGCGCGGCGGCCGCAATGTCGAGTTCCTGCTGTCGCTCGGTCTGCACCTCGGCGGTCTGGAAAACGTCTGGGCGCTGGCCGGCGACACCGACGGCGTCGACGGCGTCGAGGAGATCGCCGGCGCCCTCCTGACGCCCGACAGCCTCGCTCGCGCCTGGGCGCTCGGCCTCGACCCGCAGGCCGCGCTCGACGCCAACGACGGTCACGGCCTGTTCGGCGCGCTCGGCGACGCCGTGGTCACCGGTCCGACGCTGACCAATGTCAACGACTTTCGAGCCATCCTGATCGGCCGCCCGTAGCCGCCGGCGACTCCGCCCGGCAGAAAGTGCCGGTTTTAGTAATAATTTCATTCAGTCATGCGCTCAATGCGCGCGGGGGTGGTGCCCGGTCGTATCGCGGCCGGCCGCGGCCGTCTCGGGCCGCCAGAAGGCGCGTCCCGTCGGGACAACGGGGTGAGCGGTGTTCTTCGCAGTCCATGTTGCCAGAAAAGGCATGAGGTTGCGGCATGTCTGCCGGGCGCTCGGGACCGACAGGTCCGGCGCCATCAGCGTCGTCTTCGCGCTGATGATCCTGCCGCTGATGTTCGCGGTCGGCGCCGCCGTGGACTATGCGATCGTTGCCCGCACCAAGGACATGCTTCAGACGGCCGCTGACGCGGCGGCGGTGGGCGCCATCTCCATGAGTTCCAGCGCCGTGAGGGAAGTCATCCAGAATGGCGCGTCCGGCGAGATCACCGTGGCCGAAACCGACGCCCTGACGATCGCCCGGACGAACTTCGCCGATGCCCGGTTCTCGGCGATCAACACCTCGAAGATCGAGGTGCAGTATGTCGACAATACCTTCAGCTCCAGCGTCAAGCTGACGTCCGACGTGCCGACCTACTTCGTGCGCCTGTTCGGCGTGAACAACATCACCGTCACGGCCATCGCCAGCGCCCAGAACCGGCCGATCTACTACTATAATTTCCACGTGCTGATCGACAATAGCCCGTCCATGGGTCTCGGCGCCACCGAGGCCGACATCGCCGCCCTCAATGTCGTCAACGGCGGCTGCGCCTTCACCTGTCACATCACGGGCGCCAAGGACGATACCTACCGGCTAGCCCTGCGGTCGGGAATCACCCTGCGCTATCAGGTGGTGTCGCGGGCGGTGCAATCGATGATCAGCAAGGCCGCCGCCAGCCAGCTGGTAACCGGCCAGTACAAGATGGCCGTCTATTCGATGGGCGTGGACGCCTCGGTCGCCAAGTTGACGCAGGTCGCCGCCCTGTCGCCGTCGCTGGATGCGGTGGCCACGGCCGCCGCCAACGTCGATCTAATGACCATCCAAAAGCAAAACTACAATAATGACCAGCAGACCGACCTGCTCAGCGCTCTCAACAGCATCCAGGGCACGATCGGCAAGAGCGGCAGCGGTCTGTCGCCGTCCGACCCGATCAAGGTGCTGTTCCTGATCAGCGACGGCGTCGAGGACGCCGAGCGTGCCACCAATTGCAAGGAAAAGCTCACCGGCAAGCGCTGCCAGCAGCCGATCGACATCACGCCCTGCACGGCCATCAAGACCGCCGGCGTCAAGATCGCCAGCCTCTACACCACCTATCAGAAAATCCCCAGCAATCAGTGGTACAATGACTGGATCGCCCCCTTCCAGGCGAAGATCGCTCCCAACATGAAGGCTTGCGCCTCGGACGGCCTGTTTGCCGAGGTGCCCCCTTCAGGCGACGTCGGCGCCGTGCTGACCCAGCTGTTCGCCAACGTGGTGAGCGAAACGCACATCACCCATTGATCCCGGAGGCATCCGTGCAAGGTATCGAGCTGTCACGCCTGTTCTACCGCGAGATTGTCCGTCCCTGGCTGGACCGGGCGTTTCCCGGCCTGCCGCACGACGCCGGCGTGTTCGGCTACGGCTCCGAGCTGATGGGCTTCGATGATGCCATGTCGCGCGATCACAACTGGGGGCCGCGCGTCCAGATCGTCGTCAGACCGGCCGATTTCGCCGCCTTCGCCCCGGCTATCGTCGACGGCTTCGGCGCCGAGAAGCCCGAGAGCTTTCTCGGCGAGCCGATCGGCTACCGCTCGCGGCCGCATCCGCCTGTTGTCGCCGAGGGCGCGCTCGGACGGCTCGATCACGGCGTCGAGGTGTTCACCGCCGCCGCCATCCTGCGGACGCGGCTGGGGCTCGACATCGACAAGCCGATGGACGCCCTGACCTGGCTGGCGCTGCCCGAGCAGCGGCTGGTCGAGCTGACGGCCGGCGCCGTCTTCCATGACGGCCTCGGGGACTTGACGCGGCTCCGGGCTGTCTTCGCCGGCTATCCGCGCGACATCATTCTCTTCAAACTGGCCGCCGAATGGCGCGGCATCGCCGACGAGCAGGCTTTCGTCGGCCGGGCCGGCCATGCCGGCGACGATCTCGGCTCGCGCCTGATCGCCGGCCGTCTCGTCCACGCCGTGATGCGCATCGGCTTTCTGCTGGAAGGCTGCTACGCGCCCTACCCCAAGTGGTTCGGCAGTGCCTTCGCTCGCCTCGCCGGCGCCGGCAGGCTGTCGCCGCTTCTCGCGGCGGCGCTCTCGGCCGATACGTGGGAGACGCGGCAGGCCCAGCTTGCCGACGCCTATCTCGCGGCGGCTGAGATGCATGCGTCCGCCGGCTTGCCGCTGTCGGTGGTGCCGAAGGTCGGCCCGTACTTTGACCGTCCGTTCCTGACGATCAATGCCGAGGAGATTGCCGCCAACCTCGCGGCCGCCATCGCCGATCCGGCGCTCAAGGCGCTGCCGACGATCGGCGCCATCGACCAGGTCACCGGCGCCGTACCGCTTATCGTCGTGCCGGAGCGGGCGCGGCGGCTGATCGGCGCGCTTTACGCCGATTGACTGGCCTCGGCCAGATGCCGCAGCTTGTCGGGGTTGCGCGTCACGTAGATGCCGACGATGCGCTCCGCCTCGATCTGCAAGGCCGTCGTCTGCACGATGCCTCCCGCCTCGATGGTGACGAAGCCCGGCAGGCCGTCGATCACCGCGTAGCGGACGAACTGCGACGGCCCGGCGACGAAGGCCCGGGCCATCTCGACATGGCGGGCGAGGACGGCGTCGAGGCCGACGAGCGGCGCCGGCGAGGAGGAAACCTTGCCGCCGCCATCGGCGACGGCGATCACGTCTTCGGACAGCAGCGCCCGCAGGGCGCCGATGTCGCCGCTTCGCGACGCGGCGAAGAAGGCGGCGGCCAGCGCCAGCCCGCGATCCCTGGTTACCGCGAAGCGCGGCCGGGCCTCGCGGACATGGTTCCGCGCCCGGCTGGCCAGCTTACGGCAGGCCGCCGGCTCGCGGCCGATCACCTCGCCGACCTCCTCGAAGCTCATGCCGAACACGTCGTGCAGCAGGAAGGCCGCCCGTTCCAGCGGCGACAGCCGCTCCAGCGCGATCATCAGCGGCAGCGTGACGTCGTCGGCCGGATCGCGGTCTTCGGGGTCGAAGATCGGTTCCGGCAGCCAGGGGCCGACGTAGATCTCGCGCCGGCGGCGGGCGGACTTCAGCTCGTTGAGGCAGAGCCGCGTGACGATCTTGCGCAGGAAGGCCGCCGGCTCGCGCACCGCCGGCCGGTCGACGGCCAGCCAGCGCAGCGACGCCTCCTGCACTATATCCTCGGCGTCGGCCACCGATCCCAGCATGCGGTAGGCGATCCGGACGAGGTTCGGCCGCAGCTCGGCCAGCAGGGGATCGGCGGACATCTCGGTCATGACGGCCTCGTCACCCCTGGCAATGGATGGCATCTACCCTGTAGAGCGCCGGCGACACCGACTTTGCCAGAGCGGCGAAGCGCTTCAGCTGCTCGCGGGTCTCCGGCTGCTGCATGAAGGCGTCGAAGTGTTCCTTCGAGGTCCATTGGGCGTAGTTTACCACCTTGGTGCCGTCGAGGCTGCTGTGAACGCAGACCGACACGAAGCCCGGCGCCTGCCGGATGCCGCCTTCGGTGATCTCGGACAGCAGGCGGGCGAGGTCCGCCTGTTTCTCCGCCTCGACCTCATAGACGTTGATCAGCGTCAGGCGCGGCGCGGCGGCGTCGATGGTGGCGGTGTTTTTCCGGGTCATGGCCCTGTCCTTCCGAAAGAGGTTGCAACAGCCATGACAAGCCAGCCGGCGGGAATGTGACCTCGCCGGCCGATCTTTTCGCAGGCGACGCGCCGACTATCGGGATTTGACCAGGCGGTCCAGCTTGCCCAGCGTCTGCAGGCCGAGTTCGACCGCGCCGAAGCCTTTTGCCTGCTGGAACTCGGCCTCGGTGCTGAACACCATGCCCAGCGTCACCTTCGTCGCCCCATCCTGCTCCTCGAACGAGGCCCAGGCGTCGGCATGCTTCGGCCCGTCCTCGCCCCACAGCAGCGTATAGCCGAGCCGCTCCTGAGGCCGGATCTCGATATAGCGATGATGGTTCGGGAACACCGTGCCGTCCGCCGCGATCATGTCGAACACCCATTCGCCGCCCGACCGCAGGTCGATCCTCTTGGTCCGGCAGGAAAACCCGTCCGGTCCCCACCATTGCGGCAGCGTCTCCGGATTGACCCAGGTGTTCCAGACGATGTCTCGCGGCGCCCCGATCACCCGTTGCAGCACCATGGTGCGCTCGGCCGCCGCCGCGAGATTGCCCAGTCCGGCCTCGAAACCCTCCCGGTAGCCGGCCACCATGTCCCTGGCGAGCGAGGAGAGCTGCACCGTCACGACCAGCCGGCTGCGATCGCCCGTGCCCGAGAAATCCGCCGTCACCAGCGCCGCCGACTGGCTGATGCCGCCGATGGATACCACCTCGTAGTTGACGCTGCGCGCGGCCTCCTGCAAAGCAAGCCAGCCGCATTCGCAGCGGACATCCGGCTGTCCCTCGGCCTTGCAGAGCGAGATTTCGCGTCCGCCCACCCGGGTATCGGCCTCGACGAACTCCACGATGACGGAGGGATCGGGAGCCGCCCAGACGGCCCGCGCCGCCGGCGCCGTCCAGCTCTGCCACAGCGCCGACAACGGCGCCGCCACATCCCGTTCGAAGACCAGTGTGGCAAAGCGCCCATCGGCATGATCGGACGACGCGCGGTTCTGATTCGGGTTCGATGTCATTGCTTGCGCTCCTTCAGGGCCTTCATTGCCAAGGCGTCCAGGCGATCGAGCCGGCCTTCCCATATCGATCGCTGCTCGTCGAGCCATGTTCGAGCCGGCTCCAGGGCATCCGGAACGATGGCGCAGGTGCGTACCCGCCCGTCCTTGGCCGTGACGATCAGCCCGGCCTCCTCCAGCACCGACAGATGCCGCATCACCGTGGGCAGGCGCAGGCCGGTGGGTTCGGACAAGTCGGTGACGCGCGCCGGCCGTTCGGCAAGCCGGGTCAGGATCGACCGGCGGGTCGGATCGGCGAGCGCATGGAAAAGCAGCGAAAGTTCCGGATGATGCTTAGTCATGTTGCTAAGTATCATCCGGGCGCCCATCGCGCAAGGAAAACTTTGCCAATCAGCTAAGTTTTGATGCCAGCAGTTGCCGACTCCGGAATGGCCGGTCTCGACCTGCGGATACAGAAGAGTGGTGCCTGACCGCCGCGCCATGCGGTCAATCCCGTTCGTGGAGCGTGGAACTCCCGTCGATGCGCAGCTCGGTCGAATTCTCGGCCGGGTGACCGAAGACGAAGCCCTATCGCTGGGGAAAAGGCTCCATGCCGTCGAGGTGCAGGTCCAGTACACGCCCGCGATTGCGGACAAAGCCAACAGCCGCGTTGAATTGGGGGCCGTGTGATGCCCGCGAGCACCATCCCGCTTACCGACGAAGACGGCGTGACCCGTTCCGTTCGTGTGGGCACCATCGCCTTTACGGATCGCAACTACGACGGGGGCAGCTTCGTCACGTTCAAGGATGGAAGCGAACGCTTGTTCCGCGAGGAACCCGACGAAGTTTCCCGCCGCATTGACGAAGCGAACGGCGTTCCCGGCACCATGCCCCCACACAACCACGGGCGGACAGTCCCGGCGCACCGTTTGGGATGGGAGGAATGATTTGAGATTGGCCGGGGCGTTGTGGTTGGCACTGCCTCGCCCGGCCGATAGCGGCGTGTCGTTCCTGCCCATGATCGGGCACGCCGTTTCCTTGCCCGCCAGCCCGCAAAGCTGGCGGGCTTTTTGTTCCGGCATTGGGCAGCGCGATAAGCAGGTTTGCACCTATTTTGGCTTGCCGGACCACATGCGAAATTCGAACGGTTCGTCCGGTCGATTGGGCTTCCTGCCAAGGTCTTCGCGAATAGCGAATATAAGGACAGTCAATAGTTCGTCGTGACGATCCAAGGTTTTGCCGCTGTTCGAATCCGCCGTTTCGTCAAGATAACCGCGAAGGGCAACCAACACAGCGGGCGAACCGACAAGGAATATGTCGTTGGCCGCGTCGGCGAAGGCAATCCGTTCTTCATCCGTAGGCTTCGGACCAACTATCGCACTTAGCGCCGTCATGAACCGCTTATAGTGCGTGAGCTTCACCGCTCGCCATTCGGCTTCACGGTCTTTCGCCTTGGTCAGATAAGATGTGATCGCAGCAGCAACGATGCTGCCCACAACCGTGATAATCGCGACGATGATTGTTCCGTTCATTGAAACTTCCGTCGTCTAAAGGCCGCAACGTCCTGCGCAGTGAGCTTGAACCATTCTCCGTTTGCCCGACGATCATCGAAGCGACGATGCCAGTAAGCTTCAATACCGGACGGATCGTCGGTTCGGATCGTGTGAAACAGTTCGGCTTTGTCGGGCAAAGCGATGGTGATTTGCTTGAAGCGCCGTTCCGCGTCGTCGCTGCGGCCGATCTTATAGAAGTCGCCGGACTTAATGAGATACACGAAGCCTTCGACCGGCTTCGATGAAGGTTGCCGCTGCAATGCGTCGTTGCCTTGTTCAGGCAACATCACGGCAACGTCGGATAGCGCCGCATTGGTTGCTACATGCTTGGCAAGTGCCGCGATCATGTCGGATCGCCGCCCGAAATTGTTTTGGATGACTTTCGGATGCGGGATTGAAGGATCGGTTCGCCGCAGCATCTCCATTTCGGAGTTAGTCGGCAAACGCCCATAGTGGCGGCAAGCTGCAACTACCCCGGAAAGGATTGCATTCGTGTCGGACCTTCCAGTCCAATCGTTCGGCTGGAACCCCGCTTCCGTCAGCGCATCGCCCCATCGTGCCCAAAACCGACCGCGCCATTGATGTTCAGCAATGCCCGTCTCTTTGGCGAACAGCTTTTGCCCCGGAGCTTGCCCGCCATTTGCCGAAGCCAGCCGTCGAATCTCTTGAAGAATGAACTCCCGCATTCAGATAACCTAGACAGCCTTCCTATCGGGCAGAACAGCAATTCGGCTGTTTACGTCCGCGTGATCGCAACGGCCACGCGAGCCGCCAAGTGTGGGCATTAAGCCCCGATCCTACCGCCCGATTTGTTGTAGTAGATCGTTAGTAGCTTTCTCAGAATTCGAAAAAACACAATAAAATCAACATGTAATGGCGGATGGGGTGAGATTCGAACTCACGGAAGTTATTAAAACTTCGCCGGTTTTCAAGACCGGAGCCTTAAGCCACTCGGCCACCCATCCGTCTTTCACGCCCTTCAACAGCGGTTTTCAAGACCGCAGCCGTAAACCATCCGGCCACCCGTCCAAGGCGCTGTACGGCGCGCCGCGACCATGTCGGCTTTTCGTCTGGTTGGCAAGGGATTCGGCTGGACCGACCAGCCGCCCTCAATCCCGCGAGCGCAGCAGCCGGGCCTTCTCGCGGTTCCAGTCGCGTTCCTTGGTCGCCTGCCGCTTGTCATGCAGCTTCTTGCCCTCGGCCACGGATATCTCGCACTTGGCCATGCCGCGCTCGTTGAAATAGAGGCGCAGCGGCACAATGGTCATGCCCTGCCGCTGGATCGAGGTGATCAGCCGATCAATCTGCTTGCGATGCAAGAGGAGTTTGCGCGGCCGCCGCAGCTCGTGATTGAAGCGATTGCCCTGAAGATATTCGGGGATGTGGGCGTTGTAGAGGTAGACCTCGCTGCCCTGCACGCCGACATAGGCTTCGCCGAGGTTGATGCGGCCGGCACGCAGGCTCTTCACCTCCGTGCCGACCAGCATGATGCCGGCCTCCAGCTTCTCGCCGAGGGCATAGTGATAGCGCGCCGCCCTGTTATCGGCGACGACCTTCTTGTTCGGGTCGGCTTTTTTCTTCTTCTGCGCCATCACGTCCGGTCCGTCAGTTCAGCAGCCCGGCGTGCTCCAGCGCCTTGCGGATCGCCGCCTCCGTCGACGGCGCCACCGGCACCAGCGGCAGACGCAGCTCGTTGCCCATCTTGCCGATCAGCGACAGGGCGTATTTGGCGCCCTGCGGATTCGGTTCGATGAACAGGGCGTTGTGAAGCGGGAACAGCCGGTCCTGGATGTCGAGCGCCGCCGCGAAGTCACCCTTGAGGCAAGCCTCCTGGAACGCCGCGGAAAGGCGCGGCGCCACGTTGGCCGTCACCGAGATGCAGCCGTGGCCGCCGTGCGCCATGAAGCCGAGCGCTGTTCCATCCTCGCCCGAGAGCTGGATGAAGCCCGGCCCCATCGCCTGCCGCTGGGCGGAGACGCGCTCGATCTTCGCCGTGGCGTCTTTCACGCCGACGATGTTCCGCAGCTCGTTGAGCCGGGCCATCGTCTCCACGCTCATGTCGATCACCGACCGGCCGGGAATGTTGTAGATGAAGATCGGGATGCCGACGGCGTCGTTGATCGCCTTGAAGTGGCGATATAGCCCCTCCTGGTTCGGCTTGTTGTAATAGGGCGTGACGACGAGCAGCGCGTTCGCCCCCGCCTTCTCGGCGAACTGGGCGAGGTCGATCGCCTCGGCCGTGTTGTTGGAGCCGGCGCCGGCGATGACCGGCACGCGGCCGGCCGCCACCTTGATGCAGGCCTCGACCACCCGTTTGTGCTCGTCATGGCTGAGCGTCGGGCTTTCACCCGTGGTTCCCACCGGAACCAGGCCATGGCTGCCTTCCGTGATCTGCCAGTCGACGAAGGCCTCGAAGGCCTGCCAGTCGATGGCGCCGTCGCGGAAGGGCGTGACGAGCGCGGTGATCGATCCCTTGAACATGATCCCTCTTCATGATGGACTGGGCGGGATGCGAAAGTGCACCCCGGTCCGCAGCCGGCGGACAATAAGGCCGAGACGGGCGAAGGACAACTGCCCTGCCCGCCTTTCCCGGAAATTTGCCGCAAAGCCGTGTCACAGCCCCCCGGACGACTCTTCCCACCGGCAGCGTCAAGGTTTCCTCAACAAAATGGCGACATCTTGAAGTTAATTTTCAATTGATGAGGGTTGCCATGTTCAAGACGCCTTCGATCGTCGCCGCTCTGCTGATCGCCCTGCCGGCCGTGCTGTCGGAGCCGTTGCCGGGCCTTGCCGCCCCGTCCGCCGACATCACCGGCGCGCTGCCGAACCTGTCGCAGACCGCGGTGCGCGACCTCAAGTCGGCCCTCGACGCGCTCGACGCCAAGAACCTCGCCGGTGCCCTCTCCGTCGCCACCGGCCTGCCGCAGCTCGAACGCGACATCGTCACCTGGATGGCCATCCGGCGCGGCGTGAGCGGGCTGACGCCGGCCATGATCACCGATTTCGCCCGCCGCCGGCCCGACTGGCCGTCGGTGGAGCTGATGCGCCGTCGCGCCGAGCAGGCGCTCGCCGATCTCGGCCTGTTGCCGGCCGACGAGATCGCCGCCTATGGCGGCTCGGCGCCGATCTCCGACAAGGGAACCAAGTCGCTGGCCCGCGCGCTGATCGCCAGCGGGCGGACAACCCAGGCGTCGGCGCTGCTCGGCGCCTGGTGGGCGCGCGAGCCGCTGTCGCCGGCCGACGACAAGGCGACGATCGCCGAATTCGGCAAGGTGCTGACCCGCGCCCAGCACAAGGCGCGCTTCGACATGCTGATGTACGCCGACCGCGTCACCCAGGCGTCGGCGCTCGCCCCCTACCTGCCGGACGGCTATGCGGCGCTGGCGTCGGCCCGCGCCGCCGTGCTGCGCGGCGGCCGCGACGCCGGCCAGAAGCTCGACGCGGTGCCGAAGGCGGCGCGCAAGGATCCGCTCTATCCGTTCACCGTGGCCGAATGGCACCGCCGCGCCGACCGGCCGGAGGAAGCGGCGAAGGCGATTCTGTCCATCGAGGCCGCGGCCACCGCGCCGCATGGCGACGCCTGGTGGGTGGAGCGGCGCATCGTCTCGCGCGACCTGATGGAGAAGAACAGCGTTCGCCTTGCCTACAAGGTGGTGGCCAGCCAGGCCGGCGGCGGCGAGGCGACCCTGCAGGAAGCCCACTTCCATGCCGGCTGGTATGCCCTGCGCTTCCTGAAAGACCCCAACGCCGCCGTGCGCCACTTCGGCGAACTGGAAAAGGTGTCGCAGAAGCCGATCTCGCGCGCCCGCGCCAACTACTGGATCGCTCGCGCCGAGGAGGCAGCGGGCCGCGCCGAGAATGCGCGTACCCGCTATGGCCGCGCGGCGGCCGAAGAATTCACCTTCTACGGCCAGCTGTCGCGGGTGAAGCTCGGCATGCCCACCCTCGGCCTGCCGCCGGTGCCCAAGCCGACCGATGCCGACCGCGCCGCCTTCGCGCGCACCGATCTTGCCCGCGTGCTGGTCCTGCTGCTGCAGACCGGCCGGCAGAGCGACGCCAACCTTCTCTATCTCGAACTGGCCAAGACGCTGCCAACCGGCGGTCAGGTGGCGATGCTCGCCGCCTTCGCCGAGAGCCAGGGCGACCATCGCCTGGCGCTTCAGGTCGGCAAGCTCGCCGCCGAGCGTCGCATCGGCGCCGAACGCCTTGCCTTCCCGCTGGAGGCGATTCCCGAAAGTGCCCGCCGCCAGACGAAGGTGGAAACGGCGATGGTCTACGGCATCGCCCGCCAGGAAAGCGCCTTCGACCCGCGCGCCCGCTCGTCGGCCGGCGCGCTCGGCCTCCTGCAGCTCATCCCGACCACGGCGGCCAACACCGCCAGGGCGATCGGCGTCACCTTCTCCAAGGACCGGCTGACCAGCGACCCCGGCTACAACGCCACGCTCGGCGCCGCCCACCTGCGCGAGCTTCTGGACGAGTTCGGCGGCTCCTACATCCTGACGTTCGCCGCCTACAACGCCGGCAAGAGCCGCGTGCGCGAGTGGGTGCAGCGCTTCGGCGACCCGCGCAACCCGAACGTCGACCCCGTCGACTGGATCGAGAGCATCCCCTACGGCGAGACGCGCAACTACGTGCAGCGTGTCCTGGAGAACATCCAGGTCTACCGCGAGCGCCTCGACGGTGCCCGCCTCGCCATCGCCGAGGATCTTAAGCGCGGTCGCTGAGGCGAGCGCCGGCGGATTCGCCGTGGAGGCCCCACCAAGGGCGGCCGCAGGCGTCAAAACCCGCCGCGACAAGCGTCGGTGCGAGGAAATTTCCGAGAAAAATCAGGCGGATTCCGCCACTTTTCCACCTCCCTCGCACCACGCCGGCAAAAAGTCGGAAAAGGTCGCTTGACTTCCCCGAGGCCATCCCCTAATTCACCGCTCACCAACACGGAACGCGGCGCTGCCGACAAGACAGCGAGCGGTACGATACGGCCCAGCGGGGGTGTAGCTCAGTTGGTTAGAGTGCCGGCCTGTCACGCCGGAGGTCGCGGGTTCGAGCCCCGTCACTCCCGCCACTTCTTCCAGTGAAATCAATGAAATGGATGTCTCCCCTCTGGGGAAGGATCTAGACTTGGCCGTCGGTCTGGACTCGTTGGGCGTCGGTTTGTCTTGCGGCCCATCCCCGCCACTTCTTCCCGAAATCACTCTGTCAGGCAGCCAGCGGGCTGGTTGCGTGCCGTTCCGTCGGCAACCGGACCGGTCGGAAAATCGTATGCCCGCCAGGTTCCACTGCGACGGGAAGTGACTATATGTTCCCGCAGAGAGAGCAGAGGAACATCATGAATCGAGCGGATAGCGGCGCGCGCAAGGCGCGGTCTTTTCATTCCCGGCTTGCCGGACTGACGATGCTGGCCGGGATAGTCGCGGCGGGCGGCGCCGGCGCCGCCGAATCCTTCGCGCCGCCGCCCGGCACCGCCTGGGTGACGATTGCCAGCGCCGGGGACGTCGGCACCGCCATCGGCATTGCCCGCCTCTACGGCGACGGCGCGCGCGTGGTGGCCGCCGGTGAGGGCAAGTATGCCGCCGTCCTCGATCCGCTGCCGGGAACCATGTCCGAAATCCGGCAGAACATATCCTGGCCCGGTCTGCCGAAGGATGCGCTGCTGTCCGATGGCGCCGACTACCGCGAAACGGTGTGGCAGCCCACCTCCGTCGAGACATCGGCGGCGGCGGTCGGGCCCGACGCCAGCGCGTCGGTCCGCATGGGTGACTTCGCCGTCACGCTCGAGCGCCGGCGTTCCGACGAGAAGGCCGAGGTGCGCGTCATCGGCCGCGAGGGCGGCAAGGAGCTGTTCGACATCCGTCATACCTTCGAGGGCGACTCGCCGGCGGAGGCCAATCTCCAGCTCGTCGAGATGGACCCCGGCAACGACCACCCCGAGGTGCTGTTCGACATCTTCACCGGCGGCGCCCATTGCTGCACGGCCACCGTCGCCATCTCCGAAGGCGCCGACGGTCAATGGCGCAAGACCGACCTCGGCCTCAGCAACGGCGGCGTCCAGCTGGAAGATGTCGACGGCGACGGCGAGGCCGAAATCCTGACCATGGACGACAGCTTCCTGTATCTCTTCGCGCCCTACTCCAGTTCGCGCCGGCCGCTGGTCATCGAGCAGTTGCGGGGCGGCGAGGTCGTCGACGTCTCGGGAAAGGCGCCCTTCGTCGACCGTCAGGTGGAGTTCGTCCGCGGCATGGAGTTCGAGGCCGATCAGCTCAACCCGGACAACTGGCACGACAACGGCTTCCTCGCCGCCTGGGTCGCCTCGAAGACGCTGATCGGCGAAGGCGACGAGGCGTGGCGAAAGATGCTCGGCCTCTATCGCGAGAACCCGGAGTTCGGCGTCGACGAGTGCCTGGTGGATGCCAAGCTCGAAGATTGCCCGCCGGACAAGCTGCGCCGCCTGTCCTTCCCGGACGGGCTGAAACGGCACCTCATCGATCAGGGCTATCCCATCGAGTGACGGCGGTCAGCCGTCGCCGTTGAGGAGGGCGTGCGTCGTCAGCACCTCGACGCCGGCCGGCGCGATCAGCCCGCTCCAGACCCAGTTGTGATGCTCGATCACCTTGGGCGCCTTGAGGTGCGGCCGGTCCGACACCGTGTGGGCATCGGCAACCGGCACCACGCGATGGCCGAGCGCCACGGCGCGGCGGACCGTGGCATCGACGCAGAAATCGGTCGCCCAGCCGGTGACCAGCAGCCGCTCCGTCGCGAGATTGCCGAGGATCTCCGAAAGCGGTGTGTCCTGGAAGGGATCGTTCAGCGTCTTGGCGACCACCAGGTCGTCGGGCGCCCGCTTCAGCTCCGGCAGGAAGCGCCAGCCCGCCGTGTCCGGCTCGAAGGCGTCGCCCTTGCCGCCGGTATGCTGGATGAACACCAGCCGGCCGCCGCGCCGGCGGATGGCGGCGCCGAGCGCATTGATGCGGCCGACCACGCCGAGCAGATCGTATTTCGGCGGGCCTTCCCTGAGGCCGACCTGCATGTCGACGACGAGCATCACGTCCATGTCGGCCTCCCTGCCAATCATTGCAACACGTCAGCCAACCACGGCCCGGCCGGCTTGACCATTCGGGCAAACCCCGCCTTCGCGCGGCAATTTCCGAAACGATGAGCTCCGGGCGCGAAGTGGAGCGGGCACCGGGGCGACGGTCTGCCGCCGGCGACCGGGGCCGGAGAAAGCCCGATTCCGCTTGCCGCGGCGGCGCCTTTCCTGTATGCACCCGCCCATCGTTCAAGATGGACGATGCCCGGCTGGGGGCTGAACGGAAGGTGACGGCGCCGCAAGGCAAGGTCTCTGATCCCGCAAAAGGATCGTCTTCCCGTGTCTCCGCTCTCGATCTCGTATCTGTCGAGCCTTTCGGAGGGTTCGCAGAGGCTTGGCGCCGGGTGGTCGATGAACCGAGAAAGGCTGTACCGACATGGCGCTCTACGAGCACGTGTTCCTGGTCCGCCAGGACGTTTCCGCCCAGCAGGTGGAAGCGATCGCTGACCAGTACAAGGCTGTCATTGAAAGCAATGGCGGCTCCGTGAAGAAGGTGGAGAACTGGGGTCTGCGCGCCCTGGCCTACCGCGTCAAGAAGAACCGCAAGGCCCACTACGTTCTGCTCAATCTCGACGCGCCGCACGCCGCCGTCGCCGAGATGGAGCGTCAGCAGAGCCTCAGCGAAGACATTCTCCGCGTGATGACCATCCGCGTCGACGAACTCGAAGAAGGCCCGTCGGCCATGCTTCAGAAGCGCGACCGTGACGAGCGCGATGGCGCTCCGGCCGGCCGTGGCGACCGCGGCGGCTTCCGTGGCGGCGATCGCGGCCCGCGCCGCGACCGTGCCCCCCGTCGTGAAATCGAAGCTGGGGATATGGAATAATCATGGAAATCACCGCCCTCCCCGCCGCTCGCCGTCCGTTCTTCCGTCGCCGGAAGACCTGCCCGTTCTCCGGCGCCAACGCCCCGAAGATCGACTACAAGGACGTGCGCCTCTTGCAGCGCTACATCTCCGAGCGCGGCAAGATCGTTCCCTCCCGCATCACCGCGGTGTCGGCCAAGAAGCAGCGCGAACTCGCCCAGGCGATCAAGCGCGCCCGCATCCTCGGCCTGCTGCCGTTCATCATCAAGTGATGACGGGCGCCTGACGGCGCAGTAATGAGAGATCCGGCGTCGCGGCCATGGTCGCGGCGCCGTTCCTGCAAAGTTGGGATGCGGCCATTCGGGCCCGGCACCCCTAACCGCCCGGCGGCACACAGCCGTCGATCACAGCATCGGTCGCCCTCCGGCGATCCGCGCGGGACAGCGAGAGAGACGTGAACGGACTTCTTCTCGGCATCGCCGCAGGTGCCGCCTCCGCCCTGCTTTTCGCGGCCGTCACCAGTGGCGGTGCCCTCGGCACGCCGCTGTTCTTCGTGTCCGCCCTTCCCGTCGCCATCGTTACCATCGGCTGGGGAACCCTGGCCGGCCTTGCCGCCGTGTTCGCCGCCTTTGTCGGCCTTGGCGCCGTCATCTCGTGGAAGGCGGCGCTGCTGCATGCGCTGGTGGTCGCCGCTCCGATGGCCTTCTACAGCTATCTCGTCGGCCTCGGCCGGCCGCTCGACGCCGAGGGCAAGAGCTTCGAGTGGTATCCGCTCGGCCGCGTCTTCACGGCCATGGTGCTGATCACCGCCGCCAGCATCATCGGCGTTGGCGTGTTCGTCGGCTTCGACATCGAGATGACGGCCCGCGAGGTCGCCGACATGCTGGTCGCCATGAGTCAGGGTGAGCCCGGCGCGCCGACGCGCGAGGACCTGATGCCGGGCCTCGTTCTCTACATGCGCCTGATGCCTTTCGCGCTCGGCATGTTCTGGCTGGTGCTGTCGGCGTTCAATCTCTGGCTGGGCGGCCGCGTCGCCCGCATGTCCGGCCGGCTCAAGCGCGGCGACGATCCGATCGCCGAGACGCTGTCGCTGCCGGTCTGGCTGATCGGCGTGCTGCTCGCCGCCGCCCTCCTTGCCGGGCTCGACGGCGGGCTCGGCCTGGCGGCCGGCGTCATCGCCGGCTCGATCGGCATGGGCTTCGCGATGGTCGGCTTTGCCGTGCTGCACGTCTACGTGCGCGGCAACCCGGCCGCGCCGCTGATCCTCGGCGTCACCTACGGCGCCACCTTCGTCCTTTCGATTCCCCTCGTTCCGCTGGCCATCGCCGGCATCCTCGACGGACCGCTCGGCCTCCGGGCCAGGCGGCTCGGCAGAAGTCCGGGCGCCTGACGGCCCCGATCACCAACGGCGGCGATGCCGCGACAGACAGACAGACTGGAGTACAGAAAATGAAGGTCATCCTTCTCGAACGCGTCGGCAGGCACGGCACCCTCGGCGAGACCGTCAAGGTCCGCGACGGCTTTGCCCGCAACTACCTGCTGCCGCAGGGCAAGGCGCTGCGCGCCACCAAGGAGAACCAGGCCCGCTTCGATCGCGAGCGCGCCGCCCTCGAGGTCCGCAACGCCGAGCGCAAGTCGTCGGCCGAGCAGATCAAGATCGGTCTCGACCAGCGCTCGTTCACGGTGATCCGTCAGGCCGCCGAAACCGGCCAGCTCTATGGTTCGGTCGCCGCCCGCGACATCGTCGACATTCTGGCCGCCGCCGGCGAGACCGTCAGCCGCTCGCAGGTCGACATCAACACGCCGATCAAGAACCTCGGCGTCCACAAGGTGGATATTATTCTGCACGCCGACGTGCACGCCACCATCACCCTCAACATCGCCCGCTCCGAGGACGAGGCCCAGCGCCAGGCCAAGGGCGAGGACGTCACCGCCGGCGCCCGCGAGGAGACCTTCGTGCGCGAGGTCGGCTCGGTGCTCGACGAAGAGGGCATGGACCGCGAGGAACTCTGAGCCGCCTCGGCGTCTCCCTTGCCGAAATGGAATCGCCCCGGACCTTTGGGTCCGGGGTTTTTCCTTTTAGAACAAGGGGCTCCGAGTCGGCGGTGGCGATGCCGATCAGCGGCGAGAGTCAATGGCCTTCGTCGGGGAATCCGATTCCGGTGTGAATAACGGGAGTCGGCGATAACTGCCGCGTCCTGTCAGGACGGTGGCTTGATACTGTCCCGTCTTCACTCCGCCGGTCTGAACAGGAATACGCCGCTCCCATGTCCACCATCCGCCGCGTCGAAGAACAGGCCACCGCGCTCACCCGCAGCGCGCCGCACAACGTCGAGGCGGAACGGCAGCTGCTCGGCGCCATGCTGATGAACAACGAGACGTTCTTCCGCGTCTCCGACTTCCTCGAGCCCGCCCATTTCTTCATCGAGCAGCACAAGGCGATCTACGAGAAGATCGGCCAGCTGATCCGCGGCGGCAAGGTCGCCTCGCCGATCACGCTGAAGACCTTCTACCCGGCCGACTACCAGATCGCCGAGATGCCGGTGACGCAGTATCTCCTGCGTCTCGCCTCCGAGGCGACCACCATCATCAACGCCGAGGACTACGGCCGCATCATCCACGACCTCGCCGTGCGCCGCGACCTGATCCGCATCGGCGAGGACATGGTCAACATCGCCTTCGACGCGCCGATCGACATGCCGCCGCGCGCCCAGATCGAGGATGCGGAACGGCGGCTGTTCGGCATCGCCGAAAGCGGCCGCTATGAGGGCGGCTTCCACACCTTCTCCGACGCGTTGCGCGAGGCGATCGACATGGCCGCCGCCGCCTATCAGCGCGACGGCCATCTCTCCGGCATCGCCACCGGCCTCAGCGACCTCGACCGGACCATGGGCGGCCTGCAACGCTCCGACCTGGTCATCCTCGCCGCCCGCCCGGCCATGGGCAAGACGTCGCTGGTCACCAACATCGCCTTCAACGTCGCCAACGCCTATGAGGCGGCCGAGCAGCCCGACGGCTCGCTGAAGACGGTGAACGGCGGCATCGTCGGCTTCTTCAGCCTCGAAATGTCGTCCGAGCAGCTGGCCACCCGCATCCTCGCCGAGCAGTCGGAGGTGTCGTCGTCGGACATCCGACGCGGCAACATCGACGAGAACCAGTTCGCCAAGCTGGCCGCCGTCGCCCAGCGCATGCAGACGCTGCCGCTCTACATCGACCACACCGGCGGCATCTCCATCGCCCAGCTGGCCGCCCGCGCCCGCCGCCTCAAGCGCCAGCGCGGCCTCGACCTCGTGATCGTCGACTATCTGCAACTGCTGTCAGGCTCGTCGAAATCGGCCCAGAACGGCCGTGTGCAGGAGATCACCGAGATCACCACCGGCCTGAAGGCGCTGGCCAAGGAACTGGCGGTGCCGATCATCGCCCTCTCCCAGCTCTCTCGTCAGGTCGAGAGCCGCGACGACAAGCGGCCGCAACTGTCCGACCTGCGCGAATCCGGCTCGATCGAGCAGGACGCCGACGTGGTGATGTTCATCTATCGCGACGAGTACTACCTGCAATCGCGCATGCCGAAGGAAGGCACCGAGGAATTCTTCAAGTGGCAGGCCGAGATGGATCGCGTCACCGGCAAGGCCGAAGTGATCATCGGCAAGCAGCGCCACGGCCCCACCGGTACCGTGCAGCTCGCCTTCGACGCCTCGGTCACCCGCTTCTCCGACCTCGCCAAGGACGATTACCTGCCCGAACGCTTCGAGTAGAGGCAATCTTTCCTGCCCGAGGGGCGCCTGTCAGGCCAGCAGGTCGTCGACGAAGCGGCCGATGCCCTCGGCGGCGCGGGTGCGGCAGCTGCGCTCGGCCCTGAGGATGGCGGTGAGGTCGGCGAAGGCGGCATCAAGGTCGTCGTTGACGACGACATAATCGAAGTTCGGCCATTCGGCGATCTCGCGGCGGGCGTTGACCAGCCGCTTCTCGATCACCTCCGGCGCGTCCTCGGCCCGGCGGGTAAGGCGCGAGCGCAGCTCGCTCATCGACGGCGGCAGGATGAACACCGACACCACGTCGTCGGCCATCTTCTCCCGCAACTGGGCGGCGCCCTGCCAGTCGATGTCGAACAGCACGTCGCGGCCGGCGCTCAGCGCTTCCTCCACCGGCGCCCGTGGCGTGCCGTAGTAGTTGCCGTGCACCTCGGCCCATTCCAGCAGCTCGCCGCCGTCGCGCATCGACAGGAAGCGCTGCTGCGAGATGAAGTGGTAGTGGACGCCGTTGATCTCGCTCGGCCGGCGATCACGCGTCGTCACCGAGATCGACAGCGTCATGTCGCGGTCGGTGTCGAGGATATTGCGCGACAGCGTGCCCTTGCCGGCGCCCGACGGCGAGGAAATGACGAACATCAGTCCGCGGCGGGGAAAGCGGACGTGCCTCGGCTCGTGGGTCACCATGGCGATCACTCGACGTTCTGCACCTGCTCCTTGAACTGATCGACCACCGCCTTCAGGGCGAGACCGATCCGCGTCAGGGCGGTGTCGTTGGATTTGGAACAGAGGGTGTTGGATTCCCGGTTGAACTCCTGCGCCAGGAAGTCCAGCCGACGGCCGACGGCGGCGTCGCCGGCCAGGAGTTCGCGCGCCTGGGCGATATGCGCCTTCAGGCGGTCGATCTCCTCGCGCACATCGGCGCGGGTGGCAATCAGCGCCGCCTCGACGTGCAGGCGCTGCGGGTCGATGTCGTCGCGGGCGAGCAGCGCGGCGAGTTGCTCCTCCAGCCGGTCGCGGATCGCTTCCGGTGTGCGGGTGGGCAGCGCCTCGGCTTCCGCGACGAGGCGGGCGATCTCGTCCACCTGATCGCCGAGGATGCGGGCGAGCGCCACGCCCTCGGAAGCGCGCGAGGCCTGGAAATCGGCAAGCGCCCGGCTGAAAGCGATGATCAGCTCGGCCTCGAAGGCGTGTGCCGCCGCCTCGTCGGGCGCCGCCTCGACCACATCGACGACGCCGCGCACCGCCAGAAGGCCGTCGAGGGAAGCGTCGCGGATGCCCGGCGTGCCGGCGTAGCGGCGAGCGGTGTCGATCAGCGCCGCCAGCAGTCCCTCGTCGATGCGGAAGGTCTGCGACGACGTCTCGCGCGTCACCGTCAGGGTGATCGACACGTTGCCGCGGCCGAGCGCCGCCGACGCGGTGCGGCGCACCGCCACTTCCACGGCATCGAAGCCGGGCGGCAGGCGCAGCCGGAGGTCGAGCCCACGGCCGTTGACGGAGCGCAGCTCCCAGGCGAAGCGGTTGCCGCCGGCAGAGCCGTCGAGGCGCGCAAATCCTGTCATGCTGTTGAGCGGCATGGTGTGTCCTCCGATCCGAACCGGCTTTTACACCAGCCGGCCGGGGCGCCAAGCGAAAAATGCCGACCGACCCGAACCGCCGGCGGCGGTACCGGCCTTCACAGCCTTCCGACACGGACATAAAGTCCGATTCCCGTTCCGCGAACCAAGGGAGATTGCCATGGAATACCGTCTGCTGGGCCGTTCGGGCCTCAAGGTTTCCACCCTCACCATGGGCACCATGACCTTCGGCGGCAAAGGCAACTTCGCCAAGGTCGGCGCCGTCGGTCCGGCCCAGGCGGCGCGGATCGTCGACCTCTGCGTCGACGCCGGTATCAACATGATCGACACCGCCGATGCCTATTCCGACGGCCTCTCCGAGGAGATCATCGGCGACCTCCTCAAGACGCGGCAGGGCAAGGGCATCCTCGTCGCCACCAAGGTGCGCTTTCCGACCGGTCCCGGTCCCAACGATCGCGGCCTCAGCCGCCATCACATCATCGCGGGATGCGAGGCCAGCCTGAGGCGCCTCAAGACCGACACCATCGACCTCTACCAGGTGCACCAGTGGGACGGCCTGACGCCGGTCGAGGAGTTCATGGAAGCGCTGGACAGCCTCGTCCGCGCCGGCAAGGTGCGCTATGTCGGCTGCTCCAACTTCTCCGGCTGGCACATCATGAAGGCGCTCGGCGCCGCCGCCGCCGAGCATCGCCAGCGCTTCGTGTCGCAGCAGATCCATTACACACTGGAGGCGCGCGAAGCCGAGTACGAGCTGGTACCGATTTCGCTCGACCAGGGGCTCGGCATCCTGGTGTGGAGCCCGCTGGCCGGCGGTCTCCTGTCGGGCAAGCACCGGCGCAACGCGGAGGCGCCCGAAGGCTCGCGGCAGCTTGCAGGCTGGACCGAGCCGCCGATCCGCGACGAGAACCGCCTCTGGAACATCGTCGACACGCTGGTGGACATCGCCGGCGCGCGGGGCGTCAGCGGCGCGCAGGTGGCGCTCGCCTGGCTGCTCGGCCGGCCGGGCGTGACGTCGGTGGTGATCGGCGGCCGCACCGAAGCGCAGTTCGCCGACAACCTCAAGGCGGCCGATCTCAAGCTCTCCGCCGACGAGCGCCGGCGGCTCGACGAGGTCAGCGCGCTGCCGCTCCTCTACCCCTACTGGCACCAGATCCAGACGGCCAAGGACCGGCTCGGCCCATCCGACCTCAGCCTGTTCGGGCTGGCGCCGTAGGCGGGCAGGAGCGCCCGATATCCGAAGCGCCTCTTCCGGCCCGAGATCCTCCGCGAAGGCAGAGGATCTCGGGCCGGAAGGTCGCCAGTATCGATATCGGGCAGCCCGGCGATCGTTGTCAAACCTTGCGCGGCGGCGCCGTCGATTGGCCGACCACCAGTTCGATCGGCAGCTCGACCACCCGGCCGCCGGCACCGTCCGGCTGGTCGCCGAGGATCAGTTCCACCGCCGCCTCGCCCTTGGCGATACCCGGCTGGCTGATGGTGGTGAGCGGCGGGCGGAAGCTCGCCGCCTCCTCGATGCCGTCGAAGCCGACCACCGAGAAATCGTCGGGCACCTTGTGGCCGAGCGACTGAAGATAGGTGATGACGTGCAGCGCCACCCGGTCGGAGGTGCAGATGAAGGCGGTGGTGTCGGGATTGGCGGCCAGCACGGCGTCGACGCCGGTGTGGACGCCTTCGTCGTCGGAGCCGGTCTCGAACACCGGCTGCGGCGGCAGGCCGGCGGCCCGGAACACGTCGCGATAGCCGGAAAGACGCTGCCTCACCACCTCGAAGGACGAGCGCTCGGCGCGGACGTCGTCGACGAAGCCGAGGCGCACCTCCTTCTCGGTCTCGAAGGTCAGCACGGCGAAATGCCGGTGACCGAGGTCGACAAGATGCTGCGCCGCCGCGCAGGCGCCTCGATAGTCGTCGATTCGTACGACGTCGAAGCCGGGGCCGACGGGAAAGTCCACGGCCACGAAGGGTAGACCGCGCTTCTCGGCCAGCTCGACCAGCATGCTGCCTTCGTTGAGGCAGTTGAGGATGAAGCCGTCGACCAGAGCGGTGCGGATGTTCCAGGCGGCGATCTCGTCGTCGGTGGCCGACACCAGCGAGATGCCGGCGCCGCGCGCCTCGCAGGCGCGGGCGACGCCGGACAGGAACAGGCGGGTATACTGGTCGTCGAAGAAACCGTTGAGCGGCCCGACGGCGACGACGCCGATGGCGTTGACGCGGCCAGCCCTGAGCAGGCGGCCGCGCGGGTCGGGGCCACGATAGCCGAGCGATCGCGCCGCCTCCTCGACCCGCTCGCGGAGCTGGTCGGAGACGAGGCCCGGCCGGTTGAAGACGTTGGAGACCGTGCCCTGGCTGACACCGGCGGCGCGCGCCACGTCGGCGAGCTTCACGGTCTTGGTCTGCGGAGTTGAACTTTCACCCATCTGTCCGTCCCGATGCGCCGGCGACCGGCAAACTGACGAGGGACAACGGCGTCTCTCTTCCCGAGGCCGCTACTAAAGCCCGCGCGACACCCGGCCGGAACCGGCGGCGTCGCCCGGAAAGCCAGCCACCCATGCCCCCCGGCAAGCGGCCGACCGATCCTGCGCCCTCCGGCGGAGAGCCCGCCAGGGCCAGAGGGGACCCGTCGACGATGCGACCGATCCGGTTGAAACGATATACGCAAAACCCGCGAGGACGACAAGAAAGTTGCGTTTCGCAACGTTTCTCCGCCCCACCGGCTCATCTCCGACGGCGATAGCGCACCGTCTCGAAGCGCATGCCGAGCGTGTCGACCATCAGCAGGCGGCCGGTCAGCGGCTCGCCGGCGCCGGTGATCAGCTTGATGACTTCCATGGCGGCCAGCGAGCCGAGCACGCCCGGCAAGGCGCCGATCACGCCGGCCAGCGCGCAACTGGGCACCGTGCCGTCGGGCGGCGGCGCCGGAAAGAGGTCGCGGTAGCGTGGATTGGGTTGGCCATCGGCATCGGCGAGGTGCGGCAGCAGCGTGGTGATCGAGCCGTCGAAGCCCTGGATCGCCGCGGTGACCAGCGGCTTTCCGAGCGCCTCGGCGGTGTCGGCGACGAGATAGCGCGTCGCGAAATTGTCCGAGCCGTCGACGATCACGTCGTAGCCGGCGAGCAGTTCGGCGGCGTTGTCGGCATCGAGCCGGACGGCGTGCGGCTCGACGACGACGTGCCGGTTGAGCCGGCCGACCGCCGCCGCGGCGCTCGCCGCCTTGGGGCGGCCGAGGTCGGCTTCGGCGTGGATCACCTGTCGTTGCAGGTTGGACAGGCTGACCGCGTCGTCGTCGACGATGCCGAGGCGGCCGATGCCGGCGGCGGCGAGATAGAGAATGGCCGGGCTGCCGAGGCCGCCCGCCCCCACCAGCAGCACGCTGGCCGCCTTCAGCTTCTGCTGGCCGGGCCCGCCGACGCCGGCGAGCACGATGTGGCGGGCGTAGCGGGCGGTTTCCTCCGGAGATAGCGCCATGATGTCTTCCCCGAAGGAGGCCGTCACAGGATGAAGCGGCTGAGATCGGTGTTGCGGGCGAGATCGCCGACCGCCGTCCTGACCGCCGCGCCGTCGACGGTCAACGTCTCGCCGGAGCGGTCGGGTGCCGAGAAGGAGATGTCGTCGAGGATGCGCTCCAGCACCGTCTGGAGCCGCCGGGCGCCGATGTTCTCCACCGTGGCATTGACGTGCACGGCGATCTCGGCAACGGCATCGATGGCGTCGTCGGTGAAGGCCAGCGTCACGCCCTCGGTGGCGAGCAGCGCCACATATTGCTTGATCAGGCTGGCTTCCGGCTCGGTCAGGATGCGGCGGAAGTCGTCCTTGTCGAGCGGCTTCAGCTCGACGCGGATCGGCAGGCGGCCCTGCAACTCGGGCAGGAGGTCCGAGGGCTTGGCGACGTGGAAGGCGCCCGAGGCGATGAACAGAATGTGGTCGGTCTTCACCGCGCCGTGCTTGGTGGAAACCGTCGTGCCCTCGATGAGCGGCAGCAGGTCGCGCTGCACGCCCTCGCGCGACACCGAGCCGTCGCGGCCGTCCTTGGCGCAGATCTTGTCGATCTCGTCGAGGAAGACGATGCCGTTATTCTCCACCGCCTCAATGGCCTCGGCGACGATCTTGTCCTGATCGATCAGCTTGTCGGCCTCCTCGGCGGTGAGCAGGTCGTGGCTGTCCTTGACGGAGACGCGACGGGTCTTCTTCACGCCGCCCATCATCTTCTGCATCATCTCCGAGAGGTTGATCACCTGGCCGCCCGGCATGCCGGGAATTTCCATGCCGCCGGGCGCGCCGGCCGCCGAGGTCAGCTCGACCTCGATCTCCTTGTCGTCGAGTTCGCCGCCGCGCAGCTTGCGGCGGAAGGTGTCGCGCGTCGACGGGCTGGCCGAGGTGCCGACGAGAGCGTCGAGCACCCGCTCCTCGGCGGCGAGATGCGCCTTCGCCTCGACGTCCTTGCGCCGCTGCGCCCGGACGAGCGAGATGCCAACCTCCAGGAGATCGCGGACGATCTGCTCGACATCGCGGCC
The DNA here is from genome assembly GCF_000425185.1 of Pleomorphomonas koreensis DSM 23070. Classification (GTDB taxonomy): domain Bacteria; phylum Pseudomonadota; class Alphaproteobacteria; order Rhizobiales; family Pleomorphomonadaceae; genus Pleomorphomonas; species Pleomorphomonas koreensis. The sequence continues at coordinate 118,127 of NZ_AULH01000006.1, forward strand.
AACATAGCCGATCTCGGTGAACTTGGTGGCCTCGACCTTGACGAAGGGCGCGTTGGCGAGGCGGGCGAGACGACGGGAGATCTCCGTCTTGCCGACGCCGGTCGGGCCGATCATCAGGATGTTCTTGGGCAGCACTTCCTCGCGCAGCGACGGGTCGAGTTGCAGGCGGCGCCAGCGGTTCCTGAGCGCGATGGCGACGGCGCGCTTGGCGTCCTTCTGGCCGACGATGTGACGGTCGAGTTCGGAGACGATCTCGCGGGGGGAGAAATCGGGCATAGTCTTATCCTTGGATGGAACTCAGGCTTTCGGCAGGCTTTCGACCACCACGTTCTCGTTGGTGTAGACGCAGATGTCGGCGGCGATCTTCATCGCCTTGCGGGCGATGGCCTCGGCGTCGAGACCGCTGTCGGCCAGCGCGCGGGCGGCGGCCAGCGCGTAGGTGCCGCCCGAGCCGATGCCGGCGATGCCGCCCTCGGGCTCCAGCACATCGCCGGTGCCGGTCAGCACCAGCGTCACCGAGGCGTCGGCGACGATCATCATCGCTTCGAGGCGGCGGAGATAGCGGTCGGTGCGCCAGTCCTTGGCAAGCTCGACGCAGGCGCGCATCAACTGGCCGGGATACTGCTCCAGCTTGGCCTCAAGCCGCTCGAACAGCGTGAAGGCGTCGGCGGTGGCGCCGGCAAAACCGGCGATGACATCGCCGCGGCCGAGCGGCCGCACCTTCCGCGCCGTGTGCTTGATGACGGTGGCGCCGAGCGTCACCTGCCCGTCGCCGGCGATCACCACCTTGCCGTCCTTGCGGACCGAGACGATGGTGGTGCCGTACCAGGTCGACGGGTTGGTATGTTCCATCATGGGATGCTCCTTGCGGCAACGGCCGCCCGCCCGGAGCGCGGAGGCCGTCCCTGAAATGACGCCTTTATGTAGGTGGCGAATGCCTCTATGCAACGTGTCTCCGGCCGGTACCGGCACGACATAGGGAGAACCCCATGAAGCTCCTCGCCCTCGGTCTCGGCTACAGCGCACAAGCGGCGCTCCGCCGCCTCTCGCCGGCCGCGGCGATCGGCACCACGCGTTCGGCCGGCAAGGCCGCCGCCCTCGCCTCTCTCGCCGACATGCGCCTCTTCGACGGCTCGCGGGAATCGGCCGAGGCGCTGAAGCAGGCGCTCTCCGGCATCACGCATGTTCTCGTCTCCATCGCCCCGGCCGAGGGGCCGGATGGTGGCGACCGCGTCCTGCCGGTGCTGGCCGAGGCGCTCGCCGCCGAATCGCCTGCCGCCGTCGCCTATCTGTCGACGGTGGGCGTCTACGGCGACCACGACGGCGCCTGGGTCGACGAGGAAAGCGAATGCCGGCCGCAGAGCGCCCGTTCGCTCGCCCGCGTCCGGGCGGAAGACCAGTGGCTCGACTTCGGCGCCCGCAGCGGCGTGCCGGTGGCCGTGCTGCGGCTGTCCGGCATCTACGGCCCTGGCCGCAACGCCTTCGTCAACCTCGCCGACGGCAGCGCCCGCCGGCTGGTGAAACCGGGACAGGTGTTCAACCGCATCCACGTCGAGGATATCGCGGCGGCGGTGGATCGGGTCTTCGCGACGGGCGCCTCCGGCCTCTTCAACATCACCGACGACGAGCCGGCGCCGCCGCAGGACGTCGTCGCCTATGCCGCCGGCCTGATGGGCGTGCCGCCGCCGCCCGAGCAGGACTTTGCCACCGCCGATCTGTCGCCGATGGCCCGCAGCTTCTATGGCGAGAACAAGCGGGTCGCCAACGGCAGGAGCAAGTCCATGCTCGGCCTTGCCTATGCCTATCCCGACTATCGCACAGCCTTTGCCCGGATGTGGGCGGAGACAAGCTGGCGCTGATAGCAAAACGCCCCCGCCGTACAAGACGGCAGGGGCGATGCAGATCGGCGCGGTGTTACCGGTCAGGCGAGTGACGCCGCCGCCTTCTGCAACTTGGTGGCCGTTTCGTCGATCGACTGCGTCGAGCGGCTGATGTCGGAGAGCGCCCTGGCGATCTCCTCGACGCCGGTCGCCGCCGTATGCATGCTGCCGGACATGTTCTGCGTCACGGCGGCCTGCTCCTCCACCGCCGCGGCGATCGACGAGGAGATGTCGTTGATGCGGCCGATGATGGTGGTGATTCCATCGATCGATTGCACTGCCTTGGAGGAGATGGTCTGGACGGCAGCGATCTCGCTGGCGATCTCTTCGGTGGCCCGCGAGGTCTGGGCGGCGAGTTGCTTCACCTCCTGCGCCACCACCGCGAAGCCCTTGCCCATCTCGCCGGCCCGCGCCGCCTCGATGGTGGCGTTGAGGGCGAGAAGATTGGTCTGGCCGGCGATGGTGTTGATCAGTTCGACCACCTGGTCGATCTTCTGCGCCGCCGCCGCCAATCCGGACACCACCTGCGTCGCGGTGTCGGCCTGGGCGACAGCCTCCTGCGACACCGACAGGGCGACGCTGACCTGACGGCTGATTTCGGCGACCGAGGAGGCAAGCTCCTCCGCCCCGGCGGCCACCGCCTGAACGTTAGACGCCGTGGTGCCGGCGATGGCGTTGGCGCCCGCCGCCTCGGCGTTGGACCGGGCGACCATGCCGGCCACCTCGCCAAGCTCGCGGTTGATATCGTCCTGGGCGTCATGCCGCTTGCGGCGGCGGCTCATGACGGCGGTGATGTCGGTGGCGAACTTGGTGACCCGGATCAGCCGGCCGCTTTCGTCGAAGATCGGATTGTAGGTCGCCTGGACGAAGACGTCGCGGTTGCCCTTGCCGATGCGGTGGAACTCGTCCGACTTGAACTGGCCGGCCCTGAGATCCTCCCAGAACTTCCGGTAGGCGGGGCTGTCGCGCTCGTCGGGCGGGACGAACATCGAATGATGCTTGCCGACGATTTCGTCGAGCCGGTAGCCGAGCGTCTTCAGGAAGTTCTCGTTGGCTTCGATGATCGTGCCGTCCGGCTCGAAGGAGATCACCGCCTGGGCGCGGTTGATGGCGGCGATCTGGCCCTGCACCTTGGCGTCTTCCAGCTTGCGTTCGGTGACGTCGGTGGCGAACTTGACGACGCGATAGACCTTGCCGGATTTGTCGAGCAGGGGATTGTAGGTGCCCTGAATCCAGACGGAGCGGCCTCCCTTGGCGATGCGGCGGAACTCCGCCGACATGAACTGGCCAGCCGTGAGATCGCGCCAGAAGGCGGCATAGGCCGGACCCTTGACCTCCGCCGGATCGACGAACATCGAATGATGCTTGCCGACGATGTCGGCCAGCTCGTAGCCCATGACCTTCAGGAAGTTGGCGTTGGCGGTGAGGATCGTTCCGGACGGGTCGAACTCGATGACCGCGAGGGACCGATCGAGGGCCGCGAGCACCGCAGCCTCATGATTTGAAAAGGGCCACATGAATCTCAGCTCCTGCCTTGGCTGCCCGTCCAGCACCGCCGAACGATCCCTCCCGGATCCGTCGGCTCGTATGCGTGGCGCATGTAACGGGAAAGACTGTCCCCGGCCAGCGTTACGCTGCCTATTATTCTCATTTAAATGAATCTTCATTTACGGGTCGTTTATATTTCTAAATTGTATTCTGGAGGTATGCCTATCATTGGATGCATACTCTTGAAAACGACCTTCGATTTGCATTGAAACCTGTCGGCCGAGAACCAGGGCGCAGCGCGCCCTCACCGGCAGCCCGGCGACTTGTCGGAGGCCGGCCGTGCTTCCCGCCCACCGCAAGCCTGTCCGGCGCCTTGGGACTGGCGCCGGCCCGTAGAGCCGTATAAGAAATGGGCGTTTTCAATCCGAGGGTGACCCCTATGCTGAAGGCGCGCGTCATCCCCTGCCTCGACGTCAAGGACGGCCGGGTGGTCAAGGGGGTCAACTTCGTCGACCTCATCGATGCCGGCGATCCGGTCGAGGCCGCCGCCGCCTATGACGCGGCCGGCGCCGACGAATTGTGCTTCCTCGACATCACGGCCAGCCACGAGAATCGCGGCACCATCCTCGACGTGGTCCGCCGCACGGCCGAGCGCTGCTTCATGCCGGTGACGGTCGGCGGCGGCGTCCGCTCGGTCGAGGACATCCGCGAACTGCTGCTGGCCGGCGCCGACAAGGCGTCGATCATGTCGGCGGCCGTGCGCGACCGCGACCTCGTCCGCCGCGCCTCCGAGAAGTTCGGCGACCAGTGCATCGTCGTCGCCATCGACGCCAAACGCGTCCCCTCGGACGGCAAGCCGCGCTGGGAGGTGTTCACCCACGGCGGCCGGCAGGCCACCGGCATCGACGCCGTTGAGTATGCCCAGGAAGTGGTGTCGCTGGGGGCCGGCGAGATCCTGCTCACCTCCATGGACCGCGACGGCACCAAGATCGGTTTCGATCTCGAACTGACCCGCACCATCGCCGATGCGGTGTCCGTGCCGGTGATCGCTTCGGGCGGCGTCGGCACGCTCGACCATCTGGTCGAAGGCATCCGCGACGGCCACGCCGCCGCCGTGCTGGCCGCCTCGATCTTCCATTTCGGCACTTTCACCATCGGCGAGGCCAAGGCGCATCTCGCCGCGGCCGGCGTTCCCGTCCGCCTTCAGGGATGAACGGCATGGCTGACAGCATTTTCACGCTTTCCGACCTCGAAGCGATCGTCGCCGAACGCCTCAGGAACGGCGATGCGACCTCCTACACGCGCAAGCTGGCCGGCAAGGGCATCGCCAAGGCGACGCAGAAGCTCGGCGAGGAAGCGGTGGAGACGGTGATCGCCGCCGTTTCCGGCGACGCCGAAGCGGTGACCTACGAGGCCGCCGACCTCCTCTACCACCTGATGGTCGTGCTGGCGCTGAAGGGCGTGCCGCTCGACGACGTGCTGGCCGAGCTGAAGCGCCGCACGGCGCAGTCCGGCCTCCAGGAAAAGGCCGGCCGCCCGGCCGACTGACCCCCCGATCATGGCGCGCCGGCCTGGCCGGCGGCCGCAATCCCGCCTTCAACCGGAACCAGCGGACCGCCGAGCGGCGATCCGGAGACGGTGACGAATGGAACAGTTCGTGCGCAAAGCACTGTCGCCCTACGATGTCTACACCCGCGCCGACTGGGCCGTGCTCAGGGCCGGCATGCCGCTGACGCTGTCGCTCGACGACGTCCTCCGCCTGCGCGCCCTCAACGATCCGGTGCAGCTCGAGGAAGTGTCCGACATCTTCCTGCCGCTGTCGCGCCTCCTGTCACTCTACGTCGAATCGGCGCAGTCGCTGCATTCCTCGACGCGCCGCTTCCTCGGCCGCGCCGAGGCCAAGAAGCCGTTCATCATCGGCATCGCCGGCTCGGTGGCGGTCGGCAAGTCGACGACGGCGCGCATCCTGAGGGCGATGATGTCGCGCTGGCCGTCGTCGCCCAAGGTCGACCTCGTCACCACCGACGGCTTCCTGTTCCCCAACGCCGTGCTGCGCGAGGAAGGGCTGATGGAGAAGAAGGGCTTCCCGGAAAGCTACGACCGGGCGGCGCTCCTGTCCTTCCTCACCGACATCAAGGCCGGCAAGCCGAACGTCTGGGCGCCGGTCTACTCGCACCTCGTCTACGACATCGTGCCGGACGAGCGCACCGTCGTCGACCAGCCGGACATCCTGATCCTCGAAGGGCTCAACGTCCTGCAGACCGGCAAGCTGCCGCGCGACGGCCGCGCCATCCCCTTCGTGTCCGACTTCTTCGACTTCTCGATCTTCATCGACGCCGACGAGGCCGACCTCCAGCGCTGGTACGTCGAGCGCTTCATGCGCCTCAGGCAGACCGCCTTCCGCGACCCGCAGTCATACTTCCGCCGCTACGCGGAAATCTCCGAGGCGGAGGCGCTGGAGACCGCCATCGGCCTATGGACGCGCATCAACCTCGCCAACCTTCGCGAGAACATCCAGCCGACCCGCCTCCGCGCCGACCTGGTGCTGCGCAAGAGCGCCAGCCACGCCATCGAACAGGTGATGCTGAGGAAGCTCTGACGGAGCCCTTCCGGCCCGAGATGGTCCGCCTTCGCGGACCATGACGAGAATTTCATGTTTATATCAATGTCATGGTCCGCGAAGGCGGACCATCTCGGGCCGAATGAGGCTCCCTTATCAGCCTTCCGCCTCAGGCCGAATACACCTTCTCGCCACCGATCCATGTCGACTTGAGTTCGAAGCCGGGGGTGAGCAGCAGGAAATCGGCGTCATAGCCGGGGACGATCCGCCCCTTGCGGCGGCCGATGCGCATCGCCTCGGCCGGGTAGACGGTGGCCATGCGGATCGCCTCGTCGAGGCTGATGTCGAAATGGGCGGCGGCGTAGCGCACGGACGACAGCATGTCGATGTCGGCGCCGGCCAGCGTGCCGTCGGCCAGCGCCAGGCGGCCGTCGCGGCGGAAGATGGTGCGGCCGTTCAGCTCGAATTCCGGCAGGTCGGTGCCGATGGTCAGCATGGCGTCGGTGACCAGGAACAGCCGGCCCGGCCCGCGCTTGGCCCTGAGCGCCACCCGCGCCGCCGCCGGATGCACGTGCACGCCGTCGGCGATCAGGCCGGCCGAGATGCCGCTGTCGAGGATGGCGCCGACCATGCCCGGCGTCCGATGGCCGAACGGGCTCATGGCGTTGAACAAATGCGTCGCCGTGGCGGCGCCGGCCGCCACATAGGCGAGCGCCGTGTCGTAGTCGCAGTCGGTATGGCCGAGGCTGACGATACCGCCGGCCGCCGCCAGACGCCGCACCGCCTCGACGGGCGTCGATTCGGGGGCCACCGTCAGCATCACCGGGTCGCCGACGGCGACGGCGCCGAGCAGCTCGCGGACGTCCTGCTCTTCCATCGGCCGGACGTAGGCGGCGGCGTGCACGCCGCGCTTGGCGGCGGAGAGATGCGGCCCTTCGATATGCAGGCCGAGGAAGCCCGGCACATTGGCCGCCCGCGCCGCCCGGCCGGCGGCGATCGCTGCGGCGCGGGCCTCGCGGCGGTCGGTGATCAGCGTCGGCAAGAGCGCCGTGGTGCCGAAGCGGGCGTGGGCGGCCGAGATGCGCTCGATGGTGGCAACGCTCGGATCGTCGTTGAAGTTGATGCCGCCGCCGCCGTTGACCTGCAGGTCGATGAAGCCGGGGATGACGTCGAGACCGGCGGCGTCGATCACCTCGGCACCGGCCGGCGCCTCGGCGGGATCGACGAAGCGGCCGTCGATCACGGCGATCTCGGCGTCGTCGTGCCAGGCATCGCCGTCGAACAGGCGGGCACCGCGGATGATGAGGGCGGACATGGTGTCGTCTCCTTGATGGTGACGGATCAGGACTGCGGCAGCGTCAGCTCCGCGACGAAATCATAGGCGTCGGCGCGATAGAGCGAGCGGGTGAATTCTACCACGCGGCCGGAGGCGAGGTAGGAAATACGCTCGATGGACAGGCCCGCGTCGCCGGCCTGCACGCCGAGCAGCGATGCGTCGCGGCCGCGGATGTTGCAGGCGGAGATGCGTTGCACCGCCCTGACCGGCCGGTTGCCGCTTTTCGCCAGGATCTCGTAGAGCGAGGAGGTTACCACCGTCGGGTCGGGCAGCACCTCGGCCGACAGCGAAGCCCGCTCGATGGCCAGCGGCAGGTCGTTGGCGATTCTGAGCCGTTCCAGCCGGGCGACGCGGGCGCCGCCGGCCAGGCCCAGCATCATCGCCTCCTCGGGCGAGGGCAGGTGCAGGCCGCGATCGAGCCAGCGCGAGCTGGCGGTGAGGCCGCGCCGCGCCATGTCCTCGGTGAACGAGGTGAGCAGCGACAGCGACTGCTGCACCCGCTCGACCGGCTTGACCACGAAGGTGCCGGAGCCGTGGCGGCGCATCAAGAGGCCGGCCTCGACGAGATCGTCCACCGCCTTGCGCACGGTGACGCGGCTGATGCCGGCGAAATCGGCGATCTCGCGTTCGGGCGGCAGCGCGTCGCCGTGCTTGAGGCGGCCGCCGTCGATGGCTGTCTCGATCGCCTGCCTGAGCTTCAGGTAGAGCGGGCCGGTGCCAGCCACCTGCAACTGCTCGGGCGACAGAATGTCGGAGATGGCGCCGCTCATGCCGACCCCTCCCCTGCGCCGGAGAAGCGGCGGGCGGCCAGCGCCACCGCCCCGGCGAGCGCGTTGTCCTTCGGGGCGACGAGGCGCGGCCGGTGGCGCTCGGCGAGATAGGCCGGATAGAGCGGCGCAAGGCCGCCGAGCAGCGCGATGCGGGCGGCGCCGTCATCGGCGATGCGGTCGAGGGCGAGATCGACTGCCACCGCCGCCTTGCCGACGATGTCGAGCCCGACGGGATCGCCGGCCGCCGCCGCCGCGAAGACGGCCGGCGCGAAGCGGCCGAAGTCGCCGGGGCTCGCCGTGCGGGCGAACTCGACCATCGGGCCGGGCGTGCCGCCGAAGTCGGCGATCAGCCGGTCGGTCAGCGGCGAGGCGGCAATGATGCGGTCGTGGGCGAGCAGCGTCGCGGCCAGCGCCGCCCGGCCGAGACTGGCGCCGGAGCCGAAATCGCCGATGATGAAACCCCAGCCGCCGTAGGAGCGTACCGTGTCCCCCTGTCGCGCGAAGAAGATGGAGCCGGTGCCGAGGATCGCCACCGCGCCGTCGCCGGCGCCAATGGCGCCTTCGAGGGCGATCAGGCCGTCGGAGACCACCTCGACGCGGCCGGCCGGCAGGGTGGCGGCAATGAAGCCGGCGGCATCGCCGACATTGCTGCCGGCAAGGCCCAGCAGCACGCCGGCGCGCCGGAGCGCGTCGCCGCCGAGGCCGGCCGCCGCCACGGCGCCATCTATGGCGCGGCAGATGTTGTCGATCGCCCCGAAGCGGTCGGTCAGGATGTTGGCGGCGCCGCCCTCGCCCGTGGCAAGGATGCGGCCGTCACGGCCGGCCACCGCCGCCCGGCATCCGGTTCCGCCGCCATCGACGCCGATCACGAAGTCCACCATCGCCGCCCTCCTCACCTGAAAGTACCAAAAAAATACCATTTGCCAATCGGCATATTGATGACGGGCTAGGCTTTTTTGATAACCCCGCACCATCTCATTGTAATATATGGATTATCTCTTAAGGCCCCGCAGCAGCCGACACCCTTCCGCCACAAAAATGAATGAACTCTAATTGTCCCTCTGGACAAGTGGTAGCTTTTTGGCATTATTACCGGAGTGGGGAGAAACACGATGACGGCCAGGCAGGGCACCGAGGACCGCGACAGCCATGCGACAGGGTTCGACACCCTGCCGCCGACGCGCATTCTGGAGGTGCTGGCCGCCGCCCAGGTCGCGGCGGCGAGAAGCGCCGAGGCGGCCATTCCCGCCATTGCCGAAGCGGCCGTCCGCGCCGCCGCCGCGCTGTCGTCCGGCCATCGCCTCGCCTATGTCGGCGCCGGCAGCTCCGGCCTGATGGCGCTGGCCGACTGCCTCGAACTGCCCGGCACCTACGGCATCGCCGGCGACCGGGCGATTGTCGTCCTGGCCGGCGGCCGCGACAGCCTGATCGACATGCTGGGGGTCGGCGAAGACGACGTCGCCGCCGGCGCCGCCGACCTCGAAGCCAGCGGCATCGGCGCCGGTGACTGCGTCATCGCGGTGTCTGCTTCCGGCTCGACGCCCTACACGCTCTCCGCCGCCCGCGCCGCCAAGGCGCGCGGCGCCGTGGTGATCGGCCTTGCCAACAACGAAGGCGCGCCGCTGCTTGCCGCCGCCGACGTGGCGGTGCTCTTGAAAACGCCGCCGGAGGTGGTGTCCGGCTCGACGCGCATGGGCGCCGGCACGGCGCAGAAGATCGCCCTCAACATGCTGTCGACGCTGATGGCCGTGCATCTCGGGCACGTGCTCGACGGCCACATGGTCAACGTCAGGGCCGACAACGACAAGCTGCGGGCGCGTGCCGCCCGCATCGTGACCGACATCGCCGGCGTCAGGCCCGACGCGGCGACAGGACTCCTTGAGGAGAGCCGCGGCTCGGTCAAGCACGCCATTCTGCTCGCCGCCGGCGCGGGAGATATCGAGGCGGCGGATGCCGCTCTCGTCGAGGCCGGCCAAAACCTGCGGCGGGCGATGACGCTCGTCGCAAAATCATAATCGGGGTTCTCAACGCGCGTCCTGGCGACGCGAGCATAGGGAGACGGACGATGAATCGCACTACGTTGCAGGGTGTCCTTCTGGCATCGAGCGTGCTGGCCGGCGTCGGGGTTGCCTCGGCGGCCGACGTCACGCTCAATATCGAGAGCTGGCGCAACGACGACATGCAGATCTGGCAGGAGAAGATCATCCCTGCCTTCGAGGCCAAGCATCCGGGCATCAAGGTGACCTTCTCGCCGAGCGCCCCCACCGAGTACAACGCGGCGCTCAACGCCAAGCTCGACGCCGGCTCGGCCGGTGATCTCGTTGCCTGCCGGCCGTTCGACACCTCGCTGCAATTGTTCGAGAAGGGCAAGCTCGAAGACCTGACCGGCCTCGACGGCATGAAGAACTTCTCCGACGTCGCCAAGTCCGCCTGGACCACCGACGACGGCAAGAAGACCTTCTGCGTGCCGATGGCCTCGGTCATCCACGGCTTCATCTACAACAAGGAAGCCTTCGAGAAGGTCGGCGCCGAGGTACCGAAGACCGTCGACCAGTTCTTCGCCGTGCTCGACAAGCTCAAGGCCGACGGCACCTACATTCCCATGGCCATGGGCACCAAGGACATGTGGGAAGCGGCCACGATGGGCTATCAGAACATCGGCCCGACCTACTGGAAGGGCGAGGAAGGCCGCAAGGCGCTGATCGCCGGCACCGAGAAGCTGACCGACGAAGGCTGGGTCGAGCCCTATCGCGTGCTCGCCAAGTGGAAGCCCTATCTCGGCGACGGCTTCGAGGCGCAGACCTACCCGGACAGCCAGAACCTGTTCACGCTCGGCCGCGCCGCCATCTACCCGGCCGGCTCGTGGGAGATCTCGCCGTTCAGCAGCGCCGGCCTGAAGCTCGGCGCCTTCCCGCCGCCGGTCGCCAAGGACGGGGACACCTGCTACATCTCCGACCACAACGACATCGCCATGGGTCTCAACGCGGCGAGCGCCCACAAGGAAGAGGCCAAGGTGTTCCTCGACTGGGTGGCCTCGCCGGAGTTCGCCTCGATCTACGCCAACGCGCTGCCGGGCTTCTTCAGCCTGAACTCGACGCCGGTCGAGATCACCGATCCGCTGGCCAAGGAGTTCGTCTCCTGGCGGCAGACCTGCAAGCCGACCATCCGCTCGACCTACCAGATCCTGTCGCGCGGCACGCCCAACCTCGAAAACGAGACCTGGGCGGCCTCGGCCAACGTGATCAACGGCACCGAAACGCCGGAAGCGGCCGCCAAGAAGCTGCAGGACGGCCTCGACAGCTGGTACAAGCCGGCCAAGTGAGTGACGCCAAGACGCGGATTTCGTTCTGCCCAGGGGCATGAGAGATTCGCGACGGGAATTCCGGGGGCGCCTTCAACGCCCCCGGAAAGCCCAGAGACAGCGGCGCGGACCCCACGCGCCGCCTGCCCCCTCGCCCGCCGGCGCCCGCCGGCCGGCGGACCGGCGCGACAGGGACCGACATGACCGACCTCGCATCCGAACAGGGCACGGAGGCCGCGCAGCGGCGGCCGCGGCGCTGGCACATCCTCGTCTTCCTCGCCCCCGCGGTAATCGTCTACACGGCGGTGATGATCCTGCCGCTCGCCGAAACGCTGAGGCAGTCGTTCTTCAACGTCGTCGACGGCCGGTCGGTGTTCGTCGGCTTCTCCAACTTCGCGACGCTGTTCGGCGATCCGCGCTGGTCGGCCGATTTCTGGAACGCCCTCAGGAACAACTTCATCTTCTTCCTGATCCACATGGCGGTGCAGAATCCGATCGGCATCGCACTCGCCGCGCTCTTGTCGCTGCCGGGCCTGAGGTTCGCCGCCTTCTACCGCACCGCCTTCTTCCTGCCGACGCTCTTGTCCTTCGTCATCGTCGGCTTCATCTGGAAGCTGATCCTGTCGCCGATCTGGGGCGTCGCGCCCTGGATGCTGGACCTTGTCGGCCTCAAGGCGATGTTCGGCCCCTGGCTCGGCAAGTCCGGCTCGGCGCTGATCGTCGTGTCGCTGGTCTCCGTCTGGCAGTTCATCGGCATACCGATGATGCTGATCTATGCCGCGCTCCTCAACATCCCCGAGGAGGTGATCGAGGCGGCCGAGATCGACGGCATCACCGGCTGGGGCCAGTTCTTCAAGATCAAGCTGCCGCTGGTGCTGCCGGCCATCGGCATCATCTCGATCCTGACCTTCGTCGGCAACTTCAACGCCTTCGACCTCGTCTACACCATGCAGGGCGCGCTGGCCGGGCCGGACAAGGCGACCGACATCCTCGGCACCTTCCTCTACCGCACCTTCTTCGGCTTCCAGCTGCAGCTCGGCGATCCGTCGATGGGCGCCACCATCGCCACGATCATGTTCCTGATCATCCTGACCGGCGTCTGCATCTATCTGTTCGGCATCCAGCGGCGCATCCGCCGCTACCAGTTCTGACGGGGGCGGCCATGTCCAAGGCAAGACAGTCGACGATCCGGGCAAGCCTCGTCCATCTGGCGCTCGTCGCCTACACGCTGGTGGCGCTGTTCCCGGTGTTCCTGACGCTGGTCAACTCGTTCAAGAGCAAGCAGGCGATCTTCAGCCAGCCGCTCAGGCTGCCCACCCCCTCCACCTTCAGCCTCGTCGGCTACGAGACGGTGATGAAGCAGGGCGACTTCCTCACCTATTTCCAGAACAGCACCATCGTCACGGTGGTGTCGATCTTCCTGGTGCTTTTGTTCGGCGCCATGGCCGCCTTCGCGCTCGCCGAATACCGTTTCCGCGGCAACACGCTGATGGGCCTCTATCTGGCCATCGGCATCATGATCCCCATCCGCCTCGGCACGGTGGCGCTGTTGCAGGGCATGGTGGCGGCCGGCCTCGTCAACACGCTGACGGCGCTGATCCTCGTCTACACGGCGCAGGGGCTGCCGCTCGCCGTGTTCATCCTGTCGGAATTCATGCGCACGGTGTCGGACGACCTCAAGAACGCCGGCCGCATCGACGGCCTCAGCGAATACGCCATCTTCTTCCGCCTGGTGCTGCCGCTGGTGCGGCCGGCCATGGCGACGGTGGCGGTGTTCACCATGATCCCGATCTGGAACGACCTGTGGTTCCCGCTGATCCTCGCCCCCAGCGAGAGCACCAAGACGGTGACGCTCGGCGCCCAGCTGTTCATCGGCCAGTTCGTCATCAACTGGAACGCCGTGCTGTCGGCGCTGTCGCTGGCCATCTTCCCGGTGCTCATCCTCTACGTCATCTTCTCGCGGCAACTCATTCGCGGCATTACCTCGGGAGCGGTCAAATGACGTCTCCGGTTCGCGTCCTCTCGGCCGGCCTCGGCAACATGGGCCGCAGCCATGCCCTCGCCTATCACCGCAATCCCGGCTACGAGATCGTCGGCCTCGTCAACCGCACCAAAGTGGAGCTACCGGAGGAACTGAGGGGCTATGCCGTCTCGCCGTCCTTCCCGGAGGCGCTGAGGGCGCTGAAGCCGGACATGGCGTCGATCAGCACCTATTCGGAGAGCCACGCCGACTATGCGGTGATGGCGCTGGAACAGGGCTGCCACGTGTTCGTCGAGAAGCCGCTCGCCACCACGGTGGCCGACGCCAAGCGCATCGTCGACTGTGCCGTCGCCAACGGCCGCAAGCTGGTGGTCGGCTACATCCTGCGCCACCATCCGTCGTGGCAGCGCTTCATCGCCGAGGCGCGGGCGCTCGGCGGGCCCTACGTGTTCCGCATGAACCTCAACCAGCAGTCCTCCGGCAAGACCTGGGAGACGCACAAGGCGCTGATGAACACCACCTCGCCGATCGTCGACTGCGGCGTCCACTATATCGACGTGATGTGCCAGGTGACCGACGCGACGCCGACGGAGGTGCGCGGCATGGGCCTGCGCCTGTCGTCCGAGATCGCGCCGGAGATGTACAACTACGGCCACTTGCAGGTGCTGTTCTCCGACGGCTCGGTCGGCTGGTATGAAGCCGGCTGGGGGCCGATGATGTCGGAGCAGGCCTTCTTCGTGAAGGATATCATCTCGCCGAACGGCTCCGCCTCCATCGTCATGCGCGAGGGCAAGTCCGACGACGTCGACGCCCACACCCGCACCTCGACCATCCGCGTCCACAAGGCGGCGACCGGCCCGGACGGCGCCTTCCTGACGCCCGACGTCGACACCACCATGGCCGGCGAGCCGGGGCACCAGGAGCTGTGCGAACTGGAGCAGGCCTACATGCTGAAGGCGGTTCTCGAGGACATCGACCTCGCCCAGCACATGAACGACGCGCTGAAATCGCTGGCCGTCTGCCTCGCCGCCGACGAGAGCGTCCGCACCGGCAAGCCGGTCAAGCTATAAGGATAAATGCCCGTGGGATCGCTGGAACTCAGGAACATCAGGAAATCCTTCGGCCAGCTCGAAGTGCTGAAGGGCATCGACCTCGAGGTGAAGGACGGCGAGTTCGTCATCTTCGTCGGCCCGTCCGGCTGCGGCAAGTCGACGCTGTTGCGCTCGATCGCCGGCCTCGAAGACGTCACCTCCGGCGCCGTGCTGATCAACGGCCGCGACGTGACGGTGACGCCGCCGGCCAAGCGCGGCATCACCATGGTCTTCCAGACCTACGCGCTCTATCCGCACCTCAGCGTGCGCGACAACATGGCGCTCGGCCTCAAGCAGGCCGGCACGCCGGCCGCCGAGATCAACACCCGCGTCGCCAAGGCGACGGAGATGCTGTCGCTCGAACCCTATCTGAAGCGCCGGCCGGCCGAGTTGTCCGGCGGCCAGCGCCAGCGCGTCGCCATCGGCCGGGCGCTGGTGCGCGAGCCGGAGCTGTTCCTGTTCGACGAACCGCTTTCCAACCTCGACGCCGCCCTGCGCGTGCAGACCCGCGTCGAGATCGCCCGCCTGCACCGCCAACTCGGCGCCACCATGATCTACGTGACGCACGACCAGGTGGAAGCTATGACGCTCGCTGACCGCATCGTCGTGCTGAACGCCGGCGTCATCGAGCAGATCGGCTCGCCAATGGAACTCTACAACAAGCCGGCCAATATGTTCGTCGCCGGCTTCATCGGCTCGCCGCAGATGAATTTCGTCGAGGCGGGACGCGTCTGCGAGGCGGGCGCCACCATCGGCTTCCGGCCGGAGCACCTCAGCGTGTCGCCGGACGAGGGCCGTTTCAGGGGCAAGGTGATCCACGCCGAGCATCTCGGCGCCGACACCAACCTCTATCTCGAAACCGAGAACGCCGGCCTGATCACCGTGCGGCTGTTCGGCGAGCACCGCTACACTGCCGACGACATCGTCTACGCGACGCCCGACGCGGCCAAGATCCATCGCTTCGACGAGAAGGGCCGGACGATTCCCGGCTGATCCCTTTTCGGATAGAGTTGCCCGAACGCCGCCTCCGGGCGGCGTTTGCATGTCCAGCCGGGCAAGGCCGATCAAGCGGCGGCGGCCGGCTTCTGGCATCAAGGAGAGGCTCGGCAGTCGCGAGGCAAAGATGGGCGTCCTTGAGAAGGCGATCTGGTATCTGGAGCTGAACATCGGACAGCCGCTGACGCTGGCCGAACTGGCCGGCCGCTGCGCCGTCAGCCCCTGGCACCTGTCGCGCCTGTTCCAGGCCGCCGTCGGCCTGGCGCCGATGAGCTACCTGAGGGCGCGGCGGCTGACCGTCGCCGCCGGGGCGCTGGCCGAAGGCGACCGGGAGATTCTCGCCGTCGCCCTCGACGCCGGCTACGGCTCGCACGAAGCCTTCACCCGCGCCTTCGCCGGCTGCTTCGGCGTGCTGCCGAGCACCGTCCGGCAAGCCCGGACGACCCGCAACCTCCCCCTGATGGAGCCCTGGACCATGCGCAAGGACATGATCGTCGATCTCGCCGCCCCCGAATTCCGCGAACGCGGCGCCTTCCGGGTGATCGGCCTCTCCACCCGCTGCACCTTCGAGACCAATGCCGTCATTCCCCGGCTGTGGGGCGACTTCAACCCGCGCTGCGAGGAAGTGCCCTCCCCTGTGGCCGGCGCCGCCTACGGCGTGTGCTGCGAGATGGAAGCAGACGGCCACTTCCGCTATGTCGCCGGCCTCGAATCGACGGCGACGCACGTTCCGGACGATCTCGACTCCGTCGATATCCCGGCCAGCCGCTACGCCGTTTTCCGGCACGTCGGCCACCTCTCCGGCTTCAACCGCACCGTCTACACCATCTGGAACAAGGCGCTGCCCGACGCCGGCCTCACGCCGGCCAAGACGCCCGACTTCGAGCTTTACGACGAGCGCTTCGATGCGCGGACGGGCAACGGCACGGTGGAAATCTGGATTCCCCTCGCCTGACGGAAAGCCGGCTCAGCGGTGCCGCGTCGACGGCGTCCTCAGCGTCACCAGTTCCTCGGCGGCGGTGGGGTGGACGGCCATGGTGCGGTCGAAGTCGCCCTTCGTCGCGCCCATGGCGACCGCGATGCCGACGAGCTGGATCATCTCGCCGGCCTCCGGCCCCATGATGTGGACGCCGAGCACCCGATCGGTGACGGCGTCGACCACCACCTTCATGAAGCTGCGCTCGTCGCGACCGGCCAGGATGTTGCGCATCGGCCGGAACTCGGCCTTGTAGACGTCCACCGCCGTGTGGGCGGCGCAGGCCGCCTCCTCGGACAGGCCGATGGTGCCGACTTCAGGCGTGGTGAAAATCGCCGTGGGGATCGCCGTGAGGTCGGCGAAGCTCTCCTTGCCGCCGAACACCGTGTCGGCGAAGGCGTGGCCCTCGCGGATCGCCACCGGCGTCAGCTGGGCGTGGTTGGTGACGTCGCCCACCGCGTAGATCGACGACACGGAGGTCTGCGACAGCGCGTTGACGATGACGGCGCCGCTCTCATCAAGCGTCACGCCCGCCGTTTCGAGGCCGAGGCCGGTAGTGTTGGGCCGGCGGCCGGTGGCGGCGAGCACGAGGTCGGTGTCGAGGGCGGCGCCGTCGGCGAGCCGCACGGCGAGGCCGGCCGCCGTCTTGTCGATTCCCGCCACCTGCACGCCCGTCCTGACGTCGATGCCGCGCGTCCTGAGCGCGTCGGCCAGCTTGTCGCGAACCTCGCGGTCGAAGCCGCGCAGCACCTGCTCGCCGCGATAGAGCACGCTGGTGGGCACGCCGAGGCCGTTCAGGATGGAGGCGAATTCCAGCGCGATATAGCCGCCGCCCACCACCACCGCCTTTTCCGGCAGGGCCGGCAGGTCGAACATGTCGTTGGAGGTGACGGCGTGTTCCATGCCGGGCACGTCGGGCAGCACCGGCCGGTTGCCGGTGGCGACCAGGATGCGGCCGGCGGTGATCGTCCGCTCGGCGGCCACCAGGCGGACCTCGTTGGGGCCGGTGACGACGGCGCGGTCGCGGATGATCTCGGCGCCTGCCCGCTGGAGATTGCCGGCGTAGATGCCTTCGAGGCGGGCGACTTCGCGTTGCATGGCCGCCTGGAAGGCCGACCAGTCGAAACGCCGATCGCCGACCGCCCAGCCGAAGCCGGCGGCGTCGTTGAGATCGCCGGCGATGCGGGAGGCGTAGACCATCAGCTTCTTCGGCACGCAGCCGCGAATGACGCAGGTACCACCGATGCGCGATTCCTCGGCGATGGCGACGCGGGCCCCGTAGCCCGCCGCAATGCGTGCGGCACGCACGCCGCCGGAACCGGCGCCAATGACGAAGAGATCATAGTCGAAGGAAGCCATCACCAACCGTCCCGCGTATCGAAAAACCGCCGTCCTCATATCATGCCGACGGCCGGGATGGGCGGACGAATTCCCCATCGGGGCCCATGCGAAAACGCCGGCGGAAGGCCCGCCGGCGGTTCGGTCAGGTCCGATCGCAATTGCGTCAGAAGTTATAGCCGCGCTTGTTCAGCTCGTCGCGCGACCGGGTGACGATCTCCGTGGAGATGGCATCGCGCCAGATGCCGGCCGAGCGCATCGAATCCTGGATGATCAACGGCGCCGTCTGGCCGTATTTCTCGCCGACCGGCGAGCGGAAGAAGGCGGTGATCTGCTTCAGCTCTTCCTCGCTGAAGCGACCGGCCCAGATGCGCTCCAGCTCGCGGTCGAGATCCGGACGGCGCTTGGCGAGATCGAGGGCGACGGTGTTCACCACCTCCTCGATGTCCTTGGCGGCACCGGGATTGGAGCGCTGGAACAGCGCCTTGGTCTGCTCGGCCAGGGCAATCAGAATCCCGTTGAACTGCTCGGAGGCGTGGGCAGCGGCAATGGTCTCGCGCGCGGCGGCGATGTGGGACTCGGTGAAGTCCTCCGAAAGGGCCGGAGACGCCAGCGCGGCAATCACCATGGCCGCCGCCAGCGGGCGGCGGAGAAAGGTCAGGGTCCGGTGCATACAACAAATCTCCGATATCGACTTCATCGTTGGCGTCATTGGCCCGAGGGGCGTGCTTCCTCGCAACCGGCCACGCGCCAGGGCAACTCCACAGGAATCACCGGCCGTTCCGATCGCGCCGAACACGCGGTTGCCCAAGCCTCTGGAACCGAATTCTGGCGAAATGATGCGCCCGCCGCGATCAAGCCCCACTTCCCGGAAAACGGCCCCCGCTGGTTTGCCGGAAACCGTGCGACACCGCAAGTCCGTTCCGGAAAACCGCGACCTTGGTCGATCAGGCCGGAAGAATCGGCCGACGGGAACGCTGGCGCCGACCTGCCGCCGTGCTAAACCCTCTCCATCACTGCAAGAGGATCCGATGCGCCCGGTTGTGGTTTTCGATCTCGATGGCACGCTGCTCGACACTGGCCCCGATCTCCTGCGGGCGCTCAACCGGCTGCTGGGCGAGGAGGACGTGGCGGCTGTCGCGCACGCCGACGTGGCAACCCTCTACGGCCACGGGGCGCGGGCGCTGATCTCCGAGGGATTCCGCCGCGCCGCCCGGCCGCTCGACGCCTCTCGCCTGCCTGGCATGATCGAGCGATTCGTCGGTTTCTACGCCGGAGCGATCGCCGTGGAGACGCGCCCCTACCCCGGCCTTGTCCCCGCCCTCGATCGGCTCGCGGCGCGCGGCGCCGGCCTTGCCGTCTGCACCAACAAGCGCGAGGCGCTGGGTCAGGCGGTGCTCGCCGGGACCGGCCTGTCTCCTCTGTTCTCGGCGGTGATCGGCGGCGACAGCCTGCCCGAGCAGAAGCCGCACCCGCGGCCGCTCGTCGAGGCGATCATCCGGGCTGGCGGCGTGCCGGAGGCGGCGGTGATGGTCGGCGACAGCGAAACCGATATCGCCACGGCCCGCGCCGCCGGTGTGCCGGTGATCGCCGTCGATTTCGGTTATGGCGGCCGACCGGCGGCCAAACTCGGTGCCGATGCCCTCATCGCCCACTACGACGAGCTGGACGACGCGGTGGCGAGATTCCTCACCCTCTGAGGGCGGGATACGAACGCACAGCCGACGTTTGCGGCGATGGCCGGAGAGCCCTGCTACCAAAACAAAAGGCTCGACCGATGACGGCCAAGCCTTTGAAAGAAATGGTGGGCGCGACAGGGATCGAACCTGTGACCCCTTCGGTGTGAACGAAGTGCTCTCCCGCTGAGCTACGCGCCCGGACCGTCATGCGGTGGTGGCGCGATATAAGGGCCCACGACGGGGCAAGTCAAGGCGTCATGGAGGCGAAAAATGCCATCGTCCAAAGTCGACGGCGGTGGCGTCGCGGCGGCCCGAAATGTTTCGCGGCGCCCGGGAGGGTGTCCGGGCGCCGCGCACAAGACGCTGCGTAGGGGAAACGCTCTCGACCGGGTCAGGCAGCGGTGTCGAGCAAAGTACGCAGCGAAGGATGGATGTCCGGGCTTTCCTCGGACAGGAATTTCAACAATGCCCTTTCGTTGGCGTGGATGACGCCGTCGCGGCCGATGCGGTCGGCCAGCCACTTCACTTCCTCGGAGGTGACGGCCTCCGCCTCGCGGATGCGCGCCTCGTCGGCTTCGATCGGCTTTGCGGATGCGTCGTCTTGCTGACGCCAAGCTGACCAGATGCCGCTGAGACCGTTGGACAGCATGCTCGACAGCATATCGCCGAACAGTGCCGTGACGCCGCCCGCCGGCGCATCGAGCCAGGCGTCGCGCCGCAGCGTCTCCTCGCGCGACAGCACGGTGTAGCCGCGCGCCGCCATCAGGAAGGAGGCGACGGCCTTGACGAACAGATCGGACCAGGCGGGATCGTTGTCGGCCTCGCGCGTGCGGTCATTGAGGTCGAACAGCACCTCCGCTTCCTCGCGGCTGATGCCCACCGACCGCTCGTTGCCGAAGGCGTAGAGGATGCGGCGCAGGCGCTCGACGTCGGCGGCGGTGATGACGCCGCCCTCGCCGTCCTCGGCGCCGGACAGCACGGCGCGCGACACCTCGGAGAGCGCGAAGGCGGACAGTTCGGCCGGCACCGAATCGGCGCGGCGCATGATGTTGACCAGCAGGTCGATCTCGACGTCGATGACGACGCCATCGGCCGTCAGCATGCCGATCAGCCAGCGGGCCATATCCTCGCCGACGTGGCCGCTCGGCGCCGTCTGGAGGACGACATGGTCGGTCAGCGCCTCGACATAGAGCTGCCGGCCGGCAGCCGTCGGGAAGCCGTCCTCGGCCGCCAGACGGCAGAGGCGGCGGACCTCGTCGGCGTCGACGCCGCCGTCGGCGTAGACAGCGGCGCGCAGACGGGCGATCGCGTCGAGCGGCGCGGCGCCGGGCGCTGTCGTCTTTCCGCTGTCGCTGGTCATTTCCCCCGCTCCCCGATGGTTCGCCGCGATGACACCGAAGCTACACCACATTTCCGACTTCGAGCTTAAGGGAACGGGTTAAAAAACTATTGAAGACAAATGGTTAATGCACCGGCGGCGGTGTTGCGACCGAGAACGGCATTCGATCGGCGCCGGCTTGACACTCGGCCGAAATACCGGCATTCAGCCGGCGACCGCCCTTCGTGGGACGGCCGTAAGCGTTAACGTCAGCCAACGCGCCCTCGGGGCGTCGCGCCTTTGCCGGTTGCCCCCTGACGTTAACGGAGCTTTCCATGTTTCGCATTCCGGCGCGCCATGCGCCCGTCCTGTTCAGCCTCATTCTGTCGGGGCTGATGTCGCTCGTCATCTCGGGCGTTTCCACCTTGCGCGCGGCTGGCCTGTCGCCCGGCTTTGCCGGCCATTGGCTCGTCGGCTGGGCAAGTTCCTGGCCGATCGCCTTTCCCGTGGTGCTGATGCTGGCGCCGCTGGTCCGGCGCATCGTCGCCCGGCTGTGCGTCCTCCCGGCCGGGTGAGGACGATTCTCACTCGCCGCCCTGCCGCTCACGGCGCAGGCGGGCCCAGTAGTCGAGCCGCTTGCGAAGCTCGCGCTCGAAGCCGCGCTCGACCGGATGATAGAAGGTGCGACGGCCCATCTTCTCGGGGAAATAATCCTGACCGGAGAAGGCGTCGGGCTCGTCGTGGTCGTAGCGGTAGCCGGCGCCATATCCCTCGCCCTTCATCAGCTTGGTGGGGGCGTTGAGGATATGGCGCGGCGGCACCAGGCTGCCGAACTGCTTGGCCGCCGCCATCGCCGTCTTGAAGGCGGTGTAGACGGCGTTGGATTTCGGCGCCGCCGCCACGTAGACGACCGCCTCGGCGATGGCCAGTTCGCCCTCGGGCGAGCCGAGCATCTCGTAGGCGCCCTGGGCGGCGATGCAGACGCTGAGCGCCTGCGGGTCGGCGAGGCCGATGTCCTCGGCGGCCATGCGGATCAGCCGGCGGATCAGGTAGAGCGGGTCCTCGCCGGCGTCGAGCATGCGGCAGAAATAGTAGAGCGCCGCGTCGGGATCGGAGCCGCGCACCGACTTGTGCAGCGCCGAGATCAGGTTGTAGTGGCCGTCCTGCGCCTTGTCGTAGACCGGCGCCCGCCGCTGGACGATCTCCTGCAACGTCTTGGCGTCGAACACCTCGCCCTCGGCGGCGGCGCGCCAGACGTCCTCGGCCAGCGTCAGCGCGGCGCGGCCGTCGCCATCGGCCATGCGGACCAGCGCCGCCCTCGCCTCCGCGTCGAGCGGCAGCGGCTTGCCGGTCACCGCCTCGGCGCGGTCGAGCAACTGGCCGATCGACGCCTCGTCATGCGGCTTGAACACCAGCACGTGGGCGCGCGACAGGAGCGCCGCATTCAGCTCGAAGGACGGGTTCTCGGTGGTGGCGCCGATCAGCGTCACCGTGCCGTCTTCCATCACCGGCAGGAAGCTGTCCTGCTGGGCGCGGTTGAAGCGGTGGATCTCGTCGATGAACAAGAGCGTGCCGCGGCCGAGCGCCCGCCGCTGGCGAGCCGCCTCGAACAGCTTCTTGAGGTCGGCGACGCCGGTGAAGATAGCCGACGCCTGCTCGAAGGCGAGGTTGGTCTCGCGGGCCAGCAGCCGGGCGACGGTGGTCTTGCCCGAGCCGGGCGGACCCCAGAGAATCAGCGAACCGAGCGAGCCGGAGGCCAGCATGCGGGTGATGGTGCCGGTCGGCCCGACCAGATGGTCCTGGCCGACCACCTCGGACAGCGTCGCCGGTCGCAAGCGGTCGGCGAGCGGCCGTCCGGCCCGGTCGTCCGGCGCCGCGATGCCGAACAGGTCGCTCATCGGAAGGCCATGCGCAGGATTTGGCCGTTGCGGTCGATGGCGACGCGCCAGAACAGCGGATCGGAGCCGGCGACGGCGGCCAGCACCTTGGTCGCGGCGATGTCGTTGCCGTTGACCGACATCACGATGTCGCCCTTCTGCAAGCCGATCCGGTCGGCCGGCGAGCCCGAGGCGACGGCCGTGACGACGACGCCGGTCTGGCCGCGATAGGCGAGCCCGATCTCGGCGGCGACGGCCGGCGACATATTGGCCACCGTGGCGCCCTGGAATGGCGAGCGGCTCTGGATGGTCAGTTGCTCGCGCGGCGTGGTCTCCGGCGCCGCCATCAGCTTCACCGGCAGCTCGATCAGCTTGCCGGCCCGGTTGACGGTGAGCTTGGCCACATTGCCGACGCCCTTGGTGGCGAGGCGGTAGTTGAAGACGCGCGGGTCGCTGACCTCGACGCCGTCGACGGCGACCACCAGGTCGCCGGCGTCGAGGCCGGCCGCCTCGGCCGGGCTTTTCCTGAGGATGGAGGTGACCAGCACGCCCGACGGCCGGTCGAGGCCGAGGCTTTCGGCGATGTCGGAGGTCACCGGCTGCAACTCGGCGCCGATCCACGGCAGTTGCACGGCCGAGCCGCCGCGCCGCGCCGATTCGACGAACACCTTCACCATGTTGGAAGGGATGGCGAAACCGATGCCGTTGGAGCCGCCGCCACGGCTGAAGATCGCCGTGTTGATGCCGACCAGCTTGCCGTTCATGTCGACCAGCGGGCCGCCGGAGTTGCCGGGGTTGATGGCGGCGTCGGTCTGGATGAAGAACTGGTAGTCGGAGATGCCGACCTGGCTGCGGGCCAGCGCCGAGACAATGCCCTGCGTCACCGTCTGGCCGACTCCGAACGGGTTGCCGATGGCCAGCACCAGGTCGCCGACCTGAAGCTGGTCGGAATCGGCGAGCGGCAGCGTCGGCAGCGCGCCCTTGGGATTGCGCACCTTCAGCACGGCGAGATCGAGTTGGTCGTCTTTGAGCACCACGTCGCACTCGAACTCGCTGCGGTCGGGCAGTGCCACCTTCACCTCGTCGCCATCCTCGATGACGTGGTTGTTGGTGACGATCAGGCCGGAGGGATCGACGATGACGCCGGAGCCGAGCGACTGCTGGTGCCGCTCGCGCTGGCGGCCGATGCCGGGATAGTCGTTGCCGAAGAACTGGCGGAAGAACGGATCGTCCATCAGCGGCGACGACGCCACCTTGACCGTCCTCGTCGAATAGACATTGACCACCGCCGGGGCGGCCGCCTTGACCACCGGTGCGAACGACAGCTTGACCGCCGCTTCGGAGGCCGGCACCACCCGCTCCTCGGCTGCGGCGCCGAGCGCTGTGGAAGCGACGAGGCCGACGGCCAGGACGAGGCGTGACAATCCGGCGAGACGCATGGCGATCCTCCGCGTGCCGCTTCCCATGCGGCCAGAGCCCTTTTCTACGCCGCCGAATATGGCAACGGAAGGACGGTCGAACAACTCGTCCGGCCGACAAAGGGCCAAAAACAAAGGGGCGACCCGGCGGGCCGCCCCTTCGCAAGCTCACAGATCGCTGCCGATCAGGCGGCGGCCGTCTCGGCCTCGACCGGCTCGGCGGCCTGGCGGGCCTTGTCGGCGGCGCCCTTGGCGGCGACGTCGCGGTCGACGAACTCGATCACCGCCACCGGGGCCGAATCGCCATGGCGGAAGCCGGCCTTCAGCACGCGGGTGTAGCCGCCGGCGCGGGCCTTGTAGCGGGGGCCGAGCACATCGAACAGCTTCTTGGCGGCGATCTCGTTGTTCTGCAGCTCGGAAGCGAGCTGACGACGGGCGGCGAGATCGCCCTTCTTGGCGATGGTCACCAGCTTCTCGACGATCGGACGCAGGTCCTTGGCCTTCGGCAGGGTGGTGACGATCTGCTCATGCTCGACGAGCGAGATGGCGAGGTTGGCGAGCATCGCCTTGCGATGGCTCTGAGTGCGGTTGAACCGACGGCCCGCATTACCGTGACGCATGGCCTACTCCTATTTTTCTTTCGCGCGGCTCACGCCGGGCAGGATTGTTTCAACGAGCCGGAGAGCCACGCCCTCCGGCGAGCTTTCGGCTCAGTAGTTGTGGTCTTCGTAGCGCTTGGCCAGGTCTTCGATGTTCTCGGGCGGCCAGTTCGGGACTTCCATGCCGAGATGCAACCCCATCTGCGCCAGCACTTCCTTGATCTCGTTGAGCGACTTGCGGCCGAAATTCGGCGTGCGGAGCATCTCCGCCTCGCTCTTCTGGATCAGGTCGCCGATGTAGACGATGTTGTCGTTCTTCAGGCAGTTGGCCGAACGGACCGACAGCTCGAGTTCGTCCACCTTCTTGAGCAGCGCCGGATTGAAGGCGAGTTCCGGAACGGTCTCGACCTTGGTGTCCTTCTGCGGCTCCTCGAAGTTGACGAAGATCGCCAGCTGGTCCTGGAGGATGCGGGCGGCGTAGGCGACGGCGTCCTCGGGCTTGACCGAGCCGTCGGTCTCGACGGTCAGCGTCAGCTTGTCGAGGTCGAGATCCTGGCCCTCGCGGGTGTTCTCGACCTTGTAGGACACCTTGCGCACCGGCGAGTAGAGGCTGTCGACCGGGATGAGACCGATCGGAGCGTCCTCGGGACGGTTGCGGTCGGCCGGCACGTAGCCCTTGCCGGTGTCGACGGTGAACTCCATGCGGATCTCGGCGCCCTCGTCGAGGGTGCAGAGGACCAGCTCGGGGTTCAGGATCTCAATGTCGCCGACGGTCTGGATGTCGCCGGCGGTGACGACGCCCGGACCCTGCTTGCGCACGACCATCCGCTTCGGGCCCTGGCCCTGCATGCGGACGGCGATTTCCTTGATGTTCAGGATGATGTCGGTGACGTCTTCACGCACACCGGCGATCGATGAGAACTCGTGCAGCACGCCGTCGATCTGAACCGCCGTCACCGCCGCACCCTGCAGCGAGGACAACAGGACACGACGGAGCGCGTTGCCCAGCGTCAGGCCGAAACCGCGCTCGAGCGGCGAGGCGACGACGGTCGCGAAGCGCTTCGGATCGCGGCTCGGGATGACCTCGAGCTTGTTCGGCTTCTTGAGCTCCTGCCAGTTCTTCTGGATGCTCACGTTGATACCCTTTCATGTGAAGCGGTTCGCCACGGGCCGCATCTCCCGCAGGGACCACCGCCTTGACGGGCCATGCCCGGCGCCGCGGATCGGCCGCCGGGCGTTCGCGGATGAGCGTCAGACGCGACGACGCTTGCGCGGACGGCAGCCGTTATGCGGGATCGGGGTAACGTCGCGGATCGAGCTGACCAGGAAGCCGGCGGCCTGCAGGGCGCGCAGCGCCGACTCACGGCCGGAGCCGGGACCGCAGACTTCGACTTCGAGGGTCTTGACGCCATGCTCGGACGCCTTGCGGGCGGCATCCTCGGCGGCCATCTGGGCGGCGTACGGGGTCGACTTGCGCGAACCCTTGAAGCCCATGGTGCCGGCCGACGACCAGGAGATGGTGTTGCCCTGCGCGTCGGTGATGGTGATCATCGTGTTGTTGAAGGTGGAATTCACGTGGGCGATGCCGGACGTGATGTTCTTGCGTTCGCGACGGCGGACGCGGCCTGCGGCTTCCTTGGCCATGCTCTCTCACTCTTTCGTTTTCGATCTCGTCACCGCCGTAATGCCAGCGGCTACACCGGAGCGCATGCCTCTACTCGAAACCCAGCGCACCGGAACGACTGCGGGAAGGCACCTGCCCTTCCCCGGAACGGCGAACGATCCTGCCGGACCCTCCACCATGGACAAAGCGCCGACCGCGATCGCTCGCGGAACCGGCGCCATGTCCCAACCTTTCCGCCGGGCCGGCGAGCCGCCGGTCCGACGAAACGGAATCACTTCTTCTTGCCGGCGATCGCCTTGGCCGGACCCTTGCGGGTGCGGGCGTTGGTGTGCGTGCGCTGGCCGCGGACCGGCAGGCCCTTGCGATGGCGCAGGCCGCGGTAGCAGCCGAGGTCCATCAGGCGCTTGATGTTCATCGCCGTCTCGCGGCGGAGGTCGCCCTCGACGACGTAGTCGCGGTCGATCACTTCGCGGATCTGCAGCACCTCGGCGTCGGACAGCTCGTTGACGCGCTTGGTCTGATCGATGCCGACCTTCTCCATGATCTCCTCGGCGAACTTCGGGCCGATGCCATGGATATACTGAAGCGCAATCAGAGTGCGCTTGGCCGTGGGAATATTGACGCCAGCGATACGGGCCACTTCACTTCACTCCTGCAGTCGCGACCCTCTCGGGCGCTCCCTCCCCCGGATCATGCCGTGGAGGTCGGTGTCTTGACGGCGGTCCGCGGAGGGCGGCGCCGGCCGGGCTAAACTTGGCGAGGGCAGCGACACATCGTCCGCAACGGACAAGCGCCAACGAGCCATCGCACGACGAACCCGTGGATAGGTGGCGGTTCATAGCCGGAACCAGCCTTTCCGTCAACCTTTCGGCACGGATTCGTCGCCGAAATCGCCGCAGGAAAGCCCGAACGGCGACCGATCGGCCGGCAGAGGAACGGATGTCCCGCCGCCGGGCCTTGTCTTGATTGGAAGCAGCCGCCGATCAGGCCGGCAGGCGCTCCAGGGCGGTGCGAATCGCTTCCGCCACGTCCTCGATGGGGGCCATGCCGTCGACGGGCTTCAACAGGCCGCGCTCGGCATAGAAAGGGGTCAGCGCCGCGGTCAGGGCGCGGAACTCCTCGAGGCGCTTGCGGAACACCTCGGGATTGTCGTCCTTGCGCACCGGTTGGCCGGCGGCCCTGGCATCTTCGGCCCGGCGGACGATGCGATCGACCAGCTTCTCGGCGTCGACCTTGAACTCGATGACGGCGTCGAGCTTCATGGCCTTGCCGGCCAGCATCTTCTCCAGCGCCTCGGCCTGCACCACCGTGCGCGGGAAGCCGTCGAGCACGAAGCCGTTCTTCGCATCCGGCGCGTCGATTCGCTCGGAGATGATGCCGTTGACGATTTCATCCGGCACGAGCTGGCCGGCGTCCATGATCGCCTTGGCCTTCCTGCCGATCTCGGTGCCGGCGGCGACGGCGGCGCGCAGCATGTCGCCGGTCGACAACTGCACGATGCCGTAGCGATCGACCAGCCGCTGCGCCTGCGTCCCCTTGCCGGCGCCCGGCGGTCCGAGAAGAATCAGCCTCATCTACGCTTCCCCCGAAGTTTGCTCTTCTTGATCAGCCCTTCATACTGATGGGCGAGGAGATGCCCCTGGATCTGGGACACCGTGTCCATGGTGACCGACACCACGATCAGCAGCGACGTGCCGCCGAAGTAGAACGGGACACCGGTGGTCGAGATCAGGAACTCGGGCAGCAGGCAGACGACGACGAGATAGATGGCGCCGAGCACGTTGATGCGGGTCAGCACGTAGTCGATGTAGTTGGCGGTGCGCTCGCCCGGCCGGATGCCGGGGATGAAGCCGCCCTGCTTCTTCAGGTTCTCGGCCGTGTCGGTCGGATTGAACA
This sequence comes from Pleomorphomonas koreensis DSM 23070, assembly GCF_000425185.1. Taxonomy (GTDB): domain Bacteria; phylum Pseudomonadota; class Alphaproteobacteria; order Rhizobiales; family Pleomorphomonadaceae; genus Pleomorphomonas; species Pleomorphomonas koreensis. The sequence goes on from NZ_AULH01000006.1 coordinate 146,255, forward strand.
CGATGGCCGTGTAGAAGAAGGCGAAGAAGACGATCATCGCCGCGTAGGACAGCATGTAGAGCGGCTGTCCGTGCGCCATCAGCGTGCCGAAGGTCTGCAACCAGCCGCCGGCGGCGTTGGCGCCGGCAAAGCCGGTGATGGTGCCGGGAATGAGCAGGATCGACGAAGCGAAGATCGGCGGGATGACGCCCGAGGTGTTGAGCTTCAGCGGCAGATGGCTCGATTCGCCCTGGAACATCTTGTTGCCGACCTGGCGCTTCGGATACTGGATCAGCAGCCGGCGCTGGGCGCGTTCGAAGAACACGATGCCGCCGATGACCACCACGGCCAGCACCAGCACGGCGAGGATGATCGGCGTGGCGAGAGCGCCCTGGCGGCCGAGTTCCAGCATGCCGACGAGGGCGTGCGGCAGGTTGGCGATGATGCCGGCGAAGATGATCAGCGACGTGCCCTGGCCGATGCCGCGGGAGGTGATCTGCTCGCCGAGCCACAGCAGGAACATGGTGCCGCCCATCAGCGACAGCACGGTGGAAATGATGAAGGTCGGGCCGGGATTGAGGACGATCGACCCCTGCCCCTGCAAGCCGACGGCGATGCCGTAGGACTGCACGGCGGCCAGCACCACCGTCAGGTAGCGGGTGTACTGGTTGATCTTCTTACGGCCCGATTCGCCTTCCTTCTTGACCGCCTCCAGCGCCGGGATGACCGAAGTCAGGAGCTGGATGATGATCGAGGCGGAGATATAGGGCATGATGCCCAGCGCGAAGATCGCCATGCGGCCTACGGCGCCGCCGGAGAACATGTTGAACAGGCCGAGGATGCCCTGGCTCTGCTGCTTGAAGGCTTCGGCGAGCGCCTGCAGGTTGATGCCCGGCAGCGGAATGTAGGTGCCGAGGCGATACACCAGGAGCGCGCCAAGGGTGAACCAAATCCGCTTCTTGAGCTCTTCCGCCTTGGCGAGCGCGCCGAAATTCAGATTTGCAGCGAGTTGTTCTGCCGCAGAGGCCATGTCTCACTCCGCCCGAAATGGGAAACCTCGGGGCACGCCGTCCCGCCTCGCGGGGCGCCTCGCCCGTCATGCCGCCGGCCTTAGCGCGTTCGAGCGATTCGATGAAGCGCCGCGTGCCGGTTTCGGACCGCCGGGCGCGCAAAGCCGCGCTCCAGGCCAATCCTGCTCGTCCGCTTTATAGACCCATGTCGCGAACGAAATAAGCCCCCGGACGACACCAATCCCACGCGGCACGAAAACGTTCGCGTGAAACCGGCGTCGACCGGGGGCCTGATGATCATCAGGCGCCAGTCGTCTCCGCGGCAGCCTTGCCGTTGGTGCGCTTGGTCAGCACCGACACGGTGACCTTGCCGCCGGCCGCCTCGACCGCCGTGATCGCCGGCGCCGAAGCCCCGACGACCTCGAAGGTCAGCGCCGACTTGATCTCGCCACCCAGCACGCGCACGCCGTCCAGCGGACGACGCAGCAGGCCGGCGGCCACCAGCGCTTCGACGGTCACCGGCGCCTTGGCGTCGAGCTTCTCGGCATCGACGGCGGCCTGGACCTTGGTCAGGCTGATCTCGTTGAGATCGAGGGCGAAGATGTTCTTGAAGCCGCGCTTGGGCAGGCGGCGATGCAGCGGCATCTGGCCGCCTTCGAAGCCGTTGATGGCGACGCCCGACCGCGAGGTCTGGCCCTTGACGCCGCGACCGGCGGTCTTGCCCTTGCCCGAGCCGATGCCGCGACCGACGCGCATGCGCGGCTTGGTCGCGCCTTCGTTATCCTTGAGCTCGTTGAGCTTCATTTCATCGATCCTTTCGACCGTCGCTGTCTCAGGCCTCGTCCACGACGCGGACGAGGTGCTGGACCTTGGCGATCATGCCGCGAACGGAGGGGGTATCCTCCAGCGTCGCGGTGCGGTGCAGCTTGTTGAGACCGAGACCGATCAGCGTGGCGCGCTGCTCGGCGGGGCGGCGGGAGGGGCTGTAGATCTGCTCGACCGTGACGGTCTTGCTCGACTTCTTGTTGGTCGACATGGTTTTCACCTTACGAAAGCCAGTTTACGAATGAGGAGGGAGGGAACCCCTCCCCCCGTTCGATATCCATCAGCCTTCGGCCGACGCCGCAGCTTCCGGGTCGATGTCGCGACGGCGGGACTGCAAGGTCGAGACCTTGAGACCGCGACGGGCGGCAACCGACCGCGGGCTATCCTCGTTCGCCAGGGCGGAGAAGGTAGCGCGGATCATGTTGTAGGGGTTGGACGAGCCGAGCGACTTCGCCACCACGTCCTGGACGCCGAGCGTCTCGAACACAGCGCGCATCGGGCCACCGGCGATGATGCCGGTACCGGCCGGCGCGGTGCGCACGTAGACGCGACCGGCGCCCCAGCGGCCGGCGACGTCGTGATGCAGCGTCCGGCCTTCCTTCAGCGGCACGCGCACCAGGGCGCGCTTGGCGGCTTCCGTCGCCTTGCGGATCGCCTCGGGCACTTCACGCGCCTTGCCGTGGCCGTAGCCGACCCGGCCCTTCTGGTCGCCGACGACGACGAGAGCGGCGAAGCCGAAGCGACGACCACCCTTCACCACCTTGGCGACGCGGTTGATATGGACCAGGCGATCGACGAACTCGCTGTCGCGCTCTTCGTTGCGATCCCGGTCCCGGTTGTTGCGTTCACGTTCAGCCATTGTCTTTGTCTCTCTCGATCGGGACCGGCCTTAGAAGTCGAGTCCGCCCTCGCGGGCGGCATCCGCCAGCGCCTTGATGCGGCCATGGTACAGGAACTGACCACGATCGAAGATGACCGAGGTCACCCCCGCCGCCTTGGCGCGTTCTGCGATGAGCTTGCCGACCACGGCGGCCGCGGCCACGTTGGCCCCGGTCTTCAGAGTGTCGCGGACGTCCTTGTCGAGGGTCGACGCGGACGCCAGGGTACGACCCTGAACGTCATCGATAACCTGAGCATAGATGTGCAGCGACGAGCGATGCACGGAGAGCCGGAGGCGACCGTTGGCCGCCGCCTTGATCGCGCGGCGCACGCGGGCGCGGCGGCGATCGTTGCCGGTGAGGTGAGCCATGATCGTCCCCTTACTTCTTCTTGCCTTCCTTACGGACGATATACTCGCCCGCGTACTTCACGCCCTTGCCCTTGTAGGGCTCCGGCGGGCGGTACTTGCGGATCTCGGCGGCGACCTGACCGACACGCTGGGCGTCGATGCCGGAGACGACGATTTCCGTCGGCTTCGTAACGGCGATCGCGATGCCTTCCGGCACCGGATAGGCGATGTCATGGCTGTAGCCGAGCGACAGCTGCAGGGTCTTGCCCTGCAAGGCCGCCTTGTAGCCGACGCCGGAGATCTCGAGCTTGCGCTCGAAGCCGACCGTCACACCCTTCACAAGGTTGGCGATCTGCGTACGGGACATGCCCCAGCTGGCGCGGGCCAGCTTGGAGTCGTCCTTCGGTTCGATCTGGATCGAGCCGTCGTCGGTCTTGGAGACGTTGACGTGCTCGTTCAGATCGAAGGTGAGCGTGCCTTTCGGTCCCTTGACCGAAACGGTCTGCCCAGCGATGTCGGCCGTGACCCCACTAGGGACCGGAACAGCCTTCTTGCCAATGCGCGACATGGTTTTAACCCGTTTCCAGTCGAAGGTTAGAAGACGCGGCAGAGAACTTCGCCACCGACATTCTGCTCGCGGGCGTCGTGGTCGGCCATCACACCGCGCGGGGTGCTGAGGATCGACACGCCGAGGCCGTTGGCAACTCGGGGGAGGTTCTTCACCGAAGCGTAGACGCGGCGGCCCGGCTTGGAGACGCGCTCGATGGTACGGATGACACCGAGGCCATCGTAGTACTTCAGCTCGATCTCGAACTCGGCACGGCCTTCGGCATCAACCTCGGCATAGCCACGCAGGAAGCCCTCGGCAACCAGGACGTCGAGGACGTTCTTGCGCAGCTTGGAGGCCGGCGTCGTCACCTTCGACATCTTGCGCATCTGGGCATTGCGAATGCGGGTGAGCATATCACCCAAAGGATCGGTCATCGGCATGGGGACCGTTCTCCTTACCAGCTCGACTTCACAAGGCCCGGGATGAGACCGAGCGACCCCAGCTCACGCAGGGCGATACGGCTCATCTTGAGCTTGCGATAATAAGACCGCGGACGGCCGGTGACTTCGCAGCGGTTGCGAACGCGGACCGCCGACGAGTTGCGCGGAAGCTCGGCGAGCTTCAGGCGGGCAGCGAACTGCTCCTCGATCGACAGCGACTTGTCGTTCGCGACGGCCTTGAGGGCCTCACGCTTGGCGGAGAACTGCTTCACCAGCTTCTGGCGACGCTTGTTCTTCTCGATGGCGCTCTTCTTTGCCATTTAAATCCGAACCCTTCTCGTCACTGCCGGAACGGGAAATTGAAGGCCTTGAGAAGCGCGCGCGCCTCGTCGTCGGTCTTCGCCGTGGTGCAGACGATGATGTCCATGCCCCAGACCTGCTCGACCTTGTCGTACTCGATCTCGGGGAAAACGATGTGCTCCTTGATGCCCATGGCGAAGTTGCCACGGCCGTCGAAGGACTTCGGGTTCAGACCACGGAAGTCACGCACACGCGGCAGCGCGATGGTGATCAGGCGGTCGAGGAACTCGTACATGCGCTGGCGACGCAGCGTCACCTTGGCGCCGATGTTCATGCCCTCGCGCAGCTTGAAGGTCGCGATGGACTGACGGGCCTTGGTGACCACCGGCTTCTGGCCGGCGATGAGCGTGAGATCGCCGACAGCCGAGTTGATCTTCTTGCCATCGGCGACGGTCTCGCCGACGCCCATGTTCAGAACGATCTTGTCGAGAGCCGGAACTTCCATCGCGTTCTTGTAGTTGAACTGGTCGATGAGAGCCTTGCGGATCGTCTCGTCGTAGGTGCGCTTGAGGCGCGGAATGTAGACCGCATCAGCCATCGATCACATCTCCGGAACGCTTGGCGAAGCGGACCTTGCGGCCGTCGTCGAGCAGCTTGAACCCAACGCGGGTCGGCTTGCCGTCCTTCGGATCGGCAACGGCAAGGTTCGAGAGGTCGAGCGCCGCTTCCTTGGCGACGACACCACCCTCGGACTTGGCCGACTGGCGCTGATGATGGCGAACGATGTTGACGCCGCGGACAACGGCGCGATTCTCGGACGGACGGACCTCGATGACCTCACCGGTCTTGCCCTTGTCCTTGCCGGCGAGAACCACGACCTTGTCGCCCTTCTTGATCTTGGCGGCCATGGTTACAGAACCTCCGGGGCGAGCGAGATGATCTTCATGTGGTTCTTGGCGCGAAGCTCGCGCGGAACCGGCCCGAAGATACGGGTCCCGATCGGCTCTTTCTGGTTGTTGATGAGAACGGCGGCATTCTTGTCGAAACGAATGACCGAACCGTCCGTGCGACGGATGTCCTTGGCCGTGCGGACCACGACCGCCTTCATCACGTCGCCCTTCTTCACACGGCCGCGAGGAATGGCTTCCTTGATGGAAACGACGATGATGTCGCCCACCGAGGCATAACGCCGCTTCGCGCCGCCGAGCACTTTGATGCACATAACACGACGGGCGCCGGAATTATCCGCCACGTCGAGGTTGGTTTGCATCTGAATCATGACTGGGCCGCCTTATCTTTGATGCATGCGCCCGCCGGCGCCGGGAGGCGCCAGGGGCAGCGACTTTGATCGGAACTCTGGAAATGGGGGTGCGGCGTGCCGGACCCTTCTTTCGAGTTCGCTCCAGTCCCAGGCCGTATCCGCAGCCCGGGAGGCCCGGTCCCTACCCTGCCGCCTCGTGAGGCGGCCGGAAACAAGACCGGATGTCTCGCTTTCGCCGTCAGGTCGCGCTGCCCTCAGGCAGCCTCGACAAAACAATCCGAAACGGAACGGCAGATTCTACCGCTCCGTCTAGAAATCAGCGTCTGCCGCATAAGCCTCTCCGGGCCGGAAGTCAATGACCCGGGGAAGCTAATTCGTCTCGTCCGCTCAGCTGGCGCTGGCGGTGGAGAGCACAACCCAGCGCTTGGTCTTGGAGATCGGACGGCTTTCCTCAATGGAAACCACGTCTCCAACCTTGTACTGGTTCGCCTCGTCATGCGCCTGGTAGTTCTTGGTCCGGCGCACGGTCTTCTTGAGCACCGGATGGGTGAAGCGACGCTCCACCTTCACCACGACCGTCTTGTCGGTCTTGTCGCTGACGACGACGCCTTGCAGGATGCGCTTCGGCAACTCGTCTCTCCTTTAAGCGTTGGCAACCGCGCGCTTGTCGCGCAGAACCGTCTGGATGCGGGCGATGTCGCGACGCACGACCCGCACGCGGGACGTATTCTCAAGCTGGCCCGTCGCCTTCTGGAAGCGCAGGTTGAACTGCTCTTTCTTCAGCTTGGCCAGCTCGTCCTCGAGCTGGTCGGGCGTCATGGCCCGAACGTCGTTCGCCTTCATCGTTTTCTCGTCCTAACAGTAGGGCCGGTCTTCCGATAAGCATCCGCGTCCGGAAGGCGCCTTGCCTTCCGGGCGGATGCCCCTCCGGATCACTCGGCGATGCGCTGAATGAAGCGCGTCTTGATCGGAAGTTTGGCCGCGCCGAGACGGAGCGCCTCGCGGGCGACCTCCTCGGGAACGCCGTCGAGCTCGAACATGATCCGGCCGGGCTTGATGCGAACGCACCAGAACTCGATGGACCCCTTGCCCTTACCCATGCGGACTTCGGTCGGCTTGGCGGTGACCGGCACGTCCGGGAAGACGCGGATCCAGACACGACCGACACGCTTCATCTGGCGGGTGATCGCGCGGCGGGCCGCCTCGATCTGCCGCGCGGTGACGCGCTCGGGTTCCATGGCCTTGAGGCCATAGGCGCCAAAGTTCAAATCGGTGCCGCCCTTGGACGCGCCATGAATGCGGCCCTTGAACTGCTTGCGGAATTTGGTGCGCTTCGGTTGAAGCATCTTCCTTCTCCCAAAACTCTAGTTAACGCGCACCATCGGCGTCGCGGTCACGACCACGGCCACGGCCACGGCCTTCACGGTCGCCACGGGGGTCGCGGTCACGACGGCGGTCGCCGCCCGAACGCTCGCCGTCATTGCCACCCTCGAGAGCCTTGCGCTCGGAAGCGAGCGGGTCGTGCTCCAGGATCTCGCCCTTGAACACCCAGACCTTGAGGCCGTTGGTGCCATAGGCGGTGTGGGCGGTGGCAATGCCGTAGTCGATGTCGGCGCGCAGGGTATGCAGGGGCACGCGGCCCTCGCGATACCACTCCAGGCGGGCGATTTCGGCGCCGCCGAGACGGCCGCCGGCGTTGATGCGGATGCCTTCGGCACCGAGACGCATCGCCGACTGCACCGAACGCTTCATCGCACGGCGGAAAGCCACGCGGCGCTCGAGCTGCTGGGCGATCGACGCGGCGATCAGCGTCGCGTCGGTCTCGGGCTTGCGCACCTCGACGATGTTGAGATGCACTTCCGAGGCGGTGAACTTGGCGATCTGCTTGCGCAGCTTCTCGATGTCCGCACCCTTCTTGCCGATCACCACGCCCGGACGAGCCGAGTGGATGGTGACGCGGCACTTCTTGTGCGGACGCTCGATGACGATCTTGGAGACCGCCGCCGCCTTCAGCTCATTGAAGAGGAAGTTGCGGATGGCGAGGTCTTCATGCAGCAGCGCGCCGTACTCGGTCTTGCCGGCGAACCAGCGCGAGTCCCAGGTCCGGTTGATGCCGAGACGCAGACCGATCGGATTGACTTTGTGACCCATCAGGCGGTCTCCTCGACTTCACGAACCACGATGGTCAGGTTCGCAAAAGGCTTCTGGATCTGGCCGACGCGACCACGAGCCCGCGGCGAGAAGCGCTTCATGACGAGGCCCTTGCTCACGAAAGCTTCCTTGACGACGAGCGCGTCGACGTCGAGGTCGTGGTTGTTCTCGGCATTGGCGATCGCCGACTCCAGCGTCTTCTTCACGTCGCCGGCGATGCGCTTGCGCGAGAAGGTGAGATCGGCCAGGGCCGTGTTGACCTTCTTGCCGCGGATCAGCGCCGCGACAAGGTTGAGCTTCTGCGGCGAGACGCGGAGGTTGCGGGTCACCGCCTGCGCCTCAGTGTCGGCGAGCGTGCGTTCACGCTTCGGCTTGCCCATGGGTTACTTCCTCTTCGCCTTCTTGTCGGCGCCATGGCCATAGTAGGTGCGGGTCGGCGCGAACTCGCCGAACTTGTGCCCCACCATGTCCTCGTTCACCGACACCGGGATGTGCTTCTGGCCGTTGTAGACGCCGAACGTCAGTCCGACGAAATTCGGCAGGATCGTGGAGCGGCGGCTCCAGATCTTGATGACTTCATTGCGGCCGCTGGCGCGACTGACTTCCGCCTTCTTGAGGAGGTAGCCGTCGACGAACGGGCCTTTCCAAACCGAACGAGTCACGGTCGTTCCTCTCTCTTACTGCGACTTCTTGCGCGCGTGGCGGCTACGGACGATGAACTTGTCCGTGGACTTGTTCGACCTCGTCTTCTTGCCCTTGGTCGGCTTGCCCCACGGGGTGACCGGGTGACGGCCGCCCGAAGTGCGGCCTTCGCCGCCGCCGTGCGGATGGTCGATCGGGTTCATCGTCACGCCGCGGTTGACCGGACGCTTGCCCAGCCAGCGGTTGCGGCCGGCCTTGCCGATCGACACGTTGGCGTGGTCGGGGTTCGACACGGCGCCGATGGTGGCGAAGCAGGTGCCGAGCACCTTGCGCTGCTCACCGGAGTTGAGACGCACGACGGTGTAACCCTGGTCGCGGCCGACGATCTGGGCGTAGGAACCGGCCGACCGGGCGATCTGGCCGCCCTTGCCCGGCTTCAGCTCGACATTGTGGACCAGCGTGCCGACCGGAATGGCCGACAGCTGCATCGCGTTGCCGGGCTTGACGTCGGCGGCGGCGGCGGCGACGACGGTGTCGCCGACCGAGAGCCGCTGCGGGGCCAGGATGTAGCTGAGTTCACCGTCCTGATACTTGATGAGGGCGATGAAGCCGGTGCGGTTCGGGTCGTACTCCAGCCGCTCGACCACGGCGGGAACGCCGAGCTTGCGACGCTTGAAGTCGACGAGGCGATAGGAGCGCTTGTGACCGCCACCGCGATGGTAGGCGGTGATACGGCCGAGGTTGTTGCGACCGCCGGTCTTGTTGAGACCTTCGGTCAGCGCCTTCACCGGCGCGCCCTTGTGAAGCTCGGAGCGATCGACGAGGACCAACTGACGCTGGCCCGGGGTCGTCGGCTTGTAATATTTGAGTGCCATAATCGTCCTGCCGCTCGGATCAGAGGCCCGTCGTGATGTCGATCGAGTGCCCCTCCTCGAGGGTCACGACCGCTTTCTTCACGTCGGACTGGGTGCCGATGATGCCCCGGAAGCGCTTCGTCTTGCCCTTGCGCACGAGCGTGTTGACGCTCTTCACCTTCACCGAGAACAGCTGCTCGACGGCAGCCTTGATCTCCGGCTTGGTGGCGGTCCGGGCAACGTTGAAGACCACCTTGTTGTTCTCAGCCTGGATGGTCGCCTTTTCGGTGACCACCGGCGTGCGGATGATGTCGTAGTGCTTCAGATTGGTCATTTGAACCGCTCCTCGAGCGCCGACACGGCCGCCTTGGTGAGAACCAGCGTGTCACGCCGCAGGATGTCGTAGACGTTGATGCCCTGCACGGGCAGCACGTCGATCTGCGGGATGGCACGGGCCGCCAGGCGGAACTGATCCTGCGGCGAAGCGCCGTCGATGATCAGCGCGTTGGTGAGACCGAGCGCGGCGAGCTTCGTCTTCAGGGCCTTCGTCTTGGCCTCGGCGGCGACCGCCTCGTCCAGGACGAAAATGTTGGCACCCTTGGCCTTGGCCGACAGGGCGAGCTTCAGGCCAAGGGCCCGAACCTTCTTGGGCAGGTCGTGCTCGTGGCTGCGCACCACGGGGCCGAAGGCCTTGCCGCCGCCACGGAACTGCGGAGCCGCCTTGTTGCCGTGACGGGCGCCGCCGGTGCCCTTCTGCCGGTACATCTTCTTGCCGGTCTTGGTGATCTCTGTACGGGTCAGAGTCTTGTGCGTGCCGGCCTGGCGCTTGGCGAGCTGCCAGCGCACGACGCGCTGCAGGATGTCGGCGCGCGGTTCGAGACCGAAGATCTCGTCCGAGAGCGCGACCGTCCCGGCAACGGTGCCATCGAGGGTCTTGACTTCGAGTTCCATCACTCACCTGCCTCCGCAGTCGCAGCGGGCGCCGCCTTGCGGAACTTGCCCGGGGTGGGAACACCTTCCGGAAGCTTCTTCTTGACCGCATCGCGGACGAGGATCCAGCCGCCCTTGGCACCGGGGACCGCGCCCTCGACCAGGATCAGACCGCGATCGGCGTCGGTGCGCACGATCTTCAGGTTCTGCGTGGTCACGCGCTCGTCGCCGAGATGGCCAGGCATCTTCTTGTTCTTGAAGACCTTGCCCGGATCCTGACGCTGACCGGTCGAACCCAGAACGCGGTGCGACACCGAGTTACCGTGGGTGGCGCGGCCGCCATGGAAGTTCCAGCGCTTCATGGCGCCGGCGAAGCCCTTGCCGATCGAGGTACCGGTGACGTCGACGAACTGGCCGGCGACGAAATGGTCGGCCGTCAGCTCGGCCCCAACCTCGATGAGATTCTCGGGCGACACCCGGAACTCGGCGACTTCACGCTTCGGCTCGACCTGCGCCACGGCGAAGTGGCCGCGCAGCGCCTTCGAGACGTTCTTGACCTTGACCGTACCGGCGCCAAGCTGGAGCGCGGTATAGCCGTTCTTTTCTTCGGTACGGTGAGCGACCACCTGGCAGTTCTCTAGCTTGAGAACCGTCACGGGAACATGCTCGCCTGCGTCGTTGTAGACGCGGGTCATGCCGACCTTCTGTGCAATGACACCTGAGCGCATAGCGTTCTCTCTCAACCCGGCTCTTGTTCTCAGAGCTTGATCTCGACGTCCACGCCGGCCGCGAGGTCGAGCTTCATCAGCGCGTCCACGGTCTGCGGGGTCGGATCGATGATGTCCAGGAGGCGCTTGTGAGTGCGCATCTCGAACTGTTCGCGGCTCTTCTTGTCGATGTGGGGCGAGCGGTTGACCGTGAACTTCTCGATTCGCGTCGGAAGCGGAACCGGGCCCCGGACCTGCGCGCCCGTGCGCTTGGCCGTGTTGACGATCTCGCGCGTCGAGGCATCGAGGATACGATGATCGAACGCTTTGAGACGGATACGGATATTCTGACCGTTCATTTCTCTACCTCTGGAGGAGACGCGGGCGGAGCGAACCCCGCCCCGTATCACCTCGAAACGATCAATTACTCGACGATCGAAGCGACGACGCCGGCGCCGACGGTACGGCCGCCTTCACGGATGGCGAAGCGGAGCTTCTCCTCCATGGCGATCGGCACGATCAGCTGGACGTTCATCGTCACGTTGTCGCCCGGCATCACCATCTCCACGCCTTCGTTCAGCGTCACCACGCCGGTCACGTCCGTCGTGCGGAAGTAGAACTGCGGGCGGTAGTTGGTGAAGAACGGCGTGTGACGGCCACCCTCTTCCTTGGTCAGGATGTAGGCTTCGGCCTTGAACTTGGTGTGCGGGTTCACCGAAGCCGGCTTGCACAGCACCTGGCCGCGCTCGACGTCCTCGCGCTTGGTGCCGCGCAGCAGCGCGCCGATGTTGTCGCCCGCCTGGCCCTGGTCGAGCAGCTTGCGGAACATCTCGACGCCGGTCACCGTCGTCTTGGTGGTCGGACGGATGCCGACGATCTCGACTTCCTCGCCGACCTTGACGATGCCGCGCTCGACGCGGCCGGTCACCACCGTGCCGCGGCCGGAGATCGAGAACACGTCCTCGATCGGCATCAGGAACGGCTGGTCGACCGGACGATCCGGCTGCGGGATGTAGGCGTCGACCTGGGTCATCAGCTCGAGGATCGAGTCATGGCCCAGAACCGGATCGCCGCCCTCGAGGGCAACGAGAGCCGAACCCTTGATGATCGGGATGTCGTCGCCGGGGAAGTCGTAGGACGACAGAAGCTCGCGCACTTCCATCTCGACGAGTTCCAGCAGCTCCGGATCGTCGACCATGTCGCACTTGTTCAGGTACACCACGATCGCCGGAACGCCGACCTGACGGGCCAGCAGGATGTGCTCGCGGGTCTGCGGCATCGGGCCGTCGGCCGCCGAGACCACCAGGATCGCGCCGTCCATCTGCGCCGCGCCGGTGATCATGTTCTTCACATAGTCGGCGTGGCCGGGGCAGTCGACATGCGCGTAGTGACGGTTCTGCGTCTCGTACTCGACGTGCGCCGTGTTGATCGTGATGCCGCGCGCCTTCTCTTCCGGAGCCGCGTCGATCTGGTCATAGGCCTTGAACGTCGCACCGCCCGTCTCGGCCAGAACCTTGGTGATCGCCGCAGTCAGCGACGTCTTGCCGTGGTCGACGTGACCGATCGTGCCGATGTTGCAGTGCGGCTTCGTCCGCGAAAACTTTTCCTTGGCCATCGGATATCTTCCTTTGTCTCGTGTAGCGGGTTGAGGTCAGCGGTCGGGAACTCAGGCGTACTTGGCCTGGACTTCCTGGGCAACCGCCGCCGGAACCTGCTCGTAGTGGTCGAACTGCATGGTGTAGCTGGCGCGGCCCTGGCTCATCGAACGGAGCTGGTTCACGTAGCCGAACATGTTGGCGAGCGGCACGAAGGCCGTGATGACATTGGCGTTGCCGCGCATGTCCTGGCCCTGGATCTGGCCGCGGCGGGAGTTGACGTCGCCGATGACGGAACCGACGTACTCCTCGGGCGACACGATCTCGACCTTCATCACCGGCTCAAGCAGCACGGGCGAGGCCTTCTCGATGGCTTCGCGCAGAGCGGCGCGCGAGGCGATTTCGAAGGCGATGGCCGAGGAGTCCACCTCGTGGTAGGCGCCGTCGATCAGCGTCACCTTGACGTCGACCACCGGGAAGCCGGCGAGCGGACCGGAGGTCATCACCGAGTTCAGGCCCTTCTCGACGCCGGGGATGTATTCCTTGGGAACCACGCCGCCGATGATCTTGTTCTCGAAGGTGAAGCCCTTGGCGACTTCGTTCGGCTCGACGATGAACTTCACCTTGGCGAACTGACCGGTACCGCCGGTCTGCTTCTTGTGGGTGTAGTCGATCTCGGTCGCCTTGCGGATGGTCTCGCGGTAGGCCACCTGCGGCGCGCCGACGTTCACCTTAATGTTGTGCGGGGCGCGACGGAGGATGTCGATCTTGATGTCGAGATGCAGCTCGCCCATGCCCTTGATGATCGTCTGGCCCGACTCCTGGTCGGTCGAGACGCGGAAGGACGGATCCTCCGAAGCCAGCTTGGCCAGAGCGATGGAGAGCTTCTCCTGCTCGCTCTTGGTGGCCGCCTCGACGGCCATCTCGATGACCGGCTCGGGGAATTCCATCTTCTCAAGGATGACCGGCTTCAGCGGGTCGCAGAGCGTGTCGCCGGTGCGGGTGTCCTTGAGGCCAACGAAGGCGACGATGTCGCCGGCACGGGCTTCCTCGACGTCCTCGCGGGTGTCGGCGTGCATCTGCACCATACGGCCGATGCGCTCCTTCTTCTCGCGGGTCGAGTTGAGGACGGTTGAACCCTTGGTCAGCACGCCCGAGTAGACGCGGGCGAAGGTCAGAACGCCGTAGGGATCTTCGATGATCTTGAAGGCGAGCATGGAGAGCGGCTCGTCGTCGGACGACAGGCGGACGGTCTCTTCCTCGGTCTTCGGATCGATGCCACGGGTCGGCGGCACGTCGACCGGCGACGGCAGGAAGTCGACGACGGCGTCGAGCAGCGTCTGCACGCCCTTGTTCTTGAACGCCGAGCCAGCGAGAACCGGGAACCAGGCCGAAATCAGAACCGCCTTGCGGATCAGCTTCTTGAGGGTCGCCTCGTCGGGCTCGTTGCCCTCGAGGTAGGCCTCCATGGCGTCGTCGTCCAGCTCGACGGCGGCTTCGATCAGCTCGCCACGCGCTTCCTTGGCGCGCTCCAGCATGTCGGCCGGAATCTCTTCGTCATGGAACTTGGCGCCGAGCTGCTCGTCTTCCCAGACCACTGCCTTCATGCGGATGAGGTCGACGACGCCCTTGAAGTTGGCTTCGGAACCGATCGGCAGCTGCAGGGCCACCGGACGGGCGCCGAGGCGGGTGCGGATGTCGCTGAGGCACTGGTCGAAGTTGGCGCCGGTCTTGTCCATCTTGTTGCAGAAGACGATACGCGGCACGTTGTACTTGTCGCCCTGGCGCCACACCGTCTCGGTCTGCGGCTCGACGCCCTGGTTGGAGTCCAGCACGCAGACGGCGCCATCCAGCACGCGCAGCGAACGCTCGACTTCGATGGTGAAGTCGACGTGGCCGGGGGTGTCGATGATGTTCAGGCGCTTGCCGTTCCAGAAGGTGGTGGTGGCAGCCGACGTGATGGTGATGCCACGCTCCTGCTCCTGCTCCATGTAGTCCATGGTGGCAGCGCCGTCGTGCACTTCGCCGAGCTTGTGGGACTTGCCCGAGTAAAAGAGGACCCGCTCCGTCGTCGTCGTCTTGCCCGCGTCGATGTGGGCCATGATGCCGAAGTTGCGGTAGTCCTCGAGCTTATGCGTACGAGCCATGTTCGTCTCCGCCTGTCCGGCTTACCAGCGATAATGCGAGAAGGCGCGGTTGGCCTCGGCCATCCGGTGGGTGTCTTCACGCTTCTTGACGGCGGTGCCGCGGTTGTTGGCGGCATCCATCAGCTCGCCCGACAGACGATCGATCATCGTCTTCTCGTTGCGGCCACGAGCGGCCGTGATCAGCCAGCGGATGGCCAGCGCCTGACGACGCTCGGTCCGAACCTCGACCGGAACCTGGTAGGTGGCACCACCGACGCGGCGCGAACGAACCTCGATCTGCGGCATCACGTTGTGGAGCGCCTGATGGAAGGTCTGCACGGCGCTCTGGCGGGTGCGGGTCTCGATGCTGTCGAAGGCACCATAGACGATCGCCTCGGCGACCGACTTCTTGCCGTCCTGCATGATCGAGTTCATGAACTTGGAAACGACGATATCACCGAACTTCGGATCGGGATTGATCTCGCGCTTCTCTGCACTGTGACGACGGGACATACTTCGTCTCCGGGTATAGCAAAA
Organism: Pleomorphomonas koreensis DSM 23070; assembly: GCF_000425185.1. Classification (GTDB taxonomy): domain Bacteria; phylum Pseudomonadota; class Alphaproteobacteria; order Rhizobiales; family Pleomorphomonadaceae; genus Pleomorphomonas; species Pleomorphomonas koreensis. Next base: position 161,390 of record NZ_AULH01000006.1, read on the forward strand.
CAAGACCGACCGGACCCGGCTTCACGCGCGGATCCGGCCAGGGATCACTTCGGACGCTTGGCGCCGTACTTGGAACGGCGCTGCTTGCGGTTCTTGACGCCCTGCGTGTCGAGCACGCCGCGGAGGATGTGGTAGCGCACGCCCGGAAGGTCCTTGACGCGGCCGCCACGGATCATGACCACCGAGTGCTCCTGAAGGTTGTGACCTTCGCCGGGAATGTAGCCGATGACCTCGTAACCGTTGGTCAGACGGACCTTGGCGACCTTACGGAGAGCCGAGTTCGGCTTCTTCGGGGTCGTCGTATAGACGCGCGTGCAAACGCCACGCTTCTGAGGGCAAGCCTCGAGATGGCGGGCCTTCTCACGATAAACCGGCGCGACGCGCGGGTTACGGATCAGCTGATTGATCGTCGGCATCCTTCACCTTCAATCCAAACGTCCGGATCTACAGCAAGACCGGAACTTCACTTCCTTACAGAACCAACCGCCACCAGAACCAAGGCGACAGGCCAGCTCCCTGACCGAATTCGCAACTCTCCGCACCCCGCCCGCACAAAACGAAGCGCGCCGATAACGTGAAATCTCACGTCCGGCGCGGCGGAAAGCAGAGGAACAATGCCGATCGGCACCGTTCGTGCGTACAACAGCTTTCACCACCAGTGGAGCGAATTGCGTTTAACGATGCTTGATCAAAGGTTTAAGGACCAGTGATCGATCTCTCGTTACAGACCAACTCATCAAGTGCGCGGACACTACTCAAACTATCCCCGACCGTCAAGCCGGACGCGCAAAAAAGGCGGAAACCTCGGCCTCCCGGCTATCTGCGCGCGCCACCCCAGCATAAAGCGGCAATTTCCGTACGATCCGACGCAACAAATGCAATATGCATGTCATTTGCCAGGGGATCGAGCGGTCGGAACGGCGAATCCGCTTCCATATCGGCGAACTGAAGCCGCTGCCCGGATGCCCGTAGCGAATCCTTGCCCGCGAATCCTTGGATCGTCCACGAATCCGTAAAGCGGGATGCCTTCCGCGTTTTCGAGACTCTCGGCGAATTTGGGCAAAGCCCGATTTCGCCGCCGGATGCGCATGGTCGAATCCGATGTCAAACGTCAGCCGACATCGGAGCAAGAATCCATTTCTCCAAATGAAAGGCGCGGCGCCCTTTCCGGAGCGCCGCGCCCTTTTCGTTTCGCGTCGGTCCGGCCGATCAGACGGCGGTGCCGATCCGGTCGACTTCGCCGACCGTCACCTCGACGCCCTCGCCGAGGGCGTCCTTGCGGCGCTCCTCGAGGATCAGCTCGTCGCGGCGGGTCGCCACCTGGCGGATGCGGCTCATCAGCGAACCGGTACCGGCCGGGATCAGGCGACCGACGATGACGTTCTCCTTGAGACCCTCCAGCGTGTCGACCTTGCCGTTGACCGCCGCCTCGGTGAGGACGCGGGTGGTCTCCTGGAAGGACGCCGCCGAGATGAAGGAGCGGGTCTGCAGGCTGGCCTTGGTGATGCCGAGCAGGATCGGGTGGGCGATGGCCGGCCGCTTGCCGTCGGACGTCGCCCGCTCGTTGATCTGCTCGAACTCCAGCTTGTCGACCTGGTCGCCGCCCATCAGGTCGGTGTCGCCGCCCTCGGTGACCTCGACCTTCTGCAGCATCTGGCGAACGATCACCTCGATATGCTTGTCGTTGATCACCACGCCCTGCAACCGGTAGACTTCCTGGATCTCGTTGACGAGATAGGCGGCCAGTGCCTCCACGCCCTTGATCGCCAGGATGTCGTGCGGCGCCGGGTTGCCGTCGACGATGTAATCGCCCTTCTCGACCACGTCGCCTTCCTGAAGGTGGAAGTTCTTGGTCTTGGGGATCAGGTACTCGCGCGGCTCGAGGCTCTGGTCGTGCGGCTCGATCAGCACGCGACGCTTGTTCTTGTAGTCGCGGCCGAAGCGGATGGTGCCGTCGATCTCGGCGATGATGGCGTGATCCTTCGGACGACGGGCCTCGAACAGCTCGGCAACGCGCGGCAGACCGCCGGTGATGTCGCGCGTCTTGGCGCTTTCGAGCGGAATACGCGCCAGCACGTCGCCGGCATGCACCCTGGACCCCGGCTCGACCGACAGGATGGCGTCGGGGCTGAGCAGGTAGCGGGCGTCACCGCCCTTCTGCGGCTTGCCGATCTTGCCGTTGGCATCCTTGATGATGATGGCCGGCTTGAGGTCCGACGTGCGGGCCGAGCCGCGCCAGTCGATGACGACGCGCTTGGTGATGCCGGTCGCCTCGTCGGTGGTCTCCGACACCGAGGCGCCTTCGACCAGATCCTCGTAGCCGACGACGCCGTCGACGTCGGTCAGCACCGGGCGGGTGTAGGGGTCCCACTCGGCAAGACGCTGGCCGCGCTTGATCTTGTCGCCGTCGTCGACGTGCAGGCGCGAGCCGTAGACCACGCGATGGGTCGAACGCTCGTTGCCGGCCTCGTCGACCAGCACGACCGCGAGGTTGCGGCCCATGGCGATCAGCTTGCCTTCAGAGTCGCGTACCACGTTGCGGTTGCGGATCTTGACCGTGCCCTCGATGGTCGACTCGATGAACGACGAGTCCACCACCTGCGCCGTGCCGCCGATGTGGAAGGTGCGCATGGTGAGCTGGGTGCCCGGCTCGCCGATCGACTGTGCGGCGATGACGCCGACGGCCTCGCCCATGTTGACGGGCGTGCCGCGAGCGAGGTCGCGACCGTAGCACTTGGCGCAGACGCCGATCTTGGTGGCGCAGGTCAGCACCGAGCGGATCTTCACCGACTGGATGCCGGACTTCTCGATGCGCTCGACGTCGCGCTCCTCGATCAGCTTGCCCTTTTCGACCACCACTTCGCCCGTGGCCGCCACGGTGATGTCCTCGGCGGCGGTGCGGCCGAGGATGCGGGCCCCTAGCGTCGCCACCACCTGGCCGGCGTCGACGATCGCCTGCATCCTGAGGCCCTGGTCCTCGGCGCCGCAATCGGTCTCGGTGATGATGCAGTCCTGCGCCACGTCGACGAGGCGACGGGTGAGGTAGCCCGAGTTGGCGGTCTTCAGCGCGGTGTCGGCCAGACCCTTGCGGGCGCCGTGCGTGGAGTTGAAGTACTCCATCACCGACAGGCCTTCCTTGAAGTTCGAGATGATCGGCGTCTCGATGATCTCGCCCGACGGCTTGGCCATCAGGCCGCGCATGCCGGCAAGCTGCTTCATCTGGGCCGGCGAACCGCGGGCACCCGAATGGCTCATCATGTAGATGGAGTTCATCGGCTTGGTGCGGCCGACGTCGTCCTTCTGCACGGCGGAGATGCGCTTCATCATCTCCTCGGCCACCTTGTCGGTGCACTTGGCCCAGGCGTCGACCACCTTGTTGTACTTCTCGCCCTGGGTGATCAGGCCGTCGGAATACTGCTGCTCGTAGTCGTTGACCAGCGCCAGCGTCTCGCCGACGAGGTCCGCCTTGGTCTCGGGAATGACCATGTCGTCCTTGCCGAAGGAGATGCCGGCGTTGCAGGCCTCCTTGAAGCCGAGGGCCATGATCTTGTCGCAGAAGATCACCGACTCCTTCTGACCGCAATGGCGGTAGACGGCGTCGATCATCGCCGAGATCTTCTTCTTGGTCATCAGCTCGTTGCAGAGATCATACGGCACGTTGTGATGCTTGGGCAGCAACTGGCCGATCATCATGCGGCCGGGCGTGGTCTCGTAGATCTTGGAGACCGGATTGCCGTCCTTGTCGACCGTCTTGAAGCGGCCGCGCACCTTGGAATGCAGCGTCACGGCGCCGGTATCGAGCGCGTGCTGCAATTCGCCGAAATCGGCGAAGGCCATGCCCTCGCCGGGCTCGCCGTCATTCATGATCGACAGGTAGTAGAGGCCGAGCACGATGTCCTGAGACGGCACGATGATCGGCGCGCCGTTGGCGGGGTGCAGGATGTTGTTGGTCGACATCATCAGCACGCGGGCTTCGAGCTGCGCCTCCAGCGACAGCGGCACGTGGACGGCCATCTGGTCGCCGTCGAAGTCGGCGTTGAAGGCCGAGCAGACCAGCGGATGCAGCTGGATCGCCTTGCCCTCGATCAGGATCGGCTCGAAGGCCTGGATGCCGAGGCGGTGCAGCGTCGGGGCGCGGTTCAGCATCACCGGATGCTCGCGGATCACCTCGTCGAGGATGTCCCAGACCTCCGGACGCTCCTTCTCCACCAGCTTCTTGGCCTGCTTCACCGTCGAGGAGAAGCCCTTGGCGTCGAGGCGGGAGTAGATGAACGGCTTGAACAGCTCCAGCGCCATCTTCTTCGGCAGGCCGCACTGGTGCAGCTTCATTTCCGGGCCGACCACGATGACCGAACGGCCGGAGTAGTCGACGCGCTTGCCGAGCAGGTTCTGGCGGAAGCGGCCCTGCTTGCCCTTCAGCATGTCGGAGAGCGACTTCAGCGGCCGCTTGTTGGCGCCGGTGATGACGCGGCCGCGGCGGCCGTTGTCGAACAGCGCATCGACCGACTCCTGAAGCATGCGCTTCTCGTTGCGGATGATGATGTCCGGCGCGCGCAGCTCGATCAGGCGCTTCAGGCGGTTGTTGCGGTTGATGACGCGGCGATAGAGGTCATTGAGGTCGGAGGTCGCGAAGCGGCCGCCGTCCAGCGGCACCAGCGGACGCAGGTCCGGCGGGATGACCGGGATGACGCTCATCACCATCCACTCGGGCTTGTTGCCCGACTGGATGAACGCCTCGATGATGTTGACGCGCTTGGCGAGCTTCTTCGGCTTCAGCTCGGAGGTCGACTCGGCGATCTCCTGGCGCAGCTTCTCGGCCAGCTTGGCGAGGTCGAGCGACTGCAGCAGCTCGCGGATCGCCTCGGCGCCGATCAGGGCGGTGAAGGTGTCCTCGCCGTATTCCTCCTGGGCGCGCATGTAGTCCTCTTCGGTGAGGAGCTGATGCTGCTTGAGGGGCGTCAGGCCGGGCTCGGTGACGACGTAGTTTTCGAAGTAGAGGATGCGCTCGAGGTCCTTCAGCGGCATGTCGAGCAGGAGGCCAATCCGGCTCGGCAGCGACTTCAGGAACCAGATGTGGGCGACGGGCGCCGCCAGTTCGATGTGGCCCATGCGCTCGCGGCGGACGCGCGACAGCGTGACCTCGACGCCGCACTTCTCGCAGATGACGCCCTTGTACTTCATGCGCTTGTACTTGCCGCACAAGCACTCGTAGTCCTTGATCGGCCCGAAGATGCGGGCGCAGAACAGGCCGTCGCGCTCGGGCTTGAAGGTGCGGTAGTTGATGGTTTCCGGCTTCTTGATCTCGCCGTAGGACCAGGACAGGATCTTCTCGGGGGAAGCGAGGGAGATCTTGATCTGGTCGAAGACCTGCACGGGAGCCTGTGCGTTGAAAAGGTTCATGACCTCTTGGTTCATCGGCTCGTTCTCCTGTGATGCCGCCCGACCGCCGTCTGTCCGCCTCGCCGGCGGGGGCTGCATGAAAAATCTCGAGGCGCCGCCTGGCGCCGGTTTCCGGAAACGCCGAACTGCCGGCGTGGGAGCGCCGACAGCTCAAGGCGTTTTCGGTCAGCTAACGCGCCGGATCACTCCGCCGCATCCTGGGCATGCCCGTCCGCGACGACGGCGTGCTCCTTGGAGTTGATCAGCTCGACGTTGAGGCCGAGCGAGCGCATTTCCTTGACCAGCACGTTGAAGCTCTCGGGGATGCCGGACTCGAAGGCTTCGTCGCCGCGGACGATCGCCTCGTAGACCTTGGTGCGGCCGGCCACGTCGTCCGACTTCACCGTCAGCATCTCCTGCAACGTGTAGGCCGCGCCGTAGGCTTCGAGCGCCCACACCTCCATTTCGCCGAAGCGCTGGCCGCCGAACTGCGCCTTGCCGCCCAGCGGCTGCTGGGTGACCAGCGAGTAGGGGCCGATCGAGCGGGCGTGGATCTTGTCGTCCACGAGGTGGTGGAGCTTCAGCATGTAGATGTAGCCCACCGTGACCTTGCGGTCGAACGGCTCGCCGGTGCGGCCGTCGTAGAGCACCGACTGGCCGGAGGTGTTGACCCCCGCCTTGGCCAAGAGTTCGTTGATGTCCGGCTCGCGGGCGCCGTCGAACACCGGCGTGGCGATCGAGATGCCCTTCTTCACCTGCGTGGCGAGCAGCACCATCTCGTCGTCGGTATAGGCGGAGATATCTTCCGTCTTCGGCGAGCCCAGATAGGTGTCGACCACCAGCTCGCGCAGCGGCTGGATGTCGTGGCTGTGCCGGTAGGCTTCCAGCATCTCGCCGATCTTGCGGCCCATGCCGGCGCAAGCCCAGCCGAGGTGGGTCTCCAGGATCTGGCCGACGTTCATGCGCGAGGGCACGCCGAGCGGGTTGAGCACGATGTCGACGTGGGTACCGTCCTCGAGGAACGGCATGTCCTCCACCGGCACGATGCGCGAGACGACGCCCTTGTTGCCATGGCGGCCGGCCATCTTGTCGCCCGGCTGGATCTTGCGCTTCACGGCGACGAAGATCTTGACCATCTTCATGACGCCCGGCGGCAACTCGTCGCCGCGCTGCAGCTTCTCCACCTTGTCGATGAAGCGCTGCTCCAGCCGCTTGCGGCTCTCGTCATACTGCTTGCGGAGGGCCTCGATCTCGCCCATGGCCTGCTCGCTTTCGAGGGCGAACTGCCACCACTGGGAGCGCGGGAACTCTTCCAGCTTCTCCTGGTCGAGAACCTGATCCTTCTTGAAGCCCTTGGGACCGCCGACGCCGGTCTTGCCGATCAGCATGTCCATCAGGCGGCCGTAGACGTTGCGGTCGAGGATGGCCTGCTCGTCGTCGCGGTCCTTCGCGAGGCGTTCGATCTCCTCGCGCTCGATCGCCATGGCGCGCTCGTCCTTCTCGACGCCGTGGCGGTTGAAGACGCGCACTTCGACGATGGTGCCGGTGACGCCCGGCGGCACGCGCAGCGACGTGTCGCGCACGTCCGATGCCTTCTCGCCGAAGATGGCGCGCAGGAGCTTTTCTTCCGGCGTCATCGGGCTTTCGCCCTTCGGCGTGATCTTGCCGACCAGGATGTCGCCGGCCTGCACCTCGGCGCCGATGTAGACGATACCGGCTTCATCGAGGTTCTTCAGCGCTTCTTCCGAGACGTTCGGGATGTCGCGGGTGATTTCTTCAGGCCCCAGCTTGGTATCGCGGGCCATCACCTCGAACTCCTCGATGTGGATCGAGGTGAACACGTCTTCGGCGACGATCTTCTCGGAGAGAAGGATCGAGTCCTCGTAGTTGTAGCCGTTCCACGGCATGAAGGCGACCAGCACGTTGCGGCCGAGCGCCAGATCGCCGAGGTCGGTCGACGGACCGTCGGCGATGATGTCGCCCTTGGCCACCACGTCGCCGACGCGCACCAGCGGACGCTGGTTGATGCAGGTCGACTGGTTGGAGCGCTGGAACTTCATCAGGCGGTAGATGTCGACGCCGGACTTCGACGGATCGAGGTCCTCGGTGGCGCGGATGACGATACGGGTGGCGTCCACTTGGTCGATGACGCCGCCGCGACGGGCGGCGATGGCGGCACCGGAATCGCGGGCGACGATCGGCTCCATGCCGGTACCGACGAACGGCGCCTCGGCGCGTACCAGCGGCACGGCCTGACGCTGCATGTTCGAGCCCATCAGGGCGCGGTTGGCGTCGTCGTTCTCCAGGAAGGGGATCAGCGCCGCGGCGACCGACACCACCTGCTTGGGCGACACGTCCATCAGGTCGACGCGCTCCTTGGCCACCTGCGCCGTCTCGCCGGCGTGGCGGGAGATGACGAGGTCGTTGACGAAGTGGCCCTCGTCGTCCAGCTCGGCATTGGCCTGGGCGACCGTGTACTTGCTCTCCTCCATGGCCGAGAGGTAGACGACCTTGTCGGTCACCCGGCCGTCCTCGACAATACGGTACGGGCTCTCGATGAAGCCGTACTTGTTGACGCGGGCAAAGGTGGCGAGCGAGTTGATCAGGCCGATGTTCGGGCCTTCCGGCGTCTCGATCGGGCAGATGCGGCCGTAGTGCGTGGTGTGGACGTCACGCACCTCGAAGCCGGCGCGCTCGCGGGTGAGGCCGCCCGGGCCAAGCGCCGACAGGCGGCGCTTGTGGGTGATCTCGGAGAGCGGGTTGGTCTGGTCCATGAACTGCGAAAGCTGCGACGAGCCGAAGAACTCGCGCACCGCCGCCGCCGCCGGCTTGGCGTTGATCAGGTCCTGCGGCATCACCGTGTCGATGTCGACCGAGCTCATGCGCTCCTTGATGGCGCGCTCCATGCGCAGGAGGCCGACGCGATACTGGTTCTCCATCAGCTCGCCGACCGAACGGACGCGGCGGTTGCCGAGGTTGTCGATGTCGTCGATCTCGCCCTTGCCGTCGCGCAGTTCCACCAGCGTCTTGATGACCGCGAGGATGTCCTCCTTGCGCAGGATGCGCACGGTATCGGGGCACTGGAGGTCGAGACGCATGTTCATCTTGACGCGGCCGACGGCGCTGAGGTCGTAGCGCTCGGCGTCGAAGAACAGCGACTTGAACATCGCCTCGGCGGTGTCGATGGTCGGCGGCTCGCCCGGACGCATGACGCGGTAGATGTCGAACAGCGCGCCTTCGCGCGACTCGTTCTTGTCGACGGCCAGCGTGTTGCGGATGTAGGCGCCGGTGTTGACGTGGTCGATGTCGAGGAGCGGCAGCTCGTCGATGCCGAGATCGGTGAGCTGCGCCATCATCTTCGGGGTGATCTCGTCGCCGGCTTCGGCGTAGATCTCGCCCGTCTGCATGTTGACGACGTCCTCGGCGATGTAGAGCCCTTCAAGCTCCTCGTCGGTGACCTTCAGCGCCTTGAGGCCCTTCTCGGCCAGCTGGCGGGCGGCGCGGGCGGTCAGCTTGCGGCCGGCGCCGACGACCACTTCGCCGGTGTCGGCGTCGATCAGGTCGGCGACCGCCTTCATGCCCTTCATGCGGCCCGCGTCATAGGGCATGCGCCAGCCGTCCTTGGCGCGCTCGTAGATGATCTTGTTGTAGAAGGTGTCGAGGATCTCCTCGCCGTCGAGGCCGAGGGCGAACATCAGCGAGGTCACCGGGATCTTGCGGCGACGATCGATGCGCGCGTAGACGATGTCCTTGGCGTCGAACTCGATGTCGAGCCAGGAACCGCGGTAGGGAATGATGCGGGCAGCGAACAACAGCTTGCCCGACGAATGGCTCTTGCCCTTGTCGTGGTCGAAGAACACACCCGGCGAGCGGTGCATCTGCGAGACGATGACGCGCTCGGTGCCGTTGACGATGAAGGTGCCGTTATCGGTCATGAGCGGCATGTCGCCCATGTAGACGTCCTGCTCCTTGATGTCCTTGACCGACTTGGCGCCGGTATCCTCGTCGACGTCGAAGACGATCAGGCGCAGCGTTACCTTGAGCGGAGCGGCAAAGGTCATGCCGCGCTGGCGGCACTCGTCGACGTCATACTTCGGCGCCTCGAACTCGTAGCGGACGAATTCGAGGAAAGCCGTGCCGGCGAAATCGGAAATCGGGAAAACGGACTTGAAGACGGCCTGCAGGCCCTCCTCCGGGCGGCCGCCCTTGGGCTCCTCGACCATCAGGAACTGGTCGTAGGACGCCTTCTGGACCTCGATCAGGTTCGGCATCTCGGCAACTTCCCGGATGTCTCCGAAGAACTTGCGGACACGCCTGCGGCCGTTGAACGTTTGCGCCATTGCTTCCCTCGTACACCGTGATCGGCAGACCGGAACCCTTTGATGCGCAACGCTTCAAACGTTGCCGAAGGGCTCGGGACAAACCGACCGCCGATCGAACGGCCAAGTCTTTAGCCAATTCGATCCGATTCGGGCCAAATAAAGGCCATCTTAAAAACAACCGTTGGGCGGCCCGATTTTGTCGAGCCGCCCACCGTCAGAATTGCAAGGTCGATTACTTGACGTCGACCTTGGCGCCAGCTTCTTCGAGCTGCTTCTTGATCTTGGCGGCCTCGTCCTTGGACACGGCTTCCTTGACCGGCTTCGGAGCGCCTTCGACCAGGTCCTTGGCTTCCTTGAGGCCGAGGCCCGTGATGGCGCGGACTTCCTTGATCACGTTGATCTTCTTGTCGCCGGCGTCGACGAGGATGACGTCGAACTCGGTCTTCTCTTCCTCGACGGCAGCCGGGGCGGCAGCGCCGCCGGCAGCGGCGACGGCCACCGGAGCGGCGGCCGAAACGCCCCACTTCTCCTCGAGGAGCTTCGACAGCTCGGCGGCTTCCAGGACGGTCAGGGCCGACAGATCGTCGACCAGCTTGGCAAGATCAGCCATTTCACTTCTTCCTTCAGTAACGGTTCGGACCAGATTTTTGTTCCAGGTCGAACGGCCTCACGCCGCTTCGTCCTTCTTGGCATAAGCCCCGAACACGCGGGCCAGCTGGCCCGCGGGTGCCTGCAGGACGCCTGCGATGCGGGTGGCCGGGGTATTGATCATACCCAGCAGCTTGGCGCGCAGTTCGTCCAGCGACGGCAGGCTCGCGAGAGCCTTGACGCCGTTGGCATCGAGGTTGGTCTTGCCCATCGCGCCGCCGAGAACAACGAGCTTGTCGTTGGTCTTGGCGTAATCGACGGTGACCTTGGACGCCGCGACCGGATCCGCCGAATAGGCGATGACGGTCGGACCTGTGAACAGGTCAGTGATATGCTCGGCGTCGGTGCCTTGAAGAGCCAGCTTGGCGAGGCGGTTCTTGGCGACCTTGACCTTGCCGCCGGCTTCCCTCATGCGGGCGCGATACGCCTGCAGGTCAGCGACGGTGAGGCCTTGGTAGTGGGACACGACGATGACGCCAGCGCCCTTGAACGAGGCGTTGAGTGCGTCGATCAGTTCCCGCTTTTCCGCTCTATCCACGGCCAGTCTCCAGATGAACGACAAGGCTTGCGCCCCATCGTCAGTTGCTGTTGCCGCGCGTCCGCCTTGCGGCTCGCACGCGACGTTCGCGGCCTGTCCGCCAACCCGTCCCGGTGATCCGGCGCGGCTGGAGGGAAGAGTCAGAACCGTTACTCGTCCAGGGAAGGACGGCGGACCGCCCTTCGGATGCAATTACGGGTCTCACTCCCGTCTCATGCAGGCCCCGACGTCACCCGGAAGGCCGGGATCGGTCCGCATGGCTTAGGTCGCGGCACAAGGCCGGACACCCGCAATCTCGGACAGGGCGGCCGCTTCCGCCGGGGAGACCCCTTGGGGAAGCCGCCGATCCCGCCGGCCGGAGCCGGCGGGAAGCTCGTTGCCCCTCGCGGGGCGGCCGGCCCGGATGGGCCGGAAATCTCGTCAGGAGGCGGCGCCCACGGAGCCGACTTCGACCTTAACGCCGGGGCCCATGGTCGAGGACACCGACACGCGCTGCAGGTAGGTACCCTTGGCGCCCGACGGCTTGGCCTTCTGGACGGCATCGACCAGGGCGCGCACGTTGTCGAGCAGCGCTTCGGGCGTGAACGACGCCTTGCCGACGCCGGCGTGGACGATGCCGGCCTTCTCGACGCGGAACTCGACCGCGCCACCCTTCGACGCCTTGACGGCGGCGGCGACGTCCTGCGTCACCGTGCCGACCTTCGGGTTCGGCATCAGGCCGCGCGGGCCGAGCACCTTGCCGAGGCGGCCGACCAGCGGCATCATATCCGGCGTGGCAATGCAACGATCGAAGTTGATCTCGCCCTTCTGGATGGTCTCGACCAGATCCTCGGCGCCGACGATGTCAGCCCCGGCGGCAGTCGCTTCGTCGGCCTTGAGGCCGCGGGCGAACACGGCGACGCGGACGGTCTTGCCGGTGCCGTGCGGCAGCTGCACGACGCCGCGCACCATCTGGTCGGCGTGACGGGGGTCGACGCCGAGGTTGATGGCGACCTCGACGGTCTCGTCGAACTTTGCGGTGGCCCGCTCTTTGATCAGGCCGAGGGCCTCGGTCAGCGGATAGAACTTCTTGCGATCGATGCCTTCGCGAGTGGCGGCGATGCGCTTGGCAAGCTTGGCCATGTCGGTCACTCCGCGATCTGGAAGCCCATGGAGCGGGCAGAGCCCTCGACCATGAGCATGGCGGCGTCGATGGAAGTGGCGTTCATGTCGACGAGCTTCTTCTCGGCGATTTCACGCAGCTGCGCCTTGGTCACGGAGCCCGCCGCGCCGGTGCCCGGCGTCTTCGAGCCCTTGTCGATACCGGCGGCCTTCTTCAGGAAGTAGGAGACCGGCGGCGTGCGCAGCTTGAAGGTGAACGAGCGGTCGGCAAAGATGGTGAAGAGCACCGGGATCGGCATGCCCTTTTCCATACCCTGCGTCTGCGCGTTGAACGCCTTGCAGAATTCCATGATGTTGAGACCGCGCTGACCGAGCGCGGGGCCGATCGGCGGCGACGGGGTCGCCGAACCGGCCGCCACCTGAAGCTTCAGGTAGCCGGTGATTTTCTTCGCCATTTTGTTCTCCTCGTCGGCGTATCCGGCATGGCCGGCCCGCCTTCAGGTTCGTGGTCGGAGGGCCATGTCCCGGCGGCGATGGCCGGGGCCCCTCTCCCACGGGGTGATGCCGACCGGCACGCCGGGCGGCGGACGCGGGCGCCGGCAAGCCGGCAGCCGCAAACTCGACGTCAGACCTTCTCGACCTGACCGTATTCCAGCTCGACCGGCGTGGCGCGGCCGAAGATCGACACCGCCACCTTGAGGCGGCTGCGCTCCTCGTCCACCTCTTCGACAAGGCCGGAGAAGGAGGCGAACGGGCCGTCGGACACCTTGACCTGCTCGCCGATCTCGAAGCTGACGGAGGGCTTGGGCCGCTCAACGCCGACTTCGACCTGATTGATGATCCGCTCCGCCTCGCGGTCGGGAATCGGCACCGGCTTGTTGTCGGAACCGAGGAACCCGGTCACCTTCGGCGTGTTCTTGATGAGGTGATAGGCATCGTCGGTCATGTCCATGCGGACGAGGACGTAGCCCGGAAAGAACTTGCGCTCGGCCGCCACCTTGCGGCCACGGCGCACCTCGGTGATGCTCTCGGTCGGCACCAGAACCTGCTCGAAGAGGTGCGCGAGACCGCGCTGCTGCGCCTGCTCCTTGATGGAGTCGGCTACCTTCTTCTCGAAATTCGAGTAGGCGTGCACGATGTACCAGCGTTTTGCCATGTCGTCGTTCCCCTCGGCGGTCGTTCGTCAGCCGCTGAGGCCGAGCAGCAACCCGACACCCCAGTTCATGATCATGTCGGCGACGAGGAAGAAGATCGCCGCAAGGATGGCCATGATGAACACCATGGTCGTCGTGATCGCAGTTTCGCGCCGGGTCGGCCACGTGACCTTGCTGGCCTCGGTCCGAACCTGCTGCAGAAACTCAAGGGGGCTGGTCTTGGCCATACATCCACTCATGACGGTCGGGCGCGCGGAACGTCAGTTCCGCGCGCCACGAGATGGGAACCGTTATCTATAGCGTTCGGCGTATCCGCGCAAGAGGGAAATGGCAGGGGCAGCAGGGCTCGAACCCGCGACCTGCGGTTTTGGAGACCGCCGCTCTACCAACTGAGCTATACCCCTAGACTTCCGCTCGCGGACGCCAGTCCGTTCGCTTATAGCCGAACCGGCTTCAGGATCAAGCACCAAAAGCGCGGTGCGTCCTTCTTACCGATTCTCGCCGGCGGGGCAACCCCGTCCGGCGATTTCTTTTTTCTCCCGAAGGACTTGGCCGGAAGCCGGCCCGGAAATCCGGAAGATTCCGGCGGCCGGAGCCGCCGGAAAGCCTTCTTACTCGACGATCGAAGCGACGACGCCGGCGCCGACGGTACGGCCGCCTTCACGGATGGCGAAGCGGAGCTTCTCCTCCATGGCGATCGGCACGATCAGCTGGACGTTCATCGTCACGTTGTCGCCCGGCATCACCATCTCCACGCCTTCGTTCAGCGTCACCACGCCGGTCACGTCCGTCGTGCGGAAGTAGAACTGCGGGCGGTAGTTGGTGAAGAACGGCGTGTGGCGGCCACCCTCTTCCTTGGTCAGGATGTAGGCTTCGGCCTTGAACTTGGTGTGCGGGTTGACCGAAGCCGGCTTGCACAGCACCTGGCCACGCTCGACGTCCTCGCGCTTGGTGCCGCGCAGCAGCGCGCCGATGTTGTCGCCGGCCTGGCCCTGGTCGAGCAGCTTGCGGAACATCTCGACGCCGGTCACCGTCGTCTTGGTGGTCGGGCGGATGCCGACGATCTCGACTTCCTCGCCGACCTTGACGATGCCGCGCTCGACGCGGCCGGTCACCACCGTGCCGCGGCCGGAGATCGAGAACACGTCCTCGATCGGCATCAGGAACGGCTGGTCGACCGGACGGTCGGGCTGCGGGATGTAGGCGTCGACCTGGGTCATCAGCTCGAGGATCGAGTCATGGCCCAGCACCGGATCGCCGCCCTCGAGGGCAACGAGAGCCGAACCCTTGATGATCGGGATGTCGTCGCCGGGGAAGTCGTAGGACGACAGAAGCTCGCGCACTTCCATCTCGACCAGCTCCAGCAGCTCCGGATCGTCGACCATGTCGCACTTGTTCAGGTACACCACGATCGCCGGAACGCCGACCTGACGGGCGAGCAGGATGTGCTCGCGGGTCTGCGGCATCGGGCCGTCGGCCGCCGAGACCACCAGGATCGCGCCGTCCATCTGGGCGGCGCCGGTGATCATGTTCTTCACATAGTCGGCGTGGCCGGGGCAGTCGACGTGCGCGTAGTGACGGTTCTGCGTCTCGTACTCGACGTGCGCCGTGTTGATCGTGATGCCGCGCGCCTTCTCTTCCGGAGCCGCGTCGATCTGGTCATAGGCCTTGAACGTCGCACCGCCCGTCTCGGCCAGAACCTTGGTGATCGCCGCAGTCAGCGACGTCTTGCCGTGGTCGACGTGACCGATCGTGCCGATGTTGCAGTGCGGCTTCGTCCGCGAAAACTTTTCCTTGGCCATCGCTTCGTCTCTCTCGAAAGGTTTGATGGGGCCTTTTCGTGCGTTGCCCCCGAACCGGGCGGCCGGTTGGCGGCTCGAATAGTGCCTTTTAACGCCGGGTTCAAGCCCTCTTTCGCGCCGCTCTCCCCGCAAAAGAGCTGTCGGCGCCGAGGTTGAGCCATATGGACCGTTTGCCCTGAAAATTCAAGTTCGCAACAGGGCGAAGGATGGCTATGCCCGGTCCGCCGGCGCCCCGTCCGGCGCTTGCGGCGGCACCGGAACGGGTTTACCCCTTTCTACGAGGAACTACGGACAGGGCATGGAGAGGAGCGGACGCATGGAAAACTCCCGCTACAGGTGGGTGATCGTGGCGGCCGGCGGCCTGATCGGCTGCGTCGCCATGGGCGCGGTGTTCGCGCTGCCGGTGTTCCTGAGGCCGATGTCGGAGGCGAGCGGCTGGTCGGTGACCGGCATTTCCAGCGCCATGACCATCGGCTTCCTGGCCATGGCCTTCACCAGCATGCTGTGGGGCAGCCTGACCGACCGCTGGGGCGCCCGGCCGGTGGTGCTGATCGGCGCGTCGCTCCTGGCGATCGGGCTGGCTCTCTCCGGCCTGTCGCCGTCTCTCCTGTTCTTCCAGGTGGTGTTCGGCGTGGTGGTCGGCAGCGCGGCCGCCGCCATCATGACGCCGCTGATGACCTCCGTCACCGCCTGGTTCGACACCCATCGCAGCCTCGCCGTGTCGCTGGTGTCGGCCGGCATGGGCATGGCGCCGCTGACCATGGCGCCGTTCGCCGCCTGGCTGATCACCGGCCACGACTGGCGGACCTCGATGCTGATCCTCGCCGGCTTCGCCGCGGCGATCATGCTGCCGGCCGCTCTCCTGCTCCGCCAGCCGCCGGTGCTTCAGGGCGCCCATCAGGCGGCCGCCGCCGAGGCCGACCCGACCGGCGGCATGACGGTGTCGGAGGTGCTGCGCTCACCGCCCTTCCTGATCCTGGTGTTCACCAACTTCTTCTGCTGCGCCACCCATTCGGGACCGATCTTCCACACGGTGAGCTATGCGGTGACCTGCGGCATCCCGATGATCGCCGCCGTCACCATCTACAGCGTCGAGGGCCTGGCAGGCATGGGCGGCCGCATCGCCTTCGGCCTGATGGGCGACCGGTTCGGCGCCAAGCGCGTCCTGGTGCTCGGCCTCCTCGCCCAGTCGCTCGGCGCGCTCGCCTACATCTTCGCCTCCAGCCTCGTCAGCTTCTACTCGGTGGCCGCGTTGTTCGGCTTCATCTACGCCGGCATCATGCCGCTCTATGCCGTGCTGGTGCGCGAGAACTTCCCGCTCCGGATGATGGGCACGGTGATCGGCGGCACCGCCATGGCCGGCAGCCTCGGCATGGCGGCCGGGCCGCTGGTCGGCGGCATGATCTACGACGCCACGTCGAGCTACCAGTGGCTCTACATCGGCTCGTTCGGCATGGGGATCGGCGCCTTCCTGATCGCCTCGACCTTCCGGCCGATGCCGAACCGCAAGCCCGAAACCGTGGCCGCCTGAGGAGATGCTACAGGGAGGAAGCTGGAGCGGGTGAAGGGAATCGAACCCTCGTATTCAGCTTGGAAGGCTGCTGCTCTACCATTGAGCTACACCCGCTCGGGATGGCCGGATGTTTAGGGACGCGGCCGGGGCTTGTCAACGCCGCAGCGCGGCGGCGACGGCGGCGATCATGGCGTGCACCACCGAGGGATCGGCGCGGCGGCCGGTATGGTTGAGGCGGACGAGCCGGCCGGCGCCGGCGCCGACGCCCGGCGAGATCTCCGGATCGGCGGCGCGGAGGCGGGCGAGGAAGGCATCGGCATCGACGTCGGCCGGCATCGCGAAGCTGGTGACGAGGTGCGACGCCTCGCCCGCCGCCGCCCAGGGCGTCAGGCCAAGCGCGACAAGACCGTCGCGGGCGGCGGCGGCCGCCTCGGCATGGCGGGTGATGATGCTGTCCAAACCCTCCGCCTCGACGCGGTCGAGCGCCGCCTGAAGCGCCCAAAGTTCGAGCGGCGACGGCGTGCCCGGCAACGCGCCGCGGCCGGCGTCGAGCCAGAGGCGCTTGAGGTCGATGAGCGACAGCGTCGAGGTATGCGGCGCGTCCGGCCGGTCGATCGCCTCCCAGGCGCGCTTGCCGACGGCGACGGCCGAGATGCCGGCCGGCCCGGCCAGCGCCTTCTGCGGCCCGATCACCACGACGTCGGCGCCGAGCGCGTCGGCCGGGAAGGCGTGGCCACCCAGCGAGGCGACCGCATCGACGACGGTGAGAAGGCCGCGCTCGCGGGCGAGCGGCAGGATCGCCTCGATGGGGTTGCGGATGCCGCTCGCCGACTCCGCGTGGACGACGGCGAGAAGGCCGGCGTCGGGATGGGCGTCGAGTGTCGCCGCCACCGCCCGCAGGCTGACCGGCCGCGCCGGCTCGGCGCGGATCTCGACCACGGCGGCGCCGGCTTTGCGCAGCCAGCGGCCGAACCAGGCGCCATAAGGACTGGTCACCACGTTGATCGCCTTGACGCCCGGCCGGCCCAGGCTGGCCGCCGCCGCTTCCAGCGCCGTCACCGCCTCCGCCTGCACGAACAGCACGTCGCCCGAGGTGCCGATCAGCCGTGCCAGGCGATCGGCGAGGCCGGCGACGCGGTCGGCCGGAAAGGGCGGCGGATCGAGAAGGCAGGCGGGATCGAAATCGCTCATGCTTGAGGCTTTCCCTTGAGGCGCGGCACGGCGTCAATCAGCCGGCCGAGGACGGCGGTGGACGGAGCGGCGATCACCTCGGCCGCCGGCCCTTCCTCGACGATGCGGCCGGCGTCCATCACCGCGATGCGGTGGGAGACGGCGCGCACCACGGCAAGATCATGCGAGACGAAGAGATAGCTTACGCCGGTTTCCCGTTGCAGGTCGACCAGCAGGTCCAGGATGCGGCCGCGCACCGACACGTCGAGCGCCGACACCGCCTCGTCGAGAATGACGAGGCGCGGCCGCACGGCAATGGCGCGGGCAATCGCCACGCGCTGGCGCTGACCGCCGGAAATGTTGCGGATCGACCGGCCGGCCAGCGCCGCCGGCAGGCCAACGCGGTCGACGAGGCGGGCGATCTCGGCGCCGCGCTCGGCCTTCGGCACGACGGCGTGGATGCGCAGGGCGTCGGCGAGCACGCCGGCGACGGTGGCGCGCGGATTGAAGGCGGCGAGCGGCTCCTGGAACACCATCTGCATGTGGCGGCGGGCAGCGCGCAGGCGGCTGCCGGACAGTTTCAGCCAGTCGGCGCCCATGAAGTGAACCGAGCCGGCCTCCGGCGCGACGAGACGGGTGAGGACGCGCGCCAGCGTCGACTTGCCGCAGCCCGAGGCGCCGACGAGGCCGAGCGTCTCGCCGGGCGCGATCTCCAGCGAAACGCCATCGAGCGCCGCGACGCGGCGGCCGCCGCTCGCGAATGTGCGGCGCAGATCGCGGGCGATCAGCAGCGGCGCCGTCATGGCGCATCTCCGACCAGCGGCGGCGTCGCGAGGTCGATATGCGCGGCGACCAGCGCCGCCGTGGCGGCGGTCTTGGGCGCGGCGACCAGCTCGGCAGCCGGCCCCAGTTCGACCAGACGGCCGGCCGCCATCACGGCGATGCGGTCGGCGATGCCGGAGGCGAGCGCCAGATCGTGCGTCACAAACACCAGCGTCATGCCGTCGGCGCGCACCAGTTCGACCAGCAGATCGACGATGGCCGCCTGCACCACCACGTCGAGCGCCGAGGTCACCTCGTCGGCGACCAGCAGGCGCGGCCGGGCGGCGATGGCGGCGGCGATGGCCACCCGCTGCCGCTGGCCGCCGGAGAGCTGGTGCGGAAAGGCGCGAGCGATGCGCTCGGGCTCCGGCAGGCGCACGCGGCCGATCAGCCGGACGGCCTCGGCGTCGGCGGCGCGGCGGCCAAGGCCGAGATGGCGGCGGGCGCCCTCGCCCACCTGTTCGCCGATGCGCAGCACGGGGTTGAGGCTCGATCCGGGGTCCTGGAAAACGCAGCCGATGTCGCGACCGGCGCGCGGTGCGCCGTCGAGGCCCGGCCAGTCGATGCGGCCGGAGATAGCCGTCCGCTGGGGCAGCAGGCCGATCAGCGCGCGAGCGAAGGTCGACTTTCCGGAGCCGCTTTCGCCGATGACGGCGAGGATTTCGCCGGCCTCGATCTCCAGCGACACGTCCGAGAGTGCCGGCAATGCGGCGTTGCGGTAGGCGACGGCGAGGTTCGAGATGGCGGCGAGCGCGCTCATGGCCGCCCTCCCCGGCCAAGCGCCTCGGACGCCGCCTCGCTGACCAGATAGACGCCGAGCACCGTGGCGACCAGGCCGATACCGGGGATCACCGACAGGAAGGGCGCGGCGCGCAGCACGTTGCGCCCCTCCGATATCATCGAGCCCCAGGTGACGACGTTGGGATCGCCGAGGCCGAGGAAGGACAGAGCCGCCTCGGTGAGGATGGCCGCCGCGACGATCACCGCGGCGAGCGCCAGCACCGGCGGCAGGGCGTTGGGCAGGATCTCCTTGAGGGCGATCTCGACCGGGTGCATGCCGAGAACGCGGGCGGCGGCGACATAATCGCGCTCGCGGATGCTGAGCACCTCGGCGCGGACGAGGCGGGCCGGCTGCGCCCAGGCGCTGAGCGCGATCGCCAGGATGACGGTGGAGAGCGAGCCGCCGGCCACCGACACGAAGGCCAGCGCCAGGAGGAAGCCGGGGACGATCTGGAAGGCGTCGACGACGCGCATCAGCGCCTCGTCGACCAGCCGACCGGCAAAGCCGGCGATGGTGCCGACCAGCGAACCGACGATGATGGCCGCCGCCGCCGCCGCGATGCCGACGATCAGCGAGGTGCGGGCGCCGTGCAGCAGGCCGGCCAGCACGTCGCGGCCGAGCCGGTCGGTACCGAGCGGCAGCGCCGGATCGGTGAACGGCGGCAGCAGCGCCGGCCCGGCGATGCGCAAGGGATCGCCGGGCGCAATCCACGGGGCGGAGAGCGCGGCAACGGCGATGACGGCGAGCAAGGCGACGCCGACGGCGCCGGTGGGGCTCGACAGCAGCCGGCGGAGGACGCTCATGCCGACGCCTCCGAGGCGCCGATGCGCGGATCGAGAAAGGCGTAGAGGATGTCGACCAGGAGGTTGACCAGGATCACCAGCACCGCCGAGGTCAGGATGATGCCGATCAGCAGCGGCGCGTCGCGGCCGGCCACCGCCTCCTGCGCCAGCCGCCCGAAGCCGGGAATGGCGAACACGCTCTCGATCACCACCGAGCCGCCGAGCATGCCGGCCGATTGCAGGCCGAGCACGGTGACCAGCGGCAACAGCGCTGCCCGCACCACGTGCCGCCAGACGATGCGGCGGCGGCCGAGGCCCTTGGCGCGCGCCGCCAGCACGAAGTCCTGGCGCCAGACCTCGGCCATCGAGGCGCGCATCACCCTGAGGAACAGGGCGAGGTAGATGAAGCCGAGCGCGGCGACCGGCAGCACCAGATGGCGGGCGATATCGAGGGCGCGGCCAAGACCGTGCTTGCCGGAGGCGATGGTCTCCAGGCCGGCGATCGGCAGCCACCTGAGCGCCACCGCGAAGACCAGCACCAGCACGAGGCCGAGCCAGAAGCCGGGCACGGCATAGAGGGTCAGCGCGCCGACGGACAGCGCCCGGTCACGGAGCGAGCCCGGCCGGCTGCCGGCGACGACGCCGAGCAGCGAACCGAGGCCGAAGGACAACGCCGTCGCCGAGCCCATCAGCAGCAGCGTCGCCGGCAGGCGTTCGCGAACGAGATCGAGCACCGGTCGCTCGAAGGCCACCGACCAGCCGAGATCGAGCCGGCCGAGGGCGGCAACGTAGAGAAAGAGGCGGGAGAGCAGCGACTGGTCGAGACCATATTGGGCGCGCAGGGTAGCGGCCAGCGCGGCGTCGCCGCCGCCGGCCGACAGGAGATAGGCATCGACGGCGTCGCCCGGCGCCGCTTCGAGCATCAGGAAGGTGGCGATGACGACGATCAGCAGCACCGGCACGGCGCTGACCGCCCGCCGCCGGATCAGGGACAGGGCGCGATGCACGCTAGAACACTCCCGGCTGCTTTGCCCAAGGACTCCAGGCGACTGGAACGACACCTTTGAAAGGCTTCCCGACATGCGAAATCAAGGAAAAATATTCCAGCCGAAGGCCACCGCCGGCTGGCTCCGTTGCATGGCCGCCGGAAAACGGACATCGTCCAGCCTTTCGGATGGAGACGGGCCGACATGATGGACGAGTACAAGGTGAGCGTCGAGGTGCCCTCGGTCGAGGATTATTGCCGCCTGCGCCGCGAGGCCGGCCTGACGCCCCGCAGCGAGACGGCGGCAGCGGCCGGCCTGCCGAACACCGTGGTGGGCGTACTGGTCAGGCAGGGCGACCGTGTGGTGGGCATGGGGCGCGCGGTGGGCGACGGGCTCTGCTACCAGATCGTCGACATCGCCGTGGAGCCGGTCCATCAGGGGCGCGGCCTCGGCAAGGCGATCGTCGCACGGCTGATGCAGGAATTGCGGCAAATCGCCCCGGCGGAGGCCTATGTCAGCCTGATCGCCGACGGCGATGCAAAGCATCTCTACGCGCAATACGGCTTTGTTCCGACGGCGCCCGCCTCGATCGGCATGGCGCAATGGATCGGCCGATAAGGGCGGATGTTTTCAGGGCTTGGCAGCCCCGGTCGGAAATGGTGCCGGCGGAGAGGATCGAACTCCCGACCTTCGGTTTACAAAACCGCTGCACTACCGCTGTGCTACGCCGGCACGGATTTCCGAATAGCCGATGGCAAGGAGAGGCGCAACCCTGAGGCGGGCCGGCGGATCAGTCCGCGGCCATCGCCTTCCTCACCATGTAGAGCGACAGCACGGCGGCGTTGGAGACGTTGAGGCTCTTGATCTCGCCGGGCATGTCGATGCGGGCGAGCACATCGCAGAGTTCACGCGTGCGCTGGCGGAGACCCTTGCCCTCGGCGCCGAGCACCAAACAGACCGGCGCGGCGAGGTGGGCCTCGTCGAGCGGCGCCGGCGCCTCCGAATCGAGCCCCACCACAGTGAATCCGGCCGCCCTCATCTCCTCCAGCGTGTCACCGAGATTGCGAACCGTCGTCACCGGCACCACGTCGAGCGCGCCCGACGCGGATTTCGCCAGCACGCCGGATTCGGCGGCGCTGTGGCGCGCTGTGGTCAGCACCGCATCGACGGCGAAGGCGGTGGCCGAGCGCAGGATGGCGCCGACATTGTGCGGGTCGGTCACCTGGTCGAGCGCAAGCACCAGCCGAGCGCCCGAAAGCTCCAGCTTGGTCAGCGGCTTCAGCGGCTCGACCTCCAGCGCGCAGCCCTGATGCACGGCTTCCGAGCCGAGGAGCTTGTCGAGAACATATGGCGACGCCTCCTCGACGGTGATCGGCAACTTGCCTTCGGGGAAGCGCTCGGCAAGCCGGGCCGTGGCGTTGCGGGTGGCCAGAAGGCGCAGGGCGGTACGGCGCGGGTTCTTCAGCGCGAATTCCACCGTGTGCAGGCCATAGAGCCAGAGCGCCTCGCCGGCCTCGCGCTCGCGCTTGGGGCGGGGTCGGAAATCGCGCGGGCCGAACTTGCCGGCCGGCCGGCCGTGCGGGCGGTCGGGCCGCTTGCCGGGGCGCTTCGGAGAGGAGGTTTCGTCGGACATGCGGCGCTTATAGCCGCCACAATCCGCCGGCGCCAGTGGCGCGTCCCACCGGCCGGTCGTTTCGCCTTCGGGCGGATTGCATTGTCGACAAAACAATCGGGCGATGGGGTTGACAGCGCCCGGCATGGCCGCCATAAGAGCGCCCGTCCAGCCGACGCCTTCGGGCGCGGCCGGAACGGGATGGGAGAATGTCCCGAGCGGCAAAGGGGGCGGACTGTAAATCCGCTGGCTAGGCCTTCGTAGGTTCGAGTCCTACTTCTCCCACCATCTCTTTTCCATTGATATCGCTCAGATGTCCGGCGCCTGGTCGAGGCTGCCGTAGCTCGCCTTGGCAAGCCTCAAGAGCGTTTCGCGCGGCAGGGCGCCGACCAGAACGCAGCCAAGCGTCTCGGCGTGCCAGGACACGGCGGTGAGTCCGTCGGCCGAGCTGACGCGCATCGCCGTCTCCTCGCCGGCACTCGGCACGACATAGAGCGTAATGCGGGCGCCGTCGTCGCTCTCATACATCAGAAGCGCGGCGGCGCTGCCCGCCGCCGGCAACAGGCGGCCGCCGACCAGCGAGAAGCCCTCGGGCGCTAGATCGGGGATGATCAGCGTGCGGTCGAGCCGCCGGGACAGCCATTTCGCGAGATGGGCGCCCTCCGCGCCGCTCACCTCCACCGGATGCAGCACCTCCGGCGTGTAGAGTACATGCGCCGCCTCGGCCTCGCCGATCAGCGTCGTCTCGGCAGCGTCGGGGGCGACGAGGCCACGGCCGATCCAGCCGCCGGCGCCGCCCGCAAGAACCAGCGCCACGGCGGCAGCCGCGACGGCGAGGCGCCCAAAGCCCCCGCGCCGCTCGGCGGCCAGGCGATGCGGCGACAGCCGGGCCGGCATCGCCTCGTCGGCGACGTGGCCGTAGAGGGCGGCGAGCGTCGCGCCCTGCTCCCGCCAGGCGGCGATGCGCTCGCGGTCGCGGGGGCTGTCGGCGAGAAGGGCCTCGACCGCTGCACGCCGCGCCGGCGCCAGCTCGCCGTCGACATAGGCGTTGAGGTCGGCCTCGCTGATGGTGTTCCTGTCGTTCATTTCACCGATCTCAGTTTCGGTCCCGTGCCATCTACCAGGGCGCGCAGGGCCTCGCGCGCCCGTCCGATGCGCGACATCAGCGTGCCCACGGGTACGCCGAGGACGCCGGCCGCCTCGGCGTAGCTCATGCCTTCGAGCGCCACCAGCAGCAGCGCCTCGCGCTGCTCGGCCGGCAGGCGGTCGAGCGCCGCCGCCGTCTCGGCCAGCGCCAGGCGGGCGCCCTGCGACGGCGGCGAGGCCGGTTCGAACGGCAGCACATCGAGCGCCTCGGCTTCGGGCGCGGCGCGCCGGCGGCGGCGGTCGTTGCGGTGGAGGTTGATCATGATCGTGAACAGCCAGGGGCGGAGCGGGCCGATCGGCCGCCACAGGCTCTGCTTGGCGATGGCCCGCTCCAGGCAATCCTGGACGAGATCGTCAGCCCGATCGGCATTGCCGGTGAGCGCCCGCGCGTAGCGGCGCAGCGCGGGCACCAGCGTCTCGATGTCGTCCAGGAAGCCCGGCATGGCTCGAAGCTATACCAATTCGCGAAGATGCTGACGCATCCGCTCATTCAGTCATTGCCGATGCCTCATGTGCGTCAGCGGCATGAGACATCGGCAAACGGAATACCAAGAGCATTTTCAATGCCTCTTGGTTTTACTCCTTCGCAAGGTGCCAGACGCCGCCCATGCCATCGCCGCTGACGTCGCCCGGCTTATTGTCGCCCTGCCAGAGGTAGAGCGGCTTGCCCTTGAAGGCCCACTGCTGCGAGCCGTCCTTGCGGGCGACCAGCGTGAAGTCGTCGGACGCCATGGCGCCGGCAGCCGCCATGGCCGGCGGCCATTTCACGGCGCAATCGTCGTAGCAACTGGAGACGCCGGCGGCATCCTTGTCGAAGGTATAGAGCGCCATGCCGTTGGCATCGGTCAGGATTTCGCCCTTGGCGCTGTCCATCGTCTTGATGGCGCCCGAGGCGTAGTCCTCGGCAAGAGCCGGGACCAGGGCCGGGGCGGCAAGACCACCGGCCAGCAGCACGGAAACGATCAGTCGGTTCATGGTGTCCTCCTCGGGAGGGCGAAAACCGCCTCCCGAAGACAACAACACCGGCCGCCGGGTTTTATTCCCGGCCGGAGCAAATTTTTGCGGACGGCCGTCAGGTTCCGGAGACCGTCGGCGGCTTGCGGCTGCGCATCTCGCGGTAGCCTTCGAGGCGCGGCGCGATGTACACGGCGATCGGCAGCGCCACCACGAAGCTGATGACGATCATCACCGGCACCAGCACCAGAGCGTTCTGCATCAGCGGCGTCATGAGGATGGTGATCATGCCGATACCAAACAGCACGGCCTGCACCATCATGTAGACGAGCGGAGTGATCATCAGGCGGAGGCTCATCGTCGTCTCCCTTGCTAGACTTCCTGCAAATCAACGCGCGGAGCGGCCACCGGTTTCCTGCCTCTCCCCGTCCATCTTGCAGACGGGGGCGGCGAGGCGCACTCTGCCTCTCGCATCAGGCAAGGGAGACGGCCATGCGCTACACCGCCTGCATCGAGTGGTTATTCGCCAAGGAAGCGCCCGACATCGCCGACCGCATCCGCCTTGCCGCCAGGACCGGGCTCGCCGGCGTCGAGTTCTGGCAATGGCGCAACAAGCCGATCGAGGCGATCAAGGTGGCGCTCGACGAGACCGGCCTGCCGCTCGCCGCCTTCGTGTCCGAGCCGATGGCGCCGCTCACCGACGCCGCGCGGCATGGCGAGTATCTCGACGGCTTGCGGCAGTCGCTCGACGTCGCCCGCCGGCTCGGCGCACCGGTGCTGATCGCCCAGGCCGGTCCCGACATTCCCGGCCGCGACCCCGCCGAGCAGCGGGCGGCGCTGGTCGAGGGGCTCAGCCGCTGCGCCGACGTGCTCAAGGGCTCCGGCGTGGTGCTGGCGCTGGAACCGCTCAACACGCTGATCGACCATCCCGGCTATTTCCTGCCGTCGACGACCGAGGGACTCGACATCATCGACGAGGTCGGCCGGCCGGAAATCCGCCTGCTCTACGACCTCTACCACTCCGCCGTGATGGGCGAGGACATCGCCAAGGTGCTGTCGAACCGGCTCGACCGCGTCGTCCATTGCCATCTCGCCGACTTGCCCGGCCGCCACGAGCCCGGCAGCGGCAGTTTCGACTGGCGGGCCTGCGTCGCCTGGCTGGAGGCCAATGGCTATGACGGCTTCATCGGGCTCGAATACCAGCCGACCGGCGATACGGCGGCAAGCCTGAAGGCGGTGCTCGAGGCTTAGGACGCGGCGATCCAGCCGTTATCCGTCCGTTCGAGGAGCGGTGTTGCCAGCGAACCGACCACCCGGCCGCCGAAGGCAGCGAGGGACGGACGCCAGCGTTCGGTCTGGAGCATGGCGGCGCCGATCGCCGCCGGTTCGACGCCGACCGCCGCCATCAGCCGCAGGCCGGCGACGATCGAGGTGCCGGACGAGATCACGTCGTCGACGAGGGCGACGCGGCGGCCATCGAGCAGCGGCAGCATGCGCGGGTCGACGTAGAGGCGCTTGAGGTGATGGGTGGTCACCGAACTCATCGGTACCGACAGTTCCTCGACGTACCAGAATTTGCGCGAGGTACCGAGCGGCACATAACGCGACTGGCCGAGCCGCTCGGCGACGGCGGCGGCGAGCGTCAACCCCAGCGTCGGCAGGCCGACCACCACCTCGGGCGCGAAGGCCGCCAACCGGGCGGCGAGATCATCGGCCAGCGCCGCCAGCACGGCAAAGCTCGCCTGGTTGACGATCAGCGAAGCGAGGCCGTGCCGGCCGTCGGCCAGCGCCCGGATCGGCAGCAGCAGTTGCCGGCCGTCGGCGAGGCGGGCCGGCCAGGCGTCGGCGAACGGGCCGGCCCCGGCATGGGTGCCGGCGGGATGGAGGGTCTGCCAGAAATCGTGCGGCTGCATGGACGGCCCCGGTTGCTGCTTCCGGTGTAGAGGCAAGCCGCGGCGCCATGCAAGGGGCGAGGCGGGTGGGAAAGAATTGGCGCCAGAGCCGGCAAATCCAGCCCTCCGCATGCCCATGGCGCGCCGGACGGCGTTCCACGCGAAAAATAGTTCTCCCAACCGTTGCCGCCGGCAATTTCATCCCTGTAACATCCGGCGCCGCGGATCGACAGTGTCGTCACGATCGCATCCGCGACGGTCCGATCGCCGCCGCTTTCGCCGGAGCCTGCCATGACCCTTGCCGTCCTTTCCCGCCGCAGCCTGATCAAGGCTTCCCTCGTGCTTGCCGCCTCGACGGCGCTGTCCACCAACCGTCTGTTCGCGCAGGACAAGACCCGCCTGGTGGTGGCGGCCGACAGCGAGCCGAAGAACCTCAACCCGGCCATCGTCGCCTCGAACGGTGTGTTCTTCCTGTCGAGCAAGGTGATCGAGCCGCTGGCCGAGGCGTCCTACGACGGCGAGAACGGCCTGGCGCCACGCCTCGCCCTCTCCTGGGAAGGCGCCGACGACGGCCTCTCCGTCACCTTCAAGCTGCGCGAAGGCGTGACCTGGCACGACGGCCAGCCGTTCACCTCTGAAGACGTCGCCTTCTCGGCGCTGGAGGTGTGGAAGCCGCTCCAGAACCTCGGACGCTCGGTGTTCGCCAACCTTGAGGCCGTCGATACGCCGGACGAGCACACGGCGGTGTTCAGGTTCGGCAAGCCGACGCCGGTCCAGCTGATCCGCAACGCGCTGCCGGCCGTCACCGCCGTGTTGCCGAAGCACGTCTTCGCCGGCAGTGACCTCAAGGCCGCGCCGACCATCGACAAGCTGATCGGCACCGGGCCGTTCAAGTTCACCGAATACAAGCCCGGCGAATACTATCTCCTGTCGAAGAACGACAATTACTGGGACAAGGGCGAGCCGAAGGTGGATGAGATCGTCTTCCGCGTGCTGCCCGACCGGGCCGGCGCCGGCGCGGCGCTGGAAGCGGAGGAAATCCACCTCGCCGCCTTCTCGGCGGTGCCGCTCGCCGACCTCGACCGCATCTCCAAGGTGCCGGGCATCAAGGTGATTTCCAAGGGATACGAGGCGCTGACCTATCAGCTGGTTGTCGAGATCAACCATCGCCGCAAGGAGCTGGCCGACCTCAAGGTGCGACAGGCGATCGCCCACGCCATCGACAAGGAGTTCGTGGTCAACACCATCTTCCTCGGCTATGCGGCGGCCTCCACCGGCCCGGTGCCGAAGAACGCGCCGGAGTTCTACACCGCCGACGTGCCGACCTACGACTTCAGCGTCGACAAGGCCAACGCGCTGCTCGACGAGGCCGGCTACAAGCGCGGCGACGACGGCGTGCGCTTCCGGCTCAAGTTGCTGCCGGCGCCCTATTTCAACGAGACGCGGCAGTTCGGCGACTATCTCCGGCAGGCACTGGCCGCCGTCGGCATCGACGCGACGATCGTCAACAACGACGCGGCTGCCCACCAGAAGGCCGTCTACACCGACCACGATTTCGATCTGGCGGTGGCGCCGCCGGTGTTCCGCGGCGATCCGGCCATCTCCACCACCATCCTGGTGCGCTCCGGCACACCTGACGGGGTGCCCTTCTCCAACCAGGGCGGCTATGCCAACGCCGAACTGGACGCGCTGATCGACAAGGCGGCCGAGACGGTGGACACCGCCGCCCGCACCGAACTCTACAAGGAGTTCCAGAAGGACGTGGCCGCCGACCTGCCGCTGATCAACGTCGCCGAATGGGGCTTCATCACCGTGGCGCGCGACAGCGTCGAGAACGTCGCCAGCAACCCGCGCTGGGCGGTGTCCAACTGGGCCGACGTTGGCCTGAAGGAATAACTAGCCGCCGGTCACGTTCATGTGCCGGCCCTTCATCGAGGGAAGCCCCGCGCGGTCGATGACGAAGTCGTGGCCGCGCGGCTTCCGGGCGATCGCCTTCAGTATGGCGGCGTCGAGCAGCGCGTCGCCCTCCGAGGCGCGCAGCGGCGCACGCAGGTCGACGCGGTCCTCCTGCCCCAGGCACATGTAGACGGTGCCGGTGCAGGTGACGCGGACGCGGTTGCAGCTTTCGCAGAAATTATGGGTCATCGGCGTGATGAAGCCGAGCCGGCCGCCGGTCTCGCGCACCGTCACGTAGCGGGCCGGGCCGCCGGTGCGATAGGCCGTGTCGTCGAGCGTGAAGCGGCGGGCAAGCCGCGCCCGCATCTCGCTGAGCGGCAGGTATTGGGCGAGGCGGTCGCCATCGATCTCGCCGAGCGGCATGGTCTCGATCAGCGTCAGGTCGAAGCCGCGGCCGTGCGCCCAGGCGAGGATGTCCTCGATCTCGAACTCGTTGACCTCGCGCAGCGCCACGGTGTTGATCTTCACCTTGAGGCCGGCGCACACCGCGGCGTCGATGCCGGCCAGCACCTTGTCGAGGCTGCCGGTGCGGGTGATCACCCGGAATTTTTCCGCGTCGAGGCTGTCGAGCGACACGTTGATGCGGCGGACGCCGCAGTCGGCCAGTTCGCCGGCGAAGCGGGCGAGCTGCGAGCCGTTGGTGGTCAGCGTCACCTCCTCGAGGCGGCCGTCGTCGAGATAGGCGCGCAGCGAGCGGAACAGCGCCATGATGCCGCGCCGCACCAAGGGCTCGCCGCCCGAGACGCGGATGCGGCGGACGCCGCGCCGGATGAAGGCGCCGCAGAGACGATCCAGCTCCTCCAGCGTCAGGAGATCGCTGTGCGGCAGAAAGGTCATGTCGCCGGACATGCAGTAGACGCAGCGGAAATCGCAGCGATCCGTCACCGAGACGCGCAGGTAATCGACGCGCCGGCCGAACGGGTCGATCAGATCGGAAACGGGCTGCTGCATGACGTCGCGTTCACCTCGGCGGCCGGACCGGCCGAAGCGGCAAAGATAGTCCAATCAAGGGAGGGAGGAAACCTCCGTTTGGTTGTCAGCTTTTCCCGGAGGATCAGACGGGCTTGTCCTTGTCGAGCTGGATATAGGACAGCGGCAGCGCCGTCGTGTACTTGATCTGCTCCATGGCGAAGGCCGAGGAAACGTCGGAAATCTCGATCTTGGCGATCAGCCGCTTGTAGAAGGCATCGTAGGCTTCGATGTCCGGCACCACGACGCGCAAGAGATAGTCGACCTGGCCGCTCATCCGGTAGAACTCCACCACCTCGGGGAATTCGCGGATCAGTTCGGCGAAGCGGCGCAGCCACTCCTCCGAATGCTGGTTGGTGACGATGGACACGAACACCGTCACCTTGGTGTTGACCGACTTCGGGTCGAGCAGCGCCACGCGGCGCAGGATGACGCCGTCCTCCTCCAGCTTCTGGATGCGGCGCCAGCAGGGCGTCGTCGACAAACCGACGCGCTTGGCCACCTCGGCCACGGGAATGGTGGCATCCTCCTGGAGGATCGAGAGAATTTTCTTGTCCAGCCGGTCCAGCATGATCGTGCACTCACCAAGGCCGTGAAATGAGTTTCTATTTTGTCGGCCCATATGGCCTATAATAAGAATTTTTTTCTCCATTCTGTCAAGCCCCGGCGTGAACAAACGACGGCTCGCCATCAACGCTCATCGCTCGTTAACCATGCGAACGAACCGGCCGTTAGGGAAAACCGGGCTTTAGTGAATTGGGAGCATCGGCCGGAAGTTGACAGCGAGCATGAACCGGGGTTCGGACCAGTCGCAGACCGCCCGCCTGGAGCAGAACAGGCAGCGTTCCCTGCGCCGCCGCGACGTGACGCGGGCGGTGCGGGACGTGCGCGAACGTCTGTCCTCCGACACTGGAACACGGCCGGCCTTCGACTACGAGATCCTGCTGGAATACGCCCGCAACCGGCTGTCGAGCTGGCTGTCGGTCGGCCTGCTGATCGTGGCGCTCGGCGGCACCGCCGCCTACTGGATGACCAGCGAGTATGTGGCGGTGTGGTTCGGCGCCGTCTTCCTCGCCCACGCGCTGATCGGCCTGATCGCCCGCCGCTTCGGCCAGATGCCGGCGCCGTCGGTGAACCTCCGCTACTGGCGGCGCCAGTTCCTGATCGCCGAGGCGCTGTTTGGCCTCACCTTCTCGGCGCTGTTCTTCCTGCCCGGCGCCCTGTTCGGCGGCTCCGGCACCTTCGCCTTCGGCGCGCTGCTGACCGGCATTGCCGTGCTCGCCATGGTGGCGAGCAACCTGCCGCGCGCCGTGGTGCTGAGCACGCTGCCGATCGCCATCGGTGGCGCCCTGAAGCTCGCAATGGGCCGCGGCTTCGTCGACTATTCGATGGCCGGCTTCCTGGTTCTGGCCGAAATCTTCTTCGTATTGCTCGCCTATCGTCTCTACGAGGCGACGCTGACCATGATGGAGTTCCGCGTCGAGAAGGACGCGCTGATCGCCGAGCTGGAGCAGGCCAAGGCGATCTCCGACGACAGCCGCCGCCGTGCCGAGGAGGCCAACCTCGCCAAGTCGAAGTTCCTGGCCACCATGAGCCACGAACTCAGGACGCCGCTCAACGCCATTCTCGGCTTCTCCGAGATCATGATGAACGAGGTGTTCGGCCCGGTCGGCAACCAGCACTACAAGGGATATGCCGCCGACATCCACACCTCCGGCCAGCATCTCCTGAAGTTGATCAATGAAATCCTCGACCTGTCGCGCATCGAGGCCGGCCGCTATCAGATCAACGAGGAGGCGGTCACCCTCTCCTTCCTGGCCGAGGAGTGCCACCACCTCCTGAAGCTGAAGGCCAAGACCAAGAACCTGACGATTCTCGAGCATTTCGAGGCGGACCTGCCGAAGATCTGGGCCGACGAGCGGGCGGTGCGGCAGATCATCCTCAACCTCCTGTCCAATGCGGTGAAGTTCACCCAACCCGGCGGCGAGATCCACATCCGCCTCGGCTGGACAGCCGGCGGCGGCCAATATGTGTCGGTGCGCGACAACGGCCCCGGCATTCCCGAGAACGAGATTCCCACCGTGCTCGAAGCCTTCGGCCAGGGTTCGCTGGCCATTCAGACCGCCGAGCAGGGCACCGGTCTCGGCCTGCCGATCTGCGTGGCGCTGATGCAGATGCACGGCGGCACGCTCGACCTGCAGTCGAAGCTGCGCGAGGGCACCGAGGTGACCATCACCTTCCCGCCGTCGCGCGTCATGGAGGTGATGCCGCCGATCGAGGAAGGCACCACCGGCCGGACAAGGCGGGCTGGCCAGCGCCGCTACGGCTGACAGCCGGCAGCCATTCCGCAAACCGGCGTCATCGGTTATGACTGGTTTTCCAAAGGGAACCGGTTGCGCCATGGATGATCTGCTGCTTCTTGCCTTTCTCGTTCTGCTGACCATCCTCGTCGGTTCGCTGCTCGGCCTCGTTGCCTTCGGCCGGACGCGCGACCTCAGGCGCCGGGTGGAGCGTCTGGAAGCGGAACTGCGCGCCACGCGGGTGCCCGTCACCGACGAGGCGGCTCCCGAGCCGACACCGGAAGCCGAGACGGCCGACCTGTTCGCCACGCCCGAAACGGAGCCGCCCCCCGAAGCATTGGAGCAATCGGCCGAGGAAACGCCGCTCGCCGAGGCGGCGCCGCAAGCCGCCCGCGTCTCGCTCGAGGAGAAGATCGGCGGCCGCTGGGCCGTCTGGGTCGGCGGCCTCGCCCTCGGCCTCGGCGGCATCTTCCTCGTCCGCTATTCGATCGAGGCCGGATTGCTCGGCCCGACGGCGCGCGTGCTGCTGGGCCTGCTGTTCGCGGTGGCGCTGATCGCCGGCAGCGAGGGATTGCGTCGCTCGGGCCTGGCCGAGACGGCCGGCGCCGCCCGGCGGGCCTATGTGCCGGGCGTGCTGGCCGCCGCCGGCGCCGTGTCGGCCTTCGCCTCGGTCTATGCCGCCTATGGCCTCTACGGGCTGATCGGGCCGGCCGCCGCCTTCATCGGCCTTGGCGCGGTCGGCGTGGCAACGCTGGCGCTGGCGCTCCGGCACGGGCCGGCGCTGGCGGCGCTCGGCCTCCTCGCCTCCTACGCGACGCCGCTGCTCGTCTCCAGCGCCGAGCCGGCGCTGACGCCGCTCGTCGTCTATCTCGCCGTGGTCACCGTCGCCACCTACGGCGTCGCGCGCCTCCGCCTGTGGCGCTGGCTGGCCGTGGCCGCCACCGTCGCCAATCTCCTGTGGTCGCTGCTGCTGACCATCAGCGTCGCCTCCGGCGATGCGAGCGTCCAGCTTAACGTCGCCGCCCACTTCCTCATCTCGCTGCTGCTCGCCGCCGTGGTGTTCGTCACCAGCCACGCTCCGCGCGACCGGACGGCCGATGCCGCCTTCGATCGCACGGCCACCGCCGTGCTCAGCCTGTTCGCCCTGCCGCTCCTCGCTTTCACCGGCGCCGCCGGCAGCGGACCGTTGACGGTCGGCCTCGTCGCCGCCTTCGCGATCGTCACGATGGCGCTCGCCTCCGAATGGCCGGCGGCACGCGGCCTCGCGGTGACCGCCGTCATCTCGACGGTGCTTGCCTACGGCCTTCTCAACGTGACAGTGGCCGGCGTCGTCATCGATCCGGTGACTGGCGAGCCGACCATGCCGGGCTTTGCCGATCTGCTCGCCTCGCCGGCCGGCAAGGACTATCTCGGCATCGGCGTCTTCCTCGGCCTGCTCCTGACGATCGCCGGCCTCGCCGGTGCGCTGTTGTCGCGCGGCCGGCCGCAACTCGCCGTGGCCGGCGCCTTCGCGGCGCCGGGCCTGATCGCCCTCGCCTATCTCACCACCAGCCGCGACCTCGCGGCGTCACCGGCCTTTGCCGTGGCGGCGCTGGCCGCCGCCGGCTATCTCGCCTCGGTCACCGAATATCTCGGCCGCCGCCGGCCGGCCGACGCCCTCGGCCGCGACGGCGCCATCGCCGCCTATGCGGTCGGCTGCGTCGCGACGCTCGGCGCAGCGCTGGCCATCGGCTTCGAGAAGGGCATGCTGACCGTCGCCCTTGCCCTGATGGTTGCCGCCATCGCCTGGGTGGAGGCGCGCCGGCCGGTCGCCGCGCTCAGGCCGACGGCACTGGCCGTCGCCTTGGTGGTGGTCGCCCGTTTCGCCTGGGATCCGCGCGTCGTCGGCGCCGACCTCGGCACGACCATCCTGTTCAATCCGCTGCTCTACGGCTACGGCGTGCCGACGCTGGCCTTCGCCTATGCCGCCTGGCGCTTCGGCCGCACGCCGGGCGACCAGCGCTACGTGCCGATGTTCGAGGCGCTGGCCGTGGTGTTCGCCGCGCTGACGGCGACGCTCGAAATCCATCACGCCATGAATGGCGGCGATCTGTTCGCGCCGATATCCGGCCTTGCCGAGCAGAGCCTCCTCACCATGGTGATGCTGGCGATCTCGCTCGGCCTCAACTGGATCGCTGCCCGGCGTCCGTCGATGGTGCTGACCTGGGGCGCGCCGGTGTTCGGCGGCCTCGGCCTCATCATGGCGGCGGCCGGCCTGCTGACCGCCCACAACCCGGCCGTCACCGGCGAGCCGATCGACGGCGGTAGTTTCGACGGCACGCTGATCGTCGGCTATCTGGCGCCGGCCGTCCTCGCCCTGCTGGTCGCCTGGGTGGCGCACCGCCGGTCCGAACCGCCCCGCCGCCATGCCGCCATTGCCGCCACCATGGCCGGCCTGCTGATCGCCATGTGGGCGACGCTCGCCGTGCGAGCCGGCTGGCATAGCGGCGACCTCAGTTGGGGCGACGTGCAGGAGGGCGAACTCTACGCCTATTCCGCTGTCTGGCTGGTGCTTGGACTCGCGGTGCTGGTCATCGGTTTCGCCCTGAAAAACCGGACGGTGCGGCTGGTCGCCGCGGGAATCGTCGCGGCAGTGGTGGCCAAGGTGTTCCTGATCGACACCGCCGGCCTGACCGGCGCGCTCAGGGCGCTGTCCTTCATCGGCCTCGGCGGCGTGCTGGTGGCGATCGGCCTCGCCTACCAGACGGTGCTGCGGCGGCGTTGAGGCTTGCCGGCGGGGCTTGCCGGGGGGCCGGCGGTGCCCTACCCTCGCCGGCCCGATCCGATAAGGCATATGCCATGGTCCCGACCCTGCCGCTCCGCCGCCTGCGCCGCCTCGCCGGCATGAAGCAGGCGCATCTCGCCGAGCGGATGGGCGTGGCGCAGTCGACTGTGTCGCGCTGGGAGAGCGGCGAACTGCCGCCGACGGCCGAGCAGACACGCGCCTTGCAGGCGATCTTCGTGACGCCGCCCGATCCGGCGCAGGACGCGGCGCTGAAGCGGCTGGTCGAGACCTCGACGATCCCCGTGCATCTCATCTGCGACCGCACTCACCGGCTGCTCGCCGCTTCGCCGGTGCGCACCGCCGACTGGCGCGTCAACCTTTCCGACTATCTCGGCAAATCGCTGCTGGTCTACGCCTCCACGGAGATCCTCGCCGCCGAGGCGCGGCTCGACGGGATCGGCTGGAACGATGGCGACGTTTCCTCGCTGGCCTTCGACACCGGCGCCAACGGCGATCCCGACCTCCCCATCCGGCCCGGCCCGATGCTGTGGGAGCGGCTGCGCCTTTCTGACGGCTCGGCCGGCCGGCTGGTCACCTCCTTCTACGAGCGGTCCGCATAATTCATGCGTGGCGGCCGGCCGTCGACGCTGCTAGCGCAGGTCCGAAAGGATCGACGACGATGACCGGACGCTGGCCGACCATTCTCCTTCTCTGGCTGAGCGGTGTGCTGGCCGCCGCCCAGCTCGGCAAGATGGCGGCACTCACGCCGGCCATCCGCGCCGAATTTGGCCTGACGCTCGGCGCCGCCGGGCTGATGGTGTCGCTGATCGAGGCGGGCGGCGCCGGCCTCGGCAGCATCGCCGGCCTCGCGGCGGCGCGCTTCTCGGCGCGTAGCGTGCTGGTCCTCGGGGCGGCGCTGATCGCCATGGCGGGCCTCGCGGCGGCCATGGCGCCCGGCATCGGCCTGCTCTACGCGGCACGCTTCGTCGAGGGCCTCGGCTACCTGATGGTGGTGATCGCCGCGCCGAGCCTGATCGCCCTGGTGTCCGGCCGCGACAGCGCGGCGGCGCTCGCCCTCTGGAGCACCTTCGTGCCGATCGGCATCGCTCTGGGTACCGGCCTCTCCGGCATCGCCGCCGATGTGGCCGGCTGGCGGCCGATCCTCGCCGTCTGGGCGCTGCTGATGCTGGCAATCCTGCCCGGCACCCTGCGCCTGCCGGCGATGGCCGAGCACCGGCAGAGCCGGCTTGCCGTACCGCCGCCGGCCGTCTGGGCGCTGGCCATCGGCTTCGGCTTCTACACGACACTGGAAGTCGGCGTGCTCGGCATGCTGCCGGCCTATCTCACGGACGCTCGCAACTTCGCCATCGGCCCGGCCGGCACGATCACCGGCATCACCTCGGCGGCGACCATCGCCGGCAGCTACGCGGCCGCCCGCCTGATGCGGCGCGGCGCCGGCCGGCCGCTCGCGCTGATCGGCCTCGGCCTCCTCCTGCCAGCCATGCTGTTCTTCATCGGCTTTCCCGGCGAGAGTCTGGCCGGGCATCTCGCGGACAATACCGTCGCCCTGGCGGTGATCGCCGCCAACGCCGTTTCCGGTATCGTCGCCGCCGTCGCCTTCGCCCGCCTGCCGGACCTGCTCCGCCGCAGCGGCGCGCCGCTGTCGCTGGTCACCGCCTCGAACGGCGTGTTCGCCCAGTTCGGCGCCGCCGGATCGCTGATTGGCCCGCCGCTGATCGGTTATGCCGCGAGCCGCTGGGGCTGGCCGGTGGTCGCGCCGATGATAGCCGGCCTGTCGCTGCTGTCCTTCCTCGGCTTCGCATTCGGCGAGCGGCTGGCCGTGCGGCGGTAACGAAGCCGCCGGTTCAGCCGAGATTGTCGATCCGAATGTGCTCGCTAGCCGGCGAGATGCTCGCGCAGGATCAGGCAGCCGAGCCCGATCAGCACCAGACCGCCGACCACCTCGGCCGAGCGGCCGAACCGGTTGCCGATCAGCCGGCCCATCAGCACGCCGCCGGCCGACATCAGGAAGGTGGTGGCGCCGATGGCCGCCACGATGACGAAAATGTTGGCCTTGATGAAGGCGAGCGACACGCCGACGGCCATGGCGTCGATGGAGGTGCCGACGGCGGTGAACAGCAGCGTCACCGGCGTGCCGATGAAGCTGGTCTCGCGCCCCTCTCCCTCGTCGGCGCGAAGGGCCAGCAGGATCATACGGCCGCCGACCAGCGTCAGAAGGCCGAAGGCCAGCCAGTGATCGAAGCGCGCCACATAGGAACTGGCGGCAGCGCCGGCCGTCCAGCCGATCAGCGGCGTGATCATCTGCACCACGGCGAACACCGCGCCAACCAGCACGGCATCGCAGATGCGGCAGCCGCGGCGGAGGCTGGCGCCGCCGCTGACCGAGACAAGCAGGCTGTCGATGGACATGCCCACGGCGAGCACGGCGATGGAGATCGGAGACATCGCAGATACCAGACGAGCGAAAGACCGGATGGCGTCGTCACACCTCGCTCGAAGATGGCGCCACCACGGTCTTGCCGAACCTTCAGGCCGACCGCGCCACGCAATTGAGTGCGAGCATGTTGACGCGGTCCCGTCACAAGCGACGGTGGCTACTCCCCGATGCGGGCGGGATAAACAAGGTACAGGCGAAAATCAAGCGATTTCAGGTACTTATATGAAAATGACATTCATTTGCAACTATCGGCGACCGATGGCGGAGCGATCGTGCGGCACTATGGTCCTGATGGAATTGCCGTTTCCGGACATGGGCACGGAGGGCTGGACGACAGCCGGCCCACAGCCCTGCGGAGAGCGAATGGCAACCATGCGGTAAACGGGCAGGCGACGTCGAGCGGTGACCCGCGAAGGGCAGCCGCAAGGAATCGGCGAAGGCGAGGCACTCCAGACCTGCGGCACGCCTTTGCCGGCCCGCCCTCCTCCAGCCGGGTGCAGGAAGACAGGCCTTGCTATTGATCCGCGGACGGAATGCCCGTCACGATGCCTGAAGGCAGGCCATGGCGAGCGGGGGCGAAATCCTCACGTCTCCAGCCGGGCGATCAGGCTCGACGTGTCCCAGCGATTGCCGCCGGTTGCTTGAATGTCGGCGTAGAACTGGTCGACCAGAGCGGTCAGCGGCAGGCGGGCACCGGTGCGCCGCGCCTCGTCGAGCACGATGCCGAGGTCCTTGCGCATCCAGTCGACGGCAAAGCCGAAGTCGAACTTGCCGGCCGCCATGGTCTGCCAGCGATTCTCCATCTGCCAGCTCTGGGCGGCGCCCTTCGATATGGCGGCGATGGTCTTCTCAACATCGAGGCCGGAGGACTTGGCGAAGTGGATGGCCTCGGCGAGCCCCTGCACCACGCCGGCAATGCAGATCTGGTTGACCATCTTGGCGAGCTGCCCCGAGCCGGATGGCCCGAGGTGGACGATTGCCTTGGCATAGGCGGCCATGACCGGCTCGGCGGCGGCGAAGCTCTTGTCGTTGCCGCCGACCATCACCGTCAGCGCGCCGTTCTCGGCGCCGGCCTGGCCGCCGGACACCGGCGCGTCGAGAAAGTCGAGGCCGAGGGCAACGGCCTTTTCCTGCGATTGACGAGCGACACCGGCCGAGGCGGTGGTGTGATCGACGAACACCGCGCCCGCCGTCATGCCGGCGAAGGCGCCATCCGGGCCGAGGACCACCGAGCGGAGATCGTCGTCGTTGCCGACGCAGGCGAAGACGAAGTCGGCGCCGGCTGCCGCCTCGCGCGGCGTCGGCGCGGCAGTGCCGCCGAAAGCCTCGACCCAGGCGTCCGCCTTTTTGGCCGTGCGGTTGTAGACCGTCACCGCGTGGCCGCCGCGCCGCGCCAAGTGGCCGGCCATCGGATAGCCCATCACGCCGAGACCCAGGAATGCGACCTTTGCCATCTTCAACCTCACCTATCCATCTGCCGCGATTTCGCCTATCCTTGCCGGCGTTTGTCCTTACCGCATCTATCAAAAGACGCCGGCCCGAACCAGATGCCAGCGATGCGGCGGCCGGGGAACCATTTTATAGCCGGCGCGTTGAAGTCACCGACAGGACCAAACTGGAGGCAGTCATGAAAGTTCTTGCTATTGCAGTCACCGCTCTGGCGCTGGGTCTCGGCGCCTGTGCCAACCAGACGCCCAACCAGCAGCGCGTCACCACCGGCGCTGCCATTGGCGCCCTGGGCGGCGCGGCAATCGGCGGCATCGCCGGCGGCGGCAAGGGTGCGGCGATCGGTGCAGTGGCCGGCGGCATTGGCGGCGCGGCGGTGGCTGGCGCCACGGCTCAGCGGGAAGACTGCATTGCCTACGACCGCTACGGCCGCGCCTACCGGGCGCCCTGCCGCTAACGGCTCGTCCGTCGGAGAATTGCGGGACGGCTGCGTTCCCCTCTCTCACGCAAGGCCCGAGGCTACCCGCCTCGGGCCTTGTGCTTTTCAGCGCCTCAAATGGCGGGTGAGGCGGCGCTCCATCAGTTCCCACAAGCGTCGCAACACCTCGACGGTGGCGAGGTAGATCACCGCCGCCCAGATGTAGACCTGTAGATCGTAGGTCTTGGAGAAGACGTAGCGGGTCTGCCCCATCAGATCGAGCACGGTGATGATCGAGGCGATCGCCGACGCCTTGATCATCAGGATCACCTCGTTGCCGTAGGGCCGCAGCGCGGTGATCAGCGCCTGTGGCAGGATCACCTTGCGCATGGTGGTGAAATGGCGAAGGCCGAGCGAATCGGCGGCCTGCCACTGGCCGGCCGGCACGGCGCGGATGGCGCCGGCCAGGATTTCCGCCTGATAGGCGGCGGTGTTCAGCGAAAAGGTGAGCACGGCGCAGAAATAGGCGTCGCGAAAGAATACCCACAGCCCCACCGCCTTCAGCGCGTCGGTGAACTGGCCGGCGCCGTAGTAGACGAGGAAGGTCTGGGCGAGCAGCGGCGTGCCGCGGAAGAAGTAGGAATAACCGAAGGCGATGCCGCCGATGACCGGGTTGGCGGACATGCGGCCAGCGGCGACCGGGATCGAGATGACGGCGCCGAGCAGCAGCGACATGGTGACCAGGTGCAGCGTCACCCAGATGCCCTGAACGATGCGCGGGCCGTATTTGGCCACCTTCTCGGGATCGTATCCGACGATCAGCATGTAGACGATGGAGACCCCGAGCAGCGCCCAGAGCACCATCAGCAGCAGGCCGATGACACGGGCGCCGGTCCAGCGGCGACGGGCGGCGGCGGGCGGCCGCTCGGTGGAGGGAGCGTCGACGTAGGCCATCAGCGCCTCCCTTCGCCGCGTTCCGCCCAGGCCGACACGCGGCGCAGGCCGAAGGACGAGATGATCGACATGACGAGATAGAGCGAGCAGGCCACAAAGAAGAAGAAGAACGCCTGCTTGGTGACGCCGACGGCGATGTTGGTGTTGCGGAGAAGGTCGCTGAGGCCGATCACCGACACCAGCGACGTATCCTTCAGGAGATTGAGCCAGAGATTGGAGAGGCCCGGCAGCGCCAGCCGGACCAGCTGCGGCAGGATGACCAGCAGCATGGTGCGCGAGCGCGACAGGCCGAGCGCGTAGGCGCCCTCGTACTGGCCGAGGGTGATGCCCTTAAAGGCCGACAGGAACACCTCGCTGGCATAGGAGGAGAACACCAGCGCCAGCGCGATCATGCCGGCGAGATAACTGTTGATCTCGAAGGGGGTGCCGAACAAGAGGCGCCACAGCGCCGACATCGCCATCTGACCGCCGTAGTAGATCAGGAACAGCGTCAGCAATTCGGGCAGGCCGCGGAAGATCGTCGTGTAGACGTGGGCGGCGTTGCGCAGCAGCGGCTCGGACGAGTTCTTGGCGACGGCGATCAGAAAACCGATGAGAAGGCCAAGCGGCAGCGTGGCCAGCGCCAGCGTCACGGTCACCAGGACGCCGCGCGCCAGTTCGTCGCCCCAGCCGCTGTCACCGAAGGACAGCAGTTGCATGTAGTTGGCCATCAGGCCGGTCTCCCCAACAGCGCCCCCGGCGCCTCGTCCCGGAGCAAAAGCGGACCCCAGCCGGAACGCATGTCAGCCCGGCCCCCGGCCATATCCGCCGGATCGGAAATCTTGGCAAGCCCCCGCGCGGATGCTTTGCCGCCTTTCGAGCCTTGCGCGCACCGAAAGCGGCGCGGGATCGCCTCGTCAAGCAAATCCCGCGCCGCATCGATCGATGGTTCCGGATGCTCCGTCTCAGCCGCCGTAGACGTCGAAGTCGAAGTACTTCTGGTTGATCTCCTGGTACTTGCCATTGGCGCGGATCGCCTTGATGGCCGCCGAGAACATGTCGCGCAGGTCGGTGTCCTCC
This sequence comes from Pleomorphomonas koreensis DSM 23070, assembly GCF_000425185.1. Classification (GTDB taxonomy): domain Bacteria; phylum Pseudomonadota; class Alphaproteobacteria; order Rhizobiales; family Pleomorphomonadaceae; genus Pleomorphomonas; species Pleomorphomonas koreensis. Next base: position 202,316 of record NZ_AULH01000006.1, read on the forward strand.
TTGCGGACGCCGATGGCGGCGCCGGGGCCGTGGATCTCGCGGATCGGCGTGATGGTGCCGACCAGCTTGCAGCAGGCGCCGGCCTCGGTCTTCAGCCACTGGGAGAGGACGACCACATCGTCGTTGGCGGCGTCGAGGCGGCCGTTTTCGAGATCGAGCTTGTATTCGTCGGCGGTGGGATAGGCCTTGAGTTCGCTCTTGGTCAGCACCTTCTCAACAAAGTCGGCGTGCATGGTCGACACCTGCGCGCCGATCGTCTTGCCGGCGAGATCGTCCGGCGTCACGCCCTTGATGTCGGTGTCCTTCGGCGCGACGATGGCCGGCGGCGTGTTGTAGTACTTCTCCGAGAAGTCGATGACCTTCTTGCGTTCGTCGGTCGCCGACATCGAGGCGATGATGGCGTCGAACTTGCCGGCGAGCAGCGCCGGGATCATGCCGTCCCAGTCCTGGGCGACCACCTCGCATTCCACCTTCATCTCGTCGCAGAGGGCGAGCGCGATGTCGACGTCGAAGCCCTTCATCTTACCGTCGGTGTCGACGTAGTTGAACGGCGGATAGGCGCCCTCGGTACCGATGATGACCTTCTTCCACTCCTTGGCCGCGGCGCCGCCGAGCGACAGCGCGACGAGGGCGGCGGCGGTGACGAGTGTCTTGGCGAACTTCATGTTTATCCCCTCTGAACCTCTTTGATCGGCCGCGGCTGCGGCGGTCGCAGCCGGCCGACGGACCCCGTTTATTCTCAATGCGGGCGCCGCCGGAGTTCAAATCCTGCGTCGCGGCGGCAATCCGCGCACGAACTTTTCGTCGGATCGGCGCCATGCCTAAACCTTGTGCGAAAGCCGACCCGCCTACATCTTCAACTCATTCGGCGGCCGGATGCAACGGGACATTACTGCGCCGGCCCGGATTCCGCACGCCGGGATGACCACGGACGGTCGGCGGCGATCGCTTCGGCCGCCGCCGCGAGGTCGTCTGGCGCGTTGACGTTGAGGAAGGGGTCGACCGCCCTTCCCCCGACGATCGCCCGGGGAAAGGTTACGGTCCGTAGCGGCGCGCCTGCGAGGAAGGTCAGCACTCGCCGCTGTCCCGCCGCGAGGAAGCCGGCAAGGCGCGGCTCGGCGTCGAGCGGCCACAGCGCGCAGAGCGGCGCCCGCCCGTTCGGTCCCTCGGCGACGATGACGGCATCCGCATCGCCGATCGCTTCGGCAAGACGGGCGGCGAGGTCGGCCGGCAGGAACGGCAGGTCGACCGGCGCGGTCAGGAGATGGGTCGGCCGGACCGGCAGCGCGGCGGCCCAGCGGAGCCCGGCCAGCACACCGGCGAACGGTCCCTCGAAAGTCGGCGCCTCGTCGTGCAGAACCGGCAGGGTGAGGCCGGGCAAGTCGATATCCGGCGGCAGGCTGACGGCGAGATGCTCGACCTGCGGCGCCAGCAGGGCGGCCGTCCGGTCGAGCAGCGTGGCGCCGTCGAGCACGGCAAGAGCCTTCGGCGTGCCCATGCGGCTTGAGCGCCCTCCGGCGAGGATGAGACCGGCAAATGTCGTCATGCCCCAAGTGAACGGCATCTGGAGGAACCGGGCAAGCCCCCCGCAGGTTCGGCCAGCATGCTTGCCCTGCCGCAAATTCACTCCCGATCCCGCGCGTTATGGATTAGGTAGAGCAAAAGCCAATTCGGAGCCCGCCATGCCAAGCCTCAAGGACCAAGTCGCCGCCGCTCTCAGCAAGATCACCATGCCTGGAACGGGCAAGGACATCGTCGCGGCCGGCGCCGTGTCGGACATCTACGAGAAGGACGGCAAGGTGATGCTGTCGATCTCGGTGCCCTCCGACAAGGCCTCCCGCTTCGAGCCGATCCGCGCGGCGGCCGAGGCGGCGGTGAAGTCGGTGCCCGGCGTCGTCAAGGCGACGGTGGCGCTGACCGCCGAGGTGGCGCCCGGCAGCGCGCCGCGTCAGGCGCCGCCGGCGCAGGGCCATGATCACGGACACAGCCATGCCATGCCGGCCAAGAATGCCATTCCCGGCGTCAAGTCGATCATCGCCGTCGCCTCTGGCAAGGGCGGCGTCGGCAAGTCGACGACGGCGGTCAACTTCGCGCTGGCGCTGGCGGCACGCGGCCTCAAGGTCGGCATTCTCGACGCCGACATCTACGGCCCGTCGGTGCCGCGGCTGATGGGTCTCAGCGGCGAGAAGCCGGAGATGGGCGAGGATCGCCGGCTGGTGCCGCTCGAGAACTACGGCCTCAAGGTGATGTCGATCGGCTTCCTGGTCGACGAGGAGACGCCGATGATCTGGCGGGCGCCGATGGCCGTCTCGGCGCTGACGCAGATGCTGCGCGAGAGTGCCTGGGGCGATCTCGACGTGCTGGTGGTCGACATGCCGCCCGGCACCGGCGACGTGCAGCTGACCATGGCGCAGCAGGTGCCACTGACCGGCGCGGTCATCGTCTCGACGCCGCAGGATCTCGCCCTGCTCGACGCGCGGCGTGGCGTCGCCATGTTCCAGAAGGTGGAGGTGCCCGTGCTCGGCATCGTCGAGAACATGGCCTATTTCGTCTGCCCCAACTGCGGCACCCACCACGACATCTTCGGCCACGGCGGCGCGGCCGAGGAAGCCCGCCGCATCGGCGTGCCCTTCCTCGGCGAGGTGCCGCTGGAGATGCGCATCCGCGAGACGTCGGACGCCGGCCTGCCGGTGGTGGCGACCGAGCCGGCCGGCCCGCACGCCGAATCCTACCTCGCCATCGCCGGCCGCGTGCTCGACGCGCTGGCCGGCAAGCCGCAACGGGCGGCGCCGCGCATCGTCATCGAGTGAGCACCGCTGCGCTGGAGTCCGGGATCAGATTCCGGGCTCGGCGCGGCTTGCCAGCAACTGGTGGCGAACCCGCTCGCGATAGAAGACGTAGATGCCCGATCCGGCCACCACGGCGATGCCGACGAAGGTCAGGAGATCGGGCACGTCGCCCCACACCAGCCAGCCAAGGAAGATGGCGAAGGGGATGAAGGAATAGCGGAACTGGGCGACCAGCGAGATGTCGCCGTGCCGCATGGCGTCGATGGAGAAGTGGACGCCGAGCAGGCAGCCGACGCTGGCCAGCACGATCAGGCCGATCTGCATCATGTCCATCGGCTGCCAGACCTCGGTGGCCGCGAGCAGGCCGCAGGCGATCGTCACCATCACCTGGGTGACCAGCGACACCACCGCGGTATCGGTATTCGGCGCGATGAAGCGAGTGGAAAGCTCGCGGATGGTGACCAGCACCACCGACAGCAGGATCAGCAGCGCCCAGGCGTTGAAGCCGTCCGGCCCCGGCCGGACGATGATCAGGATGCCGCAGAAGCCGACCGCCACCGACAGCCAGCGCCGCCAGCCCACCGCCTCGCCGAGGAGGATGGCGCCGGCCGCCGTCAGCGCCAGCGGCGTGGCTTGCGCGATGGCCGAGGCGTTGGCGATCGGCAGGTGCATCAGGCCGCCGATGTAGGCCAGCGTCGTCACACCCTCGACGATCGAGCGCGTCAGGACGAAGCGCGAGGTCTGGGGCAGCACGCGCGGCAGAAGGCCCATCTTCCAGACGATGACCAGCACCACCGCCGTGGCCAGAACCGAACGGAGGAACAGCACCTGGCCGAGCGGCAGGCCCTCGGCCGTCACCTTGATGGCGGTGTCGTTGATAATGAAGAACAGGCAGCTGAGCAGCATCGCGACGATGCCGCGCAGCGTGTCGCGGAAGTCGGTCATGGGACGGGGTTTGCCTCGAGAACGGTCAATCTGCCCCTATATCGCCCATGGAACGATTCACGGCAAGGAAAGACTCCATGTCGCTGACGTCCGCCTGACGCGTGACCTGCCGGTGGCTGTCAGCCGTCCAGATTGCCGATCGCCACCACCGTCCGGCCGGCCAGGCGACCATCGACGATGCGGCGGGCGGCATCGATGGCCGCATCGAGCGGAATCACCTGCGTCATGGCGGCGAGCCGGCGCCGATCGACCGTTTCCGACAGGCGTTGCCAGATCGCCTCGCGCTGCGCGGCCGGCAGGCGGACGCTGTCGACGCCGATCAGGCTGACGCCGCGCAGGATGAACGGCGCCACGCTGGCAGGAAAATCCATGCCGGCGGCATTGCCGCAGGCGATCGCCGCGCCGCCCGGCTTCAGCATCGACACGACATGGGCGAGCACGGTCGAGCCGACGGTGTCGAAGGCCGCCGCCCAGCGCTCCCTGGCGAGCGGCTTCAGCGGGCCGGCGAAGGGCTCGCGGCCGATCACCTCGGCGGCGCCGAGCGCCCGCAGCCGTTCGGCCTCCTCCGGCCGGCCGGTGACGGCGGTGACGCTCCAGCCGGCATCCGCCAGCAGCAGCACGGCGAGCGAGCCGACGCCGCCGGCCGCGCCGGTTACCACCACCGGGCCGTCGGCCGGCGACAGGCCGTGGCGGGCAAGGCGCTCCAGCCCGGCGGCGACGGTGACGCCGGCCGTGCCGAGCGCCATCGCCTCGACCGGCGACAGTGTTGGAGGCCGCCGCACCAGCCAATCGCCGGAGACGCGCATCCGCCCGGCCCAGGCGCCGAGATGCGTCTCGCCGACGCCCCAGCCGGTCAGGATCACCTCGTCGCCGGGCCGCCAGCGCGTGTCGTCGGAGGCGATCACCGTGGCCGCGGCATCGACGCCCGGCACCATCGGCCAGCGGCGCACCACCGGCAGGCGGCCGGTGACGGCGAGACCGTCCTTGAAGTTCACCGCCGAGGCGCGGACGGCCAGCGTCACGTCGCCATCCATCAGGTCGGCTTCGGCAAGCCGGGCGAGGCGCGCGCTCGTGGCGCCCTCGCCGTTCCGTTCGAGCAGCACCGCGGCGAAATCGGTCATCCCTGTTCCTCCCTGCATCCGCCACCGTTTACCACGACGACGATTTGGCCAGTACCTTCAAAACACTCGCGGATCGACGTTTTCCGCGGAAAAGCGCCGCCCGCGACCGGCCCGCGCAACGCCATTAACGGCTTTTCAAGGTTAATCCGCCAGCATCCGGACCGGGAGCAGCTTTCGTCTCCGTCATCGTTCGTCACAGTCCTGTTCCCGCGGAGGCCGTCAGTCCATGCGTCGCGTTCCTCGTAGCAGAGTCCGGCCCGGACACGGGCGCGTCGGGCTCGTCGCCGCCGGCGTGGTGTTTCTCGCTGCCGCGGCCTTCCCGACCCGCGTGGCCTACCAGGACATCGCCAGCCTCGTCGTCGACCAGATCAACAAGCCGGAAAGCCGCTGGGCGGTGACGCTCGGCGTCGGACCGGGCGGCGAGAGCACCGTGGTCGCGCCGCGCCTCGGCGAGGTCAAGGCCGCCTCGGCCCGCGTCGAGATGAACGGCGGCTCGATCGTCGTCGAGGGCGTCGGCGACGTCATCACCGGCGCCATCGACGGCTCGGCCTTCGTGCCCGACGAGGAGCGCATCGACCGCTCGTGGAAGGGCGACCTGCCGATGACGGTCACGACGCCGCCCACCGAGCGCGGCTTCTCGGCCGGCTCGATCACCTTCAACGACAACAGCCGCCTGACGCCGCCGGCCGTGCTGCCGACCATGGCCTTCGAGGAATCGTCGGCGCCGCTGTCCGTTCTCGCCGTATCGCGCTTCATCAGCCCCAAGCCGGAGACCGCCGTCGCCGATCTCGCGCCGATACCGCTGCCCCAGCACAAGCCCGGCCGGACGATGCTGGTGGCGTCGAGCTATCCGTCGCGCGCCTACGCGCCGGCCGAGACCGGCGCCGCCGCCTCGGCGCTGCTGGCCGCCTACGCGCCCGACAGCTCGGTGGTCAGCCAGGACATGTTCGCGCCGCTGTTCGCCATGCCCGGCGACAAGCCCGAGCCACCGGCGCCGGTGGTGCGGCCGGGCGATCACTGGTGGGCGGCCAATCCGCTGCCGGCCAGCGTCTGGAACGACGGCGAGCAGAAATGCCTCGCCGAGGCGATCTATTTCGAGGCGCGCTCCGAACCGCGCAAGGGCCAGATCGCCGTGGCGCAGGTGGTGCTCAACCGCGTCAAGAATCCGGCCTACCCCGAGACCATCTGCAAGGTGGTCTACCAGAACCGCGACCGCTACAACGAGTGCCAGTTCTCGTTCGCCTGCGACGGCAAGCGCGACATCATCTTCGACAAGGCGGCCTTCAGGCGGGCGCAGCAGATCGCCGGCGAGGTGACCAGCGGCGCCGCCTGGATCGACGAAGTCGGCACGGCCACCCACTATCACGCCACCTACGTGCGGCCGAACTGGGCGAGCGTGTTCAAGAAGAAGGCGAAGATCGGCATGCACGTCTTCTACCAGACGATCAACGGCGGCTGGAGCTGAGAGCCGCGTTTTCCCCCTCGCTTCCTCGCGTCCGTCCGCCTCTGCCGCGCCTATTCGGGGATGACATTCAGCCCCGAACCGACTAATCAGGCGCAGCATCGCCAGACGACCGGCACCGCCGGGACGACCCGAGGACCACCATGCCCGATCTGCTCATCGAACTCTTTTCCGAAGAGATCCCCGCCCGCATGCAGGCGAAGGCCGCCGACGATCTCAAGGGCCTGGTGACGGGCGGTCTGGTGGACGCCGGCCTCACCTACGAAAGCGCCGCCGCCTTCGCCACGCCGCGCCGCCTGACGCTGACCGTCCACGGCCTCACCACCCGTTCGCCCGACATCCGCGAGGAGAAGAAGGGGCCGCGCACCGACGCGCCGGCCGGCGCCATCCAGGGTTTTCTGCGCGGCGCCGGGCTCGATGACATAGCGAAAGCGCGCGTCGTCTCCGATCCGAAGAAGGGCGACTTCTATGTCGCCGACCTCGTGAAATCCGGCCGCGCCGCCGAAGGCATCATCGCCGAGCTGATGCCGTCGGTGATCCGCGGTTTCCCCTGGCCGAAGTCGCAGCGCTGGGGCTCGGGCACGCTGCGCTGGGTGCGGCCGCTGCATTCGATCGTCTGCACCTTCGGCCCGGAGACCGAGGAGCCGGTCGTCGTCGACTTCGAGGTCGACGGCATCCGCTCCGGCAACGTCACCTACGGCCACCGCTTCCTCGCCCCCGAGGCGATCAAGGTGAGGCGCTTCTCCGACTATGTCGAGAAGCTCGAAAAGGCCAGGGTGGTGCTCGATCCGGCCCGCCGGCGCGACATCATCCTGCACGACGCCCGCGATCTGGCGCTGGCCGCCGGCCTGGAACTGGTCGAGGACGAGGGCCTGCTGCATGAGGTGGCCGGCCTCGTCGAATGGCCGGTGGTGTTGATGGGTTCGTTCGATTCCGCTTTCCTCGACGTGCCCGACGAGGTGATCCGCGCCACCATCCGCGCCAACCAGAAGTGCTTCGTGCTGCGGGACCCCAGGACCGGCCGCCTCGCCAACCGCTTCATCCTGACCTCCAACATGGCGGCGACCGACGGCGGCGCCACCATCGTCGCCGGCAACGAGCGCGTCATCCGCGCCCGCCTGTCGGACGCCAAGTTCTTCTGGGACGGCGATCTCGCCATTTCGCTCGACACGCTGGTGCCCAAGCTCGACGGCATCACCTTCCACGAGAAGCTCGGCAGCCAGGGCGACCGCGTGCGGCGCATCGTGGAGCTTGCCCGCGAGATCGCGCCGCTGGTCGGTGCCGATCCCGACAAGGCGGCCCGCGCCGCCCTGCTCGCCAAGGCCGACCTGCTCACCGGCGTGGTCGGCGAGTTCCCCGAGGTGCAGGGCCTGATGGGCCGCTATTACGCCGCCCACGCCGGCGAGGATACGGCGGTGGCCGCCGCCATCGAGGAGCACTGGAAGCCGCAGGGGCCATCCGACCGGGTGCCGGCGGCGCCGGTCTCCATCGCCGTGGCGCTGGCCGACAAGCTCGACACGCTCACCGGCTTCTGGGCGATCGACGAAAAGCCGACCGGCAGCAAGGACCCGTTCGCGCTGCGCCGGGCGGCGCTCGGCGTCATCCGCATCATCCTCGACAACGGCGTGCGCCTGCCGCTCGGCGCCTATGCCGAGAAGACGCCCGATCTCCTCAACTTCTTCGCCGACCGGCTGAAGGTGCAGCTCCGCGAGCAGGGCAACCGCTTCGATCTCGTCGACGCGGTGTTCGCGCTTGGCGGCCAGGACGACCTGTTGCTGATCGTCAAGCGCGTCGAGGCGCTCGGCGCCCTGCTCGCCACCGACGACGGCAGGAACCTCCTCGCCGGCTACAAGCGCGCCGCCAACATCCTGAAGGCCGAGGAGAAGAAGGGCACCGCGGTCGCCGCCGCCGTCGATGCCGCGCTGTTCCGCGAGGTGGAGGAGAAGGCACTCGCCGCCGCCGTGGAGACGGCCGCCACGGCCGCCCGCACCGCCGTCGCCGCCGAGGACTTCGAGGGCGCCATGAAGGCGCTGGCGACGCTGCGGGCGCCGGTCGACGCCTTCTTCGACAAGGTGCTGGTCAACGACGCCGACGCCGCCGTGCGCGCCAACCGCCTCGCCCTCCTGACCGTGCTGCGCGACGCCTGCCATCAGGTCGCCGACTTCTCGAAGATCGAAGGCTGATCCATCGTTATTTATGACGAGACGAGCCGCCCGCCAATGTTGGCGGGCGGCTCTTCTGTTTTCATCCGGCGGAACGAAGTTCGGCCGAAATCGTTACGATTCGGCCGGTATGCTTTTTTGCACGTTTCTTACGCAAAAGGGGTTGGCAGTTACGACTTTCGGCGTATGCTGGCCGTCATATCTTAGCCAAACGGATGAGCGCTGTTGACCTTTTCGCTGTTCTCTCCGCACGACCGCCTTGCTTCCCTGCTGCTGCCCCACTCGGGCGCCTGCGTCTGCACCACGGACGGCAGCCATGACGTTTCCCACCTGATCCGCGTCTGGAAGAACGCCACCATCATCTCGGACAACGAGGGTGGCGACAGCGAGATTCTCGTTGCCGCGGTGCTGCTGCACGATTGCGTCGCTGTCGAGAAGAATTCGCCCGACCGGCCGCGCGCCTCGCAACTCTCGGGGCGCAAGGCGCGGGGCATCCTGGCCGAAATCGGCTGGGAAGCGGAGCGGCGGGAGAAGGTGGCGCACGCCATCGAGGCGCACAGCTTCTCGGGCGGCATCGAGCCGCTGACGCTGGAAGCACGCATCCTGCAGGACGCCGACCGGCTGGACGCCATCGGCATGATCGGCGCCGCCCGCTGCTTCTATGTGGCTGGTCGGCTTAACAATCATCTCTACGATGCCGGCGATCCGGCCGCCGAGGAGCGGCCGCTCAACGACAGCCGCTTCGCGCTCGACCACTTCATGACCAAGCTGTTCCGGCTGTGCGACGGCTTCAAGACGGCCACCGGCCGCCGCCTCGCCGCCGAGCGGCACGCCCGGCTGAAGCGCTTCTACGACGATTTGCTGGAAGAGATTTGAGGCGCCCCTTTCGGGATGAGGTGGTCCGCCTTCGCGGACCATGACATTGTTGTTGTTATGTTTAATCGTCATGGTCCGCGAAGGCGGACCACCTCGGGCAGGAAGAGGCAAACCAGCCGGAACCGGCAGCCCCGTCACCCCCTCAGAGCAATCCCTTGAGCCGGATCAGCCCCAGCGCCGCCACCGTGGTGGCGTCGCGGATGACGCCGTCGGCGATCATCGCCTCCACCTCGGAAAGCGGAAAGGCGCGGGAGACGAGGTCGGCCTCCTCAGCTTCCAGCGCCGTGGCGCCGGCCGTCAGGTCCTCGGCCAGGAAGACGTGGTAGCGCTGCGAGGAGTAGCCGTAGGCGAGGAACAGCGCGCCGACATAGGTCATCTTGCCGGCAACGATGCCGGTTTCCTCGCCGAGTTCGGCGCGGGCGACCTCCTCCGGCGGCACGTCGGGCCGCGTTTCCCATGAGCCCTGCGGCAGCTCCCAGTAGCGGCCGGCCACCGGGTAGCGATATTGCTCGACGAGATGGATCAGGCGGCGCGGCCGGTCGACGGCGGCGATGGCCACGAAGTCCGGCTTCTCGACGACGCCGTAGAGGCCGCGCGAGCCGTCCGGCCGCTCGATGGCGTCCTCGCGGACGCGCATCCAGCGGTTCTCATAGACGACGCGGCTCTCGACGGTGCGGATCACCTCAGATCAGGCCGTGCTCGGCCATCCAGGCGGAGGTGATGGCGGCCTGGCTGCGCGAAGTGATCTTCAGCGTTTCCAGGATCTTGCCGACATGCGCCTTGACGGTCGCCTCGGAGATGCCGAGCTGATAGGCGATCTGCTTGTTGAGGAGGCCGTCGCCCAGGAGCTGGAACACCTTGAGCTGCTGCGGCGACAATTCGGCCACCAGCGCCGAGCGTTCCAGCACCGCCTGCGACACCGCCGAATTGTCGGCGCCGACCTCGATAATGGTGCCGCCGTCGAGCACCGTCTCGATGGCCGCGGCCAGCATGTCCTCAGACGAACGCTTGCCGATGAAGGCGCGGCAGCCGAGATCGAGGCAACCCTGCGCCAGTTCCTCGCCGGAATTGGAGGAATAGACCACCACGAAAGCCTTCGGCGCCAGCGAGCGGACGTGCTTGATGGTGTCGAGGCCGCGCATGCCGGGCATCACCAGGTCGGTGATGACCAGGGTGTTGTCGCCGGTGTCGAGCACGGCGTCGGCAAGTTCATCGTAGGCGGTGGCCAGAATCGGCTGCCGGAAGCCGAAGCGTTTCTTCAGGATGCGCACCACGGCCGACTGGATGATCGGATGGTCCTCGGCGACGATCGCCGTCCAATTCTGGCCGACGTCGGCCGGCTGCGCGTCTTCTACCCGCTCGCTCATCAATCCACCCTACCCGCTGGAACGAAATGACCACTACATGTTCGGATAATTGGGTCCGCCCGCCCCCTCCGGAACGACCCAATCGATATTCTGATTGGGGTCCTTGATATCACAAGTTTTGCAGTGAACACAGTTTGGGGCATTGATTACATAACGCGGCCCGGCATTTGGCTCGTTTATCCACTCGTAGACGCCGGCCGGGCAGTAGCGGACGGACGGACCGGCGAACACCTCGAGTTCCGAAATCTTCTGGAGGTCCGGGTCGAGAACCCTGAGATGAACCGGCTGGTCCTCCTCGTGGGCGGTGCCCGACAGGAACACCGACGACAGCTTGTCGAAGGTGAGCTTGCCGTCCGGCTTAGGGTAAGCGATCGGCTGGAAGCGGGCGGCCGGCTTCAGGCAGTCGGCGTCGGTCTTGCCGTGGCGGAGCGTGCCGAAGGGCGACACGCCGAACAGCGTCTGCATCCACATGTCGAGGCCGCCGAGGCCGATGCCGAGAAGCGTGCCGAACTTCGACCACAGCGGCTTGACGTTGCGCACCGGGTTGAGGTCCCGGCCGATGGCCGAGCCGCGCCAGCCCGTCTCGAAGGCGGAAAGCTCGTCCTGTGCCCGACCAGCAGCGATCGCCTCGATGGCCGCATCGGCCGCGAGGATGCCCGAATGAACGGCGTTGTGGCTGCCCTTGATGCGCGGCACGTTCATGAAGCCGGCCGCGCAGCCGATCAGCGCGCCGCCGGGAAACACCAGCTTCGGCACCGACTGCCAGCCGCCCTCGGTGAGCGCCCGCGCGCCGTAGGAGACGCGCCGGCCGCCCTCGAAGGTGTCGCGCACCAGCGGGTGCGTCTTGAAGCGCTGGAACTCCTCGAACGGCGAGAGATAGGGATTTTCGTAGTTGAGGTGGACGACGAAGCCGACGGCCACCTGATTGTTCTCAAGGTGGTAGAGGAAGGAGCCGCCGCCGGTGCCGGCGCCGAGCGGCCAGCCGAAGGAATGCTGCACGAGGCCGGGCCGGGCCCTCTCCGGCGCCACCTCCCACAGCTCCTTGATGCCGATGCCGAATTTCTGCGGCTCGCAGCCGTTGTCGAGCCGATAGCGGGCGATCAGCCTCTTGGTGAGCGAGCCGCGCGCGCCCTCGGCGAACAGGGTGTATTTCGCCAGAAGCGCCATGCCGCGCTGGTAGTTGGTGCCGGGCGTGCCGTCCTTCTTCACGCCCATGTCGCCGGTGGCGACGCCGATCACCCGGCCGGCCTCGTCGTGGAGCACTTCGGCGGCGGCGAAGCCCGGATAGATCTCGACGCCGAGCGCCTCGGCCTTCTGCGCCAGCCAGCGGCAGACGTTGCCCAGCGACACGGCGTAGGCGCCGTGGTTGTGCATCAGCGGCGGCAGGAGGACGTTGGGCAGGCGGATGCCGGTCTTCCCGAACAGGAAATAGAAGCGGTCGTCGGTGACCGGCGTCCTGAACGGATTGCCGGGATCATCGCGCCAGTCGGGCAGCAGCGCCGAGATGCCCGAGACGTCGACCACGGCGCCGGACAGGATGTGGGCGCCGACCTCCGAGCCTTTTTCCAGCACCAGCACGGATATGTCCTGCCCGCCGGCGGCGGCCCGCTGCTTCAGGCGGATGGCGGCGGCAAGGCCGGCCGGGCCGGCGCCGACGATCACCACGTCGAATTCCATCGACTCACGCTCGGGCAGTTCGGTGCTCATGGCTCACTCTCTTCCAAGCAGCTGATCGGCAAGGATCTTTGCAACCATCGCGCCAGGCGGCGGCGCGCCGGCTACCGACAAACACGGATGAAGCGCATTGCGGCTCTTCAACCACGAACGGCCGGCGCGATCAAACGCTTTCGGGCCGGCTCCGGCGCTTTCGCAAGCCTGACGGCTGCGGCGTTTCCACGGCGGCCGTCCTCGTCTATAGAGAAGGCCATGCCGTCCGATCCGACCAATCCCTCCTCCGGCCTCGATGCCGCCGCCGCGCTGCTCGAATGGTATGCGGCGACGGGCGTCGATACGCCGCTCGCCGAGGCGCCGGTCGATCGCTTCGAGGAGAGCGCCAAGGCGAAGGCGGCGGCCGAGACGCGGGCGGAACGGCGCCCGCCACCACCGCAGGCCGGGGCCGGCCGGCCGCTGCCGCCGGCGACGGACTTTGCACCGCAGCGATCGCCAGCCCGCCCGGTCGTCGCCACAGGTCCGACGGCGCAGCTTCCGACCGAATCCACGGTGATGCAGGCGCGCGCCGCCGCGCAATCGGCGACCACGCTCGACGAACTCAGGGCGCTGATCCATGGCTTCGACGGCTGCAATCTGAAGCTCACCGCCAAGAACACGGTGTTCGGCGACGGCAATCCGGCCTCGAAGTTGATGCTGATCGGCGAGGCGCCGGGCCGCGACGAGGATATCGAGGGCCGCCCCTTCGTCGGCCGCTCCGGCCAGTTGCTCGACCGCATGCTGAATGCCATCGGCTACAGCCGCAACCATAACGCCTATATCGCCAACGTCATCTACTGGCGGCCGCCGGGCAATCGCGATCCGTCCGACGTCGAGGTGGCTATCTGCCGGCCGTTCATCCTCCGGCAGATCGAGCTGATCGACCCGGCGCTGATCGTCTTCCTCGGGGCGCAGCCGGCCAAGGCGCTGCTCGGCGGCGAGGCGGTGAAGCAGGGCATCAACAAGCTGCGCGGCCGCTGGTGCGAACTGGAGATCGGCGGCAAACGCTTCAAGGCGCTGCCGACCTTCCATCCGGCCTATCTCCTGAGGACGCCGATCAAGAAGCGGGAAGCGTGGCGCGACTTCCTGACGGCCAAGCTGTTCCTGGAGAACGGCGGCACGCTGCCGCCCGCGTAGGAAAGGGCCAGTCGGTCTGTAAGCCGGGTTCTGTGAGCGGTTTCCCGCCCGACGACCATTCATCTGGGACGGCCGTTGCCGGACGCCTCATGCAACCAACCCGGACGACTGGCCCGGAAACAGGCCGGGGTTGCCCCCGCGTCGTCCCTATTCGGTCTTGCTCCCGGTGGGGTTTGCCATGCCGGTCCCGTTGCCGGGGCCGCGGTGGTCTCTTACACCACCTTTTCACCCTTACCCCGGCATGCCGGGGCGGTTCGATCTCTGTGGCACTTTCCCTGAGGTCGCCCTCGCCGGGCGTTACCCGGCACCGTGTTTCCGTGGAGCCCGGACTTTCCTCCCGGACGGGCTTTCGCCTGTTGTCCGCGCGGTCGTCCGACCGACTGGCGGGGAGCCATGTGGCATGCCCCCGCCGGAAGGTCAAGGAAAGAGGATCACAGCGAGGCGACGTAGGTGACCACCTCCGAGCAGTAAGCACGGGAGATGCGGTTCATGCGCGTCGCGCCGTGGCCGGCGTTGTAGCGCAGGATGGTACCGCAGGTGTCGCCGCCGGCCAGCTTGTAGGCGCCGGCCAGATAGGCCATGCCCCACTTGAGGTTGGTCTCGACGTCGTAGAGGCCGGCGGCCGTGCCGCGATAGCCGAGGCCGCGGGCGGTCTGCGGCTTGATCTGCATCAGCCCGATCTCGCCGTGGCGGCCGCGCGCCCTCGCATTGAAGCGGCTCTCGTGGCGGACCACCGCCTCGGCCAGTTCGGCCGGCAGACCGGCCGCCCTGGCATGGGCGGCGATGCGGTGGCGGAGAGTGGCTTCCGGGCCGCCCTTGGCGGCAGGCTCAACGATCGTCTCGGCGGCGGCGCTCTTGTCGGCCTTGGTGCCGAACATCAGCTCGAAGATGCTGTCGGGCTTTTCGGCGGCGGCTTCGGGAGCGGCCACCTCCGGCTTGGCGGTATCGGCCATGGCGGGCGCCGCGAAGGCGAGAAGCAGCGTGGCGGTGGCAAGCGTCTTGATCAGTGTCATGCGGTCTCTGTTCCATTGCCCCCCAGTCGTGAGGCAAGGAATTGACCGACGAATCGGGCCATGCGGGGCCGTCAATGTGGCGCATACCAGCCATGCGGCCGCGAAATGGTCCGCATCTTCGCCGCATTGGCCGGGCAGCCGGCAAAGGATCAGGCCCCGGCGGACGCCGCGAAAACGTCGGCGACGCGCGCCATCGTGTCGAGCGTAGAGGGGTCGGCGCGACCGTCGACATGGGCCGGCCGCCAATGGCGCTGGAAGGCGCGGACGACGGTTTCGGTCCATTCGTTGAAGGCGCCGTTCGGGGCTATATCGAAGCCGATGCCGGCCAGAAGCCGCTGAAGTTCCAGCACTTTCTCGCCGCTATCGCCGAGGCCGAGCGCCGGAGCGTGATCGAAGGGCGCCGGCGGCACCCAGAGGCCGATGCCGAAGGCGGCGCACCATTCCCAGGGGAACAGCTCGCCGGGGTCCTCCTTGCGGTCGGGCGCCACGTCGGAATGGGCGACCACCTGATGCGGCGGAATGAAATGGCGGGCGAAGATCGACCGGCAGAGGCCGATCACCGCCTCGATCTGACGGTCGGGAAACGGCCGGTAGCCGAATTCGTGGCCGGGATTGGCAATCTCGATGCCGATGGAGCGCGAATTGAGGTCGGTGACGCCGCGCCAGAAGGAGCGGCCGGCGTGCCAGGCGCGGCGGCTCTCATCGACGAGCTGGAAGACGCGGCCGTCCTCGAACACGATGTAATGGCTCGACACCTGCGAGCGCGGGTCACACAGCCAGTCGCGGGCGCCCTCCTCCGAGCGCATGCCGGTATAGTGCAACACCAGATGATCGACGACGCTGCCCGGCGGCCGGTGCCCCGAATTGGGCGAGGCATAAGCGCGATCGATGTCGTAGGGGCTCATTGCGGCGGCCGCGGCTTCATCCACGAGAGCGTCGGAAAGTCGTAAAGCTCGCCGGTACGGCCGTCATCGCCATCGAGGATCGAGACGATATGTGGCGCGAGATCGGCGGGGCTTGCCAGCGCATCGGGGTCCTCGCCGGGCATGGCCTGGGCGCGCATGCGCGTCCGGAGCGGTCCGGGGTTGAGGAGGTTGACGGTGATGCCGAAGTTCCTGACTTCCTCGGCATAGGCGACGGCCAGCGCGTTGAGCGCCGCCTTGGAGGCGGCGTAGACGCCCCAGAAGGGCGAGCCCTTCCAGGCGGCGGCCGAGGTGACGAACAGGCAGCGGCCGGCCGGCGACTGCCGGAGCAGCGGGTCGAGGGAACGGATCAGCCGGTAGTTGGCGGTGACGTTGACGGCGAAGGCCTGGTCCCACTTCTTCGGGTCGATGTGGCCGACCGGCGCCAGGCCGCCCAGCAGGCCGGCATTGCCGAACAGCGCGTCGATGCGGCCGAAGCGCTGGTTGAGCGCGGCGCCAAGCTCATCGATGCGGGCGGCATCGGCAAGGTCGAGCGGCACCAGCGAGGCCGAGCCGCCGGCGTCGCGTATGGCGTCGTCAAGCTCTTCGAGCCCGCCCTGCGTGCGGGCGACGGCGACGACGTGCCAGCCGGCCCGGCCAAGCGCCAGCGCCGCCTCGTAGCCGATGCCACGGGACGCGCCGGTTACCACCACGATGCGTTTCTCGGTCACCCTCTCCTCCCCGATACGGTCAGCCGGCGTCGGCCAGAAGCGACAGCTGCCGCACCGGGCCGGAGCCGGCGGCATCCGTTAGGGCGGTGGGATAGTCGCCGGTGAAGCAGGCGTCGCAATATTGCGGCTGCTCGTTGTCGCGGGCGGCCGAACCGACGGCGCGGTAGAGGCCGTCGATCGACAGGAAGCCGAGGCTGTCGACCTGGATGTAGCGCGTCATCTCCTCGATCGACATGCGCGAGGCCAGGAGCTTGCCCTTCTCCGGCGTATCGACGCCGTAGAAGCAGGAATCGGTGGTCGGCGGCGAGGCGATGCGCATGTGCACCTCGGCGGCGCCGGCCTCGCGCATCATCTGCACGATCTTCAGCGAGGTGGTGCCGCGGACGATCGAGTCGTCGACCAGCACGATGCGCTTGCCCTCGATCACCGTGCGGTTGGCGTTGTGCTTCAGCTTGACGCCCATGTGACGGATGGTGTCGGTCGGCGAGATGAAGGTGCGGCCGACATAATGGTTGCGGATGATGCCGAAGTCGAAGGGAATGCCCGACGCCTCGGCAAAGCCGATGGCGGCCGGCGTGCCGCTGTCGGGCACCGGGATCACCACGTCGGCGACGGCCGGCGTCTCGCGGGCCAGCTCGGCGCCGATGCGCTTCCTGACCTGGTAGACCGAGGTTCCGGCGTAGACCGAATCCGGCCGGGCGAAATAGACATACTCGAAGATGCAGAAGCGCGGCGGCCGCCTGTCGAACGGACGCAGGCTCTCGATGCCGCGCTCAGTGACCACCACCATCTCGCCGGGCTCGACCTCGCGCACGAAATGGGCGCCGATGATGTCGAGGGCGCAGGTCTCGGAGGCGAGGATCACCGCACCGTCGAGATCGCCGAGGATCAGCGGCCGGATGCCGAAGGGATCGCGGCAGCCGATCATCTTCTCCTGGCTCATGCAGACGATGGAATAGGCGCCCTCGACGGCACGCAGCGCGTCGACCACCTTGTCGACCAGCGCCGCCTTCTGGCTGGTGGCGACGAGGTGCAGGATGGTCTCGGTATCGGAGGTCGACTGGAAGATGGCCCCCCGGCGCTGAAGGTCGCGCTGGATGGTCATGGCATTGGTCAGGTTGCCGTTGTGGGCGAGCGCGAAGCCGCCGGCCGACAGTTCGGCATAGAGCGGCTGGACGTTGCGGAGGCCGGAGCCGCCGGTGGTCGAGTAGCGGGTGTGGCCGATCGCCCGGTTGCCCGGCAGGCGGGCCAGCACCTTGGCCTTGGTGAAGTTGTCGCCGACGAGGCCGATGTGCCGCTCGGTGTAGAATTCCTTGCCGTCGAAGGTGGTGATGCCCGCCGCCTCCTGGCCGCGGTGCTGCAGCGCGTGCAGGCCGAGAGCGGCGAGCGCCGAGGCGTTTTCCACGCCGAACACGCCGAACACGCCGCATTCCTCGTGGAAGCGGTCGTCGCCGTCGGCGGCGAAGGGGTCGAGGGTGAAATCGTCCATGGTCGGCCTACCCACTTTCGAGATTTCAGGACCGCGCCACTCTCCGGCATCTCGCGACACAGGAAGACCACCGCGCACGGCGCCCGTATAAAGCATCCGTCGCCGTCTTCAAAACGTCAAATACGCCGGGCTGGCAATCGCCAGCGCATGTCCGGTCCGATTGCGACACGCCGGACAGGCTCTATCCGCTTGTTTTGGCGCTATTGTGGACGCCACGCCGGTTTCCGATTCCGCCGGAACTGCTCGGGAAGACGACGGCCCTGCTTTCCGTCACGGCTTCATTGGCCGGCGGGCTCCGCGTCGCGTGGCGCCGGAATGGACCTGCGCATCCGCATGGCCGCTCAAGGCTTCGGGGCGTTGGTCGACTGGATCAGCTGATTGAGGCCGTTCTGTTCGCCCTGGCGATAGGCGCCGTCGCCGGGCGCAGCATCGTCGGACGGCGGCTGGCTGTCGTCGCCGTCAGGCACCGGCGCGCCGTCGTCGAGGCTCGGATTGCGGAACTGGTCGAGGATCTGCTTTTCCGGGTCCTCCGGCAGCGCCGCCATCAGTTGGGCTCCGAGCGCGTTGAGCAGCGGCCGAGACTTGGCGTCGGCCACCCAGGCCGGCTGCGATGCCGGATCGTGGATGAACCAGTTGAAGAACAGCATGCCGACCACCACTAGCAGCAGGCCGCGCGCCGCGCCGAACACGAAGCCCAGCGTGCGGTCGAGCGGGCCGATGCGGCTGTCGAGCACGTAATCAGAGATGCGCATGGTGATGAAGCTGACGATGATCAGCGTCACCACAAAGATGCCGCCGGCCGAGGCCACCAGCGCCAGCTGCTTCTGCGAGATGTGCGGCTGAACGAAGGGCAGGACGTCGCCGTAGAGCAGGAAGGCGGCGACGGCGGCGGCCACCCAGGCGGCGATCGACAGCACCTCGCGCACGAAGCCGCGGATCATGGCGAGCAGCGCCGAGATCAGCATGACCACGATGAGGATACCGTCGAGTAGCGTAATCGACATCTCTGCCCCTTTGGCGTCCGAAGCCCGCCCCCTGATTCCTTCAAGCCCGAACCGAGTTAACGGTAATGGCCCGGCTCGGCAAATTCAATCAACGGACGGAAATGCCCTTCCCCGGCCGGCCGCTTATCCACGCTGCTCGCGCCGCGCCGCCGGCGCGCCGGCCCCGTCGGCCGCTATGCGGGTGACGAGATCGACGAGTTGGGCGACGGCGGCCCGCTTCAGCCCGGTCGGCGCGTCGCCGCGGGCGAGCTTCGGCCCGACCGCCCGAGCAAACCCCAGCTTTTCGGCTTCCTTGAGGCGGGCGGCGGCGTGCGCCACCGGCCGGACGGCGCCCGACAGGCTGACCTCGCCGAAATAGACGCAGTCGTGACCGAGCGGCGCGCCGGCCAGCGACGACACCAGCGCGGCGGCGACGGCGAGGTCGGCGGCCGGTTCCTGGATCCGGAGGCCGCCGGCTACCGCGAGATAGACGTCGTGCTGGCCGAAGCGGACGCCGCAATGGGCCTCCAGCACGGCGAGGATCATGGCGAGGCGGCTGTTGTCCCAGCCGACGACGGCGCGGCGCGGCGTGCCGAGCGAGGTGGGCGCCACCAGCGCCTGGATCTCCACCAGCATCGGCCGCGTGCCCTCCATGCCGGCGAAGACGGCGGCGCCGGCCGCGGCGCCGTCGCGCTCGCCCATGAACAGCTCGGAGGGGTTCGGCACCTCGCGCAGGCCCTCGCCGGTCATCTCGAACACGCCGATCTCGTCGGTGGGGCCGAAGCGGTTCTTAACCGAGCGCAGCACGCGGAAATGGCGGGCGCCGTCGCCCTCGAAATAGAGCACGGCGTCGACCATGTGCTCGACGACGCGCGGGCCGGCGATCGAGCCGTCCTTGGTGACGTGGCCGACCAGCACGACGGTGGCGCCGCTCTCCTTGGCGTAGCGGACCATGGCCTGGGCGGCGGTGCGCACCTGCGTCACCGTGCCGGGGCCGGATTCGACCAGCTCGGTCCACAGGGTCTGGATCGAATCGATCACCACGAGGTCGGGACGCGGGCCGGCGTTCAGCGTCGTCAGGATGTCCTCGACCGAGGTCTCGGCGGCCAGCGCCACCGGCGCGTCGGAGAGGCCGAGCCGCTCGGCCCTGAGGCGCACCTGCGCCACCGCCTCCTCGCCGGAGACGTAGACGACGCGGGCGCCCTGGCGGGCCAGCGTCGCCGCCGCCTGGATCAGCAGCGTCGACTTGCCGATGCCGGGATCGCCGCCGACCAGGAGCGCCGATCCGCGCACGAAGCCGCCGCCGGTGACGCGGTCGAACTCGGCGATGCCCGAGCAGAGGCGCGGCGCCTGGACGATCTCGCCGGACAATTCCACCAGCGGCACGACGCGGCCCTTGCGCATCGGCCGGCCCTTCTGGCCGAACACCGCCGAGCCCATGCCGGCGCCGCCGCCGACCTCCTCGACGAAGGAATTCCACTCGCCGCAGGCCTCGCACTTGCCCACCCAGCGCGGGCTGACGGCGCCGCAGGACTGGCAGACGAATTGGGTGGTGCGCTTGGCCATGGGGTCTCCGGAGCGGGGGAATCGGTCGGCCCGCCAGAAAACAGCGGACATGGTTGACGGACAATGACCGAATGTTCCTGTTTTGTCCACAGCAAAACGTCGATGCCGCATTGACCAGACGGAAAAAGTTTGTCGCCGCTCAAGGGCTTGCGGCAATCCGGCGCGTTCCCCCGACCAAGGTCGCAAGTGGAGGAAAACGCCTTAGTTTTGTCGTCATTAGCCGGAAAAGAACGTTTGTCGCGTATGTATTCTTCCCAAGAGATTTCCCGAGGACCATCATGCACCCGACCAAGACGATGATCGCCGATGCCATCAAGCGCTACCAGATCGAGGCTTCGCCGGCCTGGGTCAGCCTTTCGGCGGGCGGCGACAAGCCCGAACTCGACCGGATCGAGACGCATTCCGGCACGTTCAGCACCGTCGACTGCCTGTTCGACGGCGACGCCACCATCGTGCTGAAGGGCGAGCGCGCCCTGTCGGCGCGCATCTTCGGCCGCTTCGATTCCCGCCGCGCCGAGGTGGAGCGCATCGTCATCGCGTCCTGACGCCCGGAAACGGAAAAGCCGACCGGCGGGCCTCCGCTGATCGGCTTGTCGGGAACCGACGTGCGCCGCAATTTCAGATGACGCCGGCCACAATGGCTACGACGAACAGAAACGCGGCACAGACGACGAGGGTGTTGAGGCTACGGGTCAGGCTCATCGCGGGTCTCCTTCGTGCCTTGGCGATCCTCCGGCCTCCGACAAGCGGCTTCCGGACCATCGCCGAAACAGAACGTTTCAACCTGTTCGTGAGCTCCGCCGCCGGCGGAACCGCTGTTCATGCGGCTCCGTGAACACGAAACCGCGCACCCAGTCGACCGGGCTTGATGGAAATCTTAGCGGCCTCTCGCCGGAGCGCAACGCATTTCCGCCCGCTTGCCATGGGCAATAAGGCGAATATCCTTCCAACCTTCCACGAGAAAAGCGGAATTTCTTTGCGCCCGGCGCCATCCGGACGCCGGGCAGTGGAAAACCATGCCGGCGATCCCGCGCCGGCAGGCCCGTTCACGAGGTGAACAGGTAGTTGCGGATCTCTTTGGCCTGATGCTCGATGTCGGCGACGCGGTGCTTGACGACGTCGCCGATCGACACCATGCCGACCAGCCGCCCCTCCTCAACCACCGGCAGGTGGCGGAAGCGACCGGCGGTCATCATGTCCATCAGATCCTCGACCGTATCCTCCCGCGTGCAGGTTTTGACCTGCCGCGTCATGTGATCGGCAGCGGCATCGTCCAGCACGGGCGCGCCGTGCTTGGCCAGCGAGCGCACCACGTCGCGCTCCGACAGAATGCCGACGACACGGCTGTCGTCATCGACGAAGATCAGCGCGCCGATCCGGTTGTCGGCCAGTCGCGCCACCGCCTGTCCCAGCGACATCGTTCGGTCGCCGGTGACCACTCCATCGCCCTTGGCGGACAAAATCTGCCTGACGGTCGTCATTGCTATCCCTCCAGCTCATCCTGGCTTTCCGGGCCCGCCGGTCTCCCGGCGGCCGTCCTCCCCGTCGCCTTGGATAAAGGATGGAATGAATTGCACGCCGATTCAAGCGCCTTCTAGGGAATTTCCCTTAGCCGGCACGGCCCGGAACGGGCCGTCGGGGATCGAACAGCGAAAACAGCAGGATGCCGACGATGTAGCCGAGGGCGTTCTGCAACAGCGCCCGACCATCGAGACCGGAGGAGGCGTAGAGCACGGCGAACAACGCGTTGGCGGCGAAGATGAAGCCGAACAGTTGCAGCACCCGGACGTCCGACCACATCTCGACGATGCCGAGCGCCGGCTGGTTCCAGGCGTCGCCGCCCATCGTCATGATGCCGCCGATGCCGGCGGCGTAGACGAAGCGGATCGCCGCGCCGAGCAGCGCCGCCACCACGAAGCTCGGGCCGAGCAGCACCGACTGGCCGTCCCGCATCAGCAGCCAGTAGAGGCCGGCGCCGACCAGAGCCGCCGTGGCGGAAAAGCCGACGAAGCGCCAGGGGCCGAAGCGACGCGCCACGGCGGAGCCGAAGGCGGTCAGCCACAGCAGGTCGAACACCAGGGCCGACGGCGTCGGGCTGAGGAAGACGTAGGTAAACGGGCTCCACAGGCCGGCCGCCCAGCCGCCGGGGAAGTCGACGCCCGACGCCAGGAAGCGGTAGCGCATCGGCGTGAAGGAGAAGGTGAGGAGGAAGGTGGTGGCGCCGTCGCCGCCGAGATACCAGGTGCGTCCGACGAAGATGCCGGCCGACAGCAGGATGAAGGCGAGGATCACTCGCGGCAGGTTGAACATCGGTTGATGATTGTCGTTGTCGCCCTGCATCGCGGCTCCCTCAGCATCCGCCGTCCGGCCGGCGGGCCTGACAGGCTTTAGCCCAAAGGCGGCAGCCGTGCCAGAGCGCAGTCAAAAAGGCACAGCGGCGGCCGGACGTGCCGCAACGGGGCAGCCGGCGCGGCGATCGACCGATCGACTCGAAACTTAACGGCCGCGCTAACCGATCATCAATACATACCGGCGCCGAATGGTCATGTTTCAGCGGCGAACGCTTCCGCCGCCGGTGTTCCTTTCAGAACGTCCGCATTCGTCATTTCAGGAACAGGTCGGACGAACGGCCACTCCACTCGGCAGGCCGCTTTTTCAACTGCCGATCCCCTTCTCCCCGAGAACAGCGGGGACAAGAAAAGTCTCCTGGCACGAGGTCTGCTCGGGAGCCTTCAGATTGGTCCGAGACGGGGGCATGACTGTGCCGAAATGGCATGGCGCTCCGTCGGGCCAGGCATCTTGAGCCGGATCGGTCCGGTTTTGCGGGGATTCCGATGAAAAGCGTCGTCGCGCGTTCACTTTATGACTACTGGACGAAGCTGCGTGGCCAGCGACCGGCGCCCGAGCGCAACGAGGTCGACCCCGCGGCCATCCGCGGCCTGCTCGGCGACACCTTCATCCTCGAGGCGCTCGACCGCCACACCTATTCCTTCCGCCTGGCCGGCACGCGCCTCTGCGCCGCCTATGGCCGCGAACTCAAGGGGCGCAACATGCTGGACTTCTGGTCCGGCAAGGACCGCGAATCGATCGCCTGCCTGCTGGCGGCCGTCGTCGAGGATGGCGCGGCCGCCGTGTTCGGCCTCAGCGCCACCAACGAGCGCGGCCAGATCATGCCGGTGGAGGTGATGTTCCTGCCGCTCCATCACGAGGGGCCGAACCACACCCGCATCCTCGGCTGCTTCGCGCCGATGGATCAACCCTACTGGCTCGGCCTCTACCCGGTGGTACGGCAGCCGTTGCAGAGCCTGCGGCTGATCTGGCCCGACGAGAAGCCGGCCTTCCTGCTCAACACGGAGAAGGTGGACGGCACGCACGGCGGCTCGCCGGTCCGCCACGATCCGCCGCCGCTGCGCTTCGACCGCCGCCGCCCCGTTCCTCCTCAGGCGTCGGGCCGGGTGTTCCGCCATTTCCGCGTCATCGAGGGCGGCCGCAGCGACTGATCAGGCGGTACGGACGGACCGGCTAAACCCAATCTTAAGGTTGGATGCTTACCGTTGTGGGGTGAGCGGCCGCTCGTGGCCGCCAGTGGACAGCGGCATGGCAACCCTCGCGGCCCCGACGCCCCCCCGGACGAGCAGATTTCCCAAGCCGGAACGCCGGCGGTTCCAGCGCGTCAAGATCGACGTGCTCGGCCGCTTCATGCTGCCCAGCCGCAACGAATACCCCTGCCAGGTGCAGGATATGTCGCCCGGCGGCGTGGCGCTGATGACGCCGGTATCCGGCGACGTCGGCGAGCGGGTCGTCGCCTATCTCGACCACGTCGGCCGCATCGAAGGGCAGATCACACGCCTGTTCGAGGGCGGCTTCGCCATGACGGTGAACGCCACGGCCGGCAAGCGCGAGAAGCTGGCCTCCCAGCTCACCTGGCTCGCCAACCGCGACAACCTCAACCTGCCGGAAGACCGCCGCCACGAGCGCATCACGCCACAACGGCCGTTCTCCAATCTGGTCCTGCCCGACGGGCAGGAAAGCCGCTGCAAGATCATCGACGTGTCGCTGTCGGGCGCGGCCATCGCCACCGACTTCAAGCCGCCGCTCGGCACCGCGGTGACGCTTGGCCGCATGCGCGCCCGCGTGGTGCGCCACTTCAAGGAAGGCATCGCCCTGGAATTCGCGATGCTGCAATCCGAGGACATGCTGAAGAACAATCTCTGAGGAGATCGGCGGCCATGACGGCCGCCGCGGCATTTCCCCTTCGCTAACCAAGCCATGATTACGCCATCCGCCGGCCCGGCCGTCCCAACGCCCGGCCGGCGCGATCGCGCCTGTCCCGCGCCCGCTATCGGCGCCCTCCTCCCCTCCCCCGCACCGTGCCGGCTGTGCCATTGCCGGACACCTCGCCCTGGCAGGGTTAATGCAGCCATCGAGACGGGACGTTCCGAAATCGGACAACCGGGAGCGTCCCGGCCGCTGGTGCGTTCCCTCCGGGTCACCAAGCCTTAACGCCGGCGGCCGAACGCATGAACCATGGTGGATGGAAAGTAAACACGATCGACTTCATCAGTATAAACAAATCATAAAATGCATCTCGAATTTTCGTAAACAGATCATTTCCGCGATACGGCCGTTTTGATTCCTCCATTTCACGTGACCGAAAAACAATTGTGTCATTCTCCTGACTAACAACAGGGAGACGTCACGACGATGAGAAAGATCGCGACGCTAAGAACAACGGTTCTGTTTGCTTCGGCTCTATTTGCAGCTGCCAGCGCCAATGCGGCCGAGAAGGAAATGAAAATCCGCGGCATCGCGGCGCCGCCGGTCGGCTACGTGCAGTTCTGCGCCGAGTATCCCGCCGATTGCCGGGGCGCAAAGGACGCCAATCAGGTCGTCAGCCTGACCCAGGCGGTGTGGAACCAGCTCAACCAGGTCAACACGGCCGTCAACACCGCCGTGCTGCCGGCCACCGACATGGAAATCTACGGTGTGCTCGAGCACTGGGACTATCCGAAGCTGGCCGGCGACTGCGAGGACTACGTGCTGGAGAAGCGGCGCGACCTGTTGCGCGCCGGCTGGCCGGAAAGCGCGCTGCTGATCACCGTGGTGCGCGACGAAACTGGCTCCGGCCACGCGGTGCTCACCGTCCGTACCAATCGCGGCGACGTGGTGCTCGACAACAAGACCGATCGCATCCTGGTCTGGGCCGACACGCCCTATACCTATCTGAAGCGCCAATCGACCACGGACCCCAACACCTGGGACCTCATCGAGGACGCCCGCGCCTCGCTGGTCGGCTCTCTGAAGTAACCGCAGACACCAGAACGTCGCCGTTTCCCGGAAGGGAAATGGCGACGTTTCGATTCTCTTTTCCAGCGCGTGACGGTGAACAATCGCTGATCATGTCCAAAAGACGCGCCTGGACCATCAGGCGCAGTAATTTCCTCAGGAATAATTCGCAAGATTTACTACAACTCAAGATTTTATTTATCCCGACGGCGAGACGAGCGGATATTATGCTTGCCCCGTTTCATCCGGAGTAGCTGCCATTCTACCGGCTTGAAATTCCCCCGAAAACCCATCGTTTCTAAAAACAGTCTACATTATCGCCCATTAGTTCTTTTGTTCACTTTTTTATATGATTATATTATCATTGTTAGTATCACTCGCAAAGGTTATATGGCGACGCCTTTCGGGCGACCGACACACGGAAGCCGTCTGCTGGCTCGCCTTGTGTTTCCTTGGCGTTGACGGTTTAGTGCCGACGAAGGCACCTCATGCGTCGAGGTGAACTGAGCCATGCAAGACCCTACCCAGATCGCTTTGCCGGAGGACGGCGAGGCAAGCATCTCGTCGCTGATTCACGACTTGTGCGGCACCGTCAGGGCGCTTTCGCACGAGCAGCGCCTTACTATCCTGGTTCATTTATGCGGCAAGGAATGCTCGGTAGGCGAACTTGAGAGGAAGCTGGCGCTTCCGCAACCTGCGGTTTCGCAACAGCTCGCACGCCTGCGGTCGGACGGTCTGGTGCTGGCCCGCCGCGAGGGGCGGACCATCTATTACTGCGCCCATCGCCAGCGCCTCATCGATTTCCTCGCCGGGCTGCGCTGTCTGCTCGGCTGAGACGGCGCGGCGTCTCCGGATCGATGCGAGCTTGTCCTGCGTGTCGCGATCGGCTCCTGCCGGCTGCCAGGCACGGAGGCCGGCCTCAGATGCCGGTCGCCGGGAGGCCGGCGCGCTCGACGCGGCGCGGCGCCACGATGTTCTTCCACTGGCTGAGCGACCGAGCCACCGCCGTGAACGGCTTGCGCGGCACAAACCGGCCGTAGCCCTCCTCGGTCTTCATGGTCGATTCCTCGACCAGCACGCGGCCGCGCGACAGCGTGAAGCGCGGCAGGCCGGTGACCTCGTAGCCGTCGAACACGTTGTATTCGATCACCGATTGCTGGTTCCCAGGTGAGATCACCTTGGAGCGCCTGGGGTCCCAGACCACGAGATCGGCGTCGGCGCCGACCAGCACCGCCCCCTTCCTGGGGTACATGTTGAGGATCTTGGCGCTGTTGGTGGAGGTGACGGCCACGAACTCGTTCATGGTCAGGCGGCCGGTGCGGACGCCGTAGGTCCACAAGAGCGGCATGCGGTCTTCGAGGCCGCCGGTGCCGTTGGGAATCTTGCGGAAGTCGCCGAGGCCGTTGCGCTTCTGGGCGATGGTGAAGGTGCAGTGATCGGTGGCGACGCAGCTCAGCGAGCCGGCGGCAAGGCCGGCCCACAGGCTGTCCTGGTGCAGCTTGTTGCGGAAGGGCGGGCTCATAACGCGGGCCGCCGAATGATCCCAGTCGGGATTGGCGTATTCGCTCTCGTCGAGCAGGAGGTGCTGGATCAGCGGCTCGCCGTAGACGCGCATGCCCTTCTGGCGGGCACGGCGGATCGCCTCGTGCGCCTGTTCGCAGGAGGTGTGCACGACGTAGAGCGGCGCGCCGGCCATGTCGGCCAGCATGATGGCGCGGTTGGTGGCCTCACCTTCCACCTCGGGCGGACGCGAATAGGCGTGCGCCTCGGGGCCGGTGTTGCCCTCGGCATAGAGCTTCTGCTGCATCTGGGCGACGACGTCGCCGTTCTCGGCATGCACCATCGGCAAGGCGCCGAGTTCGGCAAGCCGCTGGAACGACTGAAACATCTCGTCGTCGTCGACCATCAGCGAGCCCTTGTAGGCCATGAAATGCTTGAAGGAGTTGATGCCCTTCTCCTCGACGATCACCTTCATCTCGTCGAAGATCTGCCGGCTCCACGACGTCACGCACATATGGAAGGAGTAATCGGCGTTGGCGCGGCTCGCCCGATTGTGCCAGCTCTGCAGGGCCTCCAGCATCGACTGGTCAGGGCGCGGCGTCACGAAGTCGACAACCATGGTGGTGCCGCCCGCCAGGCCGGCCCGCGTGCCGCTGTCGAAGTCGTCGGCCGAATAGGTGTCCATGAACGGCATGTCGAGATGGGTGTGCGGATCGATGCCGCCCGGCATGACGTAGCAGCCGGAGGCGTCCAGCACCTCGTCGCCCCGGAGATCGGGGCCGATCGCCGCGATGCGCTCGCCGTCGATCAGCACGTCGGCCTCATATGTCAGATCGGCGGTAACGACGGTTCCACCCTTGATGACCTTCGACATGGCTCCCTCCCCCGTTGTTTCATAACCGGCGCGCCGCCTGTCAGGCGACGATCTCCGCTATTTCCAGCACGGCGTGCAGCAGCACGTCGGCGCCGGCCGCCGCCCATTCGGGCGTGATCCTCTCGTCCTCGTTATGGCTGAGGCCGCCCTCGCAAGGACACATGATCATGGTGGCCGGCGCCACCTTCGACGCCCAGCAGGCGTCGTGGCCGGCACCGGAGACGATGTTCATGTGGCTGTAGCCGAGCCTTTCGGCCACCGCGCGGACGCGGGCGACCAGCGTCGGGTCGAAGGTGACGGGATCGAAATGACCGACCACCTCCACCGCGCACCCGACGCCCAGCGCGGCGCAGAGTTTCAGTGCCTCGGCCTCGATGATCGCCCGCATGCGGTCGAGCTTGTCCTGCTCGGGCGAGCGGATGTCGACGGTGAAGACGACGCTGCCGGGCAGCACGTTGCGCGAGTTGGGCGAGACCTTCACCTGGCCGACGCCGCCGACGGCGTCCGGCTGGTTGTCCATCGCCACCTTCTGCACCAGTTCCAAGATGCGGGCCATGGCGAGGCCGGCATTGACGCGCATGTCCATCGGCGTCGAGCCGGTGTGCGCCTCCCTGCCGGTCAGCGTGAATTCCAGCCACCAGAGGCCCTGGCAATGGGTGACGACGCCGATCTCTCTGCCCGCGGCTTCGAGGATCGGCCCCTGCTCGATATGATACTCGAAATAGGCGTGCATCTTGCGCGCGCCGACCTCCTCGTCGCCGCGCCAGCCGATGCGTAACAGTTCGTCGCCATAGGTCTTGCCGTCGAGATCCTGACGGGAATAGGCGTAGTCGAGGCTGTGGACGCCGGCGAACACGCCGGAAGCCAGCATGGCCGGCGCGAAGCGGGCGCCTTCCTCGTTGGCCCAGTTGACGACGACGATCGGATGTCTGGTGCGGATGCCGAGGTCGTCGAGCGAGCGCACGACTTCGAGGGCGCCGAGCACGCCGAGCACGCCGTCGTAGCGGCCGCCGGTCGGCTGGGTGTCGAGATGACTGCCGACGTAAACCGGCAGCGCGCCGGCATCGGTGCCGGGGCGGGTGAAGAACATGGTGCCCAACTTGTCGACGCCGAGCGTCATGCCGGCCGCCTCGCCCCAGGACTTGAGCAGCGCCCGCCCGCTGGCATCGGCGTCGGTCAGCGTCTGGCGATTGCAGCCGCCCCGGAGGCCGGGGCCGGTCGTTGCCATTTCCTGAAGGCTGTCCCAGAGACGCGCTCCATTGACGCGCATGTTGTCGGCCGGCTTCGTCATCCCGTTCCCTCGCGCGCCGCCTGCGGCATCCACCCTGACGCAAACGGTGATCCTGCCCCGTCATACACCAGCGGCGGGGCGCCGGCATCGGACCGCAGATCATTTACCGATCGACAAAGCCATGGTCCCGTTTGCCGTTGAGATGGTCAAGGATGATTATTGGGCAGCAAGTCCCGGCCGAGCCTTGGTTTTCAGCGCCTGCCGGAGACGCGCCCAGGCCAGCATCGTCACGCATCGCCGGCCGGGAGACCGGCAGCCGGCTCAGAAAACGACCGCGGCCAGAAGCAGGAAAGCGGCGTAGGTGATGTTGAAAATCAGGATCAGATGGAAGGCATGCAGCGTCAGGTGAAGAAGCGACGCCGGCTGGCGCATGAGCATGTTGCCGATGCCGGACATGACCAGCAGGAACATTCCGACGAGTGCCGCAGCGAGACGTCGCATCAGGCCGCAGAAGGCGGCAACCAACATGGTCACGGCGACAACCCAAGTCATGGCTCACCCCGTCGAGACCGGCGGAAATCAACGCTTCCGCCCGACGCACGAAATGGCCGGATCGGGGCAAAACGGGGGCAGCTGGATCACAAGATCGCGATTGGCGACAAATAACGCCGGACATCCCGGCCTGCCGCATCGCACCAGCCGCCGCGATCCCTCCGGGACAAGGCGGCCGACGCAGATGACCGACAGAACAGTCCGATGAGCGGCGGCCCGTCACATCGGCTCGGGTTCGAGATAGCCGATCGCGCTGCCGGCGGCATCCTGCACGATGGCGACCTTGCCGACGCCCGAAATCGCCCACGGACCGCGCAGCACCTTGCCGCCGGCCGGCCCCACCTTGGCCACCGCCGCGTCGATGTCGTCGATCGCCACATAGGGGAACCAGTCGCGCGAGCCGGGCTGGCTGTCCGGCCATTCGTAGATGCCGGCCACCGGCATCTCCTGCGACGGGGCGTGGGCCAGCGTGTAGATGCCACCCTCGCCCATGTTCTGCTCGGTGAAGGTCCAGCCGAGCGCGGCGGCGTAGAACGCCGTGGCGGCGGCGACGTCGGGCGTCATCAGCTCATTCCAGATGAAGGTACCGTGCTTGATCATGACGATCTCCTCTCCGTTGGATTACGCGCAGAACATACCATGAACTATCGAGCCGTCCGGCGCAACCCGCATTGTCGGCCGCCGCCATGGCGGACGACGCCGGCCGGAATGGCTTTTTCTCGCGGACTGACTTGACCTTGACGGCCTGGAGGACCATCTTCCCGGCGCGCTGACCGGTTCCGGCCGGAGGCGTGAGTCCTAAGGAACACAACCCCATGCCAAGCGACAGTAGTCGATTGTCCTTGTCGTCACGGCCGACGCCGGACTGACCCGCATGGGTTGGCTCACCCGCGATCCGCCGTGACGACGGATCGAGAGGTGAGACCATGGAAGACATCCGCATCGCGCCCGGCGCGGTCGATCTGGTACTGTTTGCCGACCTGTTTGACGCGCATGCCGCCGATATCGTTGCCCGTCTCAATGACGAGGACAGGGAGACTGCGGCGGCGGTGCTCGCCCACCTCCCCCTCGAACGCGCCATCGACGTGTTCGACCGGCCGGAGCTGACCCGCGCCGGCGACCTGCTCCTCGACCTGCCGCACGACCGGGCCGGCGAAATCCTCAAGGGCATGGCCGACGACCGCGCCGCCGACGTGCTGCGCGCGCTCGACGAGGCGGATCGCTCCGAGCTGTTGAAGCGCGTCGACTTCGACAGCGCCTGGCCGCTGAAGCGGCTGCTCGCCTATCCCGAGGGCACGGCCGGCAGCCTGATGTCGACCGAGTTCGTCAGCGTGCCCGACACCTATACGGTGGCCGAGACGCTGCGCCACATCCGCGAGGTCGAGAGCACCCGCGAGACGGTCTATTCGATTCACGTGCTCGACCCGCAGACGCGCGCCCTCAAGCGGGTCGTGACGCTGCGCGAACTGATCATCGGCGAGCCTCAAGAACCGATCCTCGATCTCGCCCCCGATCGCCAGCCGATCACCGTGCGCGCCGAGATCGACCGCGAGGAGGTCGCCCGGCTGATCTCCATCCACGACCTCCTGTCGGTGCCGGTAGTCAACGAGCGGCGGCAGATGCTGGGCATCGTCACCGTCGACGACGTGATCGACGCCATCCTGGCCGAAGGCAGCGAGGACGTGCAGAAGTTCGGCGGCGTCGAGGGCGTGACCGAGCCCTATCTCGATACCGGCTTCTTCAGCATGTACCGCAAGCGCGCCGGCTGGCTCGCCGTGCTGTTCCTGAGCGAGATGCTGACCGCCAGCGCCATGCAGCATTTCGAGGACGAATTGCAGAAGGCGGTGGTGCTGACGCTGTTCATACCGCTGATCATGAGTTCGGGCGGCAACTCCGGTTCGCAGGCGACCTCGCTGCTGATCCGCGCCCTGGCGCTCGGCCAGTTGCGGCTGCGCGACTGGTGGCGGGTGGCGCTACGCGAAATCCCGATCGGCCTGACGCTCGGCGCCAGCCTCGGCGTGATCGGCATGGTTCGCATCGCCGCCTGGCAGACGCTCGGCATCTTCGACTATGGCCAGCACTGGGAGCTGATCGCCCTGACGGTCGGCGTCGGCCTCGTCGGCATCGTCACCTTTGGCTCGCTCGCCGGTTCGATGCTGCCGTTCATGCTGAAACGGCTGGGCTTCGACCCGGCAAGCGCTTCGGCGCCGTTCGTCGCCACGCTGGTCGACGTCACGGGCCTTGTCATCTACTTCAGCGTGGCGCTGCTGATCCTGCGCGGCACGCTGCTCTGACCGCCATCCGGCAGTCCTCAGGGCAGCGCCCTGAGGACGTCGGCGAGCACCGACACCAGCGTGTCGATCTCCGCCTTGCTGACGATCAGCGGCGGCGACAGGGCGATGATGTCGCCGGTGGTGCGGACCATCACGCCCTTCTCGTAGGCGGCGAGGAAGGCGGCAAAGGCGCGCTTGGTCGGCTCGCCGGCCATCGGCGCCAGTTCGACGGCGCCGACCAGGCCGATGTTGCGGATGTCGATGACGTGCGGCAGGCCCTTCAACGAATGCAGCGCATCCTCGAAATAGGGCGCCAGCTCGGCGCCGCGGGTGAGCAGGCCCTCGTTGGCATAGATATCGAGCGTCGCCATGGCGGCGGCGCAGGCCACCGGATGGGCCGAATAGGTGTAGCCGTGGAACAGCTCGATGGCGTTCTCCGGGCCGGTCATGAAGGCGTCGTAGATATCCGAGCCGACGAACACGCCGCCCATCGGCACGACGCCGTTGGAGATGCCCTTCGCCGTGACGACCATGTCCGGCACGACGCCGAAATAGTCGACGGCGAACGGCGCGCCGAGGCGGCCGAAGCCGGTGATCACCTCGTCGAAGATCAGCAGGATATCGTGCCTGGTGCAGATCTCGCGCAGGCGTTCGAGATAGCCCTTGGGCGGCACCAGCACGCCGGTGGAGCCGGACATCGGCTCGACGATGACGGCGGCGATGTTGGAGGCGTCGTGCAGGTAGATGATCCGCTCCAACTCGTCGGCAAATTCGGCGCCGTATTCGGGCTGGCCGCGCGAGAAGGCGTTGCGCTCGGGATCATGCGTGTGGCGCATGTGGTCGACGCCGGTCAGCAGCGAGCCGAAGAACTTGCGGTTGGTTGGGATACCGCCGACCGAGATGCCGCCGAAGTTGACGCCGTGATAGGCGCGCTCGCGGCCGATCAGCCGCATCTTGGTGCCCTTGCCGCGCGCCCGCTGGTAGGCGATGGCGATCTTCAGCGCCGTTTCCACCGATTCCGAGCCGGAATTGGTGAAGAACACGTGGTCGAGCGGCTTGGGCAGCATCGAGGTCAGCCGCGCCGCCAGCTCGAACGCCTTGGGATGGCCCATCTGGAAGGCCGGCGCGTAATCCAGTTCGCCGGCCTGGGCGGCGATCGCCTCGACGATCTCGCGGCGGCCGTGGCCGGCGTTGACGCACCAGAGGCCGGCGGCGGCGTCGAGCAGCTTCCGGCCGTCGACGGTGGTGTAGTACATGCCCGAGGCGGAGGCCAGAAGGCGCGGCGCCTTCTTGAACTGCCGGTTGGCGGTGAACGGCATCCAGAAGGCTTCGAGGTTGTTGGGAACGGGCACGTTCATGAGGATCTCCGGGCGAACGGATCGCGGCGGCTCCTGCGGCCTCCGTGTCGCTACGTAGATAACGACAGGCCGGTTTCCTGAACAAGCAGTTATCTTGCGCAGGGGCCACCCCTTGCAATTGCGGGCGATTCGTGGCGGCCTGTTCGGAATATCGAACGAGTTAACAGGGAGGACGGCATGACGCTCGATCTCGGCGGCCGGCTCAGGCGGTTTCGCGAGGCGCGCGGCTTCTCCCAGCGCGAGCTGGCCCGGCGGGCCGGCATCTCCAACGCCACGGTCAGCCAGATCGAATCCAACACCATCAGCCCGTCGGTGGGGGCCCTGAAGCGCATCCTCGACGCGCTGCCGCTGCCGATGTCGGACTTCTTCGCCGAGGAAGCGCCGGCCGCCGAGCAGATATTCTTCCGGGCCGAGGACCTGATGGAGATCGGCCGCGGCGGCGTCTCCTACCGGCAGGTCGGCCGCGACCTTTCCGGCAAGGCGTTGCAGATCCTGTCCGAGCGCTACGAGGTGGGCGGCGATTCCGGCCGCATCCGCATCCGCCACGAGGGCGAGGAAGGCGGCATCGTGCTCTGCGGCCAGCTGGAGGTGACGGTCGGCGATGAGCGGCAGGTGCTCGGCCCCGGCGAAGCCTATTATTTCAAAAGCCAGGAGCCGCACCGCTTCCGCAACGTCAGCGATGAGGTCTGCGAGGTGATCTCGGTCTGCACGCCGCCAAGCTTCTGAAGACTCCGATGAAATTCATCCACTGCCACCGCCGTTTTGCGATCGATCGGGACTTGCCGAACGCCTGGATTGCGTGGACAGTCGCGGCATGACCTACGATACAGTCCCCGACAGCAACGACCTCGCCCGAGCGCGCGGCTCGAAGAAGCGGACGCGCATCCAGGTCGAGAATGAGGAGCGTATCCTCGACGCGGCGCTGGAGGTGTTCTCGCGCTACGGCTTCCGCGGCGCCACCGTCGACCAGATCGCCGAACGGGCCGGCATGTCCAAGCCGAACCTCCTCTACTATTTCCGCCGCAAGCACGACATCTACACCGCCGTGCTGACGCGCACGCTCGACATGTGGCTCGCGCCGTTTCGCGACATGGCCGAGGAAGGCGATCCGGAGACCGAGCTGAGCGGCTACATCCGCCAGAAGCTGGAGCAGTCGCGCGACTTTCCGCTGGAAAGCCGGCTGTTCATCGGCGAGGTGCTGCAAGGGGCGCCGCATCTCGACGGCGTGCTGAAGACCGACCTCAAGTCGCTGGTCGCCGAGAAGGCCGAGGTGATCCGCCGCTGGATCAAGGCTGGCCGGCTGATCGACGTCGATCCCGTCCACCTGATCTTCATGATCTGGGCAACGACGCAGCATTACGCCGACTTCGACGTGCAGGTCCGCTCGGTGCTGGGGTGCGGCATCGACGACCCCGCCACCTTCCGCGCCGCCTCCGACACGGTGATCGGCGTGCTGATGCGCGGCATCCTGCCGGGCAACCGCTGATCAGGCTTCCGCCCGCCGCCTGAAGGCGCCCGGCGGCAGGCCGCGCGCCGCGCGGAACATGGCGACGAAGGCGCTGACGCTCTCATAGCCCGCCTCGATGGCGACGTCGCCGACGCCCATGCCGTCGGCGAGGCGCGTCGCCGCCCGGTGGACGATGGCCGCCCGCTTCCAGGCGGCGAAGGTCATGCCGACCTCGCGCTCGAAATGCCGCGTGAAGCTCCGGCGCGACATGGCCACCGCGGCGGCGGCGGCGTCGATGCCGGTCTTGACGCTCGGTGCGGCGAGGAAGGATAGCGCCCAGTCGCGCATGCGCGGATTTCCCGGCAGGCGCATGCCGGCTTCGTCGCCGGCGCCGGCCTCGATCTCGTGGGCGACGACGTCGAGCAGCGGTCCGACCAGCGGGTCGCCCGGTTCAAGGCCGCGCAACCGTTCGAGCGCCGTCAGCAGCAGCGGCGACGCCTCCAGCACGGTGATGCGGTCCGGCAGGCGGCGGGCGAAGTCGTCGGCGACCAGCGTCAGCCAGAAACGCACCTCGCCGTGCGAGCGGGAGGCGTGCGGCAGGCCGGCCGGAATCCAGTGCAGCCGGCCGGCGGGGATGGCCCAGATGCCGCCGTCGGCCTCAAGGCTCAGCACGCCGCGCTCGATATAGGTGAGCTGGCCCTGGTCGTGGGTGTGCATGGCGGCGCTGTGGCGCCGATCGCTCTCGACGAGACGGTTATGGCAGGCGTCGGTCACTTTGGCCCAAACTCAATATTGATTGATCCACTATCGATAACAGATCGCCGGCGCCAGCGATAGGGTGTCGCCCGACAGTCAATCGGAGCCAGACACGTGACCATCCTGCATATCGATTCCAGCATCCAGACCGAGGGCTCGGTTTCGCGCCGGCTCACCGCCGCCATCGTCGCGGCCGTGGCCGAGCCGGGCGAGACGGTAATCCGCCACGATCTCACCACCGAGGCGCCGGCCGCCATCAACCCGCGCGCCGGCGACAGTCCTGCTGCCGACGAGTTCCTCGCCGCCGACGTGATCGTCATCGGCGCGCCGATGTATAACCTCAGCGTGCCGTCGCGCCTCAAGGCGTGGCTCGACTCGATCTCCATTCCGCGCAAGACCTTCCGCTACACCGAGAAGGGGCCGGAGGGCCTGGCCGGCGGCCGCAGGGTGATCGTCGCCTACGCGAGCGGCGGCTTCCACCGCGGGCCGGAGGAGGATTTCGTCGATCCCTACCTCCGCTCCTTCTTCCGCCTGCTTGGCATCAAGGACATCGACGTGGTGCGCGCCGAGGGCGTCAACATCTCCGACGAGCACAAGGCGCGGGCACTGGCGGCGGCCGACGCCGAGATCGCTGGCATCGCCGCCCGCCTCCGCGCCGAACGGCGGCAGGCCGTCGACGCCTGACCTCGCCTCAGGTTCTCACGAAGACGGCGGCGTGGCTCCGCCAGATGTCCCGGCGCTCCATAAGGACAAGACCGGCGGCTTCCGCCGCCGCGCACTCCCTGGCGAACAGCGTTCCGGAGACATGGCCGGTCGGCTCGGCCATCAGCAGCCGCGCGCCGGGCTTCATGCTCGACGCCGCCTCGACGAAGAAGGCGGCGGCATCGTCCAGCTCGTGGACGACGGCGAAGGCGAGGACGAAGTCGATCTCGCCGGCGAGATCGGCGACGCCGAGGCCGCGCTCCGGCGCGAGGCGCATGTCGATCCGATCGGCGCAGCCGGCCGACTTGGCGCGGCGGCCGAGGGCAGCCAGCATGCGCGGCTCGATGTCGACGACATGGACCTTGCCGGCCGGGCCGGCGAGGCGGGCCAGTTCGAGCGTGAAATAGCCCATGCCGGGGCCGGGCTCCAGCACGCGGAAGCCCGGCCGCACGTAAGGGGCGAGCAGCCGGGCCGGGCGCTGAAGCAGCCGGCGCAACGGGTTGAGCAGGACATAGCCGAGATACCAGGGACAGCGATGGGGCACCGCGCTCCTCCCTCTGGAGCATGTCCGTGAAAGCCGACTCATCGGACATGCCATGTTTCTTCACGCAACTCCGGACGCAAACCCGTTTCCCACTTTTGCTGGAATTGCCCTGGCAAACAAGCGGCGAACCGGCCGGTGCGCCTGCCGATGCCTAGAGATGGGGTGGCGGACGGCGGCCGTCGATAGCATCGCCGCTCGGGACGAGTGCGTAGACGGATATTGACAGCATGCTTACTTAATGACAGCATATTGTCATTATGCCAAGCGACTTCTCTCCTTTCGACCATCCGGCCAACCGCCTGGCGCTGGCCATCTTCCGCGCCAACGGCGCGCTGATCGCCGCGGGCGACCAGACGGCGCGGCCGATCGGCCTCACCTCGGCCCGCTGGCAGGTGCTCGGCGCCATCGCGGCCGGTGACGACGCCGGGCTGACGGCTGCCCAGATCGGCCGCAACATGGGCCTCACCCGGCAGTCGGTGCAGCGGCTGGTCAACGAACTGCAAGCCGGCGGGCTGATCGGCCTCCACGACAACCCCAACCACCGGCGTGCCCGGCTGGTGCGGCTGACGGCGCGCGGGCGGGAAGCCTTTGCCGCCGCCAACGCCGCCTGGCGCCCGACTGCCGAAGCGCTTCTCGCCGGCATGGCCGGAGAGACGATCGAGGCGGCGATCGTCCTGCTTGGCACTGTCGTCGAGCGGCTGACCCACAATGCCGATCCGGAGGCTTTGCGATGATCAAGCGGCTGCACGCCATCGCCGGTCTGCTGGCGCTCGTCACCATCGCCGCCTTCTGGCTGTCGACGGTCGCCGTCGAGCTGTTCGGCGGCCATGCGGCGATCCTCGCCGTCAAGACCGGCATCCTCCGGGGCTTGCTCGTGCTGGTGCCGGCCATGCTGGCGGTGGGCATGAGCGGCATGCGTCTTGGCGGCCGCTCGCGCCATCCGCGCGTCGTCGCCAAGCGGCGGCGCATGCCGGTAATTGCCGGCAACGGCCTGCTGATCCTGGTGCCGGCGGCCTTTGTCCTGCACCATCTCGCCGCCAGCGGCACCATCGGACCGCTGTTCTACGCGGTGCAGGCGGTCGAACTGGCGGCCGGCGCCGTCAACGTCGCGCTGCTGACGCTGAGCTTCCGCGACGGCCTCGGCCTCAGGCGGCGCCGGGCCGGCTGACGGACCTCATTCCGCCGCGAAGGCGGTCATCGACGGCCTTGTAGGCGGCGATGCCGAACTCGTTGAGGCCGCGGGCCCGTTGATGGTCACTTCATGCCCCCGCAGCGCCAACTCCTGGCGGCAGGCGAGGCCGGCCGGGCCGGCGCCACCGACAGCCACCCCGCGGCTGGTAGGTAGCCGGCACGTGGCCATACATGGGCGGCGTGGGAGGCCGATACGGACAGGTCTGTCCCCGGCGACGTCGCCCATGCAGGTCTCCTCGCACGGCGTTCCGGCGGGATAGACGCGGGCGCATGCCGCCAAGGATGTTGGCGGAGGCGATGGTTTCAATGGCATTGTCGACATTGCCCGTGCCGATCTTGCGGATGACCAGGGGAATGTCGATCGAGGTCGGGCAGGCGGCGGCGCAAGGCGCGCCGAAGCAGAAGTAACAGCGGCCGCTCTCGGCCAAGCCTCATGCGCGCCGAGCGGCGGGTGTCGTCCGAGACGTGCCTCGCGCGATCGGTCGCGCCGAGTTCTCCTGCTGACATGTCCGGCATGGAGATTGGCCCGTTGCTGGAGCGTCATACGCCCCTACGAGCACAAACTGGCGAACGCAAACCGTCGCCCTTATCTCTGCCCCGCATTTTTAGCGCGCGACGGCTCGGGAGCGTGGAAAGGAAAGGATCGAGCAGCGCGGTTGGGTGGATAGACAGGCGATCGGGCCGCCGGGGAGCCGCCACGGCGAGCCGGCGGGCACCGGAACCATCCGCCCAAAAAAAGAGGGCTTGCGCCCTCTAGTTGTTTTGGACCGCTAGTCCGCGAAACCGCGGAAAGGGGCTGCTAACCCCGCGACGAGTTGAGCCAGCAACGTTGTCGCAATTTTTATGATAGCGTTTCGCGGGCAATCTTCCAGCACCAAAAGTTGCCCCTTGCACATTTTTGTCGATATCGTGGCAGAAAGTCCAGATTCCCCCAGCAAGTGCGACATCCTTGCAACAACGCCGCACCCGCCATGAAAGAACGCCGGCTTAGCCATCCATCCCGTTGATAAACTTAACGAAACACTACCTGCCCAAACGAATGCGCGGCGCCCTGCCCCCTTGATGGAGCCTCCATATCGGCTCCGCAGCCGGCCGGCACCTCCTCACCCACCGATATTCGCCGCTGCCCCACCCCG
The DNA here is from genome assembly GCF_000425185.1 of Pleomorphomonas koreensis DSM 23070. GTDB lineage: Bacteria > Pseudomonadota > Alphaproteobacteria > Rhizobiales > Pleomorphomonadaceae > Pleomorphomonas > Pleomorphomonas koreensis. Next base: position 241,416 of record NZ_AULH01000006.1, read on the forward strand.
GCCGCCACCGCGATTGGGCACGCATCGTTGGACGATGGACCAGCAAATTTATAGACTAGGTGTTTAAGCGGAAACGAACTAAACCCTGGATGGCATTCTCCACGATGATATGTCCGGCATCGCCGGACAGCGACATGATCGATTCCGGGTGGAACTGCACGGCGGCGAGCGGTTCGCTTGCGTGCTCGATGGCCATGATCACGCCGTCGTCGGTTTCGGCGGTGACACGGAACGCTTCGGGCAGGTGCGGGCGGTCGGCGGCGAGCGAGTGATAGCGGCCGACGACGATCTCGGGCGGCAGGCCGGCGAACAGCAGCGAGTTGGCCGACACCGCGACCTTCGACGGCTTGCCGTGATAGGGCGTGTCGAGCCGGGCGAGCTTGCCGCCATAGGTCTCGACCATCGCCTGAAGGCCGAGGCAGACGCCGAACACCGGCAGGCCGAGCTGGCGCACCGCAGCAATCGTCCTCGCGCACTCGAAGTCCGAGGGGTTGCCGGGCCCCGGCGACATGACGACGAGATCGGGCTGCTCGGCGGCGATCAGGGCGGGGTCGATACCACGCCCCTTGCCGGCGCGCAGCGTCTTCACCGAGGCGCCGGTCTGGCGGAAGTAGTTGGCGAGCGTATGGACAAAACTGTCCTCATGGTCGACCAGCACCACTTTGACGCCGGTGCCGACCGCCTCGCGCATCACCGATGCGGCGACGACCGGCACCGTGCCGGCCTCGCGGATGGCGGCGATCATCGCCGACGCCTTCAGCTCGGTCTCCTTCTCCTCCTCCTCCGGCACCGAATCGTAGAGCAGCGTGGCGCCGGCCCGCACCTCGGCGATGCCGTCCTTCAGGCGGATGGTGCGCAGCGTCAGGCCGGTGTTGACGTCGCCGTTCATCAGGAGGGCGCCAACGGCGCCGCCATACCAGGCGCGGCAGCTCTTCTCGTGATCCTCGATGAACTGCATGGCCCAGAGCTTCGGAGCGCCGGTCACCGTCACCGCCCAGGCGTGGGAGAGGAAGGCGTCGAGGCCGTCCATGCCGTCGCGCAGGCGGCCCTCGATATGGTCGACGGTATGGATGAGGCGCGAGTACATCTCGATCTGGCGGCGGCCGATGACACGCACCGAGCCGGGCTCGCAGATGCGGCTCTTGTCGTTGCGGTCGACGTCCGAACACATGGTCAGCTCGGCCTCGTCCTTCTTGGAATTGAGCAGCCGGCGGATCTGCTCCTCATCCTCGATGGCGTTGCGGCCACGCCGGATGGTGCCGGAGATCGGGCATGTCTCGACGCGCTTGCCGTTGGTGACGCGCACGAACATCTCGGGGCTGGCACCGACCAGGTATTCGGCGTTGCCGAGGTTGATCATGAAGCCGAAGGGCGCCGGATTGATCTGTTGCAGGCGACGGGCGATGGCCGACGGCGGCGCGGCCGGCTTCTCGTAGAACACCTGGCCCGGCACCACCTCGAACAGGTCGCCGCGCCGGAAATACTCCACCGCGTCGGCCACCGAGGCGGCATATTCGCCCGGCCGGTGGTCGCCGCGGCCCGGATCGCGGTCGCTCGCCTCGAAGGGCAGCGTCTCGCCGTCGCGCGGCAGGCCGACGGTGAGCTTGCCCTCGACGACGAAGTCGTAGGAATAGACGGTGGCGGCGGCGCGGTGGTGGTCGACGATGACGATCTCGTCGGGGAAATAGAGCACGAGGTCGCGCTGGTCGTCAGGACGCGGCAGCTTGAAGTCGACGCTGTCGAACTGGAAGGCGAGATCGTAGCCGAAGGCGCCCCACAGGCCGAGCCTGTCGTCCTCGGGCGTCGCGAACTTGGCGATGATGCGGCGGAGCACCGAGAACACCGACGGCTGGCGCGAGCGGTCCTCCTCGGCGAACAGGCCGGCCGGGGCGGCGACTTCCAGCGAGATCAGCCGGTCGTCTACGGTGAGGGTGGCGAGGTCGGGGCCGCGCACGGCGGCGGCAAAGGCGGGGAGAAGCACCCGGCCGCGCGCGTTGAGCGCCTCGATGGTCATTGCGCGACCGCGGGCGGTGATCGCCACCGGCGGATCGACGAAGGCGATGTCCCAGCGCGAATAGCGGCCGGGAAACTCGTAGTTGGAGGAGAGGACGGCGCCGCGCCGGGTGTCCAGCTTGTCGAAATAGCCTGATATCGCCGTCTTGTAGTGGTCGGGCCGGGCGCTTCGCGCCACCTCGACGCCGCCCGCCGTGACGAAGGACTCTTTATTGCCGGACGGGCCGGCTTCCGCGTCGCGCTTGATCATTGCCATCTCCCCTGTCGCCACCCGGAGAGACCGCTCGGACACCCTGAACAAAAAGGGCCGTTCCGGTCTCCCGGAGCAGCCCTCGCTCAATTCGTCCCGCCTGGACACACCGCGTCGGCCGCTCTCGTTACGAGAAGCGCCACCACCACGCGGCATTCAGGGCGATAGAACCGTTCATGCTCTCTCCCATAGGCGAAGCGGCGCGGCTTGTAAAGCCGATCAACATCGCGACACATTCGCAAAGAGGAGTTTGCATTTCCTCCGATCGATCTTACAAACCTTGCATCGCCGGCCGCATCCGGCCCACCCGATTTTGGCGCCCTGCGCCGCATTTCCCAGCAAACAGGTATCGCCTTGTCCCAGTCATCGTCTCCCGTCATCCGTCTCGCCGACTATCGGCCCACGCCCTACGCCATCGACACGGTGGATCTCGATTTCGACCTGACGCCCGAAACCACCCTGGTCACCGCCGTGCTCGTCCTCTCGCCGCGGCCCGGCACCGCCGCCGGCGAGCCGCTCGTTCTCGACGGCGACGAGCTGGAACTGGTGCGCGTCGTCCTCGACGGCCGCGAACTCGCATCGACCGACTACGAGGCGAGCGCCAACCGGCTGACGATCAAGGCGCCGCCGGCCGGCAGCTTCCGCCTGGAGACCACCACCCGCCTCAATCCGGCCGCCAATACCAAGCTGATGGGCCTCTACCGCTCGTCCGGCACCTGGTGCACCCAGTGCGAGGCCGAGGGCTTCCGCCGCATCACCTATTACTACGACCGGCCGGACGTGCTCTCCGTGTTCACGGTGCGGATCGCCGCGCCGAAGGCCGAGGCGCCGATCCTCTTGTCCAACGGCAACCCGGTGTCGTCGGGCGAGCTGGCCGACGGCCGCCACTTCGCCGTCTGGCAGGATCCCTGGCCGAAGCCGAGCTACCTGTTCGCGCTGGTGGCCGGCGACCTCGACGCCCTGGAGGACGATTTCACGACGATGAGCGGCCGCAAGGTCAAGCTCGCCATCTATGTCGAGAAGGGCAACGCGCCGAAGGCGGCCTATGCCATGGATTCGCTCAAGCGCTCGATGAAGTGGGACGAGGAGGTGTTCGGCCGCGAATACGATCTCGATGTGTTCAACGTCGTCGCCGTCTCCGACTTCAACATGGGGGCGATGGAGAACAAGGGCCTCAACGTCTTCAACGACAAATACGTGCTGGCCGATCCGGAGATCGCCACCGACACCGACTATGCCGGCATCGAGGCGGTGATCGCCCACGAGTATTTCCACAACTGGACCGGCGACCGCATCACCTGCCGCGACTGGTTCCAGCTCTGTCTCAAGGAGGGCCTCACCGTCTTCCGCGACCAGGAGTTCTCCTCCGACATGCGCTCGCGGGCGGTGAAGCGCATTTCCGACGTCCGCCTGCTGCGCAGCCAGCAGTTCCCCGAGGACGGCGGCCCGCTCGCCCATCCGGTGCGGCCGGAGCAGTACAAGGAAATCAACAACTTCTACACGGCGACCGTCTATGAGAAGGGCGCCGAGGTCATCCGCATGCTGAAGACGCTGATCGGCGACGACGCCTTCGCACGCGGCATGGACCTCTATTTCGCCCGCCACGACGGGGAAGCCGCCACGATCGAGCAGTTTGTCGCCTGCTTCGCCGAGGCATCCGGCCGCGATCTCGAACCGTTCATGGTCTGGTATCGCGAGGCCGGCACACCGATCGTCACGGTCGAGGAGAGCTGGGACGAGGCGGCGCGGCGCTACACGCTGACGCTCGCCCAGGTGACGGCGGCGACGCCCGGCCAGCAGACGAAGAAGCCGCGCGTCATTCCCGTGCGCTTCGGCCTGGTCGGCCCCGGCGGCGAGGACATGCGGCCAACCTCGATCTCCGGCTCCGAAGTGAACGGCGACACGCTGATTCTGACGCAGCCGTCGCACACCGTCGTCTTCGAGGGGTTGCCGTCGCGGCCGGTGCCGTCGCTGTTCCGCCGCTTCTCGGCGCCGGTGAAGGTGCGGCAGTCGCTGTCGTCAGGCGATCTGATCTTCCTGCTGGCCAACGACGCCGATAGCTTCAACCGTTGGCAGGCCGGCACCACGCTGGCCATGACGGCGCTGGTCAAGGCGACGCAGCAGGTGCGCGCCGGCCAGGCTCCGACCTTCGAGACGGCGCCGATCGACGCGCTTGGCAGCCTCCTCGACGACCCGGCTCTCGATGCCGCCTTCAAGGCGCTGCTGATCGCCGTGCCGAGCGAGAACGACGTGGCGCGCGAGGTCGGCGAGAACGTCGATCCCGACGCCGTGGCGGCCGCCCATCATGCCTATCGCCGCACCATCGCCGCCCGGCTGGAAGCGCGCTTCCGGGCGGTTCTCGACGCCGACGAGGCGGCAGCCGGAGAGCCTTACGTGCCGGACGCCGCCGGTTCGGGCCGCCGCTCACTCGCCAACACGGCGCTCGACCTCCTTTCCATGACCGGTTCGCCCGAGGCGATGGCGCTGGTGCGCCGGCGCTTCGAGACGGCGACCAACATGACCGACCGTCTGGCGGCGCTGACCATTCTGGTCCACCGCGGCGACGCCGGCGCCGAGGCGGCGCTCTCCGCCTTCTTCGCCCGCTTCGGCGAGGTGCCGCTCGTCGTCGACAAGTGGCTGTCGGCGCAGGCGTCGGCGCCGCTGCCGGAGACGCTCGACAAGGTGATGGAGCTGACCCGGCATCCGGCCTTCTCCTTCGGCAACCCCAACCGCGTCAGGGCGCTGATCGGCGCCTTCGCCACCGCCAACCCCACCCAGTTCGGGCGGGCCGACGGCCGGGGCTTCGGCTTCGTCGCCGACGTCATCGCGCGGCTCGACGACGCCAATCCGCAGCTGGCGGCGCGGCTGCTCGTCAGCTTCCGCTCATGGCGTTCCTACGAGCCGAAGCGGCGCGTCCAGGCCGAGACGGCGCTGCGCTCGATCCAGATCAAGCCGCAGCTGTCGCGCGACGTCGCCGACATCCTGGAGCGCACGCTGGCGTAGGGAATGGGAGGACCGGCCGTTCGGCCGGCCCTCCCCTCCGTGTTTCTACCGCCCGTTTTCCCCAGGCGACTCGGCAGGAATGTCACAAGCCGCCCCATTCGTCGGCACGGATTCAAAAAGCGGATTCAGCGCTCCTTAACCTATGGACAGAGCGATTCCGCATGATTCAAACTGCCCTTGATTCGGGGGTGTTTTGCGTTCCCCAACAACATGCGGCGGGGCAACGACATGGCGGGCAACGACCTCGGAAGAGGGTCGGCAACGTGGAGGGCGCGCTTTTTCGGCGACGCCGAGACCGAGAGCATCCTCAAGGGTCACGCCGGCCTCTTGGTCCGCCCCTCCTATCTCCGCCTTCTCCAGGCCGAGCCGCTGTTCCGCCGCTCGATCCCGGTGCTGATCTCGCTGTTCCTGTTGCTCGGCGGCATCTTCCACGTCTCCAACCTGCTCGATCAGCGCACCGACACCTATCGCGCCGCCTCGGACATGGTGGCGCTGCTGGCCGAGGCGCTCGACGCCGACCTCTCTGCCCATCCCTCGCTCGACAAGGCCGAAGGCGGCTATTCCGGCGTCATGCGCGCCGCGCTGCGCGACAGCCTGCCGCCGTCGGCGACCAGCGACGGCCGCGTCATCCTGTTCGCCGACGCCAAGGGCAACATCCGGGCGACGGCGCCGGAAGGCGCCTTCGCCGGCAGCGGCAATCTTGCCGACCTGTTCGGCGCCGACCAGCCGATGCTGGTGTTCGGCAAGCGGGCCGGCGTGCTGGACGTGACGCTGTCGAACGATACCGAAGCGCTCGCCACGGTGCGCAACCTTTCCGGCGAGCGCGGCACCGTCGCCGTCTACCAGCCGCTCGCCCAGGTCTACGTCGGCTGGCGGCACGACGTCACCATGACGGCGGTGCTGTTCGTCGGTACGTCGCTGATCCTGATCGCCGTGGTCTACGCCTTCTTCGCCCAGATGAGCCGGGCGCGCGAGGCCGACCGCATCTACAACGCCACGCAGGCGCGCGTCGACACGGCGCTCCGCCGCGGCCGCTGCGGTCTCTGGGACTGGGACCTCGCGCGAGGCCGGCTGTTCTGGTCGCCGTCGATGTACGTCATCCTCGGCATGGAGCCCAACTCCGACCTGATGGGCTTCCACGACCTGCAGGCGATGATCCACGACGACGACGTCGATCTCTACGAGCTGGCCAAGGATCTTCTGGAGACCGGCCAGCCGGCCGTCGACCTGGAGTTCCGCATCCGCCACGCCGGCGGCGACTGGGTATGGCTCCGAATGCGCGCCGAGGTGGTCCGCGACCGTGACGGCTCGCCGCACCTGATCGGCATCACCGTCGACGTCACCGAGCAGAAGACGCTGGCCGAGGAGAACGCCACGGCGGCCATCCGCCTGCGCGACGGCATCGACACCATCTCCGAGGCGTTCGTCATCTGGGACTCGGAGAACCGGCTGGTGATGTGCAACTCGAAATACCAGAGCCTGCACCAGCTTCCGGACGGCGTCGTCAAGTCCGGCACGCCCTATGCCGAGGTGATGGCGGCGGCCCGCCAGCCGAAGGTGTCGAGCGAGGGCCTGCGCTATTCGCTGTCCGGCGGCGAGCGGTCCTACGAGGCGCGGCTCGACGACGGCCGCTGGCTGCAGATCAACGAGCGCCGCACCAAGGACGGCGGCTTCGTGTCGGTCGGCACCGACATCACGCAGCTCAAGCGCCACGAGGAGAACCTCCTCGAAAGCGAGCGGCAGTTGATGGCCACCGTCGCCGACCTGCGCCAGCATCGCCACAAGATGCAGCTCCAGACGACGCAGCTCGTCGAGCTGGCCGAGAAATACGCCGAGGAAAAGGCGCGCGCCGAGGCGGCCAACCGGGCCAAGTCGGAATTCCTCGCCTCGATGAGCCATGAACTCAGGACGCCGCTCAACGCCATCATCGGCTTCTCGGATATCATGATGTCCGGCATGTTCGGCGATCTCGGCTCGGACAAGTACACCGGCTACTGCCGCGACATTCATGACAGTGGCATCTACCTGCTGAACGTCATCTCCGACATTCTCGACATGTCGAAGATCGAGGCCGGCCGGGTCAACCTGGCGCTGGAATCGGTGGTGGTCGACGAGGTGCTGGGCGAGTGCGTGCGCATCATGTCGCCGCAGGCCGAGGCGCGGCAGATCGCCCTCGTCTCCGACTTCGCCGCCGCCGAGCCGATGGTGGCCGACCGCCGCGCCGTCAAGCAGGTGGCGCTCAACCTCCTGTCCAACGCGCTGAAGTTCACCCCGGCCGCCGGCACGGTGACGGTGCGGACACGGCAGCTCGGCGACAACGTGCTGTTCTCGGTGAGCGATACCGGCATCGGCATTCCCGCCGTCTCGCTCGACCAGATCGCCAAGCCCTTCGTGCAGGTGGAAAACCAGCTGACACGCAAGCATCCCGGCTCCGGCCTTGGCCTCGCCATCGCCCAATCGCTGGTCGGGCTGCATGGCGGCCACATGACCATCGAGTCGGTGGAGGGATCGGGAACGACGGTCACCGTCTCGATGCCGCGCATCGCCGCGCCGACGGCCAGCGACGGCACCGCCGCCGTGACGACGTCGCAGACCGCTCCGGCCGGCACCGCCTATCCGCGGGTGGTCGCGGCGCCCGAGGCTTTCACCGGGCCGCGCCGCACCGTCCACTGAAGGTCGGCCTCACTCGCTGCGGCGCACCACCGGCCCGACGATCTCCGTGAACGCCTCGCGCACCGCCGCCTGCCGCTCGCGCAGTTCCGCTTCAAGCTGGGGCAGCGACGGCGCCGAGGCGACGCGGCACAGCACGTCGTGGACGCCGCGCGGCGCTTCCGCCACCGACGCCTTGACCGGCAGCGTCAGGCGCTGGGCCTGCGTCAGATCGCCAAACAGGCGGATGGCCGGCAGCAGCACGTCGCGGTGGGCCGGCGAAATGAGGCCGTGGGTGGCGGCGGTGAGCAGGATCGCCTCGGTGTTGCGCAGGCGGATGGCCGGCTCGCGCCAGTCGTTGTTGAGGCGCAGCGTCTGGGCGATGAACTCCAGATCGACGAGGCCGCCCGGCGCTCGCTTGAGGTTCCAGGGATCGGTCGAGCCCTTTTCCTGTTCGAGGCGGGCGCGCATGTCGGCGGCGTCGCTGCGCACCTTGTCGGGATCGCGGCGGCGCGACAACGTCTCGGCGATCACCCGTTCGACCGCCTCGCCGAGGCCGCCGGTCGAGGCGACGACGCGGGCGCGGGTCAGCGCCATGTGCTCCCAGGTCCAGGCTTCGTCGCGCTGGTAGCGGGCGAAGGCGTCGAGGCGGGTGGCGAGCGGCCCGGCGTTGCCGGACGGCCGCAGGCGGAAATCCACCTCGTAGAGCGTGCCCTCGGCGGTGGGCGCGGTGATCGCCGTCACGAAATGCTGCGTCAGGCGGGCGTAATACTGGGCCGGCGAGATCGGCCTGATACCGTCGCTCTCGGTCACCTCCGGCTCGTGGTCGTAGAGCAGGATCAGGTCGAGGTCGGAGGCCGCCGTCAGTTCCTCGCTGCCGAGCTTGCCCATGGCGACCAGCGCCACGCGGCCGCCCGGCACGCGGCCGTGCCGGCGCTCCAGCTCGGCGGACGTCGCGTCGAGCACGCGGCCGAGCAACAGGTCGGCGAGGCGGGAGAAGCTCTGGCCGAGCTGGCGGGCGGCGGCGGTGCCGGTGATGACGCGCACGCCGATCAGGAACTTCTGCTCCTGGGCGAAGATGCGGGCGCGGTCGAGAACGTCCTCATAACCGGTCGCTTCGCCGAAGAAGGCGTCGAGCCGGCGCGTCAGCTCGACCCGCCCCGGCAGCGCGCCGAAGAACTGCGGTTCGAGCAACGCGTCGACGACGTGCGGCCGCCGCGCCACGGTGTCGGCGAGATAAGGCGAGTTGCCCATCACCATGGCAAGCAGCGTCAGCAGCGGCTGGTTGGAGGACATCAGCGAGAACAGCTGCACGCCGGCCGGCAGGCGGGCGAGGAAGTGATCGAAGGCGAGCAGCGCGGCGTCCGGCGCCTCGGTTTCCGAGAAGGCGACCATCAGGCGCGGCGTGATCTCGGTCAGCAGTTCGCGGGCGCGGGCCGAGCGCATGGCCGGATAGCGGCCGAAGTGCCAGGAGGCGACGATGCGGATGGCGTCCTCGGGCCGGGCAAAGCCGAGCCGGGTGAAGGTGTCGAGCGTGCCGGGGTCGATGTCGTTACCGGTGAACACCATGTTGCCATGCTGCGAGGAGAGGTCGGCCTCCTCCTCGAACAGCGCGGAGTACTGGTCGCTGACCGCCACCAGCCGCTCCGTCAGCGCGGCGGCGAAGTCGTCGGGGTTGGCAAAATCCATCAGATGGGCGACGCGGGCGAGCCCCTCGGCGTCGTCGGGCAGCGTGTGGGTCTGCTCGTCGTTGAGCATCTGGATGCGGTGCTCGACGCGACGCAGGAAGCGATAGGCCTCGGCCAGGAGATCGCGCGCCGGCTCGTCGAGCCAGCCCTGGGCGACCAGCGCGTCGAGCATGGGCAGCGTCTGGCGGCCGCGCAGGTCGGGGTTGCGGCCGCCGGCGATCAACTGCTGCGTCTGCACGAAGAATTCGATCTCGCGGATGCCGCCGCGCCCCAGCTTGACGTTGTGGCCGGCGACGGCGATCTCGCCGTGGCCCTTGTGGGCGTGGATCTGCCGCTTGATCGAGTGAATGTCGCGGATGGCGGCGTAGTCGAGATACTTGCGCCAGACATAGGGCCGCAGCTCCGACAGGAAGCGCTCGCCGGCGGCGATGTCGCCGGCGGCCGGCCGCGCCTTGATCATCGCCGCCCGCTCCCAGTTCTGGCCGGCGCTCTCGTAGTAGATCAGCGCCGCCGTGGTCGACATGGCGAGCGGTGTGGCGCCGGCGTCGGGCCTGAGGCGCAGGTCGGTGCGGAAGACGTAGCCGTCGGCGGTGCGGTCCTGCAGGATGGCGACGAGGCGGCGCGTCAGGCGGACGAACAGCGTCGTCAGGTCGTCCTTGTCGGCGGCCGGCACCACGGCCGGGTCGAAGAAGACGATCAGGTCGACGTCCGAGGAATAGTTGAGTTCGAAGGCGCCTTCCTTGCCCATGGCGAGGATGATCCAGCCGGAATCCCGCTCGGGGTCGTCGCGGTCTAGCAGGCTGAGCTTGCCGGCGGCGTCGGCCTCGCGCAGCAGGAAGCGGAGGGCGGCGGAAATGGCGGCGTCGGCGAGCCGGGTCAGGGCGCCGGTCACCTCCATGACGTCCCAGGCGCCGGCGATGTCGGCGAGGGCAATAGCCAGCGCCGCCTCGGCCTTGACGCGGCGGAGATGCCGGCGCAGCGACGGCTCGTCGATGGCCGGCTCGGCCAGCGAGGCGATCAGGCCGTCGACCAGCACCGCCGGATCGCTCGACAGAACGCGGCGCAGCCGCTCGCCGTCGCGTGTCGCCGATTCCCTGAGGTGGGCGCTGTTGGAGGCGACGGCCAGCAGGAAGTCGCGCGCTTTCGGCGCGGCGGCGAACAGCGCGGCCAGCGCCTCGCCGGCCGGCCCGTTCAGGCAATCGTCGAGCAGCGAGGCGGCGATGGCGATGTCCGGTCCTTCGGGGGGAATGATCGCGATGCGATCCTTGAGTGCGCCGTCGTTCCCCTGCCCCGCATCCGCCATCGCCCGCTCCATCCATCCGGTGTTCCCGGAGCATTTCCGGTGCGACCAGGCTCCCCGAGAGTTTCCTATCTCGCTGTTCTAGCGCAATTCCGGACGCAAGACCGGCTCCGATTTTTCGCCGGATTTTCTCTAGACCCTCGGCAGATGGAGGCTGGCCCTGAGACCCGGCCCGGCGTCGCCGAGCATGAACCGCCCGCCGTGCAGGCGCGCCACCGCCGCCACCAGCGACAGGCCGAGGCCAGACCCCTGCCGGCTGCGCGCGGCATCAAGCCGGCCGAAGCGCGACAGCGCCTTCTGCCGGTCGGCCTCGGGAATGCCGGGGCCGGCGTCGGCCACGCTGAGGCAGACCTCGCCGTCCTCGACCGTGCCGGTCAGCGCGATCGACAGCCCGCCGCCCTCCGGCTGGCCGTACTTGATGGCATTGTCGATCAGGTTGGACAAGGCCTGGCTCAGCAGCGTCCGGTTACCTTTCAGCGGCAGAGGCCGCGCCGTTTCCAGCGTCAGGCGGCCGCCGGCGTCTTCCACCACCGGCTCGTAGAGTTCGACGATCTCGTCGAGGATGCCGGCGGCGTCCAGCGCCTCGAAGCTGTCGCCCGACGATCCCGCCTCCATGCGGGCGATCTTCAACAGGGCGTCGAAGATGTGGATCAGGTTGTCCGCCTCTTCCATGGCCGAGGTGATGGCCTCGCGATAGTCCTCCACCGGCCCGCCGCGCCGCAGCGTCTCCTCCAGGCGGCCGCGCAGCCGGTTGAGCGGCGTCTTGAGATCGTGGGCGATATTGTCGGACACCTCGCGCAGGCCGGTCATCAGCGCCTCGATGCGGTCGAGCATCTCATTGAGGCTCAAGGCGAGATTGTCGAACTCGTCGTGCGAGCCCTTGACCGTCAGGCGGTGGGTGAGGTCGCCGGACATCAGCCGGCGCGACGTCTCGGCCATGTTCTCGACGCGCTTCAGCACCGAGCGGCCGACGAAGAACCAGGAGACGAAGCCGGTCAGCACCATGACGATGATGGCATAGCGGGAGGCGTCGAAGATCAGCGACCGCAACTGGCTGATTTCGCCGATGTCGCGGCCGACCAGCAGCTTGAAGCCGCCGGGCAGCGCGAACACCCTGACCACCGCGTCGTAGCGGCGGCTCGTTTCGCCGTCGAGCCGCTGGTAGGAGACGGTGGTGGCGGCGCCGTCGGACAGGCCGAGCAGCGACAGCGGCGGGTCGGCGACGTTGCCGACCACCGTGCGGCCGGAGGAGTCGGCGACGAGATAGAGGCTGGCGCCCGGCCGCCGGCTGCGGAGATCGACGGCGCTGACCAGCTGCCTCAGGCCGCCGCGCTCATACTGATCGGACAGCGAGTTGATCTCGCTCTGGATGGTGTCGTTGATCTGGGAATCGAGCAGGTCGGCGGTGTTGTTGGCGATATAGGCGGTCAGGAACAGCGTCAGGCCGGAAAAGACGACGAGATAGACCAGCGACAGCTTGAAGGCCGTGGTGCGGATCAGCCGCCCGAGCGCGCCCATGCAGCCTCCCCGCCCCTGTCAGGGCCGGCCTCGCGGATCATGTAGCCGGCGCCGCGCACGGTGTGCAGCAGCGGCTTCTCGAACCCCTTGTCGATCTTGCCGCGCAGCCGGGAGACATGGACGTCGATGACGTTGGTCTGCGGATCGAAGTGATAGTCCCAGACGTTCTCCAGCAGCATGGTGCGGGTGACCACCTGCCCGGCGTTGCGCATCAGATATTCGAGCAGGCGGAACTCGCGCGGCTGCAAGGGGATCTCGGCATCGGCGCGCGTCACCGTGTGCGACAGCCGGTCGAGCACCAGGTCGCCGACGCGGTAGGTGGTCTCGATGTCGGCCGGCCGGTTGCGGCGGGCCAGCGCCTCGACGCGGGCGAGCAGTTCGGTGAAGGCGTAGGGCTTGGTGAGATAGTCGTCGCCGCCGGCCCTGAGGCCGCGCACGCGGTCGTCGACCTGCCCGAGGGCGGAGAGCACCAGCACCGGCGTATGGTCGCCGCGCTTGCGCATGTCCTCGATGACGGAGAGGCCGTCGCGTTTGGGCAACATGCGGTCGACGATCAACACGTCGTAGCCGCCCTCCTCGGCCATGAAGGCACCGGCGTCGCCGTCGGCGGCGTGCTCGGCAACGTGTCCCATCTCGTCCAGCGCCTTGACGAGATAGGCTGCCGCTTCCCTGTCGTCCTCGATCACCAGGATACGCATGTCGTTTGGTCCGCAAAGGGTTCAATGACAATGATTTAGCGCCGGCGACGACCGGCGCAAGGGAAAAGCGTTGCGGGGAAGGCGCGTACCGGCGAGGCGCCGAGCCCGCCCGCCGGTACGACCAGCGGTTCGACTCCGACACTGGCAGCCGGCCGATACGAGGCCCGGTGCAGATGTCGGAGTCAAGGGAACCACTGGCAGTTTATTGTTATTATTGGAGTTCTCGAACCTGGCACTTGTTCCGGCGCCCGATGTGGGTCGGGTTCAGATGCCAGGTTCGCTCCGTTGGCGGCTAGCGGCTAGCGGTTCACTTGCCGAGAGGCAGCGCCAGAAAGCGCACGCTGTCCCCAGACTTCACACGCAGGAGGATCGCCTTCTTGCCGGCCTTCTCGGCGGCGGTCAGGGCCTTCGACACGTCATGCGGCCCGGCGATGGTCTGGCCGCCGGCCTCCAGGATGACGTCACCCTCCTTGAGACCGCGATCGGCCGCCTTGCCGTTCGGGTCGAGGTCGGTGATGACGGCGCCGCGGTCGCCGGCACCCGCGGCGTCGGCCGGGGCGAGCGTCAGGCCGTAGTCGCCGAGCGAGGTATGGTCGGTATCACCGCTGTCGTTCGACTGCGCGTTGGCCGCCTGCTCGTTCGGCAGCTCGCCGAGATCGACCTTGACGGCCTTCTCCTTGCCGTCGCGCCACAGCGTGACGTCCACCGTGGTCTTCGGCGGATAGGCGGCGATCTTGCGGGCAAGATCCTTGGCGTCCTCGACATCCTGGCCGTTGACGGACAGGATGGTGTCGCCCGACTTGATGCCGGCCTTGGCGGCGGGCGAGTTGTCCTGCGGCTCGGTCACCATGGCGCCGCGCGCCTTGTCGAGACCGATCGAACTGGCGATCTCCTCGGTCACCGGCTGGATCTGCACGCCGAGCCAGCCGCGCACCACCTTGCCGCTCTCCATCAGCGAGGCGACCACCTGCTGCGCGGTGCGCGCCGGAATGGCGAAGCCGATGCCGACCGAACCGCCCGACGGCGAGTAGATGGCGGTGTTGACGCCGATCACCTCGCCACCGGCGTTGAAGGCCGGGCCGCCGGAGTTGCCCTTGTTGATCGGCGCGTCGATCTGCAGGAAGTCGTCGTAGGGGCCGGCGCCGATGTCGCGGCCGCGGGCCGAGATGATGCCGGCGGTCACCGTGCCGCCGAGGCCGAACGGGTTGCCGACCGCCACCACCCAGTCGCCGACGCGCGATTCGTTGGCCGCGAAGGAGACGTGCGGGAAGTCCTTGCCGTCGGTGACCTTGACCAGCGCCAGGTCGGTCTTGGGATCGGTGCCGATCACCTTGGCGGCGTGCTCGGTGCCGTTGTCGGTGACCACCTTCACGTCGGTGGCGTTCTCGACCACGTGGTTGTTGGTGACGACGTAGCCGTCGGCCGAGATGAAGAAGCCGGAGCCCTGCGCCATGCCGTAGCGGTGCTGCGGGCCGCCGTTGCGGTTGCCGGGCATGCCCGGCATGCCGAAGCGCTTGAAGAAGTCGTAGAACGGGCTGTCGGGGGTGAGGCCCGGCGGCAGGCCGTCGTTGTCGCCGCGCTGGGCAACGGTCTCGTCGGTCTTGACGCGGATCGAGACGACGGCCGGCTGGACGCGCTGCACCATGTCGGCAAAGGAGAACACCGGCTGGCTCTGCGGCTCCGACAGGTTCTGCGCCTGCGCCGTGTTGCCGAAGATGAACGCCGTCTCGCCGGCGACGATGCCGCCGAGCGCCAGTGCGAAGACCGACCCGAGCAGCAGCGCCTTGACGCGGGAGGTGGCCGACTTGTTGGAAGTCCTGAGCATGGAACGATCTCCAGGAAATGAGCCTCGGAAAACCGGACCGTTCCGGTTTCGATGGAGGAGATATAGCCACCCCGCTCCTAACCTGAAGATTGCGGCCGGATTAAACTTTTGTAAGAAAGCCCGCCGAAAAGCTGCCATATTTCAAGGGGTTGGTTTCCCATCCCCTTCCTGCGACAAGGCTTTCAGCGCTGCCTCCTCCTCGGCGGTGAGTCTTGTTCCGGCCGGTATGGCGGTCCGCCGGCGGACGGCGAGGAACAGGCCGAGGCCGGCGATCAGCAACAGGGCCGGCGGCAGCACCCACAGCATGAGGCCGACGCCGTGGGCGCGCGGCTTCAGCAGCACGAACTCGCCGTAGCGGGCAACCAGGAAGTCGCGCACCTCGTCGTCGCTGTCGCCGGCGGCGATGCGCTCGCGCACCAGGACGCGCAGGTCCCTGGCGAGCTGGGCGTCCGAGGCGTCGATCGACTGGTTCTGGCAGACGAGGCAGCGCAGTTCCTCGGAGACGACGCGGGCGCGCTCCTCAAGCGCCGGATCGGCCAGCCGTTCGGACGGATCGACGGCAAAGGCCGGGCCGGCCAGCGCGAGGATGAGGGCAAAGGCAGCAGCGAAGCGCATCGGCGGTCTCCGTCAGTCGGCGGCAACGGTCGGCGCCGCCCGGCGGGCCGGCTTCGGCGCGCCGACGCGCAGGCGGCGGTCGGCCAGCGACAGGGCGCCGCCGGCCATCATCACCAGGGCGCCGAGCCAGATCAGCGTCACCAGCGGCTTGTCCCACATGCGCACCACCACGGCGCCGAGCTGTCGGCCCTCGCCGCCCAGCGTCACGTAGAATTGCGACAGGCCGTGGGTGTGGATGCCGGCTTCGGAGGTCGGCATCTGTCGCGTGGTGTAGAGGCGCCGCGACGGCGCGGCCACGAAGCGCAGCACACCGTCCCGCCGCACGCTCATGCTGGCGACGATCTCGGAATAGTTGGGGCCGGCGGCGCTGTGGATGCCGTCGAAGGTGACGGCATAGGCGCCGACGGTCGCGGTCTCGCCCGGCTTCATCTCGACGATCGTCTCGCTCTGGAAGGCCGAGGTGACGACGATGCCCATCAGCGTCACGCCGAGGCCGGCGTGGGCGAGCGCCGTGCCGTAGGCCGAGCGCGGCAGGCCGACGAGGCGACGGAAGCCGGTGGCCAATCCCGCCTCGCGGAAGCGGGCGCGCGTCCACAGCTCGGCGAAGGCGCCGACCAGCACCCAGACGGCGACACCGAGGCCGACGGCGGCGAGGAGATGCGTCGCGCCGTTCAGCCAGGCGACGACAAGGGCAACCAGCGCGGCAAGGACAAACACGACCGAAAGGCGCTGGAGAGCACCGAGCAGGTCGCCGCGCTTCCAGGCGAGCAGCGGCCCGAGCGGCACCACCAGCAGCGTGGCGCCGAACAGCGGGCCGAACACCGTGTTGAAATAGGGCGCGCCGACCGAGATGGCGCCGCCGAAGGCCGAGACGATCAGCGGCACCAGCGTGCCGAACAGCACCACGCCGGCCGCCACCGTCAGGAAGACGTTGTTGAGCACCAGCGCGCCCTCGCGGCTGACCGGCGCGAACAGGCCGCCCTGGCTGAGACTGCCGGCGCGGAAGGCGAACAGGGCGAGGCCGCCGCCGATGAACAGGCAGAGGATGGCCAGGATGAATACGCCGCGCGTCGGATCGGTGGCGAAGGCATGCACCGAGGTCAGCACGCCGGAGCGGACCAGGAAGGTGCCGAGCAGCGACAGCGAGAAGGCGAGGATGGCCAGCAGCACCGTCCACACCTTCAGCGCCTCGCGCTTCTCCATCACCACGGCCGAATGCAACAGCGCCGTGCCAGCCAGCCAGGGCATCAGCGAGGCGTTCTCCACCGGGTCCCAGAACCAGAAGCCGCCCCAGCCGAGTTCGTAATAGGCCCAGTAGGAGCCCATGGCGATGCCGGCGGTGAGGAAGATCCAGGCGGCCAGCACCCAGGGCCGCACCCAGCGCGCCCAGGCGGCGTCGATGCGGCCCTCGATCAGCGCCGCCACGGCAAAGGCGAAGGCGATCGAGAAGCCGACATAGCCGAGGTAGAGAAGCGGCGGGTGGATGGCGAGCCCGATGTCCTGCAGCACCGGGTTGAGGTCCTGCCCCTCGATCGGCGGCTTGGCGAGGCGCAGGAAGGGGTTGGAGGTCGTCAGAATGAAGGCGAGGAAGGCGGTGCTGATCCAGCCCTGCACGGCCAGCACGTTGGCCTTCAGAGTGGCCGGCAGGTTGCCGCCGAACAGGGCGACCGCCGCGCCGAACAGCGCCAGGATCAGCACCCAGAGCAGCATCGAGCCCTCGTGATTGCCCCAGACGCCGGAGATCTTGTAGATCAGCGGCTTCTGCGAATGCGAGTTCTCGACGACGTTGAGAAGCGAGAAATCGGAGACGAGATAGGCATAGGTGAGCGCCGCGAAGGCGATGACGACCAGCAGCAGTTGCACCACCGACGCCCGCGGCGCTACCGCCATCAGCGCCGGATCGCGGCGGATCGAGCCGGCGATCGGCAGCACCGACTGCGCAACGGCCACCGCCAGCGCCAGGATCAGGGCGAAATGGCCGAATTCGACGATCATGCCGGGCTCTCTCCTCGCCTCAGGCAACGTGCATCCCAGACGAATGCGCTACGTTGCCCTGTCTCCTTATCGAAGCAACGGATTTTTCCGAGAGGCGCACCTCCCGGCCCGCTGCCCTAGTTCTTGGCGGTCGGCGGCATCGGTCCGCCGGGCTGGCCTTCTTCCCAGACGCCCTGGGCCTTCAGCGCGTCGACCACTTCCTTGGGCATGTAGCGCTCGTCGTGCTTGGCGAGCACGGTGTCGGCGTGGAACAGGCCGGCCGGATCGAGCTTGCCCTCGGCGACCACGCCCTGCCCTTCCTGGAAGAGATCCGGCAACAGGCCGACGTAGGTGACGGGCAAGGCGGTCGCCGTGTCGGTCACCTTGAAGTCCACCCGGCCGGCGTCGCCGCGCACCACGCTGCCCGCCTCGACCAGACCGCCGATCCTCAGCCGCTGCCCCTCCTTCGGCGGCTGCTCGGCGATCTCGGTCGGCGTGCGATAGAGCGTGATCTCGCCGGACAGCGCGTAGAGCACGAGGCCGACGGCGGCGGCGAGCACCGCGCCGACCGTGCCGATCAGGATGAGGCGGCGCGTCTTGCGCGTCATGGCCTTGGTCATTTTTCCTCCGCTTTGCCGATGTCGAGCGCGGCGGCCGCGTCCTCGATCGCCGCGAGCGATGCGGCGTCGCCGGCAAACGCCTTGCGCGCGCCGTCGAGCGCCGCCCTGGCCGCCTCGTCGCGGCCAAGCACGACATTGGAGCGCATCAGCCGGATCCAGCCGTCGCGGTCGGCGGGGTTGGCGGCAAGCCTCTCGGCGAGCTGATCGACCATGCTCTCGATGGTCAGGCCGGCGGCCGGCAAGGTCGGCGGCTCCGGCGTGTCGGCCGGCTTGTTCGATGCGGCGAGAATTTCGTGTCGCTTGTCGCGCACCGTTTCCAGCCAGGGCGCGTCGGACGGCGAGCGGCGGATCAGATCGTCGATCTCCTCGAGCGCCGCATCGAGCTTGCCGGCCTGCCGTATCGCCTCGGCATGGTAGAAGCGGGCACGCGGCCGGTTGGGATCGGCGGCGATGGCGCGGGCGAGGATCGACTGCGCTTCCGGCGACACGACGCCCTCGGCGGCGTCCACCAGGCTGGTGCCATAGCTTTCGAGGGTTTCGGGATCCGTCTGGCCGCCCTTGACCAGCCTTCCCCAGGCGTCCGCCGCGTCGTCGAGCCGGCCCATGCGGGTGTAGATGGGGGCAACGACGCGCCAGCCGGCGAGGTCGTCGGGGTTGCTGGCGAGGTGCTTCTCGACGCGGCCGACCATCTCCGAGATGTTGTCGGTGGCCGGCGCGGCGGCAAGGCGGCCGGCCAGCGGCGCGTCGGGCATGTCGGGCTGGCCGAGCCAGAGATAGAGCGGCAGGGCGACGGCCGGCACGGCGATCACCGTCAGCAGCGCCAGCAGGCGGTTGGCGGCGGGGCGCGGCCTTTCGGCCGGCGCCGATGCGCGGGCGGCCTGCAGCAGGCGGCGGCCGATCTCGGCGCGGGCGGCTTCGGCCTCCTCGCCGCCGATCAGGCCGCGCTCGCGGTCGCGGTCGAGTTCGGCCAGCTGGTCGCGGTAGACGCGCGTCTCCTCGCCGCTATCGGTCGGGAAGGCGCCGGCCGGCCGCGCCAGCGGGGCGATAACGACGAGAACGACGGCGGCCGTCGTCAATGCCAGGAGAACCCAGAAAACCACTTCGCTCTTTCCCTCGGGCAGCGTCTCTGTCGCTACCCGTTGCATGCGAATAGGGCAACTTCGCCGGTTTCTCAATGGACTTCTGGGTGAATTTGAGAAGGATTCCAGAAAAGGGTGGCGGCGTCACGCCGCCGTTCGCCGCCCCTTGAGCTGCTGCTCCTTGCTGCGGCGGAGATGAGCGGCGTAGTCGTCGCCATAGAGGAAGCCGGCCGCCTTGATCAGGTGGTCGACCGCCGACAGCGCCGCCGTTCGCGCCTCGCCGTCGAGGCTGCGCAACTTCATCGGCAGGTCGAGGGCGTAGAGTTCAACGGCCTGATCGACCAGCGGCGTCAGGCGGCCGATCAGTCCGTTGACGGCCAGAGTGTCGCGGGCGCGGCCGGCGGCGGCGAAGATGGCGGCGAGGAAGACGGCCTCGGCACCGTCGGCCGGTCCCGGATACGGGGCATCCTGCACGCGGAAGGCACGGCGCATGGCCGGCAGCAGCTTGTCGAACTCGGCGAACAGCACTTCCGAAAAGCGCCGCTTGATGGCCACCGCCCGCTGTTGCCACCAGCCGTCACTCTCGACGTCGAGGCTGGCGGAAAGCTCGTTCAGCGTCGTGCGGAAGGCATTGATCTCGCGTACGGCGTCGGCGGGGTTGCGGCTGCCCCGGCAGATCGTCAGGAAGCGCGAGGCGGCGCGATCGGCGACGGCGAAACCAAGGTCGACGAAGGCCGCGGCGGCAGGCGTGGCGCGGACGCGACGGGCGCTGTCGCCGCCGGCCAGCATCTTGGCGAAGGTGACGAGCGGCGCCACGGCCGCGAGGCGCCGGAAGGCACCGCCGGCCACCCAGCCGGCCGTCTCGGGATAGCGCGTGAGATAAGCGGCGATCTGTTCGAGCAGCGCCATATCGACCGGGCCGGCGCCGATCAGGTGCACGATGGCAGCGCTCAGCGTCGGTAAATCGGGAAGGCGGTCGCGCACGGCGAGCATGTCATCGACCTCGCCGCGGGCCAGCTCGCCGCCAAGGCGCGACATGAAACGCTGCTGTAGCTTGGGCTCGTCGGCGATGGCTTCGACATGCCGCGCCAGCGCCTCGAACAGGCGGGCTTCGAGCCGCGCCGCCTCGCGTCCAGCCGCCTCGTTCGGCAGGGACGGCGCCGTCGCCGGATCGTTCCAGACGGCGAACTCGGCCGGCAGCAGTTCGGTGGCGGCATAGGACCAGAGATGGGACAGCGTCGCCGCGGTGATGAAGCCACGGCCCGGAAAGCTCAACCTCTCCTCGATCACGTAGGGCTCGAAGGCGGCGAACATCAGCCGGCGCATGTCGGGCGGTACGCCGGGAATAGCAGACCGCTGGGCGGCACGGCGGCTATCGGCGATGGCGTGAGCCGCTCCGAGGATCAGCCGGCGACGGGCTTCGGCCGCGTCGGGCGCCGCGCCGCCATTTTCAAGGCGACGGACCAGCATGCCGCGCGCCCTGGGCGTCAGGCCCCGCAGAAAACTCTCGGCCTTGTCGGCAACCGCCGTACGCTCGTCCATCGCGAATCCCGTAAACCGCTCCTTTACCAAACCGATCCTGCCGCAAGATGGTTTATGACTGGTAACGGATGCGAAAAGGCCGGCTCGCGGGGGAGCCGGCCTTTCGGATTTCGTGGGGAAGAGGGTCGTCGGCCGTCAGCCGACCACCTGCCAGCTGCCGTCCGGGTTGCGACAGGCGGTGCCGCGCGCCACCTGCGGCTGGCCGTCGATGTAGACGGTGTTGGTATAGGGGCGGCACATGCGATTGTTGACATAGTTGGCCGGCCCCGGATTGACCGTGCCGTAGGCGCCGGTCTGCGGGTTCTGCCACTGCTGCGGGGCGCCGCTGTCGAGCGCATTGACGCTGGCCGCGTAGTTGTAGCGCTGCGAATCGGCGTCGAGGGAGGCGCCGATCTGGTTGCCGAGGAAGCCGCCGACCAGCGCGCCGGCGGCGATGGCCGCCACCTTGCCGCTGCCCTGGCCGAAGGCCGAGCCGAGAGCGGCGCCGCCGACGGCACCGGCCAGCGTGCCGAGCGTCGCGTTCTGGTTGCCGCCGCCTGTCGCGCATCCCGCCAGCATGGTTGCCGTCAGGCCGACAATCACAAGTTTCTTCACCAACATGTTTCCGGTCTCCGAGAATAGAAGCAATGGTCTGGGGCGAATCGCCCGTTGATATCCGCAATGGCCTGAAACCATGGCCGAATTTTGGTTGCAACCTGGTCTTGCCGTCAGCGCCCTCCCCCTCCTTTCCGTTTACTGCCGTCATTGTGCATCGATCTGTCAATCCCATTCAGCTTCGCGGGATGCGGAAGGTCACAGCCAGACCGCCGAGACCGGCCCGGCCAAGCACCAGCGAGCCGCCGTAAGTCTCGGCAATCTCGGCCGCAATGGCGAGGCCGAAGCCCGAGCCCGGCTGCGTTTCGTCGAGCCGCTTGCCGCGGCCGAGCACCTCGGCATAGGCGGTGGGCGGCAGGCCGGCGCCGTCGTCCTCGACGCGGATCTCCACCATCGGTCGGTCGCGGTCGGCATCGTCGACGGCGAGCGCGATCAGCACCTGCTCGCGGCCATATTTGCAGGCATTGTCCATCAGGTTGCCGACCAGTTCCTCCAGGTCGCGCCGCTCGATGCGCGCCTTGGGCTGCGCGCCGGCCGGCGCGTCGAGGAACAGGCTGCGATCGGGATAGGCGCGGCTCAGCACCCGGATCAGCCCTTCGAGCGAGGGGCGGACGTCGGCCACCGCGCCGATCACCTTGCGGTCGGCGGCGAGCCGGGCGCGGTCGAGATAGCGGTCGACCTCGTCGCGCATCACCGTCACCTGCTCGACCACCTTGTCGGCGAGCGGCCCGCCCTCGGCGCGCGCTTCGTTCAGGATGACGGCGAGCGGCGTCTTCAGCGCATGGGCGAGGTTGCCGACCTGGGTGCGCGACCGTTCGACGATGGCCGAATTGGTGTCGATGAGGGCGTTGAGTTCCTTGCCGAGCACGGCGATCTCGCGCGGCAGCCGGCCTTCGAGGCGGCTGGCGCGGCCCTCGCGGATGTCGGCAAGACGGCGGCTCATGGCGGCGAGCGGCCGGAGGCCAAAGCTCACCTGCAGCGCGGCGGCGGCGACGAGGCCGAGCGCGAAGGCGGCCAGCGTCGCGAACACCTGGAAGCGGAAGGTGGAAATCTCGTCGGCCAGCTCGGCGACGTTGCCGGTGACGTGCAGGTCGTACATGCGGCCGCTGCTGAGGAAGATGCGCTGCTTGGCGTGACGCAGGGCGGTGCCCGAGGGATCGCGGGCGTCGTCGGTCACCACCACGCCGTTGGCGGGCGGCGGCGGCAGCGTCAGCAGTTCGCCGAACAGTGACTGGCTGGTGGCTATGGTGGCCTGCGTCTTGGCGTCGATCACCAGCCAGTACCAGCCGGACTGGTAGCGGCCGAAGCGCGGGTCGCCCATGGTGCCGGGGTCGGGCATGTTGCCTTCAGGCGCCGAGGCGACGATGCCGGCCAGCGTCTTCTCGTAGACGATGATGCGCTCGTCGAAGGAGCGGATCAGGCTGGCCCGGTAAAGCTCGGTGAGCAGCCAGCCGAAGGCGGCCAGCGCGATCGCCGCCCAGAGCGCCGAGGCGAGGACGAGCCTGAGGGCCAGCGAACTGGTCAGCCACTCGCCAAGTTTTTTGACACCTGCTCTCATTTGCCGGACGCGACGCGGTAGCCGAGGCCGCGCACGGTCTCGATGAGGTCGATGCCCATCTTCTTGCGCAGCCGGCCGACGAACACCTCGATGGTGTTGGAGTCGCGGTCGAAGTCCTGATCGTAGAGATGCTCCACCAGCTCGGTGCGCGAGATC
Organism: Pleomorphomonas koreensis DSM 23070; assembly: GCF_000425185.1. Classification (GTDB taxonomy): domain Bacteria; phylum Pseudomonadota; class Alphaproteobacteria; order Rhizobiales; family Pleomorphomonadaceae; genus Pleomorphomonas; species Pleomorphomonas koreensis. The sequence continues at coordinate 264,498 of NZ_AULH01000006.1, forward strand.
ACCTTGTCCATGTGCAGCATGAGATACTGGATGAGGCGGAACTCGTGCGAGGTGAGCTTGACGGGATTGCCGTCGACGGTGAGGCGGCCGGCCTTGACATCCAGCCGCACCTTGCCGACCTCCACCTCGTTGGAGGCGCGGCCGGCGGCACGGCGCGTCAGGGCACGCAGGCGGGCCAGCACCTCTTCCATGTGGAAGGGCTTGGCGACATAGTCGTCGGCGCCGGCGTCGATGCCGGCCACCTTGTCGCTCCAGCGGTCGCGGGCGGTGAGCAGCAGCACCGGCACCAGCCGGCCATCGCGGCGCCAGGCTTCGAGCACGCTGAGGCCGTCCATCTTCGGCAGGCCGATATCGAGGATCACCGCATCGTAGGGTTCGGTGTCGCCGAGGAAATGCCCTTCCTCGCCGTCGAAGGCGGCGTCAACGGCGTAGCCGGCATCGCGGCAGGCGGTGACCAGTTGTCGGTTCAGGTCGCGGTCGTCCTCGACCACAAGAATCCGCATGCTCAATGTTCCCGGTTCAGCGAAGCCTCTGGCCCGACGTGGCATCGACGACGATGTTGTCGACCCGCCCGCCCTCACGCATCACCGCGAGCTGGTAGACGAGCAGCCCGCCGCCCTCGCAGAGCCGGGCGTCGACGATCTCGCCGCCGACGACGCGGGCAATGACGCTGAGCCTCTGGACGGCCCCCTTGCTGACGACGGCCTGCGCCTCGTTCGGCGTCAGGCAGCGTGCCTCGGCGGCATGTCCCGCTACAAGCGGCAGCATCGCCAGCCCCAGGAGGGCGAGACGGAATCGCGTGCGTTTGGTGTTCATGGGCCGGAGATTAACCAGTTGAGGCTGAACGGTCCATGAACACGCGCGCTGCTTGCCGTTCAGGCGTCAACCAATGGCGATGATGCGGATTTCGCCGCGTCCGCCCGCGCCGCCGGCGCCGCTCGCCGTGCCGTTGAGGGCGCCGCCACCGCCGCCGCCACCGCCACCGGGGACACCGCCGTTGCCCCCCTTGCCGGCCGAACCACCGCCGCCGCCGCCACCGCCCATACCGCGTGTCCACGCTTTCGAACCGCCGACGCCACCGCTCGCCCCGGCCACGCCGCCCGTGCCGCCGGCCGCCTGCGAGGAGGGGCCGCCGGAACGACCGCCAATGCCGCCGGCACCACCGGCGAAGGTGGCGTTGGCGGTGTCGATGTAGCCGCCGCCACCGCCGCCGCCCGGTGCGGCCGAGGCGCCGGCCGAGCTGGTGGAAAGCGGACTTCCCGCGCCGCCGTCGCCGTTACCACCTGAGTTGCTGGCCGCGCTCGCGCCGCAGCCGCCGGTGCCGCCGACACCAACCGTCGTACCGCCACCGGCGCCCGGATTGCCGCCGGTCGCTCGCAGCAACTCGACGCCGTTGCTCGACACCGCCGTGTAGCCGCCGGCGACGCCGGCCGCGCCGTTGGTGGTGCTTGCCGACACCGCCGCCGCTCCGGTGCCGCCGACGCCAACCGTGCAGGTTACCGTCGCGCCGAGTTCATCGGCGAGATACTGCTCGCTGACCAGACCGCCGGCGCCGCCGCCACCACCGCCGTAGCGCAACGTGGCGGCGACGCCCGTCCGGCCCGAGCCGCCGCCACCGCCGCCGCCGATGCAGACGACGGTAACGAGGCGCGCCCAGGCCGGCTTGGTCCAGGTGCCCGAGCTGTCGAACACGTCGCAGGATACGCGAGCGCTGCCCTTGGCGAAGGCGGCAACGCCGCTCGTCCGGTCGACGCGCAGCACCTCGGTCCAGGCGGCGCCGTCGGCCGACACCTTCAGCGCGAAATCGTCGCCGCCGATCAAGCCGAACTCCGCCCGGCCCGACCAGCCCGTCTGGAACAGGTACGAGGCGGTGACGCCGGGCACCGACTTGTTGACCTTCAACTGCAACCCTGCCCCGAGATCGGTGAACAGCGCGGCGGTCAGCGCGGCGGCGAACTGGTTGGTGGAATCCGGGCTGGTGCCGATGCCCAGCCGGCCGAAGCTGCCCCAGTAGGTGCCGGTATAGACGGCCGGCGCCGTCTCGTCCGCGACATAGGCCAGCCAGCCGGCCTTCGGCGTCAGGAACGACCAATTGCCGCCCTCGCAGACGGCAATGGTGTTGTCCTGCCCGGCCCAGGCGCCGGTGGCGCCCGAGGCGACGAGGTAGCGGTCGCCGGCCGCCGCGCCGCTCGGCGGCGCCGTCAGGCCGCGGCTTTTCACCGTCAGCATGACCAGCCGGTCGAGGAGGTCGAGCGCCTCGTTGTGGGTGACGTGCTTCTGCGCCTGTGCCGCGGCGATCAGCGGCAGGCCGAGGTTGGGTGTATCAGACATGCAGGGTGCTCCTGGCGGGCCAGCCGGCGCCCATGGTCTCGGAGACCTGGGCGACGGAGAGGTCGAAGGACGTGACGAGACCGCCGGCGTCGGCGATCTGCTCGGCCGCCGCGTAGGCGACCGACGGCGTCGTCACCGCGAGCGTCCGGATGGCGCTTCCGGCGCGGATCTCCACCTCGTAGAGTTCGCTGGTCTCGCCGAGCGGCACCTCGCGGGCGTCGAAGTCGTCGCCGTCGAGGCGGGTGCGGCGCGTCCAGCCGATCAGGATGTCGCCGGACGCGGCGTCGCGACGCGCCTTGAGATGGACGGGCGAGAGCGGCATCAGGCCGATGGCGGCCGGCGTCATGGTCAGTTCGACCAACTCCGGATCGCCGAGACCGGCGGTGGCGTCGCCGATACGCAACGTCATCGGCCGTCCCGTCTGGTCGCGGGTGATCGGCAGCCGCTGCACCGAACCGTCCAGCAGCACGAAGTCGGCACCGGACGAATGGCCGCTTGCCGCGAAGCGCTCGCTGCCGCCGAGGCCGCGCAGCAAGCCGGTCAACCGGTAGCGGCGGTCGCCGACGAGTTCAGCGGCGCGGAACTGGATGACTTCCCAGCCGCCGTCCATCGAGCCGACGGCGGCCATGTTGGCGCCATCGAACAGGGCGAGATCGCCGACGCTCGACAGCGTGCCGCGCACCAGTTCCACCTCCACCGCATTCGCCCTGTCGAACAGCCACGGCCGGCCGGCGCCGAGCGGCGCCTCCAGCGTGCCGATGGTGGCCGGCCGGTCGAGCGTCGTCATCAGCGACGGGCTATCGCCGGAAAGGCGATAGACGGCGAGGCGGCCCGGCCAGGGCGAGGCCGTCGCGGCGATATAGGGTCGCCAGGCTTCCTCGCCCGAGAAGCGGGCCGGCAGGTCGAGCACCAGCGCCACCGGTTCGGCCACCGACGCGGAGACCGGCGGCGACACGACGTTGGAGCTGGTATCGGCCGCCGTCGATCGCCTGAGGCTGTCGAGATCGACGGTCACCGCCTCGATGCGGCAGTCGGTGCCATCGGTCACCTTGCGGATGCGCAGCGCCTGCCGGCCGGCACCGGTGGTCAGATGCACGACGTCGCCCGGTTCCAGCGCCAGCCGCTCGGGCGGCAGGCGGAACACGAAGGTCTCCCGCTCGGCCTCGCGATCGCGCAGCGCCCGGTCGGCCAGCCCCTCGATCACTGCGGCCGAGGCCATCACCGGCAGCACGATATCCTCGCTGCCCGGCGGACCGTCGCGGCGGGCCGAGGCAACCGCCGACAGGCCGTCGCGGTCGCTGTCGAGGAAGGTGACGGCGATCTCGCCGGCGATGTCCTCGTCCTGCGCGCGGCGGCGTTCGAGATCGGCGCCGTCGCCGGCCGCCACCAGGTTGTCGAGGCCGAGGTCGGCGCGGCTCAGCCGGCTGCGGTCGGCGAGGCGCAGGCCGGTCGCCGTCTCCAGGAGATCGAAGCGCAGGAGGTCGGAGAGCGGCTCCAGCACGTCGCGGGCGCTCGACCGGTTGCCGATGACCATGCCGTCGACGACGCCGGTCAGCGCCACAGCGTCGACCGCCCCGGCGCCGGCGTCGGCGAGCAGCGCCTCGGCCACCTCGCCGAGAGCGGCGGCGCCGAGCCGGCCGTTCAGCCAGTGGCCGGTCTGCCAGTTGCCGCCGTCGGACCAGACGTCGAGGGCGAGCGGAAACCATGGATAGGGCCGCGCGTCCCAGGTCCAGGCATAGGCGCGCGCCATGTCGACCATGCGCCGGCCATCGACAGGCGACGGCGGATTGTCGGCCTCGCTGAAATCGGCGCCCTCCGGATCGAAGTGGTCGATGATCGTTTCGAGATAGCGGCGTTGCATGGCGTCGTCGCGGCCACCGGCGCTGAACCAGGGCACGGCGCCCTCGCTCGACCGCCGGTCGGGGAAGACGTTGGGCTGGTTGGCGCCGCGGTCGACGGCCGGGCAGCCGAATTCGGTGAAGCGGATCGGCTTCATGCCGGCCACCCAGGCGGTGGGGCTCGAAAGCTCGGCGCCGCCGACGCGGTCGTAGTGGCGGTTCGACCACCAGCCCTTGAGATCCTTGGTTCGCCAGACCCAGGGCTTGCCGAGACCGTCGGTGATCGGCGTGCGCGTGCCGGCGGCCCGGTCGGCGTCGCTGGCGTAAAACCAGTCGAAACCTTCGCCGCCGGCGACGTTGGCCCTGAGATAGCGGGGATCGCAAGGTCCCTCATAGACAAGGCCGTCGGCGTGCTCGCCGTCGCGCCAATCGCTCAGCGGGAAATAGGCATCGATGCCGACGAAATCGACCGCCGGGCTCGTCCACAGCGGATCGAGATGGAAGGCGAAGTCGCCGTCGCCGGCCTGATCGCCGTTCCACTCGCTCCAGTCGGCGGCGTAGGACACCGCCGTGCCGGCGCCAAGCATCGCCTTGACATCGGAGGCCAGCGCCGTCAGCGCGGTAACGAATGGGTAGCTGCGGCCGGCAGCGCGCACCGAAGTGAGGCCGCGCAGCTCCGAGCCGATCAGGAAAGTATCGACGCCGCCGGCGAGCGCGCAGAGCTTGGCATAGTGCAGCACCATGCGCCGGTAGCCCCAGTCCACCGGCCCGGTATAGGTGGGAAGTCCGCTGCTCGCGCCGAACTGCGACGGCACGGCGGCGCCCACGAAGGCGGCCACCTGGCTCGCCGCCGCGGCGGTGCCCCAGGGCGAACCGGCGACGCCCTTTCCCGGATGGCAGGTGATGCGGCCGCGCCAGGGATAGGCCGGCTGGGAGGTGCCGCCATAGGGGCTCGGCAGGCTGTTGCCGGCGGCAATGTCCATCATCACGAAGGGGTTGAAAGTGACGGCGAGCCCCCTCGCCTTCAGCGCCTTGATCGCCTCGACGACGCTCGCGTCGGACGGCGTGCCGCCATAGGCCGCCCGGCCGTCCACAGAACTGACCAGCCGCGCCGCGCCGCGTGCGAGGCCGCTCACCCGCCATTCGAGGCCGGTGGTTGCCTTGGTGGCGTTGTCAACCTTCGGCCGGATGGAGCAGGCGCCGGCGCGGAGGTCGTCGCCGAACCAGGTGATGACCAGCGCCACCGATTTGAGATTGGGGCAGACGGCACAGAGTTCGTCGAGCGAGGCGGCGAAATCGGTCGCGCCGGTGGCGGCGTGGCGGTTCTCGGTGGCGGTGACGCCGCGCGACAGGCTGCGCGTCACCCGCGTCGTGGCATAGCCGAATTCGGTGGCGGCGGGGATCATGGTCACCGCCTTCAGCTTGCGCTCCAGCCGGCCGACCGGCCGGATCACCTCGAAGGAGAGCTGCGGCAGCGTGTTGCCGAAGTCGTCGAGCGGCAGGCGCTCGAACACCACATAGGCGAGGCCGCGATAGGCTGGCGCCGTGCCTTGGTGGGCGAGGATGAGCGAATCCGGCTGCTGGTTTTCGGTGCCCGAATGGACGCGCATGGTGACGCGCGTGAGATCAACGAGCTTGCCGTTGGCCCAGACGCGGCCGATGTGGGCGATCGGCCCCTCGCAGAGCCCGACGGCGAAATTGGCGAAATAGCGGTAGGTGGTGGTCTTGCTGCCGCCCGAGCCCTTGCCGCCGCTTGTCTCGGTGGTGCTTGTCTCCTCGAAGCTCGACGCCCAGATCACCTCGCCGGCGATCCGCACGCGGCCGAACAGGCGGGCGATCGGCGCGCCCTCGTTGGAGGTCTGCACATCGAGGTCGGCGAGCTTGCCGATCGAGGTGTTGCGGCCGCTGCCGAACAGCGCCCGGTCGAGTACGCCGCCGGCCAGCGCGCCCGCCGCCTGGCCGAGCAGCGCGGCGGTCGCGCCGAACAGGCCGCCGACCGCCGAGCCGGCGGCGGCGAGAAGAAGCGTCGCCATGACAAGTCTCCTGAAGGTCAGCCGTCGAGGCCGGGGAAGCGGAAGGCGGCGGCGGCGTGGCTCTGCCACCAGCGGCCGAGCGGCACCTCGGCGACCACGGCGCCCTCCTGGGCGTGGATGAACCGCCCCGGCACGGTGACGATGCCGGCGTGCTTGGCCGGCAGGCCGTCGCGCCAGCGGAACAGCAGCACGTCGCCCGGCCCCGCCTCATCGAGCGGGATGGCGAGGAGATGACGGCCGGCCGCGCCGGCCATCAGCTCGGCGCCGCCCACCTCCGCCCATTCCGGACTGTAGGGCGGCAGCGGCTCGGGTTCCGGGCCGAGGAAGGCACGCCAGAGGCCGCGGATAAGGCCGGCGCAATCGCAGCCCACCCCTTTCAGCGACGCCTGATGGCGATAGGGCGTGCCGAGCCAGCAGCGGGCCTCGGCGACCAGTTCGTCGCGGGTCATCGGAACAGCACCTCGTCGCCGGCTGAGCCGGATGCGAAGGAGAAGACGAAATCGCGGCCGGGCATGTGCGGGAATCCCCTGAAGTTGTCGGCGTTGCCGAAGCGGTCGCGACAGGTGGCGAACTGCTTGTCGCACCCGGCCGTCAGCATCACCGTCACACCCTGTTCCGGCACGGCCGGCAGCGGCCGGCGCAGGATGACGCCGCTGCCGGCGACGTCCTTGACGTGGTCGTCGACGGCGAAGCTGCGGCCACCGAGCGCGCCGCCGTCGAAGCGGCAGGTGCCGCGGGCGAGCCAGCCGGCGGCGAGGTCGTCGATGCCGGCGAGGCGGACAACGCGGCCATCCGATCCGGCCGCCACGGTTGCCGCGCGTCGCCAGGCGGCGGTGTCGGCGCCGCAGCGGCCGTCGCCGAAGGCAGCATCGCAGAAGCGCGAATAGAGCCGGCCGCGTACCTGCCCGAGGGCGTGGGCCGGCCCGCGCAGCTCGGCGCGGAAGGCGCCATCGCGTTCCGTCACCTCGCCGAGCCGGCCGGTGCGCAGGAGCAGTCCATCGGCGGGCGAGGTCCAGTCGAGCCGCCAGACCTCGATCGTCGCGCCATCCCAGCGGCCGGCGGCGAGATCGGCCTCAGTGATGAATTCCGAACTGAGCGCGCCGGCCACCTCCTCCTCGCCGACCGCGAAGCCGGCGTGGCGCGTCGCCTCGCTGCCCGTGAAGCCGCTGTCCGGCCGGCAGGTGACGCCGGCGACGGTGAGCGGCCGGTCGTGATCGGTGAAGCCGAGCACCGTGCCGTCGGCGAGACGGACGACGAAGGCGGTGGCGAGCGTCGTCGCCTCGCCGGCGATGCGGGCGGCGAAGGCGGCGGGGATGTCCCTCATGGCAGGATCTCGACGATGGGAATGGCAGGAACGGCGCCGGCCGCGAACTGGTTGAGGTCGACGGTCAGCCGATCGGTGTCGAAGCGCACCGGCACGTCGAAGCGGAAGCCGGCCGTCACTGCCTTGCCGGCAGCCGGCGCCGTGGCCAGCGTCACCATGCCGGTCGTCGTGTCGACCGATACGGCGCCGCCGGCCAGCGTTGCGCCATCGACGGCAACGGCGACGCTGCCGGCCACCGGCTTGGCGATGGTGCGGACATAGGGCGCGAAGGCGCCGCCGTAGGTCTTGACGAGCTGGAATGCCCTGGTCGTGCCATCGCCGGTACCGATGCGCTGGTCGAGCGGCCCCGGCGTCTGGAGCGGCGGACAGGACCGGTCGTCGCCCCGGTCGCGGAAGCGGAAGCCGTAGAGCCGGCCGCGCCGTTCCTCGAAGAAGGCGATCACCGCATGCAGCTCATCGAGCGTCTTGATGCCGGAGGCGGCGTCGTAGCGGCGGCGGCTGTCGGCCCAGCGGCCGTTGCGGCGCTCGCGGCCGGAGGCCAGCGTCACGATGTCGGTCCGCCGCTCCGGTCCGCCGCTGGCACCGAGCGCCACGGCCAGCGGAAACGGCGTCTCATGGAAGCCGGACATAGGAAAACCCCTGTTGGTGAATGGCCCGAAGCGTCTTTTGATCCACCTCAAGGTCTTGTTGCGACATGAAGGTTAGCTTCGGGAGCATGAGAATGGAGGGGTTGGCGCGATGAGCATCCCGCACGAGCTTGCCGAGGAACTCCCGCAGAACTGGGAGACCATCGAACAGCTCATGCTGTTCGATGCCGGTTTCTGCGACCTCGCCACTGCCTATCAGGAGATCAACCGGCGCATTTTCCGCATCGAGTCGCTGGAGGAACCGGCCGGGCCGGGCGTCCTCGACGATCTCAGGCGCCATCGGTCCCTGCTCAAGGATGAAATCGCGGCCGCCCTCGCCGCGTCCGAACGCGCCGTGGCTTGACACCCCTCCTCGTTGGGCCCCTGCGCTATAGCCCGCGCCGTCCCCGTCCGACGGCGCGGGCTAGCATTGCCGTCACCTGCGCTTCGGACTGGCGGAAGCTCTCGACATTGGGCGTGGTGACGTTGAAGGTCACCGCCACGTTGCCGCCCTGCCCGCCGGCCACGCCGAGCCGGCCGTCGGCGCCGCGCGCCAGCGGCAGGATCGCCTCGGCGCCGGCCTCGCCGGCCACGCCGAGGCCGCCATCCAGCGGGAAATAGGTCGGGCTCGCCACCACGCCGCCGTCGGCGAACGGCACGACGCCGCCCTTGGCAAAGGGCAGGATCGACGACAGCGCCGACCCGAGGCCGCTCGTCAGATTGCCGGCCAGCGAGGACAGGAGCGACGACAGCGGCTTCAGCGCCGCGTCGATGGCGTTCGACGACAGCCGGAGCGCCATCGACTTCAGCACCTCGTCGAGCGACTTGCCCTGCACCACCGCCTGCTTCAGGCCGGTGGTCATGGTTGCACCGAAGCGGTCGGCGGCGCCGTTCAGGCTTTCGAGCAGCTTCAGCCGTTCTTCGAGATCACTGGTATCGGTTGTCTCGGCCATCGGGGCCTCCGTTGTGGTCGGGGAAGCGGTGCATCAGCAGGTCGAAGGCGCCGCGCTCCAGCGGCTCGGCCGCCGCCGGCCGCCGGTGGGCGCGCAACGCGGCGGCCAGCTCGCGCGGCGTCATCGCCCAGAAGGCGTCGGGCGGAAGTTTCAGGACGCCGAAGCCGAAGGCGAGGACGTCGTCCCAGGGGAAGGCGCGGCGGCCGGCGCCGGACCGTCCAAAGGGCGCGCCTCCTCCTCGCCGCCGAAGGTGGCGGCGAGCAGCCGGACCACGGTGTCGGCATAGCCGGCGATGCCGCCCTCCACCGGCAGGGCGGCGACATCGGCGTCGGTGAGCGCCTCGCCGGCGCCCCTGAGGCCGGCGGCGAGGACGCGGATGACGTCGCGCGCCTTCAGCGAGCCGGAGGCGAAGCGGCGGGCGAGGTCGGCGAGGTCTTCGGCGCCGAAGGCCTCCTCCAGTTCGGCCAGCGCGCCGAGGGTGAGCCGCAGGCGCCGTTCGGCGCCGCCGATGAAGGCGGCGATCTCGCCGCGATGAAGGTTCGCCATGATCAGACCGCCGTAAAGGTGAGCGCGCCGGCCGATTCCAGCGCGATGTCGTAGGTGACTTCGCCGTCGTGGGTGCCGGCGTAGTCGAGCGCGGTGAGCTGGAAGGCGCCCTGGACGATGCCGAAATCCGGGATCGCCACCTGCCAGGTCCTGAGCAGCCCGCCAAAGAAGATGCCGCGCACCGTCTCGTCGGCGGCGGCGTCGCGGAACAGGCCGCTGCCGGAGATCGAGGCGCGGCGGATGCCCGCCCCCTCGATCAGCTCGCGCCAGCGGCCGGGGCTGTCGGCATCGGTGACGTCGACCGTGCCGGAGGTGAAGGAGAGCTTGCGGGCGCGCAGGCCGGCCACCGTCGCAAAGACGCCGGCGCCGGTGCTGTCGACCTTGAGGAGCAGGTCGCGCCCCTTCTGAGCCGTCATGTCGATCTCCTGCCAAATTATGTCATCTGATGGTGAGGATGCGGCCGGCGGCTCAGCCGTCGACCAGCGCCTCGATGGTCGCCCTTGCCCGCCAGCGATCGCCGGCCTTGAGGCGTTCCACCTCGGTCGCGGTGACGGTGAGGAGCACGAGCCGGCCGCCGGTGATCGCCAGTGCCGGATCGGTCGCCACGGCGAGCGCGGCGTCGAGGATGACCAGCGCCCGCGTGCGGTCGCCGTCGCCGGTCACCGCTTCCAGCGTCAGGAAAACACGGGCGCCGCCGCCGTCGCCGCTTGAGAAGTCGCGGCTGCGCATCCCGGCGAAGGCGAGATAGGGGACGACGGTGGCGCGGGCCGGGCCGTCGTGGATGCGGCCGCGCACGAGGCCGGCGAGCGTCGCGTCGGCGGCGAAGGCTTCGGTCAGCGCCGCCTGCAGCGCCAGCGCCGCCGCGGTCGGACGGAGGCTCATGCGACCAGCCTCGGACGGCGATAGCCGCCGGTCAGCGCCGCCACGTCGGCGGGAATGCCGCCGGCGTCGACGTCGCCGCGCGTCGCGTACCAGTGGGCGGCGAGCAGCTTCACCGCCTGCACGAGATCGGCCGGCACCGCAGCGATCGAAGCGCCGTATCCGGCGACGACGTCGATCTCGATGCCGGCGAGGCGGCGGCCGGGCATCGGCAGGCTGCCGTGGAACAAGAGGCGCGCCGGCTCCCCAACCAGGTCGAGCGTGTAGCCCGATCCCGGCCAGACGATCGAGCCGCCGGCTCCGTCGAACACGCGCACGGCGCTCACCGTCTGCACCGGCCCGACCGGCAGGCGGACGAGGCCGTCGTCGGGCACGGCGTCGAGGCTCAGCCGCCAGCTCTGGGTGATCATCAGCCGGCCGGTCAGCCGCTCGACGGCGGCGCGGGCGACGACGATCAGCGGCGTCAGGAAATCGTCGGAGGCGGCGTCGTCAATCTCCAGATGGCGCTTGAGGTCGGCAAGCGTGACCGGCTCCACGGCGGGGGCGGACAGCAATCGCGAGGTCATTGCAAAACCCTGTTGGGGAACTCTCCGGAAAGGGTGGCGGCGCCGGCGGGAGGGGGACCGGCGCCGCCGTTCGGACGGCCCGTGGAGACGGGGGAGATCAGGCCGTGCCGAATTTCAGGAGCTTGATGGCGTCGAAGTCCTGCACGCCGCCGCCCACCCGCTTGGTGGTGTAGAACAGCACGTAGGGCTTGGCCGAATAGGGATCGCGCATGACGCGCGTGCCCAGACGGTCGACGACGAGGTAGCCGCGCTTGAAGTCGCCGAAGGCGACGGAGAGGCTGTTGGCGGCGACGTCGGGCATGTCCTCGGCCTCGACCAGCGGGAAGCCCAGGAGGCTCGCCTGTCCGCCGGCCACCGCCGGCGGCTGCCAGATGTAGTTGCCGGTCGAGTCCTTGAACTTGCGCACCGCCGCCTGCGTCTTGCGGTTCATGACGAAGGTGCCGTTCTGGCGGTAGCCGGCCTTCAGCGTGTAGACGAGGTCGAGCAGCGCGTCGGAAGGGTTGCTGGCCGGGAAGCCGGCCGACACGCCGGTGACGTTGTAGCCGAGGCCGCCCCAAGCCCAGGAGGCTTCCGGCGCGTTGGTGTAGGAGAGGAAGCCCTTGGGCTGCGTCGTGCCGTTGCCGGAGACGAAGGCGGCGCTTTCCTGCACGGCAAAGGCCAGCTCAATTTCCTCAGCCAGCCAGGCCTCGATGTCCACCGCCGCGTCGTCGAGCAGCGTCTGCGTCGCCGAGGGCATGGCATAGAGTTCCATGGCCGGGAAGACCAGTTCGGCCAGCACCGGCGAGGTCGTCTCGGCGCGCGCCGCCGTCTCGGCCGCCCAGCCGACCGCCGGGCCGGTGGTGCGATAGGGCTTCTTGTAGGTGCCGACCGACACCTGGCGGATGCCAGCGATGGCGCGGATCGGCGAGATGGCGAGGAGCCGGCGGCCGATCTCGTCCTCGACGGCCGGCGTCACCACGTAGCCGCCGGAACTGCCGCTGCCGGCCGACATCGCCTTGGCCTCGATCGTCGCCAGCACCCGCTCGTTGCCGGAGCGCATGTAGGCGGCGAAGGCCGAGCGATGCTCGAGGTCGCCGCCGTCGCGGGGCGCATCACGGCCCGACAGCGCCGGCCGGCTCTGGCGCACGAACAGGCCGTCGAGACGGCTTTTCTGCTCGTCGATGGCGGCGCCGATGCGGGCGAGCTTCTCCTCGGTGACCACGTCGGCCGACCGCCGCTCGATCGCGGCGAGACGCTGGTCGTTCGTTTCCTTGAACAGCTCGAAGGCGCCCATCAGCTCGCTCAACGCGGCGGCGACGTCGCCGGTGCCCTTGGTCTCGGGCACCACGCTTTTCTTTTCCATCATCGTGTCGGTCCTTTCGGCGGGATAGGCCGGGCCGCCTCGGGCGGGCCGGTGTCGGGGCGCGCGGCGCCCGAAGGGAGGGAGGTCAGCGGCGGGCCGCGACGAGCCGGCGGCTCAGCTCGGCCATGCGGCGGGCAAGGTCGGCGCCATCGCCGCCGAGGCGGTCGATGCGCGCCGCGGGCAGCATCGGGAAGGTGACGACGGACACTTCCCAGAGGTCGACCTCGGCGACGCGGCGGATGCCGGCGGCGGCGTCGGAGCGGGCGCGCACCGTACGGAAGCCGATGGAGAGGCCGTCGAGGATGCCGGCGTCGACGAGGCTTCTGACCTCGCGGGCAGCTGCAACCTCCGTATGCAGGAGGCCGGTGACGCGGAGGCCGCGGCTGTCCTCGGCGATCTGCAACCAGCGGCCGATCGGTCGCGCCGGATCGTGCTGGTAGAGCATCTTGACGCCGGCCGCTCCCCGCCGCGCCAGCGACGCCCGGAAGGCGCCGGGCAGCAGCACGTCGCCGGAGAGGTCGGCGACATTGAACAGGCTGGCGTAGCCGGAGAACACGTCGCCGGCTCGTGCCTCGGCCGCCACCGATGCGACGGCGCTCATCGGCCGGCCTCCTTGCCGGTGCGCCGGCGGGTGGGGCGGCGCGCCTTGTCGGTGTCCGACCGCAGCCGTCTCTCGACGGTTTCGCCAAAGGCGCGGAACACCTCCTCGGCGTCATGTCCGGCATTTTCGGGCGCGCCGCTCAGGCGATGAATCAGCGACTTCAAAACACGAGTCCGCGTCGGCATTTGCATCTCCTCGCGAAGATCTGGAATCCGCTTCCGTGAAGCGGCGGGTGAACTGGAAGCAGCCGGATAAGAAAGGGCCTCAGGCAGCGCCGCAGCGACTTCGCAAGGCGATTCCGGCGGCCTCGCGAAGTGAATCAGCCGGCTCGCAGGATGAATCCGGCGTCTGAGATTGTGATTCAGAAGTGCGGACGAAGACGCGCGCCGGCGCTTGAACAAGTGATTCAAGAGAACCGGAATTGGCGAGTCTTCCGAGTCACTTGGAGGCGGTCGTTGAAGTGCCGCTTTCGTCGTTCAAGCGATGATTCAAGCGGGCGATCTCGCCGACGAAGGCATCGAAGCGGCGGGTCTGGGCGGCGAATTCCTTGAGCACCATCAGCAGCAGGCCCGAGGCGCCCGACGCCCACAGGAACAGCGCGAGGTGGGCGAGATCGCCGCGCTCGACGAAGGCGCGCGTCACGTCCATCGCTCTTCCTCCGCTCCGGCGGCGCTGGCCGGCCTGTCCGCCCTGGCCTTGTCGGATGGGCCATAGCCGACAGCAGCGCGCTTTTCCTCCTCGCTCAGGAAGGACGCTTTGCCGACCCGCTCCCACAGACCGTCCCGCTCGCTCAGCAGCGCCGGGATCTGATCGAGGTCGAGATCGACGGCGAGGCCGTCGCCCCAGGCCGGCAGCAGCCAGCCGCCGACCGCGTCGGCGATGCGGCGGGCCAGCGGCAGGATGGTCTGCCGCCACAGCGCCCGGTTGGCCTCCTGGTAGTTGGCGTAGGTGGCGTCCCCGGGGATGCCGAGCAGCATCGGCGGCACGCCAAAGGCGAGTGCGATCTCGCGGGCGGCCATGTTGCGGGCCTCGACGAAGTCCATGTCCTTGGGGCTGAGCGCCATCGCCTTCCAGTCGAGTCCGCCTTCCAGCACCAGCGGCCGGCCGGCGTTGTCGGTGCCCTGGTAGCCGCTTTCCAGTTCCTTCTTCAACCGCTCGAACTGGTCGTCGGTGAGCCCGTTGGCGCCGGTGTAGACCAGCGCGCCGGACGGCCGCGCCGCGTTGTCGAGCAGCGCCTTGTTCCAGGCGGCGGCGGCGTTGTGGATATCGAGGCTGGTCAGCGCCGCCTCGATCGGCGCGAGACCATAGTGGTCGTCGAGCGGGTGGAAGGTGCGGATGTGCAGCACCGGCGCCGGCCCGATCCCGGCCGCCGCCGGGATACGGGTGACGCGGCCGTCCACCGTATAGTCGTAGGCGGCCGGCCAGCCGTCGGCGCCGGAGACGACGCGCATCCGGTCGGGCCGCAGCACATGCAGCGCCACCGGCCGGCCATCGATCAGGCTCGCCTCGACATAGGCATTGCCGGCCACCAGAAGATGGCCGGCCACCTGCTCGACGAAGGCGGCCGCGCCGCCGTGCCCGTCGGGCCGGCGCATCAGCTCGAGGAAGGGATGATGTTCGATATCCCGAACGCCATCCTTCAGGAACCAAGGCACCTGTCCGACGCCCTCGGCCAGCATGCGTACCGCCCGGTGGACGAAGGGATTGCGCATGTAGCCCATGCGGGCGAGCGCGGCATAGTCGGTGCTCGACCACACCGGCCGTCCGGCCGAGGACAGGGCGACGAACGCGCCCGGCCGGTTCGCCTTGGTTTCGGCGGGCGGCGCCCGCCGCTGCCGGAAGATGTCAGACCAGCGGCCACTCATCGATGCGCCTGCCTTCCTTTTCAGAACAAAACAAGATCATTGGGCTGGACGCCGACCGTGCGGACTGGCATGATCGGCCTGCCTTTACCGTTCGAATCCATTGCCGAAATCCGGGGTCATCCGATGTCCCGCGCCGAGCGCCTACTCACCTTGGTCCAGGCCCTGCGCCGCCGCCGCCGTCCCGTTGCCGGGGCGGAGCTGGCGGCCGAACTCGGCGTGTCGCTCAGGACGCTCTATCGCGACATCCAGGCGCTGATCGGCCAGGGCGCGCCGATCGACGGCGAGGCCGGCGTCGGCTATGTGCTGAGGCCCGGCTTCATGCTGCCGCCGCTGATGTTCACCGAGGACGAGATCGAGGCGCTGGTGTTCGGCGCCCGTCTCGCGGCGACGCGCGCCGACGAACGGCTCGCCTCATCGGCCGAGAACGCGCTCGCCAAGATCGCCGCCGTGCTGCCGCCCGACCTCGCCGACCGCATGGACGCCACCGGCCTGATTGTCGCGCCAGCCTGGAACGCCAATCGCGACGGCGTCGACCTCGCGCTGGTGCGCGCCACCATCCGCAACGAGACGCGGCTCGAATTCTCCTATGTCAACGAGAAGGGCGCCGCCTCGCGCCGCGTCGTCTGGCCGATCGCCGTCGCCTTCTTCGAGCGGGTGCGCGTGTTGACCGCCTGGTGCGAGCTGCGCGCCGACTTCCGTCATTTCCGCGTCGACCGCATGGCCGACGCCATCGATCTCGGCGTCCGCTATCCGCGCCGCCGCCGCGTGCTCCTCAAGGAGTGGCGGGAGGTCGAGGGCGCGCAGCCGGCCTGGAGAGAGGTGGCCGACGCCGCCGATCCCGTGCCGGTGCCGCGCCGCAAGGCGGGCTGACGCCGGCCGGACTGCCGCCGTTTTCTGGCAGTATCATGCCGGAGCTATGGACGTCTGGACGTGTC
The DNA here is from genome assembly GCF_000425185.1 of Pleomorphomonas koreensis DSM 23070. Taxonomy (GTDB): domain Bacteria; phylum Pseudomonadota; class Alphaproteobacteria; order Rhizobiales; family Pleomorphomonadaceae; genus Pleomorphomonas; species Pleomorphomonas koreensis. The sequence goes on from NZ_AULH01000006.1 coordinate 280,337, forward strand.
CGGGCCGCTGCTCCGGTCAACCGCTCGCGCATCCGCTTTCCGGTCCGCTATTCTAGAATCCTCGCACGCGCGGCTCGCTGAGGCCGAGCAGCAGCGCCGTCACCGCCCAGACCAGCGCGTCGAGCCGGTCGGGCGAGCGACCGCCGGAGAGGCCATCGAGGCCGAAGTCGCACATCTCGTCCTCCAGTTCGCGAAAGAAGCCGGCGTGCCGCACCCGGCCGCGCGCATAGAGCGCTGCCACCGGCTCGGCTCGTACCCATTTGCCGCGCGTTGCCCGCACCATCTGCACCGGGATCGCCGGATCGACCTGAGCGATCACCGAGGCGACCATGTCGCCGCCCTGGTTGACTTCGGCTACCAGCCGGTCGGCCTGCTCGGCGTGATAGAGTGCCACCGCCCGGCTGGCCCAGATCTCGGGCCGGGCGCCGCCCAGACTGGCGTCGGCCAGCACGATCGCCCTGCCCTCGCCGTCGAGGCCGGCGGCGACAATGCCGCAGGCGTCCGAGGTCCGGTTCGACGTCGCCGGCGGATCGACCGCCACGACGATACGGCTCATGGTCGGCCGGCCAGTGATGCGGATCGCCTCGATCTCGGCGCGCGACCACAGGGCGTCGGCGCGGTCCTCGACCATCTCGCCGTCGAGTTCCTGCCGGCCGAGCGCCGTTCCTTCGTAGCGACCGACCACCGACGTCAGGAAGCCCTCGGCGAGAAATCCAGCATTGTCGGCGGTGCGGGCGTGCGTCACCTTCGTGCCGGGCGCCTTCAACAGTCGCCGCATCAGCGGCACGGCGCGCGGCGTCGTCGTCACCACCTGGCGCGGCCGGGCACCGAGCCGCAACCCGAATTGCAGCATGTCGAAGGTGGCGTCGGCGTGGCGCCACTTGCCCACCTCGTCGGCCCAGGCGGCGTCGAACTGCGGCCCACGCAGCGCCTCGGGGTCTTCCGAGGAGAAGGCCTGCGCCACGGCACCGTTCGGCCAGACGAGGCGACGCAGCGACGGCGACCATGTCGGCTGCTCGCCGGGCGGATGAACGGCCATCAGGCCGGAGACGCCCTCGATCATCACGTCGCGCACGTCCTGAAGCGTCTCGCCGACCAGGGCGATGCGGCCGGCGCGAGGTCCGCCGGCGTGCGGCTCGCCGCGTACCACCGCCCGCACCCATTCGGCGCCAGTGCGCGTCTTGCCGGCGCCGCGCCCGCCCATCACCAGCCACACCGTCCAGTCGCCGTCGGGCGGTAACTGGTCAGCGCGGGCGAAAAGCGGCCAGCAGGTGGCGAGCCAGACCCTGGCCTCGTCACCCAGCCTCGCGAGCAACCCCCGCCGCTCGTCCTTCGACAAGCGCTTCCAGAGCGTCGAGAATTTGCTGAGGAACGGATCCAGAGCGGGCGGCGGCGTCGGGTCTGGTGCGTTCACGCGGGCTCTCTTCGAGTTCGGACAGCCTGGCGCAGGCGGTTGCCAATGCCGTCAGCTGTTTGATGTCGCGTTCGTCGGTTTCGTACCCGTCTGCCTTTACCCTCGCCTCAAGCTGGCGCGTCATGATGCCGGCCGTGCGGATCAGCGACCGCGCCTGTCCGGCGACGCCTCTCGCCGCCGGCTTTCCCTTGATTGCCCTAGCCATGACGCCTCCCTCGGCGACATCAAGGATGCCGCCCAAACAAAAAGCGGCGCGCCCTTCGGCCCGCCGCCCACACGTTTCGGATCATGCCAAAACACTAGCGAACCAGCGTCACGCTGTCAAGTGTGTTTCTCATCATCACTTATCCCCGATTGCGATTGCCATCGTCTTTTCTGGCGTCAATAACCGGTGTAGCGGCCGGGCTTGTGGTTGACGGCCAGCACCATGTTGAGCACCACGGCACCGAGCACCGACAGCGCCACGTGTCGCCAGTCGAGCACAAGGAAGGAGGTCGCGAGGATCATCAGGTCGGTGGCGAGCTGGAACTTGCCGGCTCGCCAGCCCAGCTTCTCCTGAACGAAGGCCGCGAGGATGCCGATGCCGCCGAGGCTGGATTTGTGGCGGAACAGCATCAGCATGCCGACGCCGGTCAGCGCACCGCCGGTGATCGCCGAGAACCATGGCGCGCTGTAGCCGATGGCGAAGGCGTCGTGCATGAAATAGCTCTCGATGGCGAGCAGCGCCACCGCCGCGAAGGTCTTCAGCGTGAACTCGGCGCCGAGCGTCACCCAGCCGAAGGCGTAGAACGGCAGGTTCAGCACGAAGATCACCGGGCCGATGCCGAAGTCCGTCGCGTAGTGGATCAGGAAGGCGATGCCGGCGGTGCCGCCGGTGCCGAGATGGGCGTCGCGGAAGAACTCGATGCCGACCGCCGCGAAGAAGGTACCCATGGCGATGGCCTGCGCGTCGTCCCAGGCGCCGTGCTTGCTGCCGTCGGCTTCCGGCGCTTCGCTCTCGATCATCGGCAGTCCCCTCGTGCTGCGGCTATCGGACGTTCTCTGTCACGGCGGCCCATGATTCGTCATGACTCCGCCTGAACCCGCATGGACTCCCCTGACTCGTCCCGGCCCGGCATGACTCCTCATGAATCGCCGGCAAACGGCCGTCAGGCACGCTTGCGCCGCCTGCGGCCCATCAGGCCCGGCAGGCGGTTCGGCCAGCTGACGATGCGGTCCGGCCAGTCCTCCACCGGCCAATCCTGCTCGCGCACCGTCTTGCCGCGCACCGACACGCCGGCGCTGTGGACACTGTCCGGATCGCCGGAGACCAGCGGATGCCAGTCGTAGAGGTCGCGCCCCTCGGCGACGAGGCGATAGGCGCAGGTGTTCGGCAGCCAGGAGAGCGTGCGCACCTCGCGCGGCGTCAGGCGCACGCATTCGGGCACGATCGTCGAGCGGTTGGGATAGTCGCGGCAGCGGCAGCTATCGCCGTCGAGCAGCGAGCAGCCGATGTCGGTGTAGACGACGCGGCCGGTGTCCTCGTCCTCGAGCTTGTTGAGGCAGCAGCGGGCACAGCCGTCGCAGAGGCTCTCCCATTCCGCGTCGGTCATTTCCTCGAGGGTCTTCACGCGCCAGAAAGGCAGTTCGTGGTCTTTGCCGCTGTCATCCGCCATGTTTATTCTCTGCGATCTGGTAACCGGGACCGGAAAAGGTTAGTTTTCGGCTTCCGAACATCCTTTAAGGCTTGGGCTGTACCGTGCCGGAATTCAAGGGCAATCCGCGCTGGCGCCTCTGGCTGCTCAGAATCGACGCCTTCGTCGATTCGGCCGCCTGGAACGCATCGCAGGGCTTTTCGCGCTTCTGGGGCAGCCTGGTCGACCATTCAAGCCTCATCCGCATGCGCGGCTGGAAGCGGGCGTTGTTCGAGCTGGCCTCCGAGGGCGCGACGCTCGGCGCTGCCGGCTCCATCGTGCTGCTGCTGTTCGCCATTCCGGCCTTCAAGGCGACGGAGGGCGACTGGCGGGCGCGCGGCGACTATGCCGTCACCTTCGAGGACAAGACCGGCGCGGTGATCGGCCGGCGCGGCATGTTTCTCGACGACAGCGTGCCGATTTCCGCCATGCCGCCCTATCTCATCGAGGCGACGCTGGCCACCGAGGACCGGCGCTTCTACGACCATTTCGGCATCGACCCGCTCGGCACCGTCCGCGCCATCCTGTCGAACGCCAAGGCCGGCGGCGTCGTGCAGGGCGGCTCCACCATCACCCAGCAGCTGGCCAAGAACCTGTTCCTCAGCAACGAGCGCACCATCCAGCGCAAGATCAACGAGGCCTATCTCGCCCTCTGGCTGGAGGCGCAGCTCTCCAAGGACGAGATCCTGAAGCTCTATCTCGACCGCGCCTACATGGGCGGCGGCACGCACGGCGTGGCAGCGGCTTCGGAATTCTATTTCGGCAAGTCGGTCAAGAGCCTGACCTTGGCCGAGGCGGCTATGCTGTCCGGCCTCTACAAGGCGCCGACCAAATATTCGCCCAACAACAACATCGCCGCCGCCCGCGCCCGCGCCAACCAGGTGCTGTCCAACCTGGTCGAGGCCGGCTTCATGACCGAGGCGCAGGTGGCCTCCGCCCGCCGCAATCCGGCGACGCCGGTGCCGTCGGCGACCGGCAACGCGCCCGACTGGTTCCTCGACTGGGCCTTCGAGGAGGTGAAGCGCATCGCCCCGCCCGGCGACCGCACCATCACCGTACGCACCACGCTCGATCCGATGATCCAGAAGACGGCCGACGACGCCATCGCCGACAGCCTGCGGCAGTATGGCCAGCAATACAGGGTGAAGCAGGCGGCGACGGTCGTGCAGAGCCTCGACGGCGCCGTCCGCGCCATGGTCGGCGGCAGCGATTACGGGGAGAGCCTGTTCAACCGCGCCGTCTACGCGCTGCGCCAGCCCGGCTCGTCCTTCAAGCCCTTCGTCTACGCCACCGCCTTCATGAACGGCTACGCGCCCGACGACATGATCTCCGACGCGCCCATCACCATCGGCAACTGGAGTCCGCGCAACTACGGCCGTTCCTATGCCGGCCGCATCTCGCTCCGCACCGCCATCGCCAAGTCGATCAACACCGTGCCGGTGCGGCTCGCCGAGAGCTTCGGCCGCGGCAAGATCGTCGAGACGGCGCACAAGCTCGGCATCCGCACCGAACTGAAGATCACCCGCGCCCTGCCGCTCGGCGTCGCCGAGGTCACTCCTCTCGACATGGCTGGAGCCTATTCGGCCTTTGCCACCGGCGGCGTCAAGGCGACGCCCTATGCCGTCGAATGGACCAAGACCCGTGCCGGCGTCGTCACCTACGACCGGGCGCGCGACGAGCCGCCGCCCGAACAGGTGCTGCCGGAGGAGATCGCCTACGAGATGAACAGCGTGCTGTCGACGGTGGTGAACGCCGGCACCGGCGGCAAGGCCAAGTTCCCCGGCCAGATGCAGGCCGGCAAGACCGGCACCACCCAGGCCTATCGCGACGCCTGGTTCGTCGGCTTCACCGGCTGGTACGCCGCCTCCGTCTGGTTCGGCAACGACGACTACACCTCCACCGCCAACATGACCGGCGGCAGTCTGCCGGCCATCGCCTGGCACGCCATCATGGAGCCGATCCACGCCGGCCTCGGCTTCAAGCCGATTCCGGGCGTGCCGGTGCCGGCCGATCTCGTCGCCTCGGTGGCCAAGCCGGCGGCGGTCGCCGCCGCGCCGTACGACGATGCCGTCCCGCAGCAATCGCTGACGCCGGCCGCGGTTTCGGTGATCCGCGAGGTCGGCGCCACCATGCGGGCCCGCGCGCCGGAAGCCAAGCCAGGGGAAGCCGCCCTGCTGCCGGCGCCGAACGTCGAGCCGCCGCTCGCCCTCGCCACGCCGCCGGCCGCCGGCCAGTCGAGCGTCCTTCTCAACGGCCTGTCATTGCTCGGGAATGCCGAGGCGGGGGCCGTCCGTTGAACCGGTTGCCGCCCGTGCTCGCCTCCCTTCGCCTGATCGTGGTGGTCGTCGCCGGCGTCCTCCTCGGCCTCGTTTCGGCCTGGTGGGCGATCGGCAATCTCCGCTTCGAGAGCGCCCGCGGCATCGGCCAATGGTCGATGGTCGACGACCGTTCCAAGGGCAACCCCTATGAGGCGGCGCGCGCCGCCCGGCGCGGCGGCGGCGGGCTCGGCCCGAGCGAAGGCATCGAGCTGGTCACCGAGGTCGATGCCGGCAACCGGCCGCTCCGGGCCGATTGCGCCTACACGATCGCCGGGCCGATGCCGCAAGGCGTTCTGTGGACGCTCACCGTTTCCGACCGCGACGGCCGCCTTCCCGTCAATCCGGCGGGCCGCTTCGGCTTCACTTCGCTCGACGCCATGACATTCGGCCCGGCGCGGGAAGTGCGCATCTCGCTTGGCCGCGACGTCCGGCCCGGCGACTTCGTGGCGACCACAGGTCTTGCCAGCCTCCGCCTGACGCTGCGCCTCTATTCGCCCACCGTCGCGACGCGCGCGCCGGGCCGCGAGCAGTTGCCGTCGGTGACGCCGCTCGGCTGCGAGGAGGAGGCAGGATGATGATCGACACCGGCCTTCGCTGGTTTGTGGCCGTCCTCTTCATCGCCGGGCTCACCCACATCGCCACGGTGCTGCTGGTTCCGGGCCACTCCCGCGACCAGGCTTTTACCGGCATCGATCTGGCCGAGGCGGCCACCCGGCTGGTGCGCGTCGACGGCCGCAACACCGTCGCCGATCTCGATCCGGCCTTCCTCAACGCCGTCTGCCGTTTCGACGGCGACACCGGGCCGATGCGGCTCAGCGGCGCCATGCCGGCCACCTACTGGTCGATCGCCGCCTTGTCCGAGGACGGCCGGATTCTCTCGACTCTGTCGCGCGAGGATCTGCGCGGCACCGACATCGACCTGCTCGTCGGCCGGACGGCCGCCCTCGACGCCGCCCGCCAGTCGGCCGGAATCGGAGACATCGAGACCATGGCGCTGCCGGTCGACAGCGGCTTCCTGCTGGTGCGGCTGTTTGCCGGCGATCTCGATGATCGCGGCCGCGCCGAGGAGTCTTTCGAGGGGCTCGACTGCCGGCCGGCGAGCGACGACTGACTATCGACCTTATTTCTGCGGCACCGGCTCGTCGAAGGGATCGGGCGGGTTCATCAGCCTCGAGTGTCGCGCCGGACCGCTCGGCATTGCCGTGCGCATGGCCGGTGCCCCGAAGCACCGTACCCCGAGAAGGCCGGCAAGCGCCCGCTCGGCGGCGACAAGCTGGCCGGACGGCGCCTCTACCTCCAGATGGTCGATGGCGTAGCGATAGGAAGCGCCCCGGTAGCCGAGCGCCTGCCACACCCAGGAGATGGTCTCCTCGTTCTCCCATACCCGCGCCTCGGCGCCTTGATGCAGGCTGGCCTCGACGAGGCCCTGCCGCCTCAGCGCGCCCAGGCGCTCGACGTCGGCCCGCCGCACCCGCGCAGCCACTGCGCAGAACGGCGGCACCAGCGCCGTATCGGCGCGGGCGTCGTCGGTGACGCGGGTCCACAGCGTTTCCGTCGAGCGGCGGCCGTCGGAGAGCAGGTAGCGATGATAGCGGCTGCGATCGTAGGCCGGCGCGATCAGCGGCAGGGCGATCTCCGGGAACATCGCCGCCGTCTCCGGCGACATGGCGCCGTCGCCCTTCAGAATCGGCAGGATTCGCGTCCGCTCGCCTTCCACCAGCGTGTCGAGCCACCAGTCGCGGGCATGCGGGGCGCGCACGAAGGCCCAGGCGCGGTTGCGCAACTCGATCTCATCGTCGGTCAGCGGGAAGGCCGATACCGGCTCCTTCCGTGCCTGGGAGGCGATGAGGTCGCCGGCCACCGGCAGCAGCGTGTCGTGCAGATAGGAGGGTGCGGCCCGCCCGAAATCGCCGGTCGGGCGTCCGCAGGCGGCAACGGCCACCAGGACAACCGCCAGCACGCCGCCGGCCGTCAAGGCGCGCGCCGGTCTCCCGGGAATAGAGGCGGAAAAGGGGGAATCCGGAGCAGCGGCCCGCTTCGGCTTGTTCGGCTGTTGCTTGCTGCGCGCGGCCACGCTGCGTCTCCGGTCGGTTTCTCCGGAGTCTTCCGGATTCGCACGCCCGGCGCAAGCCCGCCGCTGGCCGCTCCGGCGGTCTACTTCACGCCGGCGCCGGTCGGACGCGGCGTCATGCCGGGCTTCCTCGCCAGCCGCTTCGGCGGCCGGGGCGGGATGCTTGCTTCCCGGCCTTCGACACCACGGCCGGGTAGTATGGTCACTTCGCAGAACTCGCCTGTCGATTTCCTGCGCACGCGCAGCAATGGCAGACCGAACGCAATCACCTCACCCACGGCGCCCTCCTGGGCCGAACCGGTTCGGGGCGACCAAGATACATCGACGATTGTCGCATTCGCGCGCTTTCGCCCCGTAAATCCATCATTCCGTCTTCAGAGTTAACAAATGGTTTACGATTTCGACCGCATTCTCGGCCTGTTCGCCCGTCGCTCGTTTTTGCCGGAATCGGGGGCGATACACTCGTTTTCGGGATGGCTGTGAAATGGCGTCGCCCCCCTTCTCAAGCGGCATTCTCGGCCTCGTCAAGGATACTGGCGGCCTGAGATCCCGTGCCCTTCTCAAGGATGCGACCGAACTCTACGTGTCGGAGCCCACGCATACGCGTGCCGAGGTCGCCATGTACGAGGAGCTGGCCGGTCAGCTCCTGAAGGTGACGGCGTTGCAGGACCGCATCCGCATCGCCACGCTGCTCGCCGATTACGACGAGGTTCCCGCCTCGGTCATGCGGGCGCTGCTGCACGACATCTTTCCCGTCTCGTCGGTCATGCTGGAGCGGGCGAAAAGCATTTCCGAAGGCCAGTTGCTGGCGCTGATCGCCACCGCCTCGCCGAGCCATCTCGAGCTGATCGCCGCCCGCCGCAACCTCCAGCCGACCGTTGTCGAGGCCCTGCTCGGCCGCCTGCGCTCCGACGGCCTCACGGCGCTGGCCGCCAACACCACGATCGCCTTCTCGCCGAGCGCCCTCCGTCATCTGGTCGACAGCGCCCGCGGCAATCCCAGGCTCGCCCGTCAGCTCGCCGCCCGCATCAACGACGTGCAGGACACCGACCTGATTGACCTGTTCCTCGATCTCGACGCCCGCGGCCGCCGCCGCGTCATCCAGGCGCTGGAGATCGCCGCGCTCCGGGAGTTCGCCGCTCGCCGGCCGCTGCCGCGCGTGCCGATGCCCGATCCGGACAAGGTGGCGACGCTGGCTCGCGCCTGCCTGCAGCGCAATACCGAGGCCATGGCCGGCATTCTCGCCGAACTCACCGATCTGGATGCACCCTTTGTCGTCCGGTTGCTCGCCGATCAGGGCGGCGAACCGCTGTCGATCTGCCTGAAGGCGGCCGGCATCGACACCGGCATCGCCACCCGCGTCATCCTGTTCTCCGGCGTCGACGACACGCGCAGCTATTTCGACGTCAAGCGCCTGGTCGACCTTTACGAGATGGTCTCTCTGCGCTCGTCCCTGCTGCTTGCCGACCGCTGGCGCGGCACCGGCCGACCTGTGGAGAAGCCGGCGGGCTACGTGCCGCAGACCCAGGCCGGCACGCCCGTCCGCGCGGCCACGGCGAATCGCGGCGACAAGCCGGTGCGGATGCCGGACCTCAAGCGCGATCGCGCCTGAACGACGGCCGGCCGCGCGACTGCCGGCCTGCCGCCATTGTTCATCCGGCCGATCCGAAAGCGCTCCTGCGCGCGATATCGGATATCCATCTTCGTCATTAGTCCTGTGGAATGGACGAACCGTCGATTCGGCGGGGCGGAACGGTCGATTCCGCAGTCCGACAATGCCCTTCCCCACCTTCCGGCTGTCGCCTCCGCCATAGGCAACGTCTGTGTGCTCGAAGTGTCTTGCCGACATTTTTCCTAGCATTCGCTGGGAAAGCGTGCGGCTTTCATCGTATTGGCGTCGCTCTTTCTCAAGTTCCACTTGTTTTCGATTTTGAAGCGCTGTATTGAGGTGGCTGACAGCAGATCATCGGTTTTTTGCGGTTTCGCATGTAGAATTCTCCCAAATTCCTCCCCAGGCGAAACAGTTAACGAAACGCAAGAGAATATCCGGATTCAAGCAGGACAGGAACCAAGATGAGCGAGATGGAAGAAGACCTGACGATAATCGACCTTGCCGCGCATATCGTCGCCGCTTATGTCGGCAACAATTCCGTTCCGACCGCGGAACTGCCCAACCTGATCTACGATGTGGTTGGCGCTCTCAACCGCGTGCAGGGCGGTGCTCCTCAGGAAGTCGAGGCCGAGCCGGTGCGTCCGGCCGTTCCCGTCAAGAAGTCGGTGACCAACGACTACATCATCTGCCTTGAGGACGGGAAGAAGTTCAAGTCGCTGAAGCGGCACCTTCGCACCCACTACAACATGTCGCCGGAAGAGTATCGCGAGAAGTGGGGCCTGCCGGCCGACTACCCGATGGTCGCCCCCAACTACGCGGCCGCTCGTTCGGATCTCGCCAAGAAGATGGGCCTCGGCCAGCAGCGCCGTCGCAGCCGCTGATCGGCCCTGCCCACAGAGCTTTCAGGAGCCCGGCCTCGCGGTCGGGCTTTTTCTTTTCCGGCCTGCCCCTGTGGCTCAGGATGCACCTTGATCATCCCCGGATGTGCCCGCCCTCCGCCTCAGCGTCCGCCGCTCGGCGCGATAGGCTTGCAGCAGCCCGATATGCCGATTGAGGTCGTAGCTCCAATGGCCAGCGCGGCCGCGACCGCGTTCGCGCCGTAAAGCGGACAACAAACGCAGACACAACTTTCTAGTGCATTCCTCGCTGTCGTCGGCGATGTCCGCCGGGTCGACTGGCAACAGCCGCGGCAGCATCTCCTGGCGTCGATACCGGAGCACACCCGCGTCGATCGAGTCGGCAACGAGGGACGCAACCGGAGGGATAGACACGGATTCTCTCATGATTTCAGCGCTCTCTTGGACAGCCTTTCAAAGCTGGACATTGTATGACCGGATCGGAGAGCGGGCATAAGTCAACACTTGAGCACGTATTGGTTGCTATTTGAATCAAATCAACCATATGAGAACAAAAGCAACCGAAAGTTATCCCCGTCCGGGGAAACCCATGCTTTCCTTGATCGCGGATTGCAGGTCCCCTCACCAACTTTCGGAGTACACTCTCGTGCATGGTTCAGCCTCCCGCTTGAGTTCTCAAGCATCCCCCGCCGCCGTCTTGGAAGCGGACTTCCCCGGCGAGGCGGACATCATCGAACAAGCCGTGCTGCGTGCCTTCAGCCTGAAGATTTCCTCGCTCCGGTCCCACAACCGGGGCCGCGCCGAAATCGCCTTCGCCCGCCAGGTCGCCATCTACGTGGCGCACGTCCAGCTCGGCCTGACCCTGACCGAGGCCGCCCGCATGTTCGGACGCGACCGGACCACCGCCGCCCATGCCTGCCGCACCGTCGAGGACCGGCGGGACGACCGGCTGATCGACCTGAAGCTGGAGGCAATCGAGCACTCGATTCAGAACTGGGCTTTCCCTCGTCTGTCTGCCCGGCTCCACGAGGCCACGCGCCCGGAGCGACTGCAATGAGCGACCGGTTGGTATCGCGGCAGACGAAGACGCTGGTCGATCCGGACGGCATCCTGCGCGAAGTCGACTTCGACGCGGCCGAAAGCCCGCTTGGCTGGCTGCGCAGCCGCAAGGACAAGGCGGGCGAGCCGCTGATCTCGGCCGACGAGTTCGAGGCCGGGGAACGGCTGCGCCGCGATTATACGCTGGCCGGGCTGATCGCCCGCACCACCATGAACTGGGACGGCCTGGGTGGCCGCGCCGAGCGCCGGTCGGCCGGCGGCGGCCGCGACCTCAACGCCGCCTCGCTCGACGCGCGGGCGCGGGTCAATGCCGTCATCCGGGGACTGGGCCCCGATCTCGCTTCGGTGGCCATCGACGTCTGCTGTCATTTCGCCGGGCTCGCCGACATCGAGCGGCTGCACGGCTGGCCACAGCGCTCCGGCAAGGTGGTGCTGCGTCTGGCGCTGGCCGCGCTGGCCCGTTACTACGGCATCGATGCGGAGGCGACGGGTGGTGAGCGAACGGCGACGCGTCACTGGGGCACATCCGACTTCCGGCCCAAGTCCTGAATCGTTGCCGGCCCGCTCCCTGAGCCGGCCGCCGGCTCAGGCCCGCGCCTCCTCGGCGATCCGGCGCAGCCGCTCGACCATCGACCTCAGGCCATTGGAGCGCTGCGGCGTCAGGTGCTCACGGAGGTTCAGCTCGTTGAAGATCGCCTCTGGGTCGATCGCCAGCACCTCGGACACGCGCTTGCCGGAATAGGTGGCGTGGAGGATGGCGACCAGCCCCCGGACGATCAGGGCGTCGGAATCGCCGCGGAAGGTCAGCACCGGGTCGGCCGGGTCGCCGGAAAGAGCCGGTTTCAGCCAGACCTGGCTGACGCAGCCGCGCACCTTGGTATCGTCGCCGTGGTCCTCGTCGGCGAGCGGCTCCAGCTCCTTGCCCAGTTCGATCACATAACGGTAGCGGTCTTCCCAATCATCGAGAAGCGAGAAGTTCTCCCTGATTTCGTCGAGCGTCGCCGCCACCTTCCATCTCCTGTCCTTCGAGCCGGACCCGATATAGTCTCCCGCCGGCCGCAAAGAAAGAGACCGCCGACCCGAAAGGGCGCGGCGGTCAGAGTTCCCGGCGGATTCAAACCACCGGTCAGGGAAAGCGGGGCCGCCGGCTTGGGCCGGTCCGGCCGGATCATGTGGTGGTCAGATGCCCTGCGGCGCTTTGCCGGGGCCGCGCCAGGCGGGAGCGAGGTCGGCGGCGGTCAGCGTGCCGTGATCGACGGCGACACCGGCCTTGTCGGCGAGCGAGCGGTCGATGAAGTCGTAGACCAGGCGGGCGCCGGTCTGGGCCTTCAGCATGAAGGTGGTGGCGACGCGGCCGCCGATGTCGCAGGCGGTCGGATTGCGGCCGCAGAAGCCGCTCATGTCGGAGATCGTCGCCTGGGCGGCGCTCGCCGCTTCCAGCGCGCCGATCGGCTGCACCCTCGCGGCTTCCGCCTGCTGTTCGGCCGAGTGATCGACCGGAATGAGGAAGATGGCGACGGACAGCCAGAAAGCCGTCCTTAGGAGGAACATCATGTGACAATTCCCTGTTGTTCATCGCCCGTGTCGGGCGTCCGGATCTTTGGCGAGGGCCGAAGCCATCGCCGTCCGTTCGATGATCCCGGTCTAGCAGGGACGTTTTAGGATCGAATTAGGCCGACCGTTCAAATCGCAGGGAAATTCGACGAAAATTTGAGTCCAATTTTATCGATCGGCCTGTCTTGCGACCAGACGGCACGAATTTCCGAGGTTTATCGCGGGCTTCCGGCGGGGGTGTTCCAGTGTTCACCGGCGCTTAACCGTGAATTCGATCTTTTCGGCCAAACCCGGCTTTGCGGCCTTCTCCGTTCCACGAGCGCCGATCCCATCAAGATTCCATAAAGGGGCGCGTGGCACCGTGATGGCAGAAAAGACAAATGGCTCGTGTTCGAAGCCTTGGCCGGCAACATCCGGGGAAGACTTCCGAAACTCAGGGCCGGCATGTCGGCGTCGACATCGCGCGGGAAGCCGCGCGCCAATCGGCGGCCAGCCTGCGATGGGGATGCGTGTTGCGTAACCGTGAGATCAGAGCCGCGCTGGAGCGCTCGTTCGATCACCTTGTGCATAGCTCGGTGATCGACGATCCAGTCGAGATCGACCGGCACAGGGGATTCATCGGCTCCCATCTCGTGGCCGGCTTTGCGGCCTTCGGCCTCATTCCGCTGGCGCTGGCCGTCGACGCCTCGTCGGCCGGCTTCACCGCCACCGCCCTTTCCATCCTCGGCCTCGAGATCCTGGTGGCGCTGTTCGTCTCCCGCACCGGCCGGCTGGCGCGGGGCTATCTCCTGTCGTCGGCGATCCTGACCGGCCTCGCCGTCTGGGTGGCACTCTACACCGGCGGCCTCGGCTCGTTCGCCGTGGTGTGGTTCGCCATCGCGCCCATCGAGGCGGCGCTTTCCGGCCGCCGGGCCACCATCGCCGGCGCGGCGGCGATCAGCGGCGGCGGCTTCGCGGCGACCGCCATCCTCACTGCCACCGGCACCGCCGGCCACACCCTCGCCTTTCCCGGCGACAGCACGACCATGAGCTTCCTCGCCTGCGTCGTCGCCCTCGGCTACGCCTCCGCCGTGGCGATCGGCATCGAGCGGCGCGAGCGCGCCACCTCGCTCACTCTCGCCCGTCAGGAGCAGCGCTATCGCCTGCTCGCCGAGGCGATGAGCGACCTCGTCACCTGCCACGATCCGTCCGGCGACGTCACCTTCGCCTCGCCCGCCGCCCTGCGCCTGCTCTCGGTGCGACCTGCCGACCTTGCCGCCGACGGCCTGTTCCGCCGCGTCCACATCGGCGATCGGCCGGCCTATCTCTCGGCCATCTCCGCGGCCCTGCACGAGGGCGGGTCGCGCGTCGAATATCGCCTGCGCTGCGGCGACGACCAGGACACCGACGGCTGGATCTGGGTGGAATCGCACATGCGCTGCCTTGCCGACGAGACCGGCACCGACGCGGTTGTCACCGTCACGCGCGACATTTCGGAGCGCAAGCAGCACGAGGCCGAACTCGAGCACCTGCGGGCCGAATCCGAGGCGGCCAACCTCGCCAAGACGCGCTTCCTGGCCAATATGAGCCATGAACTCAGGACGCCGCTCAACGCCATCATCGGCTTCTCCGACATCCTGAACCAGGAGCTGTTCGGCCGCTTCGAGTTCGACCGTCAGCGGGAATATTCCGGTCTGATCAAGGAGTCGGGCGAGCATCTGTTGCAGGTGGTCAACGACATCCTCGACCTCTCGAAGATCGAGTGCGGCTCCTTCGACGTCAATCCGGAAGCCTTCCGCGTCGGTCCGCTGGTCGATCGCTGCCGTCAGATGATGGCGCCGCAGGCCGAGAAGGCCGGCATCGCCCTCTTCTCCGACGTCGAGCCCAACCTGCCGGAGCTGGTCGCCGATGCGCGCGCCTGCCGCCAGATTGTCTTGAACCTGCTGTCCAACGCCGTGAAGTTCTCCAATCGCGGCGGCCAGGTGGTCTGCTCGGTGCGCCGGCAGGGCCGCCGCATGGCCATCGCCGTGCGCGACAACGGCATCGGCATCGCCGAGAAGGATCTCGCCCGGGTCGGCAACCCGTTCTTCCAGGCCGAGACCGGCTATGACCGCAAGCAGGCCGGCACCGGCCTCGGCCTGTCGGTGGTGAAGGGTCTGGTGGCGCTGCACGGCGGCCAGGTGATGATCGACTCCGATCTCGGCAAGGGCACCACCGTCACCGTCTTGCTGCCGCTGCAGCCGTCGCGCGACGCCGCCGAACCGATCTCCCGCGTCCTGGATGTCGAGCAGATCCAGCGCGTGGCACGGAGGGCCTGACGCATGGCAGGACGCAAGACCCAACAGAAGCCGGGACTTGCCGCCCTCCTCCTGAGGGGGGCTGTCGGCAATCCGATGGCCACCGCCGGCGGCCTCGTCATGACGGCGACCGCCGTCGCCATCATGGCCAACGCGCTGATGCTGCAGCCGCGCGCCCATCCGGCGCCGCTGTTCGTCGGCATCCGGCCGCTTGCCCCGGCCGACCGGCCGGCGACGCCGCCGGCGCTGCGCTCCTCCGACGGCTCCGCCGTCGGCGCCACCGATCACAGTCTCGTTGCCGATATCCAGCAGGGCCTCAAGGACTTCGGCTACTATCGCGGCGAGATCGACGGCCTCGATGGGCCGCAGACCTCGCAGGCCATCCTCGCCTTCGAGCGCGCCTTCCGGCTGACGCCGACCGGCGAGCCGTCGAACAACGTGCTGCTGGCCATCCGCTCGGTACGGCCAAAGACCAGCCTCAACGGCGAGGCGCCGGCCGCCGCTGATCCGCTCACCGTCGCATCGCTGCCGTCCACGCCCGCCGTACCGGCGGCAACGGCGGTGCCGATGCCCTGGCCGAAGCCCGGCGCGGCGGTGGCCGAGACGACCGCGCCGCAGATGCCCGCCGCCCCGATCGACGGCATCGGCGACCTGATCGCCACGGCGGCGCCCCCTGCCCAGGCAACCGCCGCCGCCCCGGTCAACCAACCGGCGGCGCCCAAGGCCGCCAGCGTGGCGGCCGATGCCAATCTCGCCCGCATCCAGCGTTCGCTGTCGCAGCAGGGTTTCGGCCCGGTGGCCGCCGACGGCGTGATGTCGGCCGAAACGCGCGACGCCATCCGGCAATTCCAGGCCTATTACAATCTGCCGCAGACCGGCGCCATCAACGAGGCCTTCCTGAACCAGCTCGTCAAGGTCGGCGGCCTCTAGCCTTCCGGCCTTGCCCTCCGGCCGCCGCCATGCTTTGAACGGCGCAGCGTTTCTCCGAGTCCGGCCATGGCCCGCATCACCTCCGATTTCTTCGTTTCCGCCTATGTCCGTCGCCGCAACGACGCCGGGCTGTTCACCGCCGTCGTCAAACGCGGCGCGGCGGAGGCCGGCGCCATTTTCGTCAAGGTGGCCCGCCTCGACGGCAGCGCCGATCTCTATGGCCCGGCGCCGCAGGTCTATCTCGACGACCTCGCGCCGGCGATCGCCGGCGGCCGCGTCTTCGAGCGGCTGCTCGACGCCGCGCCGGAGCCGGACATCGACGCCCGCCTCCGTTCCGAGCGGCGTTTCGATGAGGACTGCTGGATCGTCGAGACCGAGGACCGAGAGGGATCGGCGGACCTCGACATCGTCGAGAGCTGACGGACCTTCACCGCCACTGGCGCGTTTGTCTGTTGCCCCGTCACCGGCTTTGGGGGTATCCCTCCAGCCGTTTTGCATTCTCCGGAGCGCTCATGACCGAGTTGAAGGCCCCCCGTGCCGAGAAGCGGCCCGTTGCGACGCATATCCATGGCGTCGAACTCATCGACGACTACGCCTGGCTTCGCGCCGACAACTGGCAGGACGTGCTGCGCGATCCCGACGTGCTCGATCCGGCCATCCGCGCCCATCTCGATGCCGAGAACGCCTTCTGCGACGCCTGGATGGCCGACACCGTCGAACTGCAGGCCAAGCTGGTGGCCGAGATGCGCGGCCGCATCCTTGAGGACGATTCCTCGGTGCCGCTGCCCGACGGGCCCTATGCCTATGCCAGCCGCTATCTTGTCGGCGCCCAGCATCCCCGTCTCGTCCGCACATTGCGCGACGGCGGCCCAGAGGAACTGCTGCTCGACGCCGACGCGCTCGCCCAGGGCAAGCCCTATTTCAGCCTGGGTGGCGCCAGCCACAGCCCCGACCACAAGCTGCTCGCCTACAGCATCGACGACACCGGCTCGGAATACCACACCATCCGCATCCGCGACCTCGATGCCGACGCCGATCTCCCCGACGAGATCCCCAGCACGGCGGGCGGCGTCGCCTGGGCTGCCGATTCCAGGTCCCTCTTCTACACCTTCATCAACGACAACCACCGCACCGAGAAGGTGCTCCGGCATGTGATCGGCACGCCGGCCTCCGAGGACGTCGTCGTCTATGTCGAGGAGGATTCCGGCTTCTTCTGCGGCGTCGACAAGACGCAGTCGAACCGCTTCATTATCATTGACTCCCACGACCACGAGACGTCCGAGGTGCGGCTGATCGACGCCGCCGCGCCGGACAGCCCGCCGCGCCTCGTCACGGCGCGCGACACCGAGGTCGAGTATTCCATCGAGGACGACGGCGGCGACCGCGTCTACATCCTGACCAACGCCGACGGCGCCGAGGACTTCAAGATCGTCAACGCGCCGCTCAAGAACCCCGGTCGCGACAACTGGATCGACGTGGTCGCCCACGAGCCGGGCCGGCTGATCCTGTCGATGTCGATCTTCCAGGGGCGCATGGTGCGGCTCGAACGGGTGGGCGGCCTGCCGCGCATCGTCATCCGCGAGCTGGCGAGCGGTCACGAGCACGCCATCGCCTTTCCGGAGGAGGCCTATTCGCTCGGCCTCTCCGGCTCCTACGAGTTCGACACCAATATCGTCCGCTTCACCTATTCCTCGCCGACCACGCCGGCGCAGGTCTACGACTACGACATGGAGACCGGCGAGCGCTTCCTGAGGAAGACGCAGGAGGTGCCGTCCGGCCACGAGCCGTCCGACTACGTGACGCGCCGCATCCAGGCGCCGACGCCGGACGGCGAGACGGTTCCCGTCACCCTGCTCTACCGTGCCGACACGCCGCTCGACGGCAGCGCCCCCTGCCTGCTCTACGGCTATGGCGCCTATGGCATCGCCATTCCCGCCTCGTTTTCGACCCGCATCCTGTCGCTGGTCAACCGCGGCTTCGTCTACGCCATCGCCCACGTGCGCGGCGGCAACGACAAGGGCCACCGCTGGTATCTTGCCGGCAAGCGCGAGAACAAGATCAACACCTTCAGCGACTTCATCGACGCGGCGCGCTATCTCGTCGACAACCGCTTCACCTCCGAGGGGCGGATCGTCGCCCATGGCGGCTCGGCCGGCGGCATGCTGATGGGCGCCGTCGCCAACATGGCGCCCGACATCTGGGGCGCGGTAATCGCCGCCGTGCCCTTCGTCGACGTGCTCAACACCATGCTCGACGCCTCGCTGCCACTGACACCGCCCGAGTGGCCGGAGTGGGGCAACCCGATCGACAGCGTCGAGGACTTCGAGCGCATCCGCTCCTACAGCCCCTACGACAACCTGACGACGCAGGACTATCCGCCGATGTTCGTGCTGGCCGGCCTCGCCGATCCGCGCGTCACCTACTGGGAGCCGGCAAAATGGCTGGCCCGCCTCAGGGCGCTGAAGACCGACGACAATCCGCAGGTGATGCACGTCAACATGGACGCCGGCCATGGCGGTGCTTCCGGCCGTTTCGACGAGCTGAAGGAAACGGCGATGGAATATGCCTTCGCGCTCAAGGTGATGGATCGGGCGAACTGATCGGTTTTGCCAACCGGAAGGCGCATGGGAGCCATGAATCGACAGGTGGCGCATTGCCGCCATCGGGAAAAGTAACTAAGTATCTGGCAGGCACCACCGCCGGAGCGGCGATGCTCCGTTTCAGAACGCGCTTTTTTCCCGAGAGGAGACGACCATGGCCTTCGAGCTGAACGACCTTCCCTATGCCTATGACGCGCTTGGCCCCTACATGTCGCGCGAGACGCTCGAGTATCACCACGACAAGCATCACCTTGCCTACGTGAACAACGGCAACAATCTCATTAAGGGCACCGAGTGGGAAGGCAAGAGCATCGAAGAGGTGGTGAAGGGTTCGTTCGGCAAGAATCCCGCCCTCTTCAACAATGTCGCCCAGCACTACAACCACTTCTATTTCTGGCAGTGGATGAAGCCGAACGGCGGCGGCGCCGTTCCGGGCGAACTGCTCAAGAAGATCAACGAGGACCTCGGCGGCCTCGATAAGTTCCGCGCCGACTTCATCCAGGCCGGCATGACGCAGTTCGGCTCGGGCTGGGCCTGGCTGGCGCTGAAGGACGGCAAGCTTGCCATCTCCAAGACGCCCAACGGCGAAAACCCGCTGGTATCGGGCGGCACGCCGCTGCTCGGCGTCGATGTCTGGGAGCACTCCTACTACATCGACTACCGCAACTTGCGTCAGAAGTATCTCGAAGCCTTCTTCGACAATCTGGTCAACTGGGACTTCGTGGCCGAGCTTTACGCCAAGGCCGCCTGAGTCCGGTCATCCGGACTGGTCTGATTTCGTCGAGGCTCCGGCACGTCCGGAGCCTCGCTTTTTTTGGCCGGCGCGGTTGTTCGACGCGGCGCCAGCCTCTATCACTGTTCAGAGGGGCGAACGGACCCGTTTTCGGTCCGATTGGTTGATTGATGTTGTGCAGCGGTTGACGGGGCGCCATGCATAGGCTGACGGATTTCACGCAGCGGACGATCATCGTCGTCGACGACAGCCCGCGCTTTCGCCGGTTCGTCGTCGGCATGCTGAACGAGTTCGGCTTTCGCGACATTCACGAGTTTGCGGACAGCGAGGAGGCCTTCGGCTTCCTGACCGGCCGTCACGTCGATCTCGTCATGTCGGATCTCGGCATGGAGCCACAGGACGGTTTCGCCTTCGCCGACCGCATCCGCCACGGCGGCGCCGTCGTCAACCGCATGGTGCCGATCCTCCTGATGACCGGCCACGCCAGCCGGCAGAATGTGCAGAAGGCGGTGATGGCCGGCATCGACGAGATCGCCGTCAAGCCGATGTCGTCGGGCTATCTCGCCGAGCGGTTGCTGACGGTGTTCGGCCGGCCGCGCGTCTACGTCAAGACCGGCTCGGGCTACTTTGGCCCCGACCGCCGCCGCCGCAACGATCCCACCTATCGCGGACCGGAACGGCGCTCCGGCCAGCCGGCCGAGATCGTCTCCGAGGAACGGCTCCTGGCGTTGCGCGAGGCCGCTTCGCTGCGCAGTCGCGGCCTGTTGCGGGCGCCGCCGCCGGCCGCCCCGACGCTGCCCGACGATCCCGGCTTCACCATCACCCACATCGGATTCCGCAGGAAGCCGCAAGAAGCCGTCTACGGCGATCTCGCGGCCACGCGCGCCGTGCCGGCCGTTCCGGTGGTGGTCAAGCGCTCGCGGCGGTCGCGCGCGCCCTCGCAGGAGCCGACCGGCAACCGCTGAGCTTCAGCCGCCGAACCGCCTGCAGTCCGCCGACCACACCATGTACTGGTACTCGCTCTGCATGTTGTAGAGCCAGTTGCGGCAGAGCTTCTCCGTCCGGAAGCAGTAGCGCTCGGCGGTGTCTTCGTATCTCATCCAGCCGCTGTCCACCTCCTTGCGGCCATGGAAAAAGCCTTGCCAAAGCCCGCCGGCCGGCCCGGCCGGGCAGGCGATCGGCTCGGTCTGCCGGGGGATGAAGGAGGCCGCCGCCGCCGGAACGGCGGCACCGAGCAGGATCGCCATCGTCGAAACCAGAGCCATTGTCATCCGCATGTCGGCCTCCTCGCGGGTTGCCCGGCGGGCAATGCCGGGGCGCATCCTCCTGAAATCCGCAGCCGGGGTGGCATTTTCAAGAGGATGGACCGGCAGAAACCGACACTCAGGCGTGGGCATAGGCCCAGTAGAGCGCGCGGGCGCGTTTGGTCACCGGACCGACCGGGAACTCGCGCGTCTCGAAACGGAGGATCGGCGTCACCTTGCCGTAATTGCCGGCGGCGAAGATCTCGTCGGCATTGGCGAGATCGTCGATCTTCAGCACGCATTCGCGCACGTCGAAGCCGTCGTCGCGCAGCAGCTGGATCAGCCGCGAGCGGGTGATGCCGGCCAGGAACACGCCGGTGGCCGCCGGCGTCATCACCACGCCGTCCCTGGCGATGAACAGGTTGGCCGTGCCCAGCTCGCAGACGTTGCCGAGCACATCGAGCAGCACCGCGTTGTCGAAGCCCTTGGCCTTGGCCTCCAGCATGGCGCGGCCGTTGTTGGGATAGAGGCAGCCGGCCTTGGCATCGACCAGCGCCGTCTCGGGCAGCGGCCGGCGGTAGCGCGTGGTGGTCACCGCGTAGCCCTCGTCGATCGACGGGATGGGCGCCTCGTAGAGGCTGAGGCAGAAGCGGGTGGTCGCGGCTTCCGGCGGCACGCCCATGAAGCCGCCGTCTTCCGCCCAGTACATCGGCCGGATGTAGAGCGCGGCGTCGGCCGGGAAGCGGGCGAAGCCCTCGCGCGCCAGCGCCTCGATCTCCTCGGCCGGGTGCAGCGCTTCAAGGCCCATTTTGGCGGCGCTGCGGTTGACGCGCCGGCAATGCAAGTCGAGGTCGGGCGCCACGCCCTCGAAATAGCGGGCGCCGTCGAACACCGACGAGCCGAGCCAGGACGAATGCGTCCTGACGCCCATGATCTGCACGTTGCCCTCGTGCCATTTTCCGTCCAACCACGTCCAGGTCCGGGACCAAGCCACGATAAACGTCCTTCCATGTTGTTTTTTGTTGCCGGCAGCCGGAAATTACACCGGTTGCAGGCTTTTCCGCATGTCCGTTTTGCCGGTTTCAAGATACCCGAATATATCCGATACCCAGGTTGCGAAAGCCGTCCGATTCACGAATCGGCGGTTCGATGCGGAGACAGCGGCATGTACCATCCGATCTTCCTGTTCGATGCCTACGGCACGCTGTTCGACGTCCATTCGGCCGTCCGCCGCCACGCCGCCGAACTCGGGCCGGACGCGCAGCGCCTGTCCGAACTCTGGCGCGCCAAGCAGCTGGAATATTCCTGGATCCGCTCGGCCACCGGCGCTTACAAGGATTTCTGGGCGCTGACCAAGGACGCGCTCGACGCCGCCTTTGCCGCCTATCCGCAGGTCGATCCCGATCTTCGCGAGAAGCTGCTCGAAGCCTATCGCCGCTGCGACTGCTTCCCCGAGGTGCCGGCCGTGCTGCGCGATCTCAAGATCGCCGGCACCCGCGTCGCCATCCTGTCCAACGGCAGCCCGCTGATGCTCAACCGGGCGATCCGCGCCGCCGGTCTCGGCGACATCATCGACGACGTGCTGTCGGTCGACACGATCGGCTGCTACAAGCCCGACCCGCGCGTCTACGAGATGGCGACGACGCATTTCCGCGTCTTCCCGAGCGCCATCTCCTTCCAGTCGTCCAACCGCTGGGACGTGGCCGGCGGCTCGAAGTTCGGCTTCCGGGCGGTGTGGATCAACCGTACCGGCGCGCTCGACGAATATCCCGACATGCGGCCGGCCGCCGAGCTGCCCGACCTCACCGGTCTGACGCGGCTGTGACGGGCGGCCGCGCCCCGACGCAACCTTTCCTCCCCAGCCGGAGCAGAGTGCAACATGACTGAGCTTCACGCGCTCGCCGAGGCGATCGGCCTCGTCCGGGTCTGGTGGGATGTCGTCGCCCGGCAGCAGGAGGTGACCGACGAGGCGCTAGCTGCCATTGCCACCGCCCTCGGCTATCCGGCCGACAGCGAAGCGGCCATCGCCGACAGCCTCGCCCGAATCGCCGACGAACGGCGACGGCCGCCGGCGCTGATCGTCACCGACGCCGGCCAGCCGACGCCGCTGCCCGCCAGCCTCGGCCGCGCCGAGCTTGTCGCCGAGGACGGCCGCAGCCTGGCCCTTTCCATCGAGGGCAGCCACCTGCCGGCCATCGACGAGCCCGGCTACTATCGTATGGCCATCGGGCCGCACGAGCTGACGCTGGCCGTGGCGCCGCGCCGCTGCCACGGGCTCGACGCGTTCGGCAGCGACCGCCGTTTCTGGGGGCCGTCGATCCAGATCCCGTCGCTGCGCGGCCGGGTGCCGCAGCCATTCGGCCATTTCGGCCATCTCGACGACGCCATGCAGCGTTTCGCCAGCCTCGGCGCCGACGTGGCGATGATCAATCCCGTCCACGCGCTGTTCCCCGGCCACGGCATCGGCTTCAGCCCCTATTCGCCGTCGAGCCGGCTGTTCCTCAACGGCGCCATGGGCGATCCGGCGCTGGTCGGCCTGCCGCCGCTGCCGGCCGACGAGGAAGGTGGCGCCTTCATCGACTGGGAAGGCGCCCTGCCCCGCCGCCTTGCCCAGCTCAGGGCGGTGTTCAACGGCCTTTCCCCGGACATGCGGTCGCGTGTCATCACCGACAGCCTGGCCGGCGGCGATGTCCTGCGCCGCCACGCGGTGTTCGACGCGCTCGACGTCCGCTTCCGCTCGCGCGGCCTCGGCGGCTGGCAGGCATGGCCGGCTGTCTTCCACGATCCCGACGGGCCGGCGGTGCGCCAGTTCGCCGCCGAGCATCCGGATGAGATCGCCTTCCACCTGTTCGTCCAGTGGCTGGCCCACGAGAGCCTCGTCGCCGTGCAGAGCCGCTCCAAGGCGGCGGGCATGGCCATCGGGCTCCTCGCCGATCTGGCGGTCGGCGTCGATATCGGCGGCAGCGACAGCTGGAACATGCGCAACCACTTGCTCGACGGCCTGACCATCGGCGCGCCGCCCGATCCGCTCGGGCCGCTCGGCCAGAACTGGATGCTGACCGGCTTCTCGCCGCGCGGCCTTGCCGAGAGCGGTTACGCGCCGTGGATCGCCACCTTGCGGGCGGCGCTGAGCCGGGCCGGCGGCCTGCGCATCGATCATGCCTTCGGCCTGTCGCGCCTCTGGGTGATGCCGGACGGCCGCGCGTCGAGCGACGGCGCCTATCTCACCTACCCCTTCCGCGACCTCATCCGCCTCGCCGCCCTGGAGTCGCACCGGGCGCAGGCGCTGATCATCGCCGAGGATCTCGGCACCAAGCCCGGCGGCTTTGCCGAGGCGATCGACGACACCGGCATGTTCGGCATGCGCGTCCTGTGGTTCGAGCGGGCGCTCGACCACGGCTTCATCGGCCCGCAGGACTATCCGCCGGAGAGCGTCGCCATGACCGGCACCCACGACACCGCCACCGTCGCCGGCTGGTGGACCGGGCACGACCTCGACTGGGCCGAGGAGCTTGGCCGCCTGCCGGCCGATTCCAACCGGCAGCGGGAGGAGGAGCGGCGCGCCTGGGATCGCGGCCTGCTCTGGGCCACCTTCGGCGGCGAGGAGCCGCGGCCAGCGCCCGACGATCCGGCGCCGGTGGTCGAGGCGGCGCTGCGCCACATCGGCCGGGCACGCTCGCAGCTGGCGCTGGCGCCGCTCGAAGACCTGTTTGCGCTGGAAGAACAGCCCAACCTGCCCGGCACCATCGACGAGCATCCCAACTGGCGCCGCCGCATGGACGCGCCGCTCGAAGACCTCATCGCCGATCCCGCCACCGCCGAGCGCATCGACACGCTGGCGAAAGCCCGCAAGGAGCCGCCAGCCGGGTGGTGAGGGTGAAAAGGAGCCCCGCCTTGAAGGTCAGACCTGCCCTGCCGGCGGATTCCGAGGGTATGAGCATCGTCCTTCGGGACATTATCGCCGCCTGGAAGAGCGACCGCCCCAGTTCAGCCGAGCATGTCCGGACATATTACGTCGAGCACCCCAACCGGATCGAATGCTTGGTCGCCGTGTCCCAGCAAGGCGACATTCTCGGCTTCCAGTCGCTGCAACGCGCCACCGATGGCAACCCCTGGGGCGTCACTCCGGGCTGGGGCTTCATCGGCACCTATGTGAAGCTCGACTCGGGGCGCCGGGGCATCGGAACGGCCCTGTTCGCGGCGACGAGAGACGCCGCCCGGAAGGCGGGGTTGCCGAGCATCGACGCGACGATCGGCGAGCACAACGACCTCGGGCTCGCCTATTACGAGGCCATGGGCTTCCGGACCTATCGCCGGCAGCCGGGCATGATTTCCAAGGTCTACACGCTCTTTCCATGAACCGGCGCCGGATTTCCCGGCACCGGTACTGATTGGACCCGCCAAGGTCGCCGCTTCTACTTCAGCAGGCTGCCCAGCACGCCGCGCACCAGCGCCCGGCCGAGTTGCGAGCCGACCTGGCTCGACACCGACCGCACCACCGACTTGATGGCCGCCTCAGTCACCGTCTGGCGGCCGCCGTAGCCGTAGGTGTCGCGCTTGGCCGCCCGCTCCTCGCTCGCCTCGCGACGGCGGCGATCGGCGGCGCTTTCGTATTCGTCGAGGCGCGGCCGGCGGGCCGGCTCGTCGTAACGGCTCTCGGGCTGTGGCGCTGGCGCGCTGTCCCGGCTGCGACCCCAGCCGAAGTCGGGCACGCTGAAGCCGGGGCTCTGCCGTTTCGGCGTCGGCCCGGCCGGCTGCCGCGTCTCCCGCACGCCGCTCGCCCGCGCCCTCAGCACCTCGAAGGCCGACTCGCGATCGACGGTCTCGTCGTAGACGCCGGCCAGCGGACTGGCGGCGATCAGCGCCGCCCGCTCCTCATCCTTCAGCGGCCCGAGACGAGACGACGGCGGCCGGATCAACGTCCGCTCGACCATCGACGGCACCGCCTTGCCCTCCAGCATGGAGACCAGCGCCTCGCCCTGCCCCAGTTCGGTGATCGCCGTGAAGGTGTCGAAGGCGGGGTTGGGACGGAAGGTGTCGGCCGCCACCTTTACCGCCTTCTGCTCGCGCGGCGTATAGGCGCGCAACGCGTGCTGGACGCGATTGCCGAGCTGGGCGAGCACGCTTTCGGGGATGTCGAGCGGATTCTGCGTCACGAAATAGATGCCGACGCCCTTGGAGCGGATCAGCTTCACCACCTGCTCCACCTTGTCGACCAGCACCTTCGGCGCCTCGTCGAACAGAAGGTGCGCCTCGTCGAAGAAGAACACCAGCTTCGGCTTGTCGAGGTCGCCGACCTCAGGCAGTTGCTCGAACAGCTCCGACAGCAGCCAGAGAAGGAAGGTGGCGTAGAGGCGCGGCGTCTGCATCAGCTTGTCGGCGGCCAGCACGTTGACGGCGCCGCGGCCGTCGCCGGTCATCTTCATCAGGTCGGAAATCTGCAGGCCGGGCTCGCCGAAGAAGCGGTCGCCGCCCTGTTGCTCCAGCACCAGGAGCTGCCGCTGGATGGCGCCGACCGTCGCCTTGGCGACGTTGCCGTAGTTGGCGGTCACCGCGTCGGCGTTCTCGCCGACATAGGCGAGCAGCGAGCGCAGATCCTTGAGGTCGAGGAGCAGCAGGCCCTCGTCGTCGGCCACCTTGAAGACGATGTTCAGCACGCCTTCCTGGGTGTCGTTGAGTTCGAGAAGGCGCGACAGCAGGAGCGGCCCCATCTCCGAAATCGTCGTGCGGATGGGGTGGCCCTTGACGCCGAACAGGTCCCAGAACACGGCCGGCGCCGCCTTGAGCTGGTACTCCTCGGAAAAGCCGATGGCGCGCGCCCGCTCCTCGAGGAAGTCCTTGGCCTCGCCGGGGGCGCCGATGCCGGAAAGATCGCCCTTCACGTCGGCGCAGAACACCGGCACGCCGGCGTCCGACAGTCCTTCGGCCAGCACCTGCAACGTCACGGTCTTGCCGGTGCCGGTGGCGCCGGTGACGAGCCCGTGCCGGTTGGCGAGCTTCAGCGTCAGATATTGCGGCTTGGTGCCAGACCCGACGTAGACCTTGTCCTGTTCCAACATGCCCGCATCCTTCCCGACGTTCTCGACCAACTTTCAAAGCGTTCTAACCCGAGGCACAGGTCGGCCTCAATGCCGCCGATGGAAGGAAGGAGCCTGACATGTCGCCGATCGACAAAAAACCCGCCGGCGGAACCAGCGGGTTTCCACGTCGTGGCCGTGTCGAGCGCCGTCAGTCGGCCAGCGTGATCTGGCCGTAGCGCAACGCCTCGACCACCGCCTGCGTCTTGTTGGTGGCGTCAAGCTTCTCGCCGGCATTCTGAAGATGGGCGTGCACCGTCCGCTGGGAAATGTTGAGCGTCTCGGCGATCTCCTGCGCCGTCATGCCGAGCGCCGTCAGCTCCAGGACGCGCCGCTCGCGCGCCGACAGGTCACCGGGGCGGGAGTCGATGAGGTAGCCGAGCGCCCGGAGCCGCCGGAAGGCCTGGTTGCACAGGAAGTCGAAGGCAACGAGGTCGAGTTCGGTCAGCGATAGCGCCTCGCCGAGGCCGATGACGGCCGCCTGATAGGGCGGGATGGAGGTGATCGGCACCGCGACGATGCGCGCCGACGCCTCGGGACCGGCGGCGGCCACCAGGTCGGAATGGCCCGAGATGCTGACGCCGTCGATCAGGCACGGCCGATGGGCAACGCGACAGCGCTCCAGCACCGGATCGCCCTTGTTGATGGTGATGAGCTGGCCGCGTTCGGAACGAATGTCCGGCCAGCGAATATGCAGCACCAGCGGCTCCACCGGACGGCCCGGCATCGGGAGGCCCGAAATCAGCACATGGCTGGCGCCATGGCCCAATAGGCGACGCTCGATCACCTCGAAGATCTTGTTCGCGCTGGAACAGGTGCGGAGGCCGACTGCGTCAGCCAGGATGTCGTCTGGCGTATTCATGATTTCGACCCAACCCTCCGGCCGCCAGGAAGGCGGCAGTTCGTTTCAAGTGCCCGCATGCTTCGACTGCTTTCCGCATAAAAACGCACGATTGAACGAACAGTTTCCTTGTAGAGCACATTTTTCGTCAAATAAAGCCTTTCATGCTGAAAATGTACAATATTACACCAATTATTACGCTTCTCATTTTCAAAAAGGGCTTATTCACGGTTCTCTTTCTTAATTATTTCATTCAAAAACTTTCATGTTTCATGCGGAACGACGCCCGCATGACAGGTTTATCACGCAGGAAGTTTAGTATCGACTTTTGGATTGAAATTTATTTATAGAAAATAATGAGACCAATGAGAACCGCTGTGTACTTATCCAGAAACGAGTACATCGGCCTTGCATGCAGCCTGCATTCGATTGAACGATTTAAAACCTCAAGTCACACCGTTACCTGTGTCCACCATCCATGGTTACATAAAAACGCTTCAACAAGCTGTAGTTTATGAATTTCCAATCCGGCGATGCCTGCCGATGGGGTCGGAAGTCGGCTCCAGCGGGACCTCCCGATTTCCCGGCCGGTTAGCCAGCAACATTTTATTGTGGATTTTACTTAGATGCAATGCCGGCGCGCCGCGCGCCTTTGCCCTCGTCGCGTCGGCCGAAGATGGACTATAAGGTGATCCATCTCACCTGGAGACACCGATGTCCGTTACCGCCGTTCTTTCCCGCGTCGACGCCGACTTCCCGAAAAGCCTCGACCGCCTGTTCGACTTCCTGCGCATCCCCTCGATCTCGGCCGATCCGGCCTATGCCGGCGATTGCGCCCGCGCCGCCGACTGGCTGGTGGCCGAGCTGACCGCGCTCGGCTTTGCGGCCTCGGTGCGCCCGACGCCCAAGCATCCGATGGTGGTCGGCCACTACGACAAGGCCGGCCCCGGCAAGCCGCACGTGCTGTTCTACGCCCATTACGACGTGCAGCCGGTCGATCCGCTGGAGCTGTGGGACTCGCCGCCCTTCGAGCCGGTGGTGAAGACGATGCCGGACGGCAGCAAGCGCATCCTTGCCCGCGGCGCCGAGGACGACAAGGGCCAGTTGATGACCTTCCTGGAAGCCTGCCGGGCGCTGATCGCCGAAACCGGTACGCTGCCGGTCAATGTCACCTTCTTCTCGGAGGGCGAGGAGGAATCGGGCTCGCCGTCGATGATCCCGTTCCTGGAGGCCAACAAGGAGGAGCTGTCCGTCGACGTGGCGCTGGTCTGCGATACCGAGATGTGGGACCGCAAGACGCCGGCCATCACCACCATGCTGCGCGGTCTGGTCGGCGAGGAGATCTCCGTCCGCTGCGCCAGCCACGATCTGCATTCCGGCTCCTTCGGCGGCGCGGCGCTCAATCCGCTGCACGTGCTGACCAGGATTCTCGGCGGCCTGCACGACGATGACGGCCGCGTCACCCTCCCCGGCTTCTACGACGGCGTCGCCGACTTGACCCCCGAACTGCGTGCCAACTGGGAGGGTCTCGGCTTCGACGCCGCCGCCTTCCTTGGCGGCGCCGGACTGACCACGCCGGCCGGCGAGACCGATCGCACGGTGCTTGAGAAGATATGGTCGCGGCCGACCGCCGAGATCAACGGCCTGGCCGGCGGCTATGCCGGCCCCGGCTTCAAGACGGTACTGCCGGCCGCCGCCGAGGCCAAGGTGTCGTTCCGCCTGGTCGCCGGGCAAGACCCCGACAAGATCCGCGCTGCCTTCCGGACGTATGTCACCGACCGCCTGCCGCCCGACGCCAAGGTCGAGTTCAACGGGCACGGCGGCAGCCCGGCCGTCCATATCGCCATCGACGGCCCGGCGGTGGCCAAGGCGCGGGCGGCGCTCGAAGCCGAATGGGGCAAGGCGCCGGCACTGATCGGCTCGGGCGGTTCCATTCCGGTGGTCGGTCACTTCAAGTCGATCCTCGGCATGGACAGCCTGATGATCGGCTTCGGCCTCGATGACGACCGCATCCATTCGCCCAACGAGAAATACGAGGTGTCGAGCTACCACGGCGGCATCCGCTCCTGGGTGCGCATCCTCGACGCGCTCGCCTCCTGAGGCGATCGCCAGCATTGCGGCCAATCCGGCGGCCGGGCCGTCCCAGCGGGGCGTCCCGGCCGCCGTTTTCGTCTGATGAGTTGTTGTATCGGTCTATTGCGCATTGACGAGGGAATTGCATAGCCTTATTGATTGAAAAAAATCATTTGAAGGCTGTATCCCTCAATGAAGATCACCTTGCGGACGGTGGCTGAGGCAGCAGGCGTCAGCGTGGCGACGGTCGACCGTGTGCTGAACCGGCGCGACGGCGTGCGTTCGGTGACCATCGACAAGGTGGAAAGCGCCATCCGCCAGCTCGGATATGCGCCGTCCAGCCTGGCCGGCCGGGTGCAGCCCGGCACCAGCCGCTTCGCCTTCGTGCTGCCGCGCGGCCACAATCCGTTCTTCGAGGCGCTGGAATCCAGCATCCAGCGGCTCGGTGACTGGCTGCCCTACAAGGGCGCCGGCTTCGACATCCGCCATGTCGACGTGTTCGACGGCGAGATGCTTGCCGAGGCGTTGAGGGAAATTCGGCAGGATAGCTATGCCGGCGTCGCCGTCGCCGCCCTCGACCATCCCGCCGTGCGCGAGGCGATCAACGCATTGAAGGCCGATGGCGTCGCCGTGGTGACGCTGGTGTCGGACGTGCCGAGTTCGCGCCGCGACCGCTTCGTCGGCATCGACAACACCGCCGCCGGCCGCACCGCCGGCTCGCTCATCGGCCGCTTCCTGCCCAACCAGGCCGGCAAGGTAGCGCTGCTGGCCGGCTCGCTGGCGCTGCGCGACCATGCCGAGCGCCGCTTCGGCTTCGAGCAGGTGATCGCCCAGGACTTCCCCGATGTCCACGTCATCGCGCTGCGCGAGGGCCGCGACGATCCGGCCCGTGTTCACAAGCTGGTCGAGGATCTGCTCCGCCAGCATCCGGACCTCGGCGGCATCTACAACGCCGGCGCCGGCAACGCCGGCGTCATTTCGGCGCTGGAGGCCAGCGGCCGGGCGCGCGACATCGTCTACATCGCCCACGAACTGATCGAGGAGAACCGCGAGGCGCTGGTGCGCGGCACCATCGATGCGGTGATCAACCAGGACCCCGGCCACGAGGTGCGCTCGGCGGCCCGCGTGCTGCTGTCGCTGACCTCCGACTGGCAGATCATCGACGAGCAGGAGCGCATTCGCATCGACATCTTCCTGCGCGACAATCTCCTGTAGCACCGGATACCAAACAACACTGGGAGGAGACCATGACCACCTATCTCGGCCTCGACATCGGCACGTCGTCGGTGAAGGCCGTTCTCGTCGGCGACGGCGAGAAGATCATCGCCACCGCCTCGGCGTCGCTTGAGGTGTCGCGGCCGCATGCCGGCTGGTCCGAGCAGGACGGCGACAGCTGGATCACCGCGACCGAGAGCGCCATCGACCAGCTCAAGGCCAGCCATCCGAAGGAACTTTCGGCCGTGGCCGGCATCGGCCTTTCCGGCCAGATGCACGGCGCGACGCTGCTCGACAAGTCCGACAAGCCGCTCCGGCCGGCCATCCTCTGGAACGACGTCCGCTCGGCCGCCGAATGCGCCGAGCTGGAAGCCCGCTGCCCTGATCTCCGCGCCATCGCCGGCAACATCGCCATGCCCGGCTTCACCGCGCCCAAGCTCGCCTGGGTGAAGAAGCACGAGCCGGAGATTTTCGCCAAGACCGCCAAGGTGCTGCTGCCGAAGGACTATGTCCGGCTGTGGCTGACCGGCGACTACGTTTCCGACATGTCGGACGCCGCCGGCACCCTCTGGCTCGACGTCGGCAAACGCGCCTGGTCGCCGGAACTGCTGGCCGCCACCGATCTTTCGCTCGACCACATGCCGCGCCTCGTCGAAGGCACCGAATCCTCCGGCAATCTGCGCGCCGAGCTGACCGCCCGCTGGGGCATCGCCAAGGCGCCGGTGGTGGCCGGCGGCGGCGGCGACAACGCGGCGAGCGCTGTCGGCATGGGCGCCGTCAAGCCCGGCGCCGCTTTCGCCTCGCTCGGCACCTCGGGCGTGCTGTTCGTCTCCAACGCCTCGTTCTCGCCCAACACCGAGGGCGCGGTGCACGCCTTCTGCCATGCGGTGCCCAACACCTGGCACCAGATGGGCGTCATCCTGTCGGCCACCGACAGCCTGCAATGGCTGTCGCACCTCCTGGAGACGCCGGCGCCCGAGCTGACCCGCGGCCTCGACCCGAAGCCGGCCAAACCGTCGCCGGTCACCTTCCTGCCCTATCTCTCCGGCGAGCGCACGCCGCACAACGACGCCGCCGCGCGCGGCGTGTTCGTCGGCCTCAGCCACACCACCGGCCGCGCCGAGCTGACGCAGGCCGTGCTCGAAGGCGTCGCCTTCGCCTTCCGCGACTGCCTGCGCGTGCTGAACGACGCCGGCACCGACATCGACCGCGCCTTCGCGGTCGGCGGCGGCTCGCGGTCGGAAGCCTGGTTGCAGATCATGGCGGCCGTGCTCGACCGGCCGCTCGACATCACCGCCGAGGGCGACTACGGCGGCGGCTTCGGCGCTGCCCGCATGGGCCGCATCGCCGCCACCGGCGACGATCCGTTCGAGACGCTGACGCCGCCGCCGGTCGCCCGCACCGTCGAGCCGCACAAGGCGCTCGTTGCCGCCTATGCCGACCGCTACGCCAAGTATCGCGCGCTCTACCCGGCCGTCCGGGACGCGCTTGCCTGACACCTGAGTAAAACAAAGAGAGGAAAGACCATGACCCATCCGTTCTGGGGCAATCTCAAGCCCGTCAAATACGAAGGCCCGGAAAGCCGCAACCTGCTGGCCTTCCGTTATTACAACAAGGACCAGGTTGTGCTTGGCAAGCGCATGGAGGATCACCTGCGCTTCGCCGTCGCCTATTGGCACTCGTTCGCCTGGGGCGGCGGCGACCCGTTCGGCAATGGCACCTTCCTGCGGCCGTGGTTCACCGGCTCGGACGAGCTGGAGCTGGCCAAGGTGAAGGCCGACGTCGCCTTCGACCTGTTCCAGCTGCTGGACGTGCCCTTCTATTGCTTCCATGACCGCGACATCGCGCCGGAAGGCAAGACGCTCGCCGAGTCCAACAAGAACGTCCGCGCCATCGCCGAGATCTTCGCCAGGAAGCAGGAAGAGACCGGCGTCAAGCTGTTGTGGGGCACGGCCAACCTGTTCTCCAACCGCCGCTTCATGGCCGGCGCCGCGTCGAACCCCGATCCGGACGTGTTCGCCTACTCGGCGGCCCAGGTGAAGAACGTCTTCGACATCACCAAGGAACTGGGTGGCCAGAACTACGTGCTGTGGGGCGGCCGCGAGGGCTATGAGACGCTGCTCAACACCGACCTGAAGCAGGAACAGGACCAGCTCGGCCGCTTCCTGACCATGGTCGTCGACTACAAGCACAAGACCGGCTTCAAGGGCGCCATCCTGATCGAGCCTAAGCCGAAGGAGCCGACCAAGCACCAGTACGACTACGACGTCGCCACGGTGTTCTCCTTCCTCAAGGCCTACGGCCTCGAAAAGGAAGTGAAAGTCAACATCGAGCAGAACCACGCCATCCTGGCCGGCCATACCTTCGAGCACGAGCTGGCGCTCGCCAACGCGCTCGGCATCTTCGGCTCGGTCGACCTCAACCGCGGCGACGACCGCCTCGGCTGGGACACCGACCAGTTCGGCATGAACGTGCCCGAGCTGACGCTGGCCATGCTGGAGATCATCAAGGCGGGCGGCTTCACCACCGGCGGCCTCAACTTCGACGCCAAGGTCCGCCGCCAGTCCCTCGACCCGGAGGATCTGGTCATCGCCCACGCCGCGTCGATGGACGCCGCCGCCAAGGCGCTGCTCAACGCCGAAGCCATCATCAAGGACGGCCGTCTCGCCAAGAACCTCGAGGCGCGCTACGCCGGCTGGAAGGGCGCCGAGGGCAAGGCCATCCTGGCCGGCGAGCGGACGCTCGAAGATCTCGCGGACTACGTTGCCAAGAACAACGTCAATCCGGAGCCGAAGAGCGGCAAGCAGGAGCAGCTCGAAGCCATCGTCAACCAGTTCTGCTGATCGGCGAACGCCCCCTGAAACAACGAGAGGCCGGGATTTCCCGGCCTCTTCCGTTTCTCGCCAATCGGTGCGTTGACGCGGCCGCTCATCCCGCCTTTCGGAGAATGTCGGAGACACGCGATAGATCGCCCGGATTCGGCAAGGCTGTTCTATATTTCATATTGCCTGCCGCATCCTTGTAAACCTTGAACCAATAGACTTCGATCAGGACCGGCGTTCCAGTTCCCACCCAGCTCGTATTCGATGATTTGCTGTATTTCAGATCGATACTACCAACCCCGGCAATCTCAAGAGAAAGCCCGTCTTTGCTTCCTTTTTCCTCGCCGAAGTAAATATCGGCCTTCTGGGCGCGAACCTCACCCTGCACAAACATGTGGTAGCCGCGCGTATTGGCGCTCGCTTCAGTCAACCGCCAGGGATCATGCTCTTCACGGGCGGCGTTCTGAAAGGCCATTTGGATGGCATCGCCCGGCCGAGTGACGGACAGCTTGGTAAAGTCCTCGAGTCTGACGGACATTTCCCTGGAAATCTGTCCGCTCAGCTTGGCGATGTCCAGCTTCTTGGAGTTTGCTTCCAAACCGAACGATTTGAGATTGCCATAGGTAACAGTAGACGCTTTGGGAGATCCGGCCATAGGAAAACCAGCCGCGTTAATTTCTTCAACTTTCTGGATCTGCCCAAGTTCAAAATCGACGTAATATAGGCTTCCGATCTGATTGAAGCCAGAATTGACTAAACCTGCCGCAGTGGTTGAAAAACGAGTGTCCACCGTAACACTCGGCGAGCAACCGATCACAAGAGCTGGAAGCCCAAGCGCAAATAGCATGCTCTTTGCAAATTTCATAGCCTCCCCCCACAGCACTTCTGAATTGATACTCATTACTACAAATCCAGAATGCCATAGAATCCTGACGTTGCAATGCAGATATTCAGCAATCCTTGGCCGCAAATCGTATATAGGAGCGTCACCCCGTCTGGCTCAAAGCGACGAGGATCTTTAGATTGATATCGCTGCCATTGCAGAACGGGCGAAGAACGCGCCGGTCCGTCCTCACCCCACCGGCGGCACCCAGATGATGCGCTGGAGCGTAGCGCCGGACAGCGTCGCGTCGTCGGGCAGGCCGCCGGCCGAGATGTAGCCGGGAATGGCGAAGACGAAGGTGACGTTGGGTGCGCCGCGCGCCGTGCAGATCGGCATGGCCAGCCAGTTGCCCTGCCCTTCGCGGCAGTCGGCACGGTTCATGCGCGCCTCGCGGAAGGTCATGCCGATGCGCTCGCCGTTGGGACCGACGAGGCTTTCGGAAACGCCGTGGATGGGGCCGATCCTGCCGCCTTGACCGGGCAGCACCTGCAGCACCTGCAAGCCATCCCGGAACAGCGCCAGCGCGGCGACGCTCTCGCTCTGCTCGGTGGCCATGGTCACCGACGACACGACGTAACCGGGCTCCAGCGCCTCGATCGCCTTCTTGGAGAAGGCGGTGCCCGGCGGCAGGCCCGGCACGCCGGCGGCGGTGATGCGGAAGGTGGCGGCGCGCGACGGCGGCGGCGTGAAGTCCGAGTCGGAGCCGAGAAGGGAGCAGCCGGCGAGAGCGGCGGCCGTCAGAACGCCGGACAGGCGCAGGAGAACACGAATGCGAGTCATGCCCTTCGATAGCACAGCCATCCCGCCGATTGAAGCGATGGCCGCCGACGCCGTACGGTAGTCCCCCTTCTCCGAGCAACCCTGCCGGCCACCGGCCGCGGCCTTTTGAGGATGGACCCGGCCGATCCGGCTTCCTAGACTTCGAGTCCGTGCGTCCTGCAACAGGGGTTCTCGCATGAAAGTTGCCGTTCTCGGTGCCGGCGTCATCGGCATCACCACCGCCTACTATCTCGCCAGGGCCGGCCATGAGGTCACCGTCTACGATCGCCAGCCGGGTCCGGCGCTCGAGACCAGCTTCGCCAACGCCGGCGAGATCTCGCCCGGCTATTCGACGCCCTGGGCGGCGCCGGGCATTCCGCTGAAGGCGCTGAAATGGCTGTTCATGCGGCACGCGCCGCTGATCCTGCGGCCGACGCTCGACCCGCACGTCCTGCCGTGGGTGATCTCGCTGCTGATGAACTGCACGTCCTCGGCCTATGCCCGCAACAAGGGCCGCATGCTGCGCGTCGCCGGCTACTCGCTCGATTGCCTGATCGCGCTGCGCGAGGAGACCGGCATCGCCTACGATCACCGCTCCCTCGGCACCCTCCAGCTGTTCCGCAGCCAGAAGCAACTCGACCAGGCCGGCCGCGACACCGAGGTGCTCACGGCCGACGGCGTGCCCTTCGAGGTGCTCGACCGCGACGGCGTCGCCCGCGCCGAGCCGGCGCTCGCCGCCGCCCGCGACGGCTTCGTCGGCGGTCTGCGCCTGCCGCTCGACGAGACCGGCGACTGCTATCTGTTCACCACCGCGCTGGCGGACATCGCCGAGGGCCTCGGCGTCCGCTTCCGCTACGGCGTGTCGATCGCCGGCATCGGGACGGCCGGCGGCGCGGTGAGCGGCGTCGTCACCTCCGAGGGTACGATCACCGCCGACCGCTACGTGCTGGCGCTCGGCTCGTGGTCGTCGACGCTCGGCCGGGCCATCGGCCTCAGGCTGCCGGTCTATCCGGTGAAGGGCTATTCGCTCACCGCCAACATCGTCGACGAAGCGCGGGCACCGGTGTCCACGGTGCTCGACGAGACCTACAAGGTGGCGGTCACCCGCCTTGGCAGCCGCATCCGCATCGGCGGCATGGCCGAGATCAGCGGCTACCGCCGCGATCTGCCGCCGACGCCGCGCGGCACGCTGGAATATGTCGCCGGCAGCCTGTTTCCGGGCGGCGACCTCGCCAACGCCGCCTATTGGGCCGGCCTCCGGCCGATGACGCCGGACGGCACGCCGATCATCGGCGCCACCCGCTATGCCAACCTGTTCCTCAACACCGGCCACGGCACGCTCGGCTGGACCATGGCCTGCGGCTCGGGCCGGCTCGTGGCCGATCTGGTCTCCGGCCGCAAGCCGGACATCGAAACGGCCGACCTTTCCCTGTCCCGCTATGGCTGAGTGGTTGTCAACGTAGTCAGAATTATTCCCCATGCCCTATCGGAGCGATTGAAGCCGGTCCGGCGATTGGCTAGCACTTGGGCGAAGAAGCACAGCACTCCAAGGGGAATCATATGTTACTGGCCTGCGGCGACGCGCTGATCGATTTCGTGCCCGTCAAATCGGCGGACGGCCGGGACGCCTATGTGCCGGCGGTCGGCGGCTCCTGCCTCAACATCGCCGTCGCCATGTCGCGCCTCGGCGCCCTGACCGGTTTCGTCGGCGGCATTTCCAACGACATGTTCGGGGCGATGATCGCCGATCACCTGATCGCCTCCGGCGTGT
Source organism: Pleomorphomonas koreensis DSM 23070 (assembly GCF_000425185.1). Lineage (GTDB taxonomy): Bacteria > Pseudomonadota > Alphaproteobacteria > Rhizobiales > Pleomorphomonadaceae > Pleomorphomonas > Pleomorphomonas koreensis. Next base: position 317,119 of record NZ_AULH01000006.1, read on the forward strand.
CGCTGCGCTACGTCCGCCGCTCCGACGATGAGACGACGCTGGCCTTCGTCCGCTTCGTCGGCAACGAGCCGCACTACGCCTTCTACGATGAAACCACGGCGGCCCGCCTGTGGAGCCACCGGCCGGACAGCATTCCCTTCCCGGCCATCGAGGCGCTGCACGTCGGCTCCACCACGCTGATCAACGAGCCGGTGTCCTCGGAATATCTCGCCATGTTCAAGGCGGCGAAGGGCAAGACAACGCTGTCCTTCGATCCCAACTGCCGGCCGACGCTGACCCATAACAAGGCCGCCTACACGGCGCGCATGGCCGAGTTCGCCCGCACCGCCGACATCGTCCGCATGTCCGACATGGACTTCGACTTCCTGTTCGGCGGCAACGACTTCGACGCCAAGGCGCAGGACGTGCTCGATGGCGGCGCCGCCCTGTTCATCGTCACGCGCGGCGGCGACGGCGTGATCGCCTGGCACCGGACGGCCGGCCGGCTGGAGGTTCCCGCCCCCTCGGTCAAGGTCGTCGACACCATCGGCGCCGGCGACACCTTCCAGGGGTCGTTCCTGGTGGCGCTGAAGGAGGCGAACCGGATCGCCCGGCCGGCGCTCGAGGCGATCAGCCGCGACGAGCTTGCCGCCGCCCTGGCCTTCGGCACCAAATGCGCCGCCATCACCTGCTCGCGAGCCGGCGCCAATCCGCCCTGGCGTGCCGAACTCTGAGCGCATTTCAGCCTTTCCGGGCGGGCTGAACGCCTATCAAAGAATACTTATTTCACGAGGCCATGCGACGGGAGATCGGTTGTGTCCGCTCTTCCGTCCTGGGCTACCGGAGTGCCGACAGCCGGATGGTAATGCTGTCCGGCTAATTATTTTTCATTTTCGTTTCGGCCGTTTGCAGGCCATTCCGTCCGATCTGCCGCGCCTGATCAGCCGTCGCTGCTGTCCCTGCCGCTAAAATACATCCACAATGGTCTCTTTTATTCGACTGTAAAATTAAACAGAAAAACCGTGATGTAAAAATTGTCAGCTTTAGAATGACCGTTTCGCGGGAGTATTCATTGGGAGATGCCCATGGCGGACCATCTCTCCTTCCCGATCCGGCAGGTTTCCTGCGGCGGTTCGACCGACGATGGTTTTCCTTGTGGCAGGACAGGCCGCTTGCAAGGTTGAATCATGATCGACTTCGGCTCCGTCCTGATCGTCGGCGGGAACATGTATCTCGGCCAGCTCCTGCGCCGCTCGCTGGACCGGCGCTTTTCCCGTGTACGATCGCTCGACAGCCAGCCGATGTCGCCCCTCCGCGACGGCGAGGAACTTGTCGTCGGCGACATCGGCCATCCCGAGTTTCTGTCCGATGCCATGGCCGGCTTCGATATCGTCGTCGACGTTTCCAAGCTCGACCTCGCCCGCTGCGGTAGCGGCGATCCGGCGGCCAGCGCCCTTGGCGCCTTCGGGCTCTGGGAGGGCGCGCGTCTGGCCGGCGCCCGGCGGGTGATAGTCCTGGTCTCCGACGGCGTCGTCGGCTTCTACCGCCGCAGCGCCACGCTCGACCACCTGACGCCGTCGCGGCCGGACAGCCCGATCGGCCTGATCGGCACCGTTCAGGAAGCCGCCGCCTCGCTCTACGCCTACAAGTTCGGCATCCGGGCCATGGCGATTCGCATGGGATCCTGCCGGCCTGAACCGCTCGACGAGCGGATGCTTTCCACCTGGATCTCGCCGTCGGACTTCTGCCGGCTCATCGAGATGGCGCTGTCGGCCGACTATCTGTTCGAGATCGTCTACGGCGTATCGGCCAATGCCGACCGCTGGTGGGACAATGCCAATGCCCGCCGCCTCGGCTACGTGCCCCGCGACAGGTCCGACCGCTTCGCCGCCGCGCTGCGCGGGCGGCGGTCGGCCAACGCGGTGGAGAATGCCTTTCAGGGCGGCGCGGCGGCGGCCAGCGACTTTGCCGGCGACATCAGGCGCATCCCCTGAGAGCCTGCCCGGAACCTCTGTTGAGGCGGGCATCTCGCTTCGCTTTCTGCGCTCCCGGTGCTCACGAACCGCACGTTCGCTCCGCTCCGGTTCTCGAAGCTATCGCTATCTGCCTGATGCCAACGAGTTTCGTGTCAGGCTCTGACCGCCGGCGCGGCGGCTTCGGCAATTCTTAACCTGTGACTGTCAACATTCACCCGATAGGCGGGATCATGTTCGATGTCGGTTGAGCAGAGAAACGGACTCAGGCGGAGAACGCTCAGGGCGGCGAAGATCGTCTATGGCGACTATCGCTACATCGTCGATTGCGTCGTGCGGGACACCAGCCCTGGCGGCATGCGCGTTCGCTGCGACCATTCCCACGAGATTCCTCAGGAGTTCTTCATCTACGACCCGACCGAGCAATCGCTGCGGCGGGCTGAGGTGATGTGGCGGCGCGACAATGAACTCGGCCTGCAATTCACCGCCGACCCCATCTATATCCACGAGAGCCACGATCCGCGCCACGCCCGCTTCCGCTTCATGTAGCGCCGGGCGCCGGTCTCTTCATTCGGCGTTGGGGGCCGTCTCGGCGGGCGCGTAGGTCTTCGCCCAGTCGTGCAGGGCGTCGCCGACCGTGCGGAGCGCCTTGCCGGCATCCGACAGCTCGTATTCGACGCGCGGCGGCGCCTCCTCGTAGTCGTGACGGACGACCAGCCCGGCCTTCTCCAGATCGCGCAACTGGGCGGCCAGCATGTGCTGGGTGATGCCGGGAATGCCGCGCCGCAGCTCGTTGAAGCGACGGGGACCTTCCGACAGCAGGCAGATGATCTCGCCCTTCCACTTGCCGGTGATCGCCTTGAGCCCGCGCTGGACCACGGCAAGATAGTCCTGCAGTTCGACCGAGCAGTTGAGCCTGCCCGATGCCGCGGCCGGCCCGGACCCAGGATCGAAGGACATCGCGACCTCTCCACACACCAAAACTATACCGTGAGATAGGACCATTGGCCGTGGTGGAAAAGCGGAAAGCGCCCGAACCGCCATCACAAGCGCGTGCGCGGGGATCGTCAGCTCAGGCCGACGATGCGCCCTTCTCCGTCGAGGCCGATGCGGTTGGCCGCCGGCACGCGCGGCAGGCCTGGCATGGTCATGATCGAGCCCGACAGCACCACCACGAATTCGGCGCCGGCGGCGAGGCGCACATCGCGCACCGGCAGGATATGGCCGGTCGGCACGCCCAAGAGCCGCGGATCGGCGCTGAAGGAGGACTGCGTCTTGGCGATGCAGACAGGCAGGCGGCCGAAGCCGCGCTCCTCGTACTCGACCAGCTTTCGGGCGGCGCGCCCGTCGTATTCGACGCCGGCGGCGCCGTAGATCTCGCGGGCCACCGTCTCGATCTTCATGGCCAGCGGCGCCTCGTCCGGATAGAGGAAGACGAACGGACGGCGGCGCGGCGCGTCGAGCACCTCCTGCACCAGCCGCGCCAGTTCCTCGGCGCCGCGCCCGCCATCGGAGAAATGGGTGGCGAGCGCCGCCGGAGCGCCGACCCCGGCGCACAATTCGCGCAGGCGGTCGATCTCGGCCGCCGTGTCGCTGCCGAAGCGGTTGATGGCGACCACCACGTCCGGGCCGAACTTCCGGAGATTGTCGAGATGCCGGGCGAGGTTGACGAAGCCGGCCTCAAGGGCGGGAATATTCTCGACGCCGAGATCCTCCTTGGCGACGCCGCCGTGCATCTTCAGCGCCCGCACCGTCGCCACCAGCACCACGGCGTCGGGGCGAAGGCCGGCCTTGCGGCACTTGATGTCGAGGAACTTCTCCGCGCCGAGGTCGGCGCCGAAACCGGCTTCGGTGACCACGACGTCGGACAGGCCGAGCGCCGTCTCGGTGGCGATCACCGAATTGCAGCCATGGGCGATGTTGGCGAAGGGACCGCCGTGCACGAAGGCCGGCGTGCCCTCCAGCGTCTGCACGAGGTTGGGCTGCAAGGCGTCCTTCAGCAGCACCGCCATGGCGCCGGCGGCGTTCACCATGTCGGCCGTCGCATAGGAGCGGTTGCCCAGTTCGCCAATGACGATGCGCTTCAGGCGGGCTTCGAGATCGGCGAGATCGGTGGCCAGGCAGAAGATCGCCATCACCTCCGAGGCGACGGTGATGTCGAAGCCGTCCTCGCGCGCGAAACCGTTGGCGATGCCGCCGAGGCCGTTGACCTGGTGGCGCAGCATGCGGTCGTTCATGTCGAGCACCCGCCGCCAGGTCATGCGCCGGCCGTCGAGTTTCGGCTCGTTGCCCCAGTAGATGTGATTGTCGATCAGCGCCGACAGGAGATTGTGCGCCGAGGTGATGGCATGGAAATCGCCGGTGAAATGAAGGTTGATCGCCTCCATCGGCACCACCTGGGCGTGGCCGCCGCCGGCCGCGCCGCCCTTGATGCCGAAGCATGGCCCGAGCGACGGCTCGCGCAGGCAGATACTTGCCTTGCGGCCGAGACGCGACAGCGCATCGCCGAGACCGACCGTGGTGGTGGTCTTGCCCTCGCCGGCCGCCGTCGGCGAAATGGCGGTGACCAGCACCAGCTTGCCGCGCTGCCGCCGGCGCGCCTCCGCCACGAAAGCGTGCTCGATCTTGGCAATGTGGCGGCCATAGGCGATCAGCGCGTCTTCGGGGATGCCGAGACGGCCGGCCACCTCGCCGATCGGCCGGAGGCGGGCGGCGCGGGCGATCTCGATGTCGTCAAGCATGGATGCACTCGTGGTTTCCGGCAGCGGCCGGTAAGGAAAAATATATAGCCCGACGCGACTTTTCTGTTGTCTCGACCGGACATTTCGCCTTTGCTGGGAAAGGGAATGGCCGCTGACCCGTTCCGTCCCGACGGAGTTGCCGTTGACGCCTGCCGATCGACCTTCTTCCGGCCGCACCCTCGTACGCGGTCGCGTGCTGAGCTTCAAGCGTCCGCCGCTGGGGGCCGGCGATGCCGCCTCCTACAGCTATGTCGAGGATGGCGTCGTCGTCATCGACGACGGCAGGGTGAGCATGGTGGCGGAGGCCGGGGAGATCGGCCGGCTCGGCGGCGAAGGGGTCGCGCTCCACGACTTTTCCGGCAAGCTGATCCTGCCGGGCTTCATCGACACCCATATCCACTTTCCCCAGACGCAGGTGATCGCCTCCTATGGCGCGCAACTGCTCGAATGGCTGACGAGGTACACCTTTCCCGCCGAGTCGCGCTACGGCGATGCCGATTTCGCGGCGGCAGAAGCCCGCTTCTTCATCGACGAACTGCTGCGCAACGGCACCACCACGGCGGTCTGCTACGGCTCGGTCCACAAGGCGTCGGCCGAGGCGCTTCTCGCCGAGAGCGAGCGGCGGGGCACGGCGATGATCGTCGGCAAGACGGCGATGGACCGCAACGCGCCGCCCGACGTGCTCGACAGTCCGCAGGCCGCTTACGACGACACGGCGGCGCTGATCGCCGCCTGGCATGGCCGCGGCCGGCAGAGGGTGGCGATCACGCCGCGTTTCGCCATCACCTCGACGCCGGAGCAGCTGGAAGCGCTCGGCAGCCTCGCCCGCGCCCATCCCGACTGCCTCGTCCAGACGCATCTTTCGGAGAATCACGACGAGATCGCCATGGTGCGGCGCCTCTTCCCGGAACGGGCCGACTATCTCGACGTCTACGACCATTACGGCCTCATTGGCGCGAAAAGCCTGATGGGCCATGCCATCCACCTCAGCCCGCGCGAGGTGGCGCGGATGTCGGAGAGCGGCGCCGTCGCCGTATTCTGCCCGACGTCCAATCTGTTCATCGGCTCCGGCCTGTTCGACTACAAGGGGCTCGAAGCCCATCCGGTCCGCATCGCGCTTGCCACCGACGTCGGCGGCGGCACCAGCTATTCGATGCTGGAAACGGCGGCCGAGGGCTACAAGGTGATGCAGCTCCAAGGGCAGAAGCTGTCGGCCCTCGAAGCCTTCCACCTGATGACGCGCGGCAACGCCGAGGCGATCGGCGAGCCGGATCTTGGCCGCATCGATCCGGGTGCCCATGCCGATCTCGTCGTGCTCGACGGCGCGGCCAGGCCGGCCATGGCCCATCGCCTCGCGGCGGTCGACGGCGATCTTGAGGAAGAGTTGTTCGTCCTGATGACCATGGGCGACGAGCGGAACGTCTGCGAGGTGTTCGTCGGCGGCCGGCCGCAGGGCGTGCGGCGCGCCGATTCCTAGGGCGCCGCCATTTTTTCGACCCTTATAAAGAATATATTGCCATGGTGGCATGGCCGGCGTTAGCATCAATGAAATCGATTGCTGGCAGCGATGGCCGAGAGGCGGCAATCGCCCCGAATTTCGGCGCATGTGCGGGGCGGGCTGCGCTATTGCACGCAGAACCGGCTTCCGGTAACGTTTCGGAAATTGGTGCCGGCTTGGGAGGGAGGCTCCACGCCGGCTGCCCGAGGGGACACCGCCGGCCGGCGCCGGCGGAGCATCGGACCGAAAGGCTTGCCGCTTTTCGGAGAAATCCGATGCGGTATCAAAAAGCTGGAGCGGCGGCGCGGACTTGACCGGGCATCCGACGCTCCAGGGGAGGATGATGTGGCGCGCGACCTGCCGTTTTCGATCCAGCTGCATTCGGCCCGGCTGTTTCCGCCGGTGACGGATCACCTGCCGCATCTCGCCGCGCTTGGCTACACCAACGTCGAGCCGACGGATCTCCTCTACGACGATCCGGCGGCGCTGCGCGAGGCGCTCGACGCAAGCGGCCTCACCGCCCTGAGCGGCCATTTCCCGCTCCATCTTCTCAACGACGATCCGGATGCCGTCTGCCGCATCGCCGAGACGCTTGGCATGCGCCTTGTCGTCTGCCCCGGCGCGCCGGAGGAGGCGTGGCCCGGCACCACCGATGGCTGGCGGCGCTTCGGCGAGCACCTTGCCGGTATCGCCCGCCGGCTGCGGTCGCGCGGTTTCGGCTTCGCCTGGCACAATCACGACTACGAGTTCCGGCCGCTGCCGGACGGTTCGCTGCCGATCCAGCACATCGTTGCCGATCCGGCGGTGCATCTCCAGATCGACGTCGCCTGGGTGGCGCTGGCCGGCCTCGACCCGCAGCCGTGGATCGAGGGCTATGCCGGCCGCATCGCCGCGGTCCACGTCAAGGATATCGCGCCGCGTGGCAGCCGGACCGACGAGGACGGCTGGGCGGACGTCGGCTCCGGCCTGGTGCCCTGGCCCAAGCTGTGGAGAACGGCGATGGCCGCCGGCGCCGAACTGATGATCGCCGAGCACGACAACCCCTCCGACTTCGACCGCTTCGCCCGCCGCAGCATCGAGGCCATGCGCGCCTACTCGGCCCTGTCGGACGCCGAGGCATCCGTGACGTCGGAGTGAAGGTCGCTGCCCGCACGAGGGCGCGCTACCGGCAAAACGCACGGAAACCGCCGGCGGGCGGTATTGTCGTTTCCGTCAATATGTTGAATTTGCGGGAAGAATGGTCGGAGTGGCGTGATTTGAACACGCGACCCCCTGCTCCCGAAGCAGGTGCGCTACCAGGCTGCGCTACACTCCGTAACCGTCGGTGGGGCGGTGTATAGCGTCCCCTCCCCGCCTCCGCAAGCCCCAAAATCACGCATGTGGATCAGGGCCTCCGCGCATCCCAAATCGCCCGGTGGAACGACCTGTCATAGACGCATCGGCGGCACCGTCGGCCGTGCCGGCGTTGTTGCAGTCGCCTCTCGTAGCGGCTATATCGTGCGGACTGCGGCCGAGGCCGCCGGATGGGGTGTCGCCAAGTGGTAAGGCAGCGGATTTTGATTCCGCCATTCGTAGGTTCGAATCCTGCCACCCCAGCCAGACGATTCTTCCCGTGAAATCCTGCCGTTGGCGCTTATGACCGGTCGCGTCAGGCGTCCGGCAACCTTTCGGCCGGCAGCACGACAGTCGGCGCTGTCTCCTCGCTTCTCAACTCGTTGAGCCATTCGCGCCAGATGGCGACCAGCAGCGCCATCAGCACCGGGCCGATGAACAGGCCGAGGAAACCCATGGTCTTTACGCCGCCGATCAGGCCGAAGAAGGTCGGCAGGAACGGCAGCTTGATCGGTCCGCCGACCAGGCGCGGGCGCAGCGTCTTGTCGACGATGAACAGCTCCACCGTTCCCCAGGCGAACAGCGCGGCGCCCTCGACGGGATGGCCGCTGGCCACCAGATAGATCGAGATCAGCGTGAAGCTGAGCGGCGCGCCGCCGGGAATCAGCGCCATGACGCCGGTCAGCACGCCGAAGATGGCCGGCGACGGCACGCCGGCGATCCAGTAGGCAACGCCAAGCACGATACCCTCGCCGATGGCGATCAGCGTCATGCCGGTGACGGTGGAACTGATGGTGGCCGGCACGATGCGCGAGATGCGGTCCCAGCGGGTCGGCAGGATGCGTTCGCCGATCAGGTCGATCTGGCCGGCGAAGGACCTGCCGTCCTTGTAGACGAAGAACAGCGCGATCATCATGAACAGCAGCGTCAGCAGCAGTTGGAACGCCTCGCCGCCGGCCGTCATCACCGCCCGGTAGATATTGCCGATGTTGGCGCCGGAGACGATCTGGATCAGTTCGCCGATGGCACCCGGCGTACCGACGTGCAGGACCCACTGTTCGGCCAGCCATTCGCCGGCCATCGGCAGCGTGGCGATCCAGGGCGGCACCGGCACGCCGCTGCGGTTGGCGTCCAGCAGCCAGATGAACCAGCCCTTCAGCTCCTCGAAGGCGAAGCTCGCCGCCATCAGCATCGGCACGATCAGGAACAGCAGGATCAGAAGGATGGCGATCGAGGCGCTGAGCTTGGTGTTGCCGTCGCAGAATTCCGCCAGATCGCGGTAGAGCGGCCAGGTGGCGAAGCCGATCACCAGCGCGGCGAGCACCGGCACCAGGAAGCCGCTGAAGAAATAGATGCCGGCGGCGACCACCAGCACCAGGAGCCAGCGCGCGGCGGCGATCAGCGGCACGATCGGCACGCGGCCGGAGGATACGGTACCGAGCCAGCGCGGCTGGCCCTTCGGCGTGGAATTTCGCGGGTCGCTCAAGGACTGCTCTTCTCGTCGGGAGGGCTCGGCACCGATTTATGGGCCATCGACGGAATGCCCGCAACAGCCCGATCGCCGATTCCCTGCCGCCCCGGTCAGATCATCTCCAGCCGACCGCCACGGCGTGGCGGCGGGAACAGCGCGTCGAGCGCGGCGCGCAACTCGCCGGTCATCACCACGCCGAGCGCTCCGGCGTTCTCCTCGACATGCCCGGCGTGGCCCGATTTCGGGATGGCGATGACGCCCTCGCGGTCGAGCAGAAAGGCCAGCGCCAGTTGGGCGACGCTGACGCCGTGATCGGCGGCGAGGCCAGCGAGGCGACGGTCGGCCAGGAGCCGCGACTGCTCCACTGGCGAATAGGCCATCAGCGGCAGGCCGCGCCCCTGCATCCACGGCAGGAGGTCCCATTCGATGCCGCGCCGCGTGAGATTGTAGAGCACCTGGTTGGTCGCCACCTTGTCGCCGTCCGGCAGGCCGACCAGTTCGCGCATCTCGTCGGCGTCGAGGTTGGAGACGCCCCAATGGCGGATCTTGCCGTCCGCCTTCAGCGCCTCGAAAGCCTCGACGGTTTCGGACAGCGGATGCTGGCCGCGCCAGTGCAACAGGTAGAGGTCGAGCCGATCGGTATCGAGCCGCGTCAGCGAGCGCTCGCAGGCAGCGACAGCGCCTTTCCGCGAGGCGTTGTGCGGATAGACCTTGGAGACCAGGAACACCTCGTCGCGCCGGCCGGCGATCGCCTCGCCGACCAGCCGCTCGGAGGCCCCCTCGCCGTACATCTCGGCGGTGTCGATCAGTGTCATGCCGAGGTCGAGGCCCCGGCGCAGCGCGGCGATCTCCTGCGCCCGGCGGCGCGGATCCTCGCCCATCATCCAGGTGCCGAGGCCGAGGGCCGGCACGTCTTCCCCATCGGGCATGCGAACGGTCTTCATCGACACCTCCGTCGTTTTCCGGGGCGAGTATAGCAGGCCACGGCCGCCGCGGCGCGATTGCTGTTCGTTTCGTCGCGACGCTGCGCCGAACCGGTGACGGCGGCGGGGAGAATGCTCTATTGTCGCGTCAAATCCGCGCCGGCTTCCGGCGACGACCACAACTGAAAGGATGATCCATGCGACTTCTCGTCGTCGGCGCCGGTGCCACCGGCGGCTATTTCGGCGGACGGCTGGCCGCCGCCGGCCGCGACGTCACCTTCCTGATCCGTCCCAAGCGGGCGGCCGAGATCGCCAGGAACGGTTTCGTCATCGTCGATCCCAAGGGCGAGACGCGTCTGGAGCCGAAGATCGTCACCGCCGAGGCGCTGAAGGGCACCTACGACCTCATCCTGATGAGCGTGAAAGCCTACTCGCTGGCCGCGGCGATGGAGGACATTGCGCCAGCCGTCGGCCCCGATACGCTGATCCTGCCAGTGCTGAACGGCCTCAAGCATTTCGACGTGCTGTCGGAGCGCTTCGGCGCCGAAAAGGTGATCGGCAGTTTTTGCAAGATCAACGCCAAGCTCGACGACCACGGCCGCATCGTCCAGATGTCGCCGTTGCATGATGTGATCTACGGCGAATACGACGGCAGCCGCAGCCCGCGCATCGAAGCGATCGACGCCTTCTTCAAGGGCGCCGGCTTCGATGCCCGCCTGTCGGACGACATCGGCCGCGAGCTGTGGGAGAAGTGGATCCTGCTGGCCAGCCTCGGCGCCGCCACCTGCCTGATGCGCGGCAGCGTCGGCGACATCGTCGCACGGCCGGGCGGCTCCGCCTTCATCGAGGCGCTGATCGCCGAGGTGACCGCCGTCGCCACCGCCCACGGCAAGGCGCCCGATCCGGGCTATCTCGAAGCGACGCGGCAGCTGCTCACCACGCCGGGCTCGCCGATGACCGCCTCGATGTATCGAGACCTTGACAAGGGCCTGCCGGTGGAGAACGACGAGATCGTCGACGATCTCCTGGCCCGCGCGGCGCGGGTTGGCGTCAAGACGCCATATTTCCACCTCGCGGCGATCCATCTCGGCGTCTACGCGGCGCGGCGACGCACCGACTGACCGGCGTTCAAAGCCTCCCTGAACGTTGCCGCATGCCGGCCGGCAATCGCCCTGCGCGGCCGGCCGGCGGCGGCGCTGTTTCCGCCGGCTTCGGCCGGAAACCGGCCTCTCCCATGGCGACTCAACGGCGGCCCGGCAGGGACAAACCCGGAGCCCCGTCAAATTCGAAACGTTACGCTTCTGCCGGCAGGACAACTGTGGTAAGAGGGTCGCCGAACGCCGCCCGCATCCGCCGGACCGCAGGCGTTCGCCCGGAATTCCGCTCCCCGCCGCAGCGGGAGCCATGCATCGACCAACAGGATGCCGCCATGAAGTATGGTTATTTCGACGACAAGGCCCGCGAGTATGTGATCACGCGGCCGGACACGCCGCTGCCGTGGATCAACTACATCGGCTGTCAGGGCTATTTCGGCATCCTGTCGGCCACCGGCGGCGGCTATTCCTACTATCGCGACGCCCGCCTGCGCCGGCTGACGCGCGGCCGCTACAACAACGTTCCGGCTGATTTCGGCGGCCGCTACGTCTACGTGCGCGACAACGAGAGTGGCGACTACTGGTCGCCGTCGTGGATGCCGACCCAGTCGGACCTCGACGACTACAGCTGCCGCCACGGCATGGGCTATTCGGTCATCTCCGGCAAGCGCGGCGGCATCCGCGCCGCCACGCGCTATTTCGTGCCGCTCGACGAGACGCTGGAGATCTGGCAGACGACGATCACCAACGAGCGGCTGACGCCGGTCGACATCTCCCTGTTCTCGTCGGTGGAATTCTGCCTCTGGGAAGCCAACGACGACGCCACCAACTACCAGCGCAACCTCTCCACCGGCCAGGTCGAGGTCGAGGACGAGGTGATCTACCACAAGACCGAGTATCGCGAACGCCGCAACCACTTCGCCTGGTTCGCCTGCTCGGAGCCGCTCGCCGGCTTCGATACCCAGCGCGAGAGCTTCCTCGGCCCCTGGCGCGGCTGGAACAAGCCTGTTGCCGTCGAGGACGGCAAGTCGCGCAACTCGATCGCCCACGGCTGGTCGCCGATCGGCTCGCACCACGTCCGCCTCACCCTCGCTCCGGGCGAGAGCCGCCAGATCGTCTACGTGCTCGGCTATCACGAGAACCCCAACGAGCAGAAGTTCGATCCGCCGGGTTCGCAGACCATCAACAAGGCGACGGTCAAGCCGGTCATCGCCAAGTATCGCGACATTGACAACGTGGAGGCGGCCTTCGCGGCGCTCGGCAAGCACTGGGACGAGTTGCTCGGCGTCTATCAGGTGGCCTCGCCCGACGAGCACGCCAACCGCATGGTCAACATCTGGAACGCCTACCAGTGCATGGCCACCTTCAACATGTCGCGCTCGGCCTCGTCCTTCGAGACGGGCATCGGCCGCGGCCTCGGCTTCCGCGATTCCAACCAGGATCTTCTGGGCTTCGTGCACATGGTGCCGTCGCGGGCGCGGGAACGCATCCTCGACCTCGCGGCGACGCAGCTGTCGAGCGGCGGCGCCTACCACCAGTACCAGCCGCTGACCAAGAAGGGTAACAACGACATCGGCGGCGACTTCAACGACGATCCGCACTGGCTGATCATCGGCGTTGCCGCCTATCTCAAGGAAACCGGCGACTTCTCGATCCTCGACGAGCCGGTGGTGTTCGACAACCAGCCGGGCAGCGAGGCGCCGCTCTACGAGCATCTGCGCCGCTCGCTCCAGTATGCGCTCGACCGGCTCGGCCCGCATGGCCTGCCGCTGATCGGCCGCGCCGACTGGAACGACTGCCTCAACCTCAACTGCTTCTCCGACACGCCTGGCCAGTCGTTCCAGACCACCACCTCCAAGGACGGCAAGGTGGCGGAATCGGTGTTCATCGGCGCGCTGATGGTGCTGTCGGCGCGCGAGCTGTCGGCGCTGGCCTCTCAGGTCGGCAAGGCCGACGACGCCGCCTTCTATGCCGACGTCGCCAGGAAGATGGACGAGACCGTCCGTACCGCCGGCTGGGACGGCGAGTGGTTCGTGCGCGCCTACGACGACTTCGGCCGCAAGATCGGCTCCAAGGAGAACGAGGAAGGCAAGATCTACATCGAGTCGCAGGGCTTCGCGGCGCTGGCCGGCATCGGCGTCGACGACGGCAAGGCGCGCTCGGCGCTCGACGCGGTCCGGAAGCATCTCGCCACGCCGCACGGCATCGTGCTGCAGCAGCCGGCCTACAGCCGCTACTACATCGAATACGGCGAGATCTCGACCTACCCGCCCGGCTACAAGGAAAACGCCGGCATCTTCTGCCACAACAACCCCTGGGTGATCATCGGCGAAGTGGTGCTCGGCAACGGCGACGCCGCCTTCGACTACTACAGCCGCATCTGCCCGTCGGCGCGCGAGGCGATCTCCGACGTCCATCGCCTTGAGCCCTATGTCTACGCCCAGATGATCGCCGGCCGCGACGCGCCGACCCATGGCGAGGCCAAGAACTCCTGGCTGACCGGCACGGCCGCCTGGAACTACTACGCCATCACCCAGTGGATTCTCGGCATCCGTCCCGAATACACCGGCCTCCGCATCGCGCCGGTGGTGCCGGAGCGCTGGCCCGGCTTCACGGCGCGGCGGGTGTTCCGCGGCGTCGCCTACGACATCACGGTGACGCGGGCCGGCGCCGGCAACACGGTGGCGCTTGTCATCGACGGCAAGGCGATCGACGGCGACCTCGTGCCGCCGCCGGCCAAGGGCGTCGCCGCCGTGAAGGTCGAGGCGGTGATCGGCTGACTACCGCCTGCAAGGAGAGAGCGAAGGGGCGCCCGAGCGGCGCCCTTTTTTTTGACCATACCGGGGCTGGCCTTTGCATCGGAGGCATCGGCCGGACGACGGTTTATCGGGCTAAATCAATCCAATGGCTCGGTTGGAAAAGTTGTCATAAGTTCTTTTGCTTAGTATAATACACGTAGTTGTATTCACGCATATGTCGACAACCGAATCATCCTTTCTTTACGATTATCGAGCCATGGTTGCGTCATCCAAGACCGACGCGTCGAGGTCAGCCCATGAAGCCGCACGTTCAGCCGACATCCGAGGAAGTCACCTTCCTTCCCAACGAAATCATCGTCTCCAAGACCGATCTCAAGGGCCGGATCACCTACGCCAATTCCATCTTCTCGCGGATTTGCGGCTACAGTCGTGCCGAACTCATGAATGCGCCGCATTCGATCATCCGCCATCCGGACATGCCGCGCTGCGTCTTCAAGCTGTTGTGGGACCAGCTCGGCGAGGAGCGCGAGATTTTCGCCTACGTCAAGAACATGTCCCGCAACGGCGCCTTCTACTGGGTGTTCGCCCACGTGACTCCGTCCTTCGACAACGATGGCAAGGTGGTCGGCTACCATTCCAGCCGGCGCGTCGCCGATCGGCGCGTCCTCGGCGAGGTGATCGAGCCGCTCTACCGGGATCTGCGGAAGATCGAAACCTCGCAGGCGACCGCCAAGGACGGACTCGCCGCCTCCTTCACGCAGCTCATGAACATCGTGAAATCGAAGGCCGCCAGCTATGACGAACTCATCTTCTCGCTTTGAGGCGTGGGCGCCGGGCGCGGTCATCCTGCTGCTGCTCGCCGGCGCGGCCGGCGCGGTGCTGGCCGAACTGCCGACCGTAGCGCTGGCGCTGATCGCCGCCGGCGCCGTCGGCGCGGCTGTGGCCATGGCGCTGAGCCTGCGCCTCTTCGCGGCCATCGGACGGTCGATCAGGGTGGCATGCGCCCTCGGCCGGGGCGATTTCGAGGCCCGCAATCTCGTCTTCGATCAGCGGGGCCAGGCCGGCGAACTCAGCGAGGCCATCAACGACATGGCCGACCACATCGACGCCTTCGTCCGCGAGGCCAGCGCCTCCATGGAAGCCGTGCGCCTCAACCGCTACTACCGGCGCATCCTGCCCGACGGCATGGAAGGCGCCCTCTTGCGCGCCTCGACCACCATCAACGAAGCCACCGACGTGATCGAGGATCGCATCGCCGCCTTCGAGGCATCGACCGACGAGTTCGGCGCCACCATCAATTCGATCGTCCAGAGCCTCGTCAACGCCTCGCATGACATGGGCGGCGCGGCGACTCGCCTCGGCGAGGGCGCAAACTCCACCGACCGGCGGGCCAGCGACGCCGCCTCGACATCGAGCATGGCCTCCAGCGACGTCCAGCGCGTCGCTCAGGCGGCGACGCTGCTCACCAGCTCAGCCCGCGATATCGGCCGGGAGATCGAGCGGTCAGCGTCGATCGCCAAGGACGCCGTGGCGCGCGCCGAGGAAACGCAGCGCATCGTCGCCGGCCTGTCGGATGCCGCCGAGAAGATCGGCACGGTCATCGGCCTGATCGAGCAGGTGGCCGGCCAGACCAATCTCCTCGCCCTCAATGCCACCATCGAGGCGGCCCGCGCCGGCGAGATGGGCAAGGGCTTCGCCGTGGTGGCGCAGGAGGTGAAGCAGCTCGCCTCGCAGACCGCCGCCGCCACCGGCGAGATCACCCGGCACATTTCCGAGGTGCAGGCGGCCACCCGCGCGGCGGTCGGCAGCATCGTCGGCATCGGCGGCACCATCGCCGAGATCGACGCCATCACCGCCGAAATGCGCGGCTCCATCGAAGCGCAGATCGCCGCCACCACCGAGATCGCCGATGGTGTCGGCAACGCCTCGGAAGGGACGCGGCAGGTGTCCGACCGGATCTCCGGCATCACCGGCATCGCCCGCGAGACGTCGGAGCTGGCGCAGGGCCTGTTCTCCACCTCGGGCGCGCTGTCGGCCGAGGGCGACCGGCTGGCGGTCACCGTCCGCGACTTCCTGATCCGCCTGCGACGCGGCCCGCTCGATCGCCGCCAGTCGGCGCAGCGCGTGCCGGGCGGCCATGCCGTCACCCTCACCTCGGCCAAGGGCACCGCCAAGGCGACCTGCGTCGACATCTCGCTGACCGGCGGCCGCTTCAGCGGTTCGTTGCCGCCGGTTGCCGTCGGCGACGATCTGCGCATCACCTCCGGCGAGAAGGACTCCGACATGCCGGCCGTGGTGCGCTGGGTGCAGGGTGACAGCCTCGGCGTCGAGTTCAAGCTCGCCGAGATGAGCCACGTCGCTTCCGAACGGCTGCGCAAGCTGGTGAACCAGGGCAAGGCCAGAGCCGCCGCCTGAGCGGCCAACCTCTTTCCCAACGCCGACGGCGCCGGTTCTCACCGGCGCCGTTTTTGTTTCGGGGCGGCGTCAGGCCCGTTCGAGACGGAGATGGGCGATTTCGCCGAAGCGGCCGACCTCGGCCAGCTTCAGCGTCTTCGGCCCCTTCGCCTCGGGATAGAGCGGGACGCCGCCGCCGAGCAGCACCGGCACGATGAACTGGTCGAGACGGTCGAGGGCGTCGCGGTCGATGAACGCCTGTTGCAGCCGGCCACCGCCGACGATCCAGACGTCAGGCTTGACGTCAGTGCGGAGATGGTCGATCAGCGCGTCGACGCCAGCCGTCCAGGTGTCGGCATCGGCGGGCAGACCGGCGATCGGCCGGGAGGCGACGACGATCAGGCGCTTGCCGGCATAGGGCCAGTGGTCCATGGCCTTGCGGCAGACCTCGTAGGTGATGCGACCCATCACCAGCGTGCCGATCTCGGCATAGAACGCGTCGTAGCCGGCGTCCTCGGCCGGATAGGGATCGAGGAAGGAAAAGCTGTGATCGGCCGTGGCGATGTAGCCGTCGAGCGTCGAGGCGATATATCCGCGGATCATGGAGCACCTCCGATTGGCACGCCGACAGTAGGGCCTGCCCTGCCCGATGGCGTCAGCAGCCACTCAACGGCGGTCGCCGATGAAATCGCGATGCCGTTGCAGGCGTTTTTCGAGGGCGCGCACGGCCAGCGACAGCGACACGGTCATCAGCAGGTAGACGTAAGCCACGACGTTGTAAGTCTCGAAGAACAGGAAGGTTCCCGACGAATAGACCTTGCCGAGCTGCGTCACGTCCTGCACGCCGAGCACCGAGACCAGCGACGAATCCTTGATCATCGCCACGAAGTCGTTGCCGAGCGGCGGCAGCACGGTGCGGAAAGCCTGCGGCAGGATGATCAGGCGGAACACCTTGAAGCGGCTGAGGCCGAGCGCCTTGGCCGCCTCGATCTGGCCGCGGTCGACCGATTGCAGGCCGGCGCGGAAGATTTCCGACAGGAAGGCCGAGTAGGAGATGACCAGCGCCACCACCGCCCGCCACAGGAGGTCGAAGTCGCGGATGCTGGCCGGCTCGAGGAGGCCGATCGCCTGCAGCGGCGCGGTGACGACGTTCCACAGCACCACCAGAGCCGGCGCGGCGACGAAGGCCATGTAGAACAGCAGCACCAGCACCGGCACGCCGCGGACGATCTCGACGTAGAAGGTGGCGACCTCGCGCAGCACCCGGTGCCGCGACAGGCTGGCCGAGGCGATGCCGAGGCCGATCAGGCAGGCGAGCACATAGGCGATGACCGTCACGAAGACCGTCACCCAGATGCCGCTCGCCACGGCGCGAAAGATGATGCGGTAGCTCTCGCTCGAACCGATGACCAGGCCGAAGGCGATCGCCATCAGAATCGCCGCGAACAGCCACCAGGGCAGCTCGCGGCGACGGGTTTCGGTCGGTGTCAAGGCCGGCTCAGTTCTGGCTCTTGTAGTCGTAGAGCCACTTCTTGTTGAGCGCGTCGATGGTGCCGTCGGCCTTCATGGAGGCGATGGCGGCGTTGACGGCGGCGGTGAGGTCGGAACCCTTCTTCAGGATGAAGCCGAACTCCTCGCGGCCGAGCGGACCACCGACCACCTTGAAGGCGCCGGGCTGGGCGCCGATGTAGCCGTCGGCCGAGGTGCGATCCATCAGCACGGTATCGACGTCGCCGGCCTTCAGCGCCTGCACCGAAGCGCCGAAGGTGTCGAACAGCTTGACGCGCGGGTTCTTCTCGTCGCCGTCGAGCACGCTGTAGACCGCGACGTAGAAGTTGGTGGTGCCGGCCTGGGCGCCGACCAGACCGTCCTTGAGGGCGGCGAAGCTCGGACCGTCGGTGAAGCGGCTCTCGTCGGCGCGCACCAGCATGAACTGCTCGGAGACCATGTAGGGATCGGAGAAGTCGACCTGCTGCTTGCGCTCGTCGTTGATGGTGATGCCGTCCATGCCGACGTCGAACTGGCCGTCGCGCACCGCCTGGATCATGGCGTCCCAGGAGGTCAGCTTCCACTCCACCTTGGCGTTGAGGCGCTTGGCGATCTCGTTGAAGGCGTCATACTCCCAGCCGATGCCCTCGCCGGACTTGGGGTCGGCGAAGTTGAGCGGCACATAGGCGTTCTCGGTCACCGCTATGATGGTGCGGCCCTGAAGGTCGGGAAGGTCGGCGGCGCCGGCCGCCGGCCCGAAAGCGGACACCAAAATCGCGGCGGCAGCAGCCGCCTTCGCAAAAGCCTGCATGAAAGGATCCTCCGTCGCTGAGGTAGCCGGAACGAGATCCCTCCGTCGCCGGCGCGTGACGGCCACTATTGGCCTGTTCGCGCAAGGCTGGCAAGGGCTTATTGGCTGGCTGGAGGGCGGAAAGGCGGCATCCGGAAAGGCGGCGGAACGGTCAGTCGCGCGTCACCGGCAGCCCTTCCCTCCGCCAGCCGCTGATGCCGCCACCCATGTGGGCTTCCACGGGATGGCCGGCCGACTTCAGCCAGGTGAAAGCCTGTCCCGAACGGCCGCCGGACAGGCAGTAGAGGACGACCGGCTTGCCCTCGGGCAGGTCACCGACCCGCGCCGACAGCTCCGAGAGCGGCAGGTGGATGGCGCCGGGAATGTGACCATCGGACCATTCGTGCGCCTCGCGCACGTCGACGAGGTGGATGGCCTTGCTGTCGAGAAGCGCCTTGACCTCCTGCGGCGGCAGGGTCTTGACGGTGTTGCGGCTGAAGAAAGGCATGACGGCTGCTCCGGTCAACGTCTGCGTATATTTATATACGTATAATCTAAACTACCATCTGTCAATCATCCGGCTTCGGTCTCCCGCCCGGCATGGCAATGGCGGCCGCGCGGCGGCGTTCGCCCGCCGTCGCCGGTCAGGCAGGGTACGGGCCATTCCGGCACCCTTGCTTCAACTGTCCTTGCTCGCCTCGGGGCCGCAATACAGGTCGTAGAGCAGGCCGATCAGCCGGCGGGCGTTGTCGGAGGCGAGGCGATAATAGATGGTCTGCGCCTCGCGCCGGGTGGCGACGATGCCGAGGTCGCGCAGGCGGGCGAGATGCTGCGACAGCGCCGACTGGCCGAGGCCGACGGATTCGGCCAGCGCTCCCACCGACATCTCGTTGTCGACGAGCCGGCAGAGCACCATCAGCCGCTTGGTCTGGCCAAGCGCCGACAGCAGACGTGCCGCCTCCTCGGCTCGCGACTCCATCACCTCGACGGGGCTGGGAAAGGCGGAGCAAAGGGTGGGTTCAACCGGCGCGGACATGGCCACGGATCCTCTCCTGCATTAGGAAGATCATAATATACAAATGTACTCAACTTGACAATTCCGACTTTTGCGGTGCCCTTTCCGGCGACCGGCCGTCAGTCGAAACGTCGACGATCGACAGGCCGCCGTTTCGATCCGACCAACTCTGAACAGGTAAGGATGAAAGCGACACAGCGGCTTAGCGAAATATTATCAAAGAGGCGCATATTCTAGAGTCCGGGGTCTGGGATCGAGGATGACGGAAGCGGTTGCCATGAAACGTATGAAAACGTTGTGGAAAACAAGCCCCGTCGAGATGGCGGCACCACGCCGACCTCGCGGGCTGTCGCTGCAGGCGATCGTCGTTGCCATCTTCGGCCTGATGCTCGTCGTGCTCCAGCTGGCCATTGGCGTCACGGAGACGGTCCGGCAGCTCGACGGCATCAAGTCGGACGCCGTGTACCGGGCAACCGCCGGCCTCGACCTGCTCGCCGCCATTCCGACCGAGAACCGGAACGACAGGGATGCCAAGGCCGTGCTGGGCATCATCCGGTCGCTTTCCGACATCTACACGCGCAACCATCCGGGCGAGTCGATCAGCGTCGAGACCGTGACGGCCGCCGGCGATCAGCCACCCGGCGACACCGTCGTCTGGGGCGACAACGACCTGCGTATCCTCCGCGCCTTCGCCATCGACGACGGCGCCGCCAGCGTCACCGGCTTCTTCGAGGCGCGCATCGACCTCGCCGCCGATTATGCCCGCTGGTACAATGATATCCGCGACCGTGCCCAGCTCGCCGCCTTCATCGTGCTGTCGGTGCTGATGCTGGCCGTGCTGCTGATGCGCGTCACCGTGGTCAGCCCGCTCGAACGGCTGAGCGGCCTCACCCGCCGTCTTGCGTCCGGCGAGCTTGTCGAGGTGCCCGAGCCGGCCGATCGCGCCCGCGAGATCTGCGATCTCTCCGAGGCGCTGGTGGTATTCCGCAACAACCTCGTCCAGAAGGACGCGCTGTAGGCGGCCAACGTCATCGCCCTGCGCAAGCTCGAACGGGCGACCGGCAACCTCGACACCGCCCTCCGCTCGATGACCCAGGGCCTCGGCCTGTTCGACGCCCAGTACCGCCTGCTGCTCGTCAACGAGCGCTTTCTCGAAATCTTCGACCTGTCGGAAGAGGCCTTTTCCAAGCGTCTGTCGGCGCAGGAGCTTGACGACATCATCGGCGACCGGATCGCCACGACCTTGGGTACCGCTGGCCGCGCCGCCAGCGGCGAGCTGTTCGGCCGCCATGTCGGCCGCCTGTTCACGCAGGCCGAGCCGGTCTCCGGCGAGGAGACCTTCGGCGACCGCGTGGTGGCCTTCACCCATGTGGTGACCGGAGCGGGTGGCTGGGTCACGACCGTCGAGGACGTCACCGAGCGGCGGGCGCAGGAGGCGCGACTCGCCTATCTCTCGCGCTTCGACGCCCTCACCGGCCTGCCCAACCGCACCCAGTTCAACGACCGCATCGCCCTCGACCTCGCGTGGGTCGCCGACAACGGTATCAAGCTGGCCGCCGTCGGTCTCGACCTCAACAAGTTCAAGGAGATCAACGATCAGCGCGGCCATGCGGCGGGCGACGCCGTGCTGGTGGCCATCGGCCGCCGGCTGGAAGGCGCGACGCAGGATGGCGAGTTCGTCGGCCGCGTCGGCGGCGACGAGTATTGCGCGCTGAAGAAGTTCCGCACCCAGACCGAACTCGCCGAGTTCCTCGCGCGCATCGAGCGCTGCTTCCGCGATCCGATCCGCGTCGAGGAGAACGACATTTCCGTCGCCGTTTCGATCGGTGTCGCCATCTACCCCGACGACGCGACCGACGCCGAGCAACTGGTCAACAATGCCGACCTCGCCAAGTATCGCGCCAAGCGATCGGTGACGCAGAACGTCTGCTTCTACGAGGCGACCATGGACGAGGCCTCCCGCGAGCGGCGGGCCATGGCGCGCGACCTCTGGGACGCGCTCGACCGCAACGAGTTCCACCTCACCTACCAGGTGCAGAAGAACATCCGCTCGCGCGACACCATCGGCTACGAAGCGCTGATCCGCTGGACGCATCCGACGCGCGGCGCCGTGCCGCCGGATGCCTTCATCCCGATCGCCGAGGAATGCGGCGCCATCCTGCCGATCGGCCGCTGGGTGCTGAAGCGCGCCTGCGCCGACGCCGCCGCCTGGGCCGACAGCCTGCGCGTCGCCGTCAACCTGTCGCCGGTGCAGATCGCCAACGATGACATCGTCAAGCTGGTGCACGAGACGCTGCTGGAAACTGGCCTCTCACCGCAGCGGCTGGAACTGGAGATCACCGAATCCACCATCATCGGCGACAAGGCGCACGCGCTGCACGTGCTCCGGCAGCTGAAGGCGCTGGGCATCACCGTGGCGCTCGACGACTTCGGTACCGGCTATTCCTCTCTCGATACGCTGAACTCCTTCCCCTTCGACAAGATCAAGATCGATCGCTCCTTCCTGATGGAGGCCGAGGCGAAGGACGACTCGCGGGCCATCGTCAAGGCGGTGGTGGCGCTCGGCCGCAGCCTCGACGTGCCGGTGCTGGCCGAAGGCGTCGAGACGGTCGGCCAGCTCAACATCCTTGAGGAAGAGGGCTGTGAGGAGGCGCAGGGCTTCCTGTTCGGCCGCCCTGCCCGGCTGATCGAGGGCGAGATCGCCACTCCCAAGGCGGCCGGCGGGAATTGATCCCAATTCGTCAGGATGTCCGAGGCATCGGCTCATTGAGAGCTTTGTCGATGTCTCATTTCCGTCAAGCGGCATGAGAAACCGGCAGGCAGACTACCGGGAGGCATCCTCAATGCTTCCCGGTATGCATCGGTCAACCTTGCGACGGTCGTCGCGCGGCTGCGTCCCGCACTTTGCATTGGACGCCGCCGGCCGGCTCGACTATTCGGGAGCCGCGTTGAAACCATTCTCGAAGGACTGCCATGGTCGTCGGACTCGCGGTGGTGCTGTTCTGCCAGCTCGTCGGTGAAATCTTCGCCTACCTGACGCATCTGCCGTTGCCGGCGCCGGTGGTGGGTCTGGTGCTGCTGTTCGCCTTCTTCCTCGTCCGCGACCGCTGGCAATGGCTGCCCTTCTCGCTCAGGAGCGAGGAGATCGACAAGTCCTGCGAGACGCTGGTGCAGCAGATGGCGCTGCTGTTCGTGCCGGCCGGCGTCGGCATCGTGCAGCGCCTCGGCATACTCGAGGCCAACGTGCTCGGCGTCGTCGCCATCGTCGTGGTGACCACCGCCTTCTCGATCGTCGTCACCGCCTTCACCTTCCGCCTCGTCTCGCGCTGGTTCCCCGCTCCGGCGGAGGGCGCCGAATGACCGCCGCCGACAATGGCCTCTGGTCGCACCTCTCCGGCGGCGCGCTGTTCTGGCTGACGCTGACGCTGGTCGTCTACACGGTGGCCGACCGGCTGTCGCTGCTGGTCCGGCGCAACCCGCTGGCCAATCCGGTGTTGCATTCGGTGTGGGTGATCGGCGTGATCCTGGTGCTGTCCGGCACGCCCTACGAGACCTATTTCAACGGCGCCTACTTCATCCATTTCCTGCTGGGGCCGGCCACCGTCGCCCTCGCCCTGCCGCTCTATGAGAACCGGCGCATCGTGCTGCGCTCGCTGGTGCCGATCGTCGCGGCGCTGGTGGTCGGTTCGTGCGCCACCATCGGTTCGGTGCTGGTCTGCGGCATGGTGTTCGACCTGCCGGCGATGATCACCATATCGGCGCTGCCGAAGTCGGCGACGTCGGGCGTCGCCATGGGCATCTCGCAGTCGGTGGGGGGCGACGCGTCGCTGACGGCGATCATCGTCGTCGCCACCGGCATCGCCGGCGCGGTGATGGCGACGCCGCTGCTCAATCTCCTGCGCATCGAGGACCGGCGGGCGCGCGGCTTCGCGGTCGGCCTTGCCGCCCACGGCGTCGGCACGGCGCGCGCCTTCCAGGTGCATCCGCTCACCGGCACCTTCGCCGGCGTCGCCATGAGCCTCAACGGCCTGCTGACGGCCGTACTGGTGCCGCTCGCCGTGACGCTGATCGGCGGCTGAAGCGGGACCTCAACAGAGAGAGACCGGGGCAGCCGCCACGCCGCCGGTCCGTTCGGACGATTGCCGTCCGACCGGCGCCGTCCGTTCGAGATAGCGGCGGCATTGCTGCTCGCGATCGTAGCCGAGCAGCGCGCCGAGCATGAAATCCTCCTCGGGCGTCAGTTCGCAGAGCGGCTTGTCGACGAAGCGCCGCACCGTCTCCACCAGCGCCGCCCGGCCGAAGAACAGGTTGACGCGGCTGTCGTTCAGCCGGTGGACGTAATGGTCCACCCGGTCGGCGGAAAGCCGGGCGACAACGCCCGGCAAATCCGCCCAGGAGACGGTGAGCATGAACAGCTGCCGCACGCCCTTGTCCAGCTCGTAGAGCGAGTGGTTGACGATGCGGCCGCTGACGGAGATCAGAGAATCTGGCTGGTCCATGCCGCGATCCGCTTCTCGGACTTGCCGGACTGGTTGTCCTGGTCGAGCACCAGGCCGACGAACTGGCCGTCGCGCACCCCTGCCGAGATCTCGAATTCGTAGCCCTTGGTGTCGGTGAAGCCGACCACCTCGGCGCCCTTCTCCACCACCGCGTCGTAGAGCACGCCGATGGCGTCGACGAAGCTGTCGGGATAGGTGGTCTGGTCGCCGAGGCCGAACAGCGCCACCTTCTTGCCGGAGAGGTCGGCGTCCTTGAGCACGTCGATGCCGCTCTCCCAGTCGGCCTGAAGATCGCCCTCGCCGTAGGTGGGCGAGCCGAGCACCAGGAGGTCGCAGCCCTCGAAGTCGTCCGCCGTGGCGTCGGCGACGTTGATGACCTTGGCGTCGAGCTTGGCGGCGATCTTGCCGGCAATCGCCTTGGTGCGGCCTGAGTCCGATCCGTAGATCACGTGAACGGTCATTTCCCTTTGTCCTCTCTGCTGCAACGAGCCGTCTGGCTTCGATCTGGCCGGAGACTAATTGCTGTTGCGATGCACTTGCAATTAGGGCTACCCCGCAGACGGAATTGTCAAGCCGGACCAAGGACCCGGCGGCGTGCAGCTGCTTATCCTCGTCGCATCCCCGGTCCGGAGCCAGCGATGCCTTGGTCGCATGTGCCTTTCACGCCCGCCGCCGCGCCGGCACGTGCCGCGTCGCCCGGGCGGGCACGTCGAGGTCGGCGGCGATGGCCGGCTCGACCGGCAGCGGCGCGTTGGCCGGCGGCGGCGGCCGGTCGAGCGGATCCAGCAGGGTGCCGCCCTTGTCGGTGGCGCGCACCGCCTCGCCGGGCGGGGTCAGCGCCGTGGCCGCGTCGTCGGCGGCGAGATGGCCGAGCAGGTGCGTCAGGTTGTCGATGCGGTCGGCGATCAGGTGGACGACACCGCTCTCCGACTGCATGCGGCCGCTGACCGACACCATGCGCGCCCCGAGCACCACGGCACGGTGCGCCTCGAACACCTTCGGCCAGACGATGATGTTGGCGATGCCGCTCTCGTCCTCCAGCGTCAGGAAGATGGTGCCCTTGGCGGTGCCCGGCCGCTGGCGGACGACGATCAGCCCGGCCACCGCCACGCGGCGGCCGTCGGCGGAGCGGTTGAGGTCATCGCAGGGGACGACGCGCAGCCGGTCGAGATGGCGGCGCAGGAAGCTGACCGGATGCGCCCGGAGCGACAGGCGCAGGTGGCGGTAGTCCATCACCACCTCCTCGCCCGGCGGCATCGGCGGCAGGCGCATCTCCGGCTCGATGGCGCGGCTTGCCTCCTCGGCGGCCAGGAACAGCGGCAGGTCGTCCTTGTCGCCGGCCCGGCCGAGGCCGCGCACCGCCCACAGGGCGTCGCGGCGGGTCAGGCCGAGGGACGCGAAGGCGTCGGCGTCGGCGAGCCGTTCCAGCGTCGCCGGCGGCAGGCCGGTCCGGAGCCAGACGTCGCGGACTGAGTCATAGCCCCTCCCCCGCTGCCCGGCGATCCGCCGGCCATCCTCCTCCTTGAGGCCGTTCACCTCGCGGAAGCCGAGGCGGACGGCGTGCGTCGTGCGGATCTGCCCGTCCATCGACCGGTGGCGCGGATGCGGCTTCGGCTCGGGCGCGCCGGCTTCCAGCGTGGCGTCCCAGTCGGAGAGGTTGATGTCGGGCGGCCGCACGGTGACGCCGTGGTCGCGGGCGTCGCGGACGATCTGGGCCGGCGCGTAGAAGCCGAGCGGCTGGGCGTTGAGCAGCGACGCCGCGAAGACGTCCGGGTAGAAGCATTTGATATAGGCCGAGGCGTAGACCAGGATGGCGAAGCTCGCCGCGTGGCTCTCGGGGAAGCCGTAGTCGCCGAAGCCCTCGATCTGGCGAAAGCAGTTCTCGGCGAAGGTGCGGTCGTAGCCGCGCTTCACCATGCCCTCCACCATCTTGTCGCGGAAGTTGCCGATGGTGCCCATGCGGCGGAAGGTGGCCATCGCCCGCCGGAGCCGGTCGGCCTCGCCGGGCGTGAAGCCGGCGGCGACGATGGCGATGCGCATCGCCTGCTCCTGAAACAGCGGCACGCCCAGCGTCTTGCCGAGCACCTGCGCCAGTTCGTTCTTCGGCCCGAATTGCGGCAACGGCGAGGGAAAGCTCACGTCCTCGATGCCCTGCCGCCGCCGGAGATAGGGGTGCACCATGTTGCCCTGGATGGGGCCGGGCCGGACGATGGCCACCTCGATGACCAGGTCGTAGAAATCCTTCGGCCTCAGGCGCGGCAGCATGCTCATCTGCGCCCGGCTCTCGATCTGGAACACGCCGAGCGTGTCGGCGCGCTGGATCATGGCGTAGACGGCCCTCTCCTCGGCCGGAATGCCGGCGATGGTCAGCCGCTCGCCGTAATGCTTTTCGAGAAGGCCGAAGCTTCTCGCCAGCGCCGTCAGCATGCCCAGGGCCAGCACGTCGACCTTCAGCATGCCGAGCGCATCGAGGTCGTCCTTGTCCCACTCGACGAAGGTGCGCCCCTCCATGGCGGCGTTGCCGATCGGCACCGACTCGTCGAGCCGGCCGGCCGTCAGCACGAAGCCGCCGACGTGCTGGCTCAGGTGGCGCGGAAAGCCGGCCAGCTCGCGGGCGTATTTCAGCACCATGGCGAGCCGCTTCTCCGTCGGGTCGAGGCCGGTGCGGCGGGCGTCGTCGTCCTTCAGCCCCCTCGGCGAGCCCCAGACCGAGCCCGACAGTGCCGTCACCGCGTCCTCGGTGAGGCCGAACACCTTGCCGACCTCGCGCACGGCGCTGCGGCCGCGATAGGTGATCACCGTGGCGGCGATGCCGGCCCGCTCGCGGCCATAGCGCTGGTAGATGTACTGGATGACCTCCTCGCGCCGCCCGTGCTCGAAATCGACGTCGATGTCCGGCGGCTCGCCGCGCTCGACCGAGATGAAGCGCTCGAACAACAGGTCGCCGCGCACCGGATCGACATCGGTGACCCCGAGGCAATAGCAGACCACGGAATTGGCGGCCGAGCCGCGCCCCTGGCAGAGAATGCCCTGCGACCGGGCGAAGCGGACGATGTCGTAGACGGTGAGGAAATAGGGCTCGTATTTGAGCTGGGCGATGATGGCAAGCTCATGGGCGAGGGTCTTGCGGATATCGTCGGACGCGCCTTGCGGAAAGCGCCGCTTCACCCCCTCCTCGACCAGCGCCGCCAGCGCCTCGGCCGCCGTGGCGTAGCCCTCGAAGGATTCGCGCGGATATTCGTAGCGGAGCTGGTCGAGCGAGAAATCGAGCCCGCTGAGGAAACGCACCGTCTCGCCCACCGCCCGCGGCAGGTCGGCGAACAGCCGCGCCATCTCGTCGGGGCTCTTGAGGTGGCGCTCGGCGTTGGGGGCGAGGCGGAAGCCGGCCGTATCGATGCTGACGTGCTCGCGGATACAGGTGACGATGTCCTGCAACGGCCGCCGTTCGGGGGTGTGGTAGAGCGGATCGCCGAGGGCGATCGACCTGACACCGGCCGCCTTGGCCAGCGCCGCGAGGCTGGAGAGCCGCCGGCGGTCGTCGCCGAACCGCGGCATGGTGGCGCCGAGCCAGAGCTGCCCCGGCAGGTCGGCGGCGAGCCGCTTCACGCTGTCGCCGAAAGCGGGCGTCAGGCGGCGCGGCGGCAGGGCGATCAGTCGCAGGCCGGCCGAGAACTCCAGAAGGTCGGCGGCCGTCAGGATGCAGTCGCCCTTCCCGGCCCGCCGATTGCCGGTGGTCAGCAGCCGGCAGAGCCGGCCATAGGCGGCGCGGTCCTCGGGATAGGCGAGGAGATCGGGCGTGCCGTCGGCAAGGATCAGGCGGGCGCCGACGGCGAGCCGCACGCCGTATTCCTTGGCCGCCACGTGGGCGCGCACCACGCCGGCCAGCGTGTTGCGGTCGGCGATGCCGATGCCGGCGTGGCCGAGCGCCTTGGCGGCCGCCACCATCTCCAGGGGATGCGAGGCGCCGCGCAGGAAGGAATAGTTGGTGACGGCGGCCAGCTCGGCATAGGCGGTCATGATCGTCCCCGAAGTCGGGTTCGGTGTCCCATTTCACTCATCTCCCCGTCCCCTCCCCCACGAGGTGGAGGGGACGATGGGATCGGCCGACCCATTTTCGACGCCGGTCCGGTCTTCCAGCCATGGGTAGCCCCAAGCTGCGTCCCCTCCCCCTTCTCGGGGGAGGGAACAGGGAGAGGGGTGCAGGTTCTCACGCGAACAGCCCGTGCACGAACCAGCGCGGATGCGCCGCCTCGACGCCGTAGAGACCCTCCCGGAACATCCAGAAGCGGCGTCCCTCGGCATCCTCGACGCGGAAATAATCGCGCGTCGGCGCCTCCTGCCGCCACCATTCGCCGGCGATTCGCTCCGGTCCTTCGGTGCGTCGCACCTCGTGCGTGACGCGCCGCCAGCGGAAGCGCAGCGGCGGTCCGTCCGGCACCGAGGCCAGCGCCTCCACCGGTTCCGGCCGGCCGAACAGCCGGATCGGCCGTTCCGGCGGCTCGCCGGGTCGCGCCTCCGGGGCCGGAAAGCCACCGTCCACCGTCGCATGGGCCGGCACGGCGCGGCTCGCCCGTTCGGGAATGTGGCTTTCCATCGCCTGAAGACGCATCACCCGGCCGCGGCCGATACGGGCGCCCACCCGGTCGACGAAATGCGCCAGTTCCAGCGCCGCGTCGGGCCCGGCCAGTGACAGCGCCTCGGCGTCGCGGCGGCTCGCCTCGGTGACGGCGACGGCGATGCAGTCGAAACCGTAGCCGGCGTCGAAATCCTCGGCCAGCGCGTCGAGCCGGCGGCAGAGGATATCCTGCATCACCGCCGCCTCGCGGCTCGGCCGGCTGAGCCCCGCCTCGACGTGAGAGACTGCGCCGTCGACCCGCCAGAGATCAAGCCGCAGGCGCAGCGCCCCCTCGCCGGCCGCCTCCAGCCGCTCGGCCAGCGCATTGATCAGCGACAGGGCGACGGCGCGCACGTCCTCCTGGCGGACGATCGGTTCGAAGAAGCAGCGCTCGGCGCGATAGGGGGCAACCGGCAGGCGCGGCGAGAAGGCTTCGTCGGCAAGACCGAGCGCCCGGTCGAGCTGGAGGAGCGGCGTAGTGCCGAAGCGGGCGGCGAGCGGCGCGCGCGGGCCGTCCACGAGGTCGCCGATGTGCTTCAGGCCGACGCGGCCGAGCGCATCGGCGGTGGCGGCGTCGAGCCTCAGCGCCGCCACCGGCAGGCCGCCGAGCGCCTGCCGTTCCTCGCCGGGCCGCAGGCAGCCGCCGCGCCCGAAGGCGGCGAGCGCATGGGCGGCGCCGAGGGTCGAGGCGATGCCGATGGTCACCGTGATGCCCTGCCGTTCGAGCCGTCGCGCCATGTCGGCGGCGAGTGCCTCCTCGCCGCCGAACAGGTGAGCGCAGCCGGCGATGTCGAGGATCAGCGTGAAGTCTTCCGGGTAGGGAAAGTCCGGGTCGATCGACGACGTGCCGATGCCAAGGCCGGACAGCGGCGTGAAGCGCTGCGCCCAGTCGCAAAGCCGGCCGAGGAAGGCGGCGTCGGCCGCGGGATCGGCGGGGCGGACGTCGAGGCCCGGCACGCGGGCCCGCGCGTCGGCGAGGCCGAGTCCCGGCTGCAGGCCGAGCCGCGCCGCCGCGCCGTCGACATGGGCGAGGCGCAGGGCGCTGCGATGCCTGGCCGTCAGCACCAGCGGCGGCCGCGCCGGGGTCTCAGCGGCCGGATGCGGGGAAGGCGAGGACGGCGCCAGCCGGTCGAGCCGGCAGAGGCGGTCGGTCGCCAGATGCGGCAGCCAGGCGACCAGATAGCGGGACCGCCAGGGGGCTTTCCGCTTCCGGGAGGATGTCCGGGGCTCGCGCGGGGGCTCGGAAGGATTGCTCATCGATACGCCACTCCATCATCCATGTGCCGGTGCTGCCCAGGCGGTTGCGCGTCAGCTCGGCCGCGAAGACCGGGTTGCCGGGATACCGGCCGCCGTCGCTCGGCGCCGCCGCGACGCGCCAGCGGGTGACGGCGCTGGTCGGGCCGGGCGCGCCGCTGGTCCTGAGCAGGATGCCGGTGGTGCGACCACCGTCGGCGATCAGCGACAAGCGGCGGCAGGCGGTGAGATCGAGACGGCGATCGTCGCCGAACGGCTCGATCAGCACCGCCGCGAAGGCGCGGGCGGCGAGCCCTTCCTCGGCGGCGCGCAGCACGTTTGCAGTGTCGCCGGCCGCCACAGCGACGAGACGGTTGGGATCGAGGCCGAAGGCGGCAAGGCCGGGGCCGTAGGGCTCTCCCGCCTCGCGACCGGCCATCTCGGCGCGCACCCACAGCCAGAGAGCGCCCTGCCCGGCCGCCGACAGCAGCCGGCCGGCAAGCGCCAGCGCGAAGCCGGTGGCCGCGGCCATGTCGGGGGCGCCGGCCGGCGTCACGTCGTGCAGCACGCCGCGCCGGAGACCGCCGGTCGCCGCGTCGACGGCCGGATGGCCGAAGGGGGGCGCCTCCGGTTCCGTCCAGACATGACCGGCCCGCCTGTCGCGGAAAGCGATGGAGGGGGCGGATGGACGGACCGGCGCCGGCGCGATGTCGCGCACCGGTAGGCCGTCGACCTCCTCCGTCACGATGGGCGCTACGACGTCTGCCGCGACAGACGCGGATGCCCGGCCTTCGCCACGGCCGCGCGCCCGTTCCAGCCGGGCGACTTCCCGTCGAAGCAAAGCAATCCTGTCCGTCGACTCGGGCGCGAGCACGGTTCAAACCCCATTTTCCGGAGCAATGTTCTCTTTATGTTCCAATATAGAAGGGCCCCGCGGAGAGTCAAGGACGGCGGGCGTGACAGAGGCGGCGGGCGTGTCGGTCCATGGGGAATGGCCGACAAATAGACCTTCATTCACCCGTCGGCCACGACAGACGGCCACATCACAGCCGTTGATTTAACCAAGGATTCCACAAAGACGGACGATGGAAATCGCCCCAACGAACTTCAGCGGATGGAGGTCACGCTTGCACTTGTCGGCCTGCGGCCCAGATTGGTGAAGAAGCGGAGCAGATAGCCATCCGGGTCCACCAACACGAATTGTCGATTGCCGGCTTCTTCATCCTTTTGACGATACCAACGCTCTTCCATCGGAATGAGGATGATTGCGCCTGCTTCCACTGCCTTGGATCGTGTCCCAGGGCGTGGTGTAGCAGGGTAGCGGTGGTCACCAGTGTTTTCCGGTAGGGTCGGGTTGTTCAAGACCAACCTGAAGGACACCACCGATGACCGACGACATGATGAACCTGCGCTCACTCGTTGAGAAGAGCGCCGACGCCGATTTGCTGCGCGAGATGATCGGCTTTGCTGCCGAGAAGTTGATGATGCTGGAGGTCGGCACGAAGACCGGCGCGGGCTATGGCGAGAAGAATGGCTTCCGACTAGCCCAGCGCAACGGCTATCGCGACCGGGACTGGGAGACACGTGCTGGCACAGTCGAGCTTCGTATCCCGAAGCT
>NZ_AULH01000007.1 GCF_000425185.1 Pleomorphomonas koreensis DSM 23070
CTCATCAGCCTGCCAGCGGCAAGCTGACACGTTCCCGGCTCTGTCCGGAAGGCACGGCGAGCGCCGAAGCTACACCACGCCCTGGGACACGATCATTGGGGACGTTCAATTGGTGGGATTGGCAGAGAAGACGAAGCTTTGTCCCTTGAGAGCAAAACCATTCCAAGGCAGTCAATAGCACGGAAACCCTTCGGACGGACGACGCCGTCCTCTATCTCGCCTATATGAAGGTCCGGGTCGGTAGGCAGCCGGTTATGCGACAGACAATCCTTGAACAGCCGAGGCTGGCTATTCCCTCGTAGATCCCGCGGCAGCCCTGCCGGCAAGAAAGGTCAGCAGCTCCTTCACGTTCCAGACCTTGTGAATTACCAGCGATCCCGCGAGATCCGGCGGCAGAAGGTCCGGCGCGGTCATGCCGGTCGTGAACGCGAAGGGGATCTCCCGACGCTTCAGCTCGCGGCCGAGGTCGAAGGACGCCTCGTTCAGGTAGACGTCGAGCAGCGCCGCCTGGGGCTTCGTCCGGTCGAGACTGTCGAGAGCGCCGGTCGCGTTCGAGAATGGCCCGATGACCTTGAACCCCCGCGCGACCAGAAGATCCTCCAGATCCATGGCAATCAGCGGCTCGCCCTCCAGGACGAGAATTCGCATGCCGCCGATCATGTATCACCCCCGCGATCTTCATGGCGCTTGAAATATTTCTGACTTTGATATTAAGGATATTAGTCACGAAGATCGTTCCTGTATGTTCAAAAATGAACACAGCAAGTTGATCTTTTGCGGCTTTTACATCCGTAGGAGAACGTATGGCGGCGATCGCGACGTTCGAGGGCCGGACCGGCAACACGCTCATCGATGCGTTGCGCCCTCGGGAATGGAATCTTCTGGTTCCGCATTTGCAGACCTGGGCCGGCGCCATCGGCCGAACGATGCAGGCGCCGGGCAGTCAGGTGGAATGGGCCTATTTCCCGATCGGCAAGGCGATGGCCTCCTATCGGATCAGCTTCGGCGACGGGCGCGAGGTGGAGACCGCCGTCATCGGCCGGGAGGGCGCCGTGGGCGGCATCGTCAGCCACGGCCACCTGCCGGCCTTTGCGCTTGCCGTGGTGCTGTTCGGCGGCACGTTTGCCCGCGTATCGATCAAGGACCTCGAGACCCTGAAGGCCGAGGAGCCGGCCATCGCGGCGCTGTTCAACCGCTATGCCGACTGTCTCCTGGCCCAGGTGTTCCAGTCGAACGCCTGCAATGCCTCCCATACGCTGGAGCAGCGCGCCGCCCGCTGGCTGATTGCCGCCTGCGAGCGTACCGGCAGCGATGAACTGACCCTGACCCAGGAACAACTCGCCGGGCTGCTTGGCGTCGGGCGCAGCTACACGACGCGCGTCATCGGACGGTTCAAGGCAGAAGGCGTGGTCGAGACGCAGCGGGGACGTCTGACGGTGGTCGATCCCGAAAATCTGGCGGCCATGGCCTGCGACTGCAACACCATCATCCGCAGCCATTTCGATACCGTGCTGAAAGGCGTCTATCCGCGGCCCATGGGCGTTCCGGAGGTCGTCCCCTCCTGAGATCTACATCACCCTGAGGCCAAGCTCCTGCAACAGCATGGTCGCCTGAGCGCGGGAGATGACCGCACCGCGAAAGTGCGCGGCGTCGCCGAGCCGGATGCCGCCGAGATCGGCGCCCCGCAGGTCAGCGCCCTCGAAGCGGGCGCGTGTCAGCTGTGCGTCGCGCAGGCTGCAATTCTCGAAGACCGCGTCGCGGAAATCGGCGCCTTCCAGCAGGGCGCCGGACAGGTCGACCTGTACCAGGCGCCGGTCGCGGAACGACACGTTCGGCAGGCGGGCGTCGATCGCCATCACCTCATCGAAGGTCAGGTCGACGGTGCGGGCATCGGTGAAGTCGGCGCCGGTCAGCTTCACGCGGCGAAAGGCGGCGGAGGTGACAACGGTCTGGCGGAAGACGGCGTTGTTGAAGTCCGAGGCGACGATCTCGGCGTCCACCAGATCGGCGCGGCCGAAGTCGGCGAAGGCGGCCTTGCAGCCGGACCAGCGGGTCTCGGCCAGCCGCGCACGGGCGAACTTGCAGCGGCCGACGTTGCAGTTCTCGAACTGCCAGCCGCCGAGGTCGATCTCGCCGAAGGCGAGGCCGGCGAGTTCGGCGTGGAGGATGCGGCGCGGCGCGCCGGCCGAGAGCAGGCGGTCGAGGGCGGCCTGATCGACGCTCTCGCCGGCGAGATCGATGGTCGGCAGTTCGGTCATGGCCTTGCCCGTCTCGCGTGGGCGCCGCTTCGCCTCACTCGCCCTCGAAGGCGATCAGCGTGCGGACGGAGACGTTGAGGGCGCGGAGCCGGTCGGCGCCGCCGAGCGCCGGCAGGTCGACGATGAAGCAGGCCGCCTCCAGCTCGCCGCCCATCTGGCGGATCAGGTTGGCGGCGGCGCTGGCCGTGCCGCCGGTGGCGATCAGGTCGTCGACCAGCAGCACCCGCTCGCCGGGCAGGATGGCGTCCTTGTGCATCTCGATCTCGTCGATGCCGTATTCGAGGCTGTAGGCGATCGACACGGTTTCGTAGGGCAGCTTGCCCTTCTTGCGGATCGGCACGAAGCCGGCGCTGAGCTGGTGGGCGACGGCGCCGCCGAGGATGAAGCCGCGCGCCTCGATGCCGGCCACCTTGTCGATCTTGCCGCCCGCCCAGGGCTGCACCAGCTCGTCGACGGCGCGACGGAAGGCGCGGGCGTTGCCGAGCAGCGTCGTGATGTCGCGGAAGATGATGCCCGGCTTGGGATAGTCGGGGATCGCGCGAATGGTATCGGCCAGATTCATGGAGAGACGTCCCGGAGAAGTTACGGCCCGTTCTAGACAGCCGGGCCCCCGGCCGCAACATCTTCACACGGATCGCTGCCGCCGGAGGCGATTTTCTCCGGCGGTATTTTCCGGCGGACACGAAAAAGGGCCCGTCGCCGGGCCCTTTCACGAGAACGGTTGCCGGCCAGCTTCAGCCGGTCAGTGCGGAACGCCGCGCCAGACCTGCCGCTTCGCGAAGTAGAGGATGCCGGCGAAGACGATCAGGTAGAGCATCACCTTGAGGCCCAGCGCCTTGCGGGCGTCGAGATGCGGCTCGGCCGCCCACATCAGGAAGGCCGCGACGTCCTTGGCATACTGTTCCTTGGTCTGCGGCGTGCCGTCGGTGTACTCGAGCAGGTCGTCGTCGATCGGCGGCGGCATGCGCAGCGAGATGCCGTTCATGAAATGCGGGTTGTAATAGGTGCCCTCGGGCACCTCCACGCCCTCCGGCGGCGGGTCCTGGTAGCCGGTGAGCAGGCTGGCGATGTAGTCCGGCCCCTGCTCCTGATAGGGCCAGAACATGTCGAACACGAACTGGGGGAAGCCACGGTGCACGGCGCGCGCCTTGGCGATCAGCGACAGGTCGGGCGGTATGGCGCCACCGTTGGAGAAGCTGGCGGCTTTGTCGTTGGGATAAGGCGAGGGGAAGGGATCGGACGGCAGGCGCGGCCGCTCGAACATCTCGCCCTCGTCGTTGGGGCCGTCCATGATGGTGAATTCGGCGGCGAGCGCCTTCACCTGCTCCTCGGTGAAGCCCGGCCCGCCCTCGTCGGCGAGGTTGCGGAACTTGACCAGCTTCATCGAATGGCAGGAGGAGCAGACCTCCTTGTAGATGTGATAGCCGCGCTGAAGCTGCGCCTGATCGTACTGGCCGAAGAAGCCGGCGAATGACCACTCCTGGCGGGTGGGCTTCAGCAGCGGGAATTCGGTCGCCGTCTCCTCGGCGGCGGCGAACGAGGTGGAAAGCGCGATGCCGAGGCCGATCGCGGCGGCGGCCCAACGGATCATCTTGGCGGTCATGATTTCTCTCCGTCGGGCGTCAGTGGGCCGATCCCGCCGCCGATTTGGCGAGGATCGCATCGTTGATCGACAGGGGCAGCGGCTTCGGCTTCTCGATGTAGCCGAGCAGCGGCAGGATGATCAGGAAGTAGGCGAAGTAATAGGCCGTCGAGAGCTGCGCCCAGCGCACCGCCTGCATGCCGAGGATAATGTCGTCGGTCTTCACCGAGCCCAGATAGCCAAGGAACAGCGCGTTGACGGCGAACACCCAGAAGGCCACCCTGAAGATCGGCCGGAAGTTGCCCGAACGCACCTTGGAGGTGTCGAGCCAGGGCAGGAAGGCCAGCACGGCGATGGCGCCGAACATGGCCAGCACGCCGCCGAGCTTCGCATCGATCGGTCCGATATTGAAGTCGATGGCCCGGAGGATGGCGTAGAACGGCAGGAAATACCATTCCGGCACGATGTGGGCCGGCGTCGCCAGCGGGTTGGCCTCGATGTAGTTGTCGGGATGGCCGAGGAAGTTCGGCTGATAGAAGACAAACCAGCCGTAGAAGATCATGAACAGCACGATCCACAGCACGTCCTTCGACGTGGCGTAGGGCGTGAAGGGCACGGTGTCCTTGTCGCTCTTGACGTCGATGCCGAGCGGATTGTTCTGGCCGGCGACGTGCAGCGCCCAGATGTGCAGCACCACCACGCCGGCGATCAGGAACGGGATCAGGTAGTGCAGGGAGAAGAAGCGGTTGAGCGTGGCGTTGTCCACCGAGAAACCGCCGATCAGCAGCGTCTGGATCGGCTGGCCGATGATCGGGATGGCCGTGAAGAAGTTGGTGATGACGGTGGCGCCCCAGAAGGACATCTGGCCCCAGGGCAGCACGTAGCCCATGAAGC
Organism: Pleomorphomonas koreensis DSM 23070; assembly: GCF_000425185.1. GTDB lineage: Bacteria > Pseudomonadota > Alphaproteobacteria > Rhizobiales > Pleomorphomonadaceae > Pleomorphomonas > Pleomorphomonas koreensis. The sequence goes on from NZ_AULH01000007.1 coordinate 4,735, forward strand.
CGGCGGCCATCATCAGGAGATAGATGATGACGCCGAGGATCCACAGGATCTCGCGCGGGGCCTTGTAGGAGCCGTAGTAGAGGCCGCGGAAGATGTGGATGTAGACGGCGATGAAGAACATCGACGCGCCGTTGGAATGGAGATAGCGGATCAGCCAGCCCCAGTTGACGTCGCGCATGATGCCTTCCACCGACTGGAAGGCGACGCGGCTGTCGGCGGCATAGTGCATGGCCAGCACGATGCCGGTGACGATCTGCACCACCAGCATGGCGGACAGGATGCCGCCGAAGGTCCAGAGCGCGTTGAGATTGCGCGGCGTCGGATAGGAGACGGCGGTGTCGTGCAGGAGGCGAACGACGGGGAGACGCGCCTCGAACCACTTCCCAAGGGCGGTCTTGGGGACGTAGGTCGAATGACCGGACATGGATTACCTCGTCGGGAAGGGATCAGCCGATGCGGATCTTGGTGTCGGTGAGGAAGGCGTAGGGCGGGATCGGCAGGTTTTCCGGCGCCGGACCCTTCCGGATGCGGCCGGCCGTGTCGTAGACCGAGCCGTGGCAGGGGCAGAACCAGCCGCCGAACTCGCCGGACTCGTCGAGCGGAATGCAGCCGAGATGGGTGCAGACCTTGGTCATGACGAGGATGTTCTCCTTGCCGGCCGCGGCGCGGTTGGCATCGGTGGCGTCGGCGTTGGCGTCGGCATTGGCGTTGCGGGCCAGCGGGTCCTTGAGATCCTCAAGCTTGACCGCCTTGCCTTCCTCGACTTCCTTTTCGGTGCGGTTGCGGATCACCACCGGCTTGCCGCGCCACATGATGGTGATGGCCTGTCCGGGCTCGACGCCGGCGATGTCGACCTCGACGGCCGCCAGGGCGCGGGTGGAGGCATCGGGGTTCATCTGGTCGATGAACGGCCAGGCCGCGGCGGCAACGCCGACCACGCCGAAAGCACCGGCGGCATGCAGGAGAAAGTCGCGGCGCGTGGGTTCTGCCGGGGTCTCAGCCAAGATCGCTTCCTTTCGCGTGGGGCGGCGGCCAGGCACTCGGCCGGCGGCCGTTTCGCCATCCCGCCGGCGCCACCCCGTCCGTGACGGTCGATGCGGGATTGAAGAGGAGTCCAACAACACGTTCCAACCCGCCGCGGCCGGCGCGACTACGCCTTGCTACGGATGGCTGTCGGCCCTCTTTATGCATCAACGCGGAGCGTTGTCCAGTTGGTCCGCCTGAGAATTTGGTCTGATTTTTGGATTTATTCCAAAAAGGTGCGGGCGCCGTTGCCGGTGTCCGGCAGCCGGCGTCCGATCAGCCGACGTCTTCGTCCTCGAGGTCGAGGAAGCCGCCCGTCTGGCGGCTCCAGAGGCCGGCATAAAGACCGCCGCTCGCCACCAGCTCGGCGTGGCTGCCCATCTCGACGATACGACCGCGATCCATCACCACCAGGCGGTCCATGCGGGCGATGGTGGAGAGGCGGTGGGCAATGGCGATCACCGTCTTGCCCTCCATCAGCACGCCGAGACTTTCCTGGATCGCCGCTTCGACGTCCGAATCGAGCGCCGAGGTCGCCTCGTCGAGGACGAGGATGGGGGCGTTCTTGAGGAGCACGCGGGCGATGGCAATCCGCTGCCGCTGGCCGCCGGAGAGCTTGACGCCGCGCTCGCCGACATAGGCGTCGTAGCCGAAGCGGCCCTTGCCGTCTACGAGATCGGGGATGAACTCGTCGGCATGGGCCATGCTGACGGCGGCGTACATCTCCTCGTCGGAGGCAGTGGGGCGACCGTACTTGATGTTGTCGCGGATCGATCGGTGGAGAAGCGAGGTATCCTGGGTGACGACGCCGACGGCGGCGCGCAGCGAGTTCTGCGTCACGCCGGCGATATCCTGGCCGTCGATGCGGATGGCGCCCTGGTCGAGATCGTAGAGACGCAACAGCAGGCTGACCAGCGTCGATTTGCCGGCGCCGGAGCGGCCGACCAGGCCGATACGCTCGCCGGGCGCGATGTCGAGCGTCAGCGCATCGATGGCCCGCCGGCTGCCGTCGCGGCCGCCGCCATAGCCGAAGCCGACGTGATCGAACTCGACGCCGCCGCCCGTCACGGCGAGCGGCTTGGCGTCAGGGCGGTCGGTGACCAGCTGCGGCCTTGAGAGCGAGCGCACCGTGTCGTCGAGCGTGCCGACGCTTTCGAACACGTCGGAGAGGCTCATGGTGGCGAGGCGGGAAAGCTGCTGGATCTGCAAGGTCATGGCGATCACCGAGGCGATGTCGCCGGGCGTCGCGAGACCGTGGCTCCAGAGCAGCACGCCGACGAGGCCGCTGGCGGCGAGCAGCAGGCCGTTCAGGAAGGTGAGCAGGCTGGAGAGGCCGGTCAGGAGCCGCATCTGCTTGCCGGTGGCGGTGATGCCGCTTTCGAGCGCCTCGCGCACATAGGCGTCCTCGCGCGTCGAGGCGGTGAACAGGCGCACCGTCAGGTAATTGGAGTAGCCGTCGACCAGCCGGCCGGAGAACACCGAGGCGGTGTCGGCCACCTCGCGGGCGGCGGCGCGGCTCTTCGGCACGTAGGCGTAGACGAGGATGGCATAGGCCACGGTCCAGACGATCAGCGGCGCGGCGAACAGCGGATGCCGCACCAGCAGGTAGCCGACGACGCCGGCCATGTAGAGCGCGACGAACAGCAACTGGTCGGCGAACAGGCGGATCAGCGAGCGGATGGCCTGGCCGGTCTGCGTCACCTTGGTGGCGATGCGTCCGACGAAATCGTTCTGGAAGAAGGAGATGTCGGCGCGGGCGACGAACTCGTGGGTGCGCCAGCGGACGAGCGTGCCGATGTTGCGCGACAGCACCTGATTGCGGACGAGCTGGGCGAGGAAGGTGACCAGCGGCCGGGCGACCAGCAGCAGCAGGATGAACAGCACGACGATGCGCCAGTCGATGACGCGGGAGCCGCTCTTGTCGGCCGCCGTCACCGCGTCGATCAGCCAGCCGATGCTGATCGGCAGCACCACCTCGATCAGCGACAGCAGAAGCGTCAGCACCGCCATGACGGCCAGCGGCCAGCCGGTCTCGCCGAGGAAGAAGCGCAGGATGCGCCACTTGGTGGTGGGCGGCGTCAGCGGGTGCAGGCCGGCGGTCGGCTTGAACGGGTCGATGCGGCTCTCGAACCAGGCGAACAGGCGGGCGATGGGCGAGGGGAGCGACGGCATGAAGCGAATGTGGCCGTCTGGCGGGAGCGCGCAAGGGGGAGCTGCGGCATCGCGGAAAATTTCTCGTGAGGGGGGCCTGAGCGTCCGGCGCATCTCGGAGATCGCATATATTTGAGATGTGCATAGTGTGACCGGGAGCGGTGCACCACACCGGCAACAAGGTCTGCCTGCCCCCGGTTTCCAGCTGCTCCGACCGGTCGGGGTGGCCGGATTGCGCCCCGCTTCTGACGTTCTCAAACGCCGCGGGCAATCCCGAAAGCTACCATTCCATCATAGAGATGAAAGTCGAGGATCTAGCCGACGTCGCAGCGACGAGAACGGAGCGAGTACGGCGAAGAGTGCGTAATTTAGGCGGACGGCGGGGCGCGATATCGGCATCGCGCCCCGTCCTGCCTGAGGTCTTCGCCTTCGCGGGGATGACAATTTATTGATATAAAATAGAATTTTATGCGGCGCCCTAGCGGATCGCGCCCATGGCCCTAAGCCGTTCCATGCGGACACGAACAACCTCGTCCCAGGCGAGCTTCCAGGCTTTTTCCCGAGTTTCCACTGTAAAGCTACCCAGCTTCGAGATGGGCATGCCATCTGCCCTCGCGCGCATTTGGAATGTCAGTTCGGCCGCCTCGCACGCGTGATAGCCAGCAACGATCGGGACATCAAGGTCGTCGTTCTTGAACCATTGCGGGTTGTCAAAAGCCCGCTTTCTCGCCTGATCGACGACGCAGTCCACGTAGGTTTGGGCTTCCGGATAGTCGAAGGCGGACGCAAAATGGATTCTGGGTGTCGTATTGCACGATGTCAGAGCGAGACAGCCGGCCAACGCAAGACCGATAAAACCGAGTTTAGCCACGAATTTTCTCCCCCGAATGTGATCCCACGCTCGCCATATCCGCTGCCTGCCCCTCGACAGGTCTCCATGAAACTGTCGCGGTGGCGCCCCCTTGCCTCATCGGACCGCACCTTCGGCCTTGAGCTGCGCCAGGCGGATACGGGCGACCTCGTCCCAGGCAAGGTCCGAAGCCTTGGTTCGAAGTTCCACAGTAAAGTCGACAAGCTTGATCGTGGATATGCCGTCCGCTCTGGCGCGCTGTCTGAACTTCATCTCGACTGCCTCGCAGTCGTCATAGGTGTCGATGAGCACGGCATCGATGCCCTGGTTTTTCAATTGCTGCTTGTTGCCAAGAGCCCGCTTTCTCGCGTGATCGACGAAGCAACTCACGTAGGCGTTGGCTTCCGGATAGTTGAAGGCGGACGCAAGACGAAGTCTAGACGTCGAACTGCACGACGCCAGAGCGAGACAGCCGGCCAGCGCAAGACCGGTGAAGCCAAGTTTGGTCACGAAATCTCCCCCCGAATGTGATCCCCACTCTTGCCATATCCGCCGCCTCCCCTCGGCGAATACCTATGAACCAGACAAGCCCTGTTTGCATAGCCGGTTCGTTTCAATCGGACTAGAGAGCAATGCCAGCAAAATTGGGCATCAGTCTTTAGGCCTTGAACATCGCCGGGTGCGGCATGGAGAACCCGCCGCAATGACCGCCTTCGCGGCAATCCCGGCTCTCGTGACGCCAACGCTCGAAGCGCTCGGCAGCCTGGTTTTTAAGGTTTTTGAGCGATGGTGGACGCTCCCCCAAGCCATCCGATAACTGCATCTGGAGGGCAAGTCGGCGTGGCTACCTCCGCTTTTGCGGTATCTAGACACAAACCCACCCGTCCGCTCCCAGCCCCAAGCTACCCCTCAGAATTGGCCCACTTTGCGCTGGCTCTCTGTCATTCCAAATGGGCGAGCTTGCGAAGGGCCGAGACGAGAGAATTCCTGCCCAGCAGCCTTTTCGCGGAGCGCAATCCTTGAGCTTGTGCACTGCAGACAGTCGAAGACTGAAACAAGCCTCCGCCTTGTCCATCCGCCCGGAAATCGTCCGGCTTTCCGGGCGGATGGTGTTCTTTCACGCCGTCGCTTTATCCGAAAAGTCTGCAACTTTTCGGGCGGAGCTCAGGCCTCTACGCTGTCCTCCAGGTTGAGGAACCCTCCGGTCTGGCGGCTCCAGAGGCCGGCGTAGAGGCCGCCGCGCGCCACCAGTTCGGCGTGGCTGCCCATCTCGACGATGCGGCCGTGGTCCATCACCACGAGGCGATCCATGCGGGCGATGGTGGACAGGCGGTGGGCGATGGCGATCACCGTCTTGCCTTCCATCAACGCGCCGAGGCTCTCCTGGATCGCCGCCTCGACGTCCGAATCGAGCGCCGACGTCGCCTCGTCGAGGACGAGGATCGGCGCGTTCTTCAGAAGCACGCGGGCGATGGCGATGCGCTGGCGCTGGCCGCCCGATAGCTTGACGCCGCGCTCGCCGACGTGGGCATCGAAGCCGACGCGACCCCGGTTGTCGACGAGTTCGGGGATGAAGCCGTCGGCGTGGGCCATGCGGGCAGCCGCCTGCATCTCCTCGTCGGTGGCGTCGGGGCGGCCGTACTTGATGTTGTCGCGGATCGACCGGTGCAGGAGCGAAGTGTCCTGCGTGACGACGCCGATCGCTGCCCGGAGCGAGTTCTGTGACACCGCCGCGATGTCCTGGCCGTCGATGCGGATTGCGCCGCTCTCGATGTCGTAGAGACGCAACAGCACGTTGACCAGCGTCGACTTGCCGGCGCCCGACGGGCCGACCAGGCCGATCTTCTCGCCCGGCGCGATGGACAGGCTGACGCCGTCGAGTGCGCCCTTCGCCTTGCCGTAGTGGAAGGCGACGCGGTCGAAGGCAATGCCGCCGCCGCTGACCGCCAGCGGCGGCGCGTCCTTGCGGTCGACCACCGTCTGCGGCCTCGATATGGTGGTGATGCCGTCCTGCACCGTGCCGATGTTCTCGAAGATGCCGGTCAGCTCCCACATGATCCAGCCGGACATGTTGATGATGCGGACGATCAGGCCGCCGACCAGCGCGATGGCGCCGGTGGTGACCGCACCCTGCATGAACAGCCAGACCGACAGCACGCCGGTGATGACCATCAGCAGGCTGTTGATGGTGGTCAGCGACATGGTCATGCCGGTGATCAGCCGCTGCTGGGCGTAGAACACGGCGGTGTGGTCCTCAAGCGCCTCGCGGGCGAAGTCGTCCTCGCGCTCGGCGTGGGCGAACAGCTTCACCGTGTGGACGTTGGTGTAGCTGTCGACGACGCGGCCGGTCAGCAGCGAGCGCGCCTCCGACATCTCCTCCGACTTCCTGGCGATGGCCGGAATGAAGCGCCGGAGCACCATCAGGTAGACGACGATCCAGACGACGAGCGGCACGGCGAGGCGGACGTCGGCCTCAATGAACAGCACCAGCGCCGACACCGTGTAGATCAGAACGAACCAGATGGCGTCGGCCGCCTGCGTGGTGGATTCGCGCAAGGACGGGCCGGTCTGGATGATCTTGTTGGCGACGCGGCCGGCGAAGTCGTTGTTGAAGAAGGAGATCGACTGCCGGAGCACGTAGCGGTGGTTCTGCCAGCGGATGAGGTTGGTCATCCCCGGCGCGATGGTCTGGTGGATCAGCAGGTCGTGCAGCGCCTGGAAGATCGGCCGGGCGATCAGGATCACCAGGGCCATGCCGAGGAATTCCCAGCCGTGGCGGGCCATCACCTCGCCGGGCGGCGTCGAGCCGAGGTAGTCGACGATGGCGCCGATGTAGCGAAAGATCGATACTTCGATCAGCGCCACGAAGAAGCCCACCACCATGACGGCGGCGAAGCTCGGCCAGACCTGCCGCAGATAGTGCCAGTAGAAGGCGGTGAGGCGGTCGGGCGGCTGGCCGCCCGGCCCCTTGGCATAGGGGTCGATAAGGCGTTCAAAAAAGGCGAACATGATAGCACCGGTAGAAGGCGGTGAGCCGGCGGCCGGATGACCGCGGCAAAGTGCTGGAGGTGGAAATCAGGGGGCGATGGGGGTTCGGGACGGCGCGCGCCATGCGGGCGCGGTCCGGAACTGACCAACGATGCGCGGGCCGGAAATTCGGCCGGGCCGGGTCAGACTATGAGCAGAGAACCACCATTCGACGCTCCTCCTTGTGACTGGAGCGACGGCACGGTAGCAGAAGGCCGCTCGGGTGCAACAGGCCGGAGCCGGCGCGACAAAGACGATTCAAGGAGGGTGGCGGAAATGCCACTCTCCATCACGCCGATCGATCGATATCCATCGGAAACGCTGATGATCGACCTCGCCCTCTACCAGCCGGACATCGCCCAGAACACCGGCACGCTGATCCGCCTCGCCGCCTGCCTCGGCCGGCCGCTGCACGTCATCGGGCCGGCCGGCTTCGACCTTTCCGATCGCAACCTCCGGCGGGCCGGCATGGACTATGTCGAGCTTGCCACCGTGGTCCGGCATGTCGGCTGGACGGATTTCGAGGCATGGGCGACGGCGGAAGGCCGCCGGCTGGTGCTGGCGACCACCGGTGGCGCGCAGTCCTACACCGATCTCGCCTTCGAGGCCGGCGATATTGTTTTGATGGGGCGGGAATCGGCCGGCGTGCCGCCGGCGGTGCACGACCGCGCCGACCGCCGGGTAGCGATCCCGATGCAACCGGGCCTGCGCTCGATCAACGTGGCGCTCGCCGCCGCCATGATCCTCGGCGAGGCGCTGCGGCAGACCGGCGGCCTGCCGACGCTTCAGGCACGGTGATCGGCGGCATCAGGCAAATGCGTTGGACGGACGGACGGTTTCGGCCGATGCTGCCGGCGGACTTCCACCGGAGAGACGACAATGAAGCTGCTCATCGCCAACAAGGGCTATTCCTCCTGGTCGCAGCGCGCCTGGCTGGTGCTCAGGCATTTCGGCATTCCCTTCGAGGAGACGGTGCAGCCGATGTATGTCGAGGGCTGGAAGGAGGCCATCCTGAAGTGGTCGCCGACCGGCAAGGTGCCCTGCCTCGTCGACGGCGACATCACCATCTGGGAAAGCCTCGCCATCATCGAGTATCTCGCCGAGACCTTCCCCGACCGCGGCATCTGGCCGGCCGACAAGGCGGCGCGGGCGCACGCGCGGGCGATTTCGTCGGAGATGCACGCCGGCTTCCAGAATCTCCGCCGCGACTACACCTGCAACTGGCGCCGCACCTACGCCTGGAAGGTGCGTGGCGACGGCTCGGCGCAGGATGACGTGAAGCGGATCGTCGCCCTCTGGAAGGAGGCGCGGCAGCGCTTCGGTGCGGGCGGGCCGTTCCTCTACGGCGCCTTTTCGGCGGCCGACGCCATGTATGCGCCGGTGGTCGGCCGCCTCACCACCTATTCTTGGCCGGTCGACGCGGAGACGGATGCCTACATGGAGGCGGTGCGGCGGCTGCCGGCCTATGCCGAATGGGTGACGGCCGGCCGGGCCGAGCCCTGGACGATCCCGCAGTACGAACACGAGGCGTAACTGCGGGCATCGCGGGAACCGCTCGCGGGCGTGCCGAGTTGATGCATCATGTGCAATGCCGAGGAGGCTCCAACCATGATCAAGATCGTTGCCGCTACCGCCCTGTCCGCCATCATGGCGATCACCTCCGTCGTTCCCGCCGGGGCAATGCCGATTCCTCAGCCTGGCGGCTATACGACGCCGGTCGAGACTGTCCAGTATCGCGCCAGGCAGGGACACTGGGATCGCCCCGGCTACTGGCATGGCCATCGCGGCTACCGCCACGAGCGTCCGGGCTACCGTCGTCATAGCGATGGCTGGTGGTATCCGCTGGCCGCCTTCGGCCTCGGCGCGGCGATCATCGGCGGCATGGCCGCCCAGCCGGCACCGGCGCCCCAACTCGGTGTCCCGCTGCCGGCGGCGCATGTGCGCTGGTGCCAGGCGCGCTATCGCTCCTATGATGCCTACAGCAATACCTTCCAGCCCAACCGCGGGGCGCGCCGGGCCTGCGTGTCGCCCTATTACCGCTGATGACTGAAGGGGACGGCGGCCGCCGCCGTCCCCGACGCTTGGCAAGGGAGGGCGAAGCGCCTAAACCACGCTCCGTCAACCGGAGTGCCCGCCCATGCCGACCAGCGCCGCTTCCCTTGCGCCGACCGCGCTGCCGCCCGATCTCGACGGCAAGAAGGCGCTCGCCGCCGACTGGTTCGCCGAACTGCGCGATCGCATCTGCGCCGTCTTCGAGGAGATCGAGGACGAGGGTGCGGCGGCGGCCGGCCTGGACGCCGGCCGCTTCGTGCGCACGCCCTGGCAGCGCACCGACCATAGCGGCGCGCCGGGTGGCGGTGGGGTGATGAGCCTGATGCGCGGCGCCGTCTTCGAGAAGGCCGGCGTCCACGTCTCCACCGTGCACGGCGAGTTCGCGCCGGAGTTCCGGGCGCAGATTCCCGGCGCCGAGGAGGATCCGCGCTTCTGGGCGAGCGGCATCTCGCTGATCGCCCACACGCAGAACCCGCACGTCCCGTCCGTCCACATGAACACCCGCATGGTGGTGACCAGCCGCCAGTGGTTCGGCGGCGGCGCCGACCTGACGCCGATGCTCGACGCCCGCCGTATGCCGGACGATGCCGACGCCGTCGCCTTTCACGCGGCGATGCGGGCCGCCTCGGCCGCCCATCCGCACATCGATTACGCCGACTACAAGGCGTGGTGCGACGACTATTTCTTCCTGCCGCATCGCGGCGAACCGCGCGGCATCGGCGGCATCTTCTACGACTACCTGCATTCGGATGCCGGCTGGGCGGCGGACTTCGCCTTCAGCCGCGACGTCGGCCTCGCCTTTCTCGACATCTATCCGCGTCTCGTCCGCGCCAACATGCGCACGCCCTGGACGGCGGCCGAGCGGGAGGAGCAGCTCGGGCGGCGCGGCCGCTATGTCGAGTTCAACCTGCTCTACGATCGCGGCACCGTATTCGGCCTCAAGACCGGCGGCAACGTCGACAGCATCCTGTCGTCGATGCCTCCGGTGGCAAAATGGCCGTGAGCCGGCGATAGGCGGCGAGACCGAACGTCGGGAGTCGGCCGCAGCGTGCTGACCTGGGGCGTCCATCATCAAACGCCTGAGTCCGGCCCTGGCGGCGATGCCGGCTCTGGCCGGCTCGGCCGCCGCCCGGCAGCTTCTTGAATCCTGTCAGGCCCGTCTCGGCATCGGCGACCACTACAACCCGAACGGCGCGCAACTGGCCGGTCCCTCCGCCATCATCCGGCAGGACCGGGCCAATTTCCACGAGTCGGGCATCCGCGACACCCAGGACGAGGGCAACCGCTTCTTCGCCGTCAAGGCCAACCGGGCGCGCTTTGAGGCGATGCTGCGGGCCGGCCGCATGGACCGCTTCACCTGCCGCCATCCGGCGCCGCGCGCCGCTGGTGCTGGTCGAGGTCTACCGTCATTTCGTGGGGAGTGACGGCGGCCCGCTGAGCCCCGGATGATCGCGAGTATCCTGCACGAACGTGCATGATCGATGATGCGTGCGCCATCGAGAACTATGTACCGATTCAAAAAATCTGCCCTCGCACGATGATGCCTGTTGTCGTTCTCGTTTATGCACGATACAAGGGGGCATGGCTGATGAACTGCCGCTCGCCCGCCGTGATCTGATCGCCGCCCGTCTCGCCGAGGGACAGTCGGTGGCCTCGGTGCAGCTCGCCGCCGAGTTCGGCGTATCCGAGGACGCCATCCGCCGCGATCTCCGGGCACTGGCCGCCGAGGGGCGCTGCCGCCGCGTCTACGGCGGCGCGCTGCCGCTGCCTCTTTCGCCGATGTCGGCGCGGCTTGGCGAGGGGCTCGATGCCAAGCAGGCGCTGGCGACGGTGGCGGCGACGCTGGTCCGGCGGAGCGAGCTGATCTTCCTCGACGCCGGCAGCACGCACGTGGCGCTGGTCGAGGCCCTGCCGGAGGATTTCGGGCTGACGGTGGCCACCAATTCGGTCGACGTCGCCGCCGCCGCGCTCAGGCGGCAGGACCTTGACCTCCTGGTGATCGGCGGGGCGGTCGATCCGGCGATCGGCGGTGCTGTCGATGCCGTCGCCGTCGACGGTCTGTCGCGCCTCTCCATCGATATCGGCTTCGTCGGCGTCTGCGGCGTGTCCGCCGACGGCGTCGGCGCCCTGCATTTTCCCGACGCCACCTTCAAGCGCGCCCTGATGGCGCGCAGCCGGCGGACGGCGGCGCTGGTCACCACCGACAAGTTCGGCGCCCGCGGGCCTTACGGCGTCGCACCGGTTGGCGCCTTCACGCATTTCGTCGTCGAAGACGACGCGCCGGAGCCGCTGGTTGCCGCGCTGATGGCGGCCGGCGCCGAGGTTCTGGCGGCCGGCGATCCATCATGACACTTCCGGAGTTTTCGTCCATGACATCCGCAGACCGGCCGGCCACCCGGCTCGCCACGCGCCTCGCCTTCCTGGTGGCCGGCTTCGGCGTCGCCTGCTGGGCGCCGCTGATCCCCTATGCCAAGGCGCGCCTCGCCGTCGACGATGGCGTGCTCGGCCTGCTGCTGCTCTGCCTCGGGATCGGCTCGGTGGTGGCCATGCTGATGACCGGCGTCATCAGCGCCCGCTACGGCAGCAAGCCGATCATCGTCGCCGGCGCCATCGGCATGGCCGCCTTCCTGCCGCTGCTCGCCGTGGCATCGACGCCGCTCTCCCTCGGCCTTGCGCTGTTCGTGTTCGGCGGCGCGCTCGGCTCGCTCGACGTCGCCATGAACATCCACGCCGTCGAGGTGGAGAAGGCGGCGAAGAAGCCGCTGATGTCCGGCTTCCACGGCCTCTACAGCGTCGGCGGCTTCGTCGGCTCGCTGTTCGCCACCTTCCTGTTGTCGCTGGGCGTCGCGCCGCTGCCGGCCATGCTGCTCGCCGCCCTGCTGATGCTGGTCGCCACCGTGGTGATCATTCCGCGCCTTCTCGTGGCGGTGCGGGCCGAGGGCGGGCCGCTCATCGCCGTGCCGCGCGGCTTCGTGCTGCTGCTGGCCGTGCTGACGGCCATCGTCTTCCTGGTCGAGGGGGCGGTGCTCGACTGGGGCGCGCTCTACCTCACCGGCGCCGGCCTCACGGCGGCGGCGCAGGGCGGCCTCGGCTACATGCTGTTCTCCGTCGCCATGACGGTGATGCGGCTCCTGGGCGACGCGGTGGTCGGCCGCATCGGCGACCGGGCGACGCTGTTCTGGGGCAGCCTGATCGGCATCGCCGGCTTCGCCGTGGTGCTCTTGGCGCCGGTCGCCGTCGTCGCCATGGCCGGCTTCCTGCTGGTCGGCGTCGGCCTCGCCAACGTCGTGCCGGTGCTGTTCCGGCGGGCCGGCAGCCAGACCGACATGCCGGTCGGCCTCGCCGTCGCCGCCGTCACCACCGCCGGCTATGCCGGCGTGCTGCTGGGGCCGGCCGGCATCGGCTTCCTCGCCAAGCTGACCAGCCTGCCCGCCGCCCTGTGGCTGCTGACGGCGCTGCTGGCCCTGGTGACGCTGACGGCCGGCCGCGTCGCGGTCCGCCGGAACTGAGGAGAGGCCGATGCGCCTTGGCCATGTCGCGCTCTGGACCCAGGACCTCGACGCCGCCGCCGCCTTCTGGCGCCGATACTTCGGCGCCGAGGTCGGCGACCTCTACGAGAGCCGCAACCGACCGGGCTTCCGGTCGCGCTTCGTGACGCTGCCGGGCGGCGGCGACATCGAACTGATGGCCGGGCCATGGGTTGAGGCGGCGGCGCCGGCCGAGCGGGTCGGCTGGGATCACGTGGCGGTCTCGCTCGGCGGCAAGGCCGCCGTCGACGCGCTGGCCGGACGCTGCCGGGCCGATGGCTGCCTGATGTCCGGGCCGCGCACCACCGGCGACGGCTTCTACGAGGCGGTGATCTCCATGCCGGATGGCACGCGCATCGAGATCACCGCATAGCCGTCAGACCGGCGCCCACACCACATCGTCGATCGAGCGGGCGCCGCTCGCCAGCACCACCAGCCGCTCGAAGCCGAGGGCGATGCCGGAGGCCTCCGGCATATGGGCGAGGGCATCGAGAAAGTCCTCGTCGAGCGGGTAGCGCTCGCCGTAGATCCGCTCTTTGATCTCCATCTCCTCCTGAAAGCGCCGGCGCTGCTCGGCCGGATCGGTCAGCTCGCCGAAGGCGTTGGCCAGTTCGACGCCGCAGGCATAAAGCTCGAAGCGTTCGGCCAGCCGCGGGTCGCGAGCGACCGGGCGCGACAGGGCGGCTTCGCAGGCTGGATACTCGTAGAAGATGGTCGGCCTCTCCATGCCGAGGTTCGGCTCGATGCTCTCGACGAGGATGCGGGAATAGATGTCGGTCCAGCTGTCGTCGGCGACGACGCGGTAGCCGCGCGCCAGCGCCTGCGTCGCCAGCCCGTCGCGGTCGGGCGCGGCCGGATCGTCGGTCAGCGTCGCCAGCAGGTCGATGCCGGCGTGGCGGGCGAAGGCGTCGGCGACGGTCAGCTTTTCGGGCTCGGCGAAGGGATCGGCGGTGCGGCCGCGCCAGACGAAGGCATCGCGCCGCAGCGTTGCGGCGGCAAGTCGCATCAGCGCCACGGCGTCGTCCATCAGCGTCTCGTAGGGCTCGCCGGCGCGATACCATTCGAGCAGCGTGAATTCCGAGGAATGCAGCGGCCCCTTCTCGCGATTGCGGAAGACGCGGGCGAAATCGAAGATGCGCGTCTCGCCGGCGGCGAGAAGCTTCTTGGCCGTGAACTCCGGCGAGGTGTGGAGATAGCGCGGCTGCCGGCTGCCGTCCGGGTCGATCTTCTCGGTGGCGAAGGCGTGGAGATGCGCCTCGTTGCCGGGCGACACCTGAAGGGCGGGGCACTCGACCTCGGTGAAGCCTTGGGCCTCGAACCAGTCGCGCACTGCCCGCTTGATGCGGCCGCGCGCCTCCAGGAACGGGCGGCGGGCGAGATGCCGCTCGACCGACCACCAGGGCGATTCTCCGGCGGTTTCATGCATTCCGCCTCTTCCTTTTCGGCTTCAAAAATGTCAGGAGAGACGCGATCCGCGCCCGGAGCCGCCGCTCCGAGGCCGCGCCACCCGTTTTCAGGATATCCGATACGTCATGGTCAAGGTCATCGCTAGCCAAATCCGCAAGGGCAACGTCGTCGAGCTGGATGACAAGCTCCACGTCGTCCTGCTGGCCGAGAATTTCCATCCCGGCAAGGGCACGCCCACCACGCAGATCGACATGCGCCGCATCAACGACGGCGTGAAGGTGTCGGTGCGCTACAAGACCACCGAGATGGTCGAGAAGGCGATGATCGACGAGCGGCCCTACACCTTCCTCTACGAGGAGGAACACGGCTTCGCCTTCATGCAGATGGAGAGCTACGAGCAGATCTCGGTGCCCAAGGACGTGGTCGGCGATCGCGCCCCCTTCCTTGCCGAGAACATGGAGTGCCATATCGGCGTCTACAACGACGTGCCGGTGTCGATCGATCTGCCGCAGCGCGTGACGCTGGAAGTCGTCGAGACCGAGCCGGTGGTCAAGGGCCAGACGGCCGCCTCCTCCTACAAGCCGGCGCTGCTGTCCAACGGCGTCCGCTCGATGGTGCCGCCGTTCATCACCGCCGGCACCCGCATCGTGGTGATGACCGAGGACGCTTCCTACGTCGAGCGCGCCAAGGACTGAGTTTGATCGTCCATGACGATCCGACGCCCGGATGGCCCCGCCGTCCGGGCGTTTTTCTTTGGTGCAATGGAACCGAAGGCACGCTCTGCGAGTCTCACGGACAGGCCTGTCCGGCCGCGATTCAACAGGAAACAGGAAAGGTTCCTCCCATGTCCGCCAAGTCCGTCCTCGCCATTGGTGCCGTCGTCCTCTCGGTCGTCGCCTTCGGCGGTTGCGCCAACACCATCCGCGGGGCCGGCCAGGACGCCGCCAACGCCGTCAACGCCACCCAGGACGCCGGCAACCGCGTCGGCAACGCCGCCTCCCGCTGACCGCCCGCCGGCCCGGCCGGCCATGGGACGGCATGGGCGGCGACCCGGTCCGCCTTCCGAAGACCCCGCCGTTCGCGCCACGGCGGGGTCTTGCCGTTTCGAGCCGCCGGATCTTTTCCATGACCCGGCGTCCGGCAATCCCGGCCGCCGGCCCGCTTCCGCGCCGTGCCCAAACGACGCCGCCGGCGGTGGTGAACGACTTGTTAAGCCTAACGCCGCATAAATGCGGAGAGCCGTCTCTGAACGGTGCAAACGGCTTGGCTTTCGTTGACGCCCCACATGGTCCCATGCTATCCCAAATCATCCCGGCAATCAGGTGATCCGAGCCAGATGTCTCGTCGATTTCGAGAGTCGCGCGGTCCCTTGAGGCTGGGCGCGATCGGGGCATCGCATTGCAGAATGCAACAGTCGTCCCGGTCGCCGGTCGTGTCCGCGTCACGCGAGCCGCCAGGTCGGATCGCTTCGGAAGAAGCGGCGTTCGGGCCAACAGTTCTGGAGATGGGGCGCCGCTCGCGGCGGGCAGCGGGGATCGATGAACGGCTTCGTATCGCGCGTCACCAACAGGATCGACCGGAAGGGACGGGTCTCCGTCCCGGCACCGTTCCGGCAGGTGCTGTCGCGCGACGGTTTCGAGGGGCTCTACTGCTATCCGTCGATCGACATGGAGGCGGTGGACTGCGGCGGCAACCTGCTGTTGGCCGAGATCGAGCGCAACCTTGCCCGCTACACGCCGTTCTCCGAGGATCACGACCTGTTGTCGACCGCCTTCTACGGCTCCTCGGTGCATCTTTCCATCGACAGCGAGGGCCGCATCGGCCTGACGCCGGCGCTTCTGGAGATCACCGGTATTGCCAACGAAGTGACCTTCGTCGGTCAGGGCTACAAGTTCCAGATCTGGGAGCCCCAGCGCTTTGCCGCTTACGAGCTTGCGGCGCGCGAGCGCGCGCGGGCGCTGAGGCGGTCGCCGAGGCCGGAGGCCGCGTCATGACAGCGCTTCTCGGTATTCCCGCCACGCCTCATATCCCCGTGCTGCTCAACGAGGTGCTGGATGCCCTGTCGCCGCTCGACGGCGCCACGGTGGTCGACGGCACCTTCGGCGCCGGCGGCTACAGCCGGGCCATTCTGGCCGCCGGCGCCGGCCGCGTCGTCGCCATTGACCGCGATCCCACCGCCATCGACGCCGGCGCCGCGCTGGTCGCCGGCAGCGGCGGCCGGCTGAGCCTCGTTTCCGGCACCTTCTCGGCGCTCGACCAACTCGCGCTTGAAGCCGGCGCCGCGCCGGTCGATGCCGTGGTGCTCGACATCGGCGTCTCCTCCATGCAGCTCGACCGGGCCGAGCGCGGCTTTTCCTTCCGCGCCGACGGGCCGCTCGACATGCGCATGAGCCTTGCCGGCCCGACGGCGGCCGACGTCGTCAACACGCTGCCGGTCAAGGACCTCGCCCGCCTGTTCTGGGTCTATGGTGAGGAGCGGCAGTCGGGACGCATCGCCCGGGCGATCGTCGCCCGGCGGGCCGAGAAGCCGTTCAGCCGCACCGCCGAGCTGGCCGCCACCATCGAGAGCGTGCTCGGCGCCAAGCGCTTCGGCGAGATGCATCCGGCGACGCGCGCCTTCCAGGCGATCCGCATCCACGTCAACGGCGAGCTGGACGAGCTGACCGACGCGCTGGCCGCCGCCGAGCGCCTCCTGAAGCCGGGCGGCCGGCTGGTCGTCGTCACCTTCCATTCGCTCGAAGACCGCATCGTCAAGCGCTTCCTCGCCGACCGCTCGCGTGAGCGGGCCGGCGGCTCGCGCCATCTGCCGGAGGCGGAAGTACCGCCCGCCACCTTCCGTCTCTCCGGTCGCCAGCCGGTCGAGGCCGGCGCGGCGGAGCTTTCCGCCAACCCGCGCGCCCGCTCGGCCAAGCTGAGGGTCGGCATCCGCACCGACGCGCCGGCGCGCGCCGTCGACCGGGCGGCGCTCGGCGTGCCGAGCCTTTCGGGAGGGAGGCCATGACCCGCTACATCAACGCCCTCCTGGTGTTCCTGATGGTGCTGTCCGCCGCCGCCGTCTACGACATGAAATACGAGGCGGAGATCGCCGCCGAGAACATCAACAAGAAGCAGGCGGCGATTGCCCAGGCGCGCGAGGACATCTCGCTGCTCAAGGCGGAATGGGCGCTGCTGACGCGGCCGGCCCGCATGCGCGACCTGCTCGAACGCCATCATGACATCCTCGATCTCACGCCGATGACCTCCAACCACATCGGCACGCTCGCCGACATTCCGGCGAAGCCGGTGGTGCCGGCGGCGGTCCAGCCGGCCGAGCGCTCGGCCGACGGCTCGGCGACGCTGCCGCCAATCCAGGATCAGACGAGGCGGGTGCAATGAAGTTCCGGGTTGGCCTGCCGTTCCGAAAGTCCGCCGAGCCGACGGCCCCCGCCGCCGGGCGGGATTTTCGCGCGTCCTCCCGGCGCGGCGCCGGCGACACCATGCGCAACCGGCTGATCCTCGCCTCGGCCTGCTTCGTGCTGGTCTACGGCGCCATCATCGGCCGCCTCGTCCAGATGGGTCTCAGCCTGCCGCAGGAATCGGTGACGCTCGGCAACGCCCAGGCGGCGGTGTCGGCGGCCCGCCCCGACATCCTCGACCGCAACGGCGAGATTCTGGCCACCGACATCAAGTTCGCCTCGCTCTATGCCGAGCCGCGCCGCGTCGTCGATCCCGACGAGGCGACCGAGCAGCTCGCCACCGTCTTCCCTGACCTCGGCACCGACGCGGTGCGCCAGCGTCTCGCCTCCAAGCAGGGCTTCATCTGGCTGAAGCGCGAGATCACGCCGGCCCAGCAGGCGGCGGTGCACGCCCTCGGCATCCCCGGCGTCGGCTTCCTCACCGAGAACAAGCGCTTCTATCCGTCGGGGCGGACGGTGGCCTTCGTCACCGGCCACGTCAACATCGACAACCAGGGCATCGCCGGCATCGAGAAATACATCGACGACCAGTGGCTCGGCGACCTGCAGAAGGCCGGCATGGCCTCGAACAACCTCGAGCCGATCCGCCTGTCCATCGACCTTCGCGTGCAGCAGGTGCTGCACGACGAGATCACCGCGGCCATGCAGCGCTACACGGCCAAGTCGTCGGCGGCGGTGGTGATGAACGTCAAGACCGGCGAGGTCGTCGGCATGACCTCGGCGCCCGACTACGATCCGATGAACCCGGTCGAGGCGCTCGACCCGGACCGCATGAACCGCGCCTCGGCGGCAGTCTACGAGATGGGCTCGACCTTCAAGATCTTCGCCACCTCGATGGCGCTCGATTCGGGCAAGGTGAAGCTGACCGACAGCTTCGACGCCACCCAGGGCCTGACCATCGGCGGCTTCACCATCCACGACTTCCACGGCAAGCACCGGGTGCTGACCGTGCCGGAGATCTTCATCTATTCGTCCAACGTCGGCACCGGCCGCGAGGCGCTGAGGGTCGGTTCGGAGGGGCAGCAGGAGTTCCTCAAGCGCATGGGCCTGATGGACAAGGTGCCGACCGAGCTGCCGGAGATCGCCCGGCCGATCCTGCCCAAGCGCTGGTCGGACCTCGTCACGGTCACCGTCTCCTTCGGCCACGGCATCTCGGTGTCGCCGCTGGCCACCGCCACGGCGGCGAGCGCGGTGATGAACGGCGGCATCCTGATCCCGCCGACCTTCTTCCCGCGCAGCGAGGAAGAGGCGCGCCTCCTCGGCAAGCGGGTGCTGAAGCCGTCGACGTCGGAACAGATGCGCTACCTGATGCGCCTCAACGTGCTGGCGCCCGGCGGCTCGGGCAAGTCGGCCGACATCCCCGGCTACCGCATCGGCGGCAAGACCGGCACCGCCGAGAAGGTGGAGAACGGCCGCTATTCCAACAACAAGCGCTTCAACGCCTTTGTCGCCACCTTCCCGATCGACGACCCGCAATATCTGGTGCTGGTGGTGCTCGACGAGCCCAATCCCGAGCGGCCCGGCCTGCCGGCCACCGCCGGCATGAACGCCGGGCCGACGGCCGGCAACATCATCGGCCGCATCGCGCCGATGCTCAACGTGGAGCCGCGCTTCGACGACGTGGACGTGCCGCTGATGGCCGCCTACTGACGGGCGCCGCCCTTCGCCGGGGGCGAGGCGAAGGCGGTGTGGATAGTGTGAGTTGTCCTCATTTCGATCGCAAATCGAGGACAGTGTGCGGCGTTCCAGCGATCAACCATGGACGGACAGATGAAGCTCGCCGAACTTGCGCCCGATATCCTCACGCTCGACCCGGCGTTGCGCCGCATCCCGATCACCGGGGTCACCGCCGACAGCCGCGAGGTGGCGCCGGGCTCCCTGTTCGTGGCGCTGCCCGGCACGCGGGCCAAGGGCGCCGACTTCATCCCCGAGGCGATCGAAAAGGGCGCGGCGGCGGTGCTCGCCGATCTCGACGACGAATTGCCGGCCGGCCTCACCGTGCCGGTGCTGCGCGATCCCGACCCGGCCCGCCGCTTCGCCCGCATGCTCGCCCGCTTCTACGCGCCGCAGCCGAAGACCGTGGTGGCGGTGACCGGCACCAACGGCAAGACCTCGGTCGCCGCCTTCGTCCGCCAGATATGGCTCTCCGCCGGCCACGAGGCGGCGTCGATCGGCACGGTCGGCGTGACGACGCGGGCCGGCAACGCCTACGGCAACATGACGACGCCCGACGCGGCGACGCTGCACCGCACGCTGCACGAGCTGGCCGCCGATGGCATCGACCACGTCGCCATGGAAGCCTCCTCGCACGGCCTGATCCAGCGCCGGCTCGACGGCGTCGAGGTGGCGGCCGGCGCCTTCACCAACCTGTCGCGCGACCATCTCGACTATCACGGCACGATGGAAGCGTATATGGCCGCCAAGATGCGGCTGTTCGACACCATTCTGGCGCCCGGCGCCGGCGCCGTCGTCAACCTCGACGATCCCTACGGCGAGGCCTTCGCCTCGGCGGCGCGCATCTCCGGCCTCGACCTGATGACCGTCGGCGCGGCCGGCGCCTTCGTCCGCATCCTCGACGTCGCCCGCGACGGCTGGGCGCAGATCGCCACCGTCGACATCGGCGGCGGGCCGCGGCCGGTGCGCATTCCGCTGGTCGGCGCCTTCCAGGTGTCGAACGCCCTGGTCGCCGCGACGCTGGCCGCCGCCGACGGCTCGGTGTCGCTCGGCGACGCGCTCGACGCGCTCGAAGGCATCAAGGGCGCCAAGGGCCGGCTGGAGCTGGTCGGCTACGCGCCGTCCGAAGCGCCGGTCTTCGTCGATTTCGCTCACACGCCGGCCGCCCTTGAGGTGGCGCTTCAGACGCTGCGGCCGTTCACCTCCGGCCGCCTCGTCGTCGCCTTCGGCGCCGGCGGCGACCGCGACAAGGGCAAGCGGCCGCAGATGGGCGAGGTCTGCGCCCGACTGGCCGACGTCGCCATCGTCACCGACGACAATCCACGCACCGAGAACGCGGCGACCATCCGGTCGGAAGTGCTGGCCGGCTGCCCCGGCGGCATCGAGGTCGGCGACCGGACGACGGCGGTGCGCGAGGGCATCGCCATGCTCGGCCCTGACGACGTGTTGCTGATCGCCGGCAAGGGCCACGAGACCGGCCAGATCATCGGCCGCGAGACGGTGCATTATTCCGATCACGAGGCGGTGCTGGCGACGCCGGGCGTCACGCCGGCCGACCGGTCGCTGTGGCCGGAAGGCGATTTCGTCAAGGCGCTCGGCGGCCGCACCGAGGGAACGGTGACGGCCATCGACGGCATCTCGATCGACAGCCGCACCGTCGCCAGGGGCGACGCCTTCTTCGCCATTGCCGGCGATCGCTTCGACGGCCACGATTTTGTCGCGGCGGCCTTCGAGAAGGGCGCGGCGGTGGCCGTGGTGTCGGAGGAGAAGCGCGCCGCCGTTCCCGACGGCGCCGGGCCGCTCGTCGTGGTCGACGACGTGCTGGCCGGCCTGCGGCGGCTGGGCATGCGGGCACGGACCCGTACCGCCGCCAAGGTGATCGCCGTCACCGGCTCGGTGGGCAAGACCTCGACCAAGGAGGCGCTGCGCGAGGCGCTGGCGCCCTCCGGCGCGGTGCACGCCTCGGCCGCGTCCTTCAACAACCACTGGGGCGTGCCGCTGACGCTGGCCCGCATGCCGGCCGGCAGCCGCTATGGCGTGTTCGAGATCGGCATGAACCACGCCGGCGAGATCACGCCGCTGGTGCGCATGGTGCGGCCGCATGTCGCCGTCGTCACCACGGTGGCGCCGGTGCATCTCGAACACTTCTCATCGGTCGAGGCGATCGCCGAGGCCAAGGCCGAGATCTTCGCCGGGCTGGAGCCGGGTGGCACCGCCATCATCAACCGCGACGGCGAGTTCTCCCGGCTGCTCGCCGAGCGCGCCCGCGCCCACGGCGCCAACGTGGTGTTCTTCGGCGAGCATCCCGAGGCTGAGGCGCGGCTGATCAAGTGCTCGCTGCACGAGGATTGCACCACGGCCACCGCCGACATCCTCGGCGAGAACGTCACCTACAAGCTCGGCGCGCCGGGCCGGCACATCGCCCAGAACTCGCTGGCCGTGCTGGCGGCGGTGAAGATCGTCGGCGGCGACCTGACGCGGGCGCTGCTCGCCCTCCAGGCGCACCAGCAGCCGAAGGGGCGTGGCAAGCGCCACCTGCTCGCCGTGCTCGGCGGTACGGCGCGGCTGATCGACGAGAGCTACAACGCCAATCCCACCTCGATGCGGGCGGCGATCGCGCTGCTCGGCGCCGCCGCGGTGGACGGGCAGGGCCGCCGCGTCGCCGTGCTCGGCGACATGCTGGAACTCGGCCCCGAGGCGCCCAAGCTGCACGCCGGGCTGATCGAGCCGCTGAAGGCGGCGAAGGTCGACACGGTGTTCTGCGCCGGGCCGCTGATGCACAACCTCTGGCAGGAGCTGCCGCGCGCCATGCGCGGCGCCTATGCCGAGACGTCCAGGGAGTTGAGGGAGGCGCTGCTCGACGACGTCAGGGCCGGCGACGTGCTGATGGTCAAGGGCTCGCTCGGCAGCGCCATGGGGCCGCTGGTCGATGCGCTGCTCGGCCGCTTCGGTCAGGAAACGCACGGCTGAGTTGCCGTGCCCCGGCACGGGTAGGCAAGGCGGGGCAGAGGGACTAATACGGGCCGCGCCGATTCGAGAATGAGACCGGGCCGATGGCCCGGCGGCGGGTTTACGGAGAGCTTGGGAAAATGCTGGTCTATCTGGCCGATCTGGCGGGGCAGTTGTCGGTTCTGAACGTCTTTCGCTACATCACCTTCCGCACCGGCGGGGCGGTGATCACCGCGCTGTTGTTCGTCTTCCTGTTCGGGCCGGCCATCATCTCCTCGCTGCGCATCCGCCAGGGCAAGGGCCAGCCGATCCGCGACGACGGGCCGCAGAGCCACCTCGCCAAGAAGGGCACGCCGACCATGGGCGGCCTGATGATCCTCTCCGGCATCCTGGTGGCGACGCTGCTCTGGGCCGACCTCAAGAGCCCCTATGTCTGGACGGTGCTGCTGGTCACCGTCGCCTTCGGCTCCATCGGCTTCTACGACGACTATCTCAAGGTGACCAAGCAGTCGCACAAGGGCCTTTCCGGCCGGGCGCGGCTGATGCTGGAGGCGGTGATCGCCATGCTGGCGTGCCTCGTCATCATGTCGGCCGGGCAGGCCGGCGCCGTGCCGAGCGAGGAGCATCTGGCGACGTCCCTGACTTTCCCCTTCGTCAAGGACCTGATGATCAACCTCTGGTACTTCTACGTGCCGTTCGGCGCCTTCGTCATCGTGTCGGCCGGCAACGCGGTCAACCTGACCGACGGCCTCGACGGCCTCGCCATCGTGCCGGTGATGATCGCCGCGGCGAGCTTCGCGCTGATCTCGTATCTCGCCGGCAACTACGTCTTTTCGAGCTACCTGCAGATCCATTTCGTGGTCGGCACCGGCGAACTGTCGGTGATCTGCGGCGCGGTGATCGGCGCCGGTCTCGGCTTCCTGTGGTTCAACGCGCCGCCGGCCGCCATCTTCATGGGCGACACCGGTTCGCTGGCGCTCGGCGGCCTGATCGGCACGGTGGCGGTGGCGGTGAAGCACGAGATCGTGCTGGCCATCGTCGGCGGCCTGTTCGTGCTGGAGGCGGTGTCGGTGATCATCCAGGTCACCTCCTATCGCCTCACCGGCAAGCGCGTCTTCAAGATGGCGCCGATCCACCATCATTTCGAGCAGCTCGGCTGGACCGAATCGCAGGTGGTGATCCGCTTCTGGATCGTCGCCGTGGTGCTGGCGCTGATCGGCCTCTCATCCCTCAAGCTACGCTGACGGAGCCCCGGCGATGATCCCCATTACCTCCATGAAGGGCAAGCGCGTCGCGGTGTTCGGCCTCGGCGGCTCCGGCCTCATCACCGCCGAAGCGCTGGTGGCCGGCGGGGCGGAGGTCATCGCCTGGGACGATTCGGAGGAAGCGCGCGCCGCCGCCGAGGCGCGCGACATCCAGGTCACCGACTGGCGCGGCACCGAGTTCGGCGCCTATTCGGCGCTGGTGCTGGCGCCCGGCGTGCCGCTCACCCATCCCGAGCCGCACTGGTCGGCGAAGATCGCCCGCGAGGCCGGCGTCGAGGTGATCGGCGACATCTGCCTGTTCGCCCGCGAACGCAAGTTCCGGGGCTCGACGGCGCCCTTCGTCGCCATCACCGGCACCAACGGCAAGTCGACGACGACGGCGCTCATCCACCACATCCTGAAGTCGGCCGGCAAGGATGTGGAGATCGGCGGCAACTTCGGGCCGGCGGTGCTCGGCCTCAGGGATCTGGCGCCCGACCGCTTCTACGTCATCGAGTGCTCCTCCTTCCAGATCGACCTCTCCCCCGGCATCGACCCGACGGTCGGCGTGCAGCTCAACCTCACCGAGGATCACATCGACCGCCACGGCTCGATCGAGGGCTATGCGGCGGTGAAGGCCAAGCTGGTCGACGGTGCCAAGGTGGCGGTGGTCGGCATCGACGACGCCTACAGCGCCGCCATGGCGTCGCGGCGCGAATCGAAGGGCCTGGAGACGTTGCGCATCTCGACGCGCGGTTCGGTGGCGCAAGGCGTCTGGGCGGTGTCGGGCCGCATCATCGAGCCGATGGGCCTGTCCCAGACCGTGGTCTACGACCTGCACGGCCATCCGGTCCTGAAGGGCGTCCATAACGCCCAGAACGTGGCGGCGGCGGTGGCGGCGACGCGCCGGCTCGGCCTGACGCTCGATCAGGTGAGGAAGGGCATCGAGACCTTCCCCGGCCTCGCCCACCGCATGGAGCCGATCGGCCGCGCCGGGCCGGTGATTCTGGTCAACGACAGCAAGGCGACCAACGCCGACGCGGCGGCCAAGGCGCTGGCCAGCTTCGACAACATCTACTGGATCGCCGGCGGCAAGCCGAAGAGCGGCGGCATCGCCCCGCTCACGCCGTTCTTCCCGAAGATCGCCAAGGCCTACCTGATCGGCGTC
This sequence comes from Pleomorphomonas koreensis DSM 23070, assembly GCF_000425185.1. GTDB lineage: Bacteria > Pseudomonadota > Alphaproteobacteria > Rhizobiales > Pleomorphomonadaceae > Pleomorphomonas > Pleomorphomonas koreensis. Next base: position 29,262 of record NZ_AULH01000007.1, read on the forward strand.
GCCGCCGAGGAGTTCGCCGCCACCATCGGCGACGCCGCGCCGCACGCCGCTGTCGGCACGCTCGACCACGCCGTCACCGACGCGCTGACCGACGCGCTGGCCGACACGGCGCAAAGCGGCCGCGAGGCGGTGGTACTGCTGTCGCCGGCCTGCGCGTCCTACGACCAGTTCAAGAACTTCGAGGTGCGCGGCGACCATTTCCGCGAACTCGTGCTCACCGATCCCCGCGTCACGCCGTTCCGGGAGAAAGCCTGATGGTCTCGCGCGCCGAACGCAACCCGGTCGCCGACTGGTGGTTCACCGTCGACAAGCTGCTGTTGATCGCCTTCCTGGCGTTGATCTTCGGCGGCATCGTGCTGTCGCTGGCGGCCAGCCCCGCGGTCGCCGAGCGCATCGGCATCGCCGACAGCTATTATTTCGTCAAGCGTCAGGCGATGTTCGCCATTCCCGGCATCATCACGCTGATCGGCGTCTCCTTCCTCACGCCGAAGCAGATCCGGCGGATGGCGCTGATCGGCTTCGTCGTCTGCGTCGGCCTCTTGATCCTGACGCTGCTGATCGGGCCGGAGGTTAAGGGTTCGCGCCGCTGGATCACCATCCTGGGCGTGTCGGTGCAGCCGTCGGAATTCATGAAGCCGATGTTCGCCGTCCTCGTCGGCTTCCTGCTGGCCGAGGGCCAGAAGCGGCCTGATCTGCCTGGCCGCAGCTTCTCCATGCTGCTGCTCGGCATCGTGGCGGCGCTGTTCGTCGCCCAGCCCGACTTCGGCCAGACCATGCTGATCTGCCTCGTCTGGGCCGGCCTGTTCTTCATCTCCGGCATGAGCTGGATGTGGATCCTGGTGTTCGCCGGCGCCGGCGCCGGCGGCATCCTCTCGGCCTACACGCTGGTGCCGCACGTCCGCTCGCGCATCGAGCGCTTCATGAACCCCGAGGCCGGCGACACCTTCCAGGTGCAGACGGCGCAGGAAGCCTTCATCAACGGCGGCTGGTGGGGGCAGGGACCGGGCGAGGGAACCTTCAAGCGCATCCTGCCCGACAGCCATACCGACTTCGTGTTCGCGGTGCTCGGCGAGGAATTCGGCCTCATCCTCTGCATGTTGCTGGCGCTGGTGTTCGCCTTCGTGGTGCTGCGCGGCCTCAGCCATGCCCTCAAGGAGAACGATGGCTACGTCCGCCTCGCCGCCACCGGCCTGATCATGCAGTTCGGCCTGCAATCCTGCATCAACATGGCGGTGAACCTGCACCTGATGCCGGCCAAGGGCATGACGCTGCCCTTCATCTCCTACGGCGGCTCGTCGCTGGTGGCGGTGGCGCTGTCCATGGGCATGCTCTTGGCGCTGACCCGCAAGCGGCCCGACCAGACGCGCTTCGTGGCGCCGATCGAATTCTCGCCGCTGCCGAGCCGAGGCTGAACCATGAGCCGCACCATCCTGATCGCCGCCGGTGGCACCGGCGGCCATCTGTTCCCCGCCGAATCGCTGGCCTACGCGCTCGCGCCGCGCGGCTTCGAGGTCCATCTCGCCACCGATCACCGCGCCAACAATTACGGCTCGGAGTTCCCGGCCCGCGAGATCCACATCATCGCCTCGGCCACCTTCGGCGACCGCTCGCCGCTCGGCCTCGCGAAATCGGCGGCCGCTCTGGCACGCGGCGAACTCCAGTCGCTCGCCCTCGTCCGCCAGCTCGATCCCAACGTGACCATCGGCTTCGGCGGCTATCCGACGCTGCCGCCGCTTGTCGCGGCGTGGCTGACTGGCCGCCCCACCATCGTGCACGAGGCCAACGCGGTGATGGGCCGGGCCAACCGCTTCCTCGCCCCGCGCATGACGGCGATCGCCACCACCTTCAAGAACACCGGCCTGATGGGCAAGGGCGCCTCGCGCGCCGTGGTCACCGGCAATCCGGTGCGGCCGAAAGTGCTGGCCGCCGTCGCCCCCTATCGTCAGCCGGTGCCGGGCGGCAAGATCGATCTCCTGGTGTTCGGCGGCAGCCAGGGCGCCCGGGTATTCGGCGAACTGATGCCGCGGACGGTCGAGAAGCTGCCGGCCGACGTCGCCGCCCGGCTCCACCTGGTGCAGCAGGTGCGGCCGGAGGACTTCGACCGGGTCGGCGCCGTCTACGACCGGCTCGGCCTCGATCACGAGATCGCCCCGTTCTTCGCCGATCTGCCGGCCCGCATTGCCGACGCCCATCTCGTCGTCTGCCGCTCCGGTGCCTCGTCGGTGGCCGAGCTGACGGTGATCGGCCGGCCGTCGATCCTGGTGCCGCTGCCGCACGCCCTCGACAACGACCAGAAGACCAACGCTCTCGGCCTCGAGAAGGCCGGCGGCGCCGTCATGGCCGAGCAGGCGTCGCTGACGCCGGACAGGCTCGCTGATCTCATCGTCGATCTCACGCGATCACCCGATCGCCTCGCCGCCATGGCCGCCGCCGCCAGCGGCGAGGGCCGGCCCGACGCGGTGGAGCGGCTGGCCGATCTCGTCGAATTCATCGCCTCCGGCGGCAAGCCCGCCGATTTTTCTCCCAGGGAAATACGTCCATGAAAATGCCCCGTGACATCGGGCCGGTCCATTTCGTCGGCATCGGCGGCATCGGCATGAGCGGCATCGCCGAGGTGCTGCAGGACCTCGGCTATCGCGTGCAGGGCTCCGACCAGGCCGAAAGCGCCAACGTCGAGCGCCTCAGAACGTCCGGCATTCCGGTGGCGATCGGTCACAAGGCCGAGAACCTCGGCGCCGCCGAGGTGCTGGTGGTGTCCTCGGCCATCAGGCGCGACAATCCGGAACTGGTGGCGGCACGCGAGCGGCACCTTCCCATCGTCCGCCGGGCCGAGATGCTGGCCGAGCTGATGCGCTTCAAGCAGGCGATCGCCATCGGCGGCACCCACGGCAAGACCACCACCACCTCGCTGGTGGCGGCGCTGCTCGACGCCGGCGGCCTCGATCCCACCGTCATCAACGGCGGCATCATCAATGCCTACGGCACCAACGCCCGCATGGGCGCCGGCGACTGGATGGTGGTGGAGGCCGACGAGAGCGACGGCACCTTCGTCAAGCTGCCGGCCGACATCGCCATCGTCACCAACATCGATCCCGAGCACCTCGACCATTACGGCACCTTCGATGCCGCCCGCGCCGCCTTCCGGCAGTTCGTCGAAAACGTGCCCTTCTACGGCTTTGCGGTGATGTGCCTCGACCATCCGGAGGTGCAGGCGCTGGTCTCCAGGATCGAGGACCGCCGCATCATCACCTACGGGCAGAACCCGCAGGCCGACGCCCGCTTCACCGATCTGCGCATCGAGGGCGGCCATTCGCGCTTCGCGGTGGAGATCCGCGACCGCGTCACCGGCATCGAGACGATCATCCCGGCGCTGGAACTGCCGATGCCCGGCCGGCACAACGTCTCCAACGCCACGGCGGCGATCGCCGTCGCCCACCGGCTCGGTATCTCCGCCGAAGCGATCCGCAAGGGGCTCGGTGCCTTCGGCGGCGTCAAGCGTCGCTTCACCCGCACCGGCGAGTGGAACGGCGTCGCCATCTACGACGACTACGGCCACCACCCGGTGGAGATCATGGCGGTGCTCCGGGCCGCCCGCGAGGGCGCGGCCGGCAAGGTGGTGGCGGTGATGCAGCCGCACCGCTACAGCCGCCTCTCTTCGCTGTTCCCCGACTTCTGCAAGGCGTTCAACGACGCCGACACGGTGATCGTCGCCGACGTCTACCCGGCCGGCGAACAGCCGATCGCCGGCGCCGACAAGGCGCACCTCGTCTCCGGCATCAAGGCGGCCGGCCACCGCGACGCTCGCGCCCTCGAAGGTCCGGACAAGCTGGCGGCGACGGTGGCGTCGGTCGCCCGTCCCGGCGACATGGTGGTCTGCCTCGGCGCCGGCAACATCACCCAGTGGGCCTATGCGCTGCCCGGTCAGCTCAAGACGCTGGCGGAGGGCGAGTGATGTCGCTTCGCGCCCGCCTCGGCGACACCTCGCACATCCGCGGACCGATCGAGGACAACCGGCCGCTCCGCGACCTCGTGTGGTTCAAGGTCGGCGGACCGGCGGAAATCCTCTACCAGCCGGCCGACGAGGCCGACCTCCAGGCTTTCCTGAAGCTGCTGCCCGAGGACGTGCCGGTCACCGTCGTCGGGCTCGGCTCCAATCTGCTGATCCGCGACGGCGGCATCGGCGGCGTGGTGATCCGCCTGTCGGTGCGCGGCTTCGGCGGCACCGAGGCGCTGTCGCCGACCCGCATCCGGGCCGGCGCCGCCATTCCCGACAAGTTCCTGGCCGCCAAGGCGCTTGAGCTGGGTCTTTCGGGCTTCGCCTTCTACCACGGCATTCCCGGCGGCCTCGGCGGCGCGCTGACCATGAACGCCGGCGCCCACGGCTCGGAGACCGCCGAGCGGGTGGTCGAGGTACGCGGCGTCAGCCGTCAGGGCGAGATCATCACGCTGCCGGCCGCCGCGCTCGGCTATTCCTACCGCCATTCGGCGCCGCCGCCCGGCTTCATCTTCACCTCGGCGGTGCTGGAAGGCGTCCCCGCCGACAAGGAGAGCATCGCCCAGGCGATGAAGGCGGTGACCGAGCACCGCGAGGCGGCGCAGCCGATCAAGGCGCGCACCGGCGGCTCCACCTTCAAGAATCCGCCGGGCCAGTCGGCCTGGAAGCTGATCGACGCCGCCGGCTGCCGCGGCCTCAAGGTCGGCGACGCCCAGGTGTCGGAACTGCACTGCAATTTCCTGATCAACACCGGCGAGGCGACGGCCCACGACGTGGAGTTGCTCGGCGAGACGGTGCGGGCACGGGTGTTCGAGACAAGCGGCATCCGCCTCGACTGGGAGATCAAGCGGCTCGGCGCCTTCCTGCCGGGGGCCGAGGTCGAGCCGTTCCTCGGAAAGTAAATCGGCGCGGGAAAGGAAAACGCGATGGCCAAGCATGTAGCGGTATTGATGGGCGGCTGGTCGTCCGAGCGGCCGGTCAGCCTCAACTCCGGCAAGGCCTGCGCCGACGCGCTGGAGGCGCGCGGCTACCGCGTCACTCGCGTCGACGTCGACCGGACCATCGCCGCCGTGCTCGACGAGCTGCGTCCCGACGTCTGCTTCAACGCCCTGCACGGCATCTACGGCGAGGACGGCACCATCCAGGGCATCCTTGAGGTGATGGACATTCCCTACACCCATTCGGGCGTGCTTGCCTCGGCGCTGGCCATGAACAAGCCGAAAGCCAAGCACGTGATGAAGGCGGCCGGCATCCCGGTGGCCGAGCACAGGCTGGTCGACCGGCTGGAAGTGGTTAACGAGCACGTGCTGGAGCCTCCTTACGTGGTGAAACCGCCGGCCGAGGGATCGAGCTTCGGCGTGATCATCGTGCCGGCCGGCGCTGCCCGTCCGCCGCAGGAACTGGGCCGTCCCGACTGGCGGTTCGGCGATATGGTGATGGTGGAAAAATACGTTCCGGGACGGGAACTTACCTGCGGCGTGATGGGCGATCGCGCCCTCGACGTCATCGAGGTGCTGCCGCAGGGCGAAGCCTTCTACGACTATGACGCCAAGTATCGGCCGGGCGGTTCAAAACATGTACTTCCGGCCCGGCTTTCACCGTTTATTTACCAAAATATTCAAACATTGGCCCTCGAAGCGCACCGGTCGCTTGGCTGCCGCGGCGTCAGCCGGGCCGATTTCCGCTTCGACGACAAGGGCGACGGCACCGGGCCTGTCGTCTGCCTCGAAGTGAATACGCAACCGGGAATGACCGCGACCTCGCTCGTGCCGGAGATGGCCGCCCATGCGGGCATCGGCTTCGGCGAGCTGGTCAGTTGGATGGTGGAGGACGCAAGTTGCAGGCGATGACGACAGGCATGGCGAAGCCGGCGGGGCAGCGGAGGTTCTTCCTCTTCGGCCGTCGCGGTGTTTCGCGCCTGCGTCGCAAGCCCGTCTGGCGGCCGGCCGGCCTGATCGCGGCGCTGCCGCGCGGTGCCGGCCTTGCCATGGCCACCGCCTATCTCCTCGCCTGGGGCGCCTACGGCATGGTGCTGTCGGGCCGTACCGTCGAGGTCATGAACGACACCACCGCCGAGCTGGGCTTCCGCATTTCCGCCGTTCGCATCACCGGCCAGCGCGAGATCGACGAGGGCGACGTGCTCGATACGCTGTCGATCCACTCGGGCCAGTCGCTGTTCTTCTACGATGCCGCCGCCGCCCGCGAGCGCCTGCAATCCATCCCCTGGGTTCAGGACGTGTCGGTGATGAAGCTCTATCCGGGCACGCTGCGCGTCATCATCGAGGAGCGCTTGCCGGCCGCCCTGTGGCAGCCGTCGATCGACGCGCCGGTGGTGGTGGTGGACAGCGCCGGCAAGGTGATCACCGACCGGCTGGAAACCCGCTACGCCCGCCTGCCGCGCGTGGTCGGCGCTGGCGCCGAGCAGCGCGTCGCCGAAATCACCTCGCTGCTCGACGACGTGCCGGAGCTGCAGAAGAAGGTACGCGCCTCGATGCTGGTGTCGAACCGGCGCTGGGACCTGTTCCTCGACAACGGCGTGCAGGTGATGCTGCCGGAGACCAACCCGCAGAAGGCGGTAGCCGAGCTGGAGGAGACCGACAAGGCGTCGGGCCTGCTCGATCGCGACATCACCGTCGTCGACCTCCGGCTGGCCGACCGGCTGGTGGTCCGCCTCAGCGACGACGCGCGCAAGGCCCGCGACGAGCTGGTGTCGGCGCGCAACAAGGCCCTCAAGAAGCGGGAGCAGGACGCATGACCCACGCCTCCGATTCCCGTATCCAGCGCATGCGGCCGCTGCCGCCCAAGCGGCCGGTCATCGTGTCGGTGCTCGACGTCGGCACCTCGAAGATCTGCTGCGTCATCGCCCGGCTGACGCCGCGCCCCATCGGCGACGTGCTGCCCGGCCGCACCCATCTGATCGAGGTGCTGGGCTTCGGCTACCAGCGCTCGCGCGGCATCAAGGCCGGCGCGGTGGTCGATCTCGACCAGGCCGAGAAGGCCATCCGCCTCGCCGTCGACGCGGCCGAGCGCATGGCCGGCCTGACCGTCGAATCGCTGATCGTGTCGCTCAGCTGCGGCCGGCTCGGCTCGGAGACCTTCTCGGTCAAGTACGACCTGTCCGGCTCGGAGGTCACCGAGAACGACATCCAGCGGGTGCTGGAGATCGGTTCCTCCTACAAGGTGAAGGACGGCCGCACCGTCGTCCACGCGCTGCCGATCGGCTACGCGCTCGACAGCGACCGCGGCATCCGCGACCCGCGCGGCATGATCGGCTCGGCGCTGTCGGTCGACACCCATCTCGTCTCGGCCGATGCCGTGCCGCTCCGCAACCTCGAGATATCCGTCAACCGGGCGCATCTCGAAGTCGAGACCATGGTGGCGACGCCCTACGCCTCCGGCCTGTCGACGCTGGTCGACGACGAAACGCAGATGGGCGTCGCCTGCGTCGACATCGGCGGCGGCACCACCAAGATTTCCGTCTTTGCCGACGGCCAGTGCGTCCACGTCGACGCCTTCGGCCTCGGCGGCCATCACGTCACCATGGATCTGGCGCGGGCGCTGTCGGCGCGGCTGGTCGATGCCGAGCGCATCAAGGCGCTCTACGGTTCGGTGATCGCCACCGACAGCGACGAGCGCGACATGGTCACCGTCGAGCCGGTCGGTGACGACGACGTCGCCCATCAGGTGACGCGCGCTCAACTGGTGGAGATCATCCGGCCGCGCGTCGAGGAGACGCTGGAGGTGGTGCGCGACCGCCTGCACGCTTCCGGTTTCGCCGGCCGGGTTGGCCGCCGCGTCGTGCTGACCGGCGGCGCCAGCCAGCTCACCGGCCTGCCGGAGCTGGCGCGCAAGGTGCTCGGCCGCAACGTGCGGCTCGGCCGGCCGGTCGGCATCGCCGGGCTGCCGGAAGCGGCGCGCGGGGCGGCCTTCGCCACGGCGGTGGGGCTGATGATCTACCCGCAGGTGGCGCAGATCGAGCAGTTTTCCGGGCGGCGCAAATCAATGGCGCTGGCCGCCAACGGTGGCTTCGTCTCCCGCATGGGGGCGTGGTTCCGGGAGAGTTTCTAGGAAGGTTTCCGATCCGGCGGCGGGCCGGATCGGTGCGTAACAGGCGTAAAGTCGAGTGCGGTTGCAGCGGCGGCCGCTGATCTGAGGACAGAGGACGTATCGGCGAGAGCCGCTTGCAGAATGACGAGGCAACCATGACGATTAACCTTAAGATGCCCGACCTCACGGAGCTCAAGCCGAGGATCACCGTCTTCGGCGTCGGCGGCGCCGGCGGCAACGCCGTCAACAACATGATCCAGTCCGGCCTGCAGGGCGTCGAGTTCGTCGTGGCGAACACGGATGCGCAGGCTCTGGCGTCCTCGCGGGCCGAGCGCATCATCCAGATGGGCGTGGCGGTCACCGAGGGCCTCGGCGCCGGCTCGCAGCCGGAAGTCGGCCGCGCCGCCGCCGAGGAAGTGATCGACGAGATCAACGACCATCTCGCCGGCAGCCACATGGTGTTCATCACCTGCGGCATGGGCGGTGGCACCGGCACCGGCGCGGCGCCGGTGATCGCCCGCGCCGCCCGCGAGCACGGTATCCTCACCGTCGGCGTCACCACCAAGCCGTTCCAGTTCGAGGGCGCCCGGCGGATGAAGATCGCCGACGCCGGCATCAAGGAATTGCAGGCGTCGGTCGACACGCTGATCTGCATCCCCAACCAGAACCTGTTCCGCATCGCCAACGAGCGGACCACCTTCGCCGACGCCTTCGCCATGGCCGACCAGGTGCTCTACTCGGGCGTCGCCTGCATCACCGACCTGATGGTCAAGGAGGGCCTGATCAACCTCGACTTCGCCGACGTCCGCTCGATCATGCGCGGCATGGGCAAGGCGATGATGGGCACCGGCGAGGCCTCCGGCGAGAAGCGCGCCATCCAGGCGGCCGAGGCGGCGATCGCCAATCCGCTCCTCGACGAGGTGTCGATGCAGGGCGCCCAGGGCCTCCTGATCTCGATCACCGGCGGCAAGGATCTCACCCTGTTCGAGGTGGACGAGGCGGCGACCCGCATCCGCGAGGAAGTCGATCAGGAAGCCAACATCATCCTCGGCGCCACCTTCGACGACACGATGGAAGGCATGATCCGCGTCTCCGTGGTGGCCACCGGCATCGAGCCCGAGCTGGTCCGCCAGGAAGCCGTGGTGCGCAATTCCAGCGCCGACGCCATTGGCCGTGCCGCTCCCCGGCCGGTTCAGGTGACCACCTCGGCGGCCGCTGTGGCGGCACAGGAGGTGCGGCAGCCTTTTAACCAGCCGGCCGTGCGCCCGGCGGTGATCCGCGAGGCCATGCCGGCCGCGTCGATCGCCCCGGCGCCCGCGCCGGTTCCGAACTACGCCCAGGCCGCCGCCGCAGCCGCGCAGGTCTCCTCCGTCGAGGCCATCGAGGCGGCGCTGTCGCTGCCGGAGGCGGCCTACGAGCCGGAACCGATGCGCGCCGTGACGCCGCAGGATCCGCGGGTGTCGATCGAACCCTACGAGCCGGCGATGACCCACTACGAGGAGCCGGTTGCCCAGCCGCAGCCGTCGCGCGCCGCCGAGCCGGCGCCGGTGCATCAGCCCTACGTGCCGCCGGTCGCCGAGCGTCCGTCGGCCGCCGTGCAGAGGAGCCGCGTGCCGTCGATCGAGGAGTTCCCGCCGATCGCCCAGCGGCAGGCCGCCTCGGTGCAGGTGCACCCGGAAGACCACGAGGGCGAGCGGCGTCCGCTCGGCCTCTTGCGCCGTCTCGCCACGGTCGGCCTCGGCCGGCGCGAGGACGAGGCGCAGCCCGAGGCGCCGCGCGCCGCCCAGCCGCAGCCGGCCGTGCGGCCGTCGGCGGCCAGCGAGTTCGTCAAGCAGCGTCCGGCCGCTCCGGCGCCGCAGGGCGCCGCCGGTCGCCTCGACCCGCAGGGCCGGCTGGCGCCGCAGCCGGCGCCGCGCGCCGCCGACGACGACATGGAGATCCCGGCCTTCCTGCGCCGCAAGTGATCCTGGTCCTCAACTGAAACCAACAGGCCCGCGAAGGCGACTTCGCGGGCCTGCTGCTTTTCATGCGGATGCGCTCAGTCGTAGAGAACGGCGGAGATTTCCGGCGTGTCCATGTTGGACTTGTCGTAATAGTAGAAGCCGGTGTCGATGGTCTTGGGCACGGCCTCGCCCTTGACCGCGGCGACGGCCGCCTTGACGGTCTCGTAGCCGATGCCGATCGGGTTCTGGGTGATCGCCCCGGCCATGATGCCGTCGCGGATCGCCTGCTTCTGGGCGGCGCCGGAATCGTAACCGATGATGACGACGTCGGTACGCCCGGATTCACGGACGCCGTTGACGACGCCGATGGCCGACCCTTCGTTGGCGCCGAAGATCCCCTTCAGATCGGGATTGGCCTGCAGGATCGACTTGGTGATTTCGGTCGACTGCAACTGGTCGCCGGCGCCGTACTGGATCGAGACGATCTCGATGTCCGGATAGGCTTCCTTGATCCGGTTGACGAAGCCGTCGCGGCGATCGATGCCGGTGCGGGACGTCTGGTCGTGCACGACCACCGCCACCTTGCCCTTGTTGCCGATCAGCCCGGCCATCTTGTCGGCGGCGAGCGCCGCGGCGGCGAGGTTGTTGGTGGAGGCGGTGGCCAGCGGGATATCGCTGTCGACGCCGGAGTCGAAGGCGATCACCGGAATCTTGGCGTCCTGCGCCTGCTTGAGCAGCGGGATGGCCGCCTGGCTGTCGAGCGCCGCGAAGCCCAGGGCGGCCGGGTGCTTGGCGAGCGCGGCGGCGAGCATGTCGATCTGCTTGTCGACCATGGTCTCGTTGTCAGGCCCCTCGAAGGTGACGTTGACGCCCAACTCGGCCGCCGCCTTGTCGGCGCCGGCCTTGACCGCCTGCCAGAACTGGTGCTGGAAGCCCTTGGAGATGAGCGGGATGTACAATTTGTCCTGGGCCTGGGCGAAGCCCGCAGAGGTGGCGAGAATGGCCGTGGCGCCGATGGCGCCGAGCACGTGACGTCTGGTGAACATGTTTTCCTCCTGATGTTGTTCGTATGGACAGCCGAACTGCGGAGTATTCTCCTACTCTCTTGTCGTTGCGCCCCTCCTCGGGCGAAGGTCGTCAATTGCCGCGGCGGCGCATCATGTCGGCGTAGACGGCGACGATGATGATCGACCCGGTGAGCACCGTCTGCCACTCCTGGGCGACCGACAGGATGCGCAGGCCGTTGAGCAGCACCGACATGATCAGCGCGCCGATGATGGTGCCGAGGATGGTGCCGCGGCCGCCCGACAGCGACGTGCCGCCGATAACCACGGCAGCGATGGCGTCGAGTTCGTAGCCTTGGCCGAGCGCCGGCTGGGCGGAATTGAGCCGCGAGGCAATCAACAGGCCGGCGATGCCGCAGATGGCGCCGGTCAGCGCGTAGATCGCCATCTTCCAGCCGTCGGTGTTGACGCCGGACAGGCGTACGGCTTCCTCATTGGAACCCAGCGCGAAGCAGTAGCGGCCGAGCACCGTGCGGCTCAGGACGTAGGACACCGCTCCGGCCACCAGAAACAGGATGAGCACACCGTTGGGGATCGGCAGCCCCGGCACGACGGCGCCGATCAGCGAACCGGTGGAAATGGTCGGAAAGCTCGGCGTGCCGTTGAAGTAGATCGGCTTGGTGCCGGAGATGACCAGTGACAGCCCCTTGAGGATCAGCATCATGCCGAGCGTGGCGATGAAGGGCGGAATCCGCATCTTGGCGACCAGCGTGCCGGAAATCAGGCCGCAGACCGCGCCGGCGGCGATGGCCGCCACGATGCCGAACGGCAGCGGCAGCCCCCAATAGGTGAGAACCACGCCGGCGATCACCGCGCAGAAGGTCATCAGCGTTCCCACCGAGAGATCGATGCCGCCGGTGATGATGACCAGCGTCGCGCCGATCGCCAGCACGCCGTTGACGCTGGTCGCCTGCAGGATGGCGATGATGTTGGATGTCTGCAGGAAATTGGGCGAGGCCAGGCTGAAGACGACGATCAGCGCCACCAGGCTCGCGAAGGCCAGGAGCTTCTGGTAGGCGCCCGATGATTTCAGTCCCGCGTCCCATCCGGGTTTGATCGCGTTGACGCTCATGCTGCGTGTTCCTTCGAGGTCGTGTCGCGCTGAGTGGCAAGGTGCATGATATCTTCCTGGCTGGTCGCTGCGCCGCCGGGCAGGATGCCGGTCAGGCGGCCTTCGCACATCACTGCGATGCGGTGGGAGACGCGGAGGATTTCCGGCAGCTCGGAGCTGATGACGATCAGCGCCTTGCCCTGTTCGGCGAGCGAGGCCAGCAGGCGGTAGATCTCCGCCTTGGCGCCGACGTCGATGCCGCGGGTCGGTTCGTCGAAGATCAGCACGTCGCAGTCGCGCAGCAGCCACTTGGCGACGACCACCTTCTGCTGGTTGCCGCCCGACAGGAGACGCACCTCCTGACGGTCGGACGGCGTGCGGATCGCCAGCGAGGCGACGTATTTCCGGGCGGCGACGGCCAGCCCCTTCTCATCGATCCGGCCAAGGCCGTCGGAGTAGCGCTTCAGCGTCGCCATGCCGATGTTGGCACGCACGTCCATGCCGAGCGCCAGGCCGAAATTCTTCCGGTCCTCGGACAGGTAGCCGATCCCGGCGTGCACGGCCTCCCGTGGCGAGCGGATATTGCGCGGCTGGCCATCGACGATGATCTCGCCGCTGTCGCGCGGATCGGCGCCGAAGATGGCGCGCGCCACTTCGGTGCGGCCGGCGCCCATCAGGCCGGCAAAGCCGAGGATCTCGCCCCGCCGCAGGGTGAAGCTGACGTTCCTGATGGCGCGGCCGCGCGACAGATTGCGAACCTCCAGCGCCGTCGGCGCATGCGTGAGGTCGGGAACCCTGACGGCCTCGTCGGTCAGCGCCCGCCCCACCATCATCGAGATGATGGTCGACACCGGCGTCTCGGCGGCGCCGACGGTGCCGACGAACTCGCCGTCGCGCATGACGGTCACCCGGTCGGCGATGCGCTTCAGCTCGTCCATCTTGTGCGAGATGTAGACGATGCCCACGCCCTCGGACTTGAGCACGCGGATGATGGCGAACAGCTCGGCAATTTCCGAGTCGGTCAGCGCGGCGGTCGGCTCGTCCATGATCAGGATGCGCGACCGGTTGGAAAGCGCCTTGGCGATTTCGATCATCTGCTGGCGGGCAATGGTCAGCCCGGACACCAGAGTGCGCGGATCGATGTTCATGTGGATCGAGGCCAGCGCCGCCGCCGCCCGCCGGTTCAGCTCGCCTTCGTCGAGGCGGCCGAACGACTTGCGCGGCTCGCGGCCGATCATGATGTTCTGGGCTACGGTCAGGTCTTTCATCAGGGACAGTTCCTGATGGATGATGCCGATGCCGAGCGCCTGGGCGGCGCGCGGCCCGGCGACGGTAACCTCCTCGCCGGCGACCTCGATCTTGCCGGCATCGGGCTGATAGATGCCGGCCAGCACCTTCATCAGCGTCGACTTGCCGGCACCGTTTTCTCCCATCAGGGCATGCACTTCCCCCGGCTGAAGCTCGAATCGGGCGTCCCGCAGCGCGTGAACGCCGGGAAAGTGCTTGTCGATGCCCGTCATCCGGACCAGGTAGCTCATCCCGCCTTCCCCTATCGATCAGGTCTCGGCCGCAAATATCCGGCCAGGTCTTTCGTGGGGGAGGGGGCTTGCCGCGGTGCCCGGCCAGGCGAAGCTGACGCGGCAGACCGCATGGAATAGCTGATCACCGGAACGGCGCAAGCAACCGCATGCCGACCAATGCCGACCGGACTGCTCGCCGCAACCCAGGGGACAAGTATGGCGCTCATGATGTCGGCGGCCTCCCTTCCGCCTCGTCACAACGTCCTGAATGCTAGTCTAAACGTTTAGAAGGAGCCACCATCCTTTGTGATAAGTCAGCCTTCCGTACCGGTCGTTTGCTCAATTTTGTTGCATTATTGAGCGGAAAAAGCCAAACTCAAGCTAGAAAAAGGTATGAAACGTTTAGAGAAATGGCTTCGATACCAACCAGGACCAATGGGAAGTCAAGGGCGCCGACCATGCTCGACGTAGCAAGGGCCGCGCAGGTGTCGGTCGCCACCGTCTCGGCGCTGATCAATGGTACCACCAGGGTCAGTCCCGCGCTGACGCAGCGCATCGAAGCGGCCATTTCCGCCATCGGGTACGAGCGCAACGCCATCGCGCGCAGCCTGAAGCTCGGCGCCACCAAAACGATCGGGCTTTTGGTGACCGACATCCGCAATCCGTTCTTCGCCGACATCGTGGCGACCATCCAGTATGCCCTCAACCGGGTCGGCTACGCCGTCATGGTGTGCAGCAGCGATGAAGACACCGCGTTGCAGGACATGCAGATCAAGCTGCTGCTCGATCGCGCCGTTGACGGCCTGATCATCGCGCCGGCCGGCGAGGATGTCATGCTGAAGGATTTCCTGGCCTCGGTGCGCCGGCCGATGGTGATCATCGACCGCACGTGCGAGGGGCTGGACGCCGATACCGTTACGCTTGACAACCGCAAGGCCGTGCTGGACGCGACGAGCTACCTCGTCGGCCTGGGGCATCGCCGCATCGGCTATATCGCGGGCCCGCTGATCACCTCGACCGGCCGCGATCGCCTGTCCGGTTACCGCGACGCTCTGACGGAAGCAGGGGTTCCCTATGTCGAGGAGCTGGTTCAAGGCGGCGATTCCCGCGAGGCGGGCGGCTACCGCGCCGCGATGCAGCTTCTCACCCAGCGGGACCGGCCGAGCGCCATCTTCTCGGCCAACAACCTGATGACCATTGGCACCATGCGGGCCATCCGCGACGCCGGCCTTTCCTGCCCCGACGACATATCGGTCGCCTGCTTCGACGACTTCCCCTGGGCCGACGTGTTCCGCCCGCACCTGACCACGATTGCCCAGCCGGTGCAGGCCATCGGCGAATATGCTGCCAACCTGCTGCTCGACCGCCTGTTCGGCCAGGCCGACGAGGCGCCGCGCCGGCTGGTCGTCCAGGGCCGGCTGATCGTCCGCGAATCCTGCCGGGCGCTGGCAAGGCCGTGACCCCGGATCGCCCAGCGCCCTGACGGAGGCAGTGGGACGATCCGGGCTTTCGTTGTCGCATCACATGTCCCGGAACCGGGATGCCACCAACCGGTCCGGCGCCTCAGCCGAAAGCCAGCCGCAGCAGGGCGACGAGGCCGACGCCCACCACCACCACGCCGATCAGCGGCAGGCGGAAGGCGAGGAGCAGCGTCGCGAGGCCGGCGACGGCCTCGATCGGCCCGGACAGGACGATCGGCGCGACGACGGCCACCAGCACGGCGGGCGGCAGCGCGTCGAGCGCGACGCGCACCGGGCCGGACTTCGGCAGCCGGTCGGCGATCAGGAAGCCGGCGATGCGCGTGAGATAGGTGACGATGCCCATCGCCAGGATGGCGGCGAGATTGACGGGATCGATGGTCACGGCGTCGCCTCCTCGGCAGCGGCCGGCGTGGCGCGGGGCGCCGCGAGCACGGCGGCGACGATGCCGGCCAGCGCGCCGGCGATGACGTACCAGGCGCCGGGCACGGTGGCGTGGACGATGACGGCGACGGTGGCGCTGGCCGCCAGCACCGGGCCGGTACGGCGGGCGCCCTTCCAGAAGCCGAGCGCCAGGGCGATGAAGATGGCCGGGAAGGCGAAGTCGAGCCCCAGCGCCTCCGGGTGTTCGAGGTGGGCGCCCAGCAGGGTGCCCAGCACCGAGGCGACCTGCCAGAAGCCGAACAGCGTCAGCGCCACGGTGAAATAGAAGGCGCGGCTGATCGGCTGGTCGATGGCGCGGCGCTCGCTGAGCGCCCAGGCCTCGTCGGTGAGCAGGAAGGCGGCCAGCGGCCGGAGGCGGCCGAAATGGGCGATCTTGCCCGACAGCGAGGCGCCCATCAGCACATGGCGGAGATTGACCAGCAGCGCCATCAGCGCCAGCGCGGCGATCGGCGCCGGCTGGCTCCACAGGCCGACGGCGATCAGCTGCGACGAGCCGGCGAAGACGATCGACGACATGGCCAGCATCTCGGCGGGGGAGAGGCCCTTGGCCGTCGCCTGCTGGCCGAGGATGAGCGCGAAGGGCACGACGGCGACAACGGGCGGAAAGACGGCGATCAGCCCGGCGCGGACGTCGGCAAGGGGCGAGGTTGTCATGGTTCAGCCTTCCTTTAGGTCATTAATACTGACCTTTATAGGTCAGTGTTTATGACCTAATTTGCGGACGCTGTCCACCCGAAAAGCGCAATATCCGCCAATTTCGCCGGAACAGACCGCAATAATCCTAAAGGATGCGGTCGCCGGTGGTGCGCGTCACGCCGGCGGCGGCGAGATCGGCCCAGGCGCGCTTCAGCGAACCGCGCAGGTCGATGGCGCGGCAGGCGTCCTCGATTACCGCGACGCGGAAGCCGGCGTCGGCGGCGTCGAGGGCGGTCCAGGCGACGCAATAGTCGGTGGCGAGGCCGACGACGTGTACCTCCTCGACGCCACGCTCGCGAAGGTAGCCGGCGAGGCCGGTCAGCGTCGTGCGGTCGGCTTCGCGGAAGGCGGAGTAGCTGTCGACGCCGGCGTGCCAGCCCTTGCGGATGATCAGTTGGGCCGGGGTGACGCGGAGGTCCGGATGCAGCTCGGCGCCGGGCGTGCCCTGCACGCAATGGTCTGGCCACAGCACCTGCGTGCCGTAGGGCATCTCGGTGGTGTCGAAGGGCTCGCGGTCGTGATGGGCGGAGGCGAAGGAAGCGTGCCCCTTGGGGTGCCAGTCCTGGGTGACCACCACCTGCTCGTAGCGGGGCACCAGCGCATTGATCACCGGCACCACCTCGGCGCCGCCGCCGACCGCCAGCGGGCCACCGGGGCAGAAGTCGTTCTGGACGTCGACGACGATGAGGGCGGTGGCGGACGAGGGCATGGCGGGACTCCGAGCGGGATGTTCGGAGCGGATTTATGGCATCCGCCCGAGGAGGCGGCAAGCGCCGGACACGACCTTGGCGAGCGCGTCTGGTCCTTGCAGGGACTTCTTCATGGGCTGGCCGGACAGCTTTCCCCAGAATTCGGGCTGGCCGGCATCCTCATACCCGGCCGCCAGGTAGAAGGCATGGGCGGTGCGGGTGCTGGTCAGCCTGCTTTGGGCGCATCCCAGGTCGCGAAGACAGGCTTCGAGCGACGCGAGGATTGCCTTGCTGACGCCTTTGAAGCGGGCCTCCGGCGCCACATAGTTCAGGGTGATCACGCCGCCGCGGGAAGCTCCTCCGACACCGAGAATGACACCGCCCTGTTCGGCCACCACGATGCGCCCGTCCGGGGCCTCGATCCACGACCGCACATGGCCCGGCGTCTTGTTGCCGAGCCACTGGCCGAGCGCTTTCTCGTCCCCGCCATGATCGAGGGCGCACAGTTCCCGGATGGACCGTCTGGGAACCGAGGCGGCCGCTTCGGCATCCGTGACATCGGCGGAGCGGATCAGCATCCGGCTTGCTCCTTCCGAAACGCCGTTGGTGCTCAATGCCCCTTCAGCAGACGCTCGGCGGCGGCGCGGGCTTCCTCGGTGATGCGGCTGCCGGCCAGCATGCGGGCGATCTCCTCGCGGCGGTGTCCGGCGGGCAGTTGCGCCACCGAGGTGGCGACGCGGGCGCCGTCGTCGACGCTGTCCTTGGCGATCAGGAAATGATGATCGGCGCGGGCGGCCACCTGCGGCGCATGGGTGACGGAGAGCACCTGCACCTTGCGGGAAAGCCGGGCGAGGCGGGTGCCGATCGCCTCGGCCACGGCGCCGCCGACGCCGGTGTCGATCTCGTCGAAAACAAGAGTCGAGGCCGAGCCCTTGTCGGCCAGCGACACCTTGAGCGCCAGCAGGAAGCGGCTGAGTTCGCCGCCCGAGGCCACCTTCATCATCGGCCCCGGCCGGGTGCCGGGGTTGGTCTGCACCCAGAATTCCAGCGTGTCGATGCCGTCGGCGGTACGCGTCTCCGGATCGGCCAGCTGGTTGACGATGAAACGGGCGCGCTCGAGCTTAAGGGCCGGCAGTTCGGCACCGACGGCGTCTTCAAGCTGGCGGGCCGCCTTCTCGCGCGCCGCCGACAGCTTCAGGGCCAGCCGGTCGTAATCGTTTCGCGCCGTTGCGGCCGCGCCGGCCAGCGCGTGGAGCCGGTCCTCGCCGGCGTCGAGGTCGGCGAGGTCGGTGGCCATGCGGGCGGAAAGCGCTCCCAGCTCGTCGGGCGGCACCGAGTATTTGCGGGCGGCGGCGCGGATGGCGAACAGCCGCTCCTCGGTGCGTTCCAGTTCGGCCGGGTCGAAGTCGGCGGCGCGCAGCGCCGCTTCGAAGACGGTGCGGGCGTCTTCCAGCGCGTCGAGCGCCGTGGAGATCGATTGCAGGGCCGGGCCGGCCAGCACCGCCACCTCGCCCTTGCGTTCGAGGCGGCGCATCAGGCCGGACAGCTCCGGCACCGGCGATCCCGAGCCGTTGAGATAGTCGTGGGCCTCGCGCAGGTCGACGGCCACCTTCTCGGCGCGCATCATCGCCTGCCGGCGCTCGGCGAGCGCCGTCTCCTCGCCCGGCTCGGGAGCGAGCTTCTGCAACTCCTCGACGGAGGCGCGCAGGTAGTCGCCCTCGCGGCGGGCGTCGGCGATGCGGCGTTCGAGGTCGGCCAGCGCCTTCTCGGCGTCGCGCCAGGCACGGTGGGCAACTGCAACCGCCTTCACCTCGGCTTCGAGGCCGCCGAAGGCGTCGATCAGGCCGCGATGGATGGCCGGATCGACCAGCGCCCGGTCATCGTGCTGGCCGTGAATCTCGACCAGCGCCGCGCCGAGCTGGCGCAGCAGGTTGGCGGATACCGCCTGGTCGTTGACGAAGGCGCGGGTACGGCCGTCGGCGGTCTGGACGCGGCGGACGATCAGCTCGCCATCGTCGTCGATGGCGTTGTCGGCGAGCAGCCGCCGCGCCGGGTGGCCGGCCGGCAGATCGAAGACGGCGGTGATCTGGCCCTGGTCGGCGCCGTGCCGGACGAGACCGGCGTCGCCGCGCCCGCCGAGGGCGAGCGACAGCGCGTCGAGCAGGATGGACTTGCCGGCGCCGGTCTCGCCGGTCAGCACGGTCAGACCGTCGGAGAAGGCGATCTCAAGCCGCTCGATCAGCACGATGTCGCGGATTGCGAGCGTCTGAAGCATGGCTTTCCGTCAGAGCAGGGCGGCCTTGAATGCCTTGGAGATCCAGGACTGGCTGTTTTCGCGCGGCTCGAGGCCGTTGGTGTTGAGGAGCTTATAGGCATCCTTGTACCAGCGGCTGTCAGGATAGTTGTGGCCGAGCACGGCAGCGGCGGTCTGCGCCTCGTCGACGATGCCCATGGCGTAGTAGGCTTCGGTCAGGCGTTCCAGCGCTTCCTCGATGTGGCGCGTCGTCTGGTACTCCTGCACCACCGTCTTGAAGCGGTTGATGGCGCCGATGTACTGGCGACGGGCCAGATAGTAGCGGCCGACTTCCATCTCCTTGCCGGCCAGCTGGTCGCGGGCGATGTCGAGGCGCTTGCGGCCCTCGGCGGCATACTGGCTGTCGGGGTAACGGTCGACCAGCTCCTGCATGGCCTGCATGGCCTGCTGCGTCGCCTTCTGGTCGCGGGTGATGTCCGGCATCTGGTTGAAATAGGACTGGGCGATCATCCACTGGGCATAGGCGGCGTCTTCCGAGCCGGGATAGAGCGCCAGGTAGCGCTTGGCCTGGGTGATGGCCTCGGTGAAGTTGCCGCGCGTGTAGTTGGTGTAGGTGGTCATGATGAGGGACTTGCGGGCCCACTCCGAATAGGGGTGCTGCTCGTCGACCTCGGCAAATTTCTTGGTGGCGTTCTTGTAGTCGCCCTGCTGCAGATAGGCGATGCCGGCGTTGTAGGACTGCTCCGCCGGGATTTCGACGAAGGGCTCCAGCGGCTCCTTGGACGAACAGCCGCCAAGGGCGACGGCGCCTCCGAGGAGAGCGAGCAAGGCGGCCACACGAACGAAACTCTGCCTCATGAAAACCCCATCACCGAACGCGGGCCTTTGGCGGCCGCCCATCCATCACGCCGTGTCCACCTGCGGCTCCGCCCGGCGCCGGGCGCACAGCCCAACGCCCCGGCGCGAGTCAGCCCACCCCGGACAACAGGAAGCTCTTTTATCGCAAAGCCGTCGCGGATGCTACGTGCCCGTGATGTTCGGCCACATTATGGCGGCGGAGCGGCGGGCCGGCGATCAGTCGCGCGAGGGCGCCAATGCCGCCGCCTGGAGGATGCCGCCGGCCTGTTCGCGGACGGACAGCGGGTCATGGACGATCTCGAAGGCGGACGCGTCGGCGACCAGCGCCTTGACGGCCATCCAGTTGAGCTTGTGGCCGCCCTTGTAGGAGCGGAAGTGGCCGATGAACGGCATGCCGATCAGCGAGAGATCGCCGACCGCGTCGAGCGTCTTGTGGCGGACGAACTCGTCGGTCCAGCGCAGGCCCTCGGGGTTGAGGATGCGGCCGTCGCCGATCGCCACCGAATTCTCCAGCGACGAGCCGAGCGCGAAGCCCATCTTCCACAGCTTCTCGACGTCGGCCATGAAGCCGAAGGTACGGGCGCGGGCGATGTCACGGGCGAAGGCGGCCGGGTTCAGGTCGAGCATGTAGGACTGGCGACCGATCAGCGGGTTGGAGAAGTCGATGGTGACGTCGTAGCGGGTGCCGTCGTGCGGCAGGAACTCCAGCACGGCGTCGCCGACCTCGAGCCGCACCGTCTTGACGACGCGCAGGAGCTTGCGCGGGGCGGCAAGACGGCGCAGGCCGGCCTCCGTGAGCAGGTCGAAGAAGATGGCCGAGCAGCCGTCGGCGATCGGCATTTCCGGACCATCGATCTCGACGACGACATTGTCGACGCCGAAGGCGGCGAGCGCCGCCATCAGATGCTCGATGGTGGCGACGGTGCGGCCGCCAATGCCGATCATCGTGCAGAGTTCGGTGGCCACGACATGGTCGTGGCGGGCGGCGATCTCCACCTCCTCGCCGTCGGTGCGCACGAAGACGATGCCCCGGTCGGCCTCGGCGGGATGCAGGACGATGGTCGCCGGCTTGCCCGAATGGACGCCGATGCCGGAAAACCGGACGCTTTCGCCGAGAGTGGTCTGCTTGCCGTAGGACGTGCGCATCAAAAACTTCCGAAAGAGCCGGCGGCGCCTGCTGCCGCCGGGCTGACATGCCGATCCGGCACATTTTCATAAAGCACGAGGCGAGCGTCCCAGGAAAGTCACTCTTTCTTACCGAGTGTTACGTCGGCGAGCGTCCATTTTCTCCTTGTTGCTCAAAGGGATATCAAGAAGTATTCCCGCGCGGCAAAAAGCCGCGCGACGGGAGGCGAAAGCGGCGAATCGTCAGCTCACGCCGAAAGCGGCGCCGTCGCGGCGACGAGCCAGGCGCGATCGGCGTCGTCGTCGATCAGCGACAGCAGCTTGTCCCGCACCTCGGCGTGATAGGCGTCGAGCCAGGCGCGTTCGCGCGGCGCCATCAGATCCGGGCGGATCAGCCGGCGGTCGATGGGAGCGAGCGTCACCGTCTCGAAGCCCATCATCGGCCGTTCGCCGCCGTCGATCGCCTCGGGGGCGGTGACGATGACAAGGTTCTCGATGCGGATGCCCCAGGCGCCGGCCTTGTAGTAGCCGGGCTCGTTGGAGAGCAGCATGCCCGGCTCCAGCGGTACATGGCCGGCCTTGGCGATGCGGGCCGGCCCCTCGTGGACGGAGAGATAGTGGCCGACGCCGTGGCCGGTGCCGTGGTCGAAGTCGAGGCCGGCTTCCCACAATGTCTCACGGGCAAGGATATCGAGATGGGCGCCGGTGGTGCCCTTGGGGAAGCGGGCCAGTGCCAGGCGGATATGGCCGATCAGCACGCGGGTGAAGCGGTCGGCCATTTCCCCGGTCGGCGTGCCGACGATCATCGTGCGGGTGATGTCGGTGGTGCCGTCCTCATATTGGGCGCCCGAATCGACCAGCAGGATGCCGTCCGGCTCGACCTTGCGGTTGGAGGCGGTGCTGACGTGATAGTGCGGGATGGCGGCGTTGGGGCCGGCGCCGGCGATCGTGTCGAAGGAGATGTCGCGCAGGGCGCCGGTGGCGACGCGGAATTCCTCGAGCTTCTTGGTGACGGCGATTTCGTCGAGCCCGCCTTTCGGCGCCTCGCGGTCGATCCAGGCGAGGAAGCGCACCATGGCGACACCGTCGCGGACATGGGCGGCGCGGATGCCGGCAAGTTCGGTGGGGTTCTTCAGCGCCTTGGGCAGCACGACCGGATCGGCGCCGGCCACCACCTTGCCACCGCCGGCCTCGATGCGGCGCGCCACCTCGTAGGCGGCCGACGCCTTGTCGACCAGCACCGGACAGGCGAGCGCCGAGAGCGCCGGGGCGAGAGCGGCCGGCGGCTCGACGGCGGCGATCTGCTCGAGGCGGTCGCGGACGGCGTTGTCGAGCTTGCCGCCGTCGATGAACAGCGACGGCCGGCCCGCCTTGCGCAGGATGGCGAAGGACAGCGCCTCCGGCGTGTGCGGCACGTCCGCCCCCCGGATGTTGAAGGCCCAGGCAATGGAATCGGGGCGGGTCAGCACGGCGGCGTCGGCGCCGGCTTTTCCGATCGCCTCGGCGAGGCGGGCCAGCTTGGCCTCCGCGCTTGTGCCGGCAAGACTCTCCGGGAACAGCGACACGCGGCCCTGTGGCGGCGGCGGCTGGTCGGCCCAGACGGCGTCGACCGGGTTGCCCTCGGTGGCGACCAGTTCGGCGCCGACGGCAGCAAGCGCCGTCTCGAAGCGCTCGACCTCGGCGGCGGTCATGAGCCAGGGGTCGAAGCCGATGCGGTCACCTTTCCCGACGACGGTCTTCAGCCAGCCGTGCGGCGGTTCCTCGACGAGATGATGCGGCTCGATGACCTCAAGATCGACCTGCTCGCGCACCTGCAAGGTATAGCGGCCGTCGACGAAGATGGCGGCGCGGTCCTTGAGCACCACGGCAAGGCCGGCCGAGCCGGCGAACCCGGTCAGCCAGAGGAGGCGGCGGGCCGAGGCGGGGATGTATTCGCCCTGGTGCTCGTCGGCGAGCGGCACCAGGAAGCCCTGAAGGCCGCGCCGATCGAGTTCGGCCCGCAAGGCGGCCAGCCGCGTCTTGCCGTGGCTGGGATCGTTGACGTTGTCGAATGTCTGGAACACCTCTGTCACTCCGCCGTGCTCGAATGGCGGGAGTTGTGGCTCCGGCCTCTGCCTCCCGTCAAGCCTCAACCGCCGGCGGGTCTGCCTGCCTCCGGCTTCAAGGCGCCGGACGATCTCCAGCATTCACGCTTCCGGCGGAATTCCGTCTGCGGTCGCCGGTTGTGGCGAAAGGGAGGCAACAGCCATGAGTCTGTCGCAGGGGAGGGCTGCGCCACCGTTTGTTCATACGAAAGTAGTAGTCGGCTAGTATGGAGATGTTCGGAGGGCTGGTTTCGCGTCCCATGAGGATAACGGCGCTTTTGTGAACGGTCGGCGTGAGCTGACGGCAGTCAAGAGGTGCTAGAATGAGCCGATTTACCCCGACCACCGCCCCGTCCAATCGCAGCGGTCTCATCCGCCGGACCTACGAGACCACGCTCGGCACGCGCGAGCGGCAGGCCCAGCGCTATCTGGGCCCTTATCTGGCGTCGCTCGACGATCAGGCGGCGCGCGAGCACGGCCATCGCTCCGCCGGCGTCAAGCGGGCGGTCGACGCAGCGTTGTGAGAGGTACGCCTCAGCCGGCGTAGCGCAGCACCAGCGTGCTCCACTCGTCCTTGACGAGGTGCCGTTCGCCGGCGAAGCCCTGCGCCTCGAAGGCGGCCTGCACGTCGTCGGCCTGCGTCCTCAGGATGCCCGAGAGCACCACGGCGGTGCCCGGCTGGGCATGGGCGC
Organism: Pleomorphomonas koreensis DSM 23070; assembly: GCF_000425185.1. GTDB lineage: Bacteria > Pseudomonadota > Alphaproteobacteria > Rhizobiales > Pleomorphomonadaceae > Pleomorphomonas > Pleomorphomonas koreensis. The sequence continues at coordinate 53,201 of NZ_AULH01000007.1, forward strand.
GGAAGTCCGGCGCCAGCATCTTCAAGGGATCGGCCAGGATGTTGGCGACGACGAGGTCGAACTTGCGCCCGGCGATGGCCGGGTGGTCGAAGCCGGTCGCCGTCACCGCCGTGACGAGGGGGGCGGCGCCGTTGATTTCGGCATTCTCCAGCGCGATCTCGACGGCCAGGGGATCGATGTCGGAGGCGAGCACCGGCCGCCCGGTGGCCAGCGCGATGCCGATGGCCAGCACGCCCGAGCCGGTGCCGAGATCGAACACGCTGTCGAAGCGGGACGCGGCGAGCAGATCCGTCAGCGCCGTCAGGCAGCCCCAGGTGGTCGGATGATGGCCGGTGCCGAAGGCCTGGTTGGCCTCGATCTGCAAGCCGATCAGGTCCTTGGGAATATGGTCGCGATCGTGGGCGCCGTGCACGACGAAGCGGCCGGCCACCACTGGCTTCAGCCCTTCTAGGCTTTTCGCCACCCAGTCGACATCCTCCGGCACCGGCTCGACGGTCAGCGCGGCGGCCTCGGCCATGCCGGCAAGGGCGGCGCGGGCGGTTGCCGCGATCTCCTCGGCGCCGTCGGCAAAGAAGAAGCCGTCCACCGCCCAGCCGCCATCCGTCTCGTACCAGGAGACCGGCCCCGCCTCCTCGAAGGCGGCCTCGACCGCGTCGGCAATCACCTCGGCGCGGGTCGCATCGGCGGCGGCAATGTGGAGCTGATACTGGGGCATGGCGGTTCCGGAAGCTGACGAGGGCTGCGCCGGTTTAGTCGGAGGCCCGAAACTTGTCAAAGCGGGACCGCATTGCCGCGACCATGCAATCCGGGACAACCGTGAGATGATCTCGCCGTCACGGGCGAACGCAGCATGACGCCGGACCAGCGGCGTCGCCGGGGAAGACGGGCGCCCCCGGCTGGAAACGGGCGACAGCCTCGGCCTCGTGACAACGGAGGTGAAGAGATGCGGAAACTGCCGCTGATCTTCGCACTTACCTTGAGGAAGACCCGGACGGGCTGGTCTGTCACCGCCTAGATCACTCTTAGGTAAGCAAAACGTCGGGCGGAGCGCCAACTCCGCCCGACACTCCGAATATAGCGCCGGAGCCGCTGTTTTCCAAGACGGCTGCCGGCCTTGCCCTACTTCTTCGGCGGCACGTAGCCGGCCGGCGTCGCGTCGGTGATGCGGCCGTCGATGTAGGGCTTGTAGGGATTGTGGGTGGTCAGGTACTCGGCCACCACGTCTTCGAGGTTGGGGCCGAAGTCGTAGGCATTGGCGGCCTTGTCGGCGAAGGTCTTGAAGCCGTCGCCGCCGGCGCGGACGTAGTTGTTGGTGACGACGCCGTAGACCTTGGCCGGGTCGAGCGGCACGAAGGCGTCGCCCTCCTTCACCTCGACGGCGGTGATGCGGCTGCCGGCCGGCTTCGACCGGTCGAAGGTGTATTTCAGGCCGGCGACCTGCGGGAAGCGGCCGGCGCCCTCGTCGACCTGGCTGACGCCGTTCTCCAGCGCCTCCTTGAGACCGGCGCCGTCGACCTGGAAGGTGGCGAGCGTGTTCTGGAACGGCAGCACCGTCAGCACCTCGCCCATGGTGACGTCGCCGGCGTCGATCGACGCCCGGAGGCCGCCGCCGTTGGCGATCGACACGGTGACGCCCTGGCCGGCGACGCGGTCGAGCGCCGCGTCGGCGACGAGGTTGCCCATGGTGCATTCCCGGACGCGGCAGGAGGTGCGATCGCCGTCGATGATCTCCGACGCGGCGCCCACCACCTTGGCCTTCAGCGCTTCCAGCGGCTTGCCGAGTTCCTCGACCCGCGCGGCATAGCCTTCATCGGGCGTCACCGTGGCGTCGAGCAGCAGCGGCGCACCGGTCGCCGCCGTGACGACGCCCTTGTCGTCGAAGGTGACGGCGAGGTCGCCAAGATACTTGGAATAGGCGTAGGCGGTGACGATCGGCACGTCGATGCCGGACGGGTTCTTGACCAGCGTCGGATAGGGGCCGGCCGCCTTGTCGTCGGTGGAGGACAGATAGGTGTGGCTGTGGCCGCCGACGATGACGTCGATACCATCGACCTTGGCGGCGATCTCCTGGTCTTTCAGGTAGCCGACGTGGGTGAGGGCGACGATCTTGTCGACGCCCGTCGCCTCGATCTCCTTCACCGCCTTCCGGAGATAGGCGATCTCGTCCTCGAAGGTGATGTCCTTGCCGGGCGACGAGGTTTCGGCGGTGTCGGTGGCCAGCACCGAGACGATCGCCACCTTGTCGCCGCCGATCTCCTTGATCACGTAGCCCTTGTACTTGCCGTCGAGCAGCGAGCCCTTGGCGGCAATGGTGTTGCCGGAGAGGATCGGGAACTTCACCGCGCCGATCAGCTTGTCGAGTTCCGCCGGGCCGTCGTCGAACTCGTGGTTGCCGATGGCCATGGCGTCGAAGCCGATGCCGTTCATGAACTCGGCGACCGGGCCGCTCTTGAAGCTGCTGTAGTAGAGCGAGCCCTGAAACTCGTCGCCGGCGTCGAGCACCATGAGGTTGGCGCCCTTGAGTTGCTGGCGCTTGCCGTCGATGGCGCCTTTCACGCGGGCGATGCCGCCGAAGCACTCGCCCGCCTTGGCTTCCTTGGCCGAGCAGGTGGAATCGAACTTGTTGATCGGCTCGATGCGGGAATGCAGGTCGTTGATGTGCAGGATGGTGAGATGGAAGTCGGCCAGCGCCGTTCCCGCCGAAAAGGCGAGCGCGGTGGCCGCGAGAATGCCAAGGACCAGTCTGTTCGTCATGCTCAAGTCTCCCCCCGTGTCGCGGCCGCGGCCCGAGGCCTCAGCCGCATGGCAATATGGCGCGCATCGGCCCCAGGCGGATCGGGCTGATCACGCCGGAACGTAGGTCAACCTCACCACGTCCTCGCCCATCGGGTCGCTGGCCACGAGGCGGAGCGGCGGCCGAGGGGCGGTGAAATACGGCTTGCCGTGGCCGAGCACCACCGGGTGGAGGTAGATGCGGTATTCGTCGATGAGTCCGAGGTCGGTCAGGCTTCGCGCCAGATCCGGTCCGCCGACCTCGATCTCCCCGGCGAGTTGTTCCTTGAGCCGGCGCAGGGTGGTTTCCATGTCGTCGCCGACCAGCGTGGCGTTGGGGCCGACCGACGTCAGGGAGCGCGAGACGACCCATTTCGGCTGGCGCCGCCAGGCTGTCGCGAAGTCGCGCTCCGCCGCGTCCCATTCGGGATGCTCCTCGTCCCAATAGCGCATGATCTCGTAGAGGCGGCGGCCGTAGACGCTGCCCGCCTGGCCGCGCGCCTCTTCGATGAAGTGCCGGAACAGCGCCGGGCCCGGCGCAAACCCCGTGTGGTCGACGTAACCGTCGAGGGACTGGTTCATTCCGAAGACGAACTTCGCCATGATGCAAATCCTCCGCTGCGAGCCCTCAGGCCTTGTCGAGGAAGCTGTCCACCACCCGTTTCTGGCCGGCCTTGTCGAAATCGACGGTCACCTTGTTGCCGTCGACGGCGGCCACCGAGCCGGGGCCGAACTTGACGTGGAACACCCGGTCACCGGACGCGAATTTCGGCGCACCCTCCACCACCGACTTGGCGATCAGCTCGCCCTCGATCAGCTTCGGCTGGCCGCGGCCGCGGCCGTAGGCCGACTGGGCCGGCGAGGCGAAGCCGCGGCCGCTGGGGCCGTTCGCCTTCTGCGCCTTCTGGGCGCGTTGCCAGCCGGGCGTGCCGTAGTTGGACTGGAAGCGCTCGACGCTGTCAAAGCGCGAGGCGCCGTAAGGGTTCTGGCGGCCGTAGGAGGAACCGTAGCCGCCGTAGGCGCTGCCGGTCTCCTTGATCTCGACATGGGCGGCCGGCAGTTCGTCGAGGAAGCGCGAGGGGATCGACGACTGCCAGGAGCCGTGGATGCGGCGGTTCGACGTGAACCAGATCAGGCAACGCCGCTTGGCGCGGGTCAGGCCAACATAGGCGAGGCGGCGCTCTTCTTCCAGGCCGGCGCGGCCGCCCTCGTCGAGCGCCCGCTGGTGCGGGAACAGGCCCTCCTCCCAGCCGGGCAGGAACACGGTGTCGAATTCGAGCCCCTTGGCCGAATGCAGCGTCATGATCGAGACGGCGTCCAGCTGCTCGCCGGCGTCGCGGTCCATCACCAGGGATATGTGTTCGAGGAAGCCCTCCATGCTCTCGAACTCGTCCATGGAGCGGATCAGTTCCTTGAGGTTTTCGAGCCGGCCCGGCGCCTCGGCCGAGCGGTCGTTCTGCCACATGGCGGTGTAGCCGCTCTCGTCGAGGATCAGCTCGGCCAGCTCGGTGTGGCGCATGGCGGGGATCAGGTCGCGCCAGCGGCCGATGCTGTCGAGGAAGTCGCGGAGCGCGGTGCGCGTCTTGCCCTTCAGCTCCTCGGTGGCGACGAGCTGCCGCGTCGCCTCGGTGAGCGGCACGCCCTCGGCCCGGCCGTAGTCGTGCAGCGTGCGGACGGAGGTGTCGCCGATGCCGCGGCGCGGCGTGTTGACGATGCGCTCGAAGGCGAGGTCGTCGCCCGGCTGCATGACGATGCGGAAATAGGCGAGGGCGTCGCGGATCTCGGCCCGCTCGTAGAAGCGCGGGCCGCCGATGACGCGGTAAGGGATGCCGGAGGTGACGAAGCGGTCTTCGAACTCGCGCATCTGGAACGAGGCGCGCACGAGAATGGCGATGTCGTTGAGCGGCGTGCCGGCCCGCTGGAGGCGTTCGATCTCGTCGCCGATCGAGCGGGCCTCCTCCTCCGAATCCCAGGCCGAGGCGACGAACACCTTGTCCTCGTCGTCGCCTTGCGGCAGGTCGGTGAACAGCGTCTTGCCGAGCCGCGCCTCGTTGTGGGCGATCAGGTGCGAGGCGGCGCCGAGGATGTGGGCGGTGGAGCGGTAGTTGCGTTCGAGCCGGATCACCTTGGCGCCGGGGAAGTCGCGCTCGTAGCGCAGGATGTTGTCGACCTCGGCGCCGCGCCAGCCGTAGATCGACTGGTCGTCGTCGCCGACGCAGCAGATGTTGTGCGAGCCCTGGGCCAGGAGGCGCAGCCAGAGATACTGGACGACGTTGGTATCCTGGTACTCGTCGACCAGGATGAAGCGGAAGCGCTTGTGATAGTCGGCGAGCACGTCGGGGTTCTGGCGCAGGAGCGTCACCGTCTCCAGCAGCAGGTCGCCGAAGTCGACGGCGTTCAGCACTTTGAGGCGCGCCTGATAGTCGGCGTAAAGCTCGCGGCCCCGGCCGTTGACATAGGCGCGCGCCTCGCCCTCGGGGATGTCGGCCGGACGGAGGCCCTTGTTCTTCCAGCCGTCGAGGGCGGCGGCGAACTGGCGGGCCGGCCAGCGCTTCTCGTCGATGCCCTCGGCCTGGATCAGCTGCTTGATCAGGCGGATCTGATCGTCGGTGTCGAGAATGGTGAAGTTGCTCTTGAGGCCGACCAGCTCGGCGTTCTTCCTCAGCATGCGCACGCCGATCGAGTGGAAGGTGCCGAGCCAGGGCATGCCCTCGACGACGCCGCCGACCAGCTGGCCGACGCGCTCCTTCATCTCGCGCGCCGCCTTGTTGGTGAAGGTCACCGCCAGGATCTGCGAGGGGAAGGCGCGGCGCGTCGCCAGGATGTGGGCGATGCGGGTGGTCAGCACCCGCGTCTTGCCGGTGCCGGCTCCGGCCAGCACCAGGACGGGGCCGTCCAGCGTCTCGACCGCCTCGCGCTGCTCGGGGTTCATGCCCTGAAGATAGCCGCCGGCGCCGGCCGCCGGACGGGCGGCGGCCATGGCGCGGGCGGCGATGCCCAGCGCGGGCGCGGCGTCGAAATCGCTGTCGTCGTGATTCTGGGAAGCGGTCATGGGGAGAACAATAGAGCAACGGCGCGGCGGTTGCGAGACCGCCCGTCGATTTTCGGTTTTGGAGCCGAGACTCAGAGTCCCCTGATCCGTTCGAGCCAGGCGTCCTCGCCGATCACCTCGATGCCCAGTTCGGCCGCCTTGGTCAGCTTGGAGCCGGCGCCGGGGCCGGCGACCACCAGGTCGGTCTTCTTCGACACCGAGCCGGCCACCTTGGCGCCGAGCCGTTCGGCGGTAGCCTTGGCCTCGTCGCGGGTCATCTTTTCCAGCGAGCCGGTGAAGACGACGGTCTTGCCGGCCACCGGACTGCCGGCGGTTACCGGCGCCTCGGCGTCGAGCGGCGTGATCTCGGAAAGCAGCGCGTCGACGGCGGCGCGGTTGTGCTCCTCGCCGAAGAAGTCGGTCAGCGCCTCGGCCACCACGGCGCCGACGCCGTCGATGGCGTTGAGTTCGGCGAGCGTCTCCGGATCACCGGCGGCGCCTATCTTCATGGCGGCGTAGAAGTGATCCCACGAACCGTAGGCGCGGGCGAGCAGCTTGGCGTTGCCCTCGCCGATGTGGCGGATGCCAAGGCCGAAGATCAGGCGGTGCAGGTCGATCCGCCGCCGCGCCTCGATGCTCTCGAAGAGGTTCTTGACCGAGGTGGCGCCGAAGCCGGGGAAGTTGGCGAGACGGTTGAGGCCGGAGGATTCGCGCCGCTCCAGCGTGAAGATGTCGACCGGCGTGTGGATGCAGAGGTGGGCGTCGTCGAGGGCGTGGAAGAACTCGACCTGCTTGTCGCCGAGGCCTTCGATGTCGAAGGCGTTGCGCGAAACGAAATGCTTGAGCCGCTCCACCTGCTGCGCCGGGCAGATCAGGCCGCCGGTGCAGCGGCGGACGGCGTCGACCTTGCCGGTTTTCTCATTGGTCTCGCGCACGGCGTGGCTGCCGCAGCGCGGGCAGACGGTGGGGAACTGGTAGGGCAGAGCGTCGGCCGGCCGCAGCTCCAGCCGCACGTCGACCACCTGAGGGATGACGTCGCCGGCCCGCTGGATCACCACCGTGTCACCGACGCGGATGTCGCGGCCCTCGCGCAGCGGCGCGCCGTCCTGGCCGATGCCCTTGATGTAGTCCTCGTTGTGCAGCGTGGCGTTGGCGACGACCACGCCGCCGACCGTCACCGGTTCGAGCTTGGCGACCGGCGTCAGCGCGCCGGTGCGGCCGACCTGGATCTCGATCGCCTTGACGATGGTCGAGGCGCGCTCGGCCGGGAACTTGTGGGCGGTGGCCCAGCGCGGCGAGCGCGAGCGGAAGCCCAGCCGTTCCTGTAGCGCGAGACTGTCCACCTTGTAGACCACGCCGTCGATGTCGTAGCCGAGATCGGCACGGTGGCTCTCGATCAGCCGATAGTGGGCGATCAGCTCATCGGCCGAGTGGCAGCGCACCATCAGCGGGTTGACGGGAAAGCCCCAGTCGGCAAAGCGCCTGACGGCGTCGTATTGGGTGGCGGCGAGCGGTTCGGAGAGGTCGCCCCAGGCATAGGCGAAGAAGCTGAGCGGCCGGCCGGCCGTGACCTTGGGGTCGATCTGGCGCAGCGAGCCGGCGGCGGCGTTGCGCGGGTTGGCGAACAGCTTGCCGCCCTCGTTCAGCATCCGCTCGTTCAGCGCCGCGAAGTCGGCCTTCTTCATGTAGACCTCGCCGCGCACCTCGACGACGTCGGGTGCGCCGGGCGGCAGCTCATCGGGGATTTCCTTGATGGTGCGGATGTTGGCGGTGACGTTCTCGCCCATCGTGCCGTCGCCGCGCGTCGCGGCGGTGACGAGGCGACCCCGCTCGTAGCGCAGCGACATCGAAAGGCCGTCGATCTTCGGCTCGGCGGTGAATACCGGCGTGTCGACGATGCCGAGGAAGCTCTTCACCTGCTTGACGAAATCGTGGACGCCGGCGTCGGTGAACAGGTTGTCGAGCGACAGCATCGGCCTGACGTGGCGGACCTCGGAGAAGGTGGCCGCCACCGGCGCGCCCACCCTCAGCGACGGCGAATCGGGCCGGACGAGATCGGGGAAGCGTGCCTCGATGGCGATGTTGCGGGCGCGCAGGGCGTCGTAGTCGGCGTCGGAAATCTCCGGCGCGTCCTCGCCGTGATAGAGGCGGTCGTGATGGGCGATCTCGGCGGAAAGGCGGGCAAGCTCGGCCGCCGCCGCCTCTCGGTCGAGGCTGTCGACGGGAAGGAGGAAGGGGTCGGCCGGCATCGCGCGTCGTCTCCGATAGGTATCCTGTCGGTCTCGGTTAGAGCCGAAGGCCGGGCAGCGCGCAAGATGTCAAAGGCCGGCGACAGCCGTCGTCACCATGATCGCGCCGGCGAAGGCGGCGAGCACGGCGGCTGTGGTCTTGTTGACGGCCTCGGCGCCGGCCCAGCGGCGGCCGAGCCGGCCGAGCACGAGGCCGAGGAGGCCCCAGGCGGCGGTCGCCAGAAGGATGGCGGCGGCAAGGCCGGCGAGGAGCGGCGGCGGCGCGCCCGGCGGCAGGACGACGAAGGCCAGCACCAGCGCCTTCGGATTGACGAGCGTGATCAGGAAGACGCGGGCGATCGGCACGGCAGCGCCGTCGGCCGGACCGGAACGCCACAGCTTCACCGCCGACAGGGCGAGCACCGCCGCCGCCAGGAGCTTCAGGATCGGCGCGGCGCCGGACAGCGTGGCGGCGGCAAGGCCGAGCAGCGTCAGAGACAGGCCGTAGGCGGCGAGCACGGCGCCGAGCGCCGCCGGCAGGCGGCGAAGACCCTCCGTCGCCGTGGCGGCGGCGACCAGCGCGTTGGTCGGGCCAGGCAACAGCAGGAGCAGGACGGCGGCGGACAGCGGGGCGTCGAAGGGCATGGCGGCGGCGGGACGGCTCCGGGAAAAGCTTACCGGCAATAGCATATTTCGTGGCCGGAAAAAGCCGTCCGGCCCGGCCGGCGGATGGTCAACTATGTCTTAATCCCGTTTCCCAGGGGCGTTCCGATTTGCTAAGTCTCTGCGGACGGGGCGGAGCCCGCCGTGGTGCGATCCTTGCACGGCGGCGCGGCAACCGGTTGGGCGCGGCGCGGCAGAGGCTTGAGCCCGCCGTCGCACCGGATCGGGTATACGGGAGCCAAGACGCTGAATTCGCTGTATTTCGGTATCGGATTCACGGTCATTCTGGCGCTGTTCGTGGCGCTGGTGGGGCCGCTTTTCGTCGACTGGACGGCCTACCGGGCCGCTTTCGAGACGGAAGCCGCGCATGTTGTGGGACACAAGGTGTCCGTCCGCGGGACGGCCGATGCCAATCTGTTGCCCTATCCCTCGCTGTCCTTCTCCAACGTGGTGATCGGCGACGATCCGAACGCGCCGCTGATGACGGTCGGCCGCTTCGACATGGAGATCGAGCTGTTCCCGCTGTTGTCGGGTGAAATCCACGTCACCGCCATGCACGTCGTCGAGCCGGAGCTGAACGTCCGCATCGACGACAACGGCGCTTTCGAGTGGATGGCCGCCGACGGCGGCCTCGGCATCAACCCGAGCCGGGTGACGCTGAGCGGCGTCGATATCGAGAACGGCCGCGTCGTCGTCGCCGATGCCCGGCACAGCCAGCCGGTGGTGGTCGATGGCATCAACGCCCGCCTTGACGCGCCGGCCCTGGCCGGCCCCTACAAGATCGAGGGCACGGCGCGGACCGGCGGCGACACCTTCTCCGTCAAGGCGGCGACCGGCGCCGCCGACGGCAGCGGCACGCTGACGCTGAAGGCCAACGTGCGCTCGGCGGCCCGTCCGGTGGCGGCGAGCTTCGACGGCCGGCTGAAGATCGCCAACCACCGGCCGACCTGGGCCGGCAAGGCGACGCTCGCCCGCGTCATCGCCAAGGAGGACCGGGAGACGCTGCCCTGGTCGCTGGATGCCGATCTCGACGTGTCCAGCCGGGCGGTGCTGGCCAAGGCGCTGGAGTTCCGCTACGGCAGCGAGGAGCGGCCGTTCAGCATTTCCGGCGTCGCCACGCTCGATCTGGCGGCGGTGCCGAGCTTCGAGGCGGTGCTGTCGGCCCGCCAGATCGACCTCGACCGGACGCTCGGCGAGGGACCGGACAAGCCGGTGTCCTTCGACGGCGCGCTCACGGCCTTCGGCGCCGCCATCGCCGGCCTGCCGGTGCCGGGCGTGCCCGGCCGCATCGGCTTCGACATTCCCGGCGTGGTGGTCGGCGGCAGCATTGTCTCCGACCTCCGGGCCGACCTGGTCACCGCCGCCTCGGGCTGGACCATCGATACGCTGGAAGCGACGCTGCCCGGCCGTTCGTCGCTGGCCGCCCACGGCCGGCTGGCCACCACGCCGACCGTCGGCTTCGACGGCGACGTGACGCTGTCCTCCGATCAGCCGGCGACGCTGATCGCCTGGTGGGCGCCCAACCGGCCGAAGGTTGTCCTCGATCCGTTCCGCGTCAGCGCCAAGGTGGCCGCCTCGGCCGACGGGCTGACGCTCGACGAGGTCGACGCCCGCCTCGACGACGGCCGGGTCAGCGGCTCGCTCGATTTCGCGCCCGGTCTCGCCGGCCGCAAGCCGCGCCTGACGCTGGCGCTCGACGCCGACCAGTTGCGCCTCTCCGACGTCGAGACGGTGGCCGGTCTCGTCACGGGACCGGGCGCCGGGGCGGACGTGGTGGTCAAGGCGGCCATCGGCACGCTGATCGCCGGCGACGCTCGCGCCGAGGGCTTCGACGTGTCGGCGTCGCTGGTCGACGCCACGCTCGACGTCGACCGGCTGTTCGTCCGCTCGCTGTCCGGCGCCCGCGTCACGGCGGCCGGCACCATCCGCGACGTGACGACGACGCCCGACGGCTCGATCCAGATGCGCGTGTCGGCCGAGAAGCTGGACGGCATCGCCGATCTCGCCCGCGCGCTCGTCCCCGACACGCCGGCCGCCGCCTTCCTGCGCGACGCGGCGCCGCATCTCGGCCCGGCCAGCCTCGAAGGCACGGTGCTGGCCAGGGCGTCGGGCGAGGGCACCGACCTCAAGGTGGAGCTGAACGGCTCGGCCGGCACCACCGACATCCGCGGCGAGCTGGCGTTCAAGGGGCGCGTCGACGCCTGGGACGCCGCCGACATCTCCACCGACATCCGCCTTGCCGGTCCCGATGGCGCCGAACTGATGCGGCAATTCGGCCTCGCCGTGCCCGACGTCGGCCGGCCGGGCGCCGGCAGCCTGACGCTGTCGGCCATGGGCAAGTCGAAGGACGGCCTCGCCGTGGTGCTGCGCGGCGCCATGGGACCGACCGAGGTGACGCTGAACGGTTCGGCCACCTTGACGCGCGGCGCGGCGCCGGGCGCCGAGCTGGATCTCGACCTGAAGTCGCCCGACGTCGGCTCGCTGCTGGTCCTCTCGGGCAACATCGTGCAGGGGGTGATCGGCTCGACGCCGGCCGACGTCGCCGCCCATCTCTCCGTCGGCAACCGGCGCGTCGCCGTCAGCCGCATCGAGGGCAAGCTGGGCGGCGTGCCGACCGGCGGCGAGATCGCCGTCGACTTCGCGCCGGCCGTGCCGCTGGTCACCGGCAATCTCTCCTTCGACGAGAGTTCGCTCGCCAGCCTCGGCGAGGCGGTGCTCGGGCCGGCGGTGTTCGATTTCCCCATCGTCCAGAGCCGCAATCCCTGGCCGGAGGCGCCGTTCGGCGCGGCGCTGATCGACGGCTTCGACACGGCGCTGGCCCTGAAGTTCGGCCGGCTCGACATCGAGGGCGGCCTCGTGGCGGGGGGTGTGTCGCTGATGCTCAACAGCAATGCCTCGGGCACTGGTCTCGACGGCATCAAGGGAACGTTCGCCGGTGGCAAGCTCTCCGGCGACCTGATGATCAAGCGCGACCTCGACGGCACGGCCGGTGTTTCCGGCACGCTGCGCCTCGAGCGGGCGGCGGCCGACGAACTCGCCTGGCAGCGCGACGGACGGCCGATGGTCACCGGCGCCTTCAATGCCGACGTGCAGGTCAACGCCACCGGCCGCACGCTGGCCGGCTGGATGTCGTCGCTGACCGGCGGCGGCAGCTTCTCTCTGGAGGACGGCCGGCTGGCCCACATGACCACGCGCGCCTTCGATCCGGTGATCCGGCTGGCCGACGCCGGCAAGGACCTTTCCGAGGACCGCATCCGCCAGGCGTTCACCGACAATGTCGACATGGGCGATCTCGCCTTCGACCGGCTCGACGCCGCCTTCACGCTGGCCAGCGGCACGCTTCGCGCGCCCAACATCGTGGTGGCCGGCAAGGGCGGCACCACCACCGGCTCGGCGACGGTGGACCTTTCCCGCCTCAGCCTCCAAAGCGAGTGGCGCCTGTCGCTCGACGCCGCCGAGACGGCGGCCGGCGGCGTGCCGCAGGTGTCGGTGCTGTTCTCCGGGCCGATCGCCGATCCGTCCCGCCGCATCGACGTCACCGCCTTCGCCTCCTATCTCGGCATCCGCGCCCTCGAAAAGGAGACGCAGCGGGTGCTGATGATGCAGGCCGACATCCTCGAACGCGAGCTGCTGTCGCGGCAGGTGCTGCGCGACCGCGAGGCGCTCGACCGTCGCAACCGCCTGATGCTGGAGGCGCGCGACCGCGCCGCCGCGTCGGCGGCCGGCGAGAAGGCCAAGGCCGCCGCCATCGCCGCCGCCGAAAAGGCGCGGGCAGCGGCCGAGAAGGCCAAGCCCGCCGATCCGCTCGACGCCATCGGCAAAATGCTGGACGCCACGCCGCCGGGCAACGCGCCGCCGGCCGGCAAGCTGCGGCCGCTGCCCAGCTCCGACGTCGGCCTGCCGCCGGGCGGCGTCACGGGGAGCGCGCCATGACCTCGCCGAGCGATCATCCCGGTCCGCAGCGGAGCCGCCGGCCGAAGCCGACCACCCGGCCGGCTACGGTCGCCGACGTCGACATCATCGCCGGCTTCATCCGGTCGCTCGCCGCCTACGAGAACCTCTCCGAGAAGATGGTGGCGACGGCGGAGGACTATGCCGCCGCCTTCTTCGGCGATGCCCCGCGCGTCTTCTGCGAGCTGGGCTTCATCGGCGACCGGCCGGCCGGCATCGCCGTCTGGTTCTATTCCTTCTCGACCTTCCTCGGCCGGCACGGGCTCTATCTCGAAGACATCTTCGTCGATCCGGCGGCGCGCGGCCAGGGGGTGGGCAAGGCGCTGCTGGCCCGGCTGGCCCGGCGCTGCGTCGATGAGAATCTCGGCCGCTTCGAGTGGACGGTGCTCGACTGGAACAAGTCGGCGATCGGCTTCTACGCCGCCATGGGCGCGCCGCTCAACGACGCCTGGGTGCCGGTGCGCATGGGGCGGGAGGCGATCGAGAAGCTGGCGAGGGAAGCCCCGTGAGCCGGCCGCTTCTCGATATCGTGGTGGCCATGGCCGAAAACGGCATCATCGGCTCCGGCGGCGCCATGCCCTGGCATCTGTCGACCGACCTCAAGTATTTCAAGGCGCTGACGCTCGGCCGTCCCATGGTGATGGGCCGCAAGACCTTCGAATCCATCGGCAGGCCCCTGCCGGGGCGCGAGACCTTCGTCGTCTCCCGCGATCCGGCCTTCGCGCCGGCCGGCGTCACGGTGATCGGCGATCTCGACGCGGCGCTGCAGGCGGCGGCGGCCAGCGCCGAGACAAGGGGCGTTCCGTCCTTCGTGGTGGCCGGCGGCGGCATTCTCTACGCGGCGACGATCGGTCGCGCCGATCGGCTCTACGTCACCCGCGTCGCCGCGTCGCCGGAGGGTGACACCCGCTTTCCGCCGATCGATCCGGCGCTGTGGCGGCTGGCGGCCAGCGAGCCGATGATACGCGGCGAGCGCGACAGCGCCGACGCCCGTTTCGAGACCTGGGTACGGCGTAATGCGGGTACGTCGAAAGAATCGCTCACGGGCGGTTGATCGCCGCCGCCCCGCACCCCAAATGGCGTTTGATCTGTGCGTTGATGAGGGCGGCGTCGCCCCCTATGATCGCCGTACAAGCAACTCAAGGAGGACAGGACCCTATGCCCTGGAGCAATCAGAGCGGCGGCGGCGGATGGAAAGGCGGCGGCAACGGACCTTGGGGTCAGCCGCCCAGGGGGCCGCAGGGCGGCGGGGGCAACGAGCCGCCGGATCTCGAGGAACTGCTCCGGCGCGGCCAGGACAAGATTCGCCATCTCCTTCCCGGCGGCGGCCGGCCCGGATCGGGCGAGCCGACGGGCCTGTTGACGGCACTGCCGCTGATCGCGGTGGCCGCCGTCGGCTTCTGGCTCTACCAGAGCATCTACGTGGTCCAGCCGGACCAGGTGGGCGTCGAGCTGTTCTTCGGCAAGGTCAAGCCGGAGCTGAACGAGCCGGGCATCCATTTCGCCTTCTGGCCGGTCGAGCAGGTGGAAACGCCGGCCATCCTCAAGGAAAACCAGGAAGTGCTCGGCGGCGGAGCCGGTGGCGGCGCCGATTCGATCATGCTGTCGGGCGACCAGAATCTGGTCAGCGTCGAGTTCTCGGTGCTCTGGCGCATTGCCGACCCCGTCAAGTATCTGTTCCGCGTCGCTGATCCGCCGGAGATCGTCCGCAAGGTGTCGGAATCGGTGATGCGCGAAGTGGTCGGCCGTACCCGTGCCGACGAGTTCCGCACCACCGGCCGCGAGGCGGCCCAGACGGCGGTGCGCGAGCGCGTGCAGCAGACGCTCGACGCTTACGACGCGGGCATCTCGATCACTGCCGTCAACGTCACCCGCGCCGACCCGCCGCTTGAGGTGCAGGACGCCTTCGGCGAGGTGCAGCGCGCCCAGCAGGACCAGGACAAGTTCAAGCAGGACGCCCAGGCCTATGCCAACAAGCGGCTCGGCGAGGCGCGCGGCGAGGCGTCGCAGATCCGCGAGGGTGCGCTCGGCTACCGCGATCAGGTGATCGCCGAGGCGACCGGTGGCGCGCAGCGCTTCACCTCCGTCTACGAGCAATACATCAAGGCGCCCGACATCACGCGCGAGCGCATCTACCTCGAAACCATGGAGGGTGTGCTGTCGAAGACCAACAAGGTGCTTCTGGACAGCGGTTCCACCCAGGGCGTGCTGCCCTACCTGCCGCTGCCCGAGATCGGGCGGCCGACGACCCCCTCCAGCACGGGAGCCGCCCAGTGATGCGCACGATTGCCTTGCCCTTCGTCCTGATCGCCTTGGCTGTCCTCGCGCTGATCGTCTATTCGTCGACCTTCATCGTCACCGAACGCGACCAGGCCATCCAGCTCCGCTTCGGCGAGATCCAGCGGGTGATCACCCAGCCCGGCATCTACTTCAAGCTGCCGACCAACATGGTCGATACCGTGCAGATCGTCGACAAGCGCCTCAACACGCTGGAGATCGACAACAACGTCGTGCAGGTGCGCGACAGCCGGCAGTATGTGGTCGACGCCTTCGCCGCCTACCGCATCGTCAACGCCAGGGCCTTCCGCGAAAGCGTCACCGGCAACATGGCGCTGGCCGAGACACGCATCAAGACCCGCCTCGATTCGGCGCTGCGCCGCGTCTACGGCACGCGCTCGTTCGGCGACGCGTTGTCCGAGGAACGGGCGGCGATGATGCGCGAGGTGGCGGAATTCGTCCGGCCGGAGGCGGCCAACCTCGGCATCGACATCGTCGAGCTGCGCATCCGCCGCACCGAGCTGCCCAACAACGTGCTGGAGCAGACCTACGACCGCATGCGGTCGGAGCGTCTGGCCGAGGCGGCCGAATTGCGCGCCGAAGGCACGCAGGAAGCCGCCCGCATCCGTGCCGAGGCCGACCGTCAGGCGACGGTGCTTTTGGCCGAGGCGCGGCGCGACGCCGACATCCTGCACGGCGAGGGCGACGCCGAGCGCAACCGCATCTTCGCGGAGGCCTATGGCGCCGACAAGGGCTTCTTCGAGTTCTACCGCTCGATGCAGGCCTACGCGACCTCGCTCGCTTCGGGCACGACCATGCTGCTCAAGCCGGACTCGGAGTTCTTCCGCTTCTTCAAGGGCCCGTCCGGGATGGTGGCCAGCGAGGCGGCGCCGGCCGCCAACGCTCTGCCGTGAGGTCGTCTTGAACGACTTCCTTGTTGCCGTCGGCCTGATGGCCGTCATCGAGGGGCTGCTTTACGCGGCAGCCCCTCAAGTCATGCGCAAAGGGCTCCGCCAGCTCCTCCAGACCTCCGATTTCTGGCTGAGGACCGGCGGGATCATCGCCATGGCGGCGGGCGTCGCCATCGTCTGGGCGGTGCGGGGCGGCTGACGCTCCGCCATGGAGTCGTTCCGGCGCAATCCGGGGCCGGAACTGCTCCGTTTTGTTTTTACGCAATTCCTGACGGAAAAGTGTTCGCCCCTACCCTGGAGTTGTATTGGTGTGGGGTTTGTCTCCATCCGGGAAACGGATTATGACTGCGCCGGGTGTGCTCAGGCTCTAGTGAAGGAAGACCGGACATGGTCTCAGGAAACAGGACGGTGCGCGGCACCAGGCGGGGTCTTGCGGCTGCCATGCTGGCGGCGGCGCTGGCGTTTGCCGGGCCGGCATCGGCCGAGCAGGGACCGGATTCGGTCGCCGATCTCGCCGAGAAGCTGATCGGGGCGGTGGTCAACATCTCGACGACCCAGACGGTGGCCGAGACGCGACAGGTGCCACTGCCGCAGGTGCCGGAGGGCTCGCCCTTCCAGGACTTCTTCAACGAGTTCTTCGACAAGAACGGCCGCAATGGCGACAACGGCGGCGGCGACGAGGGCGGCAGCGACGAGGGCGGCGATCCGCGCAAGGTGCAGTCGCTCGGCTCGGGCTTCGTCATCGATCCCTCGGGCATCATCATCACCAACAACCACGTGATCGAGGATGCCGACGAGATCGTCGCCAACTTCTCCGACGGCTCCAAGCTGAAGGCCGAGCTGGTCGGCCGCGATGCCAAGACCGACCTCGCGGTGCTGCGCGTCAAGCCCGACAAGCCGCTGACCGCCGTGAAGTTCGGCGACAGCGAGCACATGCGCGTCGGCGACTGGGTGATGGCGATCGGCAATCCGTTCGGCCTCGGCGGCACGGTGACCACCGGCATCATCTCGGCGCGCAACCGCGACATCAATTCCGGCCCCTACGACAACTACATCCAGACCGACGCCGCCATCAACCGCGGCAATTCCGGCGGCCCGCTGTTCAACGAGACGGGCGAGGTGATCGGCATCAACACCGCCATCATCTCGCCGTCCGGCGGCTCGATCGGCATCGGCTTCGCCATTCCCTCGGAGATCGCCGTCAGCGTCGTCGATCAGTTGCGCGAGTTCGGCGAGACCCACCGCGGCTGGCTCGGCGTCAACATCCAGGAGGTCACCGACGACCTCGCCGAAAGCCTCGGCATCGACAAGCCGCAGGGCGCGCTGGTGGCCGGCGTCACCGAGGGCGGGCCGGCGGCGGTGGCCAGGATCGAGCCGGGCGACGTCATCGTTGCCTTCGACGGCCATCCCATCAAGGCCATGCGCGAGCTGCCGCGCCTCGTCGCCAACACGGCGGTGGGCAAGGAGGTGGACGTCACGCTGATCCGCAAGGGCAAGGAGCTGAACCTGCCGGTCAAGCTCGGCCGCCTCGAGGAGAGCGAGACGGTGGCGGCGAAGGCCGAGGAAGCGCCGCCCGAGCCGCCGAAGGACGAGAAGAAGATCATCGGCCTGACGCTCGGTCAGCTCGACGATGCCGCCCGTCAGAAGCTCAGCCTCAACGCCGAGGTGAAGGGCGTGGTGGTGACCGACGTCGATCCGGCGAGCCCGGCCGCCGACAAGGGCATCGCGGCCGGCGACATCATCGTCGAGGTGGCGCAGGAGGAAGTGCTGTCGCCCGAGGACGTCGCCAAGACCGTCGACAGGCAGAAGGCGATGGGGCGCAAGTCGGTGCTGCTCCTGGTCTCCAACGCCGGCGGCGACCTGCGCTTCGTGGCCATCAAGATCGATCGCTGAGGCAAGTTCCTTCGCCAAAGGACAGCGGCCGGTCCCTGATGGGGCCGGCCGCTTGTCATTGGGGAAGGGGCGGCCGTTCAGTCGGTCGGGCGCCGCACCAGCGCGATGTCGATGTCGCGCTCGGGGTAGAAATCGTCGGCGGTCAGCTCGAAGGTGGTCGGGCCGGTCTTCCTGACGCCGTCGCCGCAGAAGGACACCAGCGTGTCGGCGTCTCCCTTGTCGACCGTCAGGTGAAAGCGGCCGATGGTGCCGCCCCAGTTGGCGCCGGTGGTGAGCACGTAGGATATCCAGCTTTCCTGGAGATAGGACTCCTCGGCTTTAGCGGCGTCGAGGCGCCTGGACACCGCCTTGACGAAAGCATCGTCGAAGCAGAAGCGCTGCTTCTCCCGCTCGAACGCCTCGCCGGTGAACGGAGCGTTGTCGTCGTAGCCGACGAAGTTGAGGCCGGCCGAAGCGCCGACGCTCGGCGTGTAGCGGTGGGCGACCTTCAGGTCGCGGCCGGCCGGGAAGGTGGTGCGCCACCAGTAGGTGGTCTTCAGCTTCCACATCGGCACGTAGTCGGTCTTCCAGCCGCTGCCGTCGTCATAGTCCATGGGCACGACGATGCCGCGCTCGATCCAGTCGGCGAGAAGGTCTTTCGGCAGGGCGGCCAGCGCCTGGGCCGTGGCGTCGCCGAACGGCAGTAGCGGCACGGCGTGCGCCGCGAGGTCGCCGGTGATCTCGACGTCGGCGGCGAAGGCATGGCGGTCGATGGCCGGCGTCACCGGCTGACCGTCGATCGCCACCGAGAAGTTCATGAAGTTGTCGGAGTCCGGATTGGGGACCGACACCATGAAATCGCCGCTGCCCTCGACGTCCGGCATCGGGAAGGCGACCACCGCCGTGCGGTCCTGCTGGCCTTCGTTGTGGAAGACGTAGTCGACGCGCACTTCCTTCGGGGAGATGTAGAGATCCTCGCTCCGCATGCTGACGTTGTCGGCGGCGACGAAGGTCAGCCCGCCGGCCGCCAATTCAGCCATGGTGTCGTTGGCGCGGGCGGCAATGGGCAGCGCCGCCAGCGCGGCGGCTCCGAAGGCGGCGAGACGGTTCATACGGCGACCTCGGCCTTGATGTGCGGATGCGGATCATAGCCCTCGATCGCCACATGCTCGAAGCGGAAATCGCGGATGTCGGTTATCCCTTCGGCGAGCGTCAGGCGGGGCAGGGGGCGCGGCGCCCGCGTCAGCTGGAGGCGGGCCTGGTCGAGATGGTTGCGGTAGAGGTGAGCATCGCCGAGCGTGTGGACGAACTCGCCGGGCTTGAGGCCGGTCGCCTCGGCCATCATGGCGGTGAGCAGTGCGTAGGAGGCGATGTTGAAGGGCACGCCGAGGAAGACGTCGGCCGAGCGCTGGTACATCTGGCAGGAAAGGCGGCCGTTCGCCACGTAGAACTGGATCAGCAGGTGGCAGGGCGGCAGCGCCATCTTCGGCACGTCGGCCGGGTTCCAGGCGGTGACGATCAGCCGGCGCGAGTCGGGCGTGCGGCGGATCGCCTGTTGCACCTCGGCGATCTGGTCGATGGTGCCGCCGTCCGGCGTCGGCCAGGAACGCCACTGGTGGCCGTAGACCGGGCCGAGGTCGCCGCGCTCGTCGGCCCATTCGTCCCAGATGGAAACGCCGTTGTCCTTCAGATACCTGATGTTGGTGTCGCCCTGGAGAAACCAGATCAGCTCGTGGACGATCGACTTGACGTGCAGCTTCTTGGTGGTGAGCAGAGGGAAGCCGGCGGCGAGGTCGAAGCGCATCTGGTGGCCGAATACCGACAGCGTGCCGGTGCCGGTGCGGTCCTCCTTGGGCGTGCCGGTGTCGAGGATGAGCTTCAGGAGATCGAGATATTGCTGCATGGCCGTCCGCCGCTTGAACTGGGGCGACGAGCTTAACCGGAGTCGGACGGCGAGTCAGCCTTTGGCGGGGCGGCGAAGTTGCGGGCGAGGGCGTGATAGACGCCCTCCGGCGCGATCAGGCTGGATGTCTTGCCGGCGATCAGCGCCACCAGCATCAGCGGCAGCAGCATGGCGTGGTTGAGCGTCATTTCCTGGACGATCACCACCGAGGTCAGGGGCGCCTGCACGACGCCGGCCAGATAGGCGCACATGCCGAGCAGGGCGATGGCGGCGGCCGCGTCGACGTCGATCAGGCGGGCGACGTCGAGGCCGATGCCGGCGCCGATCGACAGCGACGGCGAGAAGATGCCGCCGGGAATGCCCGACAGCGTCGAGGCCAGAGTGGCGACCAGCTTGGCCGGACCGTACCAGAGGCTGATGCCGGACGGCGTCTCGTGGATGGCGGCGCGCGCCGCCTCGTATCCGGTGCCGCCGATATCGCTGCCCGAGGCGAAGCCGGCCAGGGCGACGACAAGGCCGAGGAGGGCGGCAGTCACCACCGGCCGGCGGCGGATGAAGGCGCCGGCCCGGCCGGGCAGGCCGCGCGACCAGACGACATTGAGGCGGTTGAACAGGCCGCCGAGCGCGCCGCCGACCACGGCGACGACGGGAATGGCGATCCAGGCGACGCCCGGCGCCAGCGTCAGATAGGACGAGCCGAAATAGGTGTAGTCGCCGAGCAGCGCCTGCGCCGTCAGGCCGGCCAGCATCACCGTCATGATGACGATGCCGCTCGCCCGGCTGTCGAACGACCGGCTCAGTTCCTCGATGGCGAAGACGATGCCGGCAAGTGGCGTGTTGAAGGCGGCGGCGACGCCGGCCGCGCCGCCGGCCAGCAGCAGCGACGAGCGGTGGATCGAGGCGACCCGTCCCGCCGCCTGCATGATGGCGGCGCCGACCTGCACCGTCGGCCCTTCCCGGCCAAGCGAGCCGCCGGCCAATAGGCCCAGCAGCATCAGGAGGATCTTGCCGCCGGCGATTTTGAGCGACACGAGATGTCCCGAAGATTCGCCGGCGGGCAGCTTGCGGGCGGCGATCACCTGGGGAATGCCGCTGCCCTGCGAGCCGGGAAACAGCCGGCGGGCGAGAAAGCAGGACAGGGCGAAGCCGGCCGGCGTCGCCAGCAGCGGCAGCCAGGGCAGGGCCGCCACCCCGGCCCGGAAGCTGGCCTGCGCCAGGTCGGCGGCACGCGCCATCAGCACGGCGGCGACGCCGACGCCGATGCCGCCGGCCAGAAACAGCATCTGGCGGCGCAGGCGCGTCGCCTCGACGCGGGAATAGCGGGCGTAGACTTTCGGCCGATGCAGTCGCGGCATGGACGGGCGTTCCGGTGCGTTGCGTCGGCGCTTCTATCCGCCCGGAAGCGGCGGCCCGTCAAGGCGGGATGCACGGCGGCATCCCGCTCTGGGGACGGATCGTTCGCCGCCCCTTCACAGGCGGCCCGCTTCACCCTATATGTCTTGGTGCCGGAGCAATCCGGCTATGGTGATAAACGGACTGCGCAATAAACCATTCGGACCCGGGGGCGGTACCCGGCGCCTCCACCCAAGACCTTGCGAGCCATCGATGATGGGCAAGGGCTTCGGCGGGGGCGAAATAGGATCGACGGGGGCGTAAAGGCGGCTCTTTCACTCGGCATTGTACCACCGTTATCGGGCTAAACCTATAGTTGCGAATGACAACTATGCTCCGGTGGCCGTCGCCGCGTAATGCGGTGCCCAAACTGGGAATCAAGTCCTGAGGGGTAGCACTTTCAGGCGGGGTCCGGAGGCACCTGGCAACAGAAGCCTCCACTCAATCCCAACCATATGGTTTCATGTCACACGCGTCCGGCTTCGCGCCGCGAAGGCGTTTACACTCTTGCGCCCGATGCACTAGACTGTCGGGCAGGCGAAGCGGCCGGGCCGGCCGCCCATGACCATCAAGGCGGAGCCTCAATGCCCAAGGACATGATCCGTTACGACGTTCTGGCTCAGGAGGCCTTCCGCGGGCTGGTGAAGAAGGTGCTGACTGAGGTGGCGCACGCCGGCCTGCCGGGCGAGCATCATTTCTACATCATCTTCGACACGCGGGCGCCGGGCGTGCGCATTTCCGCCCGCCTCAAGGAGCGCTATCCCGACGAGATGACCATCGTCATCCAGCACCAGTACTGGGAGCTGGTGGTGGGCGAGACCAGCTTCGAGATCGGCCTTTCCTTCTCCGGCGTGCCGGAAAAGCTGGTGGTTCCCTTCGCGGCCATCCGCGGCTTCTTCGATCCCTCGGTGGAATTCGCCGTGCAGTTCCCGCTCGTCGACGAGAGCGGCAACGCCGCCGACGTGACCGAGGACGGGCCGGTGAAGGCGATCGGTCCGGCGAGCGGCGCGCCCAAGGCGCCGCGTCCGGCCGCCAAGGCACCGGCCGCCGACAAGCCGGCCAAGGCCGACAAACCGGCGAAGGCCGACGCGCCGAAGCCGGCCGCCGAGGACAAGCCGGAGGATGGCGACAAGCCGCCGACCGTGGTTTCCCTCGACGCCTTCCGCAAGAAGACCTGAGGCCATGGGCGACCTCGTCAACCTTCGCCGGGCGCGCAAGGATCGCGACCGCCGTCGCCGCGAGGACGAGGCGGCGGAGAACCGCGTCAAGTTCGGCCGCGGCAAGGTGGAGAAGCTGACGGCCAAGGCGCAGGACGCGCTGGAGGCGCGGCGGCTCGACGGCCATCGCCTCAACGCCCCCGCCGATCCGGAGACGCCACCGGACTCCCGGACATGAACGCCAAGCGGTCGCTGTCACTGGCCGGCCACCGGACCAGCCTCGCCCTGGAACCGGAGTTCTGGGCGGCGGCCGAGCGGCTGGCCGGTCAGCGCGGGCAAAGCCTTTCCGCCTTCATCCTCGACATCGATCGGACGCGTGGCGCCCGCAACCTCGCAAGCGCCGTGCGCGTCGCCGTGCTCGCTCATCTCAGCGCCGCCGCCTCTTCCCCAGAGCGCGCCGTTTCTCCCTCCTGATCCCGAGTTTCATCTTGGTTGACCTGTCCCTGCATCTTCTGACGGCGCTGTTCTTCGCTGCCTTCGTCGCCGGCTTCATCGACTCGATCGCCGGCGGCGGCGGCCTGATCACCGTGCCGGCGCTGATGCTGGCGGGGTTCACGCCGATCCAGTCGCTCGGCACCAACAAGCTGCAGGCGCTGTTCGGTTCGGCCTCGGCCACCCTCGGCTATGCGCGGGCGGGGCAGGTCGATCTCCGATCGCAATTGCCGATGGCGCTGATGTCGGCCGGCGGCGCCGTGCTGGGGGCCTTGCTGGCCACCGTGCTGCCGGGGGACTGGCTGCAGATCGCCATGCCGGTGATGCTGATCGCCATCGCCGTCTATTTCGCCTTCAAGCGCGGCCTCAACGACCAGGATCGCCACGCGCGGATGACGCCTTTCCTGTTCACGCTGACCTTCGTGCCGGCCATCGGCTGGTACGATGGCCTGTTCGGTCCGGGCACCGGCTCGTTCTTCATGCTGGGCTTCGTGTCGCTGGCCGGCTTCGGTCTCCTCAAGGCGACGGCGCATACCAAGATGCTCAATTTCGCCAGCAATATCGGCAGTTTCTTCGTGTTTCTCGCGTCGGGCGTCATCTTCTGGAAGCCCGGCCTCGTCATGGGCGCCGGCCAGTTCCTCGGCGCGCAGATCGGCTCGCGCCTCGCCGTGCGGGGCGGGGCGAAGATCATCCGGCCGCTGCTGGTGATCACCTGCATCGGCCTCGCCATCCGGCTGCTCGCCGACCCGACCAATCCCGTGCGGATGTGGGTGCTGGGAGGCTAGAGCAATTCCAGCAAAAGTGGGAACCGGTTTTGCGTCCGGAATTGCGTCTAATCAAATAGATAGAGCGTTTCCGGTGAACCGGGCTTCACCGGAAACGCTCTAGATCGCCGCGAACTCGTCGCGAGCGTAGCCCTGCAAATAGAGCACGGCGGTTAGGTCGCCGTAGCGGATCGACACCTCGGCGGCCGCCGCCACCTTGGGCTTGGCGTGATAGGCGATGCCGAGGCCGCTGTCGTTGATCATGTCGAGATCGTTGGCGCCGTCGCCGATCGCCAGCGTCTCGTGATGGGCGAGGCCGCGCGCCTGCCTCAACTCGCGTAGCGTCGCCAGCTTGGCCGCCTTGCCGAGGATCGGCTCGGCGACGCGGCCGGTAAGCCGGCCGTCCTCGGTGATCAGGCAGTTGGAGCGGTGCTCGTCGAAGCCGATCAGCTCGCGGATGTGCCCGGTGAACAGGGTGAAGCCGCCGGAGACCAGAGCCGTGTAGGCGCCGTGCGCCCGCATGGTGGCGATCAGCTCGCGGCCGCCCGGCGTCAGGGTGATGCGCTCAGCCAGCACCTCCTCGACCACATCGGCGGAGAGACCCTTCAGCAGGCCGACGCGCTCGCGCAGCGCCGGCTCGAAGGCGATCTCGCCGCGCATCGCCCGCTCGGTGATGGCGGCGACATGCTCCTTGAGGCCGACGAAGGCGGCCAGCTCGTCGATGCATTCCTGGCCGATCATCGTGCTGTCCATGTCGGCGACCAGCAGCTTCTTGGCGCGCCCCTCGGCGGGCAGCACGGCGAAATCGACCGGTGCATCGCCGATCACTTCGGCCATGCGGCGGCCCGCCTCGTCGCGGGACAGCGAGCCGTCGACGGCGATATCGGCGGCAATCCCGGCATCCAGCACCCGGTTGCCCCCGCCGCCCAGCGCCCGCGACACGCCGGCGATCAGCCCTTCCGTCACTTGCGGATCGGCCGGAGATGAGACAAGCGTGGCGACGAGCGACATGGGAGGCTCCAGGTGACGACCGAGACGGCAGAAAGACGCGCGGTTCTGATAGCCGGCCCGACGGCCAGCGGCAAGTCGGCTCTGGCGCTGGCCATCGCCGAGCGCTGCGGCGGCGTGGTGATCAATGCCGATTCGATGCAGGTCTATCGCGAACTCAGCATCCTGACGGCCCGGCCGACGGCCGAGGACGAGGCGCGCGCGCCGCACCGCCTCTACGGCCACGTGGCGAGCGGTGACGGCTATACCGTCGCCCGCTATCTCGACGATCTCGAACGAGCGCTTCTGGAAACGGCCGGCCGGCCGGCGGTGGTGGTCGGTGGCACCGGGCTCTACTTCAACGCCATGACGCTAGGGCTCTCCGACGTGCCGCCGGTCGACGAACGGGTGCGCGGCTTCTGGCGCGAGCGGGCGAAGACGATGAGCGCCGGCGCCCTGCATAAGGAACTCGCCGTCGTCGATCCGGTGCTGCACGGCCGCCTGCATCCGCACGATACCCAGCGCATCCTCCGGGCGCTGGAGGTAGCCGACAGCACGGGACGGCCGCTGTCCGACTGGCAGGCGAAGCGGTCAGCGCCGCTCCTCGCCGGCGGCATCCGGATCGTCATGGCGCCCGACCGGGCGTGGCTGCACGAGCGCATCGACGAGCGCTTCCGGGGAATGGCGGCGGAGGGCGGCCTCGACGAGGCGCGGGCGTTTGCCGCCCTCCATCTCGATCCGGGGCTGCCGGCCATGAAGGCGATCGGCGTGCCGGAAATGATGGCGGCGGCACGGGGCGACATGCCGCTCGACGAGGCCGTCGAGGCGGCGGTGACGGCGACGCGGCAATATGCCAAGCGGCAGGAAACCTGGTTCCGCAACCAGATGGCCGACTGGCGGCGCGTCGATCCGGCAGCACGACATTTTCTTGCCGTGGCCGACGACGTGGCGCAACGAATGAAATAGGCTCTTGACCGATCCGCCGGCCGCCGCTAGGTTGCCGACCAATCCGGGGTGGTCCCGGCCGAACCAGAGGGCGATATGCGTTTCCTCTCCGTAGTACTTAGATGGCGCACCGTGGCGGAGGTCTCTTCCTGAGGCCTGCCGGTCAGTCATGGTGCGCGGAAATCGGGTCCCTTTTCGGGGCCTTTTTTATTACCTGAACTAACGCAGCAAACAGCCCCCGGAACGACGGGACGAAAGCTTGAGGTAACAGGCGATGACACGGCAGATGACAGGCGCGGAAATGGTCATCCAGGCGCTGATCGACCAGGGCGTCGACACCATTTTCGGTTACCCCGGCGGCGCGGTGCTGCCGATCTTCGACGAGCTGTTCCAGCAGGAGGAGGTCCGCCACATCCTCGTCCGCCACGAGCAGGGCGCCGGACACGCCGCCGAGGGCTATGCCCGCTCCACCGGCAAGGTCGGCGTGGCGCTCGCCACCTCCGGCCCCGGCGCCACCAACATGGTGACGGCGCTGACCGACGCGCTGCTCGATTCCATCCCCATGGTCTGCATCACCGGCCAGGTGCCGACGACGCTGATCGGCACCGACGCCTTCCAGGAGGCCGACACCGTCGGCATCACCCGGCCCTGCACCAAGCACAACTGGCTGGTCCGCCGCATCGAGGACCTGCCGGCCATCCTGCACGAGGCGTTCCGCATCGCCACCACCGGCCGCCCCGGCCCGGTTCTGGTCGACATCCCCAAAAACATCCAGTTCCAGACCGGCACCTACGAGAACTGCAAGGGCAAGGCGCTGACGCAGTATCATCCGGCGGTGAAGGGCCCGGAGGCCGCCATCCGCGAGGCGGTCGAGCTGATGGCCGCCGCCAAGAAGCCGATCCTCTACACCGGCGGCGGCGT
The DNA here is from genome assembly GCF_000425185.1 of Pleomorphomonas koreensis DSM 23070. Taxonomy (GTDB): domain Bacteria; phylum Pseudomonadota; class Alphaproteobacteria; order Rhizobiales; family Pleomorphomonadaceae; genus Pleomorphomonas; species Pleomorphomonas koreensis. Next base: position 79,467 of record NZ_AULH01000007.1, read on the forward strand.
CATCAACTCCGGTCCGAAGGCGGTGGCGCTCTTGCGCGACCTCGTCAAGCTGACCGGCTTCCCGATCACCTCGACGCTGATGGGCCTCGGCGCCTATCCGGCCTCCGGCAGGAACTGGCTCGGCATGCTCGGCATGCACGGCACCTACGAAGCCAACCTCGCCATGCACGACTGCGACGTGATGGTCTGCATCGGCGCCCGCTTCGACGACCGCATCACCGGCCGCATCGACGCCTTCTCGCCCAAATCGAAGAAGATCCACATCGACATCGACCCGTCGTCGATCAACAAGAACGTCGTGGTCGACCTGCCGATCGTCGGCGACGTCGGCAGCGTGCTGGAAGACCTGATCGCCGCCTGGACGGCCCGCAAGCCGATGCAGGACAAGGCGGCGCACGCCGCCTGGTGGAAGCAGATCGACGGCTGGCGGGCGAAGAGGTGCCTCACCTACCGCCCGTCGGCCGAGGCGATCATGCCGCAATACGCCATCGAGCGCCTCTACGCGCTGACCAAGGATCGCGACACCTACATCACCACCGAGGTGGGCCAGCATCAGATGTGGGTGGCGCAGTATTACGGCTTCGAGGAGCCGAACCGCTTCATGACCTCGGGCGGCCTCGGCACCATGGGCTACGGCCTGCCGGCGGCCATCGGCACCCAGCTCGCCCATCCCGGCGCGCTGGTGATCGACGTCGCCGGCGACGCCTCGATCCAGATGAACATCCAGGAGCTGTCGACGGCGGTGCAGCACAATGCGCCGGTCAAGGCGTTCATCCTCAACAACCAGTACATGGGCATGGTCCGCCAGTGGCAGCAACTGCTGCACGGCAACCGGCTCAGCCATTCCTACGTCGATTCCCAGCCCGACTTCGTGCGCCTCGCCGAGGCTTACGGCGCGGTCGGCATCCGCTGCTCCAAGCCCGCCGACCTCGACGACGCCATCGAGGAGATGATCCGCATCGACCGGCCGGTGCTGTTCGACTGCCACGTCGTCAGCCTCGCCAACTGCTTCCCGATGATCCCCTCGGGCAAGGCGCACAACGAGATGCTGCTCGGCACCGACGTCACCGACGAGGAGATCGAGACGGCGATCGGCGCCGCCGGCAAGGTCCTGGTGTAATGCCCGATCTGACAATCATAAAGGACTCGGCGGATATCGCCACGCCGATTATCTTCGGGCTGGCGACGCTCTACTTTGCCTGGAAGGCCTTTGTTTATGATCGGGAGCAGATTCAAGCGGCGAGAGAAGCCGACATCTGCTCCTGGAGTGAAAAGTGCCTGAAAGCTCTGTGCTCCGCTGAAGGCCTTTGTGAATTGTCGGATCAAATGCTGGATGAGATGGGCTGGCTCAATCGCAAGAGCGAAGTGCTTGGCGAGTTATCTGCCTTGGTTGATTATGGGCGCCTATATTTTCCGAATGTCGTCGACGGTCGCTTTGGCCTCCACAAAGAAGTGGCCTATCAAGGCGTTCGTCAGCCGATTCTTGACCATCTAGTGGATGCGCACAGGATAGTTTTGCGGTCTCGCTTCCGCTCTGGGGAGGGGCACCAACAGCGCAAGTCTATCGTAGAACAGCGTCGGGCCTTCATCTCAAGAGTGTATGAACAGATCAATCCACACCGCCGCCTGGGCTTCCTCAAGCGCGAAGCGGTCTTGAAAGATAGCAACTGAAACGAGCTCAATCATGATGATCGTCGCAGGTCAGTCACAGTCCGCCTACTTCCTCGAAGAGGAGCTTCCCTCCACCGAGCGCAGCCATACGCTGTCGGTGCTGGTCGACAACGAGCCGGGCGTCCTCGCCCGCGTCGTCGGCCTGTTCTCCGGCCGCGGCTACAACATCGAAAGCCTTACCGTCTCGGAGATTGAGCACGCGAGCCACATGTCGCGCATCACCATCGTGACGACCGGCCGGCCGCCGGTCATCTCGCAGATCATGCACCAGCTCGGTCGGCTGGTGCCGGTGCACAAGGTGGTCAACCTTACCTGGGCCGGCGACGCGCTGGAGCGCGAGCTGGCCTTGATCAAGGTGTGTGGCAAGGGCGAGATCCGCGACGAGGCGCTGCGCCTCGCCCAGGCCTTCAACGCCCGCATCGTCGACGCGACGCTCGACTCCTACGTGTTCGAGATCACCGGCGCGCCGGCCGACATCGACCGCTTCGTCGGCCTGATGAAGGACTGCGGCCTCGTCGAGCTGGCCCGCACCGGCCTTGCGGCGCTGTCGCGCGGCCGGAACGGCATCACGAGCGCTCCGGCCGTCGCCGGCTGATGGCGGGGCTCGAACTCGATCACCTGCTGGTCTTCGTCGACCGGACGGAGGCGGCGCCGGGCGGCGCCGTCTTCGATCGCCTGAAGGCGCTCGGCCTGGAGCCGTCGTTCGCGCGCCGGCACGTGGGGCAGGGGACGGCCAACCTCTGCTATTGCTTCGACAACGCCTATCTCGAACTGCTCTTCGTCGCCGATGCGGACGAACTGGCCGCCTCGCCGCTCAACCGCGCCGGCCTTGCCGCCCGTTCGGCTTGGCGGACAACCGGCGCCTCGCCCTTCGGCATCGCCTGCCGCGGCGGTCCGCCGCCGGGCGAGCGCTGGACCTATCGCATCCCGGATTTCCCGCCCGGCGTCTCCATCGCCGTGTCGGCGGACAGCGACGACCCGGCGATGCCGCTGGTCTTCTCCTCGCCGGGCGACGCGTCGCCCATAGCCTGGACCGACGGCCGGGCGGGGCGGCGGCAGGCGACGGCCGGCTTCTCCCGCCTGACGATCGAGCGCCTGAAGCTGCCGGCGCTGCCGCCGGCCGGCGGCGCGCTCGACGGCTTCCACCGGGCGGGACTGATCCAGGTGCTGGAGATCGCCGGCGGCGAGCCGGAACTGCTGATCGGCCTTGAGCCCGGCCGGCGCTTGCGCCTGCCGTCGTTTGCGGCCGCCTGAGGTCGCTTGTGCGGTGAGGGCGGGCAGATTATCGTCGCGGCTTCCGCACTCCCGGGCCGCCCGCGATGAACCACGCCAAGCTCTCCGTCAACGTCAACGCCATCGCCCACCTGCGCAACCGGCGCGACCTGCCGTGGCCGTCGGTGGCCGGCCTCAGCCGCATCGCGCTCGAAGCTGGCGCCGCCGGCATCACCGTGCATCCCCGCCCCGACGAGCGGCACATCCGCCGCACCGACGTCTTCGCGCTCCAGGAGATGCTGCGGACCGACTGGCCGGGCCGCGAATACAACATCGAGGGCTATCCGACCGAGGAATTCCTGACGCTCTGCGCGGCGGCCCGACCCGATCAGGTGACGCTGGTGCCCGACATGCCCGGCCAGAACACCTCCGACCACGGTTGGGACGCCGTCACCCACCAGTCCTTTCTCACGGACGTCGTGCGACGCATCCAGAGCCAGGGCATGCGCGCCTCGATCTTCATCGACGCCGATCCGACGCAGGCCGCCGCCGCCGCGCTCACCGGCGCGCGCCGCATCGAGATCTACACCGGCCCCTACGGCCACTGTTTCGACCCTGCCGAGCAGCGGGCGCGGCTCGAAGAGGTGGCGATCACCGCCGATGCCGCGGTGAAACTCGGCATGGCCGTCAACGCCGGCCACGACCTGACGCTCGACAACCTGCCACCGCTGGTGAAAAGGACGCCGCATATCGCCGAGGCGTCGATCGGCCACGCGATCATCGCCGATTGCCTGATCCACGGCATGGCCGAGACGGTGCGCCGCTATCGCGCCGCCCTCGGCGATGCCGACGCCTGAACGACACCGCGCAAGGGCGTCGCCGGGGTGGCCGCGCTATTCGGCGGCGGCCTTGGTCTCATCCCCGAGCGCGAAGTCGATGGCGGCGGCCACATGGATCGCCGTGCTATCGAAGCCGGGCAGCGGCAGCGCCGCCGGGTCGAGCAGCAGGCAGATTTCCGTGCAGCCGAGGATGACGGCGTCGCAGCCATCGTCCTTCGCCTTCTCGATCAGCGTGAGAAAGGCGGCGCGCGAGGCGTCGCGGACGGTGCCGGCGCATAGCTCGTCGAAGATGACGTCGTGGACGATGGCGCGACCGACCTCGCCGGGCGTCGTCAGCGCGAGGCCGTGGGCGGCCATGCGGCGGGCGTAGAAGCCCTCTTCCATGGTGTAGCGGGTGGCGAGCAGCAGCGGCCGGCGGGCGCCGGCGGCGACGATCGCCTTGGCCGTTTCGTCGATGATGTTGATGAGCGGCACCCGCACGGTGGCCGCCACCTCGTCGGCGACGAGGTGCATGGTGTTGGTGCAGATCAGCAGGCAGTCGGCGCCGGCCCGTTCGAGCCCCCGCGCCGCCTTGCCGAGCCGGTCGGCGGCGGCGTCCCAGCGGCCGGCCTTCTGCAAGTCGACGATGGTCTGGAAATCGACCGACCGCAGCAGGATCTCGGCCGAATGCAGGCCGCCGAGGCGGGCGCGCACCGCCTCGTTGATCGTCTTGTAGTAGACGGCGGTGCTCTCGAAGCTCATGCCGCCGATGAGGCCGATGGTGCGCATGGAAAACTCCCTGTCGTGATGGCCGATCATAGCGCCGCCCGCCCGCCCGGCGTTTGCGTCGTTCGGCGTGCGACAAACCGAAGCCGCAAGTTTGTAGCGCGATGTGAAGTTATTGTGCAATATCGGTGCGCCATATGACCGGATGAAAGGAATCGACGGCATGCTCGACGAACGCGACCGCAAGCTCCTGGAGCTGCTGCAGCAGGACGCCGGCCTGTCGGTGGCCGATCTCGCCGACCGCGTGGCGCTGTCGGTGTCGGCCTCATCGCGGCGCATCCAGCGGCTCGAAGCCGAGGGCTACATCGCCCGCCGCACGGTGGTGCTCGACCGCGGCCGGCTCGGCGTGCCGACCACCGTCTACGCGCTGATCCGCACCGCCCATCACTCGGCCGAGTGGATGGAGCGATTCGCCGCGGTCATCTCCGACATTCCCGAGGTGGTGGAGGCGCACCGGCTCACCGGCAACGTCGACTACATCCTGAAGTTGGCGCTGCCGCGCGTCGAACATTACGACGTCATCTACAAGAAGATCATCCGCAAGGTAGAGTTGTTCGACGTTTCGGCTTCAATTTCTATGGAGACTTTGAAGGACGGGGCGCCGTTGCCCGTAGACTATGCGATCTGATGCCCGCCGCCGCGCCATTTGCCTGTTTTTGCCGCCGCCGAAGCGGACCTAGATATTTTCTTAACTGAAGCCGTCTAACGTTAAGAAATTCCGGGCGTATGTGTGGGAGGTATGCATGGCCCTAAAAAATATGCGGATTTCACTCAAAATAGTGATTTCCCTGGCTTCCATCATCATCTTTTCGCTGGCCGCCATCTTCTACGCGGCCGAAAACATGATGAAGCTCAACGCCGAACAGGCGCAGTTCATCGATCGCGACGCGCAGTCGAGCCTGCTCAGCAAGGAGATCGAGGGAACGGCCTACCGGCTGAACACCACCCTCTACCGGCTGATCACCACCTTCGACAGCGAGCAGCTCGACAAGCTCACCGCCGAAATCCAGAATGCCGAGCCGCAGTTCCGTTCGGTGATCGACAACATCCGCGCCCGCCGGGGCGATCTGGCGGCCGATCTCGATGCCATCGCCGCACCGCTCGGCGAATTGTTTGCCAAGACCAAGGAGGTGGTCGAGGCGGCCAAGCTGATGGACGCCGGCCACGGCCGCGAGGTGATCTCCGGCGAGGTGGAGCCGCGCATCGACGCCATCCTGCAAGCCACCGACAAGTTGCAGTCAACCATCGAGGCGCAGCTCGTCGCCAACCGGGCGGCGCTCAACGACGAGGCCAACTCCACCGTCGAGATCATGGCGGCGATGGTCGGCGGCGGCCTGCTGGCCGGCCTCCTGGTGGCGCTCGCCATCTCGCAGGTCGGCATCTCCGCGCCGATCCGCCGCCTGTCGGCCACCATGTCGCTCTACGCCAAGGGCGAGTTCTCCGACGCGCCGCAGGGCACCGAGCGCAAGGACGAGATCGGCGCCATGGCGCGGGCGCTCGCCGTGTTCCGCGACAACGGTGTCGAGGCCGAGCGGCTGCGCGAGCAGCAGCGCGACGCCGAGGCGGCCCGCGAGCGCGACCGGCACGCCCTCCTGGCCGAGCTGGCCAGCGACTTCGAGGGCACCATGGGCGGCGTGGTCGAGGCGGTCGGCAAGGCGGCCGTCGAGATGAACCAGGGCGCCTCGTCCTTGCAGACGGCCACCGAGCGCACGGCGTCCACCGCCCGTTCCGTTTCGGCCTCGTCGCAGGTGATGTCGCAGAACGTGCAGGAAGTATCGGCGGCGGCCGGCCAGATCTCCTCGTCGATCGAGGACATCTCGCGCCAGGTGGAAAGCGCCAAGGGCATCGCCGAGGAAGCCGGCACCCAGGCGACGCAGACGGCGACCATCGTCGGCGACCTCAGCCAGGCGACGCACCGCATCGGCGAGGTGGTGAGCCTGATCACCTCGATCGCCGACCAGACCAACCTCCTTGCCCTCAACGCCACCATCGAGGCGGCGCGGGCCGGCGAGGCGGGCCGCGGCTTTGCGGTCGTCGCCGGCGAGGTGAAGGCGCTGGCCGGCCAGACGGCCAAGGCCACCGAGGAGATCTCCGGCCACATCTCGACGGTACAGGACGTCACCGACCGGGCGGTGAAGGCGATCAACCGCATCTCCACGACCATCGGCGAGATCAAGTCGGTGAGCGTCACCATGTCGGCGTCGATGCAGGAGCAGATGGCGGCGACGCAGGCCATCGTCCACAACGTCGCCTATGCCGCCTCCGGCGCGCAGGAGGTGTCGGGCGGCATCAACGGCGTGGCCGAGACCGCCCAGACGTCGGGCAGCGCCGTCGCCACCATCTGCGAGATGTCGGATGTGCTGATGAAGACTGTCGACCGGCTGAAGGCCAAGTCGACGGAGTTCGCGACGCGCATCCGCGTGGGGTGAGCGACAGCGCTTGAAACACATACGAAAGGCCGGGGCGTCGTGAGACGCTCCGGCCTTCGGCTTTCAGCGGCTGTGCTGATCGATCATTCCGGGCCGATCATCCGCTCCGGCCGGACCAGGGCGTCGAACTCGGCGTCGGTGACGTAGCCGCCGCCGACCGCTTCCTCGCGCAGGGTGGTGCCGTTCTTGTGGGCGGTCTTGGCGATCCTGGCGGCGATGTCGTAGCCGACCTTGGGGGCGAGCGCGGTGACCAGCATCAGCGAACGGTTCAGCGCCGCCTTGATGTTGTCCTCGCGCGGCTCGATGCCGACGACGCAGTTGTCGGTGAAGGAAACGGCGGCATCGGCGAGCAGCGTCACCGATTGCAGGAAGTTGTAGGCCATCACCGGATTGTAGACGTTCAGCTCGAAATGGCCCTGGCTGCCGGCGAAGGTCAGCGCCGAATGGTTGCCGAACACCTGCACGCAGACCATGGTCAGCGCCTCGCATTGCGTCGGGTTGACCTTGCCCGGCATGATCGACGAGCCCGGCTCGTTCTCGGGCAGCGACAATTCGCCGAGGCCGGAGCGCGGGCCGGAGCCGAGGAGGCGGATGTCGTTGGCGATCTTGAACAGGCTCGCCGCCACCGTGTTGAGGGCGCCGTGGCTCATCACCATGGCGTCGTGGGCGGCCAGCGCCTCGAACTTGTTGGGCGCCGAGGTGAAGGGATGGCCGGTCAGCTCGGCGACGCGGGCGGCGATCTTCTCGGCAAAGCCCTTGGGCGCATTGAGGCCGGTACCGACGGCGGTGCCGCCCTGGGCGATCTCCATCAGCATCGGCAGCGTCATCTCGATGCGCTTGATGCCGTTCTCCACCTGCCTGGCGTAGCCGGAGAATTCCTGCCCGAGCGTCAGGGGCGTGGCGTCCTGCGTGTGCGTCCGGCCGATCTTGATGATGTCGGCCCAGGCCCGCGCCTTGTCGTCGAGCGCCGCGTGCAGGTGGCGGAGCGCCGGCAGCAGCTTCTCGATCACCTCGGTGGCCGCCGCGATATGCATGGCGGACGGATAGGTATCGTTCGACGACTGGCTCATGTTGACGTGGTCATTGGGATGCACCGGCGTCTTGGAGCCGAGCGTGCCGCCGAGCAGCTCGATCGCCCGGTTGGAGATCACCTCGTTGGCGTTCATGTTGGTCTGGGTGCCGGAGCCGGTCTGCCAGACGACCAGCGGGAAGTGGGCGTCGAGCTTGCCGTCGATCACCTCCTGCGCCGCCGTGACGATCGCCTCGCAAAGCTGCGGATCGAGCTTGCCGAGGTCGCGATTGACCTCGGCGGCGGCACGCTTCAGCACGCCGAGCGCCCGCACGATGGAATGCGGCTGCTTCTCCCAGCCGATCCTGAAGTTGCCCAGCGAGCGCTGCGTCTGGGCGCCCCAGTACACGGAGCTGTCGACATCGACGGGGCCGAAGGTGTCGGTTTCGATACGGGTGGACAATCGAGTGATCCCTGTGGCTGCGGCGGTGGCGGGCGGTGGGGCGCCGGGGCGAGTTGCGGTCGCATGGATTCGCGCCCGAAGCCTCAACTTCCGGTTTTGCGCCCAGCGGGAACGCAAAACCACCACCCACTTTTGCGCGACATGCTTAGGCGATTTTTATCGGCGATTCCACCATGCCTAAGGAGTAATGCGGAGGTTTCACGACAATTTGGCCGGTCTTGACAGCCGGGGGGCGGCGAACTAGAACATCTGGAACCGTACCGTACGGTACATTGAGCGTCGACAGAGCGAGTCCCGTGGTGACCGAGTCCTTCACCCCCCGCCAGAATGCCGTGCTGGAATGCGCGCTTCAATTGCTGGTCGCCGGCGGCGAGCGGGCGTTGACCACGGCCGGCCTGGCGCGGGCCGCCAACTGCTCCAAGGAAAGCCTCTACAAGTGGTTCGGCGACCGCGACGGTCTGCTCGCCGCGATGATCACCTATCAGGCCAGCAAGGTGAGGACGCCGGGGCCGCGCGAGACCATGGCGACGCCCGACGACTTCAGCCGCAGCCTCGCCGTGTTCGCCGAGGACCTGATCGGCGTGCTGTCGGGCGAGGTGTCGCTGGCGCTCAATCGCCTGGCCATCGGCCAGGCCGACCGCGACGGCGCCCGGCTCGGCGCGCTGGTGCGCGAGCACGGCCGGCTGCCGATCGAGATGCGCGCCCGCGCCCTCCTGGAGCTTGGCCGGCGGCACGGCTATGTGCACTTCGCCGACACCCACGAGGCCTACGAGACGCTCTACGGCCTGATCGTCCGCGACAGCCACGTGCGGATGCTGCTGGGCGAGCCGCCCGTCGGCCTGTCCGACGACCGGCCGCAGCGGGCGCGGCTGGCCATCGCGCAGTTTTTCCGTCTCTACGGGCACGGCGCCCAGGACACCGAGTAACCCCCGTTTCACCAGTGAACCGACGACCGGCGGGGACCGGCCGTTCCAAGAACGCCAGCGGCGAGGAAGGACAACAACATGCGCGTCTATTATGATCGTGATGCCGATCTCAATCTGATCAAGGGCAAGAAGGTGGTGGTGGTCGGCTACGGCTCGCAGGGCCGGGCCCACGCCCTCAACCTCAAGGACTCCGGCGTGAAAGACATCGTCATCGCCCTGCGTCCGGGCTCGGCGACGGCCAAGAAGGTCGAGGCCGACGGCCTGAAGGTGATGTCGGTGGCCGAGGCCGCCAAGTGGGGCGACTTCCTGATGATCGCCACGCCGGACGAGTTGCAGGCCGACATCTACCGCGACGAGATCGCCCCCAACATCCGCGACGGCGCCGCCATCGCCTTCGCCCACGGCCTCAACGTCCACTTCGGCCTGATCGAGCCGAAGGCGACCCTCGACGTGGTGATGATCGCCCCGAAGGGCCCCGGCCATACGGTGCGCGGCGAGTACCAGAAGGGCGGCGGCGTGCCCTGCCTCGTCGCCGTGGCGCAGAACGCCTCCGGCAACGCCCTGGAACTGGCGCTCTCCTACGCCTCGGGCGTCGGCGGCGGTCGCTCGGGCGTCATCGAGACCACCTTCAAGGAAGAGTGCGAGACCGACCTGTTCGGCGAGCAGGTCGTGCTGTGCGGCGGCCTCGTCGAGCTGATCCGCAACGGCTTCGAGACGCTGGTCGAGGCCGGCTACGCGCCGGAGATGGCCTATTTCGAGTGCCTGCACGAGGTGAAGCTGATCGTCGACCTGATCTACGAGGGCGGCATCGCCAACATGAACTACTCGATCTCCAACACCGCCGAGTGGGGCGAGTATGTCTCCGGTCCGCGCATCATCACGTCCGAGACCAAGGCCGAGATGAAGCGGGTGCTGAAGGACATCCAGTCGGGCAAGTTCACCTCCGAATGGATGCAGGAATACAAGGCCGGCGCCGCCCGCTTCAAGGGCATCCGCCGCAACAACGACGCCCACCAGATCGAGGCGGTCGGCGAGAAGCTGCGCGCCATGATGCCGTGGATCGCCAAGAACAAGCTGGTCGACAAGGCCCGCAACTGATCGCCCCGGCGATCCACGCCTTCGGACTTGCGGAGAACGGCAGGTCGCTAGGCAGGATTGGCAATAGGTTAATTATCTTAAGTTGCAATAAACAACGCCGGAGAGCCTAGGGCACTCCGGCGTTTTCGTTTGTTGGTTGAGAAAATTTTCCCAGACACCGGCATGGGCGGAAGATCTGCGCCCTTATGAATTTGCAATTATTTTCTGTCGTTTGCCGCAGACGGTCGCCGCCTCGACTTTCGTCTATTGTCGGGGCCAACCATCTGGCGAGAACGGCTGTATTTAATGGGAATACTCCACGCGTTAACAACTCAGCAACGTAAATATTTCTATCCTCAGAACCGGTAGCCCACATCCGCCGACCGCGAAGGCTGACCCATCAGTGGAATCCCGAGAATGAAAATCCAAGGAAAGCTGTATTCGATCGTCGCCCTGCTGGGGGTCATCGCCATCGGCGTGGCCCTGCTCGGCATCCGCCTCATGCAGGGCTACAACGAACAGGTCGATGCCTACCAGCTTGCCTCCCAGCGAGCCTATGACGGCGAGCATCTCAACCGCCTGATTACGGCGGTGGTTATGGATTCGCGCGGCGTCTACTCGGCGCCGAGCACCGAGGCGGCGAAGCCGTTCGCCGACGGCATCGTGAAGAACCTCCAGGCGATCGACACGCTGCTCGGCGAATGGTCGGCGCGCGTGCCCGCCGACCGCAAGGATGCGTTCGCCGCCGTGGTTGCCAAGGCCAAGGAGTTCCAGACCTTCCGCACCGAGATCGTCCGCCTCGGCACGGAGGTGGACCCGGCCGCCGCCAACAAGCAGGGCAACAACGACGCCAACCGCAGCAACCGCAAGCAGCTTCAGGCCGACGTCGACAAGCTCGTCGATCTGGACGTGCAGGACCTCGACACGGTGCGCGCTTCGATTGACGACTATTACATCGCCGGCCGCCGCACGTTGATCATCGTCGCGGTGATCGGCATCCTGTTGGGCGTCGGCATCGCCTCGTGGATCGGCACCGCCAAGATCGCCGGCCCGCTCCGCCGCGTCAATGGCGCGCTCGGCGACCTGACGCACGGCAAGCTGGACGTCTCCATTCCCGCGAAGGTCGGCCGCGACGAGATCGGCCTCCTGTGGAGCACCGTCGGCACCTTCCGCGACACGCTGGTGGAGACCGAACGATTGAAGGCGGCGCAGGCCGACGCCGAAGCGCAGAGCCGCGCCGAGCAGAAGGCGCTGCTCGACAAGCTGGCGCAGCAGTTCGAATCCGAAGTCGGCGAGGTGATCGCCGCCGTGACCCAGACCACCCAGTCGACGCTGAAGGCCGCCGGGGTGATGGTGGCCGACGCCGAGGAGACCTCCGGCCGGTCGGTGGCGGTGGCCAGCGCCTCCGAGCAGACCTCGGCCAACGTGCAGGCGGTGGCCGGCGCCTCCGAGGAGCTGTCGTCGTCGATCTCCGAGATCGGCCGCCAGATCGGCGAGGCGTCGACGCTGATCGGCGCCGCCGTCGAGCAGGCCCGCCGCACCGACCAGGACGTGCGGTCGCTCGCCGACAGCGCCTCGAAGGTCGGCACCATCGTCGCCATGATCCAGGCGATCGCCGAGCAGACCAACCTCCTCGCCCTCAACGCCACCATCGAGGCCGCGCGGGCCGGCGAGGCGGGGCGGGGCTTTGCCGTCGTCGCCTCGGAGGTGAAGGCGCTGGCCAGCCAGACGGCCAAGGCGACGCAGGACATCGAGGCGCAGATGGGCACCATCCAGGGCGCCACCCAGCAGTCGGTCGAGAAGATCGCCGACATCTCCCGCCGCATCGCCGATCTCGACCACATCACCTCGTCGATCGCCGGCGCCGCCTCGCAGCAGAACGCGGCGACCGGCGAGATCGCCCGCAACATCTCCGAAGCGGCGGTCGGCGCCGCCGAGGTGGCCTCGACCATCGTCGGCGTGCGCAGCACGGCCGAGAAGAGCGGCGCGGCGGCGCGCGACCTGTTCGACCGCATGTCGCAGCTCGCCAGGCAGTCGGAAGCGCTGGACCAGAAGGTGTCGGCCTTCGTCGGCACCATCCGCGCGGCCTGACATCGACCATCGCGATCAATCCCATCCCCGCCGGTCCGCCGGCGGGGATTTTTCGTTGGAGGGAGGCGGCGCCTTTCGCTCGTCACGCGCGCCGGCTAGAGTCGGACGGCCCGGCCCGATCGGCCGCCTTTCCCGGAATGCCCCATGCTCCACGACATCACCGACGTCCGCCTGCGGCTCCGGCCGGGCTCCTGGCCTGTTCCCGACGATCTCAGGCCGAAGATCGAAGCGCACTGGGCGGCGCGGCTCGCCGCCAACCCGCATCTCTGGAACGGCCGGGTGCTCGGCACCTTGGCGCCGGGCCAGCCGGGCGGCATCGCCATTGACGGCGGCGTGCTCTCCGGCGAGGCGGTGGAGGGCGATTTCGCCGGCTTCCTCGCCTGGCGCGACTGGGGCTTTCCGGAGATCGGCATCCGCAACCTGTTCGGCTCGGCGCTGATCCTGTCGTCGGACGGCGCGCTGATCCTCGGCGTCATGGCCGCGACGACCGCCAATGCCGGCCAGATCTATCCGCCGGGCGGCAGCCTGGAGCCGGCCGACGTCGACGCCGGCGGCAACATCGGCGTGGTTGCCTCGATCGAGCGGGAACTCCGGGAGGAAACCGGGCTCGACGCCGCCGAAGCGGTGGTGGAGGGAATGATCGCCGCCTTCGACGGGCCGCGCGTCTCGATCGGCCGGGTGCTGCGTTTCTCGCGCACCGCCGACGAGATCATCGCCGGCATCATGGCGGACCTCGACCGGCAGGCCGAGCGCGAGCTTGAGCGGGTCGTCGCCTTCCGCGCGCCCGCCGAACTGGACCGGCCGGAGGTCACCGCCTATGCCCGCGCCTTCGCGGCGCGGCTGCTCGGAGGGCGACAATAAAAATCGCCGTCCGCCGGGAGGTCACGGCGAACGGCGACGAGGTGCTGCGATCTGCCTGGGGTGGTGGCTTGTTCCGGTCAGCCGCCGTAATAAGGCGACTGACAGGGGCGCAGGTTTCCGCGGTTGTCGACCCACGTGTTGTCGTAAGCGTTGTAGGAGCGGTAGCGTCCGGCGCACCAGGCCTGATGCTCGCCCGACATCGGAACGGCGGCGTAGACCGGGGCCGGCTGCTGGTAGACGACGACCGGTGCCGGCTGATAGATGACGGGCGGCGGAGCGGGCTCGTAGTAGACCGGCGGCGGCGGCGGCGAGGCCAAAGCCGCGCCGAGCATGGTGCCGCCGATCAGGCCGATCACGCCGGCGGCGGCGATGTCGCCACCGTTCGAGCGGTGATGGTGATGATAGTAGCCATCGGCCAGCGCCGGCAGCGCCAGCGACGACAGGACGGCGGCGATGGCCACGGGGGCGGCTATCTTCGAGAGCCTGAGCATTTCACGTCTCCACGTCCGGTCCCGGAGTATCGCCCGGCCGGAAAATCCTTTCCGTTAGCCATAGCTGGGAATTTTGGTCGCATTTTGGAAGGGCCGTGGTGAAATTCGGATGATAACCGACGTGGACTAACGTCCCCACCGCAACTATTGTGGCCGGCGTTCCGGCCGTCTCAGGAGAGAACCAAGTGGCTCGTCGATATGCGATTCTCGATGTCTTCACCGCCAAGGGGCTGACAGGCAACCCGCTGGCGGTCGTGCTGGACAGCGAGGGCCTCGACAGCGCTGCCATGCTGGCGATCACCAAGGAATTCAACCTTTCCGAGACCGTGTTCGTCGAGCCGCCGTCGCGGCCCGGCACGTCGGCCAAGATCCGCATCTTCACGCCCGGCCGTGAACTGCCGTTCGCCGGCCACCCGACCGTGGGAACGGCCGTGTTGCTCGCCCACGAGCGGCTGCAGGGCATCGCGCGCGAGACCGATGCCATGGTGGTGCTGGAGGAGGGGGTGGGTGTCGTCCGCTGCGGCGTCACCATCTCGCCCGAGCGCTCCGGCCGCGCCGTGTTCGATCTGCCGAAGCTGCCGGAGGAACGGCCGTTCCACGGCGACGTCGGCCTTGCCGCCTCGGCGCTGGGGCTCAACCGCGGCGACATCGGTTTCGAGAACCACGTGCCTTGCGTCTTCGACGGCGGCGGCCCGCTGTTCGTCTTTCTGCCGCTGGCCGGCCTTGACGCCATGCGCCGCATCCGCGTCGACAAGTCGCATTGGGCGGGCGCCTTCGGCTCGACCGAACTCGACCTCTACGTCTATAGCCGCGAGGTGGTCACCAACGGCCACGATTTCCACGCCCGCATGTTCGCGCCGCATAACGGCATCGGCGAGGATCCGGCCACCGGCTCGGCGGCCGCCGCCTTCTCGGCGGTGGTGCGGCGCTTCGACCGGCCGGCCGACGGCGAGCACAAGCTGGTCATCGAGCAGGGTTTCGAGATGGGTCGGCCAAGCCTGATCGAGCTTGAGATCATCATCGAGAAGGGCAAGCTCACCGGCGGCCGCATCGGCGGCGAAGCGGTGATCGTCGGCCGCGGCGAGCTTTACGTCTGAACCAGCCCGATGCGGCGATCGTCCCGCCGCCGACGCCTTGCCGCAGCCGCGGCAGGGCGCGCGGTTGCATGCCGCATTCAAGCTCCGATGCGGCTAACTCCTTGAAAGAAAAGACCGTTCAATTTTTTCACCAGCGGGGGCGAAAAGGGCTTGCGCCCGATCTCCGGCGTGGTTATAAGCCGCCATCGCTTCCGGACGACAACGCCGTCCGGCGAGAAAAGTGGGCGCGTAGCTCAGTTGGTAGAGCAGCTGACTCTTAATCAGCGGGTCTACGGTTCGATCCCGTACGCGCCCACCACTTTTCCCAACGACTTCAGATAGATAGCTCAGGCGCTTGAGAACAAACGGTGTTCTCGTGCGCACCGTGAGCACTTTGAAAGGTGCGCACGGTGCGCACACACTCATCCGGCCGTTTCGCGGGCGAGATCGTCGAGGGTTGCGGTGAGGGCGTCGATGTGCCGGCGCATGACGGCGTGAAGCTCTGCCATGGCGGCGCGCGCCTTGTCGTCGTCCTCGCGATCGATCTTCTGACAAAGGTGAAGCATCACGTCGATTTCCGTCACTCGGTAGTCGGCGGCACAGACAAGCTCGAACATTTCAATCCTCCAACGCAACAACTCGTGGACGTGGGAGGGAAATCACGCCTATTGGAATGATGCCAATTGGTATGCAATCAGGGATTCGATGTTGGCGCGCGTAGGCTTGCGGCTGTAGCTTGGCGAGACCGATCGTGCTTGGTCCGCTGCATTCAGCTTGAGCTAGGTGTTCCGATGACATTATCCGAACTGGCCTTGGCCTTCTTGATCCTTATCGCGTCAACAGGCTGGATCGCCGCGGCTCCAATTATCGGAATTCGTTTCTCTATATATATAGTTTCGATTTATGCCGATAAGCATTATTTGCTTACCGGGAATAAAGAATATAAGAATCTCGATTTGGAAAGATTTGCATTTCAGGTGGCGTTCTGCGTTTGGCTAGCAATGCTAGTAATTGTTCCACTTATGCTGTTTTACTTCCATCAAGCGGCCCGTAGTAATTCTTTGAACCTTTAGTTGCCGCACCACGTCCTCTCTCTTTCTTCGTAGGCCTGCCTGCCCGGTTCGTAGCGCACGGCGTGGCCGGACTTCAGCATCATGTCGCCGACGTCGCCGGCGTCGGTGCCGATGCGGGCGAGCGTGCGGCGGTAGCGGTCGGTGCCGTGGCGCTCGACGGTGATACGGGCGCCCGTCAGGATCCGCTCGAGCGCGGCCTTGGCCTTCAGGCCGCGCTCGAGCTCCGCCGGACAGCGGGGATGGAAGGTCTCCGGCGCGTCGATGTGGAGCAGGCGGAGGGTTTCGGTGCGGAGCACGACGGTGTCGCCGTCGACGACGCGGAGCGGGGCGGCGGCGCAGACGGCGGCACAGACGATGACGGTGAAGAACGTGGCCATGGGGCTATCGGCAGGCAAGCGCGCCGCCGAACTCGACGGCGGTGCGGTATCCAGCGATGAAGACGGCGAGACAGACGAGCAACAGCCAACCGGCGCCGATGCGAACATAGCCGACGTGATCCGGATCGACCTCGAGGCGGAAGGCCCGCTTCAGAAACTCCCCCATCTCGCCCTCCCTTCAGAACGGCAGATCGTCGAGGTCCTTCGCTGCCCTCAGGCAGCGCTCATCGACGCTAACTGTGATCAGGTCTTCGATGTGCCGATCGTATTCGCCGATGGCGCATTCGACCAACCGTCCGCAAGTTTCGCTGACCACCGTCATGCGGACGCCGCCGCTCGCGAGCTGCACCACGTCGCCGATCTTGAATTTACGCCGAACGCCCATGGCGTCCAGTGCCTCGGCCCAAGTCGTCGGCTTCGCCTCCGGCTCGGCGTGGCGCCGGCCTTCATGGAACGCCTTGGCGGCAAGGCCGATGCCGATCCTCGGCAGGCGCGTGCCCGCCATGATGAGGTCGGCCGTCCAACCGAGCCGCAGCATGGCAAGGACGAAATCCTCCTCGGCGGGCGAGAGCAGTTCATTCGTTTCGATGTTAGCGGTTGTCTCGGGCATGCCTGCCTCCTTCAGTTCGGCCGCTGGGAGGCCTGAGACGGCGTTCTGAGCATGGCGCTGCCACGGACGGTCATGCCGGTGGCGGCCTCGATCATCGCCTTGGTGAGGATCATCGCCAGTTCGGCCCTCATGCCGGTGTCATCGACCTCCCGGAGCATCTCGCCGATCGCGCTTCCGGCCACCGTGCCGAGAGCTTCCAGCGTGCAACCGGCGCAACAATCGTCGCGCTTCAGTTCGTCCAGAAGGAAGCGGACGATGGTCGCCGCCACGCCGGCCTCGTAGCAGCGGGCGGCAATGTCGTTGCCGTGCTCGCGCTGATGGGCGGCGTTCCGGCGGGTGATCTCGTCCGCCTTTTCCCTGTCCTCGTAGCTCATTTCCACATCTCCTCTGACCTGTCGTCGGTTTCGTACCAGGCGACGAGTTTCTTCATGCCGGCGCTGGCCATGTCGGGGTGCAGCGCCAGATAGTGCTTCATGATCTGGTAGGCCGACGCTTCGCTGTGGCCGGTGATCGAGCAGATTTCCGGGATGGTGAGGCCGGCGAGGCCCATCCAGGTGACGGCCGTGTCGCGCAGGTCCTGATCGCGAAAGCCCTTGAGCGACGGCACCGGCGGCAGCTTCCACACCGGCTCGTTCTCCGGCCGCTCCCCGGCGCGGCGCAGAGCCTCGTTCCGGGTGGCCGTCGCCTCGGCGTCGGGCACGCCGTCGACAGCGGCGCTGCGAACATCGTCCCAGAGATGGCGATACCAGTTGGCGGTGAAGGGCCGCCACGATTGCTCGTTCATGACGACGTGACGATCGACGATGCCGGCACGGATGCGGCGGACGCGACTGCCGGCGAGGCGAGCCTTCAGCTCCGGAGATTCCGGGATGACGACGCGGGCGCCCGTCTTCTGCTGGCGAAAGACGCGCCGTCCGCGATCGACCAGCACGGCCTCGTGCAGCAAGGCGAGACGGTCGGCCTGGCGCTGGCCGGTCCATACGCCGAGGATGATCATGTCGCCCATCTCCGGCCGGCCGATGGCGTCGGCGGCGGCCACCAGCGCCTCCAGCTCGGCACGGGAGGCGAAGCGCAGGCGGGGCTTCGATCCCGGCTTGCCCAGTCGAAAGGCCGGGTTGATCGACTTCCTTACCTTGCCGCGGCGCATGCCCCAACTGATTGCCGCCGACAGCACGCGCAGCACGGCGTTGGCCGTGGGCAGGCCGCGCTTCTGCCAGATGTCTTCATGCAGACCGACCAGGATCGGCTGATCGAGCGCCGCGACGGCCGAGTGATAGAGCTCGTGGTCGTGCGCCTCGAGGGTGCGCATCTTCTGGCGGTAGTCTTGCATGGTGCGATAGGACTTCTGCCCCTCGCCGCGCGGCGGCTGGGGGAGGCCGCGCGCCACCGGCCGGGGGAACAGCGGCGACAGCAGCCAGTCATCCACCAGATGGGCGACGGTGTAGATCGACGCGACGGGCGTTGCCGCCGGCGGCGCCTTGGGCACGAACACCTTGCGCTTCTTCTTCGCCTTCGCGGCCTCGCGGATGGCTTCGACCTCGGCGGCGCGCTTCTCGGCCCAGTCCAGCGCCTCGCCGCGCGTCATCCAACGGCCGTCCGCGTGCTTCAGGTCCATGGCCTTGAAGCCGAGGGCGCGCACCATGTGGTTGGGGTTGAAGCGCGGGCGCCCGTCGCGCCACGAGACGTAGGGGATGGACGGCAGCTTGGCCATGATGGGTACTCGATACTGGTGATGGGGTGATCAGCGGCCGGCGGGCCGGATGCGGGCGGCCTCGACGAAGAAGGCCGGCTCCGGATCGACCGGCCGGCGCGGCCGGCAGAGCTGGATGAGGGCGGAGAGGCCGAAGGCGGCGAGCGGCGCCAGCCAGCCGATGACGGCGGCGTAGGCGATGTCGCTCATGCCGCCTTCCTCCTGCCGGGCTTCGCCTTCAACTGCTCCACGTAGACCTCGCCCATGTCGGTGAGGGTGGCGACGGGGAAGATGTAGCCGTTGCGCTTGACGTCGCGGATGCGCACGAGGCCGTAGGACACCAGCTTCTCGATGGTCACCGGCTGGATGATGGCCGAGCGGTTCGACCAGCCGGAGCGGCGCTTGTAGAGCGTGTTGGCGCTGTCGATGACGCGGAGGGCGAGGCGCTGCGCGTCGGTGAGATCAGCAAGCGGCTTCATCGGCGGGCTTCTCCAAGGTCGGGCGGCGTGTGACGGATAGCGTCGAGGGCGGGGTGCATGGCACCGACGAACTCGGCGCCGTGAACGCGGGTCTTGCCCATGACCACCTGCGTTTCGAGCCGCAGGCGGTTGGCCTCGACGATCATCTCGCGGTCGAGCAGGCCGGATACCGAGGCCTCGTCGATGCGGGCGAGGAAGGCGAGGACGTTGGCGAAGTAGTCTTCCATCAGGCCGGCTCCTTGGGCTTCTTCGGCATGGTCCGGCAGACGGAAAAGGGTGCCTGGTAGTGATCGGGCAGGGCCTCGAGCGAGACGAGGGCGATGCCGCCGAGCATGGTCCGCCGCAGCGACATGTCGGGCCGCTTGCGGTGCGGGCGGCAGAACAAGCGCCGCAATGCGCCGTCGGCCAGGCACGCCTCGCGAAAGCGGTCGAAGTGTTCCGGGCTGAAGACGACGGCCTGCGGATGCGGGCCATATTCGGGAGCAATGCCGAGGTCGGACATCGCCTGATGGAGCGTGTTCAGCGCCAGATAGAGCTTCATCCAAGCGACAGTGATGCCGGTGGTTTCGGGCTTGGCGACGATGTGCGTGCTGACGCGCGTCATCCCGTCAGCCGTTGTTTCGACCTTGAAGCTCATCACGCCATCCCCAGCGCGTTCATGTAGAGATCGAGGATGGCATCGGCTTCCTGACGCGCGTCGGGGTCCATGCGGCGGATCTGCAAGAGGCGCTTGACGGTCTTGACGTCGTAGCCACGGCCCTTCAACTCGGCATAGATGTCTTTAATGTCGTCGCCGATGGCCGCGCGTTCCTCGTGCAGCCGCTCGATGCGCTCGACGAACTGGCGCAGTTCGCCGGCGGCGACGCCGCCTATGCTCTCGACGGCCGCCATGCCGCCGGAGGCTTCCGTTCCGCCCGCCTTCATGATGCTGCCCCTTGTCCGTAGCGTGTGCGCAGGAAGTCGGCCTGGGCGCCGATGATGTCGCCCAGGCCGCTGTTGCTGGCTCTGCTCACGGTGTTGTCGTTGGCTCCCGGCACAAGCGGGGTGGGGCCGTCGATCCAACGCGATACAGCACGACGGCCCCACACCCGGTTTCCGCCGGGGAGTGGCGGCGGAAATCCCGTCTTCTCATGAAGCCGGCGCCAGGAGCGCCACAGCCGATCCGGCGTGATGCGAAGGGCGGCTGCCACTTCGTCGATCGTGACCGTTTCCTCGCTGAGTGCTGACATCGCATCGACCTCCATGAGTCGGCGCGATGATTATGCATTTTTGCACATTCGTCAATGGTCATGCATATAACCGATGAGGCAAATGCATACAGCCGTGAGCGTGGGCGCTTCATGGAATCGCACAGGCGCCGTCCGGACATGCATTGATTGCCGACGGAACTGCCCTGTCCGGTCAGACGTTGATTGCGTCAAGGGCGGTGGTGTCCGGACATGCGTTGAGTGCAAGCGGGCCGGAGACGTGTCCGGACAGGCGTTGAGTGCCGATCGTTCAGTTGCGATGGCGCAGGACGGCGTCGATCACGCCCTTGATGACGACAGTCTCGTCATCGACCATGAGGGGCTTGGCACTCGGCATGGTGTGGGACTGGCTGACGAGGAAGGGCGGATCGTACATCCGCATGATGGTTTCGGCCGTCTGCGAGCGCCAGTCGTAAACCTGGGCGCAGACGAGATCGCCGGATTTCGGGCGCTTGTTCATGTCGACGATCATGATGTCGCCGGGCAGAATCCCGGCCATGTCGAGCACGGCGGACTTCATCGTCCATGGATCCCGACCATTGCGACCGGAGCACAGCTCCCGGATAGCCCGGGCGGAGCTGTCGAGCGCGTTGGCATTCTCCGGCGGCTGGTAGGGCGCCGCTTCGGCTTCCGTGAAGCCTCCGCGCTTGCCGGGAAACTCAAGCGGCTTCACCTCCGCCAGCGCCGCAAGAGCGGCGATGTTCTTGGTCGACAGGTTTCCCGCATAATCCGGACTGTTCAGAAATCGCGTGAGCGTGGACTTCGACATGCCGGCCCGATGGCCGAGCGTCGATGGCGGCAACCCGAGGTGATCGGAGATTGCCCTGACCCATGCCTGAACCTGCTGGCGACTGCCATACTCTCGCATGTGCAGCAGAGTATGCACCGCAAAGCCGCTACTCACGTACATCGGCGCCTTGACTGTGTGCAAAGATGCAGAACTAGTATGCATGAACCACGGGCGTGATTCGGCGTCAAGGGGCGACCATGTCGGATAGCATCCTTACCATCGACGAGATCGAACGGCGGCGTCGGGTCGCCGGCTTGACTCGCCGACGGGTCTACGAGACGGCGGGCATCGCGTCTACGACGTGGATGCGGATCATGCGCGGCGACAACTCGCCGAACCTGTCGACGCTCGAAAAGCTATCGGCAGCGATCGACCGGCTGACGGCGGCGAGGGCGGCGGAATGACCGACCGCGTAGCCCGCATCGACGCCAGGCGGACGGCGATGGGGCTGTCCATCGAACAGCTTGCGCGGCTTGCCGACGTGTCCGAGCGGAGCGTGCGGCGTGCCCTGCGGGAACGATCGCCGGTCAGCGAGGCGACGCTGACAGCGCTCGAACAGGCGCTGATCTGGGCGAAGCGCGGGACGGGCGGCCTGTCGCCGATCCGCGTCGCCTATCGCATGGCGCTCTACCTGATGGCCGGCGACTTCGGCGTATCCATGGCCGACCTCGATGCCGAGGATGCGGCGCCGCAGCGCAAGGCGACCAACAACCCCGTGTGGATGCGGGCGGCGACCATCCGCCGGCGGGCGGTCTACTGCCTCAACACGGTGTTCGGCTTCCCGCAGCACGAGCTTGTCGCCGTTTCCGGCCTGACGCCGGCCGGCGTGAGCCGCATCTGCCGCGAGATCGAGGACGAACGCGACGAAGACCCGGCGCTCGACGAGCGCTTTACGGAGCTGTCGCGCGAACTGATGGGGGGATTGTGATGGCGGATTTCATGAATGTTGCCGGTGCAATCGCAGTTATGCCCGACCGCTGGGCGCGGACCCTCATGGAGGTCGTTGCCAGTGAGGGCGACGACGCTGAACGCTGTTTGCATCACCTTCAGGGCGTGACGGTCGCGCTGGCCGCCATGTGCGGCGTTGAGTCCGATGTGCTTGCCAGTGGACTTGCCGCTCATATCGAGCACTTCAACAAAGCCTTCTCTTGCTCGGAGAAGGGTAAATGACCGCCTTCGACAATCGCGCGGTGGTCAACCGCAAGGCTCCGGGCTCGCGGCCGGAGCTGTTCCCGACGCCGCCGTGGGCTGGCAGGGCGCTATGTGGCGAGGTGCTGGTGCCGCTCGGCCTAATGCGCCGCGGTCCGGAGTTCAACCACATCGTCGATCCGGCCTGCGGCACCGGACACCTCGTCCACGCGCTCGACGACTTTGGGCGGGTGAGCTACAGCGACGTGCACCCCTGGCCGATGATCGGTGAATTCGAGGGGGTCGAGGCGCCGGTATTCGATTTCCTGACCGGCGATCCGCGCCATTGCCCCGAATGGCATCATTTCCACGGCGGCGGCCGCGCCGATTGGGTCATCACTAACCCGCCGTTTTCGCTGGCGGCGGACTTCTGGTCCCAATCCTATCCCAGCCGCGCCGCCGTGGCGCACAACGTAGCGCTGCTCTGCCGCACCAACTGGGTGGAAGGCCAGCGCCGCTTCCGGAGCATCTTCAGCCATTCGCCGCCGACGACGATCGTCCATTCGTCCGACCGCATCCCGATGATCGAAGGCGTGTGGGACCCCGAGGCGACGACGGCCACCTGCTACAGCTGGTTCGTGTGGGTGGCCGGCGCCGAGCGCCGTCCGGATATCTGGTTGCCACCGGGAATGGCGAAGAAGTGGACGCGCAAGAGTGACGCGGCGTTCGCCGTGCCCGGCGAGGCGAAGCGGCGGAAGGCGGCGAGGGAGGCCGAGAAGGCGGCGAGGGTTGGGCGATGACCTCTCCCTTCCTCATCCCCAGCCCGGCGTGCATCTCCTTTTCTGGCGGTCGCTCCTCGGCCCGCATGGTCTATGAGATCAACGCGGCACACGGCGGACGCTTGCCCGACGACATAATTGTCCTCTTCGCCAACACAGGGCGGGAGCGGCCGGAGACGCTTCGCTTCGTGCAAGAGTGCGGGTCGCGGTGGGGTATTCGCATCCGCATTGTCGAGTATCGGCCGGAATCTCCGGGATTCGAGGAAGTCGGCTTCAATAGCCTGTCACGCGATGGCGAGCCTTTTGAAGCATTGATCCGGAAAAAACAGCGGCTGCCGAACTGGAAAGAGCGCTGGTGCACGCAATTCCTGAAGGTGGGAGCGATGACCGCTTTCGCGCGGTCGCTCGGATGGGTGCATGGCAGCTACCTTGAGGTAATCGGTTTGCGCGACGACGAAGGCGTGCGGATCCTCAACGGATTGGAGCGGGCTGAGAAGGACGGCCGTCGCATCGCCTATCCCCTCGCCAAGGCGAAGCTCACGAAGGCCGACATCATGTCGTTCTGGGCCTCGCAGCCGTTCGACCTCGGCCTTGAGCCATGGGAAGGCAACTGCGATCTCTGCTTCTGTGTCGGACAGGCGAACCGGATGGCGCGCATCCGGCGCAATCCCTCGGCCGCGACCTGGTGGGCGAGACAGGAGGCCGAACAACAAGGGTTTTTCGATCGACGTGTTCGCGTTCACCAGCTCGTCGAGCGTGTTCGCAGGGAACCCGATCTGTTCGCCGACTTCCACGACGACGAGTTCGATGCGGAGTGCGGCCTACATTGCGGCTTCGACACCGGGGAGGTCGCATGAACGCCTATGCCTTTCCGCTCGACAACCGCCTGACGGTCGTGCTGTTCGCCGGCATGGGCGGCGGCTGCGATGGCCTCGAATGGGCCGGCTTCCCGGTCCACATCGCCATCAACCACGATCCCATCGCCGTCGCGGTGCATGAAGCGCGACACCCTCACACGCGGCATCTGCGCTGCGACGTCTACGAGGTTGACCCGCGTGAGGTCTGCGCCGGCCGGGACGTGCGTGTGCTGCACGCCTCGCCCGACTGCACACACTTCTCGGTGGCGAAGGGTGGCAAGCCGGTATCGCCGCGCCGCCGGTCGCTGGCCTGGGTGGTCTGCCGTTGGGGCGGCACGGTGCGGCCAGAGACCATCACTCTTGAAAACGTCTCGGAAATCCAGACGTGGGGGCCGCTGATCGCCAAGCGAGATGCCGCCACCGGGCGGGTGGTCAAGCTCGACGGCCAGATTGCCGCCAAAGGCGAGGTGGTGCCGGTGCGCGAGCAATGGCTGGTGCCGGACCCGCGCCACAAGGGGCGCATCTGGCGCGCATGGCTCAAGCACCTTACCGGCTTGGGCTACAGCTTCGAGGGGCGGGTGCTGGTCTGCGCCGATTTCGGCGTTCCGACCATCCGCAAGCGCTTCTTCGGCGTCGCCAAGGCGGACGGTTCGCCGATCGACTGGCCGGCGAGGACGCATGCGCCGCGCGACCAGGCCCGCAAGCTCGGGCTCAAGCCCTGGGTGGGCGCACATACCTGCATCGATTTCTCGCTGCCGATGCGGTCGATCTTCGGCCGCAAGAAGCCGCTCGCCGAGGCGACGATGCGCCGCACGGCGCGGGGCGTGATCCGCTACATCCTCGGCACCCGCAAGCCCTTCCTGGTGCCGATCACCCACACCAAGGGCGGCAACGGCGCGCGGTCGACGGCGGAGCCGCTGCCGACGATCACCACGGCCAAGGGCGGGGAGCAAGTCGTCATGTCGCCCGTGCTCGCCCGGTTTCGGGGTGATAGCGCCGGCGGCGACATGCGCGAGCCTGCGCCGGCGTTGACGGCCAACAGCTTTCGGAAGCGTCCCGGCGGCGCTTTGCCGATCGGCGTCATGGCGGCAAACCTGGTCGGCGTCGCTCATGGTGACAGCGGCGGCCGCCGGGAATACTCACTCGACGAACCCCTGACGGCCGTCCAAGCTGGTGGTGGCAACGCGGCGCTGGTTGCGGCCTACCTTGCTCAACACAACGACGGGCCGCGTGCGGGTTTGTGCGCGCGGGATATCGTCGATCCGCTTTCGGCCCTTACCACGACGGGTTCGCAACAAGGCGTGGTCGCCGCCACACTCGGGCGGATGCGCGGCGCCGATGTGGCGGGCCAGCCGGTCACGCTGCCCATGCCGACACAGACGGCCGGCGGCGGTCATGAGACGCTGATTCTCGGGTTCTTGCAGCACTACTATTCGACCGGCGGGCAGGACGGCGACCTTGCCGATCCGCTCGCCGCTCTCACCGCCAAGGCCCGGCACGGACTGGTGACGGTGGAGGTCGACGGCGTCGACTACGTGATGACGGATATCCTCTGCCGGATGCTTGAGCCGGAGGAGGGCGCCGCCTGCCACGGTTTCCTGCCGGGCTCGCTGCCCGCCGAGATCGTCGTCGACGGCAAGCGGCAGCGCCTCACCAAGACGCAAAAATACCACCTGGTCGGTAACAGCGTGCCGCCGCGCATGGTGCAACTGCTCGCCGAGCGCAATGTGCGTCGGGAGCTGGTGATGGAGGCGGCGGAATGAAGCGCGCCGACCTCGCCGAGATCAAGGACATGTTGCGCGACCGGATCGGCGACCTTTGCCTCGCGCTGCTGCCGGACGGCCGGCGCGAGGGGCGGCTGTGGGTGTCGCCCAACCCGGTGACGATGGACCACGGGCAGGTTCCGGCCTTCAAGGTGGCGCTTAACCGCGACACCGGCGCGTGGATCGATTGGCGGTCCGGCGAGAAGGGCGACGTGATCGGCCTCGTGGCCTATGTGCAGACGGGCAATACCGGCAACGTGGGCGATGCGCTGTCTTGGGCAAGCGACTGGCTGGGCATCAGCCGCTTGAGCCGCGACCAGCGGGATGAGTTGGCGCGGCAGATCAAGGTGCGGCGATCGGCGGCGGAGGAAGCCGCAAAGAAGGCGGCGTCCGATAGGCTGGCCGGCGTCGACCGGCTGTGGCGCAAGGGCGACGCGCTGGGCAGCGGCACCGCGGCCGAGGCGCGCGGGCTCGACTATTTTGCGTTCCGGGGCATGCCGCTCGTCAAGGTGCCAAACCTCGACAAGATGACGTTCCGGTTCGTGGCCAGCCTCGAATGGTGGGAGGGGCGCGTTTACCGCTACGACGGGAAGAAGCGGATCCTCGTCAGGCGCGGGCCGGAGTTTCCCGCCATCATTTCCGCCATGCGGGTGCCGACCGGGCAGGTGACGGCCGTACACTGCACCTTCCTCGACCCGGCCGGACGGGGCAAAGCGCCGGTGCCGGAGGCCAAGAAAGCCAAGCTGATGTTCGGTGACGCGCTTGGCGCAGTGATCCGCATCAGCCATGGGCCGGAGGGCCTGCCGCCGGAACAGTCCAGCCAGCCGCATCCGCTGATGATCGGCGAGGGCGTTGAGACCATGGGATCGGCAGCCATTGCCATTTCCGAAGCGCGCGCCTGGGCCGGCGGCAGCCTCTCCGGCATCCGCAACGCCAAGGTGGGGTGGCCGTTCGTCTCGTCTGTGCATCCCTGCGCGGAAAACGACTGGGCCAACCCGCAGGCGCTCGCCCAGTACGATCGGGCGATCGAGGAGCTTGAGGCCCAAGGCAAGCCGGTGTCGCCAATGCGACCGCACTTCGGCAGCGATTTCAACGACCTGATGTGAGGGAATAGACATGCATGATTACACGCCGCGATTGAAAGACACTGCTGTGCTGGAACTCGAAGGTCTTTTTGATGCAGAGCGTCGATTGCTCGAAATCATGGAACTTGTCGTTTCAGAGTGGGCAACCGATCCGATGTCTGTCGCGTGCTTCGACCTCCGTATCGTCGAAGAAGCTAAGCAACTCGTCGCCAAGCGCCACCGGCTTGATTGGTTTCGGCTTTAATTCGGCAGCGATTTCAACGACCTGATGTGAGGAGAAAATGGAAGAACGGCCCAAGTACATCATCATCCACCAGAGCGTGAAACAGTCATGGCTGAAAGACCTCGGCAGCGTCGTGACGCTGGCCGGGCTGATCGGCCTCGGCTGGGCGATCGGATCGACCGCCATGCAGTACGTCGGCGCCGCCATCGCCATGCTGACGCTCTTCGCCAGACAGAAGAACGCGGCCACGACGGCCATTTCGATCGGCGAGGCGAGGGCCATCCTCGACAAGCTCGAAGCCGAAGACGGAAAGGAAGACTGATCATGGCAAAGAGGAAAGGCAATGCACGAGTGGAACAGTCGCTTGAACAGGAGGCCGCGCCGAAGCCGAATGACGGTTCTGCCATCGAGATGGCGCCGGCGGGTGCGCTGGTGGTCGCCGTTGATGGGGTGGAAGACGGCCAAGATGGTTCGCCAGATGCCGCCGAAGCGGTTTCGTCGTCGGCCGGTGGACCGCACGACGATGCGCATGGAAGTGGCGGCTTTTCTATCGATAGTGAAGCCCCGGCCGGTCCGGAAGACGCCTTTCAGTGCGAGGCGTGCGACAAGGTGATCGAACCCGGCGACAAGGTGTGCGATCTGGAAGATGGTGGTGTGCTGTGCGAAGACTGCGCGCCGAAATGGGGCGAGGTGCTGGAGCGCCCGGCCGCATTCGATGTGTCGGCGGCCGAAGCCCGGGAGATGGTCGACAAGCACCTTGGCAGCGGCGGCAGCCTCGATGACCCTTATGTCGGGTACTCGGCCGAGGATGCCAATCATCTGGCCGACGCGATGGCCTACATGCTTCAGGCCGAAAGCACGATGAAGGTCAAACGTGGTACCGCGCTCGAGATGGGACAGGCAAAGCGGGCCGCCTATACCTCGCTCGCCGCGCCGATCGCGGCGGCCGAGGCGGCGGCCTATGCGGCAATGGAAGTCGCGCAGTTGCATCACGGCCCGGTCGACGGGGAATACGGCCTGCGGCTGCTGCCCGACGACGATCTTGCAAAATATGTCTGCGGGCTGAAGGAAGCGGCGGATTTCATCCGCGAGGGCGGAGCCTCAACGGATGGCCGCATTTTCTGGAATCACCTGTCGCTGGGCGGTTTCCACGCGGCCGGCCTCAATAACTGGCAGGACCTGCCGTTCGCCCTGCGCCTCGGCTGGAGCGCGTTCGGCGCTGTGCTCTTGGCCTATGACGTCTTCACGGCCGAGGATAACGCGAAGGCGACGAAGGTGACACCGCCGGCGCGGCGCGTGCCGATCGAGGACACGACGCTGGAGAGGGTGGACGGCGTTCTCGACCAGTTCGACTACGGACGCAAGGGCTAGGCGGCAGGTCGCATCCTGCTGGCGGCGCCGGCCCTCAAAGCCGCCGGCGCCGCTATTTTCACATCATTT
Organism: Pleomorphomonas koreensis DSM 23070; assembly: GCF_000425185.1. Taxonomy (GTDB): domain Bacteria; phylum Pseudomonadota; class Alphaproteobacteria; order Rhizobiales; family Pleomorphomonadaceae; genus Pleomorphomonas; species Pleomorphomonas koreensis. The sequence continues at coordinate 107,918 of NZ_AULH01000007.1, forward strand.
GCATTTGCGCAGGTATCCGTGAGCAAAGAACCGCAGGCCGGCATCAAGGGCATCCGCGCCGCTTACATGGACAGCGTGAAAATGCTGTCAGCACGCGCCGAAATCGTCGATCCCGACCCTAGCGAGCCGCGCGACGGCGTCGAGCCCGGCCGATGGGCGAGCAAGCCGCGCATCAGCACGGTACCGCCGCACTGTCCGGTGCAGGTGGTCGGCCACGACGGCGAGGTCACCTACGTGGTCTCGGCCGCCGGCCAGCTTTTCGAGGTCAAGACGTGGGACGCGACGACGCTCTACAAGCTGTTCGCGCCCTACGGCAATTATCTCTGGTGGGCGTGGCCGCGCATGTCCAAGCCCAAGACGGACGATGCCGGCGACGTCGTCGAGCCGAGCCGCATCAACGGCCTCGAGGTGGCCGAGGCGGCGCAATGCCTGATTAACGAGGGCGCCAGGCGCGGCATGTTCGACCCGGCCGAGAGCCATCGGGGGCGCGGCGGCTGGAAAGACGCCCGGACCGGCGACTTCGTGTGGCATTCCGGCCAATTTCTCTGGCGCGTCAACGGCCGGAAACTGGAGGCGAGCATGCCGGGGCTCGACGGCGACGTGCTCTATACCCGCCAGCCCGACACCATCCACCCGTGGCCCGAGCCGGTGGATTTCGAGGATTCGCCTGCCACCAAGCTGCTCGACGGCCTGAAGACGTCCAACTGGGAGCGGCCGGGGCTAGATCCGCTGCTTGTTGTCGGCTGGTTCATGTCCGGTTTCATGGGCGCGGCCGTGGATCAGCGGCCGATCGTGTTCACGACCGGCGGGCATGGTGCCGGTAAGACATTCCTTCAGGGTATCCTGCGCGAAATCTTCCGCAAGGTGGCCTATACCTCTGCCAACTCGACGGCGGCGGCGATCTATCAAAAGCTCAAGCGCGACAGCCGACCGGTGATCATTGATGAGTTGGAGAGCAAGGCGGGCGACAGCCGCGCCACGGCGGTGATCGAGCTGGCGCGCATCGCCTATTCCGGCGACAGCCTCGACCGCGGCGGCCAGAACCACGACGGCGTGTCGTTCATCTGCCGTTCGGCTTTTTTTCTGTCGGCGATCAACGCGCCGGCGATGATGCCGCAGGACAAGAGCCGCATGGCCATTCTCAATCTCTCGCGGCTCGACAAGGCGTCGCGCGCCCGCGCGCTCGAAAAGCCGGTGCACATAGGCATGCACGACGGCCGCATGCTGCTGCGCCAGGTGATGGACGGCTGGCGGGAGTTTCGCGACCGGCTGCTGCCGATGTGGCGCGTCGGCCTGCTCAAGGCGGGCATGAGCGACCGGCACGCCGACACCTACGGCACGCTCTTGGCCTGCTGCGAGCTGGCCGTGGGGCCGCTCGCCATGGAGGAGTGCGGCCTCAAGGTGACCGACCCCGAAGCGCTGGCCGCCACGATCATGGAGGCAACCGAAGCTGAACGGGCCGAGCAGGTGGACAACTGGATGGCCTGCATCATCCGGCTGCTGTCGTCATCGATCGAAGCGTGGCGCGGCGGCGAAAAGCCGACCGTGGGCGGCGTTCTCGAAGACCTGATGGCTACCGGCCAGTTCGAGCCCGAAGCCCGCCAGAAGCTCGCCTGTGCCGGCGTGGGGCTGATCGACAAGGGCAAGGTATGCCAGGGTTACGCGCTGGCAGTGCCGCCGACGGGGCCGGCGCTGTCGCGCATCTTCGCCGACACGGAATGGCACGACGGCGTCTGGTTCAATGCGCTCAAGCAGGCGCCGGCCGACGTGGTGCTGCGCGGCAAGGCGCTGGTGGTCGAGGACGGCGGCAAGGCGAAGGACCGGGCCGTGGTGAAGATCAACGGCGTGTCGCAGCGGTGCCTGGTAATCGACCTGACGCGATTCGACGAGATGATGAGCGGGGTGGATACCTGACATCCGGCTGTCAGTTGTTCGCTTTTCGTTCTCATGAAACAATGCCGGGATGGAATCTCGGTCGATTGTCCTCGATGTCACATTCAGGGCCGCGCTGGCCGATCGCTGGGAACATCTGGAGATCCGGTGCGATGCCTGCGACGTGACCGTGCGCTATGGCGTGCAGGCCCTGCGCACCCGCACCCGGCATCGCGTCGTATCCGACCTGGTGGCGCACCTGCGGTGCCGCATCTGCGGGGCGGCGCCGACGTCCGTCCACCTGGTGCGGACGCACGAGGACGTGGACCCCTTCAAGTTCCTGCCCTTCCGCGTTGAAGAATGGACCCACGACGGCCGGCAGGTAGAGACCATGAAGGCGGCCTGCGGCAGCGTGACGGCCGGCTGGGCGGCCTATCATGTGGTGGTGGCCGACAATCCCGGGCGGCACGTGACGCTCCGCATCGGCTCCTACTTGCTGGCCAGCACGCGGCCAGAGCCGCCGCCCGAGCCCCCGAGTAACGTCACCCAATTGCCTGCGCGAAAGCACGGCACTATTCGGCCGGCGCGCCGTCGGGCGCGGATCGCCCCGTTCTAGGCCCCATTTCGCCAAACCCGACACCCGCCCTCGCTCCATTGACCGTCAGCACTCAACGGTACTCTCGTTCCACCCCGGAACCCAATTGTTACAAGGCGCTCGCGCGGCGCGGCTTAAGTCATTGATCTTCATCAGCCTTGGCGCTCCGCGCCGTGCGAGCACTCAATAAGGGCGACCAGCGCGGAGACTTGGGTTGCAGCCCGATGGGGGCGGGGACGGTTACGGAAGTTACGGGCAGTTACGCCTGATGTAACCGGAAGATCAAGGAAAATCAAAGACTTGTGGCGGTTACGGAAGTTACGGCGATTTGGTCACGTACGCGCGCGCGATCACACACGCGAATTGATGGATGTAACCTCGTAACCTTCGTAACCTTATGTATAACTTATTGTTATGATTGAGGTTGGCGGTTACGGATCGGGTTACAGCGCGGTTACGAGCGGCGGGAATAAAATAATGGTCACGGGCGCAAATGACGGCAAAGAGGGGCGTCGAGAGGCACACACGGGGGCGGAAATCGCCGGAAATCCGCCGCTTCCGGCCGGCGAGGTCGATCCTCGGCCGCTGGCCGACGCCTTGAAGGCGGCGCTCGAAGCCGAGGCCGGCCACCAGCCCGGCCTGTTCGACGATGATGAGCCGGAGCTTCCCGAGACGCTGCCGATCGGCGGGGCGCGATCCCGCCTCGATGCCCAGAGGGGGCGGGGACGGCCGCTCGGCGCCGGCAACAAGCGGTCCGAGCTGCTGCGCGAGCAGCTGCTTAAGCTGGGGTTCGCCCATCCGCTGGTGACGCTGGCGACTATCGCGTCGTCGACGCCTGACGAGGTGGCGGCCGAGATGGTCGGCGGCGTGGCCAACCTTGCCGCCCTGCCGCGCAAGCTGCGGGTCGATGTCGGCAAGGCTGCGGTCAAGGCGATCTCGGATGCAGCCGACCGGCTGGCGCCCTACTTCGAGAGCAAGCGGCCCCAGCAGATCGACGTCCAGACGGATGCCCGGCACCTGTTCGTGGTCGGCCGCATCGACGCGACGGCGCCCGGATCTGCGGCACTGTCGATCGGCGGCGAAAACGGAAATCCATTTGTTATTCAAGAGGTTAGCGAAATCGACGCCGTGCGCACTCCTAGCGATGGTGCGCACGATAAAGACTAGAGCGTTGATATAGCTCGCGAAACGGCTATGAGCGCGCTGATTGAAAATCAGTTGCCTTGGCCGATGGCGCCGCCTGGCCGCGCCAGTCCGGCAGTCCGGCGCCGCCCCGGCGACCGCCACCCCACCACCACCCCTCGCGCGCGTGCGCCTGCGCGCGAGCATTTTCAAAAACGCGCGCCCGCCCCTGCCTGTACGGGGGTGCGCTGTCACACACACCGGCCTCCCGGCGGCAATTGAGGCGGAACGCGGCGACTTACCCTCGAGCCATGGGACAAGGGCGCGGGATTTCCCGCCCTGCCACCGAACCGGGCGCGGGGCATGGCCGACAGCAAATTCAACCTTCACCAGTTCGAACCGCCGGGGCCGGTGGGCGCCGCGTTCCTGACCTCGCTGTCGCCGCTTTCCGTGATCATGGGGCCGGCGGGATCGGGCAAGACGGTGGTGTCGGCCTACCGCGGGCCGCTGCTCGCCTCGCACTTCGCGCCGATCTGCCGGGACGGCGTGATCCGGGTGAAACAGGCGACGATCCGCGACACCTATCGCGACCTCGCCCGCACCTGCCTCGCCACCTGGCACGAGTTCTTCCCGCCAGACGGGCCGCTGACCAAGAAGGGCGGCTACGAGGGCGGCCAGGACCGGCCGATCAAGCACACGCTGACATGGGAGACGATCCGCGACGGCTGCCGGGTGCCGGTCGAGTTCGTCATGCAGTTCGGCGCGATCGGCGACGCCAACATCGAAAGCTTCATCAAGGGCTACGAGCTCACCTACGGTTGGGGCAACGAGTGCGATTTGCTGGACATCCGGGTGCTGCCGCTCCTTTTGCAGCGCACGGGGCGCTATCCGCGCGTTGCCGACATCCATCCGCTGGAACTTCAGCGGCTCCGGCCCGTCGTCGAACAGCAGTTCGCGGCGATGGGAACGAAGCTCGAGGACGGGGAGATCGCCCTGCCGCGCATGGTGTGGGGCGACATGAACCCGCCGGACATCGGGCACGAGCTGCACCGCGTACTGGTGAAGGAAAAGGCGAAGAATCCCGGCTGGGCCTTCTTCAAGCAGCCGGGCGGCCTCAGCCGCGACGCCGAGAACCGCAAGGGCAAGCCCCGGTCGAGCTACGAGCTCGAAGCGCGGACCATGAACGAGTATGACGTGCGCCGCTATGTGCACGGCGAGTTCGGGTGGACGCGGGACGGCAAGCCGGTCTACCCGGAGTTCCGCGAACAGGAGATGGTGGCCGACCAGCCGCTCGACCCCATTCCGGGCCTGCCGATCGGCCTCGGCCTCGATGCCGGCGGTTCGCCTGCCTGCGGCATAGGCCAGTTCCCGCCGAACGGCCAGATGCGCATGCTGGCGGAAATCTGCTGCGATCCCGGCACCGGCCCGAGCCGGTTTTCGGAAATGATCCTGGAAGTCCTGTTGACGCGCTTCCGCGGATTTGCGGTGTCGGAAGCCTTCGGAGATCCAGCGGCGTTCATGGGCAAGATGTACGAGAACGACCAGCTCGCCTACATGGAGATGGTCGCCCGCGCCCTCAACGTGAACATCATGCCGACCTACACCAACGAGGTGGGCGTGCGGCACGAGGCGGTGCGCTGGTATCTCGGCGCGCCGATCGACGCCGTCACGCCGCGCCTTCTGATCGATCCGCGCTGCGAGCGGACCATCGGCGGCTTCGCGGCGCACTACAAGCTGACCAAGCAGGCGACCAGCGGCGCAACCGACCGGGTGTTCGTGGCGAAGAACGAGTACAGCCACATCCATGACGGCTGGCAATACCTCTGCCTCGGCCATCGCGGCCGGGCGGCGGTGATCAAGGACGGCGCCCAACTGGGGCGGCCCGCCAACGTGGTGTCGATCAAGCAGCACGTCGCCAGGACGGACTTCGACGTGTTCTCGGTGTGAGCAATTCACGGCCGCCGGGCGGTGCGATTCTTCCTCGGCGGCGTAGAGCAGCGGATAGCTCGGTGGGTTCATACCCCGCAGGTCGGAGGTTCGAATCCTCCCGCCGCAACCATGCAGGAGGTATCATGACCGAACACAAAGGCCTTCCGGTTGCCGGCTACCAGCCGCAGAGCGGCGAGAAGGTTGCCATCGTCAACGACAACAAGGAACTCGAAGAACGGGTTCTTCGGAAGATCGACGCGATGAAGAACTCGGCCTCGGAAGTCGGATTCGATGGCCGCTGGCTCGCCATCGCGGCGACGCAGATCGAACTGGGATTCATGGCGCTCAATCGTGCTGTTTTCCGGCCCGGCCGCGTCGACCTGCCCGACGATCATGCCGACGACATCGCCGATCTGAAGGCCAGCAACGAGCGCATGGCCGACATCCTGTCGAGCATCCGCAACCGCTTCGGCCTCGCCGACAACGAATCGATCCTCGAAAGGATCGACGGCCTGCTGCCGGTCGCCAAGCCCCAGACGTGAAGCAATACCCCGAGAGAGGGGCGGCGATCGAAATCGGCGAGGCATCCGGCCAAGCCCGCCGCCCCGCCAGGCAGCCCCGTCCGGTCCCGCCGGGCGGGGCATTTTCTTTGGAGGCCATCATGCTGCGCGTCGTCATGCCCGCCCCGCCGTCGGCCGTGCTGGAAGTGGCGCCGCCGTTCGCCCGTCTCCGTGGGCGGCTCCTCGCGCAGGGGCGCGCGAGCGAGACGGCGGCGATCTTCGACGGTGACGAGCTGCTGGTGGTGGCGATGATCATGGCCGTCGACGCCGAACGCGAACTCTGCCTCGGCTTTTCCTCGCGTGCACGCGCACGCATGCGAGAGCTGGTCCGCCTCTGCCACTCAACGATGCTCGCCTACGCCGACAATGGCGTCACGGTGATGGTGTCCGTCCTGCCCGAGAACCGACAGGGGCGCCGTATGGCGCATCTGGCCGGCTTCGTGGCGGATCCGGACCATCCCCGCAAGATGGTTTTCAGAGGAAGCGGCCATGTCGATCTTCGGAAATTCGAGCGCGTCGGCGGACGCGGAGAAAAGCCGGAAGCTGCAACAGATCAGCAATGACCGGCAAATCTCATCGACGCAGGCCGAGGAACAGCGCGTGTCGCCCAGCCGCAAGGCGCCGCGCGGCCGGCGGCTGTTCACGACCGACGTCAATTCGTCGCTTCCCACGACGTTCGGCGGGGGCACCGCGTCATGAGCGAGGCCGACGTTCTCGCCCAGAAGAAGAAGGCCGACAAGGTGTGGTCCGACCGGGCGCCGTGGGATTCGCTCTACCGCGAGGCCTACGAATACGCCATCCCGCAGCGGCGGCCGTCCGGTCAGAACCAGACGAAACGGCTCGCCGACAAGATATTCGACATGACGGCCTGCATGTCGTCGATGTATTTCGCCGGCAGCCTGCAACGTGACCTGTTTCCCGCCGGCAAGGCGTCGATCATCCTCGAATCCGGTCCAGTGGCGCGATCCGCGTTCAGCGCCGGCGGCGTGGCCGTACTCGACCGGCATCTTGGCGCCATAGCCAACCGCATCCAACCGTTCTTCCTGACCGGTGACTGGGACACCGCGGTGCACGAGGCTTGCATCGATCTCGGTGTCGGCAGCGGCGCCGTCATCCCGGTGAAGGGCACGCGGGATAACCCGCTGTCCTTCGTGACGCCGCCTTTCGATGACCTCGCCATGCGGTGCGATATGTTCGGGCGGGTGAACTTCGTGTCGTGGCTACAGTCCCTGTTGCCCGATGAGATCATGGAAGGGTTTCCGGATGGCCGGTTCGACAAGGAGTTCCGCGACAAGGCGGTGAACCGGGCATCGACGCCGATCCGGCTCTATCAGGATTTCTTCGTGCTGCCGGGCGGGCGGCGCTGGCGGATGGTCGCCTATACTGAAGGCGCCAAGGACTTTCACGTCGTGCAGGAGAGCCGCACCAAGCCGCTCGCAACGCCGCGATATTATCGCGTGCCCGGCGAGGCCTATGGGCGCGGACCACTTCTGCTCGCCCTGCCGTCGATCAAGACGCTGAACAAGGCGCAGGAACTAGCGCTGAAATCGGCTGCAATCCAGATGCTCGGCATCTGGGGCTACCGCGCCGGTGGCACGTTCAACCCCGATACGGCCAGCGTCCAGCCCGGCGCCTTCTGGGCGATGCAATCGACGGGCGGCATGCTCGGGCCGGACGTACAGCGCATCGACCCGGCCAACGGCCGCCTCGAAGTCGCCAAGATGGTGATCGGCGACTTGCAGCAGCAGATCAAGCAGGCGCTCTATGACATGCGACTGCCGGAAGAACAGGGCACGCCCAGATCGGCGTCGGAGATTGCCGCGCGGCTGCAACAGAAGGCTGAAACGCATATCGGCGCCTTCGGTCGCCTCACGCGCGAGATCATGCCGGTGATCGTGCCGCGCGCCGCCGAAATCCTCTACGATTTCGGCATCCTGTCGTCGCCTCTCAACGTCGACGAGTTCCTGATTTCCTGCTCCGTCCGGAGCCCGATGCAGGCGGCGATGAACGCCGACGACATGCAGTCGATCGCATCTTATCTCGAATTTGCCCAAGCGATCGTCGGCCAGCCGAACGTCAAGTATTACGCCGACCTCGACAAGGTGATGGAGCTGGTCCGCAAGGGCTTCCAGATCCCGCAGAGCGTCGTGCCGGACGAACAGAAGGTTGCCGCCATGCGCCAGCAGGACGCGGCGCAGCAGGCCATCGCCGCCGCCATGCAGGCGGGCGGCATCGACCCTACCAAGGTCACGCAACAGGCAGCTTAGGAGATGAATCATGCCGTATTACCGAAAAAAGCCAGTGGTCATCGAGCCCGCTTCAGTCCCGGCCGAGAGCTGACGCCATGAACGTGCTCGCCAGCAAGCGACAGGCCATGTCGCTGGAACAGCTTCTCGAGAACGGCTGGGACGGCTTCGAGCAGTTGGAAAGGCTCAACCTCTCCCCGCCGAAGGACGGCTACCGGCCGTCCGACAAGGTGGCGCGCGTCGCCCATGCGCTGACGCTGAACCCCGACACGCTCGAATTCCTCGACTGGCTGATGGACATCACGCTCAGGGCGCCGCTGCGTGTGCCCGATGCCGGAATCGAACAGGTTGCGCTCGCCTACGCCACCCGCAGGGGCATCAACGGCGTGGGTGAGGCCGTGCTGGCGGCCATCGAAATGGGCCGCAAACTCCAGGAGGAAAACCATGCACATGATCGGCAAACTTCTGAATAGCGTTGCGCGCGCTCCCGACGGGGCCGGCGGCGCCGGTGGTGGTGAATCTGGCACCCAGCCGGCAACGCCTGGTGCCGAGGGCGCCGGCGCGCCGCCGTCCGTCACCCCTCCTGCGGCGGACGGCAACCCTCCGGCTGACGGCGGCAATCCTCCCGCTGCCTCGCCGGAGGGTCCCTATCGGCCCGACGGGCTTGCCGAAAACCTCTATGGCAAGAGCGATCGAGAGACCATCGACAACCTCGCCAAGGCCGTGAAAGGATATCGCGACCGTGATGCCAAGGGCGGTGGCGTGCCGGATGAGGCGGCGGGCTACATTGCCGATGTCCAGAACGTGCCGGAGAAGGCAAGGGGGTATTTCGACGCGCTTTCCTCCGACCCCGTGTTCCAGAAGATCGCCGACGTTGCCAAGGAGAACGGCGTCTCCAAGGGGGCATTCGGCGCGCTGCTCGGCGCCTTCCTCGAAGGCAATGTCGACGCCGGCATGTTCGATCCGCTGATCGACGTCGCCGCCGAGAGGTCGGCGCTGATTCCCGACCACGCCAAGGCGCTGCCGCAGGTGGAACAAAATGCGGCCATCGACAAGCGGATGCACGACAATATCGCTTGGCTTGATGCCATGGTTCAGCAGGGCATGCCAAAGGAAGCGGCCGACTATGCCCAACTGATGATGTTCGACACGGCGAAAGGGCACCAGTTCGTCGAGTTCTTCCGGTCGCGGATCGAGGGCGGCGGAATCAAGCCGCTTGGTGGGGGCGGCGGCGGAGGCAACGCGGACAGCCGCGATAGCCTGCGGGCCGAAATGGAGCTGCCGAAGCACACCATCGGCAGCAGGGAATTCGACCAGGCATCCTACAACGCCCTGATGGAGCGCTACCAGAAGCTCGGCAGCACTTAACATCGGCCGGCTGGACTTACCTTCTGGGCTACCGGCCGGGTAGACCCACTCGCGGCGCGGCTATCCTCGGACCCGCGCCGCTTCTGGCTCCATCGACCCTGCATGGCAAACGCAACCTGTAGGGACCAATCATGACCGATTATTCGACGAACCCCACCGCATGGTTTCGCGAAGTCATCGTCGACAAGGTGACGATCCTCGACAAGACCAAGGGCGACTACCTCGCCGGCATGTTCATGCCGGGCGACCGCGACGGCAGCTCGATCAAGTTCCCGCGGTCTTCGACCGGCACCGTGATGTATCCGCTGACCGGCGCCATCGAGCCGGTGGTGCCGAGCGGCATCGCCATCGACGTGGTGACCTGCCAGCCCGAGTATTTCGAGGCCGCCGCCTTCGTCAAGCGGCAGGACATCAACAAGATCGGTTCCAGTCCGGCGCTGCAGCAGGTGCTCGCCGACGATTTGCAGCGCTCGCAGCGCGTCAAGAAGGACACGATCAAGCTGAACGCGCTCAGCAATTTCGCCGGCATCGAGACGATCGGTACCGGCGGTTCCATTCTGGATATCCTCGACATCAGCGAGGCTTCCGACCTCATCCTTGGCGTCGGCGAGGACGAAGAGATCTACTGCCCCATCCCGTTCTCGTGGATGACGCAGCTCGAAATGTACAAGGAGTTCGCCAACTCTCAGTGGCAGGGACCGACAGACCTGCCGCTGGCCAGCCGCATCGGCGTGCGCAAGCGCACGTGGAAGGGCGTCAATCTGTTCACCGTGCCCGACTACATGCTCGAGCCGTTCAAGCCGGCGGAGGGTGAGCTGGTCACGTGGGCCTGGTCGAAGTCGGCCATGGCGGCGGAAACTCCGGTCGACCAGCAGAACGTCGACATCTCCACTCGCAAGGACCTTCAGGGCAATCCTGAGCAGTTCAAGACGATGGTGGCAGGCGCCGCCGTCGGCCTGAACCCGAAAGGCGTCAAGAAGCTGCGCTTCAAGTTCGCCAAACGGGCGACGCGGCCGGTCGAGACCGTCATCACCGAAGCGGCTGGCGGTTGACCGGCGCCTTGAGCGCCCGCCCTGGCCGCGGGCGCTTTCCTCTCTCCAATCATCACGTGAGGCAAGAAAATGGCACTCGCCAAGGCTGCGTTCACCCGTGTCTCGACATCCGTCCGCGACGGCGCCCAGAGCGGTCTGCACTTTTATTCGACCGCCGATGCGTCGGCGGCGATAGTCACCAATGGTTATTTCAACGGCGTGCGCGACAAGGTGAAGGTCGGCGACCTGGTGCTGGTCACCGCCGGCCTTGGCGGCGTACCGGCCACCCATGTGCTGCGTTTCGTTGCCGTGCCGGCGACTGGAGACGTCACCGTCGCCCAGGCGATCGTCGTCGCCTAACCGGGTCTCCGACATGACCTCAGCAGCGGCCAACCGTGCGCGCATCGTCAACCAGGCGCTGGCGCGCCTCGGAACGAAGGCGAAATTCTCCGCCGATTCGACGGATCGCCTCGCCGGCATCATCGATCTGATTTGGCCGATGACGGTCGGCCGCTGCTTCGGCATGCATTCCTGGACATGGGCGACCGAAGTTGCAGTGCTCGTCCGCCGAGCCGAGGTGGCGCCAGACGGCTACGAGTATGCTTTTGACCTGCCGCCTGGCACGTCCGGGCCGCAGCTTCGCTTCTTCGCTGACAGCGACTGCCGCAACCTTATCCGGGATTTCCGGATCAACGGCGCCGTACTCGCCTGCCGCGTGCCGTCCGTGTGGGCGGAAAGCCCCTATCCGGTCGATCCGGGTGCGTGGGATCCGTTCTTTTCGGCTGCCTTCGTTGTGGCCCTCGCTTCCGACCTCGCCGTACCGCTGCAACAGGACACCGACAGCCGCGACCGATATTGGCAGGAGGCGTTCGGCACGGCCAGCGAGGGGGGCACCGGCGGCATGTTCGGCCGGCTCATCTCGCAGGACAGGGCGCGCCAGCCGCAGGAATCGCCGCAGCGCTGGAGCGATCCGCTGACCGCCGCCCGCTACCTCCCCTGAAGGTGAGACATGGTCAACCGCACGGGTGATTTCGCCACCTCGTTCGCCTCCGGCGAGTTCTCCGAGGACTGCCTCGACCGCATCGACATCAAGCAGTATTACGCCGCCGGCAAGCAGGTGAAGGGCTTCGAGCCGGTGCCGCAGGCCGGCCTGCGCCTCATGCCCGGCACGCGGCTTGTCGGCACCTGGCCGACCGCGACGCCGCCGCGCTTCTCGGGCTTCCGCGTCGACGCGGCGACCGGCTACATGATGGCGGTCAGCCCCGGCAGCGTCAGGGCCTATCTCGGCACCACGCTTTCCGCCACGATCGCCGCAGCGGCCATCACGACGGCCAACATCGACGACGTCGACTTCTACGGCGAAGCGAACACCTTCGGCATCTTCGGGCCGGCACTCAAGAGCCTGCGCATCCGCTCGTTTTCCGGCGGCGTGTGGACGCTCGACGACTGGCCCTTCGAGAACATCCCGGAAGTCGACTACGGCGGCGACTATGCGAAAACCGCCGACGTCTGGGAAATCTGGGTGAAGATGGCCGAATCCACCTATCTGTCGATCGCCGTCACCGTCGACGGCGAGACGACGGCGGCCGTCAATCTCGGGCCGGACGTGCTTTCCGGCGCGGCCACCGAAGCGCAATGGAGCGCATGGGCTGCGGCGATCGCCGCCGCCATGAACGGCCTGCCGTCGCTTTCGGACGGCGGGGTAACCGTGACGCAGGCCTCCGTTTCCGGCGCGCGCCGGCTGACCGTGACCTTCGGCGGCGACCTCTCGGGCGCCGAATACGACGTGAGCGGCGACATCGTGAACACTTCGGTGGCCTCGGCGCTGGCCACGCACAAGACGATCGGCGAGACGGCCGGCGAAGCCTTCATGAGCGCGACTCGCGGCTGGCCGGCCAACATGAACCTCTACCAGGACCGCGCCGTCTACGGCGGCGTGCCGGCGCGGCCGTCGGCGCTGATGATTTCCGAGGTCGGCGAGTATTTCCAGCTCAACATCAAGCGGCAGAAGGACAGCGCCGCCCGGCTCGATGCCATCCGGACGCAATCGACGGAAACCATTCTTCAGGCGATCGACACCAAGTATCTCGTGGTGTTCACCGATCTGACTTCATATTTCGTGCCGAACCGCACCGTGGAGCGCTCGACGCCGCTCAACTTCGTGAAAACGGGCAGCCAGAACATCGGCCTTGCCAAGGGCACCAAGGTGTTCGAGATCGACAACTTCCTGTTCTGGATCGGCGCCACCGGCAACATCCTCTATTCGGCCCAGTATAACGACGTCTCGACCAGCTACGACGCGGTGCCGCAGAGCCTTCTTTCCTCGCACCTCGTTTCCGGCATCGCGCGGACGGCGATGCAGCGGCCGAGCGGGGCGACGAACGCCAGCCGCTTCTGGATGATGCGCGACGACGGCCGCCTCGTGCTGGCGCCGATCATCGCTTCGCAGGACATCACCGGGGTGGTGGAATGGCTTTGCGCGGCGGAAGGCCTCGTCAGGGACATCGGCCAGGACGGCGACAACCGGATATGGCTCGCCGTGGAACGCAACGGCATCGGTACCATCGAAGTGCTCGAGGAGGATCTGCCGTTCCAGTCGGCGGTGACGAAGACGATCGAGGGCACGCTGTTCGACGGCCTCGGCCACCTCGAGGGCGCCGACGTGTGGGCCGAGGATGCGGCCGGCTTCATCTTCGGCCCGTTCACGGTGACCGCCGGCGCGGTGACCCTGCCGGAGGCCGGCACCTATACCGTCGGCGCGTGGGTGGCGCCGGTGGCCGAGACCATGCCGGCCGTGCTGATCGTTGCCGACAACAAGATCATCCGCCGGCCCGGCCGCATCCACACGGCGCATCTTTCGCTGATCGACACCACGTCGATCGCCATCGGCGCCAACGGCGAGGAGCCGGAAGAAATCGAGCTGCTTTCGATCGACGATCCGTTCGACGCGCCGATGCCGGGCAAGTCGGGGCTGTTCACGGAAACCGGCATGCCCGGCTTCGTCGACGCGCCGACGCTCGTCATCACTCAACTCAGGCCGGGCCGGCTTAGGCTGAGGGACGTGACCGTGGAGGCGAAGCTGTGACCGTCCTTTTCGACCTTCTGCCCGCCGCGCTTGGTGGAACGGCTGCCGCAGGGGCAACGGCGGCAGGAGCTGCGGGCACCGCCGTTGGAACGGCGGTTGGTGTCGGCGGTGCCGCCGCCGGCACAGGCATCAGCCTGTCGTCGATCCTTTCCGGCACGGCATCCCTGCTATCGGTGGTCGCGGGCATGGCCGGCGCCAATGCCGATGCGGAGGCGCTGGAACAGCAGGCGCGCGAAGCGGACATGGAACAGCAGACGGAGGGCGTGAAGGGCAGGGCGAACCAGCTCGCCATCAAGCGCGAGATGATGGACGCCGTGGGCCAGCGCGACGTGGCGGCGGCGGCCTCCGGCGTCGACCTCTCCTTCGGCACGGCGGCGGAGGTGCGCAAGGATGCGTTCCGCGAGGCCGACCAGGCGCTGACCAGCAACACCTTCACCACCATGTCGAACCAGAGCCAGTACGAGCAGCGGGCAGCGACCTATCGCAAGCGCGCCAAGCAGGTGAAAAGCGCCGGCATCATGAACGCGCTAGTGGGCGGCCTGACCGCCTTCGCCTGATCACGGGAGAGCACCATGGCGCGCATGCGCGAACCGGCCGGCTACCAGCCGTTCCGCCTCAATCCGATCCTGCCGGAAGGGCGCGTCGGCCAGCCGGCGTTCGGCGGCGACCTATGGTATCGCACCGCCGACGCCCTGGCCAAGGCGGCCGGCGTGTTCGGCCAGCGGGCAAAGGAAAAACAGGCCCAGGCACAGGATCAGCGCGACCTTCAGGAAGCGCTCGCTTCTTCGGAAGGCTCGACGACGATCAGCGGCGGGCCGGTGCCCGACATCGGCGCCGGCGACCTCGGCACGGCGATCGATGCCGCCGCCGGGAAATATGGCGAGGACGCGAAGACGATGCGCGGCATCGCCTTCATCGAAAGCCGCGGCGACGTCAAGGCCTACAATAAAGGCAGCAAGGCGGCCGGCCCATTTCAGTTCGTGCCGGGTACGGCGCGCGACTACGGCCTCGCCAACCCCTACGATCCCGCCCAGGCCTCCGACGCGGCGGCCCGCCTCCTGCGCGACAATCGCGCCTACCTGAAGAAGTCGCTCGGCCGCGATCCGACGCCGGGCGAACTGTACCTTGCTCACCAGCAGGGCGCCGGCGGCGCCGAGGAGCTGCTGAAGAACCCCGACAAGCTCGCCGTCAACGTGGTGCCGCTCAGCCACATCCTTTCGAACGGCGGCACGGCCGACATGACGGCCGGCCAGTTTGCCAAGCTCTGGATCGACAAGATGGGCGGGGCGCCCGGCGTCACCCGCTCGGCGCCGGGGGTGCGATCGAGCAACCCGGATACGCCGTTCGGCCGACACGCCGTGGACTACTGGCAGCGCATCCAGGTGTCGATCGACAAGGATGTGGGCGAGATCGAGACGAGGTTCGCCGACGATCCGGCGGGCATGACGCAAGCGCTAACCGACCTCAGGAAAGCCTATCAGCCGCAGATATTCCCCGAACTGCAAGCCGACTTCGATGCGACATGGCAGCGCTCTACGGCGCCGGCCATCGCCCAGGCCGGCAAGCGGGCCGAAGCGAAGCTGACCGCCAACCAGCAGGCGACGTTCCTCGGCAACATCCAGTCGTCGGAAGAACAGCGCGACAGGGCCGTGGAAGGCGCCGTGCCGGGCTCGACGGCTGGCCTTGCCGATCTCACGCGCCGACAGGGCGAGATCGACGCCCAGTATGACGAGGCGGCGAAACGCGGCTACATCACGCCACTTCAGGCGATCGACCAGAAGACGGCCAGCCGGCGCGCCACGGTGGGCCGCTTCTACGAGCGGCAGGGCGAGGCACTGACGACGCCCGAGGACGTGGCGGCGCTTCGGAAGAAATATCATGAAGATTTCGCGGCGGGAAAGCTCGACGGGATCGATCAGCAGGGATGGGAATCTCTCGACGCGCGGATGGGGGCGATCGAGGCGAAGAAGCGCACCGAAGGCAATGTCGCCGACGCGGCGCTGAAAACCCGCGCCGACGATTTGGCGGCGCGTGTCGCGGCTGGTGGCGAGGCCAGCCCGGCCGAGATCAACAAGCTGACGACGGACGCCGGGACGGCGCCGAACGGCGAGGCCATCGTGCGCGGCGCCACGGCCAAGATCGAAGTGGCGAAGATCCTGCGAGACCTGCCCGTCGACCAGGCGGAAGCCAAACTTCAGGAAATGTCTGATCAGGTTTCGACCGATCGCTATATGGCAGCGCCTTCACCAGAAGGCCTCGTCCAGCCGGGCAATATCGATCTTACGGCGAGGCCACACGTCCAGAACGCCGACGGAAGCGTGTCGACCGTCCGCAGCATGTCGTTCGGCGAAGATGGGGTGGAAGTGCTTGTCCCCACTGTTTCAGACGACGGCCGGCTGCTCACCGATGATGAGGCCATCGACGAATATCACCGCACGGGTAGATTCCTCGGCAAGTTCAAGGATGCGGACAGTGCCACGGCCTATGCCGAGGCCCTGCATCAGCAGCAAGCATCCGGCGATGCGCCCGGTCGCGCGCCGACCGCCGAGGAACTGGAAGCCATCCAGTTCGGCAAGCAGCAGGTGCTGAAGACACGCACCATGCTGGCGAAAGACCCGCTCGGCCTCGCGGTTGAGCGCGGTCTTGTCGGCGATGTGCCGGCGCTCGACCTTTCCGGAGGCGTCGAAGCGGCGGCGCTCGCCGGCGATGTGGCCCAGCGCGTCGTCACGGCGCGGGCCATCTCCGAACACTACGGCATCGCGCCGCGCTATCTCCGGCCCGGCGAGGCGAAGGAACTGGCCGGGTTGCTGAAATCCGATCCGGACGCCGTGGCGTCGGCGCTGACCGGCATCGTCGGCGGCAGCGCTTCGGCGGCGCCCGACATCCTCGGCGAGATTTCGGAAAGCTCGCAGCCGATCGCCGATGCCGGACGCCTGTTGCTCGCCGGCGGATCCGGCGATACGGCGCTCGACCTCCTGCGCGGCGCGTCGAAATCGCCGGACGGCAAGGAGTGGAAGTCGATCAAACCGGAAGTGCAGGCGCCGTGGGCGGCACAGACGATCGGCAACGCCTACGAGGCGATGCCCGAGGACATGCGCCGGCTGAAGTCGTCTGCCGCGCTGATCGCCCGCTATCGGCTGGCCGAGGCCGGCATCCTGCCAGACGATCCCGGTGCCGAAGACATCTACAAGCAGGCGCTCAACGAGGCTGCCGGCGCAACGATCGTCGGCGCACATCAGTATGGCGGCATCGCCGATCTCGACCGACCCGGCTACTGGAGCGGCAGCGACCAGGTGATCGTGCCGAGTGACGTCGACGCCAGCCGGTTCGGCGATTTGCTCGACGCCATCCGGGACCGCGACCTGCCGAGCCGACCGGCGACAGACGACGGCACGCCACTCAACTGGGGCGAAATCCACGGTGCGCGGCCGGTCGCCGTTGCCGGCGGCTACGTGTTCGTGCTCGGCGACCAGACTGGCGGCAACGGCCGGATGTTCCGCAACGCCGACGGCACGCCCTGGGTGCTCGACCTCGACAGTCTGCTGCCGACGCTGGCGAAGCGCACCGTCGGGATCGTCAGGGGGTATTGATGCCGTTCGACCTTTCCAAGGCCTACCCCGGCCGTGCCGGCAGCTCCGAGGCAGCGCCGGACGATGGCGGCTGGCTCGGCGCGATGGGCCGCCTGTACAGCGCGACGGTGGCAGACAGCGACGCCGTGCGCAACAGCATGTCTTCGCGCCTCATGCTGCGCGAGGCCTACCAGCGGCGGATCGAGGCCATCAAGGCGGCGACGGGCGCCAGCATGGACAATCCGATGGACGATCCCAACCAGCCGCCCGGCCTTGGCGGCGGGTTCATGCCCGTGCGGGGGTTGACGCCGACGCAGGCGGCCGTCCGCTGGGGGCTTCAGGCTGAGAAACTGGCGAAGAAGTTTCCCGGTCAGCGGCAGATCATCCTCGGCGACAAGACGGTTGCCGAGGAAGCCGACGATCTGGCGCGCCAGAAAGCGCGCGACCTTTCCGAGGCCGCCGCCGATCCGCGCCTTGGGACGCTCGGCAAGCTTGCGGCCAGCTTCGCCGGCGGGGCTGTAGGCATGGTGCGCGACCCGATGCAGGCACCGCTGCTGTTCGCCGGCGGCGGCTTCCTCGGTAGCGGCAAGACGATCATCGGCAGCATCGCCCGGACCATGGCGTCGGAGGCCATCGTCAACGCCGGCGCCGAAGCGGCCGTGCAGCCCTTCGAGCAGAGCCGCCGCCAGCGCCTCGGCATGGAACACGGGGCCGGACTGGCCGCCGGCAACATCGCGGAAGCCGGCGCAGTCGGCGCGGCGTTCGGTGCCGGCGGCAAGCTTGCCGGCGCCGCTGTCCGCAAGATGCTTGGCGCCCGCACCATCGCCGACCTCGAAGCCGCCGCCAAGGAAGCGGGCGTCGAACTTGACGAGACGAACAAGGCCATGGCGCGGCAGGCAGAACTTTCCGATGCCGCCGATGCCAGCGCCTTCGGCACGCCGCCGGCCGGGCTGACGCCGGACGAAGCCTCCATGCTGAAGGCGCAGGCGATCGGCGCCGCCGAGTTTCCGACCGAAGCGGCGCGCGCCGTCGGCCCGGTCCCGAAACCGGAACGTCCGCCGGAGGTGGCGCGCGTCGTCGACGAAAGCCAGAAGGGCGAGAGCGGCGCCATCGGCGGCAAGCCGGTGACCTATGCCAGCTTCGATCCGAAGGACATCGGCACGGACGCGCGCGCCTTCCAGTACAAGGATGGCGGCGACGCGGCCGGCGTGACCGATCGACTTGCCGGCGTCACGCGCTGGGACCCGATGGCGAGCGGCAAGGTGTTCGTCTTCGAGCGCGCGGACGGCGCGAAGGTGATCGCCGACGGACACCAGCGGCTGGGGCTGGCCAAACGCCTCGAGGCGGCCGGCCAGGACGTGAAGCTCGACGGCTACGTGTTCCGCGAGGCGGACGGCTGGACGGTGCCCGACGTGCGGGCGCTCGCCGCCAAGAAGAACCTGCAAGAGGGCAGCGGCAGCGTGCTGGATGCCGCCCGCATCCTGCGCGACCGTCCGGATATTCTCGACGCCAGCCTGCCGACCACCGGCCCGATGATCCGCAAGGCACAGGGCCTCGCCCGGCTTTCCGACGACGCATGGCGGATGGTGACGAACGGCCTCGTGCCGGACAGCCACGGCGCTTTGGTGGGCGAGATGGAGGCCAACCCGGCCCGGCACGCCGCCATTCTCGCCGATCTCAAGCGCTACGCGCCGGACACTGAACGGGAAGCGCGGCTTCTCGTGCAGGAAATCCAGCAGTCGGGCGTCTCTCACGAGACCCAGACGGACATGTTCGGCGCCTTCGACGTGGCGAAGACGCTGATCGGCGAGCGCGTCAAGGTGCTCGACCAGGCGATGCAGCAGCTCCGCACCGACAAGCGGGTGTTCCAGCAGCTTTCGGCCAATGCCGACCTGATCGAACAGGCCGGCAACAGCCTCGATCGCACCGGCAACCGAGTGCGCGCGGTGAGCGCCGACTTCGTGGCGACGCTGATCGAGAAGATGGCACGGCGCCGGGGCGAGATGAGCGACCTCCTGACCGACGCGGCGCGGGCGGTTTCGGAAGGAAAGACCATCGCCAACCAGTCGCGGCGATTCCTCGACGACGTGAAGGACCTGATCGAACGGCGCGGCTTCAGCCGGCTGATGCAAGACGCGCAGAGGCCGGAGCCTGTGCTGAAGCCGGCCGTGGCGCCGGAGCCGGGAAGCGCCGAGGCGCTGCGGATTGCCGAAGCGGCGGCGCCAATCCCGGAGCCTGATACTGCGGCCGAACTGTCGCTTTGGGACGTGCTGCCCGACGGCGCGAACGCCGACGGCACGCCGCGCTTCGTCTCGGCTGTCGACCAGATCGACCGGGCCGACCGGACGCAACACCTCGCCACGATGGCCGAACTCTGCACGATGCCATGACATGAGGGTATGATGGGCTTCAAGGATTGTCTGGTTTCGCTTGCCGCCGAAGGCGACATCACCAAGGAGGAAGCGGCCTTCCTCGCGGACGAATTCGAGGAAAGGTTTGCCCAGGCACGGCTTTCTCTCGGCGATGGCCCGGCGGCCGGCGCTGCCCGCGAAAAGCTGATCGCCGACCTGAAGGCCGACGCGGCGGAGCAGAAACGGCAGGCGCACCTGACTGAAGCGACTCGCCTCGGGCTTAAAGAGGAACTTCAGGGCTACCGCAACGCCTCCGGCGAGCCGGACGTGTACGAGGCATCGCTTGGTGAACTCAGCCACTACGGCTTCCGCGGCATGTCGTCGATGCGCGGAAAGTCCGAAGCGATCATCGCCATGGCACACGGCAAGCTCGCCGACCTGATGTTCACCTTCGACCGCACACCCGTGCTCGGCCGCCGCAAGAACATGGTGACGGCCGCCGACATGGTGCGCGAGATGCGCGGCGAGAACACCGGCAACGCCCTTGCCAAGGCGCTCGGCGAGAACCTGTCGGAAGTGTTCGAGTATCTGCGCCAGCGGTTCAACAATGCCGGCGGCAGCATCCCGAAACTCTTGAACTGGGGTATGCCACAGACCCACGACGCCGCCCGCATTCGCGCGCTCGGCAAGACAGCCGTCGAAGCCAAGGCGGTCTGGAAAAGCTTCATCGGACCGTTGCTGGATCCCGACAAGATGATCAGCCCGCTGACCGGCCAGCCGGTCGGCGCCGGCGGCCTCGACAAGGCGCTTGACTACGCCGCCGATTCCATCCTGACCGGCAACTGGGCGCACATGCAGCCGGCGATGCGGCCGCAGGGGCGCGGCAAGCTGGCCAGCCAGCGGCAGGACGAGCGCTTCCTGGTATTCAGGACGGCCGACGACTGGCTTGTCTACAACGAGCGTTTCGGCACGGGCGACGTGATCCAGACGGCCTTCGATCACATCAACTCCATGGCGAAGGATATCGCCGCGATGGAGAAATTCGGGCCGAACCCGGATGCCATGGTGGCGTGGATGACGCAGGTTGTCCGACACGAGATCGCGCAAGCGGATCTCGGCAAGGCCAGCTTCGCGCGGCCGACCGGCAAGGTGAAGGGTTGGGCGGAAGGCAAGGGCAACCCGGGCGCCGTGGCGGCCTATCGCATCGAAAGCCTCTACGACACCCTGCGCGGCCGGCCGACCGTGATGGGCGGCGTCGCCAAATCGACGGCGGATATCCGCAACCTCGCCAATTCCGCCATGCTCGGCGCCGCCGGCGTGACCGCCTCGGTAACCGATCCGTTCGTCGCAGCGTCGGCGCGGCGCCTCGCCGACCTGCCGGTGTGGAAGCCGTTCGGCCAGTTGTTCGCCATGATGTCCAAACAGAACCGGAAGGACATCGTGGCGTCGGCGGTGATCTGGGACGACTTCATGCACACCTATCGCGACGAGGCGCGCATGCTCGGCGTGATGACGGGCTCGGACTGGTCGAAATATCTGGTCGACCGCTCGATGACGCTGTTCGGCCTGAAGCCGGTGACGACGGCGCGGCAGCTCCTCGAGGCGCGCATCTGGCATCGTGAGATCGCCTCCCAGTCCGGCACCGAATGGGCCGACCTCACGCCCCGATTCCGCGCCGCCATGGAAGGGTTCGGCATCAGCGCTTCCGACTGGCTGGTCATGCAGAAGTCGGTCGATCCGGACGGGCTCGTCACGCCCATGTCGATCGTCGGGGAAACCGGCAATCGTGATGTGGCCGAGAAGCTGGCGGAACTGACCATGAGCTGGCGCGAGCGTTCCGTGCCGAGCGGCACGCCGAACACGCGATCGATGTTCACCGGCAAGGTGCCGCGTGGAACCATGGTTGGCGAGACGGCAGAATTCTTCCTTCAGTTCAAGAGCTTCGGCCTGTCGTTCGCGGCCAACCAGATTGAGGCGATTTCCCGATATGCCCTGAACGACAGCCGAGGCGCGAAGATCGGCGCTGCGCATTATGCCTCGACGCTGCTGATCGGCCTGACCATCGGCGGCGCCATCGCACAGCAACTGATCGGTCTCAGCGATGGCAAAGACCCGGAAGACATGACGACGGCGAGCTTCTGGGGAAAGGCCTTTCTGAAGGGCGGCGGCTTCGGCATTTTCGGGGATATGCTTCAGGCCAATACCAACCGGTTCGGCACCGGCCTTGCCGGAATGCTCGCCGGTCCCGGTGCCGCCCTGCTGTCGGACACGGTGCAACTGCCCTTCGACATGCTGAACTCGGCGGAGGGCAAGACGGCCAAGCCGGCGATCGATTTCGCCGGCCGCTACACGCCGATCCTGCCGAGCTTCTGGGCAACGCGCGGCGCCTGGCGGCGGATGGTGCTCGACCAACTGCAATGGCTGGCCGACCCCAAGGCACACCAGAGCTTCCGGGCCAAGGAGCGCGATCTCAGGAAGCGCACCGGGCAGGACTACTTCTGGCGGCCGGGCGACCCGCTGCCGGCAAGGGAGCCGGACCTGTCGCACATAGGCGGCAATTAACGGGCGCGCGCGCGATTCACAATCGGGCCAAAGAAGAGGCCCGACATGGTGCAGCCCTATCCGCTTCCGCGAAGCTATCGCGAGGCCGGCCCGTATGACTTCGACGGCGTGTCGGCGGTCTACGGGCCGTTCGGCGCGCCCGGCCAGTTCTCCATCTTCGATCCGGAAGACGTCGTCGTAGAGGTGCGTGCCGGGGAGACGGCCGACTGGATCGAGGTTGACGCGACCATCGCCAAGACGACGGCGGCGGCTCTGTCGCCCTTCACGGTGACGTTCGGAGAGGCCTATTCCGCCACGCACGATTTTCGGATTTCCGGGCGCCGCCTGCACGAACGCAGCCTCGACGTGACGAAGGGCGTGAGCATTTCGGCCGACAAGCTGGAACTGGAGCTATCCAAACAGGCGGCGTGCCTGCAAGAGCAGCGGCGCGACATCGACGCTTCCACGGCAAGAGTTTCCGCTGTGCTCGAAACCGTCACCGATGCCGTCGAGACCACAACGGCCAACGCGGAGGCGGCGGCCGACGCGGCCGAGGCGGCCGCCCACAGCGCCGAGGCGGCGTCTACGTGGGACCCGTCCTCCTACTCCACCACAGCCCAGATCGAGGCCATGCTCGCCGGCTACGTGCCGGCGACGAGGACGATCGCCTCCGGCCCTGGCGTATCGATCAATGGCGGCGCGAGTGCGACGCTTGGCGCAACGGTCACCGTGTCGCTCGACTACGCGACGGAGGCCGAAGCCAAAGCGGGTGTGCTTACTGGCAAGCCGATGTCCCCGCTCAACGTAGCTCAGGCCATCGCCGCGCATGGGAGCGGATACACGGATGTCGACTTCATAACCGTGTCGGGTAACTACACGTTCCCTGCTGACCTTGACCCGTCCATCGATCCGCTCGTGTTCGTCTGGGGTGGCGGTGGCGGGTCGAATTCGTCGTCTAATAGTTACGGTGGCGAAGGCGGAGTGGCGTGTGGAACAGTCACCGCCACGGCAGGCGAGGTTGTAGCCGCCGTGGTCGGTGCCGGGACCGTCTCGTCTACCGCGGGCACGTCGTCCTTCAAGGGGCTTAGTGCGACCGGTGGGTCTAGCAATCAGGCCAGCGGAAGTGTCACCCATGGTGTAGGCTCTGGCGGCAATATACAAAACACCTATGTAGAGAATTGCCGATTTTCCATCACCGCTATGCCAGCCGGTAGAGAGCTTACGGCCGCCGTTTTTTCGCTCCAGGCATCAGTTAGACGCGCCGCGTTCCCGAATGAAGCTCTGTCAAACGTTCAGATTTCTGGAAAGTCAGCCGCCGCAGCTTGGGATCGCACATCCGCATACTGCCCCGGCGCTCGTGGATATTATAACACCATCCTCAGTTACGGGGTAAACGGCGCTGTGGCCGTTTTCTATCGGAGAAAGTCATGATCGGAATTGTCCTTGCCGGCGGCCTTGTCGTGAACGTCATTGCGCTGGCGGATGACGCAGACCCGGCGGACTTCGGCGCTGTGCTCGGCCCGGACGGTGTCGATATCGGTATTGGGTGGACCTTCGACGGGGCGACTTGGGCCGCGCCAGCCGAGGCCGCCTCGTCGCTCGACGATCTCCGCGCCGCCAAAATCGCGGCCATCAACGCCGCCGCCGACGCCCTGCTCTCCGCTGGCGCGCCGGTTGACGGTGGGCTGCACGTCGCCCTCGATACCGACAGCCGGTCCGATCTCACCGCCATGGCGGCGACCGCGACGGCGGCCGCCAGCGGCGCCGTCTCCTGGCCGGAGAGCTATTCGCGGGGGTGGATCGCGCTCGAGAACACACGCATCCCTCTCGCCACGCCGGCCGCCGGGCTGACGCTCGCCGCCACGGTGGGCGACTGGTACGCCGCCATCGTCCAGCATCGCCGCGACCTCAAGGATCTGGCGCTGGCGGCCGAGGACGCCGCCGCGCTCGACGCCATCGACATCACCGCCGGCTGGCCGGCCTGACAGGGGGCTCACCATGGACATGCAGGTTTTCAACGTCGCGCAGGCCATGGCCGTCGCCTACGACGCGCCGGCGGCGTGGATCGCGGCCATCATCGCCAAGGAAAGCAACGGAGAGGTGTTCGCGACCGCCAACGGCAACAAGCTGCCGCTGATCCGTTGGGAAGGGCACTACTTCTATCAGCGGCTCAAGGGCGACAAGCTCGCCGCCGCCGTCGCCAAGAAGCTGGCGTCGCCGAAGGCCGGCGGCATCAAGAACCCGAGGGAACAGGCCGATCGTTGGTACAAGCTGGTGGAACCGGCCTGCGGCATCGACACCGATGCAGCCCATGAAAGCA
Organism: Pleomorphomonas koreensis DSM 23070; assembly: GCF_000425185.1. Classification (GTDB taxonomy): domain Bacteria; phylum Pseudomonadota; class Alphaproteobacteria; order Rhizobiales; family Pleomorphomonadaceae; genus Pleomorphomonas; species Pleomorphomonas koreensis. The sequence continues at coordinate 132,507 of NZ_AULH01000007.1, forward strand.
TGAGCTGGGGCGTCGGCCAGGTCATGGGCGCGCACTGGAAGCGGCTCGGCTTCGCGTCCGTCGCCGACCTCGTCAAGACGGCGTGCTCCGGCCTGTACGGGCAGGTCGACCTGATGATGCGCTACATCAAGGAATTTGCCTTGCTCGACGAGCTGCGGCGCGGCGACGCGCTCGGCTTCTCGCGCGGCTACAACGGGCCGAAGACGCCGGCCTCCTACGCCCGCGACATCGAGCGGCTGGCGAAGGAGTTCGGCGGCGAGGTGAAGACGGCCGGCGCCGCGAACATGCTGCGCATGGGCATGAAGGGCGCCAAGGTGCGCGAACTGCAAGCGCTGCTCAACCGCACCGGCGCCGCCGTCAAGGTGGACGGCGATTTCGGGCCGACCACCAAGGCGGCCGTGCTGGTGTTCCAGCGCAAATCCGGCCTCGCCGCCGATGGCGTCGCCGGCCCCGAGACCATGCAGGCGCTCGCCGCCTATCGCGTGGCGCCGGACGAGCAGCTCGGCGTCGTCGGGCCGCTCCAGACGGCCGAGGCGCGGCAGGGTGGCACCTCGGCCGGCACGGGCGTCCTGGCGCTCGAGGCGGCCAAACAGGTGCAGCCCTACGTCGACCAGCTCAACCAGACGGCCGACAAGCTGCAATCGCTGGCGTCGCTGTCCGACCTCGCGGGCTACGCCACGGCGGCGCTCTACGTGGCCGGCGGCCTGCTGATCATCGGCGGGCTGGTCTGGGCTGCGGCGGGGTGGATCAGAAGCCGGCGGACGGTAGGGGGCGTGTGATGCCTAGCTTAGCTGCTGTTAATGCCGAAGGCGCCTTTTATCTAGAGCAAGAACTTGCCAAGGCTAAGCGCAAACTTGCCGAGGTCGAGCGCGAAAGAGACGATCTAAAAGCTGCGTTTTGTTGTTCCATAGCGGTAGAGAGGATGCGGCACATCAAGGTTGAGGGGTGGACCCCTGAACATGATGACGCACACAGCAAGGGAGAGATGGCCATGGCCGCTCTCTCTTACATCTTCCATGCCATCTTTCCTCATGTCGAAGGCCGCGTAGGGCCGATGCGCTGGTGGCCGTGGGGAAAGTCATGGTGGAAGCCCTCAGACGACCCCATCCGCGACTTGGAGAAGGCGGGCGCGCTTATCGCAGCCGAAATTGATCGCAGACTTCGATTGCGGCCAGAGGTGCCGGAATGACTACCGCGCTCTCCGCCCTCACCTTCCTTCGCGCCAACTGGCGCCTGGTACTAGCCGGCATCGCCGCCGTCATCCTGCTGCTGGCCGTGTGGGCGATCTTCGACGCCGGCCGGGACAGCGAGAGGGCAAAACAGGATCGGGCGTCCATGACCAACCTGCGCGACAGGAGCGCTATCGACGATGCGGTACGGACGGATGACGATGTGGCGCTGTGCCTGCGCCTTGGTGGCGACGGCGACTGTCGGGGCCTGCGCGTCGGCCGGTAGCACGTGCGACGGCTGGCGGCCGATCCCGCTCAAGCCGGCGTCGGCCGTCTACCTCGTCGGCAACGACCGGCCGGCGGCCGAGGCGATCGCCGGGCACAACGATTTTGGCGGCAAGAAGTGCGGGTGGAAGTGATGCCGGATCTCCGGAAAGAAATCTCGCTGTCGACCGTCATCGCCCTGGTGACGCTGGCCATGGCGATGGCCGGCGGGTGGACGGCGCTGCAAACGTCGATCACGGGCGTTGAGGCGAAGGTTGGCGATCACGACCGGCGGCTTGGTGATATCGAGGCCGACAGCAAGGGCGCCCGCGCCGCCACGTCGCTGGTGCTTCAGGACATCGCCGAGATCAAGACGGACCTCCGGTACATGCGTCAGGCGATGGAGCGGGATGGCTCGCGCGGAAAGTAACGGGGACGTTGTTTCCCGAGCGTCAATCCGACGCCGAATGCTTTCTGGATGCAATTTGCGGCATCGTGAGCTAGAATGTATTGGGCTTCACAGAAGTGATTGATTTATATAAAGTTCGCAATAACTCTTAATCAGCGGGTCTACGGTTCGATCCCGTACGCGCCCACCACTTTTCCCTAATACGCAAATCGTTGAAGCGGCTCCCTGGGAGCTGGTCATTGCAGCGACGACTTGATGCCGTCGGCGGCGGTGGCGCAGGCGTCTTCGCAGTGGCGGCAGGCATCGGCGCAGACGCGGCAATGCTCGTGCATGGTGGCGTGACGGCCGCATTCGGCGGCGCAGGCCCGGCAGGCGTCGCGGCAGGCGAGGATGACCGCCCTCAGCACCTCGCCGTTGGAGCCGGTGCGCCGCGAGGCGATCGTGGCTGTCGCCAGGCAGAGGTCGGCGCAGTCGAGGTTGAGACGGATGCATTGACGCAGGTCGTCGACGTTTTGCTCGCCGAGGCAGGCGTCGGCGCAGGACGTGCAGGTCTGCGCGCAATCGAGACAGGCCTCGATGCAATGGAGCAGATCGTTATCGACGGTGCCGTTCAGGGCGGGATGAGAGCGGATCATCGCTTCGGTGTGCATGGCAGCCTCCAGAGCTTGGGTTTGGAATTCTTGGGTCAACCGTCCTGATGGCGGTTTGTTCCGCGCCGATTGCTCCATGGGCCTTTCGCCATGGCCGGTTTCGGACATCGGTGGCGAACCCGGACGGGGCCGTCGGCGTTATGCCCTTGGCGGCATCGCCGGCATGCCGAGCCGGATGAGCCGCGCTCCAGCCACGGGAGACTTACGATGCGGATACGCCCGATCCTCTTTGCCATGGCCCTCATCGGACCGGCCACCGGCGCCGTCGCCCAGGAGGCGGCGCAAACCGACCTGTCCATCCTGCCGCAGGCCTGCCGTGCCGCCATCGTGCCGCCCGAGCAGGCGATGCCCGGCTCCGACGACCCCCACGAAGACATGGCCGGGGCGCCGCGTGCCGCTTCGGAAGCGCAAGTCTCGAACGCCGGCGAGGCCGGCACCACCGCCGCCGCGCAGACCGAGACCATGCAGGCGATCAACCGCATGCACGGGCCGATGATGGCGGCGGCCGGCATCGCCGATGCCGACCTTGCCTTCAATTGCGGCATGCTCGCCCATCATCAGGCGGCGATCGACATGGCGCGGATCGAACTCAAATACGGCACCGACGCCGACAGCCGAAAGATGGCCGAGGCGATCATCGAGGCGCAGACCAAGGAAATCTCCGAGATGTCGGCGCGCATCGCCAAGCTGGCGCAGCGATAGGCGCCCGGAACCCGACAGGTTCGGAACTCCGGGCGCCCGATCGTCAGCCCCGATGATCAGCCCCGATGATTAGCCCTTGTCGGGCTGGACGGTGGCGAACACCTCGGTGCTGCCGTTCTTCCTGATCAGCAGCACGTCGAACGGCTCGGCATCGGCGTCGGCGCCCATGCCGGGCGAGCCGAGCGGCATGCCGGGCGCCGCGAGGCCGACGGCATCAGGTCTCTCGGCCAGCAGGCGGTCGACCAGCGCCGCCGGCACGTGGCCTTCGATGGCGTAGCCGCCGACCAGCGCGGTGTGGCAGGAGACGGCGTCTCCGGGGATGCCGAGCGCCGTCTTGCGCGAGGCGAGGGCATTGTAGTCCATCTCGGTGGCATGGGCGGTGTAGCCGGCCGCCTGCATGTGGGCGATCCACTCGTGGCAGCACATGCAGCCTTCGTTGAGCAGTACCTCGACCGGCTGGCCAGCCATGGCGAGCGAGGTGGACGCGGCGAGGATAAGGGGAGCGAGAATACGGAATTTCATGATTTTGCCTGTGTCTGGTGTCTTGTGTCCGATCGCGGCGCATCGCAGGGCGCCGGCGGTCGCGGAAAGAAAAGGGATGATGGCGGTCGCTCAGGCGCGCGGCGGTTCGAGCGGCGGCGCCGGCGACCGGCCGTCGAGTTCGAGGACGACGAGCGGCGTGTCGGCGGGGCGCCCGGAATCGGTTTCAAGGACCGGAGCCGCGGCCGGCAGGGCGGGCGCGGCCATGGGGCAGCCGGCGCCGAGGCAAGTGCCGGCCTTCTCGATGGGGGCGGATGACGTCTTGCCGCAGCAATCGTGCTTCAGGTCGGCGGCCGCCATCGCCGCGTGCGCGGTGGTGACGGAGAACACGGCACCGCGTCCGCCGATCAGGCCGATCAGCGCGAGGGCGACGAGAAGCAGGCGGAGGCCGGCGAGGAAACGCATGGCGGCAATGTCGCATCCTTCGCTCCGGCCGGCCAGCAGGGATTCGTGCTGATGGGCGCGGTCCAACTTTCGCCGCAGACGCCGGATCGCGTCTGCCCTCTTTTCTTGGGTCCGGCGCCTGATACTGTCGCCGCCAGACCATCCATCCGGAGATCCCGATGCGCGTTGCCGTCTTCAGCACCAAGCCCTACGACCGCACCTTCCTGAGCCGCGCTGCCGCCATGCACGGCCACGAGCTGACCTTCTTCGAGCCACGGCTCGACCATACGACGGTGCGGCTGGCCGAGGGCTTCCCGGCCATCTGCGCCTTCGTCAACGATACGCTCGACGCCGAGGTGATGGCGGCACTGGCCGCCGGCGGCACGCGCATCGTGGCGCTGAGGGCGGCCGGCTTCAACAACGTCGCCCTCGACGCCGCCGCGGAGGCGGGCCTTGTCGTGCTGCGCGTGCCGGCCTATTCGCCGCACGCCGTCGCCGAATTCTCGGTCGGCCTGCTGCTGGCGCTCGACCGGCGCATCCATCGCGCCTGGGCGCGCGTCCGTGAAAACAATTTCGCCCTGGAGGGCCTGCTTGGCCACGATCTCTACGGCCGCACGGTGGGCGTGGTCGGCACCGGCCGCATTGGCGCGCTGGTGGCGCGGGCCTATCGCCTCGGTTTCGGCTGCGAGGTGCTGGCCCACGACCGCTACGAGGTCGACGACCTCAAGGCGATTGGCGTCACCTACGTCGGGCGCGACGAGCTGATCGAGCGGTCGGACGTCATCAGCCTGCATTGCCCGCTGACGCCGGAAACGCACTACCTGATCGACGAGGCGGCGATCGCCCGCGCCCGTCACGGTTTCCTGCTGATCAACACCTCGCGCGGCGCGCTGATCGACGCCGAGGCGGTGATCGGCGGCCTGAAGAGCGGCCGCATCGGCGGTGTCGCCCTTGACGTCTACGAGCAGGAGGCCGACCTGTTCTTCGAGGACCTGTCGAGCGAGATCATCCAGGACGACGTGTTCCAGCGCCTCTTGACCTTCCCCAACGTGCTGATCACCGGCCATCAGGCCTTCTTCACCGAGGAGGCGCTGCTGGCCATCGCCGAGACGACCATGGGCAATATCGCCGAGGAGGAAGCCGGCAGGGTGTCGCCCAACCGCGTGCTCAGCGAGAAGGTGGCGGGCAAGGGGTGAGGCGCTCAGCTCCCGGCGACGAGGATGTCGCGGGAAAGGCCCGACAGGATCTCCGGGCCATCGGCCCGGAGGATGACGATCTCCTCAAGGCGGCAGCCGTAGCGGCCGGCGAGATAGATGCCCGGCTCGATCGAGAACACCATGCCTTCCTCGAGCACGGTCTCGGACGTGGCGGTAATATAAGGCGGCTCGTGGCCGTCGATGCCCATGCCGTGGCCGGTGCGATGGGTGAACGCCTTGCCGTAGCCGGCATCGGCGATCACCGCGCGGGCGGCGGCGTCGACCTCGCGGGCCAGCACGCCGGGCCTGGCGGCGGCAAGCGCCGCCTCGACCGCCCGCTCGACGACGGCGTGCACCTCGACGAAGCCCTCCGGCGGCCGGCCGACCACCGCGACGCGAGTGATGTCGCTCGGGAAGCCGGACTTGACGCCGCCGACGTCGATCACCACCGCATCGCCCTCGACGATATGGCGGTCGGAAGCGTGATGGTGCGGGAAGGCGCCGTTGGGGCCGCTGCCGACCACCCAGAAGCTCGGCGCCGCGCCTTCTTTCAGGAACTGGTTGCGGATGACGGCGGCAAGCTCGTTCTCGGTCATGCCGGGCTTGAGGGCGGCGAGGGCCGCCTCGATCGCCCGGTCGGCGATGCCGGCGTTCATCTTGAGGAGGCCGTACTCGCGCTCGTCCTTCTTCATGCGCAGCCCGCCGAGCGTGTCGGCGGTAAAGGTGCGCAGCACGTCGGAGGGCAGGGCGTCGAGCACCAGCAGCGCGAAGTCGGCGCGCATGGTCTCGTCGATGGCGACGCGGTCGGGCGCACTGGCGCCGATGGCGCTGAGCGCCTGGCAGAGCGCCACGTGCGGCCCGACGTCGTCGGCCCAAGGGACGAAATCGATGTCGGTATGTTGGCGCACGTCGTCGGCATTGACTTCAGGCATCAGGAAGGTGGTGCCACCCGGCGATATCAGCAGCAGGCACGGCCGCTCGTCGGAGGCCGGCGCGTAGCCGAGCAGCCATTGCATGTGCGAGCCCGGCGCGAGGGCGACGAGGTCGGTGTCGGTGGCGACCATCCGCTCTCGCAGCGCGGCGAGGCGGGCTTGGGTCTCAGGGGTCATTGATCACGGTCCTTGGCAGTCCGCCGGCGTCTGGCGGCCGGTTATCGGTAACGTTATAGGCTTTCGCCGGCCGCCGACCAATCGCATTGCCGCGTGGCTCCCTTGCACGGCGGGCATTGGCCGCCGATAATCGCCTGACAGGACAGGGGGAACGGTTGGCCGACGATTTCATCCTCTCCGAGGCGGGCGCCGGCGCGCTGCTCCTCGACGTCGCCGCCGGCGCCTTCGACGAGGACCGGCAAGCGCGGCTGCTGGCGCTCGCCGACAGCCTCTCCGGCGCCGACGGCATCGAGGACGTGGTGCCCGGCATGAACAACCTGATGGTCGCCTTCGATCCGCTGGCCGTCGAGGCCGGCGAAATCACGCGCCGCCTCGTCGACGGCTGGCGGACCGCGGTCGCCACGGCGCGCGCCGGCTGCGAGCATCGCATCGATGTCGTCTATGGCGGGCCGGATCTCACCGATTTCGCCGCCGGCCTTGGTCTCGCCGTCGACGAGGTGATCGGCCGGCACGCCGGCGCCGTCTACCGGGTGGCGGCGATCGGCGCCATGCCCGGCTTTCCCTATCTCTCGGGCCTCGATCCGGCGCTGTCGGCGCCGCGCCGGGCGGTGCCGCGCGCCGGTGTGCCCAAGGGGGCGGTGATCGTCGGCGGTGGTCAGGCCGGCATCATGCCGATCACCGCGCCGTCCGGCTGGCATATCCTCGGGCATACCGATTTCACGCTGTTCGACCCCCATCGCGTCCGGCCGGCAACGCTGGCGGCCGGCGACGTGGTGCGTTTCGTCGTCGCCGGTGTCGAGCGATGATCGAGATCCTGTCGTCCGGCGCGCTCAATTCGGTGCAGGACCGTGGCCGTCGCGGCTCTCTGGCCAGCGGCGTGTCGCGCTCCGGCGCCATGGATCGTCCGGCGCTCGACGCCGCCAACGCGCTTCTCGGCAACGATGCCGGCGCGGCGGCGATCGAGGTGGCGGCCTTCCCGTTCCGCCTGCGGTTCCAGGCGGGCGCGGCGGTGGCCGTCACCGGCGCGCTCGCCGAGACGCGGCTCTCCGGCCGCCGCCTGCCGCCCTGGTGGGCGACCGAGGCGCGGGCCGGCGACGAGCTGACCATCGCCCCGCCGACGCTGGGCGCCCGCGTCTATGTGGCGGTGAGCGGCGGCATCGACGCGCCGCTGCTGCTCGGGGCGAGGGCGACCGAGCTGAAGAGCGGCTACGGCGGCCACGAGGGCCGGGGTCTCAGGCGCGGCGACCTGCTGCCGCTCGGGCCGCGACTGCCGGGCCGGCTGCCCGAGGGCGGCATCGGCGCGCTGCCGCCGCCCGGACGGAGCGACGCCGGCCGGCCGCTGCGCCTGCTGCCGGCCGCCGAGTGGCCGGAATTCTCCGAGGACGCGCGGCGGCTGTTCGTTGCTGCCGATTGGCAGGTGACCGCCGAGGCCGACCGGCAGGGCTGCCGGCTCGACGGGCCGGAGCTTGTCCGCGCGCGGCGGCGCGAGCTGATGTCGCACGGCATCGTGCCGGGCACGGTGCAGGTGCCGCCGTCCGGCCGGCCGATCGTCCAGCTTGCCGAGGCCAACACCTGCGGCGGCTATCCGAAGATCGCCACGGTGATCGAGGCCGACCTCTGGCGGCTGGGGCAGGCGATGCCCGGCGACCGGCTGCGCTTTGCGCTCGCGAGCCGCGACGAGGCGGTGGCGGCGCTCAGGGAGACGGCCGACTGGCTCGACCGGCTGAGGTCGGCGGCGGCGCTCTATCGCGCCTCGTAGAGCGGCGTTCCCCAGCCGACCGGCGCGCCATCGTCGACGAGACGCCGGCCGAGCGTCAGGTCGGCGGCGGCGATCGCCGGCAGCAGCAGGCCGTTGGCCTCGACGAAGGCGACGGTGTCGCCCTTGCCGACGCGGTCGCCCTCGGAAAAGCGCGGCGCGGCGTCGAGCGGATGGCAAAGCCTGACGCGGCCGGGCGATGGCGCGGCGACGAAGGGCGGCGGCGGTTCGGCCGCCAGCTGTGCGGCTGGCGGCGGTTCGGGCGCCGCGTCCTCCGGGCCGGCAAGGCGGTAGAGCACCGTGCCGCGCGTCACCAGCGCGCCGTCCTCCGCGGCGATCGCCGCGACGCGGCCGGCGTGGTCGGCCTCGATCGGCGTCAGCATCTTCATCGCTTCGAGGAGGCCGACCGTTTGTCCTTCCTCCACCAGATCGCCCACCGCGACGAAGGGCGGCGCCTCCGGCGACGGCGAGCGGTAGAAGGTGCCGGTGAGGCCGGCGACGATCGTCTGGCCGGTGGTCGGCGTGCCGGCCATCAGGCGGCTCCGGCGAAGGGCGCCAGCGCGATGCCTTCGGCGGCAAGGCGCTCGCGCAGGAGGCGCGCCGTCACCACCGCCGTCGGGCTGTCGCCGTGGACGCAGATGGAATCGACCGATGTCGGCAGCGCCTTGCCGGCCACCGAGACGATCTCGCCCGTCCGCACCATGCGGCAGGCCCGCTCCACCGCCTCGGCCGGATCGTGGACGAAGGCGCCGGCCTGGGAACGCGGCATCAGCGAGCCGTCGTCGCGATAGCCGCGGTCGGCGTAGACCTCGGAGAAGGTGGCAAGACCGGCCTCGCGGGCCAGCCGCTCCTGCGCGCCGTGGGCGATGGCGAGGCAGGCGAGCGCGGCGTCGACGCCCTTGATCGCCCGCACGCTGGCGGCGGCGACGTCCGGGTCGGCGACGGCGAGGTTGGCGAGCGCGCCATGCAGCTTCACGTATCTGATCGGGTGGCCGGAGAGCGCCGACAGCGCCGCCGCCGCGCCGATCTGGTAGGCGATCAGCCGCTCGATCTCGCCGGCCGAATAGGGCAGGGCGCGGCGGCCGAAGCCCCAGAGGTCGGGAAAGCCGGGGTGGGCGCCGACCGCGACGCCGCGCGCCTTGGCGTGGCGGAAGGTCTCGACCATGATCTCGGGATCGCCGGCGTGCAGGCCGCAGGCGACGTTGGCCGAGGTGACGACGTCGAGAAGCGCCGCGTCGTCGCCGATGCGGTAGACGCCGAAGCCCTCGCCGAGGTCGGCGTTGAGATCGACGGTGCGGGGAGGGGCTGCTGTCATCGCGGCGGTCTCCGGTTCATCGCCCCCGAGTATAGAGGCTCGGATGGCGAACGGAAGGCGGCAGAGGCGGCGGCTGGCTTTCGCGCCGGACTATCGATAGGGTGCGGCGGCGAATCCGCCGGACCGATGCCATGACCACGACGCCCCAATCCGCCGCTCACCTGCTCGGCGAGGACGACAAGACCAAGATCGTCATCACCGCCCTCCTTTGCATGTTCCTCGCCGCGCTCGACCAGACCATCGTCACGCCGGCCCTGCCGGTGATGGGCGCCTCGCTCGGCGGCGGCGAGTGGGTGTCGTGGATCGTCTCGGCCTATTTCCTGACGGCGACGGCGGTGACGCCGCTCTACGGCAAGCTCGCCGACCTCAAGGGCCGGCGGCCGGTGCTCTACGCCGGCGTCGGCATCTTCGTGGCGGGATCGGTGATCTCGGCAGCGGCGCCGTCGATGGCCGTGCTGATCGCCGGCCGCGCCTTGCAGGGCCTCGGCGGCGGCGGGCTGATGGCGCTCGTCCAGACCATCATCGGCGACGTGGCGCCGCCGCGCGAACGCGGCAAGTACATGATGTACATCTCGGCCGTCTGGGCGACGTCGAGCGTCGCCGGGCCGGTGCTCGGCGGTCTCCTCGCCGAATACGTCCACTGGTCGGCGATCTTCTGGCTGAACCTGCCGCTCGGCGCGCTGGCCGTCGGCCTGTCGCTGAAGCCGCTGTCCCGCCTGCCGGACATCCGCCGCGACCACCGGCTCGACATCGCCGGCGCGCTGGTGATCATGGCGGCGACGCTGCTGTTCCTGCTGCCGCTGACGCTGGGCGGCCATTCCTATCCCTGGACCTCGCCGCTCGTCCTCGGCATGCTGGCGCTGTCGCTCGCCGCCTTCGCCTTCTTCGCCTGGTACCAGTTCCAGCCGGCCGAGCCGCTGTTGCCGCCGCGCATCTTCGGCGACCGGGTGATCGCGCTGACCTCGGCCGTCTCCTTTCTGGCCGCCGCCGGCATGTTCGGCCTGTCGGTCTATTTCCCGGTCTACCTGCAACTGATCGACGGCTTCGGCGCCTCGGCGGCCGGCATCGCGCTGCTCGGCCCGATGATCGGCTCGGTGATCGGCTCCAACATCTCGGCGCGCATCCTGCGCAAGGCGCCGCATTACAAGCGGCTGCCGGTCGTCGGCAGCCTGTTGTCCGCGCTGGCGCTGGCGGCGGTCGGCGTCGTTGCCGGCGACGCGCCCTTCTGGGTGATCGAGGCGCTGGCGGTGGTCACCAGCTTCGGCCAGGGCGCGCTGTTCCCGGTGGCCACCGTCATGGTGCAGAACGCCGCCGATCCGCGCGATCTCGGCACCGCCACCGGCGCCTACACCTTCGTCCGCTCGCTGGGCGCCGTCGTCGCCATCGCCGTGCTGGGCGCCATCCTCGGCAGCGCCGGCATCGGCGACCACATCAGCGGCGGCGGGCTGGCGCCGGCGGCGCGGGAGGGCGCCGTCGCCGCCTTCCGCGCCCTGTTCTTCGCCGCCGCCCTGGCGCAGTTCGTATCGCTCCTGCTGCTTGCCGCCATCGAGGAACGGCCGTTGCGCGGCCGTACGCCGCCGCCCGTTGCCGACTGAGGACTGACCCATGATCCTGCATTGCGTGTTCCTGAAAATGCCGGCCGCGGCGACGACGGCCGACGTCCTGAAGCTCTATGGCGCCGTGGCGGCGCTGAAGCCGATCATCCCCGGCATGCTCGACTTCAAGGCCGGGCCGAACGTGTCGCCGGAAGGGCTCGACCGCGGCTTCCACCACGGCTTCGTCGTCACCTTCGACGACGAGGCGGCGCGCGACGCCTACCTGATCCATCCCGAGCACGTGAAGGTCGGCAACCGGATCGTGGCGGCGACCGACGGCGGGCTCGAGGGCATTCTGGTCTACGATCTCTCCGTCTGAGCGATCGACCGCAAATTTCCCTCCGGCGCCTGTCTGGCGCCACTTTCTCCCGTTCCGGGGCTCGAAAGCCGAGCCAGCCGACTCGCCGGGCGAATTTCAGAAACCGTCCCCAAAAGGCGGCTTTCATATCGATTCAAGGCTTGGGGCATTGTCGGATCGCGGCGATGGCTGTAGAGGCTAGGGATGCTGCGGACGATACTTTCGTCTTAGCGGCAATCTCTTTCTTGTTTCCGACCGCAGGCCCGTACCCTTGATCGACCCGACCGACCTCGCCGCCCGTCTGCCCGCCCCCGATCGTCTTGCGCTGTTCCTCGACGTCGACGGCACGCTGATCGGCCCAACCTATGCCGACCGCGAGCGCGGCATCGCCGCCGAGCGCATCGCCTTCCTCGGCCGCCTTTACGACCGGCTCGGCGGGGCGATGGCCATCGTCAGCGGCCGCTCGGTCGAGACGGTCGATCCGATGTTCAAGCCGTTGATCCTGCCGGTGGCCGCCTTGCAGGGCGCCGACCGGCGCTTCCCCGACGGCCGCCGCTTCACGCCGGTGCAGACGCCCGAGGAGCGGCGAGCGCTCGACGACATCGCCTCGGCGGTGGCCGACGCCTATCCCACCATGGACATCCAGTGGAAGATCGGCGCGCTGGCCATCGTCTACAACGAGGGCGACCCTCTGGCCGACGGCGTGGCGGCGCTGGCCGAGCGGCACGCCAGCGGCCACGTGTCGGTGATCCCCGGCCGCGTGTCGATCGACGTGGTGCCGCGAGGGGCGAACAAGGGCTCCGGCCTCACCTTCCTGATGGAGCACACGCCCTTCCTCGGCCGCGTTCCGGTGCATGTCGGCGACGACGTGCCCGACGAGTCCGGCTTCGCCGCGGCGCACAGGCTCGGCGGCTTCGGTATCGGTATCGGCCTGAAGGCGAGAGGCGCCGATTTCCGCCTTGCCGACCACGAGGCGACCTGGGCCATGCTCACCGCCTATGCGGCGCGCCATCCGGGTGCCTGAGCCTCAGCCCGAGCCTCAGCCGATGGCGATGCGGAGGTAGGTGGTGTCGTCGAAATAGTCGCGGCCCGGCATGAACGGCCGCGAGCCGGTGGCAAGCTCCACCATCAGCGGGTCGTTCTCCCTGACATGGGCGATCTCCGCGAGACCCTCGGCCAGCGTTGCCGGCGGCGACAGGAAGCCGTCGCTGGCCAGCACGATCTCACGGGCGCCAGCCGCCGGGATCACCTCGATGAAACGATCGGGCACCGGCGTGCCGGCAAGGCCGCCGTAGGCGAGCGGATCGTCGCTGTCGAGGTTGAGAAAGGCGTGCTGGGCGATGACCAGCGGCCGGAACGGCTGCTCCATGGTCGGCACCCGCCGTTCGGCGTCGAGGCTGGTGAGGCCGAGCCGGAGCCGCGCCCTGATCACCGCGCAGCGGAACTCATAGCCGATGCGGTCGATCTCCTTGCCGCCGTAATAGGCCCGGTCGTCGATGCGGACGTGGCAGTCGCCGACCCGCCAGACCTCGTTGCGGGCGCGCGACCAGACGGCGGCCACCGCCGAGGGGCGCATCTCCGTCTTGTCCGGCCATGCGCCGATCGCCGCGGCGACGGCCGCCGTGGCGCGGTCGACGAAATCGCGGGCGATGGCGTCGGGTGGCAGTGCCTTGACGGCGGCTTCCACCGCCTCGGCGGCGACGATGCCGCCCGGCCGGCCGCCGATCGGGCCGGAGGAGGTGGCGCCGTCGATGACCGCGGCGAAGTCGTCGGTGACGACCAGCCGATCCTCCTTCTTCGCCTCCGACTCCTTGCCGGTGGCGCAGAGGCTTTCGACCACGCGGAAGGGACGCAGGGCGGTCATGGGAGTCTCCGGCTCAAGTCGTTTCCTCGCGCATCCGCTTGTCCAGAAAGTCTGCGACTTTTGGGCGGATGCTAGTCGGCCCGTCCGCTGATCTTCGGCAGGTAGTCGCCGCCATGCTCGACCCAGAAGCGGTACATTGCCTCGGCCGACGGCAGCAGCCGCTTGTCGGTGCGGCGGACGACGTGCCAGGTCTTGATCAGCGGCAGGCCGACCACGTCCATGATCACCAGACGACCGGCCTCGACCTCGGCGGCGACGGTGTGCGAGGAGATGAAGGAGATGCCGAGCCCGGCCATCACCGCCTGCTTGATGGTCTCGTTGGAACCCATCTCGAATTCGCGCACGTCGCGGCCGCCGTCGTGCTGGCTCATCAACTGGGCGAAGGAGTTGCGGGTGCCGGAATTGGCCTCGCGCACCAGGAAGGTCTCGCCCATCAGCGCCTCGATGGGGATATTGCGCTCACGGGCCAGCGGATGGTCGGGCGCGCAGATGATCACCTGCGGATGCTTGCCGATCGCCTTGGCCTCGACGTCGAAATCGCTCGGCGGCCGGCCCATGACGGCGAGGTCGACCTCGTAGTTCCGGAGCCTGAGGATGGTCTCGTCGCGGTTGCCGACGATGAAGTCGATGTCCACCTTCGGCCGTTCCTTGCGGAAGGCGGCCAGCACGGTCGGCGCGAAATAGCGGGCGGTGGAGACGACGCCGACGGCGACGCGGCCCGAGCCGGCCTCGCGCATCTCGGCCAGCGCGCCGGAGCATTCGTTGAGCAGCGCCTCGATGCGGTCGAGCGTGCCGGCGATCTCCTGGCCGGCCGAGGTGGCGATGAAGCGGTCGCCGACGCGTTCGAGCAGCGGCAGGCCGACCAGATCTTCCAGCGCCTTGACCTGGGCGGTGATGGCCGGCGGCGTGACGTTCATCGCCGACGAAGCGGCGGTGACGGTCCCGGTCTTGATGACGGCCGACAGGAACCGCAGCTGCTTCAGGGTGGTGTGGCGCATGCTCGGCGTCCCGTCTCTTTCTCCGGACTCACGAATGGTCTTCCCGGGTCTTCCGGAGCTTACCGCAAGCCTTGGCCGGATTCCATTTGCCGGCCGCCGTTTTGGCGGTTGTCCCGAGGAAAACGGCGGTGGTGCCCTGGTTGCGCGGCGAAAGCGACGACATCGTGGCCGGCGGCTGGCTTGATCGATTACGTCCGGGCGGCCACATGCTTTTTGGCCAGCGTCGAGAATCGGCATTAGCGCTCGGCGGCGTCTTGCTTTATGAATTTCCGACCCCTGAACCTCATCGCCGGAACGCCCCTTCATGACCGTCAAGATCGCCCCGTCCGTGCTGTCGTCGGATTTCTCGCGCCTCGGCGCCGAGCTTGCCGCCGTCGAGGCGGCCGGCGGCGACTGGATCCACATCGACATCATGGACGGCCATTTCGTGCCCAACATCACCTTCGGTCCCTCGGTGGTGAAAGCGATGCGGCCGCACACCAAACTGCCGTTCGACGTGCACCTGATGATCGAGCCGGCCGATCCGTTCATCGGCGCCTTCGCCGAGGCCGGCGCCGACCTGATCTCCGTGCATGTCGAGGGCGGGCCGCACGTCCACCGCTCGCTGCAGGTGATCCGCTCGCTCGGCAAGAAGGCCGGCGTGGTGCTCAACCCCGGCACCGACATCGGCGGCCTCGAATACATGCTCGACGAGATCGACCTCGTGCTGGTGATGACCGTCAACCCCGGCTTCGGCGGCCAGGCGTTCATCCCGGCCGTGGTCGAGAAGGTGAAGAAGGTGAAGGCGCTCACCGGCGACCGGCCCATCCACATCGAGATCGACGGCGGCGTCTCCACCGCCAACGCCGGCCTGCTCGCCCGCGCCGGCGCCGACGTGCTGGTGGCCGGCACGTCGGTGTTCAAGGGCGGCACCGAGGCCGACTACCGCCGCAACATCCAAGCCCTGAGGGACAGCCTATGAACCATCCCATCCGCGCCCTGGTCTTCGACCTCGACGGCACGCTGGTCGACAGCCTGCCCGACCTCACCGAGGCAGTGAACGATCTGATGGCGGCGAACGGCCTCGGCCCTCACCCCGAGAGCGCCGTGTCGGCGATGGTCGGCAAGGGCGTGCCGGTGCTGGTGCAGAAGGCCTTCGACGCGCACGGCGTCATCGTGGCCGGCGAGGCGCTGGCCGCCCAGGTCAAGACCTATCTCGGCTTCTACGAGCCGCGCGCCACCCGCCTTACCCGCCTCTACCCGCACGTGGCGGAAATGGTGGGCAAGCTGTCCGGGGCCGGCTACCGGCTGGCCGTCTGCACCAACAAGCCGACGGCGGTGTCGCGTGAGATCGTCGACAGCCTCGGCATCGGCGCCGAGATCGACGTGGTGGTCGGCGGCGACAGCGGCGTCGCCGCCAAGCCGGCGCCCGACATGCTGTGGCTGGTGGCCGAGCGGCTCGGCCTGCCGAAGGAGCAGTTGCTGTTCGTCGGCGACAGCGCCAACGACGTTGCCTCGGCGCGGTCGGCCGACATCCGCGTGGCGCTGGTGCGCTACGGCTACACCGAGGTTCCCGCCGACGAACTCAAGGCCGATTTCGTGATGGACGATTTCCGCGGCCTGCCGGCGGTGCTGGAGAAGCTCGGCTAGGGAGATCCGATGGCACCGGTCAAGGCGCTGATCTTCGACGTCGACGGCACGCTGGCGGAAACCGAGGAGGTTCACCGCCTGGCCTTCAACCGCGCCTTCGCCGACGCCGGCCTGCCCTGGGTGTGGGAGCCGGACTTCTACGGCGAGTTGCTCGCCGTGCACGGCGGCCGGGCGCGGCTCGAACATTTCATCGAGCATTATGCGCCGCCGATGGCCGAGGAGGGGCGGCGCAAGGTTGCCGAGCTGCACGCCGCCAAGACGCGCCTGTTCGCCAAGCTGGTCGATCGCCGGCTGGCCCGACCGCGGCCGGGCATCGAACGGCTGTTCGACGATGCCCGCTCGCAAGGGCTCGCGGTGGTGCTGGCCACCACGTCGAGCGTGGAGAATGCCGAGGCGCTGATTCTCGCCAACTTCGGGCTCGACGGCCTGGAGAAGATCACCGCCATCGTCGGCGGAGCCGGCACGGTGGCGCCGAAGCCGGCGCCCGACGTCTATCTCGCGGCGCTCGATCGGCTCGGCCTTTCGGCCCGCGCGGCCATCGTGTTCGAGGACAACGGACCGGGCCTTGCCGCGGCCACGGCGGCCGGCATCCGCACCATCGTCACGCCCAGCCGCTATGCCGGTGGTGACGATTTCAGCACCGCCTTCGCCGTGCTGTCGCATCTCGGCGATACGTTCGAGCCCTACCAGCACATCGCCGGCGTCGGCGACGAGGGGGGCACCGACATGGTGACCGTCGCCGCCCTCCAGCGCTGGGTGGACGACGACGACGACATGCTCGGCCTGCTGACCATCGGCGGCAAGCCGGTGTATTGACCGGGCGGCCTGTCTCCGCCTGCGCGGGGATAGCAAATTTATATAAATAAAACAGATATATAGCTTGTCATCCTCCCCGGAGGCGCAAGACCTCGGGCAGGATAAGGCGGGAGATCCGTACAGGTCGTCCCGCCTCAATCAAAGCCTTTTATCCCAGCCCTACCGGGAAGCCCTTGAACGGCTTGATTTCCTTCAGGACGAAGGTGGTCTGCATCTCCTTGATGCGGGGCAGGCGGCGGATCACCGACATGGCGAAATCGGCGTAGGTGTCGAGGTCGGGCGACACCACCTGCAACAGGAAGTCCGAGTCGCCGGCGATCGAATAGCAGGCGATCACCTCGCGGAGCCGGGCGACGCTCCGCGAGAATTCCTCGGCTTCCGTCTCGCTGTGGCTGTCGATCTTGACGCGGACAAAGGCCAGCACGCCCAGGCCGATCTTCTGGCGGTCGAGCGCGGCTTGGTAGCCGCCGATGACGCCGGCCTCCTCAAGCTGCCGCACCCGCCGCCAGCAGGGAGAGGTCGACAGGCCGACCTCGGCGGACAGAGCCTGATTGGTGAGGCGGCCGTCGGCCTGGAGAGCGTCGAGAATCCGGATGTCGACCGGTTCGAGGGATGTATCCGGCATAGTCTGCCCCATTCTTCATAAAATCAGGCAAGTTCTACCACATTTGCCGACTGTGGCGCAAACTCCGGCAGGAATTGCCCCGAAAGCCCGGATATCCTGCCGGCGTTCCTGCCCGAAGCCGGAGTTGCCATGATCCCCGACAGCCGCCTCGCCATCGTCGTCAATCCCGAGCTGCCGCCCGGCCTTCTCGCCAACACGGTCGGCGCCATCGGCATAGGGCTCGGCGCCCGCCTGCCATGGCTCGGCAATCGGCCGCTCGCCGACGCCGACGGTCGGATCATCGATGACAGTTCCATCCTGCCGGTGCCGATTCTGGCGGCCGGACCGGAGGCGATTCGCGCGCTGATGCTGAAGGCGATGCCGCGCGGCGACGACAACGCGCTGGTGGTGTTTCCGGCCTTCTCGCGGGCGCTGCACGACTATCAGGAGTACGAAGCGCAACTGCCGGGCAAGCGGCTCGCCGACGAGGCGATCGACGGCGTCGGCCTGTGCGGCCCGGCCAAGTGGGTGAAGTCGCTGACCGGCTCGCTGCGCCTGTTGCGCTGACGGCTAGCGGAACGGCCGGCTGAGGAAGCGCGATCCCCTGAGGCCGAAGCGCCAGGGACGTTCGGCCGCCCTGGTGATGCCGATGCGCGAGCCGGTGACGATCTCCGGCGCCGTGTCGCGCGGCGTCAGATGGAAAGGCGGCATGGTCAGCGGCAGGCCGTCGTGGGCGATGGTGATGCCGAGCGCCTCGGTCAGCCGGCCGGGACCGGAGGCGAGGAGACGCGGCTCGGCGGTGCGCCGCCGCGTGCTCATCATTTCGAGGCCGACGGTCGGCTCGATCGCCCGCACCAGCACGGCGGCACCGTGGCCGGGCGGGCCGCAGACGATGTTGAAGCACCAGTGGACGCCGTAGGAGCGATAGACATAGGCGGTGAGCGGCGGGCCGAACATCGCCTTGTTGCGCGGCCGCGGGCCGGAAAAGGAATGCGAAGCGGGGTCGTCGGCCTCGTAGGCCTCGGTCTCGACGATGACGCCGCCGACGCCGTCGACGGTGAGCGTGGCGCCGATCAGCAGCGGCGCCAGTTCGAGGGCGGGCAGGGCGGCAAGCTCGTCGGCGGTCATGGTGTCGTCCGGGCGATGCGTTTTCCGAGGCCGCCGGCGAGGCGGTCGGCGACGAAGCGGATGCGGCGGTTGTGCCTGAGGTCCTCGTGATAGGCGAGCCAGAGCGGCAGCGCAAAGCCGACATCCTCGACCGGCAGACGAACCACGCGCGGCTCGGCCTCGGCGATCGGCACCTGGGCGAAGCCGATGCCGGCGCCGGCGATCACCATCTGCCAGCCGACCACGTGATCGTCGGTGCGGATCGGGAACCACTCGCGCGGTACCGGCAGGCCATAGCGGGCGAAGCCCTGCAACAGGTCGTCGCCGCGATCGAGGCCGATCACGTCGTGATCGACGAGATCGGCCAGCCGCTTCGGCGTGCCGCGTCGGGCGAGATAGGCAGGCGCGGCGTAGACGGCGAGCGGAAGATCGCCGACGCGGCGGCGGACGAGCTGGGCCTGCCGCGGCTCGTACATGCGCAGCGCGATGTCGGCGTCGCGGCGCAAGAGGTTCTGCGTCGCGTCGCTGGCGACGATCTCGACGTCGATGTCCGGCGCCTCGATCCGCATCGCCGCCACGATGTCCGGCAGCAGGTAGGTCGATACCATGCGGCTCGCCGTGACGCGCACCGTGCCGGCGATGCCGTCGGCGGCGCCGCTCGCCTTGCGGGCCAGCGCGTCGGCGGCCTCGCCCATGCGGCGGGCGTCCTCGACGAGGTCGAGGGCGGCCGGCGTCGGATCGAGCCCGCGCGGCTGCCGGCGGAACAGCGTCGCGCCGAGCGCCTCCTCCAGCTCGTGGACATGGCGGCCGACGGTCGGCTGGCTGAGGCCGAGCCGGTCGGCGGCGGCCGACAGCGATCCCGTGTCGATGACGGCGAGGAAGGAGCGAAGGAGGGTCCAGTCGAGCATGTTGATATGCAAAAAATGAATATCTTCATGGAAATTATAGCGGATTGATATGCGAATTCAATCCTCATATTTCTTCGCCCAAGGACCCCTCTCCTGTTTCTTCCCCCTATTAGGGAAGGGATAGGGAGAGGGGTAAAGCGTTGAGCCAAATCCATTTTGGGAGATGATCATGACCGGACACGTACTCGTCCTCGGCGCGCTTGGCGGCGTCGGCCGGGCGGTGGCGGAAGAGTTCCATCGCCGGGACTGGCAGGTGTCCGGCCTCGTTCGCAAGGGCCGGGCCGGCGAGTTGCCGGACTGGATATGGCCGGTGGAAGCCGACCTCTCCGACGCCGGGGCGGTGGCGGCGGCGGCCGGCGGGCCGGTCGACGTGGTGTTCGACGGTCTCAACGCGCCCTATCACCGCTGGGCCGAGCTGGCGAAGCCGCTCTACGCCGCAGCGCTGGCGGTGGCTGAACGGCTGGGCGCGCTGCATCTCTTCCCCGGCAATGTCTATGGTTTCGGCGAAGGCATGCCGGAACGGCTGACCCCTGATGTCGCCTTCGCGCCGACCTCGGAGAAGGGCCGCATCCGCGTCGAGATCGAGGCAATGTTCGCGGCGGCGGCGCGGGAAGGCCGCGTCCGGACCTGCATCCTGAGGGCCGGCGACTTCTTCGGCCCGTCGATCTCCGGGCAGAGCTGGCTGTCCGCCTTCATCGCCGCCAGGGCGGGGAAGGGCGTCATCCAGGCGCCTGGCCCGGCTGGCGTGCCGCACGCCTGGGCCTATCTGCCCGACCTCGCCGTCGCCTTCGTGCGGCTGGCCGAGCGGCGCGACCGGCTCGGCGCCTTCGAGGTGTTCCACTTCGACGGCCATACCGTGTCGATCGACGATCTGGCGACGGCGGCGAGCGCCGCCTACGGCCGGCCGATGCGGGTGCGGCGGGTGCCGGGCTTCGTCTTCGACCTGATCGGCCTGTTCGACCCGGTCATCCGCGCCTCGCGGGAGATGGCCTATCTCTGGCGGGTGCCGCACGGGCTCGCCGACCGCCGGCTCGAAACGATCGCGGGGCCGCTTGAGGCGACCCCGCTGGTGAACGCATTGGCGTCGATTGGCCGCTAGAGCAGTTCGCCCTGCACCGCGAAGCAGGCGACGTCGGCGTTGCCGCCGGGCGCCTTCAGCAGCTTCGGCGTGTCGACGTCGCAGGGCTCGTAGGCGAAGGGGCAGCGCGGATGGAAGGCGCAGCCGCGCGGCGGCCTCAGTGGCGACGGCAGCTCGCCGGTGAGGCGGATGCGTTCGCGCCGCTTCTCCGGCTCGGTGGTCGGCGTCGCCGACAGGAGGGCGCGCGTGTAGGGATGGCGCGGCGTGGTGAAGATCTCCTCGGCGGTGCCGAACTCGACGGGGCGGCCGAGATACATCACCATCACCTCGTCGGCGATGTGGCGCACCACACTGAGATCGTGGCTGATGAACAGGTAGGCGAGGCCGAATTCCTGCTGGAGATCCATCAGGAGGTTCAGCACCTGCGCCTGGATCGACACGTCGAGCGCCGACACCGGCTCGTCGAGCACCAGGATCTTCGGGTTGAGCATCAGCGCCCGGGCGATGGCGATGCGCTGGCGCTGGCCACCGGAGAACATGTGCGGATAGCGGTCGTAGTGCTCGGGCCGGAGGCCGACCTTCTCCATCATCGCCCGCGCCTTCTTCTGCCGCTCGGCGGCGGACAGCGAGGTGTTGAGGCGCAACGGCTCCTCGAGGATGGTGCCGACCTTCTGGCGCGGGTTGAGCGAGCCGTAGGGGTCCTGGAAGACGATCTGCACGGTGCGGCGGAGATCGTGGCCCGGTGCTTCGTCGAGGTGCACCGGCTTGCCGTCGATGATCAGGTCGCCGGCGGTCGGCGGCTCGATCATGGTGACGAGGCGGGCCAGCGTCGACTTGCCGCAGCCGGATTCGCCGACCACGGCCAACGTCCGGCCGGCAGTGAGCTTGAAGGAGGCTTCCGACAGCGCCCGCACGGTGGCCGGCTCGCCGAACATGCCGCGCTTCAGGCTGTAGTGGCGGGCGAGGTGCTGCGCCTCGAGAACGACGGTCGGCGGGATGGGGGCGGTCATGCCGAAAGCCTCCGGTCGAGGATAGCGGCCGGGCCGGGGTGGCCGACCGGCTTGCCCTGATTGAGCGGATAGTGGCAGAGCGCGTGGCCGGCGGCGGCGCCCTGGACCGGCGGCACCTTCTCGACGCAGCGCTCGGTGGCGAAGTCGCAGCGCGGGCTGAACAGACAGCCGGTGGGACGATCGTACTGGCCGGGCACCACGCCGGGGATCGACGGCAGGCGGCGCGTCGTCGCCCGCTCGGGCAGCGCCGACAGCAGGGCGGCGGTGTAGGGATGGTGCGGATCGGCGAACAGTTCGGCTACCGGCTGCTCCTCCACCTTCTGGCCGGCGTACTGCACCGACACGCGGTCGGCGGTTTCGGCGACGACGCCCATGTCGTGGGTGATCAGCACCAGTGCCATGCCGGTGTCGCGCTGCAGCTTGGCGAGAAGATCGAGGATCTGCGCCTGGATGGTGACGTCGAGCGCGGTGGTCGGCTCGTCGGCGATCAGGAGCTTGGGATTGCAGGCGATCGCCATGGCTATCATCACGCGCTGGTTCATGCCGCCCGACATCTGGTGCGGGTAGGTGTCGAGCCGCTCGGCGGCCGAGGGGATGCCGACCAGCTCCAGGAGTTCGACGGTGCGGTCGCGCCGCGCCCGCTTGTTGAGGCCGAGATGGGCTTCCAGCACCTCGCCGATCTGCCAGCCCACCGTGTAGCACGGGTTGAGCGAACTCATCGGCTCCTGGAAGATCATCGCCATGTCCTTGCCGATGATGCGGCGGCGCTGGCGCGGCGAAATGGTCAGGAGGTCCTTGCCGTCGAACATCATGCGGTCGGCGGTGATGGTGGCCGTCCACGGCAAGAGGCCCATCAGCGCCAGCATCGACACCGACTTGCCCGAGCCGCTCTCGCCGACGATGGAGACGATCTCGCCCGGCTCGACGGTCATCGACACGCCGTCGACGGCGCGGAACTCTCCGCCCACCGTGCGGAAGTCGACCGAGAGGTTGCTGATTTCGAGAATGGGCATCACGACCTCTTCAGCTTCGGATCGAGGGCGTCGCGCAGGCCGTCGCCCATCAGGTTGATGGCCAGCACGGTGATCAGGATGGCAAGGCCCGGGAAGGTCACCACCCACCAGGCGCGGGTGATGAACTCGCGCGCCTCGGCCAGCATGGTGCCCCATTCCGGCGTCGGCGGTTGGGCGCCCATGCCGAGGAAGCCGAGGGCGGCGGCGTCGAGGATGGCGCCCGAGAAGGAGAGGGCGGCCTGGACGATCAGCGGCGCCATGCAGTTGGGCAGGATGGTTACGAACATCAGCCACAGCGGCCCGGCGCCGGAGACGCGGGCGGCCGTCACGTAGTCGCGGTTGCGCTCGGTGAGCACGGCGGCGCGGGTCAGGCGGACGTAATGCGGCTGGGCGACGATGGCGATGGCGATCATCGCGTTGGTGAGGCCGGGGCCGAGGATGGCGACCAGCGTCAGCGCCAGGAGCAGCGACGGGAAGGCCAGGATGATGTCCATGACGCGCATGATCACGGTGTCGATCCAGCCGCGGAAGAAGCCGGCGAACATGCCGATGATCACGCCGCCGATCAGCGACACCGAAACGACGACGACGCCGATGAACAGCGAGAAGCGGGCGCCGAAGATCAGGCGCGACAGGATGTCGCGGCCGAGTGCGTCGGTGCCGATGAGGAACAGGCCCTCGCTGCCGCGGGTGAGCGGCGGCATCAGCAGGGCGTCGCGGAACTGCTGGTCTGGGTCGAAGGGCGCGAACACCGGCGCGGCGACGGCGACGATCACCAGCGCCACGAACAGCACCAGCCCGGCGACGGCGCCGTGGTTTTCCGAGAAATAGCGCCAGAATTCCTTGAGGCGGCCCGGACGGACGGAAGCGGAGACGGCGGTCATCGGGTCACCTCTGGTGCCGGATCTTGGGATTGACGAGGCCGTAGAGCATGTCGACGACGAGGTTGACGGCCATGACGATCAGGGCGATCAGCACGAGGCCGCCCTGCACGGCCGGATAGTCGCGGCGGAAGATCGAATCGACCATCCACTTGCCGATGCCGGGCCAGGAGAAGATGGTCTCGGTCAGGATGGCGCCGGCCATCAGCACGCCGATCTGCAGGCCGATGGTGGTGATCACCGGGATCAGCGCGTTCCTCAGCGCATGCACGGCGACGACGCGGAACGGGCTGAGGCCCTTGGCCTTGGCGGTGCGGATGTAGTCCTCGCCAAGCACTTCCAGCATGGCCGAGCGGGTCTGGCGGGCGATGACGGCGAGCGGAATGGTGCCGAGCACGATGGTCGGCAGGATCAGGTGGCTGGCCGCCGACCGGAAGGCGCCGGCCTTGCCGGACAACAGGCTGTCGATCAGCATGAAGCCGGTGACCTTGGGGAAGAAGAAGGTCAGCGAGATGCGGCCCGACACCGGCGTCCAGCCGAGCATGCCGGAGAAGACGATGATCAGGAGCAGCGCCCACCAGAAGATCGGCATGGAATAGCCGACCAGCGCGGTGGCCATGGCCGTGTGGTCGAACCAGGAATTGCGCTTCACCGCCGCGATGACGCCGGCCGGCACGCCCAGCACCACGGCGAAGATCACCGCGCAGAACGACAGCTCCAGCGTTGCCGGAAACAGCGTGAAGAACTCGGTGAAGATCGGCTTCTTGGTGGAGATCGAGGTGCCGAAGTCGCCGTGCAGCAGACTGTTGAAATAGGAGAGGAACTGCCGCCAGAGCGGCAGGTCGAAGCCGAAGCGGCTCATCAGCTCGGCATAGCGCGCGGGCGAAATGCCGCGCTCGCCGGCCATCAGCAGCACCGGATCGCCCGGCAGCAGGCGGATGAAGAAGAAGGCGACCAGGCTGACGCCGATGAAGGTCGGGATCAACAGGCCGAGGCGTCGGAGGATGAAACCGAACATGATGCAGTGTCAGTCCAGGCTCGAGAGTTGCTTGACGAAGATGTGGGTCGGATGGGTTTCATGCCGTCCGTCGGGTGTCCAGATCGGGGCATCGCGGACGCCGCCGTCGCGCCAGCCGGCCCGGACATAGAAGCGTCGGGCGCGTTCGTTGCCGGCCGTGCACTGGATCGCCGCGTCGCGGACGCCGCGCCCGGCGAGTTCCGCCTCGGCGGCGGCGAGCAGTCCGGCCGCCACGCCGCTGCCGCGCGCTTCGGAAGCGACGTAGAGCTGGTCGACCTCGTCGCCCTCGACGGCGGCGAAGCCGACGATGCGGCCGCCGGCCTCCGCAACGATGCAACCCGGCTCGAGCGGCCCGAGACGGTCCTCGAAGCTCGTGACGCTGCGCTCGGCGACGACGCGCGGCGGCAGGATGGCGCCATGGCCGTCATGCCAGGCGTCGTGCCAGAGCTGGACGACGGCGGCGCGGTCTTCGGAACGGAACGGACGGATGAGGGTGGCGTTCGGCATGGCTTCCAGTAGCGGCCGGACATCCGGCCTGCAAGCGACAACCGCGATATTTGAACGTTTTCGCGGCACGAGAATGCCCGAATTCCCGCCATCCTACATGGTTTCCCGCATAAGGACGGCCAGCCCGGCATCGACCGGCGCGGGTATCCGGATGCAAAAACGGTTCCGGGGATGGCTCCCCGGAACCGCGTCTCGCAGGACGGATGCGCTTACTCGGCGAGGTCGACGCCGTCGAAGCGGTAGGAGC
Organism: Pleomorphomonas koreensis DSM 23070; assembly: GCF_000425185.1. Lineage (GTDB taxonomy): Bacteria > Pseudomonadota > Alphaproteobacteria > Rhizobiales > Pleomorphomonadaceae > Pleomorphomonas > Pleomorphomonas koreensis. The sequence continues at coordinate 157,574 of NZ_AULH01000007.1, forward strand.
CGAGCGGATCGACCTTGTAATCGATCACCGCCTTGGACATCGGCACGTAGGTGGTGGAGTGGGCGATGGTGGCCCACGGCGCCTCGCGCTTGAACACGACCTGGGCGTCCTCGTAGAGCTTGGTGCGCTCGGCGACGTCCGACACCTTGCTGGCCTTGACGACGAGGTTGTTGAACTCCTCGTTGCACCAGTTGGCGCGGTTGGAGCCGCCGACGCCGGCACAGCCGAGCAGCACGGCGAGGAAGTTGTCCGGGTCGCCGTTGTCGCCGGTCCAGCCCATCAGCACGGCACCGTCGCGCTCCTTGTCCTGGCTGCGCTTCAGGTACTCGGCCCACTCGTAGGAAACGATCTCGACCTTGACGCCGACGGCGGCGAAGTCGGCCTGGATCAGCTCGGCCATGCGGCGGGCATTCGGGTTGTAGGGACGCGACACCGGCATCGCCCACACCTTCATGCTGAGGTCCTTGACGCCGGCCTCGGCGAGCAGCTTCTTGGCCGCTTCCGGATCATAGGGGTCGTCCTGGACTTTGTCGTTGTAGGACCACATGGTCGGCGGGATCGGGTTCTTGGCCGCCTGGCCGGTGCCCTGGAAGACGGCGTCGATGATCGCCTTCTTGTTGATCGCCATGTTGAGGGCCTTGCGGACGCGCACGTCGTCGAAAGGCTTGGCAAGCACGTTGTAGGCGAGATAGCCGATGTTGAGGCCGGCCTGGCTCATCAGCTGGATGCTGTCGTCGGACTGCATCGCCTGCACGTCGGCCGGGTTCGGATAGGGCATCAGCTGGCATTCGCCGGCCTTCAGCTTCTGGGCGCGCACCGAGGCGTCGGGCGTGATGGCGAAGACGAGGTCGTCGATCTTCTGCTTGCCGCGCCAGTAGTCGCCGAAGGCCTGGTAGCGGATGACCGCGTCCTTCTCATAGGCGACGAACTGGAACGGACCGGTGCCGACCGGCAGCTGGTTGAGGTCGGACTGCTTGCCCTCGGCGGCCAGCTTGTCGGCGTATTCCTTGGAGAGGATCGACGCGAAGTCCATGGCGAGGTTGGCGAGCATCGGCGCGTTGGCGGCGGTCAGCGTCATCTTGACGGTGTAGTCGTCGACCTTCTCGATGGACTTCACGAGGTTCGGCATGTCCATGCCGTTCCAGTATTCCCAGGTGCCGCCGGCATAGGAGTACCACGGGTCGTTCTTGTCGTTCTGGCGCTGGAACGAGAAGATCACGTCATCGGCGTTGAAGTCGCGGGTCGGCGTGAAATACTCGGTGGTGTGGAACTTGACGCCCTTCCGGAGGTGGAAGGTGTAGACGGTGCCGTCTTCGGAGATGTCCCAGCTCTCGGCAAGGCCCGGAATGACGTTGGTGGTGCCGCGCTCGAACTCGGCCAGGCGGTTGTAGACCGGCTTCGATGAGGCGTCGAAGGTGGTGCCGGCGGCATACGGCGCCGGGTCGAAGCCCTCCGGGCTGCCCTCGGAGCAGTAGACGAACGTCTTGGCATGAGCGGCGCCGGCAAGGCCGGCCACGAACATGGTGGCCGCCAGAAGGCGGGACATCGTTTTCATAAGGTATACTCCCCTGTTGCCGAGCGGCGTCGGCGAACCCCGTGCCTGGCGGACGGTCTTGTTGTCACTTTTCCCGTCCGTCGGCGAGCCCATATCCGAGCCGACAATTGACCGGTTGGCAAGCATTTTTTCCCATTCGGTCGGAAAAGACGAGCAATCCGCCGGGTGCCGGGGCGACCCGTCGGGCCGCTGCCGGCGGGAGCGCCGCCGAAGGTCAGGAATCGACCGGCGATGGCGCTCGTCAAACCCTTCCGGCAGCGATAGGATCGGCCCCGGCAGGCCAGCGGGACGAGGGTGAACATGGCAGACGGCGTCGAGGCGGAGCTGAAGGTCGAGGTGGGCGCGGCCGGCGCCCGGCATCTCGCGCACCTTGGCGCGCTGCCGGGGCTCTCGGTATCGCCGAAGGGCGAGAAGCGGCTGGTCAGCACCTATTTCGACACGCCGGACCTCAAGCTGCGCGACAAGGGCGTCAGCCTGCGGCTGCGCCGGACGGGCCGGAGCGGCGAGCAGACGGTGAAGTTCCCCGGCGGCTTCTCGCTCGGCCTCGCCGAGCGGCCGGAGTTCAACGTGTCCTATGCCGGCCGGGTGCCGGACCTCGCGCGCTTTCCCGACGAGCCGGCCGCCGAACTGTCCCGACTGGTCGACGGCCGGCCGCTGGTGCCGCTGTTCTCCATGCGAGTGGCGCGGCGGCGCTGGGAGATCGCCACCGCCGCCGGCGACCGGGTCGAGATGGCGCTCGACCGCGGCGCGGCAACGGCCGGCAGCCGGCAGGCCGGTATCCTCGAGGTGGAGTTCGAGCTGCTGTCCGGCGACCGGCGGGCGCTGTTCGAGGTGGCGCGGTCGGCGCTTTCCGGCGTCGCCTTCCACTTCTCGACGCGCGTCAAGTCCGACCTCGGCTACGCGCTGCTCGACGGCGAGATCGGCGCGACCGGACCGGTGAAGGCGGCCGACGCCGACCTCGACGAGACGATGTCGGTGGAAGCGGCGATGCAGTTGATCCTCCGGTCCTGCGCCGCCCAGATTTCAGCCAACGTCGCCGCCATCAGGACAGGCGACGATCCCGAGGGCGCACACCAGCTGCGCGTCGGGCTGCGGCGCCTCCGGACGGCGCTGAAGGTGTTCGCGCCGGTGATGGCGACCGGCGCCGCCGAGCCGCTGGCCGCCGAGGCGCAGCGGCTCTCCGCCGAGGTGGCGGCGACGCGCGACATGGACGTGCTGATCGACGAACTGGTGGCACCGCTCGACGGCGACGACGTCGCCGCGCTGCTTGCCCTTCTCGAAAAGCGGCGGACGGCGGCGCGCGCCCGCCTCGCCGCCGTGCTGGCCGAGCCGGCCACCGGCGACTTCCTGATCGACCTCCTTGCCTTCACCGAGGCGCGCGGCTGGCTGTCGACGGACGACGTCGGCCAGAGCGCGCTGCTGGCGGCGCCGGTCGGCCCGTTCGCCGGCGAGACGGTCGGTCGCCTCAGGCGCAAGGTGGAAAAGCTCGGCCGCGATCCGGAGGCGCTGTCGCCCGAGGAGCGGCACGAACTCAGGAAGCGCTTCAAGCGGCTGCGCTACGCCTACGACTTCTTCGAGCCGCTGCTGCCGAAGTCGACGCGGCGCAAGCTCCTGCCGCGCGTCAGGGCGGCGCAGGATGTGCTCGGCGTGCTCAACGACATCCACATGGCGCATCTCATGCTCGATGACGTCCATGTCCACGGCCCGAGGGCCGCCGCCGTCGAGCGGGCCGTCGGCTACTGTCTCGGCTGGCACAGCGCCCGCGCCAAGGCGATCTGGGAGCGGCGGTCGGATGACCTGACGCTTGATTGAGGCGCCGGCCGGCCAAATGCATGGGTTTACACATGCGGGAAAATACCTGACTGTCGATGCGGGCGGGGGCCCCTTGCGAGGAGCGCCGACATGAGCGAACGCATCGTCATCACGCAGGACATGATCCGTCTCTACGACGAATACACCCACCTGACGTTCGACCGCCGCGGCTTCATGGAAAAGCTCGGCAAGCTGGCCGGATCGAGCGCGGCGGCGGCCGCCATCGTGCCGCTGATCGAGGCCGGGCAGGCCAGGGCGGCGGTGGTCGACGCCGCCGACGACCGGCTCGACACGTCGACGGTGGAGTTTCCGGGCGACGGTGGCGCGCTGAAGGGCTATCTCGTCCGACCCAAGCTGGCGGCCGCGCCGCTGCCGGCGGTGATGGTCATCCACGAGAACCGGGGGCTCAACGGCCATATCGAGGACGTCGCCCGGCGCCTCTCGCTCGAAGGCTTCCTGGTGCTGGCGCCGGACTTCCTGTCGCCGGCCGGCGGCACGCCCGCCAACGAGGACAAGGCGCGCGAGATGATCTCCGCGCTCGACCGGGTGAAGACGGTGAACAACGCCGTGGCTTCCGCCCAATACCTGCGCGGCGCTGACGGCGGCAACGGCAAGTCCGGCAGCGTCGGCTTCTGCTGGGGCGGCGGGCTGTCGCTGCAGACGGCGGTGGCCGATCCCGGCCTTGGCGCGGCGGTCTCCTACTACGGCGCGCAACCGGTGGCCGAGACGGTGGAGGCGATCAAGGCGCCGCTGCTCCTGCATTACGCCGGCCTCGACGACCGGGTGAACGCCGGCATCCCGGTGTTCGAGGCGGCGCTGAAGGCGGCGGGCAAGACCTACGAACTCTACGTCTATCCGGGCGTCAACCACGCCTTCAACAACGACACCTCGGCGGCCCGCTACGACAAGGCGGCGGCCGATCTCGCCTGGTCGCGGACGGTCGGCTTCCTGAAGACCCATCTCGGCTGAACCGCCGACCGCGCCGGGGATCGCCGAAAAATATGATAAATCGGGGCTTGGACCCGTGGCAAATCGCTATATAAGCGGCTGTTGAAGGAGCCGTCCCTCTGATGTCGCCGACCGCCACGGGCATTCTTCTGAAGCTCGTCTCGACCGTTGCGTTTGCCATCATGCTGACGCTGATCAAGCTGGCGACCAGCCGCGTGCCGGCCGGTGAAGCGCTGTTCTTCCGCTCCTTCTTCGGCATCATCCCGGTGTTGATCTATCTGGTGTCGCTCGGCGACTTCCCCGCCTCGCTCCGGACGAAGCGGCCGCTCGGCCACGTGCGGCGGTCGGTGGTCGGCACGGTGTCGATGTTCTGCTGGTTCATGGCGGTGTCCTACCTGCCGCTGCCGGACGCCACCGCCATCAGCTACTCCGGGCCGCTGTTCGGCGTCTGCCTGGCGGCGCTCGTCCTGCACGAGCGCGTCAGGATCTTCCGCTGGGCCGCCGTCGGCATCGGCTTCGTCGGCGTGCTGATCGTGCTGTCCGAGCAGATCAACGGTCTCGGCGGCGCGCTGGAGGGCACCCGGGCGATCGGCGCGGCCCTGGCGCTGGCCTCGGCTGTATTGGGGGCGGTGGCTGCCGTCACCATCCGCGAATTGACGGCGACCGAGAACACCGGCGCCATCGTGTTCTATTTTCTCGCCAGCGGCTCGGTGTTCTCCTTCGTGACGCTGCCGTTCGGCTGGGTGGTGCCGAGCTATACCGACGCCGCCATGCTGGTGGTGGCCGGTCTGTTCGGCGGCGTCGGGCAGGTGCTGATGACCCAGTCCTACCGCTTCGCCGAGGCGTCGGTGATCGCGCCGTTCGATTACATCAACATGCTCTGGATCGTCATCCTGTCCTATCTGGTGTTCGGTGACGTGCCGACGGCGGCGGTGCTGGCCGGCTCGGCGGTGGTGATCGCTTCCGGCGTGTTCGTGGTCTGGCGGGAGCGGCGCCTCGGCATTCTCGAAGCCAAGGCGAAAGCCAAGAGCGCCGACACGCCGACTTGATTCCTGGCCTCAAGCGCCGGCGGCGACATCCGTCGCCTTGGCTTCCGCTCCGCTTGGCGCCGTGAAGCCGCTCCGCGGCGTCAGGGTGTCTTGGTCTCGATTGCGGCAGAGGCGGTCGCCTCGATCGGTCTGGGTATCGGCCCGGCGCTTGACGCCACCCCGACCGCGGGCCGATAAGTGTCCATCGATACGGGAAAAACGCGGCGCGAGAGGCGGTTCATGGTCGAAGGTGCGGGCGGCAAGCGCGATACGGCCGACGTGGCGATCGTCGGCGCCGGGCCCATGGGGCTCGTCACGGCGCTGATGTGCGCCAAGGCCGGCGTCAAGGTGGCGGTCTACGAGCGGCAGGGCGATTTCTCCGCCTCGCCGGCCTGGAACGGCACCGGCGTCATCGCCCCCGACTGCGAGGCCGACAGCGCCGACGCCACCATCGTCGACCTCGGACGCCGCTCGCTCGAACTGTGGCCGACGCTGGTTTCCGGCCTGACCATCAACGGCGCGCTGGTGCTCGGCAACCGGCGCATGCCATCGGCGCTCGACGACTATTCCGCCTTCGTCCTCAACTATGACTGGGTGGACGAGGAGAAGATCGCCGCCCTCGAACCGTCGCTTGCCGGCATCTACGGCCGGGGGATGTATTTTCCGCAAGCCGCCCACGCCGACCCGCGGGTGATATTCTCCGGATTGCGCGAGGCGCTGGAAGCGGCCGGCGTCCGCATCCGCTTCGACTGGATCGGCACGCTGGACAGCCTCACCGCCGCGCGCATCGTCGACACGCGCGGCCTCGGCGCCCGCGATCGCTTCCCCGAACTCCGGGCGGTGACGGCCGAACTGGCCATGGTGCGCAGCCACAAGATCGAACTCAACCGGCCGATCCGCCTCCTGCACAACCGCCACGCTCTCTACGTCACGCCGCGCGGCCAGGGACTCTTTGCCGTCGGCGCCACCACCATCGACGACAGCCGCACCGGCGTATCCGTGCGGTCGGCCGGCGAGCTAATGATGCACGCCGTGTCGCTGCTGCCGGCCTTTGCCGAGGCCGAGGTGGTGGATTTGCGCTCCGGCCAGATGCCGGTGCTGATGAACGGCGTGCCCAAGGTGGCGGTCGGTGACCGCGTCATCGCCGTCAACGGCCTCTACCGCTACGGCTGGATGGTGGCGCCGGCCATCGCCGAGGATCTGGTCCGGGTGATTTACACCCAGGCGACCAAGGTCATCCATGCGACCAAGCCGCCGCGCCGCTGACCCCTTTCCGACGGAACGTCCCATGCTCGACCGCTTCTACCTGATCATCGACCGCGCCGCCTGGCTGCCGCGCCTGCTGCCGCTGGGGCTCAAGCTGGTGCAAATCCGCACCAAGGCGCCCGACGTCGAGACGCGGCGGCGCGAAATCCGCGATTCGCTCGCCCTCTGCAAGGCGGCGGGCGCCATTTGCGTCGTCAACGATCACTGGCGCGAGGCGATCGAGTTCGGCGCCGACTGGCTGCATCTCGGCCAGGAAGACCTCGACACCGCCGACCTCGCGGCCATCCGCAAGGCCGGCATCCGCCTCGGCGTCTCCACCGCCAACCGGGAAGAACTCGACCGGGCGCTGGCCATCGATCCGCATCACGTGGCGCTGGGGCCGATCTGGTCGACCGTCTCCAAGGATGATGCGGCGCCGGAGAGCGGTCCAGAGCTGCTGACCGAGTGGAAGCGCATCGCCAAGCGGCCGCTGGTGGCGATCGGCGGCATCACGCTCGAGCGGGCGCCGATCTGCTGGAGCGCCGGCGCCGACAGCGTGGCGGTGATCTCCGATGTCCTGTCGGCCGCCGATCCGGAGGCGCGGCTCGGCCAATGGCTGACGGCGGCGGCCAATTGGGAGACATGGGCATGACGGCGATCGCGGTCACCATTGCCGGCTCGGATTCGGGTGGCGGCGCCGGTATCCAGGCCGACCTCAAGACCTTTTCGGCGCTCGGCGTCTACGGTGCATCGGTGATCACCGCGCTGACGGCGCAGAACACGCTGGGCGTGACCGCCATCCATGAGGCGCCGGCCGACTTCGTGCGCGCCGAGATCGACGCCGTGTTCTCCGACCTCGACGTCGGTGCGGTCAAGATCGGCATGCTGGCCAGCCCGGAACTGATCCGCACGGTGGCCGGTGGTCTCCGCGACTACGGCCAGCGCCGCGTCGTGCTCGATCCGGTGATGGTGGCGACCTCGGGCGACAGCCTGCTGAAGTCCGAAGCGGTGGCGACGCTGCGCGACGAGCTGTTCCCGCTGGCCACGCTGATCACCCCCAACCTGCCGGAGGCGGCGCGGCTGATCGGCCGGCCGGTGGAAAACGAGCCTGACGCCATGCTTTCGGCGGCGCGCGACCTGCTGGCGCTCGGGCCCCAGGCGGTGCTCATCAAGGGCGGCCACGGCACGAGCGCCGAGAGCGCCGACCTCTTCCTCGACGCCGACGGGCCGCGTTGGCTGTCGGCGCCGCGCCATCCGACGCGCAACACCCACGGTACCGGCTGCACGCTGTCGTCGGCCATCGCCGCCGGTCTCGCCAGGGGGCTCGACCTCGCCGCCGCCGTCGCGGAGGGCAAGGCCTATGTCACGGCGGCGATCGTCGCCGCCGATCGGCTCACGATCGGCAAGGGCCACGGCCCGGTACACCACTTCCACGCCTGGTGGTAGTCAGTATCGGCGCGTTTTGGTTGTGGTTGCCGAGTCCGTTGTCGCGGCGCGAATGCCGTCAATTCAAAGATTTATGACATAGGGACCGGCGAGATTCGCAACCCGCCCCGGACAAAGGCACTAGCCATCCGGCGGGTCCGCCCATAATATCGCGCCCCACACGGCAAGGAATGCCGGCAGGGAGTAACGTGAACATGGCCGCCGAGCTGGACCCCATCTTCAACCGTCTGGACGCCAAGAAGGCCGAGCTGGCCGATCGCCCGATGCGCAAGCTGTTCGCCGAGGACGCCGGTCGCTTCGATCGTTTCAGCGTCAGCCTCGACGACCTCTTGCTCGACTACTCCAAGAACCGGCTCGACGCCGACGCCTTCGCCCTGCTGATCGATCTGGCCAAGGCGGCCGGCGTCGCCGAGCGGCGTGACGCCATGTTCGCCGGCGCGGTGATCAACACCACCGAGAAGCGCGCCGTGCTGCATACGGCGCTTCGCAACCGCTCCAATACGCCGGTGATCGTCGACGGCAAGGACGTCATGCCCGAGGTCAACGCGGTGCTCGATCGCGTGCGCGACTTCGCCGAGGGCGTCCGCTCCGGCAGGATCGCCTCGTCGACCGGCGCCAAGTTCACCGACGTCGTCAACATCGGCATCGGCGGCTCCGACCTCGGCCCGGCCATGGCGACCATCGCGCTGACGCCCTATCGCGGCGACGGCCCGCGCCTCCACTATGTTTCCAACGTCGACGGCGCCCACATCGCCGACACGCTGGCCGAACTCGATCCCAGGACGACGCTGTTCATCGTCGCATCGAAGACCTTCACCACCTCCGAGACCATGACCAACGCCGGCACCGCCCGCGCCTGGATCAAGGAGCATCTCGGGGAGGCGGCGGTCGGCTCCCATTTCTGCGCCGTCTCCACCGCGCTCGACAAGGTGGCCGCCTTCGGCATGGACGTGTCGCGCGCCTTCGGCTTCTGGGACTGGGTGGGCGGACGTTATTCGGTGTGGTCGGCGATCGGCCTGCCGGTGGCGATCGCCATCGGCTTCGACAATTTCGTCGAGTTCCTCACCGGCGCCCACGAGGTGGACAACCATTTCCGCAGCGCGCCGCTCGACAAGAACATCCCGGTGATCCTCGCCCTGCTCGGCGTCTGGTATCGCAACGTCTGGGGCTTCTCGACCCATGCCGTGCTGGCCTACGACCAGCGGCTTGCCCGCTTCGCCGCCTATCTCCAGCAGCTCGACATGGAGAGCAACGGCAAGGGCGTCCGCCTCGACGGCACGCCGGTGCCGCGCGCGTCCGGCCCGATCGTCTGGGGCGAGCCGGGCACCAACGGCCAGCACGCCTTCTACCAGCTGATCCACCAGGGCACCGACATCATTCCGGCCGACTTCCTGGCCGCCGCCGTGCCGCACGAGCAGGTGGGCGACCACCACGCCAAGCTCCTGTCCAACGTGCTCGCCCAGACCGAGGCGCTGATGCTCGGCAAGACCGTCGAGGAAGCCGCCGCCGAGCTGCGCAAGGCCGGCAAGCCGGAGGGCGACATCGCCGCTCTCGCCCCGCACAAGGCGTTCCCCGGCAACCGGCCGACCAACACCATCCTCTACCGGACGCTCGACCCGAGGACGCTCGGCCGCCTGATCGCCATCTACGAGCACAAGGTATTCGTGCAGGGCACCATCTGGGGCGTCAATTCCTACGACCAGTGGGGCGTCGAGCTGGGCAAGGAGCTGGCCAACCGCCTGTTGCCGGTGATGAAGGGCGAAGCCGAGCCGGCGGCGACGCAGGACGGGTCGACCAAGGGTCTCGTCGCCGCCATCAAGGCGCTGCAGCGGGACTGATTCGTTGCAGAATGGCCGCCGCCGCCGCCGACCGTTTTCCCGGCGGTTGTTTCACCGCTGACGCGTGGGGAAAAGGGTAGTGCGGCCATTCCCCGCATACGGGTGAACGGCCGACAGGACTTTGTTCGGGGTTGCAGAAAGTCGGCCGGTGCCAACGCCGGCCGATTGTGTATATTGTACCAAGGGGAAAGCTGGCCGGCACCGCGATGTGACCGGACCGAACCGCCGCTCGAGAGGCGAGAGCCGGCGGCGTCACGGGTCGCCGATCTGGAGGAAGGCATGTACGAGTTTCAGGAGTTCGAGAACGGTGCGGCGCTGGCCGACGCGCTGACCGTCGAGGTGGCGGGCGCGCTTGCTCACACCATCCGCCTGCACGGCAAGGCGGCGCTGGCGTTGTCGGGGGGCAAGACGCCGGTCCGTTTCCTGGAGGCGATGAGCCGCTACCGCATGCCCTGGAACGACGTGGTGGTGACGCTGGTCGACGAGCGCTGGGTGCCGGAATCGCACGAGCGTTCCAACGCCGGCCTTGCCCGCCGCCATCTCCTCAAGGGGCCGCTCAGCAACATCGAGTTCGTGCCGCTCTACCGGCCGGTGCCGACGCCCGAGGAGGCGGTGGCCGAGGTCGGCAAGGTGATCGCCGACCTGCCGCTGCCGTTCGCCGCCGTGGTGCTCGGCATGGGCGAGGACGGCCACACCGCCTCCTTCTATCCGGGCGGCGACAACCTCGCCGCCGCCAACTCGCCGGACTGCAAGGCGCAAGTGATGTCGATCCGCGCCGAGGCGGCGATAGAGCCGCGCATCACGCTGACGCTGCCGCTGCTGCTCGCCGCCGACACCATCCTGCTGCACATCGAGGGCGAGGAGAAGCGCGCCGCCTTCGACAAGGCGGTGGCCGGCGACGACGTGCTGGAGATGCCGGTACGCAGCCTCCTGAAATCGGAGAAGCTGGTGAAGGTGCTCTGGTGCCCGTGAGCACCATCGCTATCCATCGAGATTCCCACGCGGCCCGGCATAGCCGGGCCGTTCGCTTTTGGGGGTGTGCCGCGGCTGTCATAAAACTGAGAGGCTGATGGAACAAAAGGAAGTTGCAGAAACGGCCATCGGTCGTTGATTCCCGTTCGGAGAAGATGCCCCGCGCATCTTGTTTGTCATGACGGATCTTCCTATCCCGCGCAGTCTCAGAGCCTTGTTCCTGTCCGATATCCACCTCGGCACTCGCGATTGTCAGGCCGACCTGCTGCTCGACTTCATGCGCGTGCACGAGGCGGAGACGATCTACCTGGTCGGCGACATCGTCGACGGCTGGCGGATGCGCCGCTCCTGGTTGTGGACGCAGAGCCACAACGACGTGGTGCAGAAGCTGTTGCGCAAGGCGCGCAAGGGCGCCCGCATCGTCTACATCCCCGGCAATCACGACGAATTCCTGCGTAATTATCTCGGCACGCATTTCGGCGGCGTCGAGGTGATGGACCGCTGCGTGCACGAGGCGGCCGACGGCCGCCGCTTCCTGGTCATCCACGGCGATCAGTTCGACGTGGTGGTGCGGCATGCCCGCTGGCTCGCCTATCTCGGGGACTGGGCCTACGAGACGGCGCTGTGGACCAACACCTGGCTCAACCGGGCGCGACGCTTCGTCGGCTTGCCCTACTGGTCGCTGTCGGCCTGGGCCAAGCTCAAGGTGAAGAACGCCGTCAACTTCATCGGCGCCTTCGAGGAGGCGCTGGCCCACGAGGCAAAGCGGGTGGGGGCGGACGGCGTCATCTGCGGCCACATCCACCACGCCGCCCTGCGCGACATGAACGGCATCGCCTACGTCAACACCGGCGACTGGGTGGAGAGCTGCACGGCGATCGCCGAGAACCACGACGGCAGCCTGGAGATCATCCGCTGGACCCGCCTCGACCACGAGCGCAAGGCGCCGCTGCTGCTGCCGCGCGCCGAGGCCGCCGAATGACGCGCATCACCGTCGTCACCGACGCCTGGCATCCGCAGGTCAACGGCGTCGTCCGGTCGATCGAGCGCACCAATGCCGAGCTGACCGCCATGGGCGCCCACGTCACCATGGTGACGCCCGACCTGTTCCGGACGCTGCCGCTGCCGAGCTATCCGGAGATCCGCGTCGCCATCTCCACCTACGGCCGGGTGGCGCGCGAGATCGAGCGCGGCCAGCCGTCCTATGTCCACATCGCCACCGAGGGGCCGCTCGGCCTCAAGGCCCGCAAGTGGTGCCGCCGCAACGGCATGCCCTACACGACGAGCTATCACACCCGCTTTCCCGAATACGTGGCGGCGCGGCTGCCGGTGCCGCAATCCTGGCTCTACGCGCTGGTCCGCCGCTTCCACAACGGCGGCGCCGGCTGCATGGTGGCCACCGACACGCTGGCCGCCGAGCTGTCGGCGCGCGGCTTCCGCAACCTGATGCGCTGGGGGCGGGGCATCGACGCCGAGCTGTTCCGGCCGCGTCCGGCCGAGGAGGGCGTGTTCGGCGACCTGCCGCGGCCGATCTTCCTCAACGTCGGCCGCGTCGCCGTCGAGAAGAACCTCGAAGCCTTTCTCGCCCTCGACCTGCCCGGCTCCAAGGTGGTGGTGGGCGACGGGCCGTCGCGGGCGAGCCTGGCCCGGCGCTATCCGGACGTCCACTTCGTCGGCATCAAGGTCGGCGAGGATCTCGCCCGCGCCTACGCCTCGGCCGACGTGTTCGTCTTCCCCTCGCGCACCGATACTTTCGGCAACGTGCTGCTGGAGGCTCTGGCCTCGGGCTTGCCGGTGGCCGCCTATCCGGTGATGGGGCCACTCGACGTGCTCGGCGACAGCGACGCCGGCCTCCTCGACGAGGACCTTCGCGCCGCCTGCCTCGGGGCGCTCGCCCTCGACCGGTCGGCGGCGCGCGAACTGGCACTGACCTTCAGCTGGCGGCGGGCGGCCTTGCAGTTCCTCGACAATATCCGTCTCGCCAACGGCGAGACGCTGGATAGCCCGCTGGTGCCGGCCGTGGTGTGAGTTCTTGGCAGGTCATTCGCTCGAAATGCCCCGCCTGCAAGAGGGAGCCCGACATCGCGGCCGCTCTTCCGGTTTCGCCGCGGCAATGCCGCCGCACAACCGCTCCAGCGGGCAAAAACAGTCTCAGGAGAACAGCGCCTGTCGCTCGGCCTTGGTCATGCGGGCGAAGGGATCGTCGGCATCCTTGCCCTGGCGCACCGAGTCCGACACCTCCTTCAGCGCCTCGATGGCGGTGTCGACCGCTTCGGAGGCGATGGCCAGAGCCTCGTCGCTCGGCTCGATGGCAGCCGCCTCGGCCAGCGTTTCGAGGGCGTCGTCTTCCAGCGTATCGAGGATGGCGTCGATCGCCGGTTCCTCGGCCGCCGGCGCCTCGTCGACGACGACGGCATCGAATCCGATGCTGTCGGCCAGCGCCGCTGCGTCCTGGGGTTCGTCGTCGTCGGTCGGGATGGCGTCGAAGTCGATCTGGCCGTCGGCGCCGATCATCGACGCCTTGTCGAGGGCGGCCATGGCGTCGATGCGGTCGAAGTCCATCTCCTCGATGGCGTGGCTGGCCACGGCGTCAAGCGCCGCCCGGTCGGCGTCGGCGTCCTCGACCAGCAGGCCGTCGACGAGGGTCTGCTCGATGCCTTCGCCGGCCAGCGCCGGACCGTTCAGGAGGTGGGCGTCGGGGCGGTGGTCCTGGGCGTTGACGGCGACGCGGCGCTCGGTCGAGGTACCGTGCACCTCGGCATCGTCCATGCCCCAGATCTCGATCATCGCGTTGATGCGGTTCTCGAGATAGCGCAGCACCTGCACCACCTTCTGCGTCCGCTGGCCGGTGAGGTCCTGGAAGGAGCAGGCCATGTAGATGTTGGTGGTCAGGTTCTCGACGTCGTCGCAGAGCGCATTGTCGACGCCGGCCTCGCGCATGGTCCAGGCCAGTTCCTGGATCTTTTCGGCCGAGCCGAGGATTTCCGAGGTGGCGCCCTCGGTCTGTTCGACGATGGCGTCGAGTTCGTTGGAGGCGCGGTCGAAGCGGCTCAGCGGCGAGCGGCCGTCGCTCTTGATCTGGGCGATCTCCAGCTTGGTGCGCTCGATGGCGTCCTTCATCTCGCCGATGTCGAGACGGATGCGATCGGCGTCGGGCCGGCGCTCGCGCTTCAGGATCAGCTCCAGGCGGCCGATGGCGCCGAGCACCTCGTCGGTATCGGCGGAGCGGTGACGCCGCGCGTATTCGGCCAGGAACCAGCGACCCTTCTCCGTCTCCATGACGGCGGCCTCAATGGCTTCGTAGTCGGATTCGCGCAGGGGCGAGAGGGCTTGCGAATTATCCATATTTTCGCCGCAGACCCCTTTAAAGACCAAACGAGATGGAGCTAAAGCTAAAGCGCCAGCCAGAGGCGGGCAAGCGAATCAAATCGGCAAGCCGCCATCATCGGCACGAATCCTTCACAACGAGTTTATTCCGAGTTGCGCCGTTGACAAGAATGATCGGGCGATTTGCCCCCGCCTATTTGATGGGCGCCTTCTACGCCATCGCCTTCTTCGTCAACGGAGTGATGACGCCGTTCTTTCCCGTCCTCCTGGAGGTGAAGGGTCTCAGCGGCCAGGAGATCGCCTTCGTGCTGGCGACGCCGCAGGTGATGCGCATGTTCACCATGCCCGTGGTGAGCGGCCTCTCCGACCGGGCCGGCGACCGGCGGCAGGTGATGGCCGGACTGATCGGCCTGACGCTCGGCCTCGCGTTGCTGTTCGGCATCGCCCATGGCGACACCGCGGTGATGGCCGTCGGCGCGCTGCTTCTGGTGCTCTCCTATTGCGTCGGTCCGCTCGCCGACGCCTTCGCCATGATCATGGACCGGCACGGCCTCGGCGAATACGGCAAGATGCGCCTCTGGGGCTCGGCGTCGTTCATCCTCGGCAACGTGGTCGGCGGCTATGCCATGCAGCATTCCGGCCCGACGGCCGTCTACGCGCTGGTGCTGTTCGGCTTTACCATCGCCATGCTGTCGACGGCGGCCATTCCGCCGGCGCCGCCCGCCGCGTCGCCGGCCTCGGCGGTGGCGCTCACCGTGCTGCGCAAGCCGGCCTTCCTCGCCGTGCTGCTCGGACACGCCGTCAACCAGGCCGGCCACGCCGCGCTCTACAGCTTCGGCACCATCATCTGGCGCGCCAACGGCTTTTCCGACTTCACCATCGGCATCTTCTGGGCGATCGGCGTCATCGCCGAGATCATCCTGTTCGCGCTGGCAGGACGGATGCTCCGGGCCGTGTCGCCGCTGAAGCTGATGGCCGCCGGGGCGGTGATCGGCTGCCTGCGCTGGCTGCTGTTCTCGCTGGACCTGCCGCTGTTGCCGACGCTGGCGTTGCAGGTGATGCACGCCGGCTCCTTCGCGCTCGCCCACATCGGGCTGATGCGCTTCCTGCGCGAGGTGGTGCCGACCGAGCGCGCCGCCTCGGCGCAGGGCACCTTCGTCATCTTCAACGGCCTCGCCATGGCGCTCGGCACGGCGCTGGCCGGCCGACTGGTGCCGACGCTCGGCTCGGACACCTATGTGGTGATGTCGGTCTTCCCCATCCTCGGCCTGATCATCCTGACGGCGGCCGGCGGCGGCGCCCGGCGCCTGCCCGCCCACGACGCGCCGTCGGGCGTCACGGCCGCCTGAAGAAGAAAGCTCACCCCCAGAGGTCGGGGTAGGGCGGATGGACGATGGTGCCGGAGAACATCAGGCCCGGCACGCGGTCGCGCGCCAAGAGCAGCGGCCCGTCGATGTCGGCATATTGCGCCCGCTGGGCGGCGACGAAGGCCGGCGCCATGGCCAGCGAACTCGACACCATGCAGCCGACCATGACGATCAGCCCTTCCTCCTCGGCGGCGGCGATCATCTCCAGCGCCTCGGTGAGGCCGCCGGTCTTGTCGAGCTTGACGTTGACGGCGTCGTAGCGGCCGACCAGGCGCTTGATGTCGGCGGTGGTGTGGGCGCTCTCGTCGGCGCAGACCGCCACCGGGCGCTTGGCCTCGATGAGATAGTCGTCGGCGCCGGCCGGCAGCGGCTGCTCGATCATGGTGACGCCCAGTTCGATGCAGGCCTCCATCATCTCGGGGAACATCTCGGGCGTCCAGCCCTCGTTGGCGTCGACGATGATGCGGCTGCGCGGCGCGGCGCGGCGGATGGCGGCGAGGCGCTCGCGGCCGCCGTCCTTGCCGAGCTTGACCTTCAGCATCGGCCGGTCGCAGGCCGATTTCGCGGCGGCGGCCATCGTCTCGACGCCGTCGAGCGAGATGGTGAAGGCGGTGTTGACCGGTTCGAGCGGCGGCAGGCCCAGGAGATGGGCGACGCCGCGGCCGGTCGCCTTGGCCTCGAGGTCGATCAGCGCGCAGTCGAGAGCGTTGCGGGCGGCGCCGGGCGGCAACTCGCCGCGCAACGCGAAGCGGTCGCCCCCGTTCTCGATGAACCGGCGGGCGCTGTCGATCTGGGCGACGACGCTGTCGACCGATTCGCCGTAGTGGGCATAGGGAACGCCTTCGCCCCGGCCCGATATGGCGCCCTCGGCGATGGTGGCCACCACCACCACCGCCTCCGTCTTGGAGCCGCGCGAGATGGTGAAGGTGCCGGCGATGGGGAACCGCTCGACGGCTATGCTGAGCTTACGCAAGACGACCTCACATCGATTTCCGCAGGACGGGCCTGCTTGGCCGAAGCCGGCCACGGCATGCCCCGGAAATGCCGCATCCTCGTCCGAACCACTGTCCGTTTCCGTCAACGTTGTCCATCAGTTGCTCCACGGACACTCCTGGAAACACCCGCCGCCCGTGGCGCAATCTTTCGCATGGTAGAAGATATCCTGCCGGATGCGGAGTCCGGAACGCCGCCTTCTTATGTTGAAACCCTTATCTTTGGTCTAGGTGTGGCAACGCGGTTCCGGAAGGGCAGAGAAACGTTGAGGGAGGGTGGCGCAGGCAGGCAAGGCTGATGTATCGTGCTAGGCGATTCCGCGCCATGGGCGCGGTAAAGTTGTATCGGGGAGTTCGGGCGTGCAGTCGGCTGACGGGGCGCGGGGCGAGGTGACGGTGCTCGGGATTTCCGGCGACTGGACGGTCGAGACCGTTGGTTCGGTGCTGGCCGACACGTCCAGCAAGGTGGCGCCCGGCCGGCATCTGGTGTTCGACGGCAGCGACCTCGGCCGGTTCGACACGGCCGGCGCCTGGGCGCTGATCGACCTCAAGCGGCGGCAGGAAGCGGCCGGAGGCTCGGCCGAACTGAAGGACTTCTCCAAGTCGGCGACGTCACTGATCGCCGAGGTCGACCCGCTCGGCCGCGATCCGTTGCCCGAGCCGGAGCGCGTCAACCCCGTCACCTGGACGCTGGAGGAGATCGGCCGCGGCGCCGCCGGCATCGTCGACGATGGCTATGCGCTGCTCGCCATGCTCGGCGAGGCGACCATGTCGTTCGGCCAGCTGCTGCTGCTCCGCCGCCGGGTGCGCTGGGCGGCCCTGTTCAACAACATCAGCCGCGCCTCCATTCAGGCGGTGCCGATCATCGCCCTGATGAGCTTCCTGATCGGCATGATCATCGCCCAGCAGGGCGGCTTCTATCTTGCCAGCTACGGCGCCGACGTGCTGGTGGTCGATCTCGTCGGCGTGCTGACCTGCCGCGAGATCGGCGTGCTGCTCACCGCCATCATGATCGCCGGCCGCTCGGGCGCCGCCTATACCGCCGAACTCGGCTCGATGAAGATGCGCGAGGAGGTGGACGCGCTGAAGGTGCTCGGCCTGTCGCCGGTCGAGGTGCTGGTGCTGCCGCGCCTCGTGGCGCTGATCATCGCGCTGCCGATCCTGACGCTGGTCTCCGACCTGGCGGCGCTGGCCGGCGCCTGGGTGGTCGGTCTCTTCTACATCGGCATCCCCACCGACGTGTTCCTCGACCGCCTCAAGAGCGCGCTGACGCTGACGCACGTGCTGATCGGCTTCGCCAAGGCGCCGTTCATGGCGGCGATCATCGGCCTGATCGCTTCCGTCGAGGGCATGAAGGTGAAAGGCTCGGCGGAATCGCTCGGCGAGCACACCACGGCGGCGGTGGTGAAGGCCATCTTCATGGTGGTGGTCACCGACGGCGTGTTCGCCATGATCTTCGCGACGATCGGAATCTAGGGCATGGACCACGGCAGCCACGAGGCGGGAAAAGACGGCGAACGGGAGGCGGTGATTTCCGCCCGCGGCATCACCGTCGGCTTTTCCGGCGAACCGGTGCTGGAGGGGCTCGATATCGACGTCTGGCGCGGCGAGATCCTCGGCGTGGTCGGCGGCTCGGGCACCGGCAAGTCGGTACTGCTCAGGAC
The DNA here is from genome assembly GCF_000425185.1 of Pleomorphomonas koreensis DSM 23070. GTDB lineage: Bacteria > Pseudomonadota > Alphaproteobacteria > Rhizobiales > Pleomorphomonadaceae > Pleomorphomonas > Pleomorphomonas koreensis. Next base: position 175,768 of record NZ_AULH01000007.1, read on the forward strand.
GATCATCGGCCTCAATGCCCGCTCGGCCGGCACCATCAAGGTGTTCGGCGAGGATCTCGATCGCATGACGGGCGAGGAGCGGCAGAAGATCGGCCGCCGCTGGGGCGTGCTGTTCCAGCAGGGGGCGCTGTTCTCCTCGCTCACCGTGCTCCAGAATGTCGGCGTGCCGTTCCGCGAGCACATGCGGCTGCCCGACGTGATCGCCGACGATCTCGCCCGGCTGAAGATCGAGATGGCCGGCCTGCCGGCCGACGCCTGCGGCAAGTATCCGTCCGAGCTGTCCGGCGGCATGATCAAGCGGGTGGCGCTCGCCCGGGCGCTGGCGCTCGATCCCGACATCGTCTTCCTCGACGAGCCGACCGCCGGCCTCGATCCGATCGGCGCCGCCGAGTTCGACCAGCTCATCCTGCGGCTGAGGTCGACGCTGGGGCTCACCGTGTTCATGGTGACACACGACCTCGACAGTCTCGTCACCATCACCGATCGCATTGCCGTGCTGGGCAACCGCCGCGTTCTGGTTGATGGTACATTCGCCGAACTGAAGAAATTCGACCACCCGTGGGTGCGCGCCTATTTCAATGGCCCGCGCGCCGAGCATTTCACCTTCGGATAGGACACGCCATGGAATCTCGGGCCAACTACGCAGTGATCGGCGGCTTCGTCCTGATCATGCTGACGATCGGCCTGCTGTTTCTCGCCTGGCTCTCCAACGTCGGCCAGACGCATCGGCAGGCCGACGTGCGCGTGGTGTTCTCCGGCGCCGTCACCGGCCTTTCCACCGGTTCGGCCGTGCTGTTCAACGGCATCAAGATCGGCGAGGTGCGCACGCTCAGCCTCGACGAGAACGACCCGCGCACCGTCATCGCCGTCATCCGCGTCAGCCGCGACGTGCCGCTCAAGACCGACACCCGCGCCACGCTGTCCTATCAGGGCCTGACCGGCGCGGCGACGCTGCAGCTCGAAGGCGGCTCGCGCAACGCGCCGACGCTGTTCGACGCGGCGAGCGACGGCATGCCGACCATGCCGGCCGAGATCTCGCCCTTCCAGGATATCCTCGAAAGCGCCCGCAACGTGCTGACGCGCGCCGACAGCGCCATGGCGGCCATCGACGACTTCATCACCGAGAACGGCCCGGCCTTCAATCGCACCGTCAACAACGTCGAGAAGTTCTCGGCGGCGCTTGCCGACAACTCCGGCGGCATCTCGAAAGCGATGGCGTCGATCTCCTCGGCCGCCGACGCCATCGGCGATATCTCGCGCGACCTCAAGAGCGCGGCGGCGCAGGTGACGCGCATCCTCGATGCGGTGGAGCCGGCCAAGGTGACCGAAGTCGTCGACCGGCTGTCGACGGCGTCGCAGCGGCTCGACGCCGTGCTCGCCCGCGCCGAGACCATCGCCAACGGCATCGACCCGGAGGCCGTCAACGGCGTGATCAACGACATCGCCAATGCCGCCAAGACCTTGGACGAGACGGTGGGCGAGGCGAAGTCCATCCTCGCCGCCGTCGATCCGCAGTCGGTCGACCGGCTGGTCACCAGCATCACCGCCACCTCGGACGGCCTGCGGGCCACCGCGGCGCGGGCCGATGAGCTGCTCGCCGCCGTCGACACCGACAAGGTGAAGTCGGTGGTGTCGGCGGTGGAGACCGCCTCGCAGAACGTCGCCGCGGTGTCCGGCTCGCTCGACGGCGTGGTCGACAGCGCCCGCCGGACGCTCGACGCGGCGCAGGAGGTGGTGACGGCGGTCGACCCGGCCAAGGTGCGGGCGACGGTAACCGACGTCAGCGACTTCGCCGCCATGCTGAAGGGCTACAAGCCGCAGATCGATGCCGTCATGGAGGACGTCAACCGCGCCTCGGCCAGTCTCGCCCGGCTCGGCGACACCATCGACGAGCGCCGACCGGACATCGACCGCATCGTCCGCGACACGCGCACGCTGGCCGAACAGCTGAACGGCATCGCGACGCGGGCCGACGGCGTGCTCCAGAAGATCGACGGCTACGTCACCGGCGACGGCCAGGGTCTGGTCGCCGAGGCGACGGCGGCGGCCAAGTCGATCCGCGAGGTGGCCGACAAGCTGAACAGCCAGGTCGGGCCGATCGCCGACAACGTGTCACGGTTCTCGAGCCGTGGCCTGGAGAGCGTGGTGGCGCTGGCCGACCAGGGACGGCAGGCGCTGGCCCGGCTTGACCGGGTGCTGCAAGGCGTCGAAAAGAATCCGCAGCAGTTCATCTTCGGCGGGCAGGGCGTGCCGGTCTACTCGCCGCGCCGATAGGGACGGCCGGGGCGAGGGCCGGCGGTCGATCGGCCCTTGTCCTGACCTTTGTTTTTTCATGCCGCCGCGTTCCGAAAAGTCTTTCGGGCGGCGCTCCAGGAGGCGAGATTGGTTCTTGGACTCACCGGCCGGACGGCCGCCCTTTCTGCCCTGGCGCTTGCGCTCGTCCTCTCCGGCTGCTCGTCGATGCTCGGCCTCGGACCTTCGGGCAAGCCGGACGCCCTGTTCGACCTTGCCGCGCCGACCAGCTTCGACGGTGCCGCCAGGCGGTCCGGCGTGCAACTGCTGGTGCCGGTGCCGAGCGCCAGCGATGCGCTGGCGACGGCGCGCATCGCCGTGCGGGGCAATGGCGGCTCCGTCGCCTATCTGGCCGGCGTATCCTGGACCGATCAGCTGCCGCCGCTCATCCAGACGATGCTGGTGCGCGCCTTCGAGAATTCCGGCCGCGTCAGGGCGGTCGGCAAGCCGGGCGAGAGTCTGGCCATCGACGATCAGGTGATCGTCGACATCCGCGCCTTCGAGCTGGACGTCACCGGCGCGCCGACCGCCCGCGTCGCGCTCGGCGTCAAGCTGCTCGACGACCGCAGCGGCAAGGTGCGGACCAGCCGGGTGTTCGAAGTCAGCCGTCCCGCGGCTTCCGACCGGCCGAAGGATGCCATCGCGGCGATCGACGCGGCCGCCACGGCGGCAGTGGCCGAGGTGGTGGTGTGGACGGCTTCGGCGTTATAAGGGGGCGCCCCGGGCCGGAAGGGTGAGAGGCGATATCAAGTCTTTCCCACTTCTCCGCGGCTGCTACAGCCTACGAAAAAGGGCGCCTCGGCGCCCTTTTCCATGATCGCTTGGGTCCGCCCGGCTCAGCCGAGCTTGCCGCTGGCGTGGGCGAGCAGCGTGTAGACCTTGCCGGTATCGGAGTTCAGGTAGTTCTCGGCGAGGCGGCCGTTCGGGTCTTTCTGCACGGCCTCCTCGTAGAGCGCGCTGAAGTGGTCGATGTAGCGGTCGACCGCCTCGCGGAAGTCGGCCTCGCGGCCGTAACGGCGGCGCACCTCGTCGAAGGTCTGCTGGCCTTGCAGCGTGTAGACGCGGCGCGTGAACACGTTGCCGTCGCCGCGGCGGTAGCGGTCCCAGAGGTCGGCATAGGCGTCCGGATCGATCGACCGGGCGATGTCCGAGGTCAGGGAGCCGAGGCCGTCGAGCGGGTTGCCGCCCTTGTTGCCGCGATCGGACGACGGCAGGCGCGGCGACGGGCTGTCCTCGTCGGAGACGCGGCGCAGCAGGTCGGAAATCCAGCCGCTCGACCGTTCTGACGACCGTTCGGGCCGCTCCTCGGCGGCGGGCTGCTGCCGCGTCTCCGAACGCCGTTCGATGGGCGCCGGACGCGGCGGCTGGTTGGCCGGCTGGCGGGTGAAGGCGCGCGGCGGCTCGGCCGGCTGCGACGACTTCTGGGCCGGCAGGCTGCGGGCCGCCAGGGCCGGCGACGGGCCGGACGCCTGGGCGCGGGCCGGCGCCTCGGCGAAGGCCTGGCTCGGCGCCTGACGCGAGACGATCTCGGACAGCTCGTTCAGGGCGCGGATCTGCTCGCTGACCACGCGACGCATGGCGGCGGCGTGCTGGCTGGTCTCCTCCGGCAGATCGAGGACGCCACGGCTGAGGTCGGCGCGGATCTCGTCGATCTCGCGACCGACGGCGCGTGTCGCCTTGCGCATCTCCTCGGTGGCGCCGGCAAAGCGGTCGACCGCCGAGCCGATGGAGACGTTGATCTCCGAGATCAGCTCGCCGCGCACCCGCTCGATGGTTTCCTGCGTCTTGCGTCCCTCTTCCTCGGCGCTGACCGACAGCTGCTCCAGCTGGTGGGTGACGCCGTTCATCGCCGTCTCGGCGTTGCGGGCCAGCTGATAGCCGACGTCGCGGGCGCGGCGCTCGGCGTTGGACAGCGTGTCCTGGATATTGGCCGCGATGGTCTGCAAGCCCTCGGACATGGTCTCGGTGCGCTCCTGCAACGCCGACAGCACGCCGTCGAGCGCGGCGAGGCGCTCGCCGACGATGCCCTGGAGGTTGCCGCCCACCGACGACAGCGCGCGGGCCGACGATTGCAGGTCGCCGGTCTGTTCGGCCAGCGACGTGGCGATGGCGCCGATGTCGGCGAGCACGGTGCGCGACACCTCGCGCAGCACCTCGGTGGTCTCGGCGATGGTGCCGCTCGACGCCGTGGTGTCGGCGACGACGCGGTCGAGCGCCAGGCGCAGGTCACCGGTCTGCTCGTTGAGGCCGCGCTCGATGCGGGAGAGGTTGCCGCCCGCCTGGTCGACCACGGTGCGCAGCGACCGGTTGGCGGTCTCCACCTGCTCCAGCACCGCCACGACGTCGGTCTTGACGCGCGACGTGGTGTCGTCGAGCGACTGGAGGATCTCCCGGCCCTGCTCGTCGAAGGTGGCCATCAGCGACAGCGTCGCCTCCTTCAGCGCCTCGGCCGCCTCGCCGCCGCGCTGGGTGATGGCGCGGCTGACGCCCTCGCCACCATGGGCGAGAGCCGCCAGCACGTCGCTCGCCGCGTTGCGGACCATGCCGGCCACTTCCTCGCCACGGCTGCCCACGGCATCGTCGAGGCTGCGGGTGCCGGCCAGGAAGGCGTTGGCGAGTTCGCCGCCGCGGCCGTCGATCAGTTCGCCCAACTCGGCCATGCGGCGGCTGACCAGGTCGACCACCTTCTCGGCGCGGCCGTCCATGGCGCTGGCCGCCGCCTCGGTGCGGGCGTCGAGCACCGCTTCGAGGTCGCGCGTCGCCGACGCAAGGCGCTCGGTGGCCGCGGCGATGGCGGCGGCCAGGATGTCGTTCGACCGTTCGGTCTCGCCGGCGATGCGGCTGGTGACCGCCTCGGCCGAGCCGATGAGGTTGGACCGGGCGCGGGCAGTCTCTTCCGACAGCCGGTCGGTGACCTCGTCGATGGCGCCGATCAGGCCGGCGCGCGCCTTCTCGCTCTCCGCCGCCATGCGGCCGGTGACGTCGTCGACCGAGCCGATGATGGTATCGCGGACACGCTCGCTCTCGCCCACGAGGCGGCCCTCGACGGCGGTGATCGCCTCGTAGACGTTCTCGCGCGCCTTCTGGCTCTCGGTGGACAGCACGTCGGACAGGGTGGAGACCAGCTCGTTGAGCGTGCCGTGCGTCTCGTCGCGCAGGCTGGCGAGACGGCTCTCGGCGCCTTCCAGCGACTGGCTGATGGCAAACGAGGCGTTCTCGCCCTCGGAGGCGAGCCGCGCGGCGGCGCCGTCGATGGCGGCGATCACGCCGTCGCGCACCAGCTGGCTCTCGCCGGAGAGGCGCTCGGACATGCCGTCGAGCACGCCGGCCACCACGTCGCGGGCGCGGGTCGAGCCGGTCGCCATCTCGCGGGCGATCTCCTCCATGGCCTCGGTAACCAGGGTCTTGGCCCGGTCGGCCTCGGTGCGCAGCTTGTCGGCCGCCGCCTCGACGGAGCCGGTGAGGTCCTCGCGGACGCGGGCGCTCTCCTTCTGGAGCACGGCGGCGGCGTTGATGAGGGCGTGGGCCAGCTCCTCGCGGGCCGTCTCGGTCTGGCTGCCGAGCATGTCGACGATGGAGGCGAGACGCTGGGTGAGCGAAACCTCCAGCGAGTTGGCGCGGCTGTCCAGCGTCTCGGCCACCTCGAACACCTTGGAGCCGAGCGACACGTTGATCTCGGCCACCTTGTCGGCCAGCGTCTCGGTGAATTCCTCGGTCTTGCGCTGCAAGGAGCGGCCGACCGCGTCGAGCCGGCCCTCGATGGCGTCGACCATCTCCGACTGGCCGGACGAGAAGGCCTGGGCGAGGTCGCGGGTGCGGGCCATCAGCGTTTCGGTGATCTGGCGGGCACGGCCGTCGAGGGCGTGGTCGATCAGCTCGATGCGGCTGTCGAGCGTGCCGGTCAGCGCGTCCGCCTTGTCGGCGAAGGTGCGGGTGGCATCCTCAAGGCGCTTGCCGACGCTGCCGTCGAAGCTGGCGAGCTGGCCTTCGAGCGCGGCGCCGAAGCTGCCGGCGCGGCTTTCCAGCGAGCTGAGCACCGCCGAGGTGCGACCGTCCAGCGTCTCGACCAGCGTGCCGGAGCGCTTGTCGAACTCGCTGCCGAGCCGTTCCAGGCGCTCGTCGATCAGGCCGGTGATGTCGCCCGAGCGGCCGGCGAGCGTCGCCTCGAGGGCGGTGGTGCCGGCGTTGAGGGCGTCCTGGATGGTCAGCGTGCGCTCGGCGAGCGCCGCCTCGATGCGGGCGATCTGCTGTTCGAGCGAGCCGTCGAGCATCGACGTGCGGCTGACCAGGCTTTCCACCAGCTCGGCGGCGCGGCCGTTGATGATCTCGTCCAGCGAGCGGATGCGCTCGGCGAAGCTCATCGACATGCTGTCGGAGCGGTCGTCGAGGAGGTTGGCGATCTGGCTGCCGGCGGCCAGGATGGTCTCGGCGACACGTTCGCCGCGCGCATTGACGGCGCGGGCGATCTCGGCGCCGATGGTTGACAGGCGCTCGGAGAACAGGCTGCCGCTGTCGGCGAGCAGCGTCTCCACCGACAGCGTGGCGCCGTCGATGATGCCGCGGATCGACGTGGTGCGGTCGTCCATCATGCGGGCGACTTCCTGGCCGGTGGCGGCGATGCGGTCGGCGAGATCGACGCCGTTGACGTTGATCGCCGTATGCACGGCCTCGCCGGTGACGGCCAGCCGGTTGACGAGGTCGGTGCCGCGCTCGGTGATGGTCGAGCTGATCAGGTTGCCGGTCTGGTCGAGGCGGTCGGTGATCTCGCTGCCGCGGATGGAGAGGTCGAGCAGCACGCCCTCGGAGGTGGAGCGCAGCGTCTCGTTGATGGTCTCGATCTTCTCGGCCATCGCCCGCGACGCTTCGTCGGTGGTGCGGGCGACCTGCTCGCTGACGGCGAAGGCGCGCTGCGAGATGTCCTCGGCGAAGGTCTGGCCGGAGCGGGCCAGCGTCTCGTCGATCTCGCGGGTGCGCAGCGTCAGGTTCTCTTCCAGGGCGGCGACGGTGGTGTCGATCGAGAAGACGATGGCGTCGCTGCGGTCGCGCAGCAGCGTCTCCAGCGAGCCGGTGCGGCTTTCGAGCGTCGAGGCGATCTCCTGCGAGCGCTCGGACAGCACGCGGTCGAGGCTGTCGGTGCGGGCGAGAAGCTGCGTCTCCATGACGGACGAGGTGGTGGCGATGGTCGACACCAACTGGTCGACGCGATTGCCGATGGTACGGTCGAAGTTGGCCGACTGCTCGGCGATGGTGGCGCCGAACAGCTCGGCGCGGGTGGCCAGCGTGTCGGACAGCTCGGCGGTGCGGCCGGACAGCGTGCGGTCGATCAGTTCGGTCTTGTCGGCAAGCTCGCCGCTGAGTTCGCCGGTGCGGGCCTCGATGGTGCTGGCCAGTTGCGCCGAGCGCAGGGCAAGCGTGCTTTCGAGCGCATCGCTCTTCTCGGCGAGGGCGGCGGAGAACTCGGCGGTGCGCGTCTCCAGCGTGGTGCCGATCTCCTCGGCCCGCTCGCCTAGCGCCTTGCCCAGCTCGAAGGTGCGGACCGCCAGCGTCGACGACAGCTCCTCGGAGCGGGCGGCGATCGACGAGACGATCTCCTCGGTGCGGGCCGACAGGGTGAAGGCGATGTCGCCGGTGCGGTCGGTGAGCGTCGAGGCCAGCTCCTCGGAGCGGGCGGCCAGCGTCGACACCAGTTCCTCGGTGCGGGCGGCCAGCGTGAAGGCCAGTTCGCCGGTGCCGTCGCTCAGCGCCGACGACAGGTCGGCGGCGCGGGTGCTGAGGGTCGACAGCAACTCGTCGGAGCGCTTGGCAAGCTCGCTGCCGAGTTCCTCCGTTTCCTTGCCGATGGCGGCGGTCAGGCGGCCGCCTTCCTCGGTGATGGTGCGCGTCAGCGTGTCGCTGCGGGTGGCGATCGCCTCGTTGAGGGCGGTGCCGGTCTCGGCCAGCTCGCCGATCAGCCGCTCGCGCTCGGCGCCCAGCGTCGACAGGAAGTCGGCGCCGCGCTTGACGACGGTCTCGGTGACCGAGTTGCCGGCCGCCTCGAAGGCCAGCGCCAGTTCCTCGGCCTTGGAGCCGAAGGTGCGGGTGACGTTGCGGCCGGTCTCGTCGATGCGGTTGGTCAAGAGGTCGCCGGCGGTGCGCAACTCCTCGGACAGGTTGACATGGGCGCCGGAAATGGCGGCGCGCGCCTTCTCGGCGTTGGCGACGACGCTTTCGCGCTGGTTGACCAGCTCCTCGATCAGGCCACGGATGCGCAGCTCGTTTTCGGCATAGGAGCGTTCGAGCGAGGACACCTCGTTGTGAACAAGCACTTCCAGCTCGCTGGCGCGGGCGAGCGCCCGCTCGATGCCGTCGCCCATGGCGGCGACCTCGCGGCGGATGGCCTGGCCGACGGTGACGACGTTCTCGCGGGCCGACACTTCGGGCTCGGCCAGCTTGACGGCCACCTCGGTGAGCGAGCGGGCGGCGAGACGCAGATCCTGGGCGCGCCAGACCATCAGGGCGATGGCGAAGAACAGGAAGACCGGGGCGAGCATGCCGCCGGCCAGCGCAAGGCCCTCGGGCCGCGCGAACAGCACCGACGGCTGGACCAGAACGGAGAAGTCGCCGAACACGGCGCGGGCAATGTAGAAGCCGGCAGCGATCCAGGCGGCCGAGGCGGCGAGCGCCACCCAGAAGGGCAGGGCCGACGGTCGGCGCTGCATCTGGTAGAGCAGTGTCGCCACCGAGCGGCGATCATCGTTGGCGGGCATCCGGCCCGGCCGGGCCGCGGCGCGCGAGGCATCCGGCGCGGCATCGGCGTGCGACCGCACCTGCGGACTTTCGGTATCCTGGTCGGCGGCTCCCGGCGCATCGGCCTCGACGCCGAAGTCGATCTTCAGGGCCTCCTCGACGGCAGAGAGTGCGGCCTCTGCCGGATCCGATGCCTTGGTGCTTTTTACCATGATACCCTCATGTCCGCATACTTGATGCCGGACGACGACGGAAGCGTACTCCCGGTTGCCGTTCCGGTCGAACCATGCCCGCCGCCTGGCCTGCGCGGAGGGCATGAACTCGGGCTTTCCCGGCCGCCATGCGCCTCAACGAGGCGGCAACGGCTACGCCGGCCGAGGAATGCCTATCAAAACGTAATGGCACAACAGGGCCTTCCGGACAAGGAAGCCTCCCGTGGCGCCCGGTATTGTTAACAAGCCCCTAACAGGCATCTTCCATATTTACTCGCCCTGTAGTTGTATTATCGAGGCGCATCGGCAGCGATCTCCGCCGGCGCCCGAGCGCATCCGAAGGACGGCGCGCGCCACCGCCGGGGGACCGGAGATGCCGGCCGGACACAGTCAAGACGCTAGGGCAGCCACTTGAATACGGCATTAAAACATATGGTTACCACGCCGGTCACCAATCCGCCCCGTTGGCCGGCGGCGCTCCGGGGTGGCAGGCGGATCGGGCCGGCCGGCGGCTGGCTCTGCTTGCTTGCGGCAACAGGCGTGGATTGCAGCGACCGGGTTAACCATATCTTCAGAATTCCGGCCACTCCTCGAAGGCGGCAAGGGGCGGACGGACGGCTCCGGAAGGGGAACGGCGATGCGCGGCGACGACAGGACCGAGGGCTCTCCCATCGATCTCGACCATCTTTCGGAACAGACTTTCGGCAACGCCGAGCTGGAGGCGGAGGTGCTGCGCCTGTTCCTGAAACAAGGTCGCCAATGCCTCGATCGCCTTGATGCTTCGCCCGACGCCGGCGCGGCGCATCTGCTGGTCGGCTCGGCGCGCGGCATCGGGGCCGGCGCAGTGGCGGCCGCCGCCTCGGCGCTCGAAGCGGCGCTGATGGCCGGCCGGAACGGGGCGGCGGAACGCCGGCAGCTCGACGAAGCGCTGGCGGTTGCCGGTGCCTTCATCGAGGCGCGTCTCGGCGTCGGGGGTTGACGGCGGCGGAAGCTCCTATATCTGCATGAGACGTAATTCCGAGGGGCAACGCCCCGCAGCCGCCATGTGTCCATGCCCAATATCACCTACATCTCTCCCGAAGGCAGTCGCTACGAGGTGGAGGCCGAGGTCGGCACCACGGTGATGGAGAACGCCGTCAAGAATCTCGTGCCCGGCATCGAGGCCGAGTGCGGCGGCGCCTGTTCCTGCGCCACCTGCCACGTCTACGTCGACGAGGCCTGGGTGGCGGCCACCGGCGAGCCCGAGCCGATGGAGGAGGACATGCTCGATTTCGCCGCCGATCCGCGGCCGACCTCGCGCCTGTCCTGCCAGATCAAGATGCGCGACGACCTCGACGGGCTCGTGGTCCACGTGCCCGTGCGGCAGGCCTGAACGACACGCATCGCGGCACGTTAGCCATATTTTCTAGTTCAGATTGCTTCCAACTGGCGCTTCAGGCATGAAGTTGAACTCCCCGGTGCGCTTTTGCCGCCGGGCTGTCGCCGCCGCATGGTCGGGCAGGTCCCGGCATGTCGGCAACGAGAGGAGAACGTCATGCGCATGCGGGCACTCGACGGCTGGCGGGGTATCGGCGCGCTCGCCGTCTGCTTCATCCACCTTCAGCTCAGCGGCTATCTGACCTCGGCGCCATCGCTGGACTCCTGGACGCTGGCGGTCGACTTCTTCTTCGTGCTGTCCGGCTTCGTCATGGCGCGCGTCTATGCCGAAGAACTCGTCGACGGCGACAGTGTGACTGCGTTCGTGGTGCGGCGCATCGGCCGGCTGTGGCCGCTGCACGTCTCGATGCTGGCGCTGTTCGTCGCCGTCGAATTCCTGAAACTGATGATCGAGCGCAAGACCGGCTTCTCCTCCGGCCAGCCGGCCTTCGCCGCCGCCCGCAACCCCTCCGACATCCTGCCGATCGCCCTGTTCCTGCAAACCGCCCGCATCGGACCCGACCTCACCTGGAACTTCCCGAGCTGGAGCATCTCGGCCGAGGTGTGGACCTACGCCGTCTTCGCGCTGCTCGCCCTCCGGACAGCCGGCCATCCGGCCCGGCGCCTGGCGATGGCCGGCGCCATCGCGCTGGCCGCCTGGCTGGTCCTCGCCTTCGACAGCGACTACGGCATGACCAGCACCGACATCTTCGGCATCGTGCGCTGCCTGCTCGGCTTCTTCACCGGCGTGCTGGCCGAGGAGCTGCACCGCCGCGGCGTCTTCCGGGCGCTGGCCGATGGCCGGGCCGAGCTGCCGTCGGCGGCTCTCGGCGTCGCCCTCGTCGCCGTGGTCGCCGTGCTGCCGGCTGCCCGCTACGCCGCGCCGCTGGTGTTCCTCACGCTGGTGGTCGCCCACGCCGACGATCGCGGCCTGCTGTCGCGGCTCCTCGCGACGTGGCCGGTGCAATGGCTGGGCCGGCTCTCCTATTCGATCTACCTGACCCACCTGTTCATGGTGGCCTATGTCGTGCCGCGCCTGTCGCAGACCATGGACCGGCTGCTGCCGGGCGCCCTGACGCTGCGGGAGGCCGTCGTCGCGGCGATCTACATCGCCCTGGTGCTGGCCATGTCGGTCGCGACCTGGCGGTTCATCGAACTGCCGGGCCAGCGCCTGGCGGCGAAGATCGTCGCCGGCCGGCGTCAGACGTTGAGCAGCAGGTATTCGCGCTCCCAGCTGGATATGACGCGGTTATAGAGCCGCAATTCCAGCTGCTTGACGTCGATGTAGGCTTCGACGAAGCGCTCGCCGAGCACCGTCTTCAGGCGCTCGCACTCGCCAAGCTCGGTCAGCGCGTCGGAAAGGTGGACCGGCAGCGTGACGCCGAGCGTCTTGGCATCGACGGTCACCGCTTCGTCCGGGGCCGTCTCGTCCTCGAGGCCGATCAGGCCGCAGGCCAGCGTCGTCGCCATGGCGATGTAGGGATTGCTGTCGGCGCCGATCACCCGGTTCTCGACGCGGCGCGATTCCGGTCCGGAATCCGGCACGCGCAGGCCGCAGGTGCGGTTGTCTCGGCCCCAGTGGACGTTGATCGGCGCGTCGCTTTCGAGGCGGATGCGGCGGTAGCTGTTCACGTTGGGGCAGAACAGGCTCATCGACATGGGCACGTAGCGTTGCAGGCCGCCGATATAGTGGCCGAGCTTGTCGGTGTCGCTGCCGTCGGGGTTGGCGAAGATGTTGCGGCCGTCGGCGAGCCGCACCACCGACTGGTGGATATGGGTGGCCGAGCCCGGCATCTCCTGATGCGGCATGGCCATGAAGGTGGCGACCATGCCGAACTTGCGGGCGGCGAGGCGGGCGGTGCGCTTGAACAGGAAGGTCTGGTCGGCCAGCTCGATCGGGTCGCCGTGGCGGAAGTTCATCTCAAGCTGCGCCGGGCCGGCTTCGTGCGCCATGGTGGCGATCTCGATGCGCGACGCCTCGCAATAGTCGTACATCTGGTTGACGACGTGATCGTAGTCGTTGGCGTGCTCGATGCCGTAGGCCTGGCTGCCGCTCTCCTTGCGGCCGGAAAGGCCGATCGGCACTTCCAGCGGCAGGTCGGGGTCGTCGTTCTGGCCGGTCAGGTAGAATTCCACCTCCGGCGCCACCACCGGGCGGATGCCGTGGCCGGCGTAGAGTTCGGTGACGCGGCGCAGCACCGAGCGCGGCGCGAAATCGACGAGCCGCCCGTCGGCGAAGTGGCAGTCGCAGATCACCTGCGCCGTCGGCTCGTCGTACCAGGGCACCAGACGCAGCGTCGCCAGGTCGGGCACGCAGCGGACGTCGCGGTCGAGCGGATTGACGATCTTGCTCTCGACGGCGCTGTCGCCGGTCACCGCCTGGAAGAACACGAATTCCGGCAGCCGGACGCCGGCGTCGATGATGCGGATGAAGTCCTCGCGCGGCACGATCTTGCCGCGCATGATGCCGTTCATGTCCGGAATGATGCACTCGACCTCGTTGATGCGACGGTCGCGGAGCCAGTGGATGGCGTCGGCCTGGTTGGAAAAGCGCGGCGCGACGTCGGAAAAGCTGGGCATGAAGACATCCTCGAAGACCCTGACCTGGCCGGATCGGCGAGCCACGACGCGCGGCGGATCGTCGAGGCCGCGCCGGCAGCCCGGAATCAGGTTAGAATGGCTGGACACTACGCCAAGTCCGGCGGGAAGGAAGCCCCGGAGCGATCATGCCGCGTCTTTTTCTGCTTCGTCATGCCAAGTCGTCGCCGGCCGGCCCCGGCCAGAAGGATTTCGACCGGCCGCTCAACGGTCGCGGCAGAGTGGCGGCCGCGGCGGTCGGCCGCTTCATGGCCGACAGCGACTTCCTGCCCGACCGCATCCTGTGCTCGCCGGCGGTGCGCACCCGCGAGACGCTCGACCACGTCAGGCCGTTCCTGCCGGAGGACACCCACGTCGACTACGTGCGGGAACTCTACGAGTCCTCGGCCGAGGGCATGTTCCGGGTCATCGCCGACCATGCCGCCGGAGCGGACCGGCTGCTGGTGGTCGGCCACAATCCGTCGATGCACATGCTGGCGCGGGCGCTGTCGCACGACGGCGATCGTGATCTCATCGACCGGCTCAAGGCGAAGTACCCGACCGCCGCGCTGGCGGCGATCGATCTGCCGGGCGGCGGCTGGTCGGCAATCCGGCCGGGCGGCGGCCGGCTGGTCGCCCACGTGACGCCCGAGGATCTCGGCGGCCCGGCCGGCGACTGACCGGCTGACCACCAACCATTGTGGCGGCGCGGCGCATCCCTACATAGAGGCCGCGGCGCCTTTCGCGCCGGACGAGGTTCGAGGAAGGTTCCAGGGGGTCGTGAGCTTCACCACGCTTTCCGACGAGGCGCGCATCGCCCTCGACAACATGGCCGATTTCGCCTGGAGCCTCGGTTCGCCGTCGCTGAGGCTCGGCGTCACGGGCCTGTCCCGCGCCGGCAAGACGGTGTTCATCACGGCGCTGGTCCACAACCTGATCCACGGCGGCCGCCTGCCGATGTTCGCGCCCTGGCGGACCGGCCGGCTCAACGGCGCCGACATCCGGCCGCAACTCCATCCCGGCGTGCCGACCTTCGACTATCGCGGCCACGTGCGGCAACTGACCGACGCCCGCGTCTGGCCGGACTCGACGCGGCAGATTTCCGAGTTGCGCCTCTCCATCGCCTACGACAGCGCCACCTTCTTCGGCCGCTCGCTCGGGCGCGGCAAGCTCGACCTCGACATCGTCGACTATCCCGGCGAATGGCTCCTGGACCTGCCGCTGCTCGGCAAGGATTTCCGCGCGTTCTCCCGCGAGACGCTGGAACGGGCGCGCGAGCCGCGCCGCACGGCTATCGCCGCCGACTGGCTGACCCACGCCTCCGGCATCGATCCGCTGGGCCCGGCCGACGACGAGGCGGCCGGCCGGCTGCACGCGCTGTTCTCGGCCTATCTGGCCGCGGCGCGCGGCGGCAATCTGGCGCTGTCCATGGTGCCGCCCGGCCGCTTCCTGATGCCGGGCGATCTGGCGGGATCGCCGGCCCTGACCTTCTCGCCGCTCGATCTGCCCGAAAGCGGCGAGGCGCCGCGCGACAGCCTGTGGGCGCTGATGGAAAGCCGCTTCGAGGCCTACAAGGACGTGGTGGTCAGGCCGTTCTTCCGCACCCATTTCGCCCGGCTCGACCGGCAGGTGGTGCTGGTCGACGTGCTCTCGGCGCTGAACGGCGGCCGCGAGGCGCTTCTCGACCTCGAAGTGGCGCTCGGCGAAATCCTCGGCTGCTTCCGGCCGGGCCATTCGTCCTGGCTCGGGCAGGTGCTGACGCGGCGGATCGACCGCATCCTGTTCGCCGCCACCAAGGCCGACCACCTGCACCATACCAGCCACGACCGGCTGGAGCTGATCCTGCGGCGCCTCACCGACCGGGCGATCGCCCGCGCCTCGTTCTCCGGTGCCGAGGTGGACGTCAAGGCCATCGCCGCCGTGCGGGCGACGCGCGAGGCGACGGTGCGGCGGGGCGGCGAAAGCCTGCCCTGCATCATTGGTGTGCCGCAGGAGGGCGAGCTGTTCGACGACCATCTCTACGATGGCCGCGAGGAAATCGCCCTGTTTCCCGGCGACCTGCCGGAGAACCCGCAGGCGCTGTTCCGCGAGCCGGAGGAGGGCGAGGCAGCCGTCGATCCCGTGCGCTTCCTGCGCTTCCGGCCGCCGCCGGTGGAGGTGACGGCCGAGGGCGTCAGTCTGTCGCTGCCGCACATCCGCCTCGACCGCGCCCTCGACTTCCTGATCGGAGATCGCCTCGCATGACCCGGCGCCCCACCGCCTTCGATCTCTCCGCCGACGACGTCGGCCTCGTCCGGCCGGGCGAGGCGCCGCCGCCGGGTGCTGCCGTGCTGGTCGAGGAGGCGCCGAACGAAGAGGATGAGTTGCCGCCGCCGCCCGTCGTGGCGCGGAAGCGCTTTTCCTGGTCGCGGCTGCTGTTCGGCGCCATCGGCGGCATCCTGTCGCTGGCTGTCGGCCTGTGGCTCGACCGGCTGGTGCGCGATCTGTTCGCCCGCGAGGACTGGCTCGGCTGGCTGGCGGTGGCGCTGATCGCGCTCGCCGGCATCGCCGTGCTGGCCATCGTGATGCGGGAGATCGCCGGCCTGATGTGGCTGAGGCGCATCGACCGGATGCGCCGGCGCGCCGACCTCGCCGCCGCCGGCGACGACCGGCCGGAGGCCGAGGCGGTGGTCGGCGATCTGGTGCAGCTCTACGCCGACCGCATCGACCTCGCTCCCGGCCGGCGGGCCACCGAGGCGCGCGCCCATGACGTCATCGACGGTCGCGACCGGCTGGTGCTGGCCGAGGCCGACCTCATCGCGCCGCTCGACGCGGCGGCCCGCCGGCTGGTGTCGGATGCCGCCGCCCGCGTGTCGGTGGTGACGGCGGTGTCGCCGCGCGCCGTCGTCGACCTGATCTTCGTCGCCGTGGCGACGCTCGGCCTGATCCGCCGCCTCGCCGCGCTCTACGGCGGCCGGCCCGGCTTCATCGGCTTCGCCCGGCTGACGCGGCTGGTCATCACCCATCTGGCGGTCACCGGCTCGATCGCCATCGGCGACGGCCTCGCCCAGCAGCTGATCGGCCACGGCCTTGCCGCCAAGCTGTCGGCGCGGCTCGGTGAAGGGGTGATCAACGGCCTGCTGACCGCCCGGGTCGGCATCGCGGCGATCGACGTCTGTCGTCCGCTGCCGTTCCTCGAACGGCGTCGGCCGCAACTCTCGGAGATCATGGCCGGCATCCGGGCGCCGAAAGCGCGCTAGGGCCGGTTCGGCCCGGCAGGATTTGCCGGGGCTGTCGAACCTTGCCGCCGCGTTAACTCATCCTTCACCAAAGCCAACCGCCTGTTTCCTGAAAACAAACGGAAAAAGTCCGACATCCGTTTGGCACGCCCGTTGCCCTAGTGCTCGTAGCGGCCGTTTCTCCGGCCGACCGCGTTGTAGATCGTAAGGGAAACGAGCATGGGTATCCTGACCGCAATGAATTCGGCCGTGGGCGGCCTCAGTGCGCAGTCCTTCGCCTTGGAGAACATCTCGGGCAATATCGCCAACTCCTCGACGACCGGCTTCAAGCGCAAGGACACCAGTTTCGCCGACCTGGTGCGCTCGAACACCTCGAACGCCTCGCGCGTCACCTCGGGCGGCGTCACCGCCTCCTCGCGCTCGACCATCACGCTCGACGGTGATGTCCAGGGCTCGGCCGTCGACACCCATCTCGCCATCAACGGCACCGGCTTCTTCTGCGTCTCCTCCGATCCGCTCGACAGCAGCCTCGGCACCCGCTACACGCGCGCCGGCGACTTCGAGCAGTATTACGACGCCCGCAACGGCCAGACCTACCTGCGCAACCACTCGGGCTATTCGCTGATGGGACAGGCGATCGACCAGTCGTCGGGCAACCCGGTCGGCAGCAAGCAGGTCATCACCATCGACAAGACCTCGCAGAGCGCCAAGGCCACCCAGGGGTTCACCTACAAGCTCAACCTGCCGACCGTCGCCAGCACCGAGTCCGGTTCCACCATGTGGACCACGCCGGCGCCCACGGCCAGCGTGCTGGCCGGCAACATCACCAAGGCCGATACGGCCAACTTCCTGAAGAATTCGATTTCCGGCGGTTCGACGACCATCTACGACGCGCAGGGCACGCCGGCGAACGTGGTGCTCCGCTGGGCGAAGTTCTCCGAGGTGCCGAGCGGGCCGACCGCCGCGGTTCCCGCGACCAACGCCACGGTCACCGGCAGCGCCGCCCTGCCGAGCGACCTGACGTCGCTCAATAGCAAGTCGTTCACCGTCTCCTATGACGGGGGCGCGGCAAAGACCATCACGATGGGGGCAACGGACTTTACCAGTTCCAGCGCTCCGAGCGATGCCGTGTCGAAGGTCCAGGCGGAGCTCGATACCAATTTCGGGTCTGGCGTCATGACCGCTTCTGTCGACGCCAGCGGCCATCTGGTCATCGAGGCCGCGACGGCCGGTTCCCACACGATCGCGGTTGCCGGAACCGATGCCGGCGATTTCTTCGGCAGCGCTCCGGCCGCCGTCGGCGGAACGGACGCCGTTGCCGCTTCAGGCCCCAGCCCCAATGCCGGCCGCAGCGAGTGGGCCCTGTTCTACCAGGTGGCCGGAGATCCCGCCAACGCCACCGACGTCACCTGGAAGCAGATCCCGACGACCGCGACCAAGGACGCCAACAGCGTTCTCGACGGCGGCGCCTTCTTCTTCGACAACAACGGCAGGCAGATGGACGACACGTCGGCCATCAGCCTCGGCACCATCACCGTCGAGGGCAAGAGCTTCTCCGGCGTCACCATGAACCTCGCCGCCACCGAGTTCGCCGACAAGAACGGCCAGGCGACGACCAACCAGCTGACGCAGGACGGCTACGCCACCGGTGCCTTTGAAGGCGTGTCGATCGACAGCAACAGCGGCATCATCAGCTTCAACTATTCCAACGGCCAGACCGTCAAGAAGTGGTCGATCCCGGTGGTCGCCTTCAACGGCGCCAGCTACCTCAAGGCCGAGGACGGCGGCGCCTATACCGAGACCATCCAGAGCGGCGGCCCGATCGATATCAGCGGCGCGCTGTCCAGCTCGGCGCTCGAGGCGTCCAACGTCGACATCTCCGAGGAGTTTACCAAGCTGATCGTCACGCAGCAGGCGTTCTCGGCCAACTCCAAGGTGATCACCACCGCCAACCAGATGATGTCGGACATCCTCCAGATCATCCGCTGATCCTTCCCCGGCCGCCGCGCCCAGTGGCGTGACGGCCGGCTTCCGCGCCCGCGTTTCGCGTTTCCCCCGAGGCGGCCATGCCTGTTTCCAGCGCTCTCTCGACGGCCCTGACCGGCATCAAGACGACCCAGCAGCAGCTGGGCGTGACGTCGGCCAACATCGCCAACGCCAAGAGCACCGGCTACAGCCGCCAGTCGATGACCTCGTCGGCGCTGGTCGCCGGATCGAGGGTCTATGGCGTCGGTGCCAACCAGGTCAAACGCGAGATCAACCTTCTCGTGCAGACGCAGTGGCGCACCGCCACGGCCAATTCCGCCTATGCCGACACACGTCTCACGGCCTTGTCGGCCCTCGACAGCTATTGGGGCGCCCCGAACAGCACCAGCTCGCTGACGTCGGTCTACGGCGGCTTCACCAGCGCGTTGCAGAAGCTGGCCACCACGCCGGGCGACTCGGCGACGCAGGGCAGCGCCGTCTCCACCGCCCAGACCCTGGCGACCCGCCTCAACCAGCTGTCGGGCAACGTGCAGTCGCTGCGGCAGGAGGCGGAGTCCAACATCGCCAACGCCGTCAGCCGCGTCAACTCGCTGCTGTCGACCATTTCCGATCTCGACAAGCAGATCGTCGCCACCGGCGCCGGCGGCACCAACAGCACCGCCGGCCTGCAGGACAAGCGCGACGCCGCCGTCGACGAACTGTCCGAATACATGGACATCCACGTCACCGACCAGTTCGGCGGCGGCATCGCCATCTCGCTCACCGACGGCACCCAGCTCTACGACAACGTGCCGGTGACGCTGAGTTTCGACCAGCAGGGCGTGGTCGACGCCTCGCGCGTCTATTCCGCCGACGACAGCCAGCGCTCGCTCGGCACCATCCGCATCAGCTCCGGCCCCGGCAGCGGCTTCGACCTGTTCAAGAGCGGCTCGCTGCGCTCGGGCAAGATCGCCGCCTACAAGGAACTGCGCGACGAGACGCTCGTCCAGGCGCAGGCGCAGCTCGACACCATCGCCGCCACGCTGTCGAAGGCGACCTCGACGCGTCAGGCGTCGGGTGCATCGTTCGAGGATACGACCGCCAAGGTCGCCGGCTACACGCTCGACGTCTCCGGCTTCACCGAGGGCAACACGCTCAAGGTCGAGTATACGACGGCCGCCGGAAGCAAGAAGGCGATCACCTTCGTCGGCTACAACTCCGGCGCTTCCGCCGCCCCCGGTGACAGCTTCACGGCCGATCCGGGCGACACGGTGGTCGGCATCGACGTCACCGGCGACATCGGCGCCCAGATCGCCGCCGCGCTCAACACCGCCACCGGCGGCACCGACTTCAACGGTTCGGTGTCGACGTCGGGCACGCTGACGCTGTCGGCCTCGACCGACACGTCGACGGCGCCGCATGCCACGCTCCGCACCGTCAGCGGCGAGATCAGCGTGTCGGGCGTGCAGGACGGCCACCAGGAATTCCCGCTGTTCGTCGACAGCTCCACCGGCCAGGCCTACACCGGCCTCACCAACGGCGCGGACAATATCAACGGCCTCGCCGCCCGCATCTCGGTCAATCCCAAGGTGGTGGCCGATCCGTCGCTGACGGTGAAATACGACAGCTCGACGCTGTCGGGCGACGGCACGCGGCCGCAGGCCATTCTCGACGCGCTCGACGGACGCACCTATGCCTATTCCGCCACCATCGGTATCGGCTCCGCCTCCACACCGTTCACCGGCAGCTTCGAAGGCCTCCTGTCGCAGGTGATCAATACCCAGGGCGCCCAGGTCGAGGACGCCCAGAATGTCTCCGACGGCCAGTCGGTCGTCACCTCCAACCTCAAGGAACGTTATGACAACAGCCGCGCCGTCGATTTCGACACCGAGCTGATGTCGCTCATCCAGCTGCAAACGTCCTATTCGGCCAATGCCCGGGTGCTCTCCGTGGCGCAGGAGTTGATAGACGTGCTGATGAACACGTTCAAATAATCGCCGGCAGCGCCGAAGCGCCGCCAAGTCGTGGGTAGGATGCCATGCCGATCAACAGCGTGCTCACCAATCCGAACATGTCGCTCCTGTCGACCATGCGGCAGCAGCTTGAGGACATGCAGCGCCAGCTGTCGACGGGACAGAAGGCGGCGACATATGGCGCGCTCGGCGCCGAGCGGACGCAGTCGATCACCTTCCGGTCGAAGCTCTCCGAACTCGACAGCTACCTGCAGAACTCCGACGTGCTGAACATGCGCGTCTCCCTGCTCGACAAGTCGATGAGCCGGCTGGAGGATATCCCGAGCGACGCCGCCGCCTCGATCGATCCGAACACCTACAACATCGATTCCACCGGCACCACCACCGGCCAGAAGAGCGCCAAGATCGCCCTCAACGAGGTGATCGGCCTGCTCAATTCGGAAGCCGACGGCCGCTATCTGATGTCCGGCAAGTCCACCGATACCAAGCCGGTGGTCAGCATGGACGAGATGCTCAACGGCTCCGGCACCAAGGCCGGCCTGAAGCAGGTGGTCGCCGAGCGCTACACGGCCGATCTCGGCACGGGCAAGCTCGGCCGCCTCGGCCTCGGCACCGCCACCGGCGCGGTCGCTGGCGACACGGTCACCATCACCCGGCAGGGCGCCACCGACACGCCGCCGTCGGTGTCCGCCGAATTCGGCTACAAGCTGTCGGGCGCCTCGGCCTCGACGACCGACGCCACCCACATCTCCGTGACGCCGACCAGCGGCACCGACAGCGCCGGCAAGACCGTCACCACCGCCTACAACATCCAGTTCGGTTCCGGGCTTCAGGCCGGCGACAGCGTGTCGCTGGAGCTGGAGAACCCGGACGGCACCAAGTCGACCGTCAAGCTGGCCGCCACGCTGACCGACCCGCCGGGCGACGGCCAGTTCACCATGGTGCAGGACACCAGCACCACGCCGCCCACCGTCGACGTGGCGGCCACCGCCGCCAAGTTCCAGGCCCGCCTCAACGACAGCCTGACCACCGAGACGAAGACCAGCTTCCAGGCCGCCTCGATGATGCGGGCGTCGGATAGCTTCTTCGACACGGCGGGCGGCAAGATGCCGCAACGCGTCGATGCCGCGTCGGCGGCGGACCTCGCCACCGCCACCGGTCTCCGCGACGGCACCGACACCGACACCGTGCAATGGTACAAGGGCTATAACGCCGCCATCGATCCGAACGACGTCTCGACCTCGCCGCGCAACGACGTGACGGCGCGCGTCGACAGCAACATCAGCGTCGGCTACGGCGTCCGGGCCAACGAAACCGCCTATGCCAACCTGGTGCGTTCGCTCGCCGTGATGACGGTGGCCGAGTTCGATCCCAAGGCCGGCACCTCGGCCGACACCAATGCCACCACCGACGCCGAGCGGCAGAAGAACCTCGAAATCGAGAAGGCGCGCTATTCGGCGCTGGCGGGCCGGGTGGACGGCGTTCTCGCCTTTGCCGACGGCAGCCAGAAGCCGACCGACATCCACACCGAGATCGCCGTGTCCGGCAACGTCGCCAAGAGCGCCGCCGACCGGCAGACCAGCTCCAAGACGACGCTGCAGGTCATGCTCGACGGCGTCGAGGGCATCAACAAGGAAGATCTGACCGCTCAGATCCTGACGCTGCAGACCCGCATGCAGGCGAGCTACACGACGTCGATGATCCTCAACAACCTCAGCCTGCTCAACTATATGAAGTGACGGGCAAGGATATCCGGCGGCACGGCAAGGGGAGGGCACCAACCGCCTCTTCCGGCCGGCGATCCTCCTTCCAGCAAGGAAGGGGGCAAGCTGCGCGGCCGTTCCAAAGATGAAAATATCATCGTGGTCCGCGTCGGCGGACCATCTCATGCCGGGCGGCTATTTCTTCCGCAACCCCGTCTCAAGACTTGTCGGCGTCGGCCGCCGTCGGGTTGAGCGCGGCGAAGATCAGCTTCTCGTGCTCGATCAGGGCGCGGGCTTCCTTCAGCGCCTTGTAGAGCTGGTCGGCGATGATGTGGTTGCTGATCCGCGTCACGAAGGGGATGGTGCTCGGCGCCGCCTGGATGATGTCCTGGACGAGCGTGAAATAATCGTCCTGGAACTTGGCGATCTCCCGCGACAGGTACATCAGCTGCACGGCAAGGTAGATCCTCTTGGCCGGCGTGTCGGCGGACTCCACCGTCAGGATGTCCTTCTCACGCAGGATCGGGGCGTTGCCCTCGATGTAGAGACGCGTGCGCTGGTCGTCGTTGGTGATCAGCGATTCGCCGATGATGATGCGCTCGCCGGGCTTCAGTTCAACCTTGAGGGTCATCGGGGTGCGGTCCTGTCGAAAGGTCAGCTGCTGCCGCCGCCGAGAAGGCGGAGGATGCCGTTATCGGCGGTCTGGGTGATGGAGAACGAACTGATGGCCAACTGCTGCTGCGTGCTGAGCGCCAGCATGGTGGCCGCCTCCTCGTCCTTGTTCGAAGCGCGCAACGATTCCGCCGTCGAGTTCAGCACCTCGGAGAAGCTGCCGACGAAGTCGGCGCGGCTTTTCAGGAGCGTCAGGCCGATGCCGATGTTGGTGGCGTGCTTCTGCGTGGCCTGGCGGGCGTCGGCCACCGTCTGCTTGGCGGCCTCGGCGTCGGTGCGCTTCACCCAGGACGAGGCGGTGGCCGACGTCAGGTCGGCGATGGCGGTGGTGGTGCCGCCGGCATCGGTCTTGTCGATGGTGAAGCCGTCGGCCGCCTCCACCGTCAGCACGCCGTCGGTATCGAGCGAGGCGCGCAGGCCCTTGTCGGGCAGGGAGAAGGCGGTGACCAGATCGCCGGCCGTGGTGTCGGCGGTGACGGTCAGCGTGTTGACGATGTTCGGCGGCGAGGCCGAATCCTTGACGTAGATCGTGTCGCCGACCGCGTACTGGCCGGAGTCGGTCAGCTTGCTGGTGGTCTTCAGCGGCTTGGGCGGCGATCCGCCGTCGGTCAGCTTGGTCTCGAAGGTGGCGAGCTTGCCCTCGTCGAGCTTCTTGAGGCCGAGCGTGTTGAGAAGGTCGGTGAAGTCCACCGCGTCGATGGTGACGGATTCGTCCTGGTCGGCGGACAGGTAGAGCTTCAGTTCGTTGCCGGCGCCGAGCAGCAAGTTCTTGCCACCGTAGGAGGAGTCCTTGGCGGTCTCGACGATATGGTCGAGAATGCTGTTGTATTCCTTGGCAAGGTCGGCCCGATCGAAGGCGCTCTTGCTGGAGGCGGCGCGCGTCACCACGCCTTTCAGCGTGTCGATGCTGTCGGTGATCGAGGTGAGGCCGTTGTTGGCGCTGTTGATGACGCCGAGGCCCTGGTCGAGGCGCTCGAGATACTTGTCGAGCGCGGCGGCGTGCAGCGACAGGTTCTTGGCGGAGATGTAGGCGCTGGGATCGTCGAGCGCCGTCTGCACCTTGATGCCGGTGGTCAGCCGCTGGCTGGCGGCGGCCGATTCATCGCTCACCTTGTTCAGCATCGCGACGGTGCTGCGCAGCGATTTCGTCAAGGATATGTCGACCATCGGCAGGCCTCTCAGCGATGCGTCCCGGAGACGGCGCGTTGCATTTTGAGAATCATAGCGCCCAATTGGTTAAGAATAGCTGTTCACGCATCGAAGAAAAGCCCGCAACCGGCCGAAAAATCGGCCTGTTTTCCAAGATGTCGGCGTTAACCACTCTCGGGACCGCCGGCGATGGACCATTGGACAAAAGTCTCGAGCGCGAGAAATTCCGAGCAAAGGCGGCATTTGACCGACGCCATTAACGGCTCGGCAACGGGTCAGCGCTAGGGTCGGTCCACTTCCTCAGAACGGGGAAGATGAGTTCACCCAAGGAATGGGATGTAAAAATGTCCGACATCAACCTGACCAAGGCCGTCCGCCAGAACCTGCTCACGCTGCAGGGCACCGCGAAGATGATGGCGACGACGCAGAACCGCCTCGCCACCGGCAACAAGGTCAACTCCGCCCTCGACAATCCCTCGAACTTCTTCACCGCGTCCTCGCTGAATTCGCGCGCCAGCGACCTCAGCAACCTGATGGACTCGATGGCGAGCGGCATCAAGACGATCGAAGCGGCCGACAACGGCCTCAGCTCGATCACCAAGACGCTGGAGTCGATGCAGTCGACCCTGCGCCAGGCCCGTCAGGACAAGTCCTTCGAGACCGCCTCCTACACGCTCGGCACGGCCACCGACTACGCCAACGACCAGATCAGCTTCACCGGCGGCGCCTTCGGTGCCGGCGGCAAGGGCACCGTCAAGCTGATGACCGATTCGGCCCAGTCCGCGACGGGCGCGGCCAGTTACGCGGCTCCGACGGCGGCCGCCAATGCCAGCCTGACCGGCGCCGCCTCCCTGGCTTCGCCGATCGACTTCAGCGCCAGCAGCGGCGCCAACGCCGGCAGCCTGAAGTTCACCTACGGCGGCGTCACCGCCACGGCCGCGTTTACCACTTCCGATACGGCTGCCTCTGGCAGCGACATCGTGACCCGCGTGCAGGCGGCGATCGACGCCACCGCGCTCAACGGCAAGCTGACCGCCTCGCTCGATAGCTCCAACCACCTGGTGGTGAAGGCTAACGATCAGGACGATGGCAAGGCCGTCACCACCACCGGCAGCACCGCGGCCACGCTGACCGCCGTCATGGGCTCGCCGACTTCGGTCACCGGCTCCGACGGCAAGAACACCTTCTCGGTCAACGGCGTCGAGGTCAACCTGACGGCGGACGACAGCACCGTCGCCAAGGCGGTCTCGACCATCAACACCCAGCTCAGCAACGCCGGCTCGAAGTTCAAGGCGGTGGAAGACTCGGGCAAGCTGAAGATCCAGGCCAACGACTCGACGGCCGGCAAGCTGAAGATCACCGGCGCCGATGCCTCGCTGTTCGGCGCGGCGTCCGACGACGCGACGATCCATCTCGCCAAGACCACCGATCAATTGGTCAACGAGATCAACAACAACTCCGGTCTGTCCTCGAAGATCAAGGCGTCCAACGACAACGGCAAGCTGCGTCTCCAGAACCTGTCGACGCAGGATCTCAGCATCGACGGCGTGACGTCGTCGGGCGAGATCGACGGTACCTCGGCCGGCGCCGCCAAGATCGACGGCAACTCGGTGCGTACCGGTTTCGCCGATCAGTTCAACGAGCTGCGCGATCAGCTCGACAAGCTGGCCGACGATGCCTCGTTCAACGGTATCAACCTCTTGCGCGGCGACAAGCTGAAGATCACCTTCAACGAAACCGGCGCCTCGTCGATCGATATCCAGGCCAAGGACGGCAAGTCCGTCGACTCGACCAGCCTCGGCGTGCCCACCACGCTGAAGGCGCAGGACCTCGACTCCGACGACACCATCGACGGTTTCCTCGATCAGGTGAAGGCCGGCCTCAACAAGGTCCGCTCGCAGTCTTCGGCCTTCGGCTCCAACCTGTCGGTCGTCGAAAACCGCCAGGACTTCTCGAAGAACATGATCAACACCCTGCAGACGGGCGCCGGCAACCTGACGCTCGCCGACATGAACGAGGAAGCGGCCAACATGGTTGCGCTGCAGACCCGCCAGTCGCTGGCGACCTCCTCGCTCTCCATGGCCAACCAGGCCGACCAGAACGTGCTTCAGCTTCTCCGCTGAGGCCAGTCGGTCCGAATCAAACGACAGACGTGGGGGCGGGCCAGAAGGCCCGCCCCTTCTTTTTTGCGCCTTGCAGTCTTTGCACCGGGCGTTTCCATTTCTTAACAAATCGTTTCGCCGTCCGGAGAGGCCGCGCCTTTCAACAGTGCCGGGCCTGTCGCTTTCTTGCCGCCGGCCTCTTCCGGCCAGAGTCCGAAATGTCTTCAGGATCAAGCGGTTGTTTCTCTTCCGCTATCGGGATCGGGACGACTTGCGCCGAGGCGGCCGCCGAGACCGCCGCGGCAACGTTTGCAACTTGCCGTCTCGTTCCGATGCAGGGTGTTACCCAGCGTTAACAAGCGTTTATCGGGATTAATTCCGCTTCGTTGCAAAACGCCATGCGGAAACTTTTTGTTAACCATGTCGGGTGTTAACTCCGTCGTGAGAAGCACCGCCGCGTCCGCCATGCAAGGGATGGTTGGTCGGTCAGGCTCGGTTTGTTTGTCGGGATGAAAGAGACCCGTCAGCCCCAAGGAAGTGGGATGCAGAAATGAGCGAGATCAATCTGACCAAGGCAGTGCGCCAGAACCTTCTGTCTCTGCAAAACACTGCCAAGATGATGGCGACGACGCAGAATCGCCTTGCGACCGGCAACAAGGTCAACACCGCCCTCGACAATCCCTCGAACTTCTTCACCGCGTCCTCGCTGAATTCGCGCGCCAGCGAACTCGATGCGCTGCTCGACTCGATGAACAACGGCATCAAGACGATCGAAGCGGCCGACAACGGCCTGACCTCGATCACCAAGACGCTGGAATCGATGCAGTCGACGCTGCGCCAGGCCCGCCAGGACAAGACCTTCGAGACGGCGTCCTACTCGCTCGGCACGGCCACCGACTATGCCAACGACCAGCTCTCCTTCACCGGCGGCGCCTTCGGCGCCAGCGGCGGCGGCACCGTCAAGCTGATGACCGACTCGGCCCAGGCGGCGACGGGCGCGGCCGCTTACGCGGCTCCGACGGCGGCGGCCAATGCCAGCCTGACCGGTACGGCTTCCCTGGCCTCGGCGAGCGACTTCAGCTCGGCCGGCGCCGGCGACCTGAAGCTCACCTATGGCGGCGTCACCGCCACGGCGACCTTCACCACAGGCGATACGGCGCTGACCGGCGCCCAGATCGTGACCCGCGTGCAGGCGGCGATCGACGCCACGTCGCTCCAGGGCAAGCTGACCGCCTCGCTCGACAGCTCCAACAATCTGGTGGTGAAGGCTAACGATCAGGACGATGGCAAGGCCGTCACCACCGTTGGCAGCACCGCGGCCACGCTGACCAAGGTCATGGGCTCGCCGGCTTCGGTCACCGGTTCCGACGGCAAGTTCACCTTCTCGGTGAATGGCGTCGAGGTCAACCTGACGACGGCCGACAATACCGCCGCCAAGGCGATTGCGACCATCAACACCCAGCTTGGCAACGCCGGCTCGAAGTTCAAGGCGGTGGAGGACTCCGGCAAGCTGAAGATCGTCGCCAACGACTCGACGGCCGGCGCGCTGAAGATCACCGGCACCGATGCCTCGCTGTTCGGCGCGGCGACCGACGACACGTCGATCCACCTCGCCAAGTCCACCGATCAGCTGGTCAACGAGATCAACAACTCGACGCTCGGCTCGAAGATCAAGGCGTCCAACGACAACGGCAAGCTGCGCATCCAGAACCTGTCGACGCAGAGCCTTGCCGTCGACGGCGTCAGTTCGTCGGGCATGATCGACGGCACCTCGGCCGGCGCCGCCACCATCGGCGGCAACACGGTGCGCTCGGGTCTCGCCGATCAGTTCAACGTGCTGCGCGACCAGCTCGACAAGCTGGCCGACGACGCCTCGTTCAACGGCATCAACCTCTTGCGCGGCGACAAGCTGAAGATCACCTTCAACGAGACCGGCACGTCGTCGATCGACATCCAGGTGGCAGGCGGCAAGTCGGTCGACACCACCGAACTCGGCCTGCCGACGACGCTGGAAGCCAAGAGCCTCGACTCCGACGACAGCATCGACACGCTGCTCGGCAGCGTGAAGACGGCGCTCAACGGCGTCCGGTCGCAGGCCTCGACCTTCGGCTCGAACCTCTCCGTGGTGGAGAACCGCCAGAACTTCACCAAGAACATGATGAACACGTTGCAGACCGGCGCCAGCAACCTGACGCTCGCCGACATGAACGAGGAAGCGGCCAACATGGTGGCCTTGCAGACCCGGCAGTCGCTGGCGACGTCCTCGCTGTCCATGGCCAACCAGGCCGACCAGAACGTGCTCCAGCTCTTGCGCTGACGACAGGGCAGGGGTTTCGGCAGGACCGGAGGGCGGATCGCAAGGTCCGCCCTTTTCCTTTTTGTTCAGATGGATAGTTTGTTTCTACTTTCGCCGGGTTGGCCTGTTTCAATATCGTTTACCGCGTTTATTTCCGATGTCTTCAGTGAAACTTGTTGTTAACCGTGACAGGTGTTTAATTGCTCCAAGGCTTCGGCGGCGAAGCGATCGCGCCGCCTGCGGCGAGCATCCGGGAGTGTTGGGTCGATGAACGGTTACGGAGCGTCAGCGTACCAGCGGGTCCAGACGACATTGGGGCCGCGCCAGCTGGAAGCGCACCTGCTGCTCAAGGCGGCGGCGCAGTTGCAGTCCTTCAAGGACAACTGGTCGTTCGACGCGGAGGCCGTCTCCGAGGCGCTGACGCTCAATCGCAAGCTCTGGACGATCCTCGGTACCTCGGCCACCGAGGAAAGCAATCCGCTGCCGCTGGAGATCAAGGAGAACATCGCCAATCTCACGGTGTTCGTCCTCCAGCGGACGCTCGACATCATGGAAGACCCGACGCCGGAGAAGCTGTCGGCGCTGATCACCATCAACCGTTCGCTGGCGCAGGGCCTGCGCGGGCAGGGCGACGAGGAATAAGCAGCCCACCGGCTGCCGAACGCAGGAAGGCGCCGTCGGCGCCTTTCGTCGTTTCGGGGATCGGTTGCGGCCAACGCCAGAGCATTTCCGGTTCATTGGATATGCCCTGTCTCTTTGTTGAGACGCAATTCCGGACGCAGAACCGGTTGCCACTTTTGCTGGAATTGCTCGAGAAGCGCCCGGCCGGAGGTCCGGCAGGACGCGACGAGAAACGCATCGGGATTGCCGCTCAGGCGATGGTGCTCGCCGCCGGGTAGGTCGATCCGCGCGTCGCGTTCGTCCAGGCGTTGATCATTGCCCGGAGGCGCAGGCGGCTCTCGTCGGGAATCTGGTCGACGACATTGCCCGTCACCTTGTCGATCCGGCGATAGACCACCATGTCGGCGTCCTTGTCGACGGTGACGGTGGAGCGAAGGTTGGGAGAATAGAGCGCCGACTGGCTGGTGCCGCCGCGGCTTTCAGTGTCGGGATTAGTCGTCTCGCCGGTCCTGGCGACGGCCGATCCGACCGGCAGATCGGTGCTCGCCGCCTGTTCCGCCGCCGCCGGCGCTCTCGGCACCGGCGCGTTCATGCCGGGTATCACCGGTCTCACGCTGCCGATATCCATGACGATAGTCCTTTTCAAGGCAATACCCTGGGGGTTCGCCTGGAAAGGACGATAATAGCCACGGTTGAAAGGGGCGTTTACAGGATAGTTAAAGTTTTAGCGATCCGGCGTTTTTCCGCTTTTTTCTCGTTCGGTCGAAATCCGGCGGCTGTTGCCGCGCAGGTCCTCCGGCTGACCAGATAAGGCCGCGAATCTTAACAAACGGCGAAGACGGGCTGGCCGGCGCTGTGGAAAGTCGACAATCCGTATCGACACGTAGTTGTGGTCCCGTGTACCGGCCGGCGGGCGGATTTCTCGGTCCGGATTAACCGGCCGCTCATCGACGACATGGTAGAAGCGCGGATGGCCGCTGCCGGCCGCTTCCGCCGGCGGCCGGTTCGGCGTTCCCTGAGGGAGACCGGGACCAATGCGGGTGAACTTCCAGGACGTCAAATACATTCCCGGCCTCGACGGCTTCCGGGCGATCGCCGTGCTCCTGGTGCTGGTCGCCCACTTCGGCTACGACCATGTGGTGCCGGGCGGCCTCGGGGTGACGATCTTCTTCTTCATTTCCGGCTTCCTGATCACCTCGCTGCTGCTCTCCGAGCGGAACCGCTTCGGGTCGATCTCCATCCGCAACTTCTACATCCGGCGCTTCCTGCGCCTGTTGCCCGAGCTGGTGGCGCTGATCGTCGTCTCCGGCTTCTACCGGGCGCTGATGGGCCATCCGCTCGGCCTGGGTGAGATCGTGGCGGCGATGACTTACACGACCAACTACTTCGTGTTCTGGCTGGAGAACCACGGCATCGCCTCGTCGCTTGCCTGGCCACAGCTGTGGTCGCTGTCGGTCGAGGAGCACTACTACATCACCTTCCCGGCGATCTTCGCTTTCGTGCTGGTCGGCCCGTCGCGGACCAGGTCCTTCTTCGCCGCCGTGCTGGTGCTCTGCCTGGTCTATCGACTGGTGCTGGTGCTGGGCGGCTTCGTCGATCTCCAGGCCGCCCATCCCTACACCTACCTCGCCTCGGAGGCGCGCTTCGATTCCATCGCCTACGGCGCCGGCTTCGCCTTCCTCTGTCAGCGGGCCTGGGAGCTGTCGCGGCAGGGGGGACTCGCCGTGGGGCTGGCCGGCGGTCTGCTGCTCCTGATGACGCTGCTGGTGCGCGGCGACGTGTTCCGCGAGACGGTGCGCTATTCGATACAGGGCGTGGCGCTGACGCTGATCTTTGCGGCGATCTACCGGTCGGCCGCCTGGGACTGGACCATGTCCATCCTGGAATCGCCGCTGTTCCGGCGCCTCGGTATCCTGTCCTACGGCGCCTATCTCTGGCACTTCGAGTATCTGTTCCTGTCGAATTCCGTTTTGGGCGACGCGGTTCCGACCGGCGGCCTCGGCCAGCTGGCCTATCTCGCCGGCGGCCTCGTCTTTTCCTTCGGCGCGGCGCAACTCTCCTACCGCTATGTCGCCCAGCCGATGCAGGCGCTTCGCCACCGCTTCTCGATGCGGGGTGCGGCGCCCGCTCCCGCCGAGTGATCAGAAGCTGCGGTTGACGGCGACGCCGGTAGCGCTCATGGCGCGGGGGGCGGGCGTCTGACCGCCGCGTCCATAGACGGCCGGCGTCTCGGCCCGGCCGACCTCGGTGGCGACGGTGCGCAGGATGTCCTCGGCGACGTCGCGGGCGGTGTCGAGCACGGCGAGGTTGATCTGCACCTCGGCGCGGAACAGCTCGTGCCGTTTGAGGAGGGCTGCCGTCTCGGCCGGCACGTAGGCTTTCAGCGTGTCGATCTCGTCGCGGGCGGCCAGCATCAGGCGGGTGTAGAGGGCCGCCTTCTCCTCCTTGTCCATGGCCAGCTCGCCGGCCTGCCGCAGCTTGCCGGCCTTGACCAGCGCCGTCTCCTCGCGCAGCAGCAGCAGCAGGTCTTCCATGGCGTTGCCGAGCTTTTCCACCAGCTTGCCGGCAATCTCCGGGCTCGTGACGAGCCGTGGGCGGGTGTCGTGCAGCGCGAGGCTCATCCGGCGTGCCCTTCCTGTATCTTGATCAGTTGGGCGGCGATGCCGTCGGCGATGCCGATGCCGCCCTTCTTGACGAAATCCTTGGCGTACTGGTCGATCAGCATGTCGCGCCAGGTTTCGTTGGAGTTGTCCGACTTGCCGTTCAGCGGGTCGACCGACACGTCCTTGAACATCGCCTTGAAGGCGTCGGCGACGTAGACGGACTCGAAATCGGCCGCCACCTCGCGCGCCTTGGCGGCAACCGCGGACTTGTCCATGCCGGCATAGGTCTTGGAGGCAAAGGCGGAGGTGACCGAGGCGAGGCTGGCGTCCATCACATCACCTTCACGTCGGCTTGCAGCGCGCCGGCCGCCTTGATGGCCTGCAGGATGGAGATGAGGTCGCGCGGGCCGAGACCGAGGGCGTTGAGGCCGTCGACCAGCTCCTGCAGCGTGACGCCCGAGCGCACCACGGCGAGCTGGTGCTCCTTGCCGTCGGAGACCTGAATCTGGGTGCGCGGCGTGACGGTGGTGGTGCCGTCCGACAGCGGCGCCGGTTGCGACACCTGCGGGTCCTCGGTGATCATCACCGTCAGGTTGCCCTGGGCGACGGCCACCGTCGACACCCGCACCTCCTGGCCCATGACGATGATGCCGGTCGCCTCGTCGACCACCACCTTGGCGGGGAGGTCGGGCTCGACGATCAGCTGCTCGACGTCGGTCAGGAGGTCGACGATGTTGCCCTTGTAGCGCGGCGGCATCGACAGGCGCACCGTCGACGGGTCGGTCGGCTCGGCCACCGGCGCGCCGTAGAGGTCGTTGATGGCGAGAGCGATGCGGCGCGACGTGGTGAAATCGGGATTGCGCAGCGACAGGCGGACGGAGCCCAGCTCGGCGAGCTTGAACTGCAACTCGCGCTCGATGACGGCGCCGTTGCTGATGCGGCCCTGCGTCGGCACGCCGCGCGAGATCTTGGCCGCGTCGCCCTGGATGTCGAAGCCGCCGATGGCGATCGCCCCCTGGGCGATGGCGTAGACCTCGCCGTCGGCGCCCATCAGCGGCGTCACCAGCAGTTGGCCGCCCTGCAGGTTCTTGGCGTCGCCGAGCGCGCTGACCGACACGTCGATGGCCGTGCCCTGGGCGGCGAAGGCCGGCAGCTTGGCGGTGACCATCACGGCGGCGGTGTTGGCGGTGCGCATGGTGGAATCGCGCACGTTGACGCCGAGCCGCTCCAGCATCGCCTGCAGGCTCTGCTTGGTGAAGGGCGAATTGTTGAGGCTGTCGCCAGTGCCTTGCAGACCGACGACCAGGCCGTAGCCGATCAGCTGGTTCTCGCGAACGCCCTCGACGTCGACGATATCCTTGATGCGCGAGGCGGCAGCCGCCGCTTCCACGCCGGTCATAAGGATCATGAGGGCGCCGAGCGCGCCGAGAATCCTGTTTCGCATTGTCATCATCCCCGTGTTTCCCGACACGGCTTCCCGAGGCTGGGTTCGCAATCGGCATGCCAACCGGGGCCTGGATGCGCGTCGCCCTATGTATCTGAAAAGACGGGCGGTCCTGACGGCCATCTTCCCTGCCGCCGAAAAGCCGCCGCCGGCGGGCGGCATTTCTTGCCGGGTGAGCATGGACGCGGTAACCTTGGCGGGTCGAAACTGCCGGGTCAGCCTCAAGGAAACAGCGATGCGCATTCAGGGTCCGAACCGCCTCGGGGGGGTCTCCACCGGATCGCCGGCCAAGCGAACCGACGGCTCCGGCTTCGCGCTGCCGTCCGAGGCCGAGGGCGGCGCGCCCAAGGCCGCCACCGCCACCGCCACCCACGCGCTGACCGGGCTCGACGCGCTGATCGCCCTCCAGTCGGTGGACGCCGACGCGCCGCGCAAGAAGCGCAAGGCGGTGAAGCGCGGCCGCGACCTGCTCGACAAGCTCGACGAGATCCGCATCGGCCTGTTGTCGGGCCAGATGTCGGGCGAGGCGATCACCCGCGTGCTGAACCTGCTCGAAGAGGCCGAGCCGACGGGCGATCCGCGCCTCGACGAACTGATGGAGGACATCGCGCTTCGGGCCGAGGTCGA
Organism: Pleomorphomonas koreensis DSM 23070; assembly: GCF_000425185.1. Lineage (GTDB taxonomy): Bacteria > Pseudomonadota > Alphaproteobacteria > Rhizobiales > Pleomorphomonadaceae > Pleomorphomonas > Pleomorphomonas koreensis. The sequence continues at coordinate 209,364 of NZ_AULH01000007.1, forward strand.
GCTTGCCAAGCTCGGCTATTTCAGGGGCTGAGGGCGCGGCGAAGGGGCGTTCCGAGCAATCACCAATGGCGCCGAAGTCGGGCTTTTGCCGCCGCCGTCCGCGGCGGCATGCCTGCCTTCGCGGCGGCGCCGGCGCGCCCTCGCTGCGGCAGCCCTGTCCAATCAATGCCTTAATCGATTGATATGTATTGAAAAATGCCGGACCTACAAGGTTTGGTGATTTTCTTGCATTTGCCGTTGTCGGGCGGGGGTCAGATGGCTATATTCCGCCCGCTTTCGTGGTGTGTGAGGACCGTCGATGTCGATTGAGCTTGCGGATGACTACCGGCCGTCCGACGACGAGCCGTTCATGAATGATCGCCAGCGCGAATACTTCCGGCGCAAACTGCTCCAGTGGAAAGAGGACATCCTGCGCGAAAGCAAGGAGACCCTCCAGAACCTCCAGAACGAGAACACCAACCTGCCCGACATCGCCGACCGCGCTTCGTCGGAGACCGACCGCTCCATCGAGCTTCGGGCGCGCGACCGCCAGCGCAAGCTGATCTCCAAGATCGAGGCGGCCGTCAAGCGGATCGAGGACGGCTCCTACGGCTATTGCGAGGAGACCGGCGAGCCGATCTCCCTGAAGCGCCTGGACGCCCGGCCGATCGCCACGCTGTCGATCGAGGCGCAGGAACGGCACGAGCGGCGCGAGAAGGTCTATCGCGACGAGTGACGGCGAGCCCGTTTGCCTGAAACCCATCGAGGGCGGCCGCCGGGCCGCCCTTTTTCGTCTGTGCCCGTTGGGGCGCGGCCTCCCGGATGACCTGGGAAAGGGAGACCGCGCCGCTCGGGAAAGCCGGCCCGGATTTGGGAAGGGGCCGGCGGTCGCCTCGGGCCAGTTGGGGAGCGGCCCTCGGGCGATACGGCTCGCTTGGATGCTTGGGGAGCGCGAGCCGATCTCGTTGCCGTCAGAACGGCAGCAGGATGTCGAGCACCTGCTGGCCGGTGCGCGGCTGCTGCACGTCGGAAATCTGGCCGCGGCCGCCGTAGGAGATGCGGGCCTCGGCGATCTTGGCGCTCTCGATGGTGTTGTCGGCGGCGATGTCCTCGGGCCGGACGACGCCGGCCACCACCAGCTCGCGGATCTCGTAGTTGACGCGCACTTCCTGCCGTCCCTCGATCACCAGGTTGCCGTTGGGCAGCAGTTGCGTCACCACGGCGGCGACGTTGGTGGACAGTTTTTCCGACCGGTCGATGGAGCCCGTACCCTTGTAGGCCGAGGCGCCCTTGGTGGAGGCGAGGTCGCTGGCCGCCATGCCGGCCGGCAGGGCGATGGTGTCGATGGCCGTGCCGAGCGCGCCGCCGACGCCGGTCGAATCGCTGGAGGCCCGCGACCGCTCCGAGGAGTTGTCGAAGGCGGCCTTGTCGGAGATCGACACCTTGACGGTCAGGATGTCGCCGATGCTGCGGGCCCGCTGGTCCTTGAAGAAGGTGCGCGAGCCGGACTGCCACAGCGAGTTGGGGCTGTAGGCCACCGGCTGGACGACCGGCATCGGCATCTGCACCGGCTTGTAGCCGGCCTGGGCGGTGGGGTTCTCGATGGCCGACAGCTTGGGCGTCTGGCCGACCTCGGACAGGCGGTCGATGGTGCTGCCGCAGGCGGAAAGACCGATGCCGAGGAGGGCGATGGCGAGGGCGGAGGTGAAACGCATCTGATGATCCTCGGGCTCAGTTCATCGCGGTCTTGAGGACGGCCGGGCCGGTCGAGGCGGTGACCGCCACGATACCGGCGCCGGTGACGACGCCCTGCACGGTGCGCTTCGACTGCTCGTTCATGACGGAAACGAGGTCGCCCTTGGCGCCGTCGCCGAGGGCGCGGCCGCGGGCGTTGAGCGTCAGGCCGGGGCGGGAATACTGCAGCGTGACGACGTCGCCGCGCAGGATGACGCGCGGCGGCTCGACGTCGGCCGACGCGATCGCCTCGCCGGCCCTGAGCGGACGCTTGGCGGCCATGTCGATCAGTTCGTTTGCGTCGAGGATCGCCGAGCCGGGCACGCGCCGCGTCTCGATGCGGACGACGGCGACGTCGGCGGCATGGATGACGTCGCGGCGGTCGACCGGCCGGTTCAGCACCGGCACGGCGATGGTCTCGACGGCGCGGCCGGTGAGCGCCAGCGTCTGCTCGCCGTCGCCGACGTCGATCGCCACGGTGGCGTTGAAGCGGCCGGAGCCGGACTGAAGGAAGAAGTCGGACAGCACGGCCGGCGCGGCGGCGGCGGCATTGGCGGCGACCGGAGCGATGCTGCCGTCGAGGCTGACGTCGAGGGTCTCGACGGCGACACCCAGACGGGCGGCGGCTGCCTCGGCAACGAGGCTTGTGACGGCGGCGGCATCGACCGTGACGGCGCGGCGGACCACGGCGACGCTGTCGAAGGACGGCAGGCTGTCGATGGCGAGGCCGGCGGCGACGGCCGCCTTGACCGCCTCGGCGGCCGGCAGCGCGCCGGTGACGCCGAGCGCCGGCGCCCGGAACACGGCGCGGCCGGCCAGGGCGCCGGCGCCGTCGAACAGGTCGCCGAGCGTGACGATGCCGCTGCCGACCTCGATGCGTTGCCGCAGCTCGGCCGCCGCCGCCTGATGGGTGGCGATGAAGCCGGCGGCCAGCCCGGCGAGCGCGGCGGCGAGGACGATCCGGAAGAACAGGGCGCGCATCATGGCCGGTCTCACTTGCCGAGGTTGGAGGTGGTCTGCGACATCTGGTCGGCGGCGCTGATGATGCGGGAATTCATCTCGTAGGCCCGCTGCGCCGAGATCAGCGACGACAACTCGCTCACCGCCTCGACGTTGGAGCTTTCGAGATAGCCCTGCAGCAGTGTGCCGTAGCCGGCGTCGCCGGGGCTGCCGGTCTGGGCGGGGCCGCTCGATGCGGTTTCCAGGAACAGGTTGTCGCCCATCGGCTCAAGGCCGTTCTTGTTGACGAAGCGGGCGAGTTCGATCTGGCCGAGCACCGTCATGGAACTGTCGTTGCCGATCTTGGCCTGCACCTGCCCGGTGTTGGAGATGGTGAGACCGCTGGCATTCTGCGGCACGGTGATGGCCGGCTGAACAGTATAGCCGTCGGCGGTGACCAGCGTGCCGGTGGAATCAAGCTCGAAAGAGCCGTCGCGGCTGTAGGCGGTGCGGCCATCGGGCAGGGTAATCTGGAAGAAGCCCTCGCCGCGGATGGCCACGTCCTTTTCGTTGCCGGTGGATTCGGGATCGCCCTGGGTCATGTTGCGCGGCGTCGCCACGACGCGGACGCCCGAGCCGAGCTGCACGCCGGCCGGCACCTGGGTACCGGCGTCCGAGGTGCTCGACCCCTGGCGGCGCAGCGTCTGATAGAGCAGATCCTGGAAATTGGCGCGCTGGCTCTTGTAGCCGGTGGTGCGCATGTTGGCGATGTTGTTGGAGATGACCGAGACGTTGGTCTCCTGGGCCTTCATGCCCGTGGCGGCGATGGTCAGAGCTTTCATGTCAGGTCACTCCGGATCAGGCATTGACCGAGCCGAGGCGTTCGATCGCCCGGCTGCTGGTGTCGTTCTGCTGCTTGACCAGGTTGGAGATGCGTTCATAGGCCCGCTGGACGTCCAGCATGGCGGTGAGTTCCTGGACGCCCGAGACGTTGGATTTCTCGAGGGCGCCCTGGCGGACGCGGACGTAGGCGGGCGCCTGCGGCGCCGCGCTGGCCGAGTAGAGGTTGTCGCCGTCCTTGGCGAGCACCGTGGTGTCGGGGAAGTCGGCGATCCGGAGCTTGCCTTTCAGGCCGGCGCTCGAGGAGATGGTGCCGTCGCGGGCGACGGCGATGTTGGTTTCCTCGGCGCCGAAGGTGACCTCGCCGCCGTCGGCGAGCACCGGCTTGCCGTCGGAGGTGACGAGGCGTCCGGTGCTGTCGATGGCGAAGTCGCCGGCGCGGGTGTAGCGCTCGCCGGCCGGCGTGCCGACCACGAAGAAGCCGCTGTCGCCCTCGATCGCCACGTCGAGGTCGTTGCCGGTGACTTCCACCGAGCCGGCGGAGAAGTCGTGCACGGTGGCCAGCTCGCGGACGAAGCGGTTGTCGCGGTCGCGGCGGGGAAACAGCGTCGCCGACGCCTTCGGCATGGTCGTCTCCTCGAAGTCGAGCGAGACGCGCTTGAAGCCGGCGGTATCCATGTTGGCGACGTTGTTGGCGATGACGTCCAGCTTGCGCCGGAGCGCAATCTGACCCGACAGCGCCACCAGAGTTGCATTCTGCATGGCAGATCGTTCCCAAGTCCTGACCGGACGGCGTCACGCTCCCCAGCGGCACCGCCCGCTGTGGATATCGCAGGGAACGTGCCAACCGGCGAGGTGTTGGGAAACAAGGGTTTGGCGCGACAATCCTCTCCGCCGCGCCCGGCGTTTCCTGCCGGCCGGCAAGAACGGGCGGCAACATTTGCCGGGCCGTTAACCAATTATCAACCAATCGTTAACTATCCTGACATCAAGCGAAACGACTGTGGGCGCCGGCAAAGAATCGTTGTCGTCGAGGAGGGGCCGACCCATAGCTTGCCGGAGGAGGCGCTCGGCTTCCCCCGCGAATGAGAGCAGGCGCCTGAGGCCATGGCCAAGACTCCGAAACCCGAAGGCGAGACGCAGGAAGGCGGCGAGGCCGGCGGTTCCTCCTCGAAGAAGAAGCTGATCATCATCGGCGGCGCGGCGGTGGCCGTGCTGCTGGTCGGCGGCGGCGCTGCCTTCTTCCTGACGGGCGGCTCGCCGGCGACGCCGGCGGTGGCCGACGTGGCGGCGGTGGAGGCGGCCTCGCAGCCGCATGCCTACTACTACGACCTGCCGATGATGATCCTCAACCTGTCGACCGCCGACGAGCGGCCGACCTTCGTCAAGATGGAGATCGCCCTCGAGGTCAGCGACGACAAGATGCTCGAGGTGATCAAGCCCAACCTGCCGCGCGTGCTCGACGCCTTCCAGACCTACATGCGCGAACTCCGCGCCTCCGACCTGCAAGGCTCGGCCGGCCTGTTCCGCCTGAAGGAAGAGTTGCAGCGGCGCGTCAACATCGCGGTCTATCCGGCCCGCGTCGACGACGTGCTCTTCAAGAACGTCATCGTGCAATAGGGATGTCGAGCATGGCTGGCGACGACGACGATCTTTCGGCCGACTGGGGCGCGGCACTGGCCGAGCAGCGGGCCGACAGCGGCGACGAGATGGACGATCTCGCCGCCGAATGGGGCGCCGCGCTGGAAGAGCAGGGCGTCGAGAACGCCGACGCGGTGGCCGCCCAGTGGGCGGCGATGATCGACGACAACGATTCCGAGCTGGACGCGTCGAGCCGCGGCGCCGACCGCGTGCTCAACCAGGAGGAAATCGACAACCTCCTCGGCTTCAATGTCGAGGATCACGTCTCCAGCGACCAGAGCGGCATCCGCTCGCTGGTCAACTCGGCGCTCGTCTCCTACGAACGCCTGCCGATGCTGGAGATCGTCTTCGACCGTTTCGTGCGTGAGACGACGACGACGCTCCGCAACTTCACCTCCGACAACGTCGAGGTGTCGCTCGACGGCATCTCGTCGGTGCGTTTCGGCGACTATCTCAACTCGATCCCGCTGCCGGCCATTCTCTCCGTGGTCAAGGCCGAGCAATGGGACAACTACGGGCTGATGACCGTCGATTCGTCGCTGATCTACTCGATCATCGACGTGCTGCTGGGCGGCGGTCGCGGCACCACGGCGATCCGCGTCGAGGGGCGGCCCTACACCACCATCGAGATGAACCTCGTCCGGCGGATGATCGACCTGCTGCTCGCTGATTGCGAGAAGGCATTCGCCCCGCTCACCCAGATCAACTTCACGCTGGAGCGCCTTGAGACCAACCCGCGCTTCGCGCCGATCTCGCGACCGGCCAACGCCTGCATCCTGATCCAGTTCCGCGTCGACATGGAAGACCGCGGCGGCCTTGTCGAGATGCTGCTGCCCTATGCGACCATCGAGCCCATCCGCAACCTTCTGTTGCAGATGATCATGGGCGAGAAGTTCGGCCGCGACAACATCTGGGAAAGCCACCTCGCCACCGAGATCTACAACGCCGACATCGAGGTCGACGCCGTGCTGGTGGAGGAGGAACTGCCGCTGTCCATGGTGATGGACCTCGAGGTGGGGCAGACGCTGCTGTTCGGCGTGTCGCCCGACGATCCCGTGGCCATCAAGTGCGGCGACGTGCACATCACCTCGGGCAACATCGGCCGGCTCGGCGACAAGGTATCGGTGAAGATCAACAGGAATCTCAAGCGGCCGCGCATGACGCTGGCCGCCTTCGAGCGGGCGGTTCAGAAGGAGATGCAGAACACATGACCTCCGGCCTCAATCTCGGCGTGGCGATCGAGGTCGTCGTTGCCGTCCTTCTCGCGCTCACCATCGTCTATTGCGCCATCCTCAACCGCCGCCTGACCCGTCTCAGGGCCGACGAGGAGGTGCTGCGCGCCACCATTTCCGAGCTGATCACCGCCACCGAGATCGCCGAGCGGGCCATCCTCGGCCTGAAGGCGACCGCCTCCGAATGCGAGCGGGCGCTGGGCGGCCGCATGCTGGCCGCCGAGACGCTGCTCGGTGATCTCGACCAGCGGCTCACCGCCGGCAACGAGATCGTCAAGCGGATCGGCGCCATCGTCGGCGCGGCGCGGAACGGCGCGATGGCGCCAATGGCCGAGACCGAGCCGGAGCCGGCGCGCGAAAGCACGGCGCGCAATCTCAAGGCAGCCGCCGAGGCGGCGGCGGAGCGTCTGTCGGCGCTGAGGCGCGGCAAGCGGGAGGCCGCTGCGTGAACAGGATCCGCCTGCTCCCGCTGGTGCTGATCGCCGTCACGGCCTTGCTCGCCGTGAAGGTGCTCGGCTTCGTGATGGGAGTGGAGCCTTTCGCGGTCGGTCCGCAGCCGGCGGTCGCCTCGGGCGGCGAGGCGGAAGGCCATGGCGAGGTGGCGGCCGATCCGAGTCCCACCGCCGACACGTCGGCGGTCGACCGGCTGACGGCGCCCGTCGATCTGGCCGGCGAATACAAGAAGCTGAAGGCCGAGCAGGAGAAGGATGCGGCCGGCCACGGTGGCGGCCATGGCGAGGCGCCGGCCGAAGGGCACGGCGAGGCGGCTCCCGCCGCGGAAACGCCGGCCGAGGGCGCGCCTCCGGCCGCGGAAACGCCGGCCGCCGACGGCCACGGTGACGCTCCGGCGGCCGACGCTGCCCATGGAGAGCCGCCGGCGACCTCCGGCGGCGATGCCGCCGCTCCGGCCGAAGATGTCGCTCCGGCCGAGGAAAAGCCGGCTGCCAATGCGCAGGGAGAGGCCAAGCCGGCTGCCGACGCGCAGGGAGAGGCCGAACCGGCCGCCGACGCGCATGGAGAGGCCAAGCCGGCCGATGGCGGGCACGGCGGCAACGCGCACGGCGCCAAGGGCAAGAGCGACGTCTACACCGAGCGGCCGAAGGAATATTCGCCGCCGATCGGCTCGTCGGAGCGCGCCATCCTGGAGGGTCTCGCCACCCGGCGCGACGATCTCGACAAGCGCGAGCACGACCTCGACCTGCGGGCCAAGCTGCTGGAGGCGGCGGAAAAGCGCCTCTCCGATCGCTTGAACCAGTTGCAGTCGATCGAGACGCAACTCGGCGGCGGCGCCAACGCGCCGGCCGCCCCGTCCGCGCCGGGGACGCCGCCGGCCGGCAGTCAGGCGGCGGGTAACGGTCAGGCGGCCGGCGGGGCACCGGCGGCCATGGACGACAAGCTGGCGGCGCTGGTGTCGCTCTACGAGAGCATGAAGCCGAAGGCTGCCGCCGCCGTGTTCGACAAGCTCGACGGCGACACGCTGCTCGAACTGGCCGAGCACATGAACCCGCGCAAGCTGTCGCCGATCGTTGCCGCCATGGATCCGGACAAGGCCAGCCGCATCACCAACATGATGATCGGCGCCCGCGAGGCGCAGAAGCGCGTGGTCGTCCAGGTCGAGCAGACGACGGCCGTCGCCGACCCCACCCCGTCGCCGGGCGAGTCGCCGCCGACCGACGCCTCGCAGCTGCCGCAGATCATGCCGGCGCCCTCCGGCCGCTGAGGCCGGTATCCGGCCGGCATTTTCCCGGCGATCCGCTGGTTTCGCAGACGCAAGTAACCGCACATTAAGCGCGCACGCCCTAGGATTCCGGGAGCGCCGGCGTATCCCGGCGCGCTCGGGGTGTGTTCATGCGTTGTGCCCGGTTGGTCCGCGAGGCCGCGTTGCGTATCCGGTCGTCGGCCCGTCTCCTGGCCGCCGCCCTGGCGCTGTGCCTCGTCGCGGCCGGCGCTCCAGGCGCCGTCCGGGCCGAGCAGGCGGCCGAGCCGGTCAAGGTCGACTACGAGGCCCGGCCGAATTTCGGCCGCATGGTGCTGACCTTTCCCAACCTCAATCTCCTGCCGCCGCACAAGGTGACGTCGGACAGCGGTGTGCTGGTCATCCAGTTCGACCAGCCGGTTGCCCTCAATGCCGAGGCGGCCGTGGTGCGCCTGGCCAATTATGTGCTGATCGTGCGCACTGACCCCGACAACCTCGGCGTGCGCATGGCGCTGGCCCGCTCGGTCAAGATCAACGTCATGGAGGCGGGGCCGCAGCTGTTCGTCGATTTCCTGCCCGGCACCTGGAAGGGCGAGCCGCCGCGCCTGCCCGACCAGGTGGTGGCCGACCTCGCCAAGAAGGCCGACGAGATGGCCAAGGTGGCGGCCGAGGCGCAACGGATGATCGCCGAGGCCGAGAAGCCGATCCGCCTCGACGTGTCGGCGGCGCGGGCGCCGACCTTCAGCCGCCTGACCTTCAAATGGAATGTGCCGTTCGAGGTGGATTTCCGCCGTACCGACCTCGGCGTCGACCTCAAGTTCAACCGCGTGGCGACGCCGGACATCGCGGCGATTCGCGCCGATCCGCCGCCTTTCATCAACGATATCACCGCCGAGCAGGGTGAGGGCGGCGTGGTCGTCCATGTGCTGGCCGACAACGTCGCCGACGTGCGTGCCTACAAGGACGGCGACAGCTACGTGGTCGACGTGCGCGGCCCGGACAATCCGGCCGCCATGACGCCGCTCGACCGCGCCCTGCAGGCGGCCGTCGCGCCGCTGCCGGCGGTTCCTCCCGGCGCCAAGCAGGCGGTGAGCGCCGCTGGCGCCGACGCGTCGGCGCATGGTGAGCCGCCGGCCGCCGCCGATGCCGTCGCCCCGGCCCATGACGAAGCACCGGCCGTCGCGGTCGAGCACGCCGCTCCCGTGCAGGCTCCGGCCGATCAATCGGCGCCGCCGTCCACCGAGACCGCAGCCGCCGAGCAGCCGGCCCCCGAGCAACCGGCAGCCGCGCCGCCGGCCGACGCGCCGGCGCGGCCGGTGATCATCGCCGCGCCGGACAAGCCGCGCGAGGACATCGCCGAGCTGCCGGAAAACGCCGTGGCGCGGGCGCTGGTCGACGGCGTCATCCGCGTCGAATCCGAGCGCGTCGGACAGGCCGTGCACATCACCTTCCCCTACAAGAAGGAAGTCGGCGCGGCGCTGTTCATGCGCGACAACACGCTCTGGATGGTGTTCGACGACGCGGCGCCGATCGACGCCGCCACGCTCCAGGACGCCTTCGTCGGTTTCGCCCGCAGCATCGAGCCGACGACGCTCGACGGCGCCCAGCTGATCCGCATCGAGATGACCGAACGCTTCGTGTCGACGCTGAGCCCGGACGGCCCCAAATGGGTGATGACGATCGGCGAACTGGTCACCGATCCCACAAGGCCGCTGTCGATCGGCCGGCAGGTGCACCCCGACGGCAGCAAGTCGCTCGACATTCCCTTCGGCCCGGTGTCGCGCATCCACCGGCTGACCGACCCGCAGAGCGGCGACGCCGTCATCGTGGTGACCGGCAAGGGGCAGGCGCGCGGCCTCGTCAAGCCGCACGGCTTCACCGAGTTCGACGCGCTCGCCTCGATCCACGGCATCGCCGTGGTGCCGAAAGTCGACGATCTCGCGGTCAACTCCGACGGCATCCTGGTGTCGATCACCCGGCCGGGGGGGCTTGCGGTGTCGACCTTCGCCGAGGAGAAGAAGGCGACGCTGTTCGACCTGCCGGCGGCGCTCGGCTCGTCGGTGGCGCGCAAGGCGGCTTTCATCGACTTCGGCGATGCCCGCGATCTCAATCCGGCCGGCTACTGGGCCGGCCGCCACAAGCTGATGACCGCCATCACCCAGGCGCGCGAGATGCCCGAGCGCATCGACGGCTGGTACAAGACGGCGACCTTCGCACTTGCCGAGGGCCTCGGACCGGAAACCACCGGCGTGCTCGATCTCATCGGCAAGCTGGCGCCGGAAGAGACGGCGTCGAGCCGCATGGCGGCGCTGCGGGCCGGCGGCGAATTCTTCACCTACCGACCCGAGCAGACGCTGAAGCTGCTTGATCGGCGCGAGTTCGACGGCAGCCCCGATGCGGCGGTGTGGAAGGCGATGGCGCTCTCCGACCTCGGCCGCCACGACGAGGCGGCGGCCGAGTTCGCCAAGGGCGATCCGGTGATCGGCAGCTTTCCGCCGGTGATCCAGCGCCGCTACGCGCTGAGCCATATCGCCTCGGCGATCGACCTCAAGGACTACACCACGGCGCGCGATCTTCTGGCGCGGCTCGATCCGACCAGTCTCAGCGTCGACGAGCGGGCGCGGCTCGACCTTCTCAACGCCCTGGCACGCGACGCGGCCGGCCACGCCATGGACGCGGTGGCGCTGCTCTCCAACATCGTGCGTGAGCGGCAGGGGCCGGTCGCCGCCGAGGCCACCTACCGGCTGGTGCAGCTGCAGCGGCGCGAGGGCCTGATCACCCTCGACCAGGGAATCGACCGGCTGGAACAGCTGGCCGTCTCCTGGCGCGGCGACGAACTGGAGCTGAAGACGCTGCGTCTGCTCGGCCAGTATGCCATCGAGCGCGGCAACTACCGCCGCGCCTTCGAGGTGATGCGGGTCGCCGAACAGGTCAATCCCAAGTCGACCACCTCGCGGCAGATGACCGAGGAGATGCAGTCGGCCTTCTCGCAGATCTTCCTCGACAAGAAGAACTCCGATCTCAGCCCGGTGCAGGCGCTGTCGCTCTACTACGACTATCGCGAGCTGACGCCGAGCGGCCGGCGCGGCGACGCCATGGTGCGCAAGCTGGCCGATCGCCTCGTCGACGTCGACCTGCTGCCGCAGGCGGCGTCACTGCTCGACTATCAGGTGAAGAACCGGCTGCGCGGCGCGGCGCGTGCCCAGGTGGCCGCCGATCTGGCGCTGGTCCACCTGCTCGACCACCGGCCCGACAAGGCGCTGTTCACGCTGTCGACCACCCGGCAGGCGTCGCTGCCGGTGGCGATCGAGCGGCAGCGGCGCACCGTCGAGGCCAAGGCGCTCGCCGAATCGGGCAATCCCGACGGCGCGCTCGAGGTGCTGCAGCCGCTCGACGGCGTCGAGGTCGCCCGCCTCAGGGCCGACATCCTGTGGTCGGCCGACCGCTACGCCGAGGCCGGCACCTCCTACGAGCGCATGCTCGGCGCCCGCTGGACCGACGCGTTGCCGCTCAGCGACAGCGAGCAACTGGCCGTGCTGAAGGCCGGCATCGCCTACACGCTGTCCGGCGACCGGATGAGCGTCGACCGGCTCCGCTCCAAGTATGCGCAGAAGATGGCGCCGACCGCCAACGGCTCGGCCTTCGACGCGGTGACCGGGCCGATCGTGGCGAGCGGCAGCGATTTCCAGAGCATCGTCAAGTCGATCGCCGACGCCGACACCATGAAGAACTTCCTCGCCGACTATCGCAAGCGCTACCTCGACATCGAGGCCGCCGACAAGCCGGACATGATCCTGCCTGCCGAGGGAGCGGCCGCGCCGAAGGCGCCCGATTCCAGCGCCGCCGCCGAGGCGGCTGGTCTGCCGAAGGCCGGATAGGGCGCTTGAAGCTACTCAAGTGGCGTAGCTGCGCACCAGGCTGCCGGCCAGCAACGCCCAGCCGTCGACCAGCACAAAGAAAATCAGTTTGAAGGGCAGCGACACCACCACCGGCGGCAGCATCATCATGCCCATGGCCATCAGGATCGACGACACCACCATGTCGATGATCAGGAAGGGCAGGTAGATCAGGAAGCCGATCTCGAAGGCGCGGCGCAGCTCGGAGATCATGAAGGCCGGGATGATGATGCGCGTCTCTAGGTCGGCCTGGCTTTCCGGCTGCGGCTGGTTGGCGAGGTCGACGAACAGGCGGAGGTCCACCTCGCGGGTATGCGCCAGCATGAAGGCGCGCATCGGCTGCATCGTCCGGGTGAAGCCCTCGGTGAGGTCGATCTGGTTGTTGACCACCGGCTCGATGCCGTTGGTGTAGGCATCCTGGAAGGTCGGGGCCATGATGAAGGCGGTGAGGAACAGCGCCAGCGACACCATCACAGCGTTGGGCGGCGCCGATTGCAGGCCGATGGCCGAGCGCAGCAGCGACAGCACCACGACGATGCGCGTGAACGACGTCATCATCACGACGATCGACGGGGCGAGGCTGAGAACGGTGAGCAGGCCGACCAACTGCACGGCGCGTTCGGTCAGCGTCGATCCCTGGCCGAGCGAGATGCTGACGTCCTGGGCGAGGGCGAGCCCGGTCGACAGGCCGAACCAGAGGAGACCGAGCAGCAGCGGACAGACAAGCGCGACGATCCGCCACAGGCCGGAACGCCGGCGCGGCGCCGAGGATATCGTCCGTCCCTGATCCGTCGTGGTGTCGTCCGTCGCCATCGCGCCCTTCCGGGAAAGCCGGACGCGAATCATCCGGCTTGCCGCGACACTGTCGCCCCGGCGGGCGGGCCGCTCAAGGCGGCGGCCGGCGAAAGCGGGCGAGGGCTCAGCGTTTTCCCTTGGAATCGCCGGCCAGCTCGTCGAGCAGGCGGGCCATCTCGTTCTCCAGCGAGGAGAAGTCGGCGTTGCCCTTGGCGTCGCTTTCCGGCGGTTCGGCCGCCATGTCGGCGGGACGGGGCGCCATCGACTCCGGCGCGGCGACGGGCTCGGGCGCCGGCTCAATGGCGCGCGGCTCGACGACCGGAGGCCGGACCGGCGGGCGCTGCTGCGCCACCGGCTCGCGCGGAACGGCGGGCTCGCGCGGCGCCATCGGTTCGCGCGGTGCCATCGGCTCGCGGGTCGGCGCCGGCTCGCGCTGGACGAGCGGCTCGCGCGCCACGACAGGCTCGCGGGGCGTGATCGGCCGCGCCGGTTGGGCGGTGCGCGGCCGCAGCCAGGCCGAGGCGGCGGGCACCACCGGGCGGGCCGGCTCGGGCCTCGGCGCCGGCTCCGCGACGGGCGGCGCGACCGGTTCCGGAGGCGGGGCGGCGGCCTCGATCTTCATGTCCTCGATCTCGCTCTTCAGCGCCTCGTCAAGCTGGCGGGCGAGATCCTCGAAGCCGGGGCCGTCATCGGAGAGGGTCGGCTCATTGGCGGGAAGCGGGCGGGCAGGCTCGGCCCGACGCTCGGTCCTGGGCGTCTCGGCGGCCGGCTCGTCCAGCTCGGGAACTATCGCCGGGATCGGTGCCACCGTCGGCTCGACGCGATGGGCTTCCGGCGGAATGTAGGGCGAGGCCGGCTTGGGCGGAACGCGGTTGAGCCGGGCCTGGATCGACGTCGCCTTGGGGTGCTCGCCGGCGACATGCGAGGGGAAGGCCGGGCGGGCCGGCTCGACGGCCGGGGCCGGCCGGGGGGCGGGTGCCGGGCGGGCGGCGACGGCCGGCGCTTCCGCCGTCGCGGCGGGCGTGTCGATGGCCGGCGTCTCGACCTCGTCGACGGCGGGGGCCGGCGCCGGGCGTGCCGCGCGGCCGAGGCTGCCGACCGGCACGCCGCGGATGATGGTCGGTTCGACGACGAGGTCGTTGCCGCCGCCGACCAGAATCAGATGCTCGACGTTGTCGCGCCGCACGAGCAGGAGACGGCGGCGCTGGTCGAGGGCGACCTGCTCGACGACCGTCAGCCGGTTGTGGCGGTTCCGGCCGATCGACAGCTGGCCGCCGACGGCGTAGTTCCGGAGAACCCAGCGGAGCAGCAGCAGCAGACCGATCACCACCGCGAGGGCCACGGCATAGCGCACGACGGTTGCCCCCGTGGTGCCGAACCAAGTTACCAGCAATTCCTGCATTTCACTTCTTCCACTCAAGACCTGTTTCGTTGAAGGCGCCGGTTGATCAGGCCGATTGTCCATTTATCTCGAAATGGGAAATTATTCGGAAACTTCTCTCGCCACCGTTGCTCCGCCCCTCGCCCGGCCGGCAAGCCGGCCGACACCGCCGTCCACCGGCCGTTGCAGAACGCAACCATAAGCCCTTTCGACACTTTTTCCCAGCTATCAGCCAAATCGGGCGTTTTTCAAGTCTCCATGCGGGCCGGCAAAAGAATTGTTAACCATTCATTAACCAGACGGCCGGCAAATATTGCCTATCGTCTTCTAGCCGCGAATCCTTGGTGGGCATCGCGGTTTTTCGGGCGCCGTCCGTCCGGCGGCGCTCCAGGCGGCTGGTTGGCCGCCGCTTCCGTGAGTTCTTCGATGTCGATGACCGATCTGCCGGTTCTGCAGGCCCTCAAGGGCAAGCTGCGTTTCCACGAGGCGCGTCAGAAGGTACTGGCCGAGAATGTCGCCAACGCCGAGACGCCCGGCTATGCGGCACGCGACATCAAGGCCCCCGACTTCTTCCGCGTGGCGGTGGAGGGCTCCGGCGAAGGCGGCGTCGCCACGGCGGTGACCAGCCCGATGCACATCGCCGCGCCGGCGATCGGCAACGGCACGCCCTACCGGACGCAGAAGGTCGACGGCTACGAGGTGACGCCGGACGGTAACGCGGTGTCGCTCGAAGACCAGATGATGAAGGTCACCAGCAACCAGATGGACTACCAGACGGTGACCTCGCTCTACCAGCGCAGCCTCGGTCTGCTGAAGACCGCCGTCGGAAAGAAGTGAGGGCTATCATGGATTTCCTCAAGACTCTGATGATCTCCTCGGCCGGCCTCAAGGTGCAGACCGGCCGCATGCGCATCATCGCCGAGAACGTCGCCAACGCCGATTCGGTGGCCTCGACGCCGGGCGGCGATCCCTACCGGCGCCAGATTCCCACCGTCACCTCCAAGTTCGACAAGGAACTGGGGGCGGAGATGGTGCGGCTCGGCCAGGTGGTGCCCGATCGCTCGGACTTCGAGATGAAATACGAGCCGAACAGCCCGGCCGCCGACGCCAGCGGCAACGTCAAGTATCCCAATGTGTCGCCGCTCATCGAGATGGTCGACATGCAGAGCGCCCAGCGCACCTACGAGGCCAACCTCAACGTGGTCTCCTCGACGCGCAGCATGCTCCAGAAGACCATCGACATCCTGCGCGGCTGAGCGCGCACTGAAGGAGGAACCCCATCATGGCGCTCACCACCACCGCGCTCAACGCCAGTCATGTGTACGGCGCCATGTCGAAGCTGGCGAATCGCGGCCAGGCGGGGCAGGCTGGCGAGGCGGCCGGACTGGCCGCCGGGACGTCGTCGTCGGACTTCGGCGCCATGCTGCGCGACCAGGTGCGTGACGTGGTCGACCAGGGCAATGCCTCGGAGGCCAAGCAGGCGAGCTACATGGCCGGCAAGGGCAACATCATCGACGTCGTCACGGCGGTGTCGGAAGCCGAGGTGGCGCTCGACACCATGGTGTCGGTGCGCGACAAGGTGATTTCGGCCTATGAGGAAATCATGCGCATGGCGATCTGACGCCGGCGCCGGTGCGGGAGCGGACGGGAATGGGTGGCGCTGAGGTTCTCGACCTGGCCCGGACCGCCATCTGGGTGACCATCAAGATCGCCGCGCCGGTGATGCTCGCTGGCCTGGCGGTGGGCTTTCTCGTGTCGCTGTTCCAGGCGCTGACCCAGATCCAGGAACAGACGCTGGCCTTCATCCCGAAGATCCTGTCCATCTTCATCGTGCTGATGCTGACGCTGCCGTTCATGGCCGACTCGCTCAACAGCTTCATGTCGACGCTCGCCGAATGGATCGTCCGGGGATGACCATCCGCATCCTCCCCGAGGTGACGGTGCTGTTCCTGATGCTGTTCGCGCGCATCGGCGCGCTGTGCATGCTGATGCCGGGCATCGGCGAGCAGACCATCTCGGCGCGCGTCCGCCTGACCTTCGCGCTGCTGCTCACCGCCGTGTTTTATCCGGTGCTATCGAACCGGCTGCCGGCCGGCCTCGCCAACGACATGAACCGGCTGATCTTCGCGCTGATCGCCGAGGTGATCATCGGCGTCGCCATCGGCCTCACCGCCCGCCTCCTGATGAGCGTGGTGCAGACCGCCGGCACGGCCATCGCCTCCGATATCGGCCTCGGCTTCGCCCAGAGCGTCGACCCCACCATGGGCCAGCAGGGCGCCATCATCTCGTCCTTCCTGTCGGTGACCGGCATGACCGTCATCTTCGTCACCGACCTGCACCACGTGGCGCTGGCCGGCATCGCCGGCAGCTACACCATGTTTCCACCCGGCGAGATGGTGCCGGTCGGCGACTTCAAGGACGCCGCCATCCTGACCATCGCCGAATCCTTCAAGACGGCGTTGCAGATCGCCGCGCCGTTCCTGGTGTTCGCGCTCGTCTACAATCTCGGTCTCGGCGTGCTGCAGAAGCTGATGCCGCAGTTCCAGGTCTATTTCCTGGCGATGCCGCTGACCATCATGATCGGCCTCGCCATTTTCGCCTCGCTGATCGTCACCATCATCGGCCTCTACCGGTCCTTCCTGGAGACCGGTCTGATGCGCCTCGTTCCGGGTTGAGGTGCCGCCATGGCCGGTCCGGACGACGACAGCGACAAGACGGAAGAACCAACACAACGAAAACTCGAGCAGGCGCACGAGCAGGGCGACGTCATCAAGAGCATGGAGGTGAGCACCTTCTTCGGGCTCGTCGCCGTGACCGCCGTCATCGGGCTCACCGGTTCGGGGATGACCGGCGCGCTGCTGCCGCCGCTGCGCGGCATCTTCGAGCACGCGGCCGAAATCGCCGTCGACGGCGGCGGCCTGCGCCGGCTCTACCTGACGCTGGTCGGCGGCTTCCTGCTGGCGCTCGCCTTCCCGCTGCTGCTGGTGGCGCTCGGCGCCATCGTCGGCAATCTCGCCCAGCACCGCATGGTGTTCTCCTGGAAGTCGCTGGAGCCGAAGCTCAACAAGGTGTCGCCGCTCGCCGGCCTGAAGCGGCTGTTCTCGCCGGAAAGCCTCGCCAACTTCGTCAAGGGCCTGATCAAGGTGGCGGTGCTCGGCACGGTGATGACCATGGTGCTGTGGCCCGAGCGCGACCGGCTCGACGCTCTCGTCACCATCGACATCGCCCGCACGCTGACGGTGGCCAAGTCGCTGGCGCTCAGGATGCTCGGCTTCATGCTGGCGCTGATGTTCCTGATCGCCGCCGCCGACTATTTCTGGGCCCGCTTCCGCTACATGCACCGCCAGCGCATGTCGCTGCAGGAGGTCAAGGACGAGCACAAGCAGACCGAGGGCGATCCGCACGTCAAGGGCCGCATCCGCTCGCTGCGCATGCAGCGGGCGCGCCAGCGCATGATGCAGAAGGTGCCGGAGGCGACGGTGGTGGTCACCAACCCGACCCACTATGCCGTCGCCCTCAAGTATGACGACAGCACGCCGGCGCCGATCTGCGTCGCCAAGGGCGTCGACGAGGTGGCGCTGCGCATCCGCGAGATGGCCAAGGCGTCGGACGTGCCGGTGGTCGAGAACCCGCCGCTCGCCCGCGCCCTCTACGCCAGCGTCGACCTTGACGAGGCCATTCCCGAGCAGCACTACAAGGCGGTGGCGCAGGTGGTGGGCTACGTCATGAACCTCAAGAAGAAGGCCAGCTGGCGCTCCTGAGGTGGCGCCAGGGCCGCGAACGGACGGCAAAAGCCGGTATATCGACATTGGGAAGGCGAAAAGGCGCAAGTCGGCGTTTGCCTCGCCATGGCCGATTGCTAAAGATCATGGCATGAACAGACGATTCCCGGCCGGCGGGCGGCGTGCTGCCGCATGGCGCCGGTGGGCGGGCAGGGCAAGAGCAGCATGAACGAGACCGAGCCGTCGGCACCTTCCGTCGAAACGCCGATCGTCGACCGCTCCGAGCGCGGCGGCAACGTCGGGCTGGTGATCGCGCTGGCGCTGGCGCTGGTGGCCGCCGCCGCCGTGTTCGCGGTGCTCGACCGGGCGGCCGCCGAGCCCTATGTGCTCGGCCTCCTGGGCCTCCTGGCGGTGATCGGCGTGTTCTCGCTGTTCGCCATCGCCATCGGCCTGGTGCGCCTGTCGTCGCGCAACGACGGCCAGATGCAGCTCGCCAAGCGCTTCCTCGACACCATGACCGACGGCGTCTGCGTCACCGACGGCGACGGCCGCATCGTCTACGCCAATGCCACCTACGGCCGGCTGATCCGCGCCGAGGCGGCTGCCGACGTCCGCACCGTCGAGCGGGTGTTCTCGGGCGATCCGGACACCGCCGACGTCATCTTCCGCCTGGCGCAGGCGTCGCGCGAGGGGCGGCGGGCGACCGAGGAACTGCGCGTCGCCCATCCGCTCGGCCGCATCGACGGGCCGGCCCGCTGGTACCGCATCCGCGTGCGGCCGCTGACCGGGCTCAGCCAGCCGCTCAACGTCTGGCAGGTGGCCGACATCACCCGCGATCGCGACGAGCAGGAGAACAGCTTCCAGGCGTTGCAGCGGGCGGTGAACTTCCTCGACCACGCGCCGGCCGGCTTCCTGTCCGCCAACGCGCTCGGCCGCGTCGTCTACATGAACGCCACGCTGACCGACTGGCTCGGCTACGACCTCGCCGAGTTCGAGGCCGGCGCCATGCCGCTCAAGGAGATCGTGGCCGGCGACGGCGTGGCGCTGCTCGACGGCATCCGCGGCGCTTCCGGCGAGGTGAAGACCGGCATCGTCGACCTCGACATGATGAAGCGCAACGGCCAGATCCTGCCGGTGCGCATCATCCACCGCGTGCCGGTGGGCAGTGATGGCGCCGTGGGCGACAGCCGCACGCTGGTGCTGAACCGCTCGCCCGGCGAGGACATTTCCGAATCGCTGCGCGCCGCCGAGGTTCGCTTCACCCGCTTCTTCAACAACACGCCGGCCGCCATCGCCTCGATCGACAAGGAAGGCCGCATCGGCCGCAACAACGCGCCGTTCATGCGGCTGTTTGGCGCCTCGATCCGGCCGGACGCCACGGCGCCGCGCGGCCGCCTGACTGACGTGGTGGCCGAGCGCGACCGCAAGGCGATCTCCGAGGCGATCGTCTCGGCGGTGAACGGCCAGGGCAACATTTCCGGCATCGACGTGTCGCTGGCCGGCGACGGCGACCGCTCGGCCCGCTTCTACGTCTCCACCGTCGAGGAGGGGGCCGGCGACGGCGAGGTGGCGGTCGTCTACGCGCTCGAGACCACCGAGCAGCGGGCGCTGGAGGCGCAGTTCGCGCAAGGCCAGAAGATGCAGGCGGTGGGCCAGCTGGCCGGCGGCGTGGCGCACGACTTCAACAACGTGCTCACCGCCATCATCGGCTTCTCCGATCTCCTGCTCAACAACCACCGGCCGACCGACCCGTCCTTCCAGGACATCATGAACATCAAGCAGAACGCCAACCGCGCCGCCGGTCTCGTCCGGCAGCTCTTGGCCTTCTCGCGCCGCCAGACTCTCAGGCCGCAGGTGCTGGTGCTCTCCGACGTGCTGGCCGAGCTGTCCAACCTCCTCAGCCGCCTCCTCGGCGAGAAGGTGCAGTTGAAGGTTGTCAACGGCCGCGACGTCTGGCCGGTGATGGCCGACCTCAACCAGCTCGAACAGGTGATCATCAACCTCGCCGTCAACGCCCGCGACGCCATGACCCGGGCCGGCAAGCTGGAGATTCGCACCTCCAACGTCACGGTGGCCGACTGCGCCGCCTACACGTTCAAGGGCATGCCGGCTGCCGAATACGTCCACATCGAGGTGGAGGACACCGGGTCGGGCATGACGCCGGAGATCATGGAGAAGATCTTCGATCCGTTCTTCTCCACCAAGGAGGTGGGCAAGGGCACCGGCCTCGGCCTCTCCACCGTCTACGGCATCATCAAGCAGACCGGCGGCTACATCTATCCGATGTCGGAGGTGGGGGTGGGCACTACCTTCCACATCTTCCTGCCGCGCCACGAGGCGGCGGCCGAGACGGCGCCGAAGAAGAACGTCGAGGCGACGCCGATCGCCGACCTCACCGGCACCGCCTCCATCCTGCTGGTCGAGGACGAGGAGGCGGTGCGCGCCTTCGCCGCCCGGGCACTGATCTCGCGCGGCTACACCGTCCACGAGGCATCGACCGGCGCCGAGGCGCTGGAGGTGATGGAGGAGGCCGGCGGCAAGATCGACCTCGTGGTGTCCGACGTGGTGATGCCGGAGATGGACGGACCGACGCTGCTGCGGGAACTGCGCAAGACGCGGCCCGACCTCAAGATCATCTTCGTCTCGGGCTATGCCGAGGACGCCTTCAAGAAGAACCTGCCGGAGAACGAGCAGTTCAACTTCCTGCCCAAGCCCTTCTCGCTGAAGCAACTGGCGACGACGGTGAAGGAAACGCTGGCCGAATAGCGGGGGATCATCGCGCGAGGCGATCGGCGTGCCAGCGGTCGAACGCCGCGATGGTCCGGATGTGGTGATCGACGACGGCCTCGTAGACGAGGATGCTGGGAATGGCGTCCGTCGATGCCGGGCGCCCGGCCAGCGCATGCTTGATCTCCAGGATCGCGCGGCGATGATCGTCGCCGATGCGGGGCAGCAGGCTTTCGAGATGCCGGAGGTCGGGTTGTCTGGCCGGCTGGCCGACGAGCCAGATGTCGAGCGTCCAAGGCTCGCCGGTTCCGGCGCGCACCGTCAGCCCGAGGTAGAAGCCGTCGGGGTACTTCTCCGGCTCCTTGTTCCATTGGCCGGCGTCGTTCCGGAACCTGACCGATTCCACGCTTGCCGTGCATTGCATGAGACGGGCGGCGAGATCGGCGAGCTGCCCCAGGGCGTGTTCGTCGAGTGTCCGGCACACGACGGTGATGTCGATGTCCCGGCGCACCATCGGCCCCATCGCCGAACTGCCGACCCTGACGGGCCGGCCGAGCGGGCGGAGCATGTCTTCGAGCTGGAGGTCGCGGAGGAGGGCGTCGGCCTCGGCTTGCAAGGCAGCCTGGGGCTGAAGCAGTCCGGTCATGACAGCGTCCTCGGCCGCCGGTTTCCGTGAGAGCCGCCGGCCGGGCGTGGCCGCGCGGGAGGGAGGGGTGCGGGACGCGCGAGGCGCGTCCCGACTGCCGGATCAGGCCTTCAACGCCTTGGCGATGTCGGCGGCAAGGCGGGCGTTGTTCATGACCAGGGCGATGTTGGTCTTGAGCGATGAGCCTGCGGTGCGCTCGAACATGTCGGCGAGCAGGTAGGGCGTCACCTCCTTGGCCGAGATGCCGGCCTCCTTGGCCGAGGCCAGCGAGGCGGCGATGAAGCCCTGCATGCGGACGGCCGGGATCTCGTCGGTCTCCGGCACGGGGTTGGCGATCAGCATGCCGCCGCCGATGCCGATCAGCTCGCGCGCCTTCTGGAAGGCGGCGATCTCGGCCGCCGAATCGAGTCTCAGCGGCGCCTTCAGGCCGGAGCCGCGCGACCAGAAGGCCGGGAACTCATCGGTGCGGTAGCCGACCACCGGCACGCCCTTGGTTTCCAGCACCTCCAGCGTCTTCGGCAGGTCGAGGATGGCCTTGGCGCCGGCGGCGACGACGATCACCGAGGTGCGGCCGAGTTCCTCCAGGTCGGCGGAGATGTCGAAGCTCTCCTCGGCGCCCTGGTGAACGCCGCCGATGCCGCCGGTGGCGAACACCTCGATGCCGGCGAGACGGGCCGAGATCATGGTCGCGGCGACGGTGGTCGAGCCGGGTCGGCCGGTGGCGAGCGCGAAGGCGATGTCGGCGCGCGACAGCTTCATGACGCCGGTCATCGTGCCGAGGCGATCGAGCGTTTCGGCGTCGAGGCCGATACGGATCTTGCCTTCCAGCACGGCGATGGTGGCCGGCACAGCGCCGCGGCTGCGGATTTCCGCCTCGACGGCACGCGCCGTCTCGACGTTGTCTGGATACGGCATGCCGTGGGTGACGATGGTGGATTCGAGCGCGACGATCGGCTTGCCGTCGGTGATCGCGGCTTCGACTTCAGGCGAAAAGACGAGTGGCAGGGATGCCATCATGCCTCCGAATGTGGCCGCACGACAGGGCCACGGAGCGGGCACGCGACGTCGGCGGCGGGTGATGGATCTCCGAGCCTCAGTTTATACGACGAGCCGGTGGCCTTGCGAAAGGGGGCAGGCGCGCTTCAGAGCGTCAAAAGCCGAATTTCGTTATGTTCCAATGATATCGCCCCGGTCCTGCCGGGCAGTCTCCTGCCCGCCGCACCAACTTGCCGCAGAACCGGCGGCAAGGCGTCCCCCTCGCGTCGGGAAGGTGACGGCATTTCCATCACGTCCGGCCGGCAGCGGCTCCCCTGATGGATGAGGCGTCTTTCGGGGCCGGGAGCCGTATCTCAGGCCGATACGACCGTGCAGGCAGGGAATACCGGCGGCTCGCCATGGTGTTCCGGCTGTCGGGCTTGTTTCGATCCGCTCTCGCGTGAGGATGACACCGGCCGGCGGCCCGAAACGGTCACGCACATACGCTCAATCAGCGCCCTCGCACGGCGAGAGTCGCTCCGGATAGGCCCACTCTCTCGTCCCATTCCCAGCTTCGATCCCCGCTTTTGGGGAGCGACGCAAATCTCCCTCCATGCTGCCGACAGGGGGTCTGTCCCCCAAACAGGCGGAATATCTCGCGGTCCTCTCCCCGGCTCAATCAATCGGCCGCGATCCGCATACCCTTCTCCTGTCCGGCCCCGATCGCCATGGCCACCACGTCCTCCGGCAGCGCGCGCAACGCGCCGGCTGTGGCAAGCGCGACACGGGCTGCCGCCATGCCGACCCGGACGGCGGCGATCAGCGTGGCGCCGGCCGACAGCGCCAGCAGCAAGCCGGCTGTCTGGGCGTCGCCGACGCCGGTGACGTCGACCACCTCGGCCGGCTCCGGGGCCAGTTCGGTGACGCGCCCGTCCTCCAGCACGGCGAGCGGCCTGGCGCCGCCGGTGACGACGGCCCGCCGTGCACCGGCCGCCCTCAGCCGTTCGGCTGCCTCCGCCGGCCGGCTCACAGCGCTGCCGACCAGCAGTTCCGCTGATGGCAGGTTGCAAATGAACAGCGCGCCGGATTGAACTAGCGGCCTCAGGCGTGGCGCCTTGGCCCTGGATATGGCGTCCAGCACCAGATTCTCGCCATGGGCCTTGCTGAGGCGGGCAAGCTCGCTGGCCGCGAGGTTGGCGTCGGCAAACACCAGCGGATCGCCGTCCGTGGCGAGCGCGGCGGCCGGCAACGCGAAGCCATCGTAGAGGCCGAGGTCGGAGACGGCGGACACCAACTCGCCGGCTCCGTCGTGGATGGCGAGATAGGTGCCGGTGCGGCCGGCCGCGTCAACCACCACCGCCGAGGCGTCGATGCCGGCGGCCTCGAGTTCGGCGACAAGCTCGCGGCCGGCGGCGTCGTCGCCGACCATCGACACGAATCGGCAGGGCGCCCCGGCGCGGCCGAGCAGCACCGCGACATTGCGCGCCACGCCGCCGGGACGGCGCGTCACGATGCCGGGACAGGAGGTTGCCGGCTCGTAGGCGCCGCTCGTCCGGCCGAGCACGTCCTGATGGCAGCCGCCGACCGCCAGCACCGGCCGGAAACCCTCGCCTCGATTCCCTGTTTTCAGCGCGTTTCTCCCCTGATGTCCGGCTTCTCGATCCTCCCGGAACACGACGGGAACGAAATCAGAGTTGCTTTTTCCTGTCAATGACATATATGGCTCTTGCAAAAGAGAACATATCATGTACATTGGCCGGGTGTTTGAAATGGCCGGCCGGGCGTGGAATAAGGAGCGGACCAGTGTCGCAGAATTCACTTCGCCTCGTGGAAGGAACCTCCATGGACAAGACCAAGGCGCTCGACGCCGCTCTGTCGCAGATCGAACGGGCCTTCGGCAAGGGCTCCATCATGCGTCTCGGCAAGGGGCAGGTGGTGGAAGTGGAGACGGTGCCGACCGGCTCGCTGGGGCTCGACATCGCGCTCGGTATCGGCGGCCTGCCCAAGGGGCGCATCGTCGAGATCTACGGTCCCGAATCGTCGGGCAAGACGACGCTGGCGCTGCACACGGTGGCGGAAGCCCAGAAGCGCGGCGGCGTCTGCGCCTTCATCGACGCCGAGCACGCCCTCGATCCGGTCTATGCCCGCAAGCTTGGTGTCAATCTCGACGAACTCCTGATTTCGCAGCCGGATGCCGGCGAGCAGGCGCTGGAGATCACCGACACGCTGGTGCGCTCGGGTGCCATCGATGTGCTGGTGGTCGACTCGGTGGCGGCGCTGACGCCGCGCGCCGAACTCGAGGGCGAGATGGGCGACCAACTGCCCGGCTTGCAGGCCCGCCTGATGAGCCAGGCGCTCAGGAAGCTCACCGCCTCGGTCTCGAAGTCGAAGACCATGGTGATCTTCATCAACCAGATCCGCATGAAGATCGGCGTGATGTTCGGCAGCCCCGAGACCACCACCGGCGGCAATGCCCTCAAGTTCTACGCCTCGGTGCGCCTCGACATCCGCCGCATCGGCGCCCTCAAGAACCGCGAGGAGATCGTCGGCAATCAGACCCGCGTCAAGGTGGTCAAGAACAAGCTGGCGCCGCCGTTCCGCGAGGTTGAGTTCGACATTCTCTACGGCGAGGGCGTCTCCAAGGTGGGCGAACTGATCGACCTCGGCGTCAAGGCCGGTATCGTCGAGAAGTCCGGCGCCTGGTTCTCCTACAACAGCCAGCGGCTGGGGCAGGGACGCGAGAACGCCAAGCAGTTCTTGCGCGACAACGAAGCGCTGGCCAACGAGATCGAGGCGGCGATCCGCCAGAACGCCGGCGTAATTGCCGACTCGATCCTGAAGGGCGCGCCCGAGGACGATGCCGAGGGGGCGCCGCCCGACGCCGAGTGAACGGCGAGGCCGGCCCGATAATGCGGTGCGGCGGATGATGGGGGAGGCCGTGCAGGCGCGCAATCCAAGTGACGTGCATGCACCGGTCGCGGCCGACACCCATCAGATCGAGGTGGCGGCCGGCTCCCGTTGGCTGGTTCCGTCGGGACAGATCGGCATGCGGGTCGACGGCACGCAGCCGGCCGATGCGATCGGGCAGATCGAGGTGGCGCTCGACAATCTCCGGGGCAATCTCGCCGCTGCCGGCATGGAAGTCGGCGGCGTCGTCAAGCTGATCGGCTATCTGGTCGGCGATGTCGATGCGGCCCGGCGGCGGGACGCGTTGGCTGCCTTTTTCGGATCGCATCGCCCCTGCATGACGCTTCTCCATGTCGCGGCGCCGGCGACGACGGCGGTGCGGGTGGAGATCGACGCCTGGGCGGCCCGAGAGGCGCCGACTGATGGACCCGTCGCGGTGTCCGGCGGGGCGTCGGGCTGGCGATGAGCGGGCGGCGGGAGGATCGCCGCCTTTCCGCTATCCCGCGCCGCTGGACAGCCGGCAAGCCGGCGGATAAATAACCCTTTGCCTTGCTGGACCCGATACCGTCGGCCGCCGGTCGGGCCTGCGCGTTCCCTTGTCGCGGCAGCCGGATCTCCGGCCGACGCGGAGAGGCTGCCGCCGGCCACGGCGCACGGACCGAAGCCGGATGACGCAGGGCGCGCGACATCGGCGGAGCGCGAGCGCGGCCGATGCAAACGAGGTTCGGGCGGGGCGGCGGCAGGGAACGCGGCGTTCGCCCCAGCGAGGCAGGCGGATCGTCATGAGCGGTGTGAACGAGATCAGGAAGACCTTCGTCGACTTTTTCGGCAGGAACGGTCACGAGGTGGTGTCGTCGAGCCCGCTGGTGCCACGCAACGATCCGACGCTGATGTTCACCAACGCCGGCATGGTGCAGTTCAAGAACATCTTCACCGGCCTTGAAAAGCGGCCCTACAGCCGCGCCACCACCTCGCAGAAGTGCGTGCGGGCCGGCGGCAAGCACAACGACCTCGACAACGTCGGCTACACCGCCCGCCATCACACCTTCTTCGAGATGCTGGGCAACTTCTCCTTCGGCGACTATTTCAAGGACCGGGCGATCGAACTGGCCTGGGACCTCGTCACCAAGGAATTCGGGCTGCCGAAGGACCGGCTGCTGGTCACCGTCTATTCCGAGGACGAGGAGGCGGCGACCTACTGGAAGAAGATCGCCGGCCTCTCCGACGACCGCATCATCCGCATCGCCACTTCGGATAATTTCTGGGCCATGGGCGACACCGGCCCCTGCGGCCCCTGCTCGGAGATCTTCTACGACCACGGTGATCATATCTGGGGCGGCCCTCCGGGGTCGGCCGAGGAGGATGGCGATCGCTTCATCGAGATCTGGAACCTCGTGTTCATGCAGTACGAGCAGATCTCCAAGGGCGAGCGCGTCAATCTGCCGCGACCGTCGATCGACACCGGCATGGGGCTCGAACGCATCGCCGCCGTGTTGCAGGGCGTTCACAACAACTACGACATCGACCTGTTCCAGGCGCTGATCCGCGCCTCGGTGGAAGCGACCGGCGTGCCCGCCGAGGGCGACCGCCTCGCCTCGCACCGCGTCATCGCCGACCATCTGCGCGCATCGAGCTTCCTGGTGGCTGATGGCGTGCTGCCGTCCAACGAAGGCCGCGGCTACGTGCTGCGGCGCATCATGCGCCGGGCGATGCGTCACGCGCATCTGCTTGGCGCCGAGCAGCCGCTGCTGCATCGTCTGGTGCCGGCGCTGGTGCGCGAGATGGGGCAAGCCTATCCCGAACTGGTGCGCGCCGAGGCGCTGATCACCGAGACGCTGAAGCTCGAGGAAAGCCGCTTCCGCCGCACGCTGGCGCGCGGCCTCGGTCTGCTCGACGAGGCGACCGGCGGCCTCGGACAGGGTGCCAGCCTCGACGGCGAGACCGCCTTCAAGCTCTACGATACCTACGGCTTCCCGCTCGACCTGACGCAGGACGCGCTGAAGGCGCGCGGTATCGGCGTCGATACCGACGGCTTCGCGTCCGCCATGCAGCGGCAGAAGGCCGAGGCGCGCGCCAACTGGGCCGGCTCGGGCGAAGCGGCCACCGAGACCGTCTGGTTCGGCCTCAGGGAGAAGGTCGGCGCCAGCGAGTTCCTCGGCTACGACACCGAGCAGGCCGAGGGCGTCGTCGTGGCGCTGGTCAGGGACGGCAAGGAGGTTGCCGAACTCAAGGCCGGCGAGACGGGCTCGCTGATCGTCAACCAGACGCCGTTTTATGGCGAATCCGGTGGCCAGGTGGGTGATACCGGCACGATTTCCGGCACCGGCCTCCGCGTCAGGGTGGCCGACGTCGTCAAGAAAGCCGATGGCCTCGTCGTGCATCAGGTGACGGTGGAGGAGGGTGCGGTGAAGGTCGGCGACGCCGTCGAACTGACCGTCGACCACGCCCGCCGCTCGCACATCCGCGCCAACCATTCGGCGACGCATCTCCTGCACGCGGCGCTGCGCACCGTGCTCGGCAAGCACGCGGCGCAGAAGGGCTCGCTGGTGACACCCGACCGGTTGCGCTTCGACTTCTCGCATCCCAAGCCGATGGACGAGACGGAGATTGCCGAGGTCAGCCGCCTTGCCAACGCCATCGTGCTGCAGGACGGCCCGGTGACGACGCGGTTGATGGGCCAGGAAGAGGCGATTGCCGAGGGGGCCATGGCGCTGTTCGGCGAGAAGTATGGCGACGAGGTGCGCGTGGTCACCATGGGCACGGCGCTCGAGGGCGACAAGGCCGGCCGGACCTATTCCACCGAGCTGTGCGGCGGTACGCATGTGTCGCGCACCGGCGAGATCGGTCTCGTCCACATCGTCGCCGAAAGCGCGGTGGCGGCCGGCGTGCGCCGCATCGAGGCGTTGACCGGCGACGGTGCCCGCGCCTATTTCGAGGACCAGGAAAAGACGGTGCGCAACGTCGCCCGCGAACTCAAGGTACCGGTGGCCGATGTCGTCGACCGCGTGGCGACGCTGGTCGAGGAGCGGCGCAAGCTGGAGCGCGAGCTGGCCGATGTCAGGCGCAAGCTGGCCATGGGCGGCGGTGCGGCGACCGACGAGACGATGGAGATCGCCGGTGTCAAGTTCCTGGGGCGGGTCGTCGAAGGCGTCAGTCCGAAGGACCTGAAGGGTCTCGTCGACGAGGGCAAAGCCAAGCTCGGCTCGGGCGTGGTGGCGCTGGTCGGCGTATCGGAGGACGGCAAGGCCGGCGTGGTGGTCGGCGTCACGCCGGACCTGACCGGTCGGTTCTCGGCGGTCGATCTGGTGCGCGTGGCGTCGGAGGTGCTGGGCGGCAAGGGCGGCGGCGGCCGGCCCGACATGGCGCAGGCCGGCGGTCCCGACGGCGCCAAGGCGGCCGAAGCGCTGGCTGCGCTGCGAAAGGTGCTCGGCGGCTGAGGCTGGCCGACAGGCAGAGAACAATTTCGCCCGTCCGAGCGGCAGCTCGGGCGGGCGCTTTCGTTTACGGTCCGCAGATTGCGTCAGATCTGTTCGATCTTGCGGGCGGTGTCGTCCAGAAGCTCGGCCAGCGCGTCGATCTGCGACGGCGTCAGGGCGGCGGCGTCGGTCTTCAGGCGGAGGGCGAGGCGCAGGTTCTCGACGGCGCGGATGAGGCGCGGGTCGCGGTCGGCCCGGCGATCGGAGCCGGCCTCGGCGAAGCGGGCCAGCACGGCGTCGATGGCGGCGCGGTTCTCCTCGACGGTGGCGCGGCCGGCGTCGGTGGCAGCGTAGAGCTTCTTGTTGCCCTCGGCGCTCATCACCTCGATCTGGCCGGTTTCCTCCAGCAGCGTCAGCGTCGGATAGATGACGCCGGCGCTCGGCGCATAGGCGCCGCCGGTGCGATCCTCGATCTCCTTGATGATCTCGTAGCCGTGGCGCGGCTGTTCGACGATCAGCGCCAGCACGACGAGGCGAAGCACGCCGTTGTCAAAGAAGCGGCCGCGGCCGAATGGACCGCCGCGATGGCCGGGGCCGTGGCCAGGACCATGGCGATCGGGGCGCTCGCCCCGCTCACCCCACAAGGGGCGGCCGAAGGGGCCGCGGCCGCCGGCGGCGCGGCGGTCGTCGTGATCGTCGGCATGATGATGGAAGGGAAACTTGTGATGCATGTTTTTATCCTCGTTAGATCGTGATGCATTTAGATATATCGAAAAGATAGCGGATTGCAAGACGGATTTTTTGGAGAAGCGGCATTTTTGAGGATCGAGATGGAAAACATCCTCTCGCTGGACAGTGGACTTCGGTGTAAATCATTGAAATAACGGCAACTTGCCGAGGTGCGGCGGAAAGCCGGTAGAGCAGCTGTCATCAATGGGCGGCCCTGTTGCGCGAGCCATGGTGGCGCGCAAGATCGGGTCGGCTATATCTGAACTGCCGCCAACAGGGGCGGGCAAGGAGGCAGGCGTGGACGGAGACACCATGATCGACGGCATGGGGGACGATGACCGGCAGGCGGTGATTGCGCTCTGGACGCGCTGCGGGCTGACGCGCCCCTGGAACGATCCCGCTGCCGACATCGATCTGGCGCTGGCCACGGAGACCGCCACCGTGCTGGTGGCGCGCGTCGGCGGGCGCCTCGTCGGTGCGGTGATGACCGGGCATGACGGCCATCGCGGGGCCATCTACTATCTCGGTGTCGATCCGGACTGCCGGCGCGGCGGCGTCGGCCGGGCGCTGGTGCGGGCTGCTGAGGACTGGTGCCGATCGCGCGGCGCGCCGAAGGTCAACCTGCTGGTTCGAAATGAGAACCAGGCTGTCCTCGCCTTTTATGCCGCGCTGGGCTACCGGCCGACCGACTGCGTCTCGCTGTATCATACGCTCGACCCGGCACGCGCCGAACGCGAACAGGCGGAGAAGGCGGACTGGGCGGCACACACCTGACATCAAGGGGATTCGGTCGATCGACACTGGCGTGCCGGCCGGAGGTGACCGGAAAGCCGCGGCGGCGCGCGCCGGATTGTCGCTTCGATACCGGAGTACTTGTGATTTCGACTAAAGTCTAATCATGCGGCATTTTCTCGCTAAGTCCTTGAATGCAACCCGATCGTCAACTCGTCAGTAGAATCGCCAAGCCGGAAATCGACAACTGGGACACCGCTGACCTGTAGCACTACGGGTAAGTAGAATTGGACCGCGAACCAAATTTTGAACATGATATGGTTTCTGGATGTCGAATTCGAGGGTCCGGCTGGTTCGTCACAATCCCGCGGCGGGGAGGACGGTATCCCGGACTTCGGAGGCCGAAGCATGCTTGCGCTCGAGTTGGTGCTGTTGGTGATGGCGGCCGGCCTTGTCGTCGGAACGCGTTTCCGCGTGCTGGCCATGGCGCCGCTGGCACTGGCCGCCTGCGGCTGCGCCTTTCTCGAAGCCCTGACCATCGGTGCCTCGGGCGGACGCGCCGCGTTGCATGCCGCCGAGGCGGGGGTCGTCTTCGAGGCCGCTTATGCCTTCGGGGCCATGCTTGTTCACGGGCGGCTGCCTTTCCTGCCGGCACGGTCGCAGGTCTGAAAGCGGATCGCCGTTTGGCAGCTACCTTTCCTTATGCTGACATAATTTGGCAGTTTGACATCATAGTCCTGTTCCGTTTTGCAACGGTGCAAGGAGATGATCGTGGCGACGCCCACCTATTACCTACTGCATGTAGCCGATCCCGCGAGAAGCAGCGGTTTCTACGCCGAATTGTTCGGCCGCCCGCCAGTCGAGACGTCGCCGACCTTCGTGCTGTTCGTTCTCGACGGCGGCATCAAGGTCGGGCTGTGGTCGCGGGAGACGGTGGAGCCGGCGACCGGCGGCGCCCCCGGCGCGCTTGAAATCGGCATCGCTCTCGGCACCCCGGCCGACGTGGACGCCTTCCATGCCAGCTGGCTGGCGCGCGGATTGCCGGTCCTGCAGGCGCCGACCGACATGGATTTCGGCCGCAGCTGCATGGTGGCCGATCCGGATGGACACCGGACCCGCGTCTTCGCAATCAGCATGTGAAGCCAGGAGGCATCGGGAAGGCTCCGGTAGTCGGCGTGGCGGTTGTTCATGCCGCTGACGCAACCGGGAAATCGGCGATACTCCTGGCGGAGCGGATGCGCCGGCATCTCCACGGATTGGTTCGAGGGGTGCCGGGCATCGGCAGGCGGGCACGCACCGATGCCGTCCGCTCCACGCGGCATCGGGTTGTCGCTTTGGATGGATGTGGCGTCCGATCGCAGCCCTCGCCGCTCACCACCCGAACGAAGGTGTTTCCCGCCGCTGCGGGAATCCAGCGGAATCCGGTACTCGACATGGACCTGTTGATCGGTCCGGAGGCGAACCGGCTTCCTCTCGCGGCCATGTCCTGCAGCCATACGACACCCACCGCCGACGTCGTTGCCGGTGGGGTATCGCCTGCAGGTCTGCCGTCAAGCCGAGGACGTCAGCTGTTGTCTTCGGTGGGCGCCGGGGGGCCGTTCTTCTTGATCGACTCGATGGCGTTGATCGCCGAAGCCTTGGACTTGTAGCCCTCGGTCCAGAAGATCACTTCGCCATTGTACTTGAAGTAGGCGACATACTCGTCGGCCTTGTTCTTCTTGATCTCGAACTTGTGCGCCACTTTCGAGCCTCCCCTTGATGGCTGACGCCTCGCGTCCACGGCGGCGGACCCGCGCCAAACTCCGGAACGGCGCCTTTCCCGCCGCCGGCGGCACGCGGAAAAAGCGATCGGTCGGTATCGAGACTATTTTGAGATGCGCGAGCTGTCATCTTCAAACGACGGCCACTGCCGCCGCCGCCGCTTATCCTTATGGCTAGCTCAAGAAAAAGCGGCGGGCCGTTGCCGATCCGCCGCCCGATCATCTTGCCGCTATGGCCAGCTTACCACTTGGCCATTTCGGCTTCGAGGTTTTCGGCGACCTTTTCGAGGAAGCCGGTGGTGGAGAGCCACTTCTGGTCCGGCCCGATCAGCAGGGCGAGATCCTTGGTCATGAAGCCGGCCTCGACCGTGTCGACGCAGACCTTTTCCAGCGTGTCGGCGAACTTCGCGAGATCGGCGTTGTCGTCGAGCTTGGCGCGGTGGGCGAGGCCGCGCGTCCAGGCGAAGATCGAGGCGATGGAGTTGGTCGAGGTCTCCTTGCCCTTCTGGTGCTCGCGATAGTGGCGGGTGACGGTGCCGTGGGCAGCCTCGGCCTCCACCGTCCTGCCATCGGGCGTCAGCAGCACCGAGGTCATCAGGCCGAGCGAGCCGAAGCCTTGCGCCACGGTGTCGGACTGCACGTCGCCGTCGTAGTTCTTGCAGGCCCAGATATAACCGCCGGACCACTTCAGGGCCGAGGCGACCATGTCGTCGATCAGGCGATGCTCGTAGGTGATGCCGAGCTTGTCGAATTCGGCCTTGAACTCGGTGTCGAACACCTCCTGGAAGATGTCCTTGAAGCGGCCGTCATAAGCCTTGAGGATGGTGTTCTTGGTCGACAGGTAGACCGGCCACTTGCGCATGATGCCGTAGTTCATCGAGGCGCGGGCGAAATCGCGGATCGATTCGTCAAGGTTGTACATGGCGAGCGCCACGCCGGCGCCGGGCGACTTGAACACCTCCTTCTCGATCACCGCGCCGTCCTCGCCGACGAACTTGATGGTCAGCGTGCCCTTGCCGGGGAACTTGAAGTCGGTGGCGCGGTACTGGTCGCCGAAGGCATGGCGTCCGACGACGATCGGCTGCGTCCAGCCGGGCACCAGGCGCGGCACGTTCTTGCAGATGATCGGCTCGCGGAAGATGACGCCGCCGAGGATGTTGCGGATGGTGCCGTTGGGCGACTTCCACATCTCCTTGAGGCCGAATTCCTTCACCCGCGCTTCGTCGGGCGTGATGGTGGCGCACTTGATGCCGACGCCGTGCTTCTTGATGGCGTTGGCGGCGTCGACCGTCACCTGGTCGGAGGTGGCGTCGCGGTTCTCAACGGAAAGGTCGTAGTAGTCGATGTCGATATCGAGATAGGGCAGGATCAGCTTGTCCTTGATCAACTGCCAGATGATGCGGGTCATCTCGTCGCCGTCGAGATCGACGACCGGGTTCGCAACCTTGATCTTCGCCATGTTAGGGTGACCTTCCGAACGTGTGGCCGGGCATTTTGCCGGTTCGCGCGCCTGCCGATTACGCAAACGCACGGATGCTCCGCCTGTAGCATGACGTCGGCGCCGAGGCCAGACCGGCCATGCAGCTTTTGGGCGAACGCTGACGTAAAGGGAAGGCTCAGGAGGGAAGCGTCACCACCACCGGTCCGTTGCGGGTGGCGACGATGGTGTGCTCGAACTGAACGGTCGGCGCCCGCGGCTCGGAATAGAGCGTCCAGGCGTCGTCGCCGTCCTCGGCCCATTCGGCGCCCAGCGACAGGAAGGGCTCGACGGTGAAGACGAGGCCGTCGGTGATGACGCGTCGCTCGTGCCGATCGGGCCAGGTGGCGATGTCGGTCGGCTCCTCGTGCAGGGCGCGGCCGACGCCATGGCTGCCGAGATTGCGCACCAGCGTATAGCCGTTCTTGCGGGCGAAGGCGCCGACGGCGCGGCCGACGCCGGCCAGCGGCCGGCCGAGGGCGACGGCGCCGATGCCGGCCCACATTGCCCGCCTGCCGTCGCGGCAGAGCCGGTCCAGCCGGGCCGGGACGGGAGAGACGGCGAACGAGGCGCCGCTGTCGGCGAAGAAGCCGTCCTTCGAGGCGGAAACGTCAAGGTTGATCAGGTCGCCGGCTTTCAGCACCCGCTCGCCGGGGATGCCGTGGGCGATCTCCTCGCCCACCGAGATGCAGGCGACGCCGGGAAAGCCGTAGGCCGCCCGTGGTGCCGGCACGGCGCCGGCATCGTCGAGCAGGCGGCCGGCGATGGCGTCGAGTTCGGCGGTGGTGACGCCGGGACGGACGGCGGCGGCCATGGCGGCGATGGCGTCGGCGACGATGCGGCCGATCGCCTTCAGCCCGTCGAGTTCGTCCTGATGGGTGACGGTCATGTCGTCCTTCCCGGCGTTGTCGATATCATGCCAATCCGCGAAGATGCTGACGCATCCGCTCATTGAGGCCATTGCCGATTTCTCGTCCGCATCAGTGGAGCGAGACATCGGCAAGCGGGATACCCGGCGGTCTTTATCAATACCTCCCAGGGATCACTTCGTCTTGCCGATCCAGGTGGCGAAGGCGGCGAGGAAGGCCTTGAGGAAGGTCTTGGTATCCTCGTTGATGAACTTGCCGTCCTGGCCGAGGAGGTCGCCCACCTTGGAGACATAGGCTTCCGGCTGCTGCATCACCGGCATGTCGAGGAACACCAGCGGCTGGCGCAGGTGGTGGTTGGCGCCGAAGGCCCCGAGCAGGCCGGGCGACACGCTGACCACCGCGGCCGGCTTACCCGCCCAGGCGCTCTTGCCATAGGGGCGGGAGCCGACGTCGAGGGCATTCTTCAATGCGCCGGGAATGGAGCGGTTGTATTCGGGTGTCACGAACAGCACGGCATCGGCCCTGGCGACCTCGTCGCGGAAGCGGGTCCAGGCGGCGGGCGGAGCATCTTCGAGATCGGGATTGTAGAGCGGCAGGTCGCCGATCTCCACCATGCGGAGCTTCAGTGCCGCGTCGGCGAGAGTGACGAGATTGTCGGCGACGGCGCGCGAGAAGGACCCCTTGCGCAGGCTGCCAACCAGAACCGCGACATCATAGGCCATGCTTGTCTCCTCTGTTCCGCGAAGCCGGCGGCGCCGTGCTCCACCACGATGCTCGCCTGCGCCGTGCGGCACGGTGGAACATCTACCGTATGTTATATGGGATTTCCCGCAAAGGTTCCATGATCGGCGGATGTGCGGCCATGGTGGCCCGTTGGCGCAAGGTGTACTCCACCTATCGTATATCACAGCAAAAATTATTGACGAATCGTCATAATGCGAGAATATGTGCGGCATGGATGACATCGATCGTCAAATCGTGATCTGCCTTGGCGAGGATTGCCGCCGCTCGCTGGCCGATATCGGCGGCGCGGTGGGGCTGTCGACCTCGGCCGTCAACGAGCGAATCCGCCGTCTGGCGGCCGCCGGGGTGATCCGCCGCTTCACCGTCGACGCCGATCCCGAGGCGCTGGGGCGCGGCATTGCCGCCTTCGTGTTCGTGGGGCTTGCCGCCGACGCCGACGAGGCGGCGTTCCGCGCCGTCGCCGCCGGCCACCCCGATATCGTCGAGTGCCAGCACGTCACCGGCGGCTGGAACTATCTGATCAAGATCCGGGTCGGTTCGCTGGCCGGCATCGAGGCCTTTCTCGACGGCTTCAAGCGGCGACGGCTGATTGCCCGCAGCGAGACGATGATCGCGCTGTCCACCGTCGTCGAGCCGCCGTTTCGGCCGAAGGGGGAGGCGACGTGAGCCTGCTGCTGCTGGCCGCCAAGGGCTTCGCGCTCGGTTTCGCCGTCGCCGCGCCACTCGGGCCGATCGGCGCGCTCTGCATCAACCGGACGCTGGAGCGCGGCTTCCGGGTCGGCCTGGCCGGCGGGCTCGGCACGGCGCTGGCCGACGCCGCCTATGGCGGGCTGGCCGCGCTCGGCTTTGCCGCCTTTTCGGCCGTTCTGGCGGCGATCGACGGACCGATGCGGCTTTTCGGCGGCCTCGCCATGATCTGGCTCGGCTGGCAGGGCATGCGGCCGAAGCCGCCGCAGCCGGCCGCCGAGATCGGCGCCCGCGACCTCCTCGGCACCATCGGCGCCACCTTCCTCCTCACCATCGCCAACCCGACCACCATCCTGTCCTTCGCGGTGTTCTTCGCCGGACTGGGTCTCGCCTCGACGGCCGGCGCGGCGTCGGCGGCCGTGGTGGTGGTAGGCGTGTTCACCGGCTCGCTTGCCTGGTGGATCATCCTGACCGGCGGCGTGGCGCTGATCCGCCACCGGCTTCCCGACCGCTTCGCGCTGTGGGTCGGTCGCCTCTCCGGCGGGCTGATCCTCGCCTTCGGCCTTCTGGCGGTGGGCTCCGTCCTGGTCGGACTCAGGCGCTAATCCCTCGGTCGCTCGTGCATACGTCTGAGGCAGGCGTCGATGAAGACGCGCAGCTTCGGCTGTAGCCGGCTCGACCTGGGATAATAGAGATAGAGCGCGTCGCGGGCCGGCGCGAAGGCGTCGAGGCAGGTTTCGAGGCGGCCGTCGGCCAGCTCGCGGCGGGCGTTCTGCGACGACGAATAGCTGAGGCCGAGGCCGGCCACCGCCATCGCCCGCAACAGGGCGGAGTCGTCGGAGGTGATCTGTCCGGGTGGATTGATGGTGACGGCGATGCCGTCGCGCTCGAATTCCCAGCGGTAGAGGTCGCCGGTGTCGGGCAGGCGGAAGCGCAGGCAGGTGTGGCGGGCGAGATCCTCCGGCGTCTCCGGCCGGCCGTGGGCGGCGAAGTAAGCCGGCGCGCCGACCACCACCCAGGAGAACGGCGGGCTGACGCGCACCGTCAGCATGTCCTGGTCGATGAACTCGCCGATGCGGATGCCGGCGTCGAACCCGCCGCCGACCAGATCGTGGCGCTTGCTGTCGGTGATCACGTCGACGGCGATGTCCGGATGGGCGGCGAGGAAGGCCGGCAGCACCGGCGCCAGCACCTCCCGCGCGGCGACGTGGTGGACGAGCAGCCGCAGCGTGCCCGACGGCCGGGCGCTGAGGCTGGCGAGCGCGTCGAGCGAGCCGGCGATGGCGTCGGCGGCCGGCCGGACCTCGGCGAGAAACCGCTCGCCGGCCTCGGTGAGGGCGACGCGGCGGGTGGTGCGATGGAGGAGCGGCAGGCCGATCCGCCGCTCCAGCGTCTGCACCGCCTGGCTGATCGCGCCGGGGGTGACGCCCAGCTCGCGGGCGGCGGCGCGGAAGCTGCCGCGCTTGATCACCGTCAGGAACTCGCTGATGCCGTCGAAGATGTCGGTTCGGGCCATGGGTCCTCCAGGCGGCTCCTCGCCCAAGCGTGATTTGGCGGAGCGCCGCGACGGTCGCATACTAGCAGCCTCGATAGCCGGCGATTGTATAGATCAACTGATCAGGCTGTGCCATTCGGCACGGCTATTCCGGCCACCAGCGGCGGCCTATGTCTGGTGTGGGCGCCGGGGGCTGCGCTTTCGTCGTGGCGCCCGAGCCGCGCGCCGCGGCGCCGGCCGCTCTCGCTTTCCTCAATGCAATTTCTCAAGGTGATGACATGCGCTACAACACGCTCGGCGGCACCGGCCTTCTCGTTTCCGAAATCTGTCTCGGCACCATGACCTTCGGCGGCCAGGGCTTCTGGACCGCCATCGGCGCGCTCGACCAGTCGGTGGCCGACCGCATCGTCGCCGGCGCCCTCGACAAGGGCGTCAACTTCATCGATACCGCCGACGTCTATTCGGAGGGCCTGTCGGAGGAGATCACCGGCGCGGCGATCCGCAGTTCCGGCCGCGTCCGCTCCGACGTGGTGCTGGCCACCAAGGTGTTCGGCTCGGTCGGCAAGGGCGTCAACGATCGCGGCGCCTCGCGCGGCCACATCATGAACGGCGTCAAGGCCAGCCTGAAGCGGCTCGGCACCGACTATATCGACCTCTACCAGATCCACGGCACCGATCCGGTGACGCCGATCGAGGAGACGGTGCGGGCGCTCGACGATCTCGTCCGCGACGGGCTCGTCCGCTATGTCGGCGTCTCCAACTGGCCGGCCTGGCGCATCATGAAGGCGCTCGGCATCGCCGACCGGCTCGGTCTCGACCGTATCGCCAGCCTGCAAGCCTACTACACCATCGCCGGCCGCGACCTCGAACGCGGCATCGCGCCGCTGCTCCTCGCCGAGAAGGTGGGGTTGATGGTGTGGAGCCCGCTGGCCGGCGGTCTCCTGTCCGGCAAGTACAGCCGCGACGGCTCGGGGCCGGAGGGCGCCCGCCGCGCCAACTTCGACTTCCCGCCGGTCGACAAGACGCGCGCCTTCGACGCGCTCGACGTGATGGCCGGGATCGCCGCGGACAAGGGCGTGTCGGTGGCGCGGATCGCGCTCGCCTACGTGCTGGCCAAGCCGTTCGTCTCCTCGGTGATCATCGGGGCCAAGTCGGTGGAGCAACTCGACGACAACATCGCCGCCAGCGAGGTGGTGCTGTCGGACGACGAACTCGCCCGCCTCGACGCCGTCTCGGCGCTGCCGCCCGAATATCCCGGCTGGATGCTGGAGCGGCAGGGCGCCGAGCGCCTCGCCTCCGTTCATCGCAAGGCCTGACCCCCTTCCATAACCGCCGACCGGGCGCGGCAGCACGCCGCGCCCGGTTTTTGCTTTTCTTGGG
The DNA here is from genome assembly GCF_000425185.1 of Pleomorphomonas koreensis DSM 23070. Taxonomy (GTDB): domain Bacteria; phylum Pseudomonadota; class Alphaproteobacteria; order Rhizobiales; family Pleomorphomonadaceae; genus Pleomorphomonas; species Pleomorphomonas koreensis. Next base: position 247,763 of record NZ_AULH01000007.1, read on the forward strand.
GCCGTCGATGTGCCAAACCCGCGCCGAAAACGCGGGACAGGCGATCATGTCGGACGAACAAGCGGCCGGGCGCGGACCGGCCATCATCCTCTGCGAGCCGCAGATGGGCGAGAACATCGGCGCGGCGGCCCGCGCCATGGCCAATTTCGGGCTCAGCGATCTCCGGATCGTCGCGCCGCGCGACGGCTGGCCCAACGACAAGGCCGAGGCCAACGCCGCCAAGGCGACGCACATCATCCATGCCGCCCGCGTCTATGACCGGCTGGAGGAGGCGATCGCCGACCTCTCCTTCGTCTACGCGACGACGGCGCGCGACCGCGACGTCACCAAGGCGGTGCGCGGTCCCGTCCATGCCGGCAAGCACATGCGGGCGCTGGAGGCGCAGGGCGCGCGGGTGGGCCTCCTGTTCGGCCGCGAGCGCTGGGGCCTCAACAACGACGAGGTGGCGCTGGCCGACGAGATCCTGACGCTGCCGGTGGTGCCGGAATACGCCTCGCTCAACATCGCCCAGGCGGTGCTGGTGGTCGCCTACGAATGGCGCAAGGCCGGCTTCGACGACCCCGACGCCGCGCTGCCGTTCGCCGCGTCCGACCGGTCGCCGCCGGCCGGCAAGGCGGACCTCCTCGGCCTGTTCGACCATCTCGAATCGGTGCTCGACGCGCGGCATTTCTTCCATCCGCCCGAGAAGCGGCCGACCATGATCCGCAACCTCCGCGCCATCTTCCAGCGCCAGCAACTGACGCAGCAGGAGATCCGCACGCTGAGGGGCATCATCACCTGCCTCGACGGCAAGAACCACCGGCCGGCCAAGCCGGTCGCCGACGACGGCGAGGCGTGAGCGGCAAGGCTTCGTTAACCCTGCCGGCCCAAGGATCGGCACGGCCCGCCTGTCGCCGCATTCGGCCGGCAAGACTTGGCGGACGAGCGGTTCAGAGAAGGTCCATGCGCATCCTGGTATTCGACAGCGGCGTCGGCGGCCTGTCGGTGGCCCGCGAGATCGGCAAGGCGCTGCCGGCCGCCGGCATGGACTATGTCGCCGACCTCGCCGTGTTCCCCTATGGCGCGCTGGAGCCGGACGTGCTGGTGACGCGCGTCGTGTCGCTGATGGAGACGGCGTTGGCCGCGCTCGACCCGGCGGCGCTGGTGATCGCCTGCAACACCGCCTCGACGCTGGTGCTGCCGCCGCTGCGCGCCCGCTTCAAGCTGCCGATCGTCGGCACGGTGCCGGCGGTCAAGCCGGCTGCCGAGCATTCGCGGAGCCGCCTCGCCTCGGTGCTGGCGACGCCCGGCACGGTGAAGCGCGACTATACGCGCGGCCTGATCGAGACATTCGGCGGCGATTGCCGCTTCACGCTGGTCGGCTCGCAGGCGCTGGCCGGCCTCGTCGAGCGGCAGTTCGCCGGCGAGACGGTGAGCGACGCCGAGCTTCTGGCCGAGATCGCTCCATGCTTCGTCGAGGAGGGCGGCCGGCGCACCGACACCGTGGTGCTGGCCTGCACCCATTATCCGCTGCTGCTCGACCGCCTCAGGGCGCTCGCCCCCTGGCCGGTGGAGTGGATCGACCCGGCGCCGGCCATCGCCCGCCGCGTCGTCACCGTCACGGCGGGCGCCGGGCCGTCGCGCGACGACGGGCTGCCGCACCGCTTCTTCTCGACCGGCCGGCAGCCGCCGGGGTCGCTGCTCGACGCCTTCGGATTCGTGGCCGGCGGCGATCTTTTCGCCGGCGAAGCGGCAAAAGCCGGCAAGTCCGCGCTTTCGGTTTGACAGCGGCCGCTGCCTCGACTATTCACCCCTCAACCCGCCGGCTTCTTGACAAGAGGAGCCGGCGTGGCCGTTCACGTGTCCCGTGGGGGACCTGCCGCGCGCAGCGTTTCCCTGTCGGTTTCGGGCGTCTCCCTTGGGAGCGGATCGAAGCAGAGGAGGGCGCGCGTCCTGAATGAAACACTGACGATAAGCGGGATACGCGATGTCTAAGCGCCATAGTGCAAAGTACAAGATCGACCGCCGCATGGGCGAGAACCTCTGGGGTCGCCCGAAGAGCCCGGTCAACAAGCGTGAATACGGCCCCGGCCAGCACGGTCAGCGCCGCAAGGGCAAGACCTCCGACTACGGTCTGCAGCTCCGTGCCAAGCAGAAGCTGAAGGGCTATTACGGCGACCTCAGCGAGAAGCAGTTCTACCGCATTTACGAGGAGGCGGTCCGCCTGCGCGGCGACACCTCCGAGGCGCTGATCGGCCTGCTCGAGACCCGTCTCGACGCCATCGTCTACCGCGCCAAGTTCGTGCCGACGCCGTTCGCGGCGCGCCAGTTCGTCAACCACGGCCATGTCACCGTCAACGGCCGCAAGGTCAACATCGGTTCCTACCGCTGCAAGGTCGGCGACGTGATCGAGGTTCGCCAGAAGTCGAAGGAAATGATTCTCGTTCTCGAGTCGATCGAACTCGCCGAGCGCGATACGCCCGACTACATCGAGGTCGACACCTCCAAGAAGGTCGCCAAGCTGGTGCGCGTGCCGGCGCTGGCCGACGTTCCCTACGCCGTCAAGATGGAGCCGAACCTGGTCGTCGAGTATTACTCGCGCTGATCGGTTTCCGAGCTTCGGACATCTGGAAAGGCCGCCCATCGGGCGGCCTTTTTGTCTTTCCGGTCAAGCGGCGAGGTCGGCGTAGACGGCGCGGAAGACGTCTTTGGGGAAGGCGCCGTTGCAGCCTTCGACGGCGGTGTTGGTGAAGATGACGATGGTCAGCTTCGAGGCCGGGTCGACGTACCACTGGTTGCCGTAGATGCCGCCCCAGGCCCAGGTACCGGCCTTGCAGGGCAGGCCCTGCACCTCTGGATCGCGATAGATCGACCAGCCGTGCGAATAGCCCTGGCCCGACGGCGCCGGATCGAGGTCGACGGTGCGCGCCTCGGTCAATAGTGGCATCGAGGCCGGCGACAGCAGCGGCGCGCCGCCCTGGCGCATGGCTTCCAGGAAGAGGAGGAAGTCCTCGGCCGAGCCGATCATGCCGGCGCCGCCCGACGGGAAGGCCGTGGGATCGAAGGCGCGGCCGGGCCAGAACAGCGTGAAGCCGTCGCCATCCTTGACCAGCTCGGTGACGCCCATGCGGACGGGCGGCGCGCCGTCGGCATAGGCGACGGCGAGGCGGTTGGTGTCCACCGGCTGGAAGGCGGTATCGACCATGCCGAGCGGATCGGTGACACGTGCCTTGACGATCTCCGGCAGGGTGCGGCCATCGGCGGCCTCCATGACAGCGCCCAGCACGTCGATGCCCACCGAATAGCGCCAGGCCGTGCCGGGTGGAAAGGCCAGCGGCAGGGCGGCGATACGGGCGATGTTCTCGGCGAGGTCGAAGTCGGAGGGGCCGGTGCCGCCGGAAGCCGGCTTGCCGTTGCCGATATCGAGATCATAGGTGAGGCCCGAGGTATGGGTCATCAACTGCGAGATGGTGATCGGCGGTGCGCTGCCATCCGGCAGACGTGGCCGGAACTCGGGCAGGTAGCGGGTCACCGGATCGTCGAGCCGCATCCGGCCGGCCTCGACCATGGCGAGCGCCGCCACCGACACCATCGGTTTGGTCACCGAGGCCAGGCGAAACAGGGTGCGCGGGATGACCGGCTTCTTCGCCTCGCGGTCGAGAAAGGCGGCCTGCCGGCTGTAGACGACATCGCCGTTCAACGCGATCAATATGTTGGCGCCGACGATGGTGCGGCCGATCGCCCTGTCGACGACGGCGTCGACGCCGGAAAACTGCACTATCCTGCCCACTTGGCTCTCTCCCCGCGATTGCTGGCCCCGAGCCGCCCTTCAGCGGCCATCAGCGCCATCCTACTCGTTCGAGAGCGCATTTGTGGCAGGAAAGGCGGCGATCGCCGCCCGTCTGCGGCCGTATCCCGCGAACGCAAAAAGGCCACCCGAAGGGGTGGCCTTTCAGCACTTATCTCAGCTGGCGAAGTCTGATTACTTGACCAGGATCGGCAGAGCCGAGAACTGCGGGTCGTTGGTCTGGGCACCCGGATTGTAGTAGGTGACGGGCTTGACGCCCACCGAGCCGTGCGTACCGATCAGCGCGCCGGACTCCGCAGCCTTCTCGAGCTGGGCATACCGCTCGGCGTCGGCCTTGGCGGCGGCGGCGTTAGCGGGATTCTCGATCACCACCTTGGTCGGGAACTGCGGGTCGTTGGTCTGGGCACCCGGATCGTAGTAGGTGATCAGCTTGGCGCCTTCGACACCGGTCGAACCATGGGTGCCGATCAGCACGCTCGAGCCATTGGAGCCCTTCAGGGCCTGCTCGGCCGCGGCATAGCGCTCGGCATCAGCCTTGGCAGCGGCGGCGTTGGCACCGCTGGTCTTGAAGTTCATCTGAATGAAATCAGGGTCGTTGCTGGTCGCGGCCGGATCGTAGCGGTCACGCGGAGCAGCAGCGGCATTGGCAATGGCCGGAACCAGCAGAGCGGCGAAGGCGGCGGTGACGAAGATCTTGGTGTTCATGATATATAGCTCCTTATCGAACGTTATCGTCCGGCCTTTTCTCTCTCGGCCGGGACATGCCCCAGAAAACAGCTTGATCAGGCCAGCGATTATTTCGGAGGTCTTGATCGCTGCCGATGACCCTCATTTGGGGCAGGATCGTTCACGTTCAAACCGGGCGATGGTGACGTCTGCGAGCTATCCAGTTGATCGCCGGTCGCGAAAACGTGTCCGGGGAGTTGAACGGCGGCGGCTGGTCAGCCGAAAACCGTGCCATGGAGCCGCGGTCGGCCGGAGCTATTCCGGACACCGCTCCAGGCTGTTGATTCCACTTTGGAATCTTTCGAAAAGTTGTCCCGATTTTTTACATGCACCCATGGCGTGCAAGGATATCTTTCTGCCGCTCACGAAAGACGGGAAAGGATGTGAAGAGAGGGGGCCGGCATTCACTCTTTCGGGTTGGAGACGGCGCCATTTTCTTAGCCCAACGGCCGATTTTCGCGACTTGACCGGCTTGAATGTCCGTCCTTGGATCCCTTGTCGTGCAGAAGACAATGAAAAGGCCCCCGCCGGTGACCGGTCGGGGGCCTGAAACGCTTGATGCCGGAGCTGGGGCCTTACTCGGCGGCGGCTTCCTTCACCTCGATACCGGCGGCGCGGAGATGGTTCTGAAGCTCCTGCTTCTGGAACATCTCGCGGACGATGTCGCAGCCACCGACGAACTCACCCTTAACGTAGAGCTGCGGCAGCGTCGGCCAGTTGGAATAGGCCTTGATGCCGTCGCGCAGCTCGGGGTTGTCCAGGACGTTGATGCCCTTGAAGGGCACGCCGAGGTAGCTGAGGATCTGCACCACCTGCCCGGAGAAGCCGCACATCGGCATATCCGGCGTGCCCTTCATGAACAGGACGATGTCGTTGGTCTTCACTTCGTTGTCGATAGTCGACTTGATGTCAGCCATGGGTCTACCTCGGTCGGTCGGATTCAAGGTCCGAATTGGAAGCATTCAAAGTTAAGGCGCGCTGGTCTGAAGCGCAAGGGCGTGCAGTTCGCCGCCCATCTTTCCCTTGAGCGCGTCGTAGACCAGCTGGTGCTGCTTGACGCGCGTCAGACCGCGGAAGGCTTCCGATACGACGATGGCCGAATAATGGTCGCCATCGCCGGCGAGGTCGCGGATTTCGACTTTTGCGTCGGGCAGCGCCTCCCTGATCATCGCCTCGATGTCTCTTGCCTGCATGGCCATGGTCGTTCCCTCTTCTCGTTACCGGCCAGATGCCGCCGCCTAGGCCAGTCCGCCACCCATGAAGGCGGGGAACCAGCCGTCGTAGGCCGCCCTGAGGTCGGCGACCGCTACCTTGCCGGCGGCGCCGAAATCGACGGCGTCGCCGCCGACGGTGCCGATCCGCTCCGCCCTGACGCCGGCCTTTTCGGCGTCGGCCAGGATGGCCGCCGCGATGTCCGGTTTCACGGCGATCAGGTAGCGTGCCTGATCCTCGGCGAATACTGCCACATGCGGCGCGAGATCGCCAAGCTCGACGCGGACGCCGCGCCGGCCGGCCATAGCCATTTCGGCCAAGGCGAGCCCGAGGCCGCCGTCGGAGAGGTCGTGACAGGTGGAAACGCGGCCGGCGGCGATCAGGCCGCGCACGAAATTGCCGTTCTTCTTTTCCAGCGCGAGATCGACCGGCGGCGGCGTGCCGTCCTCGCGGCCGAACAGGTCGCGCAGGTAGACCGACTGGCCGAGGTGGCGGCCGTGGCCGCCGATCAAGAGCACCTCGTCGCCGTCGGCCTTGAAGGCGATGGTCGCCATCTTCGTCACGTCCGGCAGCAGGCCGACGCCGACGATGGTCGGCGAGGGCAGGATGCCTTCGCCATGGGTCTCGTTGTAGAGCGACACGTTGCCCGAGACGATCGGGAAGTCGAGCGCCCGGCAGGCCTCGGCGATGCCCTGAAGGGCGCGCACGAACTGGCCCATGGCCTCGGGCTTCTCGGGGTTGCCGAAGTTGAGGTTGTCGGTCAGGGCGATCGGGTCGCCGCCGACGGCGGTGACGTTGCGCCAGCTCTCGGCCACCGCCTGCTTGCCGCCCTCGAACGGATCGGCCTCGCAGTAGCGCGGCGTCACGTCGGCCGACATGGCGAGCGCCTTGCTCGTGCCCTCGACGCGGACGACGCCGGCGTCGCCGCCGGGGATCTGCGCCGAATTGCCCTGCACCAGGCAGTCGTATTGCTCGTAGACCCAGGCGCGCGAGGACTGGTCCGGCGCGCCGATCAGCTTCAGCAGCGCGGCGCCGACGTCATTGACCGCCGGGATGTCGTCGTCGGCGAGCGGGGCGGCCTTTTTCGGCTCGACCCAGGGACGGTCGTATTCCGGCGCCTCGTCGCCCAGCTCCTTGATCGGCAGGTCGGCTACTTCCTTGCCCTGCCAGATGATGCGGAAGCGCAGGTCGTCGGTGGTCTCGCCGCAGACGGCGAAGTCCAGCTCCCACTTGCGGAAGACGGCCTCGGCCTCCGCCTCCCGCGACGGCTCCAGCACCATCAGCATGCGCTCCTGGCTCTCGGAGAGCATCATTTCGTAGGGCGTCATGTCGGTCTCGCGCTGCGGCACGCGGTCGAGGTCGAGGCGGATGCCGAGGTTGCCCTTGGCGCCCATCTCGACGGCCGAGCAGGTGAGGCCGGCGGCGCCCATGTCCTGGATGGCGACCACGGCGCCGGTCTGCATCAGCTCCAGGCAGGCTTCAAGCAGACGCTTCTCGGTGAAGGGATCGCCAACCTGCACGGTCGGCCGCTTCTCCTCGATGGTGTCGTCGAACTCGGCCGAGGCCATGGTGGCGCCGCCGACGCCGTCGCGGCCGGTCTTGGCGCCGAGATAGACGACGGGCAGGCCGACGCCCTTGGCTTCCGACAGGAAGATGCCGTCGCGTTTGGCGATGCCGAGGGCAAAGGCGTTGACGAGGCAGTTACCGTTGTAGCGGGGATGGAAGCGCACCTCGCCGCCGACGGTCGGCACGCCGAAGGAGTTGCCGTAGCCGCCGACGCCGGCGACGACGCCGGCCACGAGGTGGCGGGTCTTCGGATGGTCGGGCTCGCCGAAGGACAGCGAGTTCATGGCGGCGATCGGCCGGGCGCCCATGGTGAACACGTCGCGCAGGATGCCGCCGACGCCCGTCGTCGCGCCCTGGTAGGGCTCGATATAGGACGGGTGGTTGTGGCTCTCCATCTTGAAGACGGCGACGTCGCCGTCGCCGATGTCGATGACGCCGGCGTTCTCGCCGGGGCCGATCACCACCTTGTCGCCCTTGGTCGGCAGCGTCTTCAGCCACTTCTTGGAGGACTTGTAGGAACAGTGCTCGTTCCACATCGCCGAGAAGATGCCGAGTTCGGTCAGCGTCGGCTTGCGGCCGATCAGGCGGAGGATGCGCTCGTATTCGTCTGTCTTCAGCCCGTGGCGGGCGATCAGCTCGGGCGTGATGTCGATGTCGTTCTGGAACACGGGCAATCCCCTTGGGCGAAGGTCCCTCTGGCCGGCGGCGGGCCGGACCGTCCGGCCGGGCGGCAACCGGCCGCGCTGGTTCTGTCAGGCGGCGATGGTCCGGACGACGCTCTCGAACAGGCCGCGGCCGTCGAGGCCGCCGTGCAGCGCCTCGATCAGGTTTTCCGGATGCGGCATCATGCCGAGCACGTTGCCGGCCTCGTTGAGGATGCCGGCGATGTCGTTGATCGAGCCGTTGGGATTGGTGCCCTCGGCGTAGCGGAAGGCGACGCGGCCGTCGCCCTCGAGGCGGGCCAGCGTCTCGGGATCGGCGAAATAGTTGCCGTCGTGATGGGCGACCGGGCAGCGGATCACCTGGCCCTTCCGATAGGCGCGGGTGAAGTCGGTGTCGTCGTTGGTCACTTCCAGCTTCACCTCCTTGCAGACGAAGCGGAGGTGGGCGTTGCGCATCAGCGCGCCGGGCAGGAGGCCGGCCTCGGTGAGGATCTGGAAGCCGTTGCAGACGCCCAGGACGCGGACGCCGGCCTTGGCCTTACGGGCCACGTCGAGCATGGCCGGCGAGCGGGCGGCGATGGCGCCGCAGCGCAGGTAGTCGCCGTAGGAGAAGCCGCCGGGCAGCACGATCAGGTCGACGTCGGGCAGCGTGGCGTCCTGATGCCAGACGACGGTCGGCCGGAAGCCGGTGACGTCGTAGAGCGCCTTGACCATGTCGTGGTCGCGGTTGGAGCCGGGAAAGAGGACGACGGCCGAGCGCATGGGAGTTCTCCTCGTCAGGTGGCGCCTTGCGACGGCAAGGCTCGACACGCCGGGGAGAGCCGCCGCCCCGGCACGGGGAAGCGGGCGATCCGGCGTCCCTCGCCGGGAGCGCCCGCCGGTCCGCTTCAGCCGAGAACGTCGATGTCGTAGTTCTCGATGACGGTGTTGGCCAGGAGCTTCTCGCACATCTCGGCGACGGCGGCCCTGGCCCTGGCCGGGTCGGTCTCGGCGAGCGCGAGGTCGACGATCTTGCCCTGCCGGGCGCCGTCGATGCCGGCAAAGCCGAGGCCGCGCAGCGCGCCCTCGATCGCCTTGCCCTGCGGATCGAGAACGCCCGCCTTGAGGGTGATGGTGACGCGCACTTGCATGGGCCTGCCCCGAGAAATGAAGAACGCCGGGGGAATAACCCGGCGTTCTCGGATTCACAAGCCGTTCGTCGCGCTTTTCCGCCGCATCCGGGGCCGTTTTCCGGGCCGGCGGCGGCTCACTTGACCAGCGTCGGGCCGGAGGGGCGCGTCTGCTCGCTTTCGTTGAGGATGCCGAGGCGGCGGGCCACCTCGGTGTAGCTCTCGACGAGGCCGCCCATGTCCTTGCGGAAGCGGTCCTTGTCGAGCCGGTCGCCGGTGGCGATGTCCCACAGGCGGCAGCTGTCGGGGCTGATCTCATCGGCGACGACGATGCGCATCATGTCGCCTTCCCAGAGGCGGCCGCATTCCATCTTGAAGTCGACGAGGCGGATGCCGACGCCCAGGAACAGGCCGGCCAGGAAGTCGTTGACGCGGATGGCCAGCGCCATGATGTCGTCGATTTCCTGCGGCGAGGCCCAGCCGAAGGCGGTGATGTGCTCCTCGGAGACCATCGGGTCCTTCAGCTCGTCGCTCTTGAAATAGAACTCGATGATCGAGCGCGGCAGCTGCGTGCCTTCCTCGATGCCGAGGCGGGTGGCGATCGAGCCGGCGGCGACGTTGCGCACCACCACTTCGAGCGGAATGATTTCCACCTCGCGGATCAACTGCTCGCGCATGTTGAGCCGGCGGATGAAATGGGTGGGGATGCCCATGTTGTTGAGATGCGTGAAGAGGTATTCCGAAATCCGGTTGTTCAGAACACCCTTGCCGTCGATGATTTCGTGCTTCTTGGCATTGAACGCCGTGGCGTCGTCCTTGAAGTGCTGAATCAACGTACCCGGTTCGGGACCTTCGTACAGGATCTTGGCCTTACCTTCGTAGATACGCCGGCGGCGGTTCATTGGGATATACCGTGGTCTGTTGATGAAATCCATGAGGCCGGGCTCCGGGTCCGAATCACCAAATTAGCCCGCTTGTCGCCTCGGCGGGAATTCAGGATGCGTCGACAGCGTGGCCGGAGCACACCGGCCAACGTGGACACATTCTAAGCACAGAAAGCGGGCGAACTGACGTCCGCCCGCTCCCTCGCCTGTGCCGCACACTATCCGAAAGGCGCACCGATAACAATCCCGTCGCGCCGCAATTTCGCGTAGTGGTCATTCCTTAACGACGTTTGTGGTTTACCGACTTCCGTCCAAGTTGAACGAAAGGCTCAGAAAGCATATATTCAAAAGGCGAAGAGTGTTTGAGCTTTTGCCTTTCAGAGAAAGGAGGTTCGGATGTCCACGACATGGAGCCGAAGCCTGCCTTTGTCGGGCGAAAGCGGCCATAACGGAACCATCGCCGTCTTCGATAACCGCGAAAAAGCGTTCGAGATCAAGTTCGCGCTCGACGAGGAACTGAAGTTTCGAGCCACCGCGCGCCGCAACAAGCTGATGGGCCTGTGGGCGGCGCGCAAATTGGGGATGGGAGATCCGGAGGCTGCGGACTATGCTCGCGCCGTCGTCTTCGCGGATCTGGCGCGGGTCGGCGGCCGGGATGTCTGCGCCAAGCTGACGGCCGATCTCGCCGCCGCCGGCATTTCCGTGACGGACGAAGAGTTGCAGCTGGCGATGCGCGATTTCATGGCGCTCGCCGAGCAGGAGGTCAGGGCCGAAGCCTGACCCGTCCGAAAGGAAGGCCATGGAACGAACCTCCTTGCGTGCCGCCCTTGCCGGCGACCGTCCGCTCAGGGTTGGCTGGTCGTGCCTCTCCGATCCGCTCGCCGCCGAGATCATGGTGCGCGCCGGCTTCGAGGCGGTGCTGATCGACCTCCAGCACGGGGTGATCGACATGGGCGCGGCGCCGGTCCTGCTGGCGGCCATCCGCGCCGCCGGCGGCTACGCGCTGGCGCGCATTCCGGTCGGCGAATACCAGTCGGCCTCGCGCCTCCTCGACTGGGGCGCCGACATGGTGGTGGCGCCGATGATCGAGACGGCGGACGATGCCCGCGCCTTCGCTTCCTTCATGAAATATCCGCCGGACGGCCTGCGCTCCTACGGTCCGGCCCGAGCCGTCCAGCTCTCCGGCCTTTCCGCCGACGCCTACCGCACGTCCGCCAACGGCTCGACGCTGGCCGTGGTGATGATCGAAACGCGCGGGGCGCTCGCCAACCTCGACGCCATCCTGGCGGTGCCGGGCATCGACGGCGTGTTCGTCGGTCCGTTCGATCTGTCGATCGCCCTGTCGCCGGACGGCGAGCCCGGCCCCGACCGCCCCGACACCATGGCCGCCATGGAGCGGGTGGCGCGGCAGGCCAGGGCGGCCGGCAAGGTGTGCGGCGCCTTTGGTGCCAACGCGATGCTGACCCGCCGCTATCTCGACCTCGGCTTCACCTTCGCCTCGCTGTCCACCGATATGGACCTGATCGCCGGCGCGGCGCGGGCGGCGATCGCCGAGGTGGAGGGCACGGGCTGAAGGCTCACGGCGCCGCCGGGGCGCCGGCCCGCTTCAGGAGCATGGCGAAGCGCGTCAGCCCCTCCGGCCACGGGCCGTAGCCGGTGTCGCCGTTGATATGGCCGGCGGCGCCGGCGTCGACGAAGTCCGAGCCCCAGGCGGCGGCGAGTTCGTCGGCCCGCTCGAAGGCGCAATAGGGATCGTCGCGGCTCGCCACCAGCATCGACGGGAAGGGCAGGGGATCGGTGGACAGGCCGGCGAAGCTGGCGATCGCCGGTTCATCGAGCCGGTCGACGTCGGGCAGCGCGACCAGGAAGGCGGCGGCCACCCGCCGGCCGACGTAGGGCGCGGCATGAATCACCGTGGCGACGCCGAGCGAGTGGGCGACCAGCACCACCGGCCGACGCGCCTTGCCGATGGCAAGGCCGAGCGCCGATACCCAGGCGTCGCGGTCCGGTTGCGCCCAGTCGCGCTGCTCGACGCGACGGGCCGTCGGCAGACGGCTCTGCCAGCGGCTTTGCCAGTGGTCGGGACCGGAATTGTTCCAGCCGGGAACGATCAGAATGTCACATTCGGAGGTCTTCATGCGGTGAGCTTGACCGGGAACGTCGTGGAAAGCAAGGCAGGCGCGCCGGCAACCGCAGGCGGCACCGGGTTTGTTTCGCCGGCATCCGCAAGGGCGGATAAAGGCGGCGGGAGGCCGTTATCCATGGTCCGCAAACTCGTCGCCGCGCTCTGCTCTGCGCTGGCAATCGTCCCGGCCGACGCCGCGGCGGCCGGTGCCGCCCGGCCGGACGGCGGCCATTCCCGCCTGGTGATCGAAACCGGTTTCTCCTGTGATGGTCGCCACCTCTGCCGGCAGATGCGCTCCTGCGCCGAAGCCCGCTATTTCCTAGAGGTCTGCGGCGTTTCCCGGCTCGACGGCGATGGCGACGGCGTGCCCTGCGAAACGCTGTGCGGTTCGCACTGAAGACGCATCGGCGTAGACAATCGGGCGGCGATCGCCAGTCGGATCAACAGCTTGCCGCCTTGAATTGCAACGGCCGGGCAGGTTCGCCGCCCGGCCGTCCTCAAGTTCCGATTCAGGTGGAAGACCTGCGTGTCGCCTATTCGCCGAACACGCGGGCAAAGATCGTGTCGACGTGCTTCAGGTGATAGCCGAGGTCGAACTTGTCGCTGATCTCCTCCTCGGAAAGCGCGGCGCGCACCTCGGCATCGTTCAAGAGTTCGCCGAGGAAATCGACGCCGGCGCTGCCGTGATGGTAGCTCTCCCATACCTTCATGGCGTTGCGCTGCACCAGCCGATAGGCGTCCTCGCGGGAGACGCCCTTCTGCGTCAAGGCCAGCAGGATGCGCTGCGAATGGACGAGGCCGCCGAGCCGGTCCATGTTGGCGACCATGCGCTCGGGATAGACCAGCAGCTTGTCGACGACGCCGGCGAGGCGGGCGAGGGCGAAGTCGAGGGTGATGGTGGCGTCGGGGCCGATGTAGCGCTCCACCGACGAATGCGAGATGTCGCGCTCGTGCCAGAGGGCGACGTTTTCGAGGGCCGGCGTCACGGCGGCGCGGACGACGCGGGCAAGGCCGGTGAGGTTCTCGGTCAGCACCGGGTTGCGCTTGTGCGGCATGGCCGACGAGCCCTTCTGGCCGGGCGAGAAATACTCCTCGGCCTCCAGCACCTCGGTGCGCTGGAGATGGCGGATCTCGATGGCCAGCCGCTCGACCGACGAGGCGACGACGCCGAGCGTCGCGAAGAACATGGCGTGACGGTCGCGCGGGATGACCTGCGTCGACACCGGCTCCGGCCGGAGGCCGAGCGCTTTGGCCACATGCTCCTCGACGCGCGGGTCGATGTTGGCGAAGGTGCCGACGGCGCCGGAGATGGCGCAGGTGGCGATCTCCTCGCGGGCGGCGACCAGACGGGCGCGGCAGCGGTCGAACTCGGCGTAGGCTTCGGCCATCTTCAGGCCGAAGGTGACCGGCTCGGCATGGATGCCGTGGCTGCGGCCGATGCAGACGGTGTGCTTGTGCTCCAGCGCCCGGCGCTTCAGCGCGGCGAGCAGGGCGTCGACGTCGGCGATCAGCAGGTCGGCGGCCCGCTTCAGCTGGATGTTGAAGCAGGTGTCGAGCACGTCCGACGAGGTGAGGCCCTGGTGGATGAAGCGGCTGTCGGGGCCGACGAACTCGGCGAGATGGGTCAGGAAGGCGATGACGTCGTGCTTGGTGACGCGCTCGATCTCGTCGATGCGATCGACGTCGAAGGTCGCGGCGTTGCCCTTCTCCCAGATGGTTCTGGCCGCCGCCTCGGGCACCACGCCGAGGGCGGCGAGCGCGTCGGTGGCGTGCGCCTCGATCTCGAACCAGATGCGGAACTTCTGTTCCTGGCTCCAGATGGCGGTCATCTCGGGGCGGGCGTAGCGCGGGATCATGGCTCGGCCTTTGGCGTGGGAGGAAGGTCGGGCGCGGTTTACCAGCAACGGCCTGACGGCATCAAGCCTCGCCGTAGTGCCGGTCGTGGTAGATCAGCACTTCCTTGGCGCCGTCGGGGTCGCGCGGCTTGGTCATGGTGGCGACCACGGTGCCGAAATAGACGGTGTGCGAGCCGACGTCCTGAGAGGACAGCAGGCGGCAGTCGAGCGCCATGATGGCGCCCCTCAGCACCGGCGCGCCGGTGGCCAGCGTCGTCCAGTCGCCATGCCGGAAGCGGTCGTCGAGGTGGAGGCCGGTGCGGCCGGCGAAGATGTTGGCCAGCGTGACTGCATCTTTCGGCAGCAGATTGATCGAGAATTGAGCATTCTCCCGCACCAGCCTGTTTTGCGGGCTCTTGCGGTTGAGGCAGACCAGCACGGTGGGCGGATCGTCGGACACCGAGGCGACGGCGGTGGCGGTGAAGCCGGCCTTGCCGGCCGGGCCGGCGGTGGCGACGATGTTGACGCCGGAGGGCAGGCGGGCGATGGCGTCGCGGAAAGCCTCGCCGGTGGCCGGCGGCAAGGCGTCGGCGGCGCTTTCCTGCGCCGAAAGACTACTGCCGGCTGTGCTGTCGGTCGCCATTGTCGCCCCTTCCGAAAGCGAATCCATTGATCTCAATTGGCTTATCACGAACGGGCCGGGCTGCGGACCCTATATTGAGGCCCTCTCCAAAACGGCAGACTTCTTGCATGGCAGTCACCAGGTGAAACTGGAATTTTGACGGATCCTTTTCGTAGATTACGCAGAAATCCCCATAAAATTCCATAAAACTAGTGAGAATCACTACGTTTCCGGCCGCTGGGGCGGCATTTCGGGCCAGGGGAGGGATTTCCCGAGGAAAGACAAGGGGCTTAGTTGTCTTGATCGATCTATGCTGCTAATGGAATCCATAAAGCCCGCAAATGAAGCCGCCGTCAAAGGCTGCCGTGCGGGTGACTGCAGGGGGTCTCTATTTCATGGAAGTTTTCGTCCAGCAGGTGATCAATGGGATCACTATCGGATCGCTGTACGGTCTGATCGCCATTGGTTACACCATGGTGTTCGGCATCATCGGCATGGTGAATTTCGCCCATGGCGATGTGTTCATGGTGTCTGCCTTCTTCGCGCTGATCTTTCTCCTGTTGCTGACCTCGTGGTTCGGCATCGCCTCGGTGACGCTGGCGCTGATCCTGGTCATGGTCATCTCGATGGTGCTGACCGGCCTGCTCGTCTGGGCCATCGAGCGAATAGCCTACGCGCCTCTCCGGGGCTCGTTCCGTCTGGCGCCGCTGATCTCGGCCATCGGCATGTCGATCGTGCTGTCCAACTTCGTGCAGGTCGCCCAGGGCCCGCGCAACAAGCCGATTCCGCCGGTCACCCGTGAGGTCTACACGCTGTGGCAGGGGCCGACCGGCTATCCGGTCAACATCTCGCTGAAGCAGATCATCATCTGGGTGGTGACGGCGCTGCTGCTCGCCGCCTTCTGGTACGTGGTGCAGAAGACGGCGCTCGGCCGGGCGCAGCGCGCCTGCGAGCAGGACCGCAAGATGGCCTCGCTCCTCGGCGTCAACGTCGACCGCACCATTTCCCTGACCTTCGTCATCGGTGCGGCGCTGGCCGCCGTCGCCGGCACGCTGTTCCTGATGTACTACGGCGTCGTGGTGTTCTCGGACGGCTTCACGCCGGGCGTCAAGGCGTTCACGGCGGCGGTGCTCGGCGGCATCGGCTCGCTGCCCGGCGCGGTGCTCGGCGGCCTGCTGATCGGCCTCATCGAGACGCTGTGGGGGCAATATGTGTCGGCCGACTACCAGAACGTCGCCGCCTTCTCGATCCTGGTGATCGTGCTGATCTTCATGCCGCAGGGCCTGCTCGGGCGTCCGGAAGTCGAGAAGGTCTGATCATGAGCACACAAGCCAAGTCTCTCCCCCAGGGCGGCCCCGACTTCGGGCAGGCCCTGAAGGACGGCGTCATCGTCGCCATCATCGCCTTCGCCCTGCTCGGGCCGCTGGTCGGTCTCCGGACCGACCAGAACATGGCCAACGAGCTGATCATCCAGAACCGGCTCGGCCTGGCGGCCATCCTCTCGGCCATCGTCGGCGCCGGCCGCTTCCTCTTGTCGGCCTTCGTCTATCCCTGGCTGACCGCTCGCGGCCGCAAGACCAAGGCGGCGGTGACGCTGGCCGAACTGGAGACGCGGGCGACGCGCGCCCGGCACCTGTCGATCGGCGGTCTCGCCTTCCTGTTCGTCTATCCGGTGCTGATCATCTCGCTGGTCGGCGTGCAGGGGTCGATCAAGTGGGTGGACAACTTCGGCGTCCAGATCCTGATCTACGTGATGCTGGGCTGGGGCCTCAATATCGTCATCGGCCTCGCCGGTCTGCTCGATCTCGGCTACGTCGCCTTCTACGCGGTCGGCGCCTATTCCTATGCGCTGCTCGCCATCAACTTCCACCTGAGCTTCTGGGTGCTGCTGCCGGTGGCCGGCATCCTCGCCGCCTTCTGGGGCCTGATCCTCGGCTTCCCGGTGCTCAGGCTGAGGGGTGACTATCTCGCCATCGTCACTTTGGCCTTCGGCGAGATCATCCGTCTGGTGCTGATCAACTGGAAGGCCTTCTCGGGCGGTTCGGCCGGCATCTCGTCGATCCCCAAGGTGACGCTGTTCGGCCTCTATTCCTTCGACGTCAGCGCGCCCAACAACTTCGCCAAGGTGTTCCACCTCGCGGCATCCTCGGCCTACTACAAGGTGTTCCTCTACTATCTGATCCTGCTGTTGGCCCTCTTGACTGCCTTCGTCACCATGCGGCTGCGAAGGTTGCCGATCGGCCGCGCCTGGGAGGCGCTGCGCGAGGACGAGGTGGCCTGCCGCTCGCTCGGCATCAACACCACCAACACCAAGCTGACGGCCTTCGCCATCGGCGCCATGTTCGGCGGTTTCGCCGGCTCGTTCTTCGCCGCCCGCCAGGGCTTCGTCTCCCCCGAATCCTTCATCTTCATGGAATCGGCGGTGATCGTCGCCATCGTGGTGCTCGGCGGCATGGGGTCGATGATCGGCGTCGCGCTGGCCGCGGTGGCGATGATCGGCGGCACAGAACTCCTGCGCGAACTCTCCTTCCTGAAGGCGGTGTTCGGCAACGACTTCAATCCAGACCAGTATCGCATGCTGCTGTTCGGCCTCGCCATGGTGATCATCATGGTGTGGAAGCCGAGGGGCTTCGTCTCGGTCCGCCAGCCAACCGCCTTCCTGTTCAGGCGCAAGACGGTTTCCGGCGATCTCGTGAAGGAAGGCCACGGCTGACATGACGACATCCCTCAGGACCTGGGACAGCGATGCTGTCCTCGCGGTCGAGCACCTGACCATGCGCTTCGGCGGTCTCGTGGCGGTGAACGATCTCACCTTCTCCGTCGGCCGCGGCGACATCACGGCGCTGATCGGCCCCAACGGTGCCGGCAAGACGACGGTGTTCAACTGCATCACCGGCTTCTACAAGCCGACCACCGGCATGATGTCGATGCGGCCGAAGGACGGCTCGCTGCACCTGCTGGAGCGGATGCCCGACTTCATCGTCGCCCGCAAGGCCAAGGTGGCGCGCACCTTCCAGAACATCCGCCTGTTCTCCGGCATGACGCTCTTGGAGAACCTCCTGGTCGCCCAGCACAATCCGCTGATGATCGCCTCCGGCATGACCATCCTCGGCGTGCTCGGCATCGGCGGCTACAAGGCCAAGGAAAAGGAGGCGATCGACCGCGCCCGCTACTGGCTCGACAAGATCGGCCTCACCGCCCGCGCCGACGATCCGGCCGGCGACCTGCCTTACGGCGCCCAGCGGCGGCTGGAGATCGCCCGTGCCATGTGCACCGGCCCCGATCTCCTCTGCCTCGACGAGCCGGCCGCCGGCCTCAACCCGCGCGAGTCGGCCGAACTCAACGACCTCCTGCTGTCGATCCGCCGCGACGACGGCACCTCGATCCTGTTGATCGAGCACGACATGTCCGTGGTGATGGGCATCTCCGACCACGTCGTGGTGCTGGAATACGGCACCAAGATCGCCGACGGCACCCCCAATGAGACCCGCAACGATCCGCGCGTCATCGCCGCCTATCTCGGCGTCGAGGACGAGGAGGTCGAGGAGATCGAGCAGGAGCTGGACGAGCAGTTCGGCGACGGCCACGACGAACAGCCGGCGGGCGACAACGAAGGGGAGCGGGCATGACCGAAGCGGCAAAGCCCCTTCTGACCGTGAGGGGCGTCAGAACCTATTACGGCAACATCATCGCCTTGAAGGGCGTCGACGTCGACGTCGCCCAGGGCGAGATCGTCACGCTGATCGGCGCCAACGGTGCCGGCAAGTCGACGCTGATGATGACCATCTGCGGCAATCCGCGCGCCCGCGACGGATCGATCGTCTACGACGGCCAGGACATCACGCGCCTGCCGACCCATGACATCGCCCGCCTCAGGATCGCCCAGTCGCCCGAGGGGCGGCGCATCTTCCCGCGCATGACGGTGCTCGAGAACCTGCAGATGGGCGCGTCGATCGACAACCTGGAGTTCTTCGACACCGACATCCAGTACATGTTCGACCTGTTCCCGCGCCTCAAGGAACGCCTGCACCAGCGCGGCGGCACGCTGTCGGGCGGCGAGCAGCAGATGCTGGCCATCGCCCGCGCGCTGATGGCGCGGCCCAAGCTCCTGATGCTCGACGAGCCGTCGCTGGGTCTGGCGCCGCTGATCGTCAAGCAGATCTTCGACGCCATCCGCGAGCTGAACCGGCGCGACGGCCTCACCGTGTTCCTCGTCGAGCAGAACGCCTTCCACGCGCTGAAGCTCGCCCATCGCGGCTACGTGATGGTCAACGGCGTCATCACCATGAGCGGCTCCGGCCGCGAACTCCTGGAAAACCCCGAGGTGCGCGCCGCGTATCTCGAGGGCGGCGCCCACTGAGGGGAGGGACGGACATGCAGGGCATCCTCTACGAAGAAGCCTCCAGCCTCACCTTCATTTTCGTGACGCTGCTCCTCGGTGGCTTTCTGGCGCTGCTGACCGGCCGCGCCTGCGCCAAGACCTGGCGGCCGCGGCTCGTCATGGCGATCTACATCGCCATCCTGACCATCGGCAGCCGCTTCATCCACTTCTCGATCTTCGGCGGCACGCTCCTGTCGCTGCACTACTACCTCGTCGATCTGATCGTACTGGAAATCGTCGCATTCGCCGGATTCCAGTTTACGCGCACGCGGCAAATGGTTACGCAATACTACTGGCTCTACGAGGCCGCCGGCCCCTTCTCGTGGAAGGCGCGCGGGTGAGCCGCACCGACAATCGCCGCGGCCGTCCGGCCCCGGCGCAGGCGTTCCGGATGGCGACCGGAGTCACGGAGCAGGGATTATCTCCGCCGGCCGCCGTCCCGAGACCCGAGGGTTCGGGCTTGAACCCGCCTAACTTCCAGCCAAAGACAAAATGGGAGACCACAACATGAAGAAGTTCCTCCTGTCGGGCGTCGTGTTCGCCGCCGGCTTCGCCTTCGCCGGCGCCGCTTCGGCCGACGTCATCATCGGCGTGGGCGGTCCGTTGACCGGTCCCAACGCCGCCTTCGGCGCCCAGCTCCAGAAGGGCGCCGAGCAGGCGGCCGCCGACATCAACGCCGCCGGTGGCATCAACGGCGAGAAGGTGGTGATCGAACTCGGCGACGACGTGTCCGACCCCAAGCAGGGCGTGTCGGTGGCCAACAAGTTCGTCGGCGACGGCGTCAAGTTCGTGGTCGGCCACTTCAACTCGTCGGTGTCGATCCCGGCCTCGGAAGTCTATGCCGAGAATGGCATCCTGGAGGTGACGCCGGCCTCGACCAATCCGACGTTCACCGAGCGCGGCCTCTGGAACACCTTCCGCGTCTGCGGCCGCGACGACCAGCAGGGCGCCGTCGCCGGCAAGTACATCGCCGATCACTTCAAGGACGCCAAGGTGGCGGTGCTGCACGACAAGACCACCTACGGCCAGGGCCTCGCCGACGAGACCAAGAAGGCGCTCAACGCCGCCGGCGTCACCGAGGCGATCTACGAGGGCGTCAACCTCGGTGACAAGGACTTCTCGGCCCTGGTCTCCAAGATGAAGGAAGCCGGTGTTTCCAGCATCTACTGGGGCGGCATGCACACCGAGGCCGGCCTGATCGCCCGTCAGGCGGCCGAAGCCGGCCTCAAGGCGACGATGATGTCGGGCGACGGCATCGCCTCGGCCGAGTTCGCCGCCATCGGCGGTCCGTCGGTCGAAGGCACGCTGATGACCTTCGGTCCCGATCCGCGCGAGAACCCGGCCGCCACGGAAACCGTCAAGAAGTTCCGCGACGCCGGTTTCGAGCCGGAAGCCTACACGCTCTACAGCTACGCTGCGGTGCAGATGATCGCCGCCGGCGCCAAGACGGCCGGTTCGACCGATCCGCAGGCGGTGGCCGATGCTCTCCACAAGGGCGACCCCATCCCGACCGTCATCGGCGACCTCGCCTATGACGAGAAGGGCGACCGCAAGGATGCCGACTACACCGTCTACCAGTGGTACAAGGCGGACGATGGCAAGATCACCTACAAGATGCTGAAGTAAGCCGGGGTGCGGCCGGGCCATCCCGGCCGGTCCCGTTCTCTTCGAGGCGCGCCGCCGGAGCGATCCGGCGGCGTTCCGTTTTTTCGGACAAGCTGCTATTGCTGCGGGCGGTTCAACGGGGAAGCCGCGAAGTGATGGGCGCACGGTTGCATGTTCTGCTGGTGGCGGCGCTTGCCGTCGCTTCCCTCTCTCCGGCGCGGGCCGACGTGACGATCGGCATCGCCGGTCCGATGGCCGGCAGTTTCGCCGACGTCGGCCGCGACATCCGCGCCGGTGTCGAGATCGCCGTGGCGGCGGCCAACGCCCGCGGCGGCATCAAGGGCGAGACGATCCGCACCGTGGCCGTTGACGACAAGTGCGAGGCGGAGACCGGCGCGGCGGTGGCCAACCAGTTGATCGGCAAGGGCGTCCGGGCGGTGATCGGCCACGCCTGCACGGCGGCGGCGCTGCCGGCGGCGCGGGTCTACGGCCAGAATGGCGTGCTGTTCCTGTCGCCGGCCGCCACCAATCCGCGCCTCACCGACGAGAACATCGGGCCGGGCGTGTTCCGCCTCGCCATCCGCTCCGACCGCGAGGGCCAGGCGATCGCCGCCTATCTCGGCGACCGCTTCAAGGGCAAGCGGGTGGCCTTCGTCCACGACGGCAGCGTCTATGGCCAGGGGCTGGTCGAAGAGGCGGGCAAGCTGTTCGCCCAGGCCGGCGGCGCCGTGGCGATGACCGAAGCCTTCACGCCCGGCGAAAAAAGCCAGAACAATCTGATCGGCAAGATCCAGGACGCCGCCGTGTCGGCGGTGGTGATGGGCGCGCTGCAAGCCGACGCGGCGGTGATCGCCGGCGAGGTGAAGGCGCGCGGCCTCAACGTGGCGCTGATCGGCAACGAGGCGCTGGCGCTGGCCGAATTCAAGGCGCTGGCCGGCGACGCCGCCGAGGGCACGGTGTTCTTCCTGCCCTTCGTCGACAAGTCGCGGCCCGAGGCGGTCGACCTTCTCCTGTCGCTCGAGGAGCGGCAGCTGATGCCGACCAACACGCTGTTCACCGCCCATGCCGCGACGGAAGCGGCGATCGCCGCGCTGGCGAACGGTGGCGACCTCGCTGCCGAGGCCGCCTTCCTGCGCCAGAGCGGCGCTGCCACGGTGATCGGCAAGGTGAGCTTCGACGGCAAGGGCGACTGGCGCGAGGCGGCCTACAAGCCTCAGGTGTGGCGCGGCGACGCCTTCGTGCCGCTGCCCTGACGGCGGCCATCGCCGGAGCGGTCCGCCGCCTCGCGAGGCTTTTACTGGCGTTTGCCATCGGCAACTGGTACTGTCGCCGCGACGACAAACGAGCAAGCGTGCCGCTCGAGCCCCCGTGCCATTCCCTCCGGGAAGACGCGCGGATGATGGCCGGGGCCTTCCACAGCGGATGGCGCCGGCTCCCGGATCGCGGCGCGCCGGAGTGATCTCAGTGGGTGACGCGGGCGATCGAAGCGACCGCGCAGACCCCACGCGAGGACGTGCCGACCCCGCCACCCCGGCGGCGGACGGAGCGTCTGGTGCCCTGTCGAAGCGGGCGGCGCGACGCCGCCGCAAGCGCCGGCCCGGTTCGGGCGCGGCGGGCGACAAGGCCTCGGTGGGACATGCGCCGACGGCGGGCGACAGGCAACCGGAGCGGGCACCGCTGCCGGTCCGTGGCGATTCACCGGCCAATTCCTCTCCCGACAAGGCCGAAGCCGCCTCCGGCCGGCCGCGCGAGGAGGGTGCGCGGCGGCGCCGGCGGCGTGGCCCTGCCAAGGGCGCCCTGCGCGGCGTGCGCAAGCCCGGCCGCGAGGATGGCCGCGACGACGGTCGCCCCGACGAGGGACGCGGCCGCGACGGCGAGCGCCGCAAGGGCGGCGAACGGCACGCCGAGGCCGGCGAGGCGCCGGCCATCAACGGCGCCGCAATCAACGGTCATCATCACGGCCACCGTCGCGGCGTGGCGGCGACCGGGCCGCTCTACGCGGCGCTCGACCTCGGCACCAATAACTGCCGCCTGCTGGTGGCCGAGCCGCAGGATCGCGGCTTCCGTGTCGTCGACGCCTATTCGCGCATCGTCCGGCTGGGCGAGGGCATCGGCCGCACCGGCCGGCTTTCGGAGGCCGCCATGGACCGCGCCGTCGACGCGCTGGCCATCTGTCGCGGCAAGCTGGCCGACCTCAGGGTGCGCAAGATGCGGCTGATCGCCACCGAGGCCTGCCGGCAGGCCGACAACGGCGCGCTGTTCCTCGACCGGGTGCGCAAGGAGACCGGCCTCAGCCTGGAGATCGTCAGCCGCGAGACCGAGGCGCGCCTCGCCGTCGCCGGCTGCGCCACGCTGATCGATCCGCGCTCTGAGGGCGTGCTGCTGTTCGACATCGGCGGCGGCTCGTCGGAGCTGGTCTGGCTCGATCTTCGGCGGCGCGGCGAGGCGCGCGGCTTCGCGCTCACCCGCTTCATCCGCAGCTGGACGTCGCTGCCGGTCGGTGTCGTCACGCTTTCCGAGCGGCACGGCGGCCACGTGGTGACCGAGGCGGTCTACAACGACATGGTCGACGAGGTGAGCGGCCTGATCGACGGCTATGAGGGCATGGACGGGGCGGCCGAACTGGTGGCCGCCGGCACCGCCCACATGCTCGGCACCTCCGGCACGGTGACGACGCTGGCCGGCATCCACCTCGGTCTCAAGCGCTACGACCGCCGCCGCGTCGACGGCGTCTGGATGGACGGCGGCGAGGTGGACGACATGATCCGCCGCCTGATCGACATGGGCTACGATCAGCGCGTCGCCAACCCCTGCATCGGTGCGGACCGCGCCGACCTGGTGCTGGCCGGCTGCGCCATTCTCGAAGCCATCCGCCGCAAGTGGCCGTGCGAGCGGCTGCGCGTCGCCGATCGCGGCCTCCGCGAAGGCATTCTGGTCGAACTCATGGCCCGCGACGGCGTCTGGCGCCGCCGGCCTCAGCCGCCAAGGACGGAAGCGCATGTCTGACAAGGGCAAGACCACCGGCTCCGACAAGCCCAAGGGCAAGGGCCGCGCCGATACCGGCCTCAAGGTGAAGGTGAAGACGGCGCGCGGCCGCACCGCCTCGTCGGTGCGCTGGCTGCAACGCCAGCTCAACGATCCCTATGTCGTCAAGGCACGCAAGGAGGGCTGGCGCTCGCGCGCCGCCTTCAAGCTGATCGAGATCGACGAGAAATATCACCTCCTGAAGCCCGGCAACCGGGTGGTCGACCTCGGCGCGGCGCCCGGCGGCTGGTGCCAGGTGGCGGCGAAGAAGACCGGCTCGACGCCGGGCAATCCGCTGATCGTCGGCATCGACTATCTGGAGATGGACGGCGTGCCGGGCGTTGCGCTGCTGCAGAAGGATTTCCTCGACGAGGACGCGCCGGCGGCGCTGATGGCGGCGCTCGGCGGCCATGCGCCCGACGTGGTGCTGTCCGACATGGCGGCGCCGACCACCGGCCACCACAAGACCGACCATCTCCGCACCACCCACCTCTGCGAGGTGGCGGCGGCCTTCGCCGTCGACGTGCTGCGTCCGGGCGGCGCCTTCGTCGCCAAGGTGTTCCGCGGCGGCACCGAGAACGAGCTGCTGGCCATGCTGAAGCAGAACTTCGCGCAGGTGTTCCACTTCAAGCCGCCGTCGTCGCGCCAGGAGAGCGTCGAGATGTATGTCGTCGCCAGGGGCTTCAAGGGGCGTCAGGAGGCGGCGGAGGACGGGCGGCCGTGAGCGGCGTCCCGACCGACGATGACGACGACGGCTGGGGCCGCATTCCCGACGCGCCTGACGGCGCGCCGCGGTCGGCGCCGACCGATCCGCGGAAGCTCCGCGACAAGCTGCGCCGCTCGGGCTTTGCCTATCTCCAGCGCTACTCGTCGTCGGAGGCGCATTTCTCCGGGCTGATGGAGAAGAAGCTCCGGCGCTGGGAGGCGGCCGGCTACGTGGCGCTCGGCGAGGCGAGTGTCGCCGACCTTGTGTCCGAACTGGCGCGCGAGTTTCGCGAGCTTGGCCTGATCGACGATGCCGGCTTCGCCGCCTCGCGCGTCGCCTCGGCCCGGCGCAAGGGCACCTCGCGGCTGAAGATCGCCCTCGGCCTGCGGGCCAAGGGCGTCGACGGCGATCTGGCCCAGACGGTCATCGCTGAGGAGGGCACCGACGAGACGGTGGCGGCCCTGCGCTTCTGCCGCCGCCGGCGCATCGGCCCCTGGCGGCGCGGCGAGCGGCCGGACCGCGACGGCCTCAACCGCGAGATCGCCGTGCTGGTGCGGCAGGGCTTTGCCGCTCAGCTTGCCCGCAGCGTCGTGCTACTGTCGCTGCCGGAGGCCGAGGAGAAGCTCGAGGCGGACTGAGACCAAGAGGCATCGAAAATGACCCCCAGGTATTCCGCTTGTCGATTTCTCGTGCCCCTGATGCAAATGAGACATCGGCAATGGCCGCAATGAGCGGATGCGTCCGCGTCTTCGCGAATTGGTGTGACGGGTCGACGAGATGGAATGGGTGTCGGAAGCGCTGCTGATCGGCCTTCGCCCGCATGGCGAGACCAGCGCGGTGATCGAGGTGATGACGCCCGGGCACGGCCGCCATCTCGGCCTCGTCAAGGGCGCCCGCTCGCGGCGCCTGCAACCGGTTCTCCAGGCCGGCAACTCGCTGACCGTCACCTGGCGGGCGAGGCTCGAAACGCATCTCGGCCTGTTCGTCGTCGAGCTGGAGCGGGCGCGGGCGGCCCGGCTGATGGAGAGCGCCGCCGGCGTGTTCGGCGTGCAGATCGTCGCCGGCCACCTGCGGCTCCTGGCCGAGCGCGAGGCGCATGCCGGCCTTTATCGGGCGGCCGAGACGCTGCTCGACCATCTCGACGGCCTGCTGCAATCGGCGGCGCTGGTCGCCCGCTTCGAGCTGATGCTGCTCGATGAGCTGGGCTTCGGGCTCGATCTTTCGAGTTGCGCCGCCACCGGCCGCAGCGACGATCTCTGCTTCGTCAGCCCGAAATCGGCGCGGGCGGTGTGCCGCGAGGCAGGCGCGCCCTATGCCGACCGCCTGCTGGCGCTGCCGGCCTTCCTGCTGCCCGGCGCCGAGGGGGCGCCCGACGCCGCCGATGTGGCGGCGGCACTGAAACTCACCGGCTTCTTCCTCGACCGTCACGTCGTCGGACCCAGAGCGGTCGACCTGCCGCCGGCACGGGCGCAACTGGTCGCCAAGCTTGAGGCGGAACAGCGGGCTGGTTCCTCGTAGCCTCCGTCAGGCGACGGCCGCCAGGAACAGCGCCTCGCGGCGCACCGAGCCGTCGGCATTGCGAGGGATTTCCGGCACCGACAAGAGCGCCACCGGCCGGTCGAGCTTGCCGGCCGCCTCGCCGTCGAGCCAAGCCAGCAACTCGGCGAGTTGCGGCCGCTCGCCGGGCTTTGGTACCACGGCGAGGCCGATGCGGTGGCCGACCGGGCCGGCGTCGATCGGGAACACGGCGGCGTCCTCGACGCCCTCGTAGCGGCGGAACAGCGCATCGAGCCGCCGCGGCGACACGGTGATGCCGGCGACGCCGATGGTCTCGCCGAGCGTACCGGTGATCATTAACCGGCCTTCGTGCTCCTCGACGGCGAGACCGGTACGCAGGAAGCCGTCGGAGGTAACGCCGAGCAGGGCGCCGCGCCGGCCGGACTGCGGCTCGGGCCAGGGCGCGTCGGGAATGGCGGCACCGCCCAGCAGCAGTTCGCCCTCCGCCTTGCGGCTTCTCGCGCCGGCCTTCGGCCGGATTCGCGCCTCGAACAGCGCCGGTGCGTCGTCGTAGCCGCCCATGCGCGCCTCGCCGAGCGGCAGCGCCACCATGGCGCCGCCGGCGTCGCGGGCGCGCGGGATCAGGCAGAGGCCGCCGAGCGTGACGAGATCGACGGTGCGGGCGGCCGGCGCCGGCATAAGGCCAAGGCCGGCGCCGACCGCCGAGAAGGCGACCGGCCGGTCGAGGGCGGCGGCGAGCGGGGCGACGATCGCCTCCGGCAGCACGACGCGGTCGGCGCCGGCGCTCTCCACGGCGCCGGCAAGGCCGGCAAGCGAGGTGCCGTGATGGAAGGCGACGTGGCCGCCCGCCATCAGCGCGGTGGCGATGGCGCCGGCCATCGAGGCGAGGCTGGCCGGATGCATGGTGGACAGCACGGTCTCCGGCGCGGCGACGCCGGCTTCCATGAGATGGCCGGCGGCGATCGCCGTCAGCTGGTTGTGGCTGTAGGGGACGATCAGCAGTTCGTCGTCGGGCGTGCGCGCCATCGACAGCAGCGCGACATGATCGGCCGCCACGCCGCGCCGCGTCACCTCGGGCGGCGGCCCGAGCGCGTCGACGTCGGCCAGCACCTCGGTGAGATCGATCAGTCCGTCCGGCTGGCCGTCGCCGACGGCGAACACGAAGCGGATGGCGAAGGTGTCGGCGGCGACGTCGCGCACCAGTTCGCCCGACGGCTCGTTCTCGATCTCCGAGGCGGTGACCATCGCCTTGATCGACGCCGCCTCGATGGCCGCCTCGATCTCCGATTTCGTCCAGTAGACCGGCAGCGGCGCCACCACCAGGCCGGCCTTCAGCGCCGCGAAGATGACGATCGCCGCGTCGGCGCAGGGCGGCAGGTGGATGCCGAGCACCATGTCGGGCCGGAGGCCGACGGTGGCGAAGAAGGCGGCGAGGCCGTCGATGCGCCTGACGGCGTCGGCAAAGCTGTAGTGAGCCGACAGGCCCGGCACAGCGCCGGCGCCGACGTCCTCGAAGGCGGTGGTGGCCGGCGCGGCGGCGGCGGCGCGGCGCATCAGCTCGTCGAGCGTCACCTGGCTCCAGGCGCCGGAGGCAACGCAGGCTTCGGCTCGTTGTTCGGACGTCAGGATCATGGCGCGTTTCCCAATTTGCCTAGCGTCAGGACTTGGCGTCCGCCCACCAGGCGGACGGCTGGATACCGGCGATCGACGTCGCCTCGGGCCGGCGGATGCGCACCCAGCGGGCGACGAGATCCTCGGGCAGGTGATAGAGCGGCACGCAGTAGACGCCGGAGATCAACAGGCGGTCGAGGGCGCGGACGGCGGTCTCGAACTCTTCGCGCTCGGTGGCGGCGAGCAGCGCGTCGATCATGGCGTCGATGGCCGGGCTCGACGCGCCGGCATAGTTGAAGGTGCCCTCGGTGACCGCCGCCTTCTGCGACCAGCGATTGACCTGCTCGTTGCCGGGCGACAGCGACGCCGTCCAGATCATCTGCAGCATGTCGAAGTCGAAGGTCTTCTGGCGGTCGTAATATTGCGTCGAATCGACGAGCCGTACAGCCATGTCGATGCCGATCAGCTTCAGCGTCGCCTGATAGGCGAGGGCGAGGCGCTCCTCGTCCGGCACCTTGGCCATGAACTCGAAGGCGAAGGCTTGCCCGTTGGCGTCGACCAGCCGGCGGCCGTCGAGCTTCCAGCCGGCCTGGTTCATGAGATCGAGGGCGGCGCGCAGGGCCTTGCGGTCACGGCCGGAGCCGTCGCTGACCGGCGGCGCATAGGTGCCGGCCATGACCTCCGGCAGCACCAGATCCTGGTAGGGAGCGAGCAGCGCCTTCTCGGCCTCGGAGGCCGGGACGCCGAGCGCCGACAGGCTGGAGCCCTCGAAATAGGAGCCGGTGCGGGCATAGGCGCCGTAGTAGAGCGTGCGGTTGACCGCCTCGAAGTCGAACAGCAGCGTCAGCGCCTGCCGTACGCGGATATCCTTGAACAGCTCGCGGCGGGTGTTGAAGACGAAGCCGGTCATGCCCTTGGGCGTGCCGGTCTTCACCTTCTCCATGACGACGCGGCCGTCGCGCACGGCCGGGAAATCGTAGGCCTTGGCCCAGTGGCCGGGGTCGCTGTCCATGTAGAGGTCGAAGGTGCCGGTCTTGAAGGCCTCGAAATAGGCGGTGGCGTCCTTGAAATACTCGATGCGGATCTCGTCGAAATTGTCGAGGCCACGCTTGATCGGCAGATCCTTGGCCCAGTAGTCCGGGTTGCGCTTCAGCACCACCTGCCGGCCCTCGTCGATGCTGTCGATCACGTAGGGGCCGGAGCCGAGGAGCGGCTTCATCGACGACTGGTCGAAGGTGGCGGCGTCGATGGCGTGGCGGGGCAGGATCGGCGTGAAGCCGCCGATCAACAGCGGCAGCTCGCGGTCGGCGCCGTCGGCGAAGGAGAAGCGCAGCGTGCGCTCGCCGACGCGGTCGACCGACACCACCTTGTCGAAGCGGCGCTTGTAGACCGGCCGGCCCTTGTTCTTCAGGAGATCGACGGTGAACAGCACGTCGTCGACGGTCACCGGCTGGCCGTCGGAGAAGGCGGCGCGCGGGTTCAGCGTGAACTCGACCCAGGCCCGGTCGGCCGGCATCTCGACACCCTCGGCGAGAAGGCCGTAGAGCGAGAAGGCCTCGTCGGCCGAGCGCTGCAGCAGCGTGTCCCAGACGTTGTTGCCGTAGAGCGTGTCGGAGAGGCCGCGCGGCGCGTTGCCCTTGACGATGAACGGGTTGAGGCTGTCGAAGGAGCCGGGGAAGCCGAGGGCGAAGGTGCCGCCCTTCGGCGCGTCCGGATCGGCATAGGGCAGGTGCGGAAAATCGGCCGGCAGGGCCGGTATGCCATGCATGGCAATGCCATGGGTCGGCGCGGCGCGGGCCGGCAGCGACAGCAGGAGGCCGGCGCCGACGGTGCCAAGACAGAAGACGCGGCGGGTGATGACGCAGGACATGAACCGGGGTTCCGTTCGGACGCGAATCTTTCCGGAACGTTAACACGTCCATCCCCGCTTGGAGCCGTCAATTTTGGCCGGCCGGCCGCCGGTCCACCGCCGGAACGCTTCGCCGGCCGACGAATTTCCGGCCGGGGACGCGGGGCCACCGTGTTGCCCAAATTTGCCGTCATCGGGTTCTCCGAGCGCCCAAGGCGCGGGCAGGGTGAGCCCCGCGCGCCGCAGGGCGGAGAAAAGTCACTTTCGGCAGGCTTCCGGGGTTCGGATTGCGCGAAGCGCTGTTGACAAGTCGATCGAAATCAGACGATCGGTAGCGCCAATGGCGTGTGCTAGAGATCGACGCATGCAAAGGATTGGGCGAATGGCAACGGTTACTTCCCTCAGGACCATGGTCTTTCTGGCGGCGCTGGCGCTGCCCGCGGCCACCGCGCTGGCGCAGGACAAGCCGGCCGCTCCGGCCGACGCGGCTCCCGCCGACAACGCCGCTTCGGCGCCGAGCGACGATGCCAACAATCCCTGGAACAAGCTCTGCGGCCAGGACGCCCGCACCAAGAAGCAGGTCTGCTTTACCGTGCGCGAGCTGCGTACCGACAGCGGCCAGTTCCTGGCCTCGGCCGGCGTGCGCGAGGTGGACGGCGAGACGCGCAAGATCCTGCTGGTGCAGACGCCGGTCGGCATGCTGATCCAGCCGGGCATCCGCGTGCAGGTCGATCAGAACACCCAGGTGCCGGGCAAGTACACCATCTGCATGCCCAATGCCTGCTTCGCCGAGATCCCGATCACCGACGACTTCACCGCCTCGATGAAGAAGGGCAAGGACCTGATCATCACCACGCAGAATCAGCAGGCCAAGGCGCTGAACTTCCCGATCTCGCTGACCGGCTTCACGGCGTCCTACGCCGGTCCGGCGATCGACACGGCGGCGCTGCAGCGCCAGCGCGAACAGCTCGCCTCCGAGGTGCAGCGCAAGGCCAAGGAAGCGCAGCAGAAGCTGCTCGACGCGCAGAACGCCGCCTCCGGCGCCGGTGCCGCCAAGCCCTGAGCTTCAGGGGCCCATTGAAGACATTCGAGCCCGGCCGGGGAAACCCGGCCGGGCTTTTTCATGCCGGGCTTTCCGGCGAGAGCGGCTGGCGGCCGCCGCCGGCTTGCAGGCCCGGCGGCGACCGCGCCATTTGCCGGCGACGGGGCTGTGCGCCGGCTCAGCTTATGCCGAGGGCATCCCTGACGCCCGCCGCGTAGGCCGGATCGACCTTGGCGAAATGGCCGAGCTGGCGGTCGACGATGTCGCGCGGCACGCCGGCCATGGCGGCGGCGATGTTCTGGAGCAGGCGCTGGCGCTGCCCGTCGTCGAACAGGCGGAACAGAGCGGCGGCCTGGCCGTAGTCGTCGTTGCCCTCGCGATGGTCGTAGCGGTCGGCGTCGCCGGAGATGCGCAGCGGCGGCTCGCGGAACTCCGGCGCCTGACGCGGCCCGCCGAAGCTGTTCGGCTCGTAGTAGGCGTCCGGATTGGGCTTGTTGGGCATGAAGTTCATGGCGCCGTCCTTGTGGTAGTGGTGGACGGGGCATTTCGGCGCGTTGACCGGCAGCGCCTCGTAGTGGGTGCCGAGCCGGTGGCGGTGGGCGTCGGCATAGGAGAACAGGCGGGCCTGCAACATCTTGTCGGGCGAGAAGCCGACGCCGGGCACGATGTTGGACGGCGAGAAGGCGGCCTGCTCGATCTCGTTGAAATAGTTGTCGGCGTTGCGGTTGAGTTCGAGGATGCCGACCTCAATCAGCGGATAGTCGGCGTGCGGCCAGACCTTGGTCAGGTCGAACGGGTTGTAGGGCGTCGTCTCGGCTTCCAGCTCGGGCATGATCTGCACATAGAAGCGCCAGCGCGGATAGTCGCCGGCCTCGATGGCGCCGAACAGGTCCTCCTGCGTCGATTCGCGCGTCCGGCCGACCACCTCGGCCGCCTCGGCGTTGGTGTAGTGGCGGTGGCCCTGCATCGTCTTGAAGTGGAACTTGACCCAGAAGCGCTCGCCGTCCGCGTTGATGAAGGAATAGGTGTGCGAGCCGAAGCCGTCGATATGGCGGACGTCGGTCGGCAGGCCGCGGTCGGAGAACAGGATGGTCACCTGGTGAATGCTCTCCGGGCTGAGCGACCAGAAGTCCCACATGGCGGTGGCCGAGCGGAGGTTGGTCTTCGGATGGCGCTTCTGGGTGTGGATGAAGTCCGGGAACTTCAGCGGATCACGGACGAAGAACACCGGCGTGTTGTTGCCGACGAGGTCCCAGTTGCCTTCCTCGGTGTAGAACTTCAGCGCGAAGCCGCGCACGTCGCGCTCGGCATCGGCGGCGCCCAGCTCACCGGCCACCGTCGAGAAGCGCATCAGCAGCGGCGTCTTCTTGCCGACCTCGGAGAACGGTCTGGCGCGCGTGTAGCGGGTGATGTCCTGCGTCACCGTCAGTTCGCCGAAGGCGCCCCAGCCCTTGGCGTGGACGACGCGCTCGGGAATGCGCTCGCGATTCTGGTGGGCAAGCTTCTCGATCAGCTGCCAGTCCTGCATCAGCACCGGGCCGCGCAAGCCGGCGGTCAACGAATTCTGGTTGTCGGCGATCGGGCTGCCGGCGGTGGTGGTCTGGATCGGTCTGTCGGTCAAGGCGGGTCTCCCTGCATGAGAACGGACGCGGCGCCGGCAGGCCGGCATCGCCTCTCCGCATCGACATGACGGCATTTCTTAGAATCATTCCAATTGCATTATCCGACCAGGCTGATAGGATTTTCCTATGAGGATCACCCTGCGCCAGCTCCGCTATCTCGACGCGCTCGCCGCCGAGGGGCATTTCGGCCGTGCCGCCGAGCGGGTTTCGGTCAGCCAGCCGGCGCTGTCGGCGCAGATCCGCGAGCTTGAGGAGGCGCTCGGCTGTCCCCTGGTCGAGCGTGCCGCCGCCGGCGCCCGCCTGACACCGGCCGGCGAGGCCATCGTCGGGCGTGGCCGCCGCATTCTCGCCGAGGTGGGCGACCTCGAGGCTTATGCCCGCGCCGCCGCAGACCCGGCCACCGGCGCGCTGAAGCTAGGCATCATCCCGTCGATCGGTCCCTATCTCTTGCCGAAGCTGCTGCCGGCCATCGCCGACGCCTTCCCGGCGCTCAGGGTCGGCGTACGCGAGACGGTGACGGCGACGTTGGTCGGCGAATTGCAGGCCGGCGGCCTCGATCTGGTCATCGCCAGCCTGCCGCTCGGCGATCCGTCCTTCGTGGAAGTGCCGGCATTCGCCGATGCCTTCCTGCTGGCGACGCCGGCGACGGGGCCGCTGTCGCTCGGCGCCTTCGACAGCGCCGCCGACATCCCGACCGAGGCGCTGCTGCTGCTCGAGGACGGCCATTGCCTGCGCGACCAGACGCTGGCCTCCTGCGGCGCCCTCGACGCCCGCCGGCTGACGCGGGCCGGCGTCACCTCGCTCGCCACCATCCTGCAACTGGTGGCGGCGGGGCAGGGGATCACGCTGTTGCCGGAGCTGTTTCTCGCCGCGACGCCGCTCGACGCCGACCGGGTGCGCCTGCGCCGGCTGTCGCGGCCCGAGCCGCACCGCACCATCGGCCTCGCCTGGCGCCGCACCAGCCCGCTCGCTCCGCTCTGCGAGCGAATCGCCGGCCTGATGCCGGGGCTGAAGCCGGCCGCCGACCGCCTGCCGGCATGAAAAAAGCCGGCCCCGTGGGGCCGGCCGTGAGGCAATCGATCATCGCGATGGCAGATTACTTGGCGATGACCTCGGCGGTCGGCCGCGGCGTGGTCGCCGTCTCCGGCGGCAGCACCGGGTATTCGACCGGACGCAGCTCGCCGGTCAGCGCCGTCAGGAAGGAGGCGATGGCCGTGGTCTCGTCGTCGTTGAGTTCGGCGCCGAGCTGGGCCGATCCCATGATGGCGACGGCCTGCTTCAGATCCCAGACCTTGCCCGAGTGGAAGTAGGGCGCGGTCAGCGCGACGTTGCGCAGCGGCGCGGCGCGGAAGACATACTCGTCGTCCGCCGTCTTGGTGACCGAGAAGCGGCCCTTGTCGCCTTCCGGCAGGACGTCCGAACCCGGCCGCTCGACGACGCCGAACGGATAGTAGTCATGGCCGCCGAAGTTGACGCCGGAATGGCAGGCCGAGCAGCCCTTTTCCATGAACAGGTTGAGGCCGGTCTTCTGCACCTCGGTCATGGCGTTGTCGTCGCCTTCGAGCCAGCGGTCGAAGGGCGAGGCCGGCGTCAGCAGCGTCACCTCGAAGGCCTCGATGGCCTTGGCGACGTTGTCGAAGGTGACGGGCGACGGATCGCCGGGGAAGGCGAGCTTGAACCAGTCGTTGTAGAGCGGCATGCTGGTCAGCGTGGCGATCACCTTGTCGGGCGTGCTCGCCATCTCGACGCCGGCCTGGATCGGGCCCTTGGCCTGGGCCTTCAGATCCTCGGCGCGGCCGTCCCAGATGTAGCGCGCAAAATCAAATGGCGCTCTGCGCAAGATCACTTGGCACCAGATTAGGCGGCCGAATCGACCCGCTTTGGACGTCTGTTTAAACGGTCGAAAAACGCCGTTTGAAATGGCCTCGTAAACCGGCTGCTAGAGACGCCGTTTTGAGGCTGCCGGAATGACGCTAACGGGGCTACTGATAGCACCCCGCCGGGTCATTTCACAACCTACCTTGGGATACCCCTGGAGCGCACCCCGAACTTCTGGCGCATGGCGCGATCGGCTCCGCCACCTGGCGTCGTCATCGCGTCGCCTACCGCATCCGACAGCACGAACTTTTCCTGCCGTCGACCGCGGCTGTCGCGCGTCGTCTCGTGTTCCACCCTAGAGCCGTTTGTGTTGATGATCTGGATGCTCGTCCCCGAATCCTGTCCGCCCTGGCCGTCCCACGAGGCCCGAACGCCGAGCCGGCCGGAGCGGTCCCGCGTCAGCGGGAAAATACCCTCGGGTTCGCCCGCTTCGCCCATCACGCCAGCACCCTTGGCAAAGGCGAACGTCGTGGGCGTCGAAACCACCTGGTTGGCGTAGGAATGAAGGCCACGGCCGCCCGGTATGCCGCCCAACGCATAGAGCGAGAACGCCGAGCTGTTGTCGGCACCCCAACCGCTGCCGCCGAATAGTCCGCCGATGCCCGACAACAGCGACGACCAGAACCCGCCGCCCGACGATCCGCCCGCGCTGGAAATACCGTCGAGCAATTGTCCAAGCACCGAACCCAACCCCGGAATGAACTGGTCGGCGATGCCGGCAACGCCGTTTCTGAGCACCGAGAATTCAGCGCTGAGACCGGAAACCTGTTGTTCAGCCCATCCAGTGCCGTAGGATGAGGCACTGTCCGGAATGCCGCCGGTCTTTGCGCCTTTGGCACTGCTGGCGAAGCTCTCCAGGCCCGTCGTAGCCGTACCGAGCGCCGCGTTGAACTTGTCGACGTAGGCGCTGCCAGTGGTGCCGAGAATGTCCGTTGCGGCGGCACCGGCCGCCAGAGGCCGGCCTGTGAACCATGCACTGGCCGCGTCGTTGGCATTGCCGAACCGACTGAGGTAGCCGCCGAAAATTCGGTTGAACACGGCATCCTGGGCCGAAGGATCAGCCAGGAAGGCCGATGGCGTCATGGCGTAGCCGAGCGTCTGCTGTGTCCATGGGCCGACGTTCGCCCCCATCACGCCATAGCGACCATAGGCCCGGTCCCCCGTCGCGGTCACCGGCCCAAGTGCGCCGTAGCGCCCGCTGCTTTCAAGCTTGGCGATAGCCTCGCGGTATTTGGCCAGAAGGTCGGACCCGCCGACCAAGCCAAGACTTGGGGAGTTTGCCGGAGTGAGATTGCCGAACAGGCCACCACCAGCGCCGACACCGCCGAAGGTCACGAACACCGGATTTGCGGCGGAAGCGCCGCGCGCGCCATCCCCCAAGAGGCCGGAAACCATCTCGCCGAACAGGCCACCGCCGGCCTCGCCGGACCGCCCGAGCAAGCCTTGTGTTAGCTGGTCGGTGATGATGTTGGATGACCAGCTCTTGAACGCGTCGCCGATCGCGTTCCAATCGCCTTCCAACGCCGATCCAAGCGCCGATTTTGTCGCCGACCGAAGGCCGTCCATGCGGCCTATGGTCTCCTGCTGCGCCTTCGCCAGCTTGTCCAGGTCGCCAGCGGCGGCACCGTAACGGCTCCCCACCTCGGCAATGGTGCGGGCGAGTTCCGGCGTGATCTGGACGCCAGCGCGGGCATACTCGTTGTAGAGCCGCATCTGTTCGGTGAGATTGGCGGCGTCTCCGGCCGAAAGGCCAAAGGTCGCGCGCTGCAAGGCAACGGCCCGTTCAAGCTCGGAAGTCGAACGCGCGGCATCCTGAAGCGGTTGAAGCAAAGCGCGTCGGCGGGCCGTCTCAATTTCCAAAGCCTCGGCCTGCCTGTAGAGGTCGATCGCGTCCGTCGCGCCATAGGTCTTTGTGATCAGCTCGTCATACCGGGCGGTAATCGACTTGATCGTTGCATCGAGCCCCATTAGGCCGGTGGATGCGGCGGCGCGCTGTGCCTGTTTCAGGGCTTCCGTCGCGGCCTTGAGTTCGTCCGCGCTGTAGTCGAGGGAACGGCGGGGATCGTCTTGCGGCAGGATGGAAGGCGGCAACATACCGACCGCATCGGTGCTCGCACCCATGGCGTACGGGTCGTTTTCCCGGCCGCGCCAGCGATCTGCAATCGCCCGCATCGCCGGATCGGCCATCAGGCTGGTGTTCCGGATGCGATCCAGCGCCGTTTGGGTTTCGGCCATCGCATCAGTGAGACCGAGCCAATAATCGGTGATCTCGCTGATGTTCTCGACGCCGGAGTTCTTGAGGTCGGTCAGTCCGTCGCGGAAGACGCGAACCTGCGGATCGCTGCGCTCGATCGAGGCGGCGAACTCGTCGAAGATCGTCTTCAGCCCCTTCTCCGAGTCCGGAGCCCATGAGTTGGGATTATTGAACAGAAACAGCTCGTTTTGGATGTCCGCCGCCTGCTTCTGCAGATCCTCCCGAAGGCTTTTGACGTTGAGCTTGCTCTGGGCGGCCAGAACGTTGGCCGTGTCCTGGGCGTAGCCCTGGGCGGCATCCCCCGCGCCCTTGAAGCGTTTGGCGATCTCCGACACCAGATCGGCTTGCCGTTTCAGATCATCTTCCAGGCTGTCAGCGCCGGAGTTCCACGACGCAAAGAACTGGATAGCCGCCGCGCCGGCAGCCGTCAGGCCCACGGTTGCAAGCGAAAGCGGCGAAAGCAGCCCGACGAAAGCCGCGCCGAGACCTGCAATGGGCCGCTCCATGGTGGAAAGTACACTCGACAGCTGCGCGCCCTGCTGAAGGCCGATCATCAGGGGATTCATCCCCATGGCGGCTGTGACGCCGATATCCTGAAACTGCGCGGCAATGTTGGCAGTCTGGAAGGCACCGGCTGAGCCGTAGGTCGGTCCGAGCGGGTTGATTGTTGCCTGCTGTCGGAGCGCCAGGTTGCGCCCTTTGATGGCGTCGATCGACGCCAAGGTTGCCTGCCGATGCCGGGAAAGCGCGGCTGTCATTTCATCCGTCGAAAGCGCACCCATGGCGTGCGCCGTGCGGATTTCGACCTGAGCGGACTTGTAAGATTGGATGGCGGCGAACACCGGATTGTACTTGGCCCTGAGGTTGTCGAGCGCCATACCCTCGGAGGCAAGAATTCCAGTCCACAGCTTGGCTTTCTCGTTGGCGGCCGTGTCATGTAGGCCACCGAGCGCGCCATCAAGGGTCTGCACCTTGGGCGTTGCCTGTCCGGCCGCCTCGCCGATCGACTGAACCGCCTGCCGCGCCTCGCTCGCTCCTGCCTTGGCGCGGGCGGCGTCGAGGTCGACGCCGATGGATACCCTGAAATTCTGTGCCATGGCGCTAACCCCTCAAAAAAACGCTCCGGCCGGCCTGGCGCTCTAGGCGCTCTGCCAGCCGGAGCGGCCACTCCCGATGCGCAACACCGCAAACACACCGGGCGACAGGCATTACTCCACCCAAGGCGACATGATCACTTCGACCGTCTTGTACCAAGGGTTACTGGCCCCGGCGGCATTGGTCGCCGAGTTGATCAGCGTCAGGGCCTTTTCCTCGTTCGCCGGGCCGACAACCAGAACGGTCGGCTTGATGGCAAGCGGGCGGCCTCCGTCACCCTTGAGGCTTTGCATGGCGACGCGCGCCAGGCTGTAGTTGGTCGGCGTCAGATCGGCCTTGGAGCCGAATGCGAGCTGCCAAAGGCCGTATCCAGCCGCGCACCGACCATCGACGCCGTAGATGAACTCCTTGTTGAAGAACACGTTATCGTCGGAAAGGTCAGTCTTGGTTTGGAGGTTGTACGGCCGGCGCTCCTGGTAGACGAGTGGCCGAATGGCGCGGCTCGTGTCGAGCAGGTACCAGGGCTCGCCGGAGCCGGCCTGCATGTTCGACACCGACGTTTCCTCGCCGTCCTTCATCACCGGATGATCGGTGTCGAAGAAGTACTGCCCGTCAAAGCATTCGGTGGCGAAGCCGGCGCCGAGGGTCGAAAACACCAGCTCGTCAGGATGCACGGCCGCCGCGCGGCCCATCTCCTGCATGAGCGGCGCGAAGACGCCATACTTGTCGTCCTCGATCTTCTCGCGCTGAACACCGATGGTGTTCTCGAACGACCGATTGCCGATCGTGTAGCCGTTGGCCGAAATGCTGTTGATGATGCGCGGCCCGATCCACTCGCGCATACCGGGGATCTGGTTCAGCCAGCCATAGACCTCGTCCTGGGCCGACGAAGGAACGCGCATGGCAACCGTCGACCAAGCGGGCTTGGCGTCGGCGAAGCCCTGCGAGAAGGCCCCGTTGAAGCCGGTGAAGATGAAGTCGAGATTTTGGCGGTTGATGATCATCGGCTTAGGCCTCTTCATCGGCCGCGCCACGGCGGGCGGCGGCATAGGTGGCGGGGCTCAACCCCATGTTCTTGCAGACTTCCTCTTCCTCGGCGGAAAGCGTCTGGCTGTGTTCGGAATGGGACGAGCGCTTGCCGATCGTCATCGGCTCGACAATCCGATTGAAGGCCGGCCCGACGCGTCTCAAGAAGGCGTCGAACTGCGGCGTGTTGACCGTGCAAAGCGAAACGGCCCAATCCTTGAGATAGGGCGGAAGGCTTCCCTTGCTGATTTCCATGGAAACGCGGTGTTCCGCCGCTTCCATGGTCACGCCCTGCCGAAGCTTGTTGGCATCGGCAACCACTCGCTCAAAGTCGCCGATCGGCACATACTTCGTCGGATCGAAATCGGGGGCATGAGCGGCCAGAGTGGTATCACCCGAAAGAACGGCGATTTCGGCAGTATGGGCCGAAAGGTCGCGAAGCCGCGCCAGGACAATGCCTTGGTCGGTCGTTTCCGGCAGGCCGAGAAGCGCGGCCGCGCTGCGGACCTTGGCCGCGAGCTGATCGGATTTCATGGAAGGTTCCTCCGCCTGCGAGAGCGCGGTGAGTTGGTCAAGGTTGGGATTGTTGGTGAGCGCGGCATTAAGAATCGACTTGATCACACCGTCGCTCGTGTGGCGGAAAACCGGGGAAATGTAGCGGTATTCCCGCTTTTCAACGCGTTCGGCTCCGGCCTCGGTCCATTCGACCTTGCCCCAGATGCCATCTTCACGCGCCTGCATGCCGACAATCCAGCCGGCCGCCGGAGCTGGCTGCCCGTTGTCTTTCGCCTTGAGCGTCTGGTGCTCGTAATCGACTACCATTTTCCGCTTGCCGGCGTAGGCGCGGCTGGTGTTGATGACGGCATCGGCGCTTTCGAGGCGGTATGGCCCCCGGCCGTCGCGGCCCCAGAACTCGCCCGATGGGATCAGATGCACCCAAGAGGTCGTAGGGCCGGCCTGCTCCGACATGAGCGCGACGGAAAGGGAGTTGCTGGCCTCGCCGAACTTGCTCACCGGCCGTACTCCCTGCGCTTCTGCGAGGAAGGTCCACCCGCTTTGCCCGCCTGAAACGGCTTCTGATGACGCGCTACTGTTGCGACATCGATATGAAGAGTTCGGGCAATCTCTTGCTGTTTCATACCCTTGGCGGATAGGTAGCGACTGAGAAATTTCTTACCGAGCGGGACCTTGAATACCCCGCCGCAGAAATACTCCCCAATCTCCAGCGCGGCTTCCTCACCGATCTCTTTGACGACGGAGCTATTTTTGTAGACTCTGTGTCGGCCCACCTGGATTTGCGAACCACCCAAGGCGAGAAGCAAGCTGGCTGTCTTGTCGATTCCAATGAGATCGACAAACACCATGATTTCGTCTGGAATTGGCGCCGAGCGAACAGCGCCTCGGATAGTCCATGTCTGTTCCATGCCGCACATACTGGGGGGTAATGCACGGAAAAACTTCCCACGTGTTTGCGGTAGGGTCGGCAATATCTGAGAGTTTTGGCCCTCATTCGGACCGCGTAAGGCGCGCTTCTCTGAAGCCGCCAGAGGCGCGCAAAACACTCGCCGCGCCTGTTTCGCCCAAAATGAGCGCCCATGGCAGGGCCGTCAATCCCCCTTACCACCGGAGCCGCAACCCCCAAAAACCCGTCAGCGGCCAAATTTCCCCGTTTGAAACTCGTTTTAATGCCCGCTCGTCCCGAGGCACCGCATCTCAAGCCCCGGAACGTCGTTTTCACAGCCTAAACCCGGTTGGCGATGCCGAACCGGATCATCACCCGCGCCGCCTCTTCCACGTCGGGCAACACCACGCCGGGCGGCAGGTAGTCGGGCAGCATGTCCCATGCCTCGCCAAGCGTCGGCGCGTCGTCGCTCCTGAGGATCCTCATCAGCGGCAGCACCCAAGGCGGCGCGGTGTTCTCCGGCACCTTCTCCGGCAGTGGCGGCGCATCGGGAAGGCCGATCATCGCCGGAACGATGGCGTCGATCGGCGGCAGGTCGAGCACCCGGCCTATCAGCGCGTCGAAGGTCCGGTCGGGCAGGCTCGACACATGATAGGCGAAGTGCCAGCGCCGTTCGCCTTGCACCTTGCGCTTAAGCCACCCTTCGGCCGTCGCCTTTCGGGCGATCGCCGCCTTGCCCGCCGGCAGGCCCGGCAGGCGCTTGGCGTCCAGCTCGGCGGCCGACATCCACTCCTGGATAGCCCACCGCTCCCGAACGATCCGGATCAGCATGGCCTCCAGGTACGTCAGCCGCCGCTGGGCATAGGCCCACACGTCGGCGTCAACCGTCACCGTCAGGTCGAAAGTCGTCATGGCCTTCCCCTGTCTTGAGGCAGGAGGCCGGCGCGCTTCATCAGCTCCTCAATCAGCGCGTCGGTTGGAACGCCGCTGAAATCGATCTTGACCGAGTCCGACCGCACCGGCTCGGTGCCGATGCCTTCGGCCGCGAAGCTGTCGAATCGCTTCTTGACCTCCATGCGCTCGGCGAGCAGCCCGGCGGCGCGTAGCTTCATCTCGTCGTCGGTGATGAAGGGCAGCAGGGCGAACAGGTGGTATTCGAAGCCGCCGCCCTTGGCGAGGCGGACGCGTATGAAGGCTTCGTCATGGAACGGCCTCTCTGCCCTTATCCAGGAGTTGACCGCGTGTTTGCTGTTCAGATGGCCGATCAGGCCCAACGAGGCGATCTCGGTCGGGGAAAGCCACTCTTTCATGGCCGCACCTCCCGATCAGGAGAGGGCCGACAGATCGCTGGAACCCGAACGATCAGCCGCTTGTCGCGCGGACGGGTCAAGTCGACGCGGATTTCCGTTGCGGTTGGAAAGGTCTCGATCAGCCGGCCGAGCGGTCGACGTTCAAGCCGAATTCGTGGCCTTACCGTTGGCTTCCTCTTTGACCTCGTGATGGTCTTGCAGCGTGTCTTGGCGACTTCGGGAAGGGCGTCGATATGGTACTCGTACCCGCCGCCCGACCCAATGCGGTGGCGACAAAGCTTCGGATACTTCCGAAGCAGGGTATTTCTCAGGTATCTGCTAATGCTGCTTCTATCAGCAGGGAAGCCGGGCAGATTCATGTCTGCGATTTCCTGCGCACTGAACCATGCCAGATGATCGACATTGGAAAGGAATTCGGTGATAACGGTTCGGTGATAAAGGAAGGCGTGACCCATCCCATGACGCCGAAAGAGCATCGGATTTTCCTCGACGCCGTCCCGTCGAAACTTGGCTTGCAGGGAGTCAATATCCCTCGGCAATCCACTCAGGTTCATGTCGATGATCTCTTGGGCTGTGATCCAGTTTAGAGGATCATCAAGCGCCGGCAGAATGATGCTCTTGTGATACTCAACACCGCCTCCAGCCTTCTTTCGGGGTCGGCACAGTTGCTTGTTCAAGTTGATGCCATTCGCCTTCGCGTAATAGTGCACGCCTGAGGTAGTTTGCGGAAACCCAGAGATCTTCAGCGCGGCTATCTCTTTCGCGCTCATCCACTCTCTCAGTTCTTTTGTCATCTTCCAGACTCCAGAAAGATCAAGGGCACGGCCGATGCCGTGCCCGTTGGATTGCGTTCCGTGAGGATCAGCCGGCAGCGGCTCTGCCGCGCCGCCCCTCT
This sequence comes from Pleomorphomonas koreensis DSM 23070, assembly GCF_000425185.1. Classification (GTDB taxonomy): domain Bacteria; phylum Pseudomonadota; class Alphaproteobacteria; order Rhizobiales; family Pleomorphomonadaceae; genus Pleomorphomonas; species Pleomorphomonas koreensis. The sequence goes on from NZ_AULH01000007.1 coordinate 289,509, forward strand.
CTTCCTGTGCGGGCATCCGGCGTCTTCGCCTTGTTCAGCTCCCTGACGACGCGCTGCACGATATCGGCGTCCACCTTCAGGGCGGCGGCGATCTCCTCCGAGCGAATGGATTCGATTTCCTCCTCGACCATCGATCTGGCGCGGTTAATTTGCTCGACCTCCGCGGCAATCCGGGCGGTCTCCGCGGCGGCATCGCTCTCCGGCATAAACTCAGGGAAGACCTTTTCCACCTCCTTGAGCGCGTCCACCTTCTCCCACATCAGAATACTGATGCCGTCAGCATATGAGCCGACAATCGACGACTCATAGTGGAGCGCATTCACGAGAAGGACAGTCAGCGCTTCCATCCCCATGATCGTTTCGGACAGCTGGTTCGTCGCGACCTTGTAGGTCTCGGAATTGGTAAGGGCAGTCATGGTGGTCTCCACGTATTGCTTTGCGAGCAACTCCGCGATCGGCGCGGGCCGGGGGCGCAAACCGTACGTGGACGGTGACATGGGCTTTAGGATTTCTCCCTGGACATACCCCATATCCCCCCGGCCGCCGAATGCGCGGCCGTGTCCGGAGTCCACCGGACAAACAAAAAAAGCGCCGTTGAGGCGCGTGTAAAGGGATCGCCTGACGGCTTCCCGATGCACCATGCCTAGGTGGCGCGACCCACCACGTTCAGAGTTTGCGACTCCACTTGTAAAGATAGGCCGATTTGGCTATTTTCACAAGGCGAAATCGCGCGCCGATCAATTGTCGGAAAACCGCCATTTGCCCCGATAGACAAATTCGCATCCGATTGCGAATTGAAAGGCCTTCCCCCAACATACCCGATCAATTCCGCAGATCCGCAGATTTGATCGCGCTAATATACGGCAGCCGTCTGCCGTAATATACTGCCATAATTTGGCAGTATGTTTAGGCTACGTTTGGAGTGCATTTTAGACCACCATTACGACTCACGTTAATGCGTATGTTCGTGCGTCTTTTCGTGCCATTATTAGTGCGTCTGATCGTGTAGTTTGTTGAGTATATCCGCTTGTCTGTTTGGCTCTTCGCTATTTCGGACTTCCGAATTACCATGTCACTGATGTATATTGCTTTTTTGCGCTATTGAACTCCGAACGGCCTTCGGAGATAACTGACAAGTCATTTGTCGGTTCAGTCCACAGCCGTGGCCGGCCTCCGAGCCTTTGTCGGTTACAGTTTATTGCGATATGTGGCGGTTTTCCGGGCTTTTCAACCGTAACCTCGGGTTACAGTTTGCCTCCCGATCACTCGACGCCATCCGGTCATTAGGCGTCGTTTTCCGGCGTCATGGTGCCATTTGATCTTGCGCGGCCACCCCTCTAATTAGGTATCCCGCCAAGCCCATTTTTCGCCCATCTTTCAGGGCGTTATCACACTTTCCCGGACTTTATCACGTATTCCCATCAAAGTGCCATGTGTTCTTGCGGGTTACACCAGAACTGGGCCTGGTTGAGGACCGAGTTGAGGACGGTGGGCGAGTTGCGCGGACCCTTCTGCCAGCCATGGCCGATCGAGGTCTCGAGGTTGTCGTCACCGCCGGTCGCCAGGTTGTGGCAGGAGTTGCAGCTGAAGACGCCCGAGGCCGACAGGCGCGGATCGAAGAACAGGGCGCGCCCGAGATCGATCTTCGCCTTGGTGATCGGATTGTTGTGGACCGCCGGCAGAATCGACGGAATGGCCTGGAACTGCTGGGCAGCCTGTTCCCGCAGCGTGTCCGCCTTCGCGGGAAGCGCCAACGCCGCCGCGGCCGCAGCCACGGCCAGCACCCAATGCCTTTTCATGAAATCCTCCCCCTAGATGGAAGTTATAACAATTCAAAGGTACGGACTGTGAACATGAATTCCTTGATCTAAGTCAATTGGGTGACATGAAAATCCGAAGTGTGGATGTCTATTTCCGATTGTATGTGAACGATCATCGCGCCATGGGAGCGGGAGCCGCCGCATCCCACTGTAGCGCGGCGCCGCGCCGAGAGCCGGGGAGGCCGGCATTCGCCGCTTTCCCGGCGCTTTCCGGGCTTGCCGCGCTTGCCCGATTCCAGTCCCGCCGCTATAAGCCGGCCTGACCCGAGGATCCGGCCGCGCCGGGCCTTGCCGCCGCCAGCCACAGAGGGGCAGATTTCCATGGCGATCGAACGTACCTTCTCGATGATCAAGCCCGACGCGACCCGTCGCAACCTCACCGGCGCCATCACCGCCAAGCTGGAGGCGGCCGGCCTGCGCGTCGTCGCGTCCAAGCGCGTGTGGATGTCCCGCAAGCAGGCCGAGGGCTTCTACGCTGTCCACAAGGGCAAGCCCTTCTACGACGAGCTGTGCGACTTCATGTCGTCGGCGCCGACCGTCGTGCAGGTGCTGGAGGGCGAGAACGCCATCGCCAGGAATCGCGAAGTGATGGGCGCCACCAATCCGGAGAAGGCCGCCGAGGGCACGATCCGCAAGGAGTTCGCGCTGTCGATGGGCGAGAACTCGGTGCATGGCTCCGACGCGCCGGAGACGGCCGCCGCCGAGATCGCCTACTGGTTCGCCGAGATCGAAATCGTCGGCTGAGAGCCTGCCCCGAAACTCCACTGGAGCGGGCATCCGGCTTTGCTTTCTCACGCTTCCGGCGCTCGCGAACCTCAGGTTCGTTCCGCGCCGGTTCCCGAAACCATCGCTATCTGCCTGATAACACCGAGTTTCAAATCAGGCTTCGACGCTTCTTCCGATCGAGTCGAAAAATAAACGGGCGCCCCATTCGGGGCGCCTTTTTTTGACCTCCGTCATGGTTCACGAAACGTTGCCGGCATAAACCAAATCTTCTCCATTTCGTGGCAAGCCTCAGGCGGGGAAGGGAGTTTCTGGTACTTTAGCAGGTTGTTGTCGAAGGGCTTTTCACTTAATGATCGATCCGGCGGAGCAGGGTACGTATGTGCGTCTCGACGCGTTGCGCGTCGGCGTCGTCGATGACAGCGCCTATTTCCGCAAACTGGCGGAAACGATGCTCGGCGCTTTCGGGGTTCGCGTCATTTTGCAGGCGGCCACCGAAGCGGAAGCGCTCACCATGGTGATGACGCAGTCGCCCGACGTGCTTCTCCTCGACTGGAATCTCGGCACCGCCGGCAACGGCGCCGCCTTTCTCGACCTGCTGCGCCGCCATCCCGACGACCGGGTGTCGACGCTGGCCGTGGTGATGGTGACCGCCTATGCCGACAAGCGCCGCATGCTGACGGCAGTGGAACTTGGCGCCAACGACGTGCTGATCAAGCCGCTGTCGGCGCGCCGCCTCTACGAGCGGCTCGCCGACCTGTCGTCGGTGCGGCAGCTCTACGCGCGGCGCGGCAACCGCCTGGTGCCGGCCGTGCCGCCGGCCAAGGTCATCTACGAAGGTCCGAGCGAGATCATCCGCGTGCACTCGCCGCTCCGGGGCAAGCCGCGCTAGTGGCGATGGAACCGCCGGCTCCGACCGGGCCGATTGGCGGCGCGCCGATGCCGGCGCCGAACCATCAGTTGCCGCGGCGATGTCTTTCTGGCTAAATCGCGGACATCATGACCCAATCCTTCCGCACGCTCACGCTCGCGCTCGCCCAGGCCAACCCGGTGATGGGCGACATTTCCGGCAATCTCGACAAGGCGCGCCTGGCGCGCGCCGAGGCGGCCCGACTCGGTGCCGATCTCCTGGTGCTGCCGGAACTCTATATCGTCGGCTACACGCCGGAGGATCTGGTGCTGAAGCCGGCCGTGCAGCGCGATTGCCGCCGGGCGGTGGAGCAACTCGCCCTCGAGACCGCCGACGGCGGGCCGGGCGTGGTGATCGGCACGCCCTGGCTGGACGAGACGGGCCTTCTGCGCAACGCCGTGGCGCTGCTCGATGGCGGCGCCATCGCCGGCCTGCGCTTCAAGGCCGACCTGCCCAACTACTCGGTGTTCGACGAGAAGCGCGTGTTCGTGCCGGGGCCGCTGCCCACGCCGGTGATCTTCCGCGGCATCCGCATCGGTCTGCCGGTCTGCGAGGACATCTGGAAGGCCGAGGTGGTCGAGCACCTGTCGGAGACCGGCGCCGAGCTTCTCGTCGTCATCAACGGCTCGCCCTACCGCTGGACGGTGACCGGCGAGCGGCTGAAGGTGGCGACGACGCGCGTCGTCGAGAGCGGGCTGCCGCTCGTCTACGTCAACACCGTCGGCGGCCAGGACGAACTGGTGTTCGACGGCGCCAGCTTCGGGCTCAACCCAGACCGCGACATGGCCTTCCGCCTGCCGGCCTTCCGCGAGGCGACGGCGGCCGTGACGCTTGTCGAGGGCGCCGACGGCTGGCGCGTCCGGCCGGGCGATGTCGCACCTTATCCGGACGTCCTGGCCGCCAACTGGCTGGCCTGCGTCACCGGTCTGCGCGACTATGTCGAGAAGAACCGCTTCCCCGGCGTGGTGCTCGGCCTGTCCGGCGGCATCGATTCGGCCGTCGTGGCGGCGATGGCCGTCGACGCCTTCGGCGCCGACAAGGTGCGCTGCCTGATGCTGCCCTACCGCTACACCTCGGCCGACAGCCTGGAGGACGCGGCGAAATGCGCCGCCGCACTGGGTGTTCCCTACGACGTGGTGGCCATCGCCGAACCGGTCGAGGGCTTTCTCGCGGCGCTCGGGCCGCTGTTCGAGGGCACGCGCGCCGACACGACGGAGGAGAACCTGCAATCGCGCGCCCGCGGCACCATCCTGATGGCCGTTTCCAATAAGTTCGGCTCAATGGTGCTGACCACCGGCAACAAGAGCGAGATGAGCGTCGGCTACTGCACGCTCTACGGCGACATGAACGGCGGCTTCAATCCGATCAAGGATCTCTACAAGATGCAGGTCTACGCGCTGGCCGAGTGGCGCAACGCCCACCGGCCGGACGGCCTGAAGGGACCGGCCGGCGAGGTGATTCCGACGCGCATCATCACCAAGGCGCCGACCGCCGAACTCCGGGAGAATCAGACCGATCAGGACAGCCTGCCGCCCTATCCGGTGCTCGACGGCATCCTCAACGGCCTCGTCGAGGAGGAGAGGACGGTGGCCGAGCTGATCGCCGCCGGCTTCGACGAAGCGACGGTGCGCCGCGTCGAGCACCTCCTCTACATCGCCGAGTACAAGCGCCGGCAGGCGGCGCCCGGCGTCAAGATCACCACCAAGAGCTTCGGCCGCGATCGCCGCTATCCGATCACCAACCGCTTCCGCGACCGGGGGTAGGGAAGGCGGCCGCTCACTTGTAGGGCGGGATGGGGATTGCCTTGTGGGCGGCGCGCAGCGCCGCGCTCCAGCGCTCGCGCAGATCGTGGAAATAGGGCTCGCCCGGCTCGATGCGGTGCAGCACGTCGTGGGCGATGGCGTCGCGCTTCACCGTCACGAGGTCGATCGGCATGCCGACCCCCAGGTTGGAGCGCATGGTCGAATCCATCGAGATCAGGCCGAGCTTGGTCGCCTCGACGAGATCGGTGGTGAAGGTGATGGCGCGGTCGAGGATCGGCTTGCCGTATTTGTGCTCGCCGATCTGCAGGAAGGGCGTGTCCTCGGTGGCCTCGATGAAGTTGCCCTGCCGGTAGATCATGAACAGCCGCAGCCGGCCGCGCGATACCTGGCCGCCGACCAGCATGGTCACCTCGAAGCCGGCGTTGGACTGCTCCAGCGCCTCGCCGTCGATGCGGTAGACCTCGCGCACGGCGCGGCCGACCAACTGGGCGGTCTTGAACATCGACGGCGTCGTCCAGATGGTCTCCATCTGGCCGGTTTCCCGGTTCTCCAGGCCCTCGCTCAGCAAGGACAGCACCGACTGGGTGATGGCGAGGTTGCCGGCGGTGGCCACCGCGATCATCCGGTCGCCCGGCTTCTCGAAGATGTGCAGCTTCTTGTATTGGGAGACGTTGTCGAGGCCGGCGTTGGTGCGCGTATCCGCGATCATCGTCAGACCTTCCTTGACGAGGATGCCAACGCAATAGGTCATCTCTTTCTCCCCGGCCGCCGAAAACCCGTTCTCTTTAAAACATCGACTTGCGATTCCAAAGCGTCATTTGCGGCAGGCGGAAGAGGGGAGGACAAGAGAAAAAGCCGGACATCCTTTCGGATATCCGGCCTGAAGTCTGCGACCGCCCGCACGGACAACGCGGGGAACCGGCCGTTTGGCGGAGACCGCCGAAGCACCACCGTCGCGGGAGGGAGTGACTGACCCGAGGCGACGAAGACGACGGGCGCCGCGCGACCAGCGACCGTCCTCCTTTGAACAACCAAGCAAAGCCCGGAGACGATGCGACACCATCCAGAAACGCGTCGGCGGCAGCAATTCGCGTCGGCGCTTCCTTGTTGCAAATGATTATCATTTCTACCGTCCGAGCCTGGGCCAGACAATCAGGGAAAATGCGAGGTCGGCGTTATTTCTGAGGTTCATTCTCAGGAAATCGCCAAAAGAATGGGCGCGGCATCCCGGCCTCCGGGATGCCGCGCCCGCCCGTCATGCTGCCGCCGCCCAATCAGCCGTAGTAGGCGGCGGTGTAGAGCGCCTTGACGTCGGTCACCGAGGGCGTGCCGGGGTTAGTCAGCGTGCAAGGATCGGCGAAGGCGTTCTCGCTCATGCGGTTCAGCACCGTCTTGAACTTGCCCTCATTGAAGTCGACCTCGTCGCAGTCCTTGAAGGTGCCGGGGATGCTAAGCCGCCGGTTAAGACCGCGGATGGCCTCCGCCAGATCATTGATGCCGAGGGCGCGCTCGACCTGAGCGTATTTGTCGGTGAACTGCCGGTTGAAGTCGATGACGTAGGGCAGCAGGATGGCGTTGGCCAGACCGTGCGTCACGCCGAACTCGCCGCCGATCTTGTGGGCCAGCGAATGCACCAGGCCGAGGGAGGCGTTGGTGAAGGCCATGCCGGCCAGCGCCGAGGCGTTGTGCATGTTGAAGCGGGCCGTCTTGTCGGTCGGCGTCTTGTAGGCCGTCTCGAGGTTTTCGAGCACCAGACGGATCGCCTCGATCGCATAGGGATCGGTGAACGAGGTGGCGGCGATCGAGGCCACCGCCTCGGTGGCGTGGCACAGCACGTCCATGCCGGTGTTGGCGGTGACGTTGGGCGGCATCACCATCGGCAGCGCCGGGTCGAGGATGGCGATATCCGGCACCATGTCAGCGGCGACGATCGGGTACTTGATGTGGTTCTCGGTGTCGGTGATCACCGAGAAGGCGGTGATCTCGGAGGCCGTGCCCGACGTCGAGGGAATGGCCACGAAGCGCGCCTTGGTGCGCAGCGCCGGCATGGAGCCGACCGGGATGATATCCTCGAAGGTCAGGTTCGGATGCTCGTAGAAGCACCACATCACCTTGGCGGCGTCGAGCGCCGAGCCGCCGCCGATGGCGACGATCCAGTCCGGCCCGAAGTCCTGCATGGCCTTGGCGCCGCGCCAGACGGTCGCCACCGACGGGTTAGGCTCGACGCCATCGATGACGATGGATTCGATGCCGGCCTTCTTGAGGAGAGCGATCGCCTGATCGAGGAAGCCGAAGCGCTTCATCGAGCTGCCGCCGGTGACCAGCGCCGCCTTCTTGCCCTTGAGGTCGGCCAGCTTGGCGAGCGAGCCCTCGCCGTAGAGGATGGTGCGGGGAATCGAGAAGGTCATCACGGTCATGTCTGGGCTCCTGGAACATTTCCGGTGAACGCGGGTTTACCGGGCGTGCTCTCTTTGGTTTGGCGCAATTCCGGAGGCAAAATGGGATCACGCTTTTGCTGGAATTGCTTCGGGCGGCGGTGGAAGGGCTTCTCCGGGCAAGGCGTGTCCGGCCCGCGCCCATAGGGGGCGGCGGCGAACGGTCTGCCGGTATTGGGCGGCTGGCGGCGTCGGGACGATCCGAGCCCGGAAAGCGATTTCCTGAACGTGTAAATCAAACTTTAGTCGCAGAAACGCAAGGGACCTAAAAACGTTTAAGTATTTGGAGTAAAAATATAAACGGTTTATATGTATGCGATATACGACATTTTCCAGATGGGCGCGGGGCTGGTGCGGACGGCGGGGCTCGAACCCGCAAAGCCAATGGCTGGCAGATTTTAAGTCTGCTGCGTCTACCGATTTCGCCACGTCCGCGTGCCCGGCGATATTGCCGGCGGCGGCGAAGGGGTCAAGCCCCGATCGATATGGACGGTGGGGTGGGCGCGTCCCGAAGGAAGGACGGGGCGCGCCGTATTCAGGGGGAGGGGCGGCTCAGCCGCACATCTCGGCGGCCGGCCCGACCTTGCCGTCGAGGACCGACAGCCGGACGCTCGCCGTGCCGGAACTGACCATGCCGATCTCGTTGGCGGCGCCACGCGACAGGTCGATGACCCGGCCCTTGATGAAGGGGCCGCGGTCGTTGATCCGCACCACCACGCTGCGGCCGTTCCTGAGGTTCCTGACCTCGACGAGGGTACCGAAGGGCAGGGTGCGGTGGGCGGCGGTGCGGGCGCCGGGTTTCATCCGCTCGCCGCTGGCGGTGCGGCCTTGCTCGGCGTACCAGGACGCCTTGCCGCACTGGGCCAGCGCCGGCGATGCCGGGTGAAAAAACGCGACCGCCATGGCGGCCGTGAAAAAAGCGCGGGCTGCGCTTGTTTTGAATGGCATGCAGTCAATCCTGTTCAAACCCGCGTTGGCAGCGCGGACGTGCCTCCATAGGGACCACCAGCGGTTACCGGCGATCAGCGACGGCGGCTCAGAACAGGGAAAAATGCGGCGAGAATCAGGCTCGGCGCCGTCAGACCGGACAACCGTTGATCGGCGCATCCGGCCTTAAGGCCCGAAAATCAATCATTTACATGGTGAAGGAAAATTTGCCGGGTCAGTCATTGCCCTGACGGGAAATCGGCGGCTGGAAGGCAAAGCCCAAGTCCCAGGGGAAGTAGATCCACGTATCCTGGCTGACCTCGGTGACGAAGGTATCGACCAGCGGCCGGCCCTTCGGCTTGGCGTAGACGGTGGCGAAATGCGCCTTCGGCAGCATGTCGCGGACAATGCGGGCGGTCTTGCCGGTGTCGACCAGGTCGTCGATGATCAGCACGCCGGCGCCTTCGCCGCCCTCGAGGTCGATGACGTCGGCGCTGACCTTCTTGATGATCCTGAGATCACCCTGCGAGGTATAGTCGTGATAGGAGGCGATGCCCACCGTCTCGATGACGCGGATGTTCAGTTCGCGGGCCACGATGGCTGCCGGCACCAGGCCGCCGCGGGTGATGCAGACGATGGCCTTCCATTCGCCATGGCCGGCCAGCCGCCAGGCCAGTGCCCGGGCATCGCGGTGGAACTGGTCCCAGGAGACCGGGAACGCCTTGGGGGCGAGCGGCTGGGCGTCTTGCGGGGACATGCGGCGATCCTCGTGGCATATGGGCGTTGCGCCTCTCAAATGCCCATTTCGCGACGATTTCAATAGTCGGTGAGAGTGCTATCCCCGGCTTTGTCGCGGGCGATACCCGCCAGCATCGCCTCCACCGCCGTTTTCGCCGCTTCGAGCGCCGCGCCGTCGCGCGAGCGGATCACCAGCCGCGTCGAGAAGGCGCGGGCGGCCAGCACCGGATAGCTGCCGATGGAGACGGCCGGATGCGCCTTCGCCACCTCGCCGAGCGCCGTGCCGATCACCCCTTCGCCGAACGGGCAGTCGACGGTGACCGACAGCACCGGCACGCCGCCGTCGAGTTCCTTCTCGACGTTGAGCAGCATGGCCTGCATGATCTTCGGCACGCCGGCCATGACGAAGACATTGCCGATGTGGAAGCCCGGCGCCTTGGAGACCGGGTTGTCGATCAGCGTCGCGCCGGCCGGGATACGGGCCATGCGGAGCCGCGCCTCGGTCAGCTCCTCCGGCTTTTCATAGTGCTGCCGCAGGATCTCGACGGCTTCCGGATGGTATTCGATGGCGACGCCGAACGCCCTGGCCACTGCGTCGGCGGTGATGTCGTCATGGGTCGGGCCGATGCCGCCGGTGGTGAACACGTAGGTACAGGACGTCCTGAGCGCGTCGAGCGCCGCGACGATGCGCGCCTCCTCATCGGGAACGACGCGGATTTCCTTGAGATCGATGCCGATCTCGGTGAGGAAGGCGGCGATGTGGCCGGAATTGCTGTCGCGGGTGCGGCCGGAGAGAATCTCGTCGCCGATGATCAGAACGGCGGCGGTGGGGGATTGAACGGTCATGAACGATTGAGCCTCGGGAAAAGTCGCCCGGTTGTCGTAGATTCCCGAACCGGGCGCAATTGCCACATTACACGGAATTAAATCTCGCGGCGGCGCGTGTGCCCCCGGATTGACGCAATCTCCCAACATAAGGCGCCACCAGGGGGCAACCCGCCCCCGCTCCATCAATTTTTCAGGCCGGCGTTTTTCAGGCCGCCAGTTTCTCAGGTCGACCATGCCCGTTGCGGTTTCCACGGAGGCTCCCGAAGTGCCGCCGGCCTCGCCCGGCCGGCTGGCCAGACTGAAGCCGGTGATCATCGCGGTGATCGCGCTGGCCATCGTCGGCCTGTCGGTGCTGGCGCTGTCGCGCCTTCTGTCGGGCGTGGTCTACGACGACCTGATCGCGGCGATCGAGGACACCTCCTGGTCGAGCGTCGGCCTTGCCCTGATCTTCACCGCCGGCAGCTTCCTGGCGCTGTCGATCTACGACGTGCACGCTCTCGGCTTCGCCGGCGTCCGGCTGCCCTACCGGCTGGTGGCGCTGGCCAGCTTCTGCGCCTATGCGGTCGGCAACATCGCCGGCTTCGGCCCGCTGACCGGCGGCTCGGTGCGCTACCGCTTCTATTCGCCCTTCGGGATGGAGCCGGAGACCATTGCCAAGGTGGTGGCCTACGTCGCCGCCGCCTTCGGCTTCGGCCTCGCCTTCGTGGCCGGCGCCGGGCTCACCATCGCCGGGCCGGATCTCGCCGCGCTGATCGGCATGTCCGGCGGCATGGTGCGCGGCATCGGCCTGATCATGCTGGCCGGCGTCGCGGCGGTGGTGCTGTTCACCGCCGTGCGCGGCGGCTCGGTGACGGTGTTCGGCCGGGTCGTCGCCCTGCCGACCGCCCGCGACATCCTCGCCCAGCTCATCGCCACGTCGGCCGACGTCGGCTGCGCCGCCGGCGTGCTCTACGTGCTGCTGCCGGCCGGCGACGTCTCCTTCCCCACCGTGCTCGCCGTGTTCTCGGTGGCGATCGGCGCCGGCGTGCTCAGCCATCTTCCGGGCGGCGTCGGCATCTTCGAGACCATCGTCGTCGGCGCGCTCGGCACGCGCCTGCCGGTCGACGGCGTCATCTCGGCGCTGCTTCTCTACCGCATCGTCTATTACGTGGTGCCGCTGATCGTCGCGGTGGCGGCGATGATCGTCGGCGAGGCGCGACGGGCCACCGCCGCCAGCCCGGCGCTCACCGCCGCCGTCTCCGGCATCGCGCCCATCCTCACCGGCACGCTGGCCATCGTGCTCGGCGCCATGCTGGTGTTCTCCGGCGTGACGCCGCCGGCCGATACCCGGCTCGATCTGATGAATGCCTTCCTGCCGCTGCCGCTGGTCGAGGGCGCCCATTTCGTCGGCTCGGTGATCGGCGTGTTCCTGATCGTCGCCGGCCGCGGCCTCGTCCATCGGCTGGACGGCGCCTTCTGGCTGACGCTGGCGATGGCGGCGCTGTCGATCCCCCTGGCGCTCCTGAAAGCACTGGCCATCGGCGAGGCCGTGTTGCTGGGCGTGCTGATCGTTGCCCTGCTGACCAGCCGCCCGCTCTACAGCCGGCCGGCGTCGCTGCTGCACGACCGGCTCAGCGTGGCCTGGTGGCTGTGCATCGCCTCGATCCTGGCGCTCGCCGCCGGCATCCTGGTCTTCGTCTACAAGGAAGTGCCCTACAGCCATGATCTCTGGTGGCAGTTCGAGATGTCGGCCGCCGCGCCGCGCTCGTTGCGCGCCGCCGTCGGCATCGGCCTTGCCACCGCCGCCGTCGCCGCCTGGCTGCTGACCCGGCCGCCGCCGGGCCGCATCGGCCCGCCGGATGCCGACGACGTGGCGCGGGCCGTCGCCATCCTGCCGCGCTCGGCCCGCGCCGCGGCCAACCTGGTGCGGATGGGCGACAAGAGCCTGCTGTTCTCCGACGGCGGCGACGCTTTCCTGATGTACGTCAAGCGCGGCCGGTCCTGGATATCGCTCGGCGATCCGGTCGGCGCGGAGGCGGGCCGGCGCGAGCTGGCCTGGCGCTTCGTGGAGACCGCCCGCGAGCATGGCGGCCGCGCCGTGTTCTACGAGGTGCCGGCCGAGAGCCTGTCGCTCTACGCCGATGCCGGCCTGTCCGCCTTCAAGCTCGGCGAGGAGGCGGTGGTCGACCTCGCCGCCTTCGACATCAAGGGCACGCGGCGCGGCAACCTGCGCAACGCCCTCAACAAGGCCGAGCGCGACGGCATCGTCTTCGAGGTGGTGCCGCCCGAAGGCGTGCCGGCGATGCTCGACGAACTGGCCGCCGTGTCGGCGAACTGGCTGGAGGCGCGCAAGGCGCGCGAGAAGACCTTCTCGATGGGGGCCTTCGAGCCGGACTACGTGGCGTCGCAGCCGGTGGCCGTGCTGAAGCGCGACGGCCGCATCTTCGCCTTCGCGACGCTGATGGTCTCGGGCGACGGCCGCGAGGCGGCGATCGACCTGATGCGCTTCCTGCCGAAATCGCCCAACGGCACTATGGAACTGCTGTTCACGCGGGTGCTGCTGCACTTCAAAGCGGCGGGCTTCTCCGCCTTCAGCCTCGGCATGGCGCCGCTGGCCGGCCTGTCCGACAGCCCGATGGCGCCGCTCTGGCACAAGCTCGGCCGCGCCGCCTTCGAGCACGGCAACGCCTTCTACAATTTCCACGGCCTGCGCGCCTTCAAGACCAAGTTCGATCCCGTCTGGCAGCAGCGCTACATGGCGGTGGCCGGCGGCCTCAACCCGTTGCTGGCGCTCGCCGACGTCACCTTCGTCATCTCCGGCGGGCTCAAGGGAGCCGTTTCCAAATGAAGCGACTGTTTCTGTACGTCCTCGTCGCCGTCATCACGCTGGGCGGCGTCGCGACGACCGCCTTCTTCTACCTGTTTCCCTCGCTGCCGGCCGACCGCACCGACACGCTCGGCATCGCCGAGATGATCGCGCCGCGCGGCGAGCCGGACGGCATCGTCTTCCTGCTGTCGGACGCCGGCGGCTACGGCTTCTGGGATCGGGTGAGGGCCCGGCACTTCGCGGCGCGCGGCGCCATCGTCGTCGGCATCGATACGCCGGCCACCTTCGCCAAGGCGGAGACGCTTTCCGACGACTGCGTCTACTTCGTCTCCGACGTCGAGCAGGTCAGCCAGAACGTCCAGCGGGTGCTCGACGTCGACAGCTATCATTCGCCGGTGATCGCCGGCTCCGGCATCGGCGGCACCTTCGCGCTGGCGTTGGCCGCCCAGTCGCCTGACGCCACCATCGGCCGCACCATTGCCGTCGATCCGCGGCAGGCGCTGCCGCTCCGCAAGGAGCTGTGCAGCGAGGCCGCCCACGTCAAGACCGCCGACGGCAAGGGCTGGATCTACGAACTGCAGAAGGGGCATCTCCCCGATCCGGTCGACGTCTACCTGACGCGTTACGCCGACGCCGACGGCGCCGGCCATGTCGACGAGTTGATCAAGTCGGGCTTTGCCATTGCCCTCGCCAAGAGCGTGAAGGGCGCCGACAAGACGCTCGACGGCGCCATCTTCGACCAGATCGCCGCCATAGAGGACGACGCCTCGCCGCTGGCCGGCATCCCGATCACCGCGCTGGCCGCCGTGCCGAAGCAGGATTCCATGGCGATCATCTATTCCGGCGACGGCGGCTGGCGCGACATCGACGCCCAGATCGGCCACTCGCTCGCCCGGGCCGGCGTGCCGGTGGTCGGCATCGATTCGCTGCGCTATTTCTGGAACGACATCGATCCCAAGGACGCCGCCGACGACCTCGTCAAGGTGATCGACACCTATCGCAAGAAATGGGGCGTCCACAAGGTGGCGCTGGTCGGCTATTCGTTCGGCGCCGACGCGCTGCCGGCCGTCTACACGGCGCTGCCCGCCGACTACAAGGCCAGCGTCAATCTGGTGTCGCTGCTCGCCTACACCGGTGCACGCCAGTTCGAGATCGCGGTGTCGGGCATCCTCGGCGCCAAGACCGATCCGAACGGGCCGTCGACGCTGCCGGACCTGCTGCAGATCGAGCCGGCCAAGGTGCAGTGCATCTACGGCAGCGAGGACGACGAGACCGCCTGCGTCCGCCTGCCCAAGGACAAGGGCTACAGCCTGATCGCCCATCCCGGCGGCCATCATTTCAACGACGACTACGCCCCGGTGGCCCAGGACATCCTTCACCGCATCGCCACGCAGCCGGCGGCGGCCGGACCGGCGACCATCGAGGCGACCGCCGCCCCTTGACGGCACCGGCCGAGGCGGGGAACAAGGCGGCATGCGCTTTTCCGCTCCCCTCGTACCCGGCCGTCTGGTCCGCCGCTACAAGCGCTTCCTCGCCGACTGCCGTCTCGACAGCGGCGAGGAAGTGACGGCCCACGTCGCCAATTCCGGCTCCATGCTCGGCCTCGCGACGCCCGGCTCCCGCGTCTACCTCAGCCGCTCCGCCGATCCGAAGCGCAAGCTCGCCTGGAGCTGGGAACTGGTGGAAGCCGGCGGCGCGCTGGTCGGCATCAACACCGGCCTGCCCAACCGCATCGTCGCCGAGGCGATCGCCGACGGCCGCATTCCGGCGCTCGCCGGCTATCAGACCTTGCGCCGCGAGGTGGCCTACGGCCTCCGGAGCCGCGTCGACCTGCTGCTGGAAGGCGAGGGACGGCCGCCCTGCTACGTCGAGGTGAAGTCGGTGACGCTGTCGCGGCGGGCCGGGCTGGCCGAGTTTCCCGACGCGGTGACCGCGCGCGGGGCGAAACATCTCAGCGAGCTGGCCGCCATGGCCGGCGCCGGGGCGCGGGCGGTGCTCGTCTATCTCGTGCAGCGCGGCGACTGCTCCGCCTTCGGGATCGCCGCCGACATCGACCCCGTCTATGCCGCAGCGGCCCTTGCGGCGCGGGCGGCCGGCGTGGAGACGCTGGTCGTGCATGCCGACCTCACGCCGGGGGGAATCGAAATCCGGGCCGATTTCTGACAGACTGCACCGAGAGCATGTACTTGCCGCGGTGCTTCGGTATATGACGACGAAAACGCGAAGCCGAGCGGCTTCCAATGCCAGACACAGGTTGGCCGATCCGATGATCAATTACGTCGACGCGGCGGTGGCGCCGCTGCGCAACACCGGGGACATTCGTCTCTATGATACCGGCGCCGATTTCGACGGCATGCGCAAGGCCTGCCAGATCGCGGCCGGCTGCCTCGACGAGCTGGTCGATTTCGTCAAGCCCGGCGTCACCACCCAGGCGATCGACGACTTCGTCTACGGCTACGGCCGCGATCACGACGCCCTGCCGGCCGACATCTACTATCGCGGCTATACCAAGTCGGTCTGTACCTCGATCAACCACGTGGTCTGCCACGGCATTCCCGACGAGAAGCCGCTCCGCGAGGGCGACATCGTCAACATCGACGTCACCTTCATCCTCGACGGCTGGCATGGCGACTCCTCGCGCATGTACGGCGTCGGCGCCATCAAGCGGGCGGCCGAGCGGCTGATCGACGTGACGCACGAATCGCTGATGCGCGGCATCGCCGCCGTGCGGCCGGGCAACACCACCGGCGACATCGGCGAGGCCATCCAGAAATACGTCGAGGGCGAACGCTGCTCGGTGGTGCGCGACTTCTGCGGCCACGGCGTCGGCAAGCTGTTCCACGACACGCCGAACATCCTGCATTACGGCAGGAAGGGCGAGGGGCCGGTGCTGAAGCCGGGCATGATCTTCACCATCGAGCCGATGGTCAACCTCGGCCGGCCGCACGTCAAGGTGCTGTCCGACGGCTGGACGGCGGTGACCCGCGACCGCTCGCTGTCGGCGCAGTTCGAGCACGCCGTCGGCGTCACCGACACCGGCTGCGAGGTGTTCACGCTGTCGCCGAAGGGCCTGTTCAAGCCGCCGCTGAAGGTGGCTTGAGATAGCTCAGAACCCCGCCGCCATCGGACAGCTGGCGTTGCCGCAGACCGCCGGATTGCAGGCCGGCTCGGCCGCAGCGGCCTTCTTGGCGGCGCCCAGACTCGGCGCCATCAGCGCCTTCTCGATGCGCGCCGTGCCGCAGGCCGGGCAGGCGTAATCGGCCTTCCTCGCCTCCCAGTCGGCCATGTTGCCGAACCAGTCGTCGAAGTCGTGGCCGCAGGCGGTGCAATGCAGGTCGTAGTGGATCATGGGCGGGCCGTGATGCTGTGTGTCGCGATGCGGCGATAGGTTGCGGCGACGGCTTTCCTGTCAAGCGCAGAACTGCGGAGGCGCCTGCCGAAAGCCGCGGAACCGCCACAGGTCGGTCTTCGCGCCATCGCAATTCTCGATCAGGATCGCTTCCTCGGATGCAACCGTTCCTTGGGGGAGATCAACGTGAAACCGATGCCGCTTGCCGCGCTGCTTGTCGCGGTCTCGCCTCTTGCGCTCGTTCCGGCCGTCGCCGCCGACAAGGTGGGCTCGGTGCTGCTGTCATCGGGCGGTCTTGCCGAGATCGTCCGCGAGGTCGATCTCAAGGAGGGCGAGCACAGCTTCGCGCTGGAGATCCCCGCCGATCAGGCCGACGACGTGCTGAAGAGCCTTGTTGTCGGCGATCCGGCCGGCGCCATCGCTTCGGTGACCATCGACGGCGCCAATGCCGCCGCCGAAGCGTTCAAGCGCCTGCCGCTGAAGCGCGACGACCTCGCGTCCACCGCGACGATCGCCGCCGCCATGACCGGCCATGCCGCGACCATCGACGATGGCGCCGGCCACACGGCGAGCGGCGTCATTCTCGGCGTCGCCCAGGTGCCGCGCGCCACCGAGGGCCAGCCGATCGAGCTGCCGGCGGTGACGCTGCAACGCGGCGACGGCAGCTTCGCCGAGGTGCTGCTCGGGCCGGGCGCCGCCATCGCCTTCGCTGACACGGACGTGCAACAGCGGATCGGCGCGGCGATGGCAGCCGTCCGCGACACGGCCGACGCCAGCTTCCGCACGCTGCGCATCGAGACGACGGCCGGCGGCCGGCGGACGGTGCGGCTCTCCTACGTGGTGGCGGCGCCGGTGTGGAAGGCGGCCTATCGCATCGTGCCGGCCGAGGGCGGCAAGTATCGCGTGCAGGGCTGGGCGGTGCTGGAAAACGGCACCGGCGACGACTGGAGCGGTATCCGCCTGACGCTGTCCTCGTCCAATCCGGTGGCGCTCAGGCAGCGGCTGGTCGACATGTACTGGCGCGAGCGGCGCGAGGCGCCGCTGCTGCTGCCGGGCGGTGCCGTCGAGCCATTGGTCGACGGCGCGTCGGCCGGCGGCGCCTACAAGGCGGAAGCGGCGATGGGCGAGGCCGACCTGCCCGCCGCGCGGCCGCCGTTCGGCATGGCGCTGCAGGCGAGGTCGATGCCGGCGCCGGCGCCCGTCGAGCCGTCGCGCGGGCCGGAAGCCGCTTCCGTCGAGGGCGACGTCGGCATCACCTTCACGTTGCCGCAGCCGGTGACGCTGAAGGCGGGCGCGACGCTGACCGTGCCGATCATCGACGCCGATCTCGACGCGGAACTGGTGTCGCTGTGGCGGGAGGACAGCGGCGCCGCGCCGCAGGCCGCCATCTTCCTCTCCAACGCTACCGGCAACAGCCTGCCGCCCGGCATCTTCACCGTCTACGGTGAGGGCGGCTATCTCGGCGACGCGCAGGTGGCCGGCATTCCGCCCGGCGAGAAGCGGTTCGCCGCCTTCGCCGCCGATCCGAAGACGCGGGTGACCAGTGAGCGCGACCATACGGAAACCGTCGTCGGCCTCTCCGCCCGCGATGGCGTGCTGACGGTGAAGCGGTCGCTCGCCTGGACCACCGTCTATCACGTTGCCGCCCCCAAGGATGCCGAGCGGACGGTGATGGTCGATCACGGCCGCATCTACGGCACCAAAGTCTCCACCGACGGCGAGGTGGTGTCCGACGAGCCGGACCGGCTGCGCGTCCGCCTGAAGGTGGCGGCCGGCGCGACGGGAGATCTCAAGGTCACCGAGACCCGCACCGATGCCGACGCCATTCAGCTGACCGACAGCGACACCGATACGCTGCTGTCCTATGCCTCGACCAGCGGCATCGATCCGGCCGTCGCCGAGCGGCTGAAGGCGATCGCCGCCATCAAGACGCGCGTCGCCGACGCTGAGCGGGCGATGGCTCGCGCCGGGGAGATCGTCAAGCGGCAGTCCGACGAGCAGGCGCGGCTGCGCGCCAACCTCCAGGCGCTGCCCGAGACCTCCGACGGCGCCAAGTCCTACATCGCCAAGCTCGCCCGCAGCGAGAAGGCGATCGAGGAGGCCGAGGCCGCCCGCAGCGAAGCGCAGGAACGGGCCGACCGGGAACGGACGGCGCTCGACGCGTCGATCGCCGCCTTCTGAGCTGCGAACACGGAAAAGGCCCGGACGGACCGGGCCTTTCCCTCACCCCTGAAGCAGGGCGATCTTACCAGTTGCGGGTCAGCTTGAGCATGGCCGACCAGGAGTCGTCGGTGTTGCCGTAGTAGCTGGTCTTGTTGTTGAGGTTCTGGCCGCCATCGGTCAGGTAGTTCACTTCGGCGGTCAGGATGAGCCCCTTGCTCAAGGCGTAGTCGGCACCGATCTGCGCGTTGATCGTGTCGTCCGACTTGTCCCAGAAGGAACCGGCGACGCCGGCGTAGACGGCCAGGGCGTCGGTGGCCTGATACTTGAGAGCACCGGCGATGCTGGCGTAGCTGTCGATGTCGTAATCGACATAAGCACCGGTGATGCGGGTGCTCAGCTTGTCGAGCAGCTTGAGATCGGCAGTCGCCCTGACGGCAAAGGTGTCGTGGTAGCCGGTGCTCTGGTCATCGAACGTCTGATAGAGGGCCGAGACGTCGAACGCGCCCCAAGACTGGCCCTTGATGCCGATGCGGCCGCTATACAGCAGTTCGGCGGAACGGCCGTCCACCCACACCGTCGGGGTCCACTTGCTGACGGTGGTGTCCGAACTCTGGACGGCGGCGCCGACGTAGAAGCCGCCGCCGAGGTCGTCGACCATCAGCTGGATGCCGGTCGAACTCTGGTCGAAGACACCGTAGATGGCGGCGGTGTCGCCGTAGAAGACGTCGGCGTTGAAGCCCATCTTGCCGACGGTCAGGTAGCCGACCTGGATGAAGGCGTCGTCAGCGACGATGTTGCCCTTGTCGAGCTTGATTCCGAAGAACGAGCGGACGGTGCCGAGATCGGACTCCGAACGGGCATCGAACTGGACGCGGGCGTCGGTCTTGAAGGTAACGCTGTCCGTGTCCTTGCCGGTGACGGGATCGATGGTGGCACCATCCTGGTAAACTACACGGCTGCGGACACGGCCGGACATCTTGAGGCAGGTGTCGGTGCCGGGGATATAGAAGAAGCCCTTGCCGTAAGCATCGCAGACCTTGACGTAGTCGACGGCAACCGGCGCGGCTTCGCCCGGCAGGTCGGCCGCGTAGGCGCCCGTGGCGACCATCAGTCCGGCGGCGGTGCCGAGCAGCGTTTTCATATTCATTTGTCGGTCTCCAAAAGATCGAGAGAGAAACCCTTCCTGGCCGGCGGCGGAAGACGGACGGTCGTTCCGCCGGCGAGGGCCGGTTCCTGCGCGCTGCCGCGCTGCCGTCCGGCCACCCCAGCCCGATTGCTTTCCTGCGCGGCAGTGAGGTCGGCGTTTCCGAACGCTCACGAGGCCCTGATGGACGATCGGCATGTGACATTCAATGTCATAATTTCGGAGTCCATGTCATAATTGGAGCAAGATATTATATGTTGCTAATTTGCAACTATAGAAATATATCCGGCTAACATAATTGTCTATTAGCCGCCTTGATCTGCTTTTATGTATGTATTTATACATATTTGTTGTTTTGATAATGAGAAGTTCTGATTTATATGGTTATATAGGCCAATTATATTTATAAATATACTTTTCAAAACCTAATTTTGAAATCTAAGTCCACGATTTTATTATAAATCTAGGTGGCGGTCTCGGGTCTCTCGTCGATGCCATATGATCGTTTTATACATGGATTTTTATGTTATGCCGCAGGGGCTTGCGCCTTGTCGGCGGGCGGCAAGCGGCCGAGCGGGGTCAGCGGACCGACGGGAAGCCGGGGGCACCCTGTCAGATCTACTTAACAACCCTGTTACATTTGCATGACGAACGAGGTGACATGACCGGATGTCTTATGGCGCAAGTCGCCCAGGCGATCTGCTGAAGCGTGCAGGCGTGGGCATATCCGGACGTCTTGTTTGCGCATCGGATTTTTCCGAAATTTGAATCCACTTTTCGATCCGATGCTCTAGGCTGCATCGGTTCCACCACGGAATCGACCATGGGCGAATTTCAGGAAGGCAAGGTCAACCTGCCGCATTACGCCGGCCACCGCGAACGGCTGCGCGAACGCTTCCGCGCGGCCGGCGACGAGGCGATCGCCGACTACGAGCTTCTGGAGCTGATCCTGTTCCGCTCCATCCCGCGCCAGGACGTCAAGCCGCTGGCCAAGGAACTGCTGGCCGCCCTCGGCTCGTTCGCCGAGGTGATCGGCGCTTCGGAGGCGCGTCTACGCACGGTTAAGGGCATCGGCGACGCAACCATCCTCGACTTCAAGATCGTGCACGCCGCCTCGCGTCGCATCGCCCGCTCGGGCATGGTGAAGCGGCCGATCCTGTCGTCATGGTCGGCGGTGATCGACTATTGCCGCACCGCCATGGCCTACGAGGACCGCGAGCAATTTCGCGTGCTGTTCCTCGACAAGAAGAACCAGGTGATCGCCGACGAGGTGCAGCAGACCGGCACCGTCGATCACACGCCGGTCTATCCGCGCGAGGTGGTGCGGCGGGCGCTGGAACTGTCGGCCACGGCGGTGATTCTCGTCCACAACCATCCCTCCGGCGACCCGACGCCGTCGCGGGCCGACGTCACCATGACCAAGCAGGTGATCGACGCCGCCGCACCGCTCGGCATTGCCGTACACGATCACATCATCATCGGCCGGGAGGGTCATGCCAGCCTGAAGGGGCTGCAACTGATCTGACGGCTCGGCCGCCTGATCGGGATCTTGGCTGGTCGTTCAGGCGACCGGAACGCGATCGGCCCCCGCGGATGATCCGCGGAGGCCGGCATTGTCAACGTGTTTCGTATCAGGGCTGTGCCCGTACGCCTTCGAACGCCGGTGCGTCCTCGAGCTGCTGGCGTGTGACGTTGAGGATGATGCGATCGGGAAGCGCATCGTCGCCGATCTTGGCGGCGTTGGGATTGTTGGCGGCCATGTCAGCCGAAGCGGCCGGCGGGCTCGCCATGGTGCCCGTGCCGTCCATCGCGGTCGTGCCCTGACCGGGAATGGCCGGATTGTCGGCGGTCACCGATCCGGTGGCGTCGTTGTTCGGCATGGCCGTCGTCACGGCGTCGGCCTTGGCCTGCGTGTCACCCGGTCCGAGTTGGAGGGCGCTCATGTTCACGGCGACGTTCTTCTCGCCGATCCCCAGGAAGCCGCCAACGCCGATGATGACGGCGTTCACGCTGCCGTTCTGGCTGACCAGGACATCCTTGATGTCGCCGATGCTGTTGCCTTCCGAGTCGTAGACAGCCTTGCCTTGCAGGTCACTGACGCGCCAGGCGCCGGTTTCCGGCACCGTCACGAAGGTCTCGCCGGTGGTGGCCGCGCTGTGGTCGGAGGGCATCGCGGTGCTGCCGTCCATGGCCGGGCTGGTGTCACCAGTCGATGGTGCCGGCGTGGCGGCCGGGCTGTCCATGTCCTGCTGCATGGACGGCGCCGTGTCGCTGGGATTGGTCGTGGGAGCGGCGTCATTGCCCGGCTGGGTCTGGGTCGTCCCAGGGGTGGTGTCGTTCGTGCCGGGCGGCGTGGCGTTGTCCTGCGCGGCCGCCGCAAGCGGGAAGGCAGCGGTGAGCAGCAGGACGGGAAGTAGACGCGTTTTCATGATCGAATCCCTTTCTCGCTCGTTGGAGGGCTACCAACTTCCCGGACCGGCAAATGTTCCAGACGGCGCGGCGGCGCCGATCCTGCGTGATCTGCCTATTCTTGATGCAATTGCCACCCGCCTTTGCCCAATCAGCTTTCTTGCCCTTCCGGGCAGTTTGCCGCTTAATTCATCAGCGGCAGCGATGCCGGAAAAACGGCGGAGGAACGGGGATTGCCGGCTTTCGACGAGATGCACGGGTTCGGGCAGGGCATCCGCGCCGCCTACAGAACCATCCAGGCCTGGCTCGACGGCTCCGACCCGGACAACCTCAAGCGCCTTCAGAAGGAAGCGGAATTCCTGTTCCGGCGGATCGGCATCACCTTCGCCGTCTACGGCGACGCCGAGGCCGAAGAGCGCATCATCCCCTTCGACATCGTGCCGCGCGTCTTGACCGGCGGCGAGTGGGCGACGCTGTCGAAGGGCCTGACGCAGCGCGTCACCGCGCTCAACCGCTTCCTCGCCGACGTCTACGGCGCCGGCGAGATCGTCCGGGCCGGCGTTGTCCCCGCCGACCTCGTCTACCGCAACCCGGCCTTCCGGCCGGAGATGGTCGGTCTCAAGCTGCCGCACGACGTCTACGTGCAGATCGCCGGCATCGACGTCGTCCGCACCAACGACAAGGATTTCTACGTCCTCGAAGACAACGCCCGCACGCCGTCCGGCGTCTCCTACATGCTGGAGAACCGCGACGTGCAGATGCGCCTCTTTCCGGACCTGTTCGCCGAGACGCGCATCCAGCCGGTCGACAACTATCCCGACGAACTCCTGGGCGCCCTGCGCTCGCTCGCCCCGGCTTCGGCGCCGTCGGAGCCGACGGTGGTGCTGATGACGCCGGGGCCGCTCAACTCGGCCTATTACGAGCACTCCTTCCTCGCCGACAAGCTCGGCGTCGAGCTGGTGGAGGGGCGCGACCTCTACGTGCTCGACGAGGTGGTCTACATGCGCACGACGCGGGGGCCGAAGCGCGTCGACGTCATCTACCGTCGCATCGACGACGACTTCCTCGATCCGCTGGTGTTCCGGCCGGATTCGGTGCTCGGCATTCCCGGCCTGATCGCCGCCTACCGGGCCGGCAACGTGACGCTGGCCAACGCCGTCGGCACCGGCGTCGCCGACGACAAGGCGATCTACACCTACATGCCGGAGATCGTCCGCTTCTACCTCGGCGAGGAGCCGATCCTGAAGAACGTGCCGACCTGGCGCTGCCGCGAGCCGGACAGCCTCAGCTACGTGCTCGACCACCTGCCGGAGCTGGTGGTGAAGGAGGTGCAGGGCTCTGGCGGCTATGGCATGCTGGTCGGCCCCAAATCGACGAAGGAGGAGATCGAGGCCTTCCGCGCCCGGCTCGTCGCCGATCCCGACGGCTTCATCGCCCAGCCGACGCTGGCGCTCTCCACCGCGCCGACCTTCGCCGGCGACGGCATCGCGCCGCGCCATGTCGATCTCCGGCCGTTCGTTTTGACCGGCGCCGACAAGGTGCGCATCGTGCCGGGCGGCCTGACGCGCGTCGCGCTGAAGGAGGGCTCGCTGGTGGTCAACTCCAGCCAGGGCGGCGGCACCAAGGATACCTGGATCATCGAGGAGCCGGCGGAGGCAGTGGCGTCGCAGTCGCAGTCGCAGTCGCAGACGGGGGGCGAGCCATGCTGAGCCGCCACGCCGACAGCCTCTACTGGCTGGCCCGCTATGTCGAGCGGGCCGAGAACACCGCCCGGCTGATCGAGGCCGCCACCCGGCTTTCCGCCACGCCGATCGCCGGCGAGGCGGGCCGCAACGAATGGGAGATGGCCGTCGCCGGCACCGGCACGCTCGACCTGTTCCACCGCGACCACGAGGAGGCCAACCGCCGTACCGTCGTCGACTATCTCGCCTTTTCGGCCGGCAATCCGTCGTCGATCCGCGCCTGCCTCGACGTCGCCCGCGCCAACGCCCGGTCCGTCCGGACGGCGCTGACCATGGATATGTGGGAGACCATCAACTCCGGCTGGATGGATACCCGCGGCGTCAACAGCCCCAACCTGACGCGGCAGGAGCTGTCGGATTTCCTGTCGCGGGTGAAAGAGCTGTCGCTGCGCTTCGACGGCTCGGCCTACCGGACGATGCTCAGGAACGACGCCTATTATTTCCTGCGCCTCGGCACCTTCATCGAGCGCGCCGACTTCACCGCCCGCGTGCTGGCGCTGAAGGCCGACGTGCTCGATCCCAATCGTCCGTCGGCCGGGGGCAGCTTCGACTATTTCCAGTGGTCGTGGATCTTGCGGTCCCTGTCGGCGCTCACCTCCTACCACTGGGTCTATCGCGACAACCTCAAGCCCAACCTGGTCGCCGAATTCCTGATCCTGAAGGCCGAGATGCCGCGCTCGCTGGTCGCCTGCTACGAGAAGGTGACGCTCAACCTCGACAGCCTGTCGCGCGACTACGGCCGCCAGGGCGCGAGCCAGCGCAAGGCGCGGATGATCCTCGGCCAGCTCCAGGACACGACGCTGCCCGGCCTGTTCGCCATCGGCCTCGCCCGTTTCCTCGAACAGTTCCTGCGCGACAACGCCAATCTCGGCGGCCTGATCGCCGAGCAATACCTGGGGTAAGCCGATGCGCCTCCGCATCCGTCACGACATCGTCGCCCGCTATGACGAGCCGGTGTCGCTGGCCAGCCGCTCGCTGCGCCTTTGCCCGCGCACCTTCGACGGCCAATATGTGCGCGCCTGGCATCTCGACGTCACCGGCGACTGCCGGCAGGCGCGTTCCGCCGACGCCTTCGGCAACGTCGTCCACGACTGCGCCATCGAGGGGCCGGCAGGCGAAATCGCCATCGTCGCCGAGGGCGAAGTGGACGTCGACGACACCGCCGGCGTGTTGCAGGGCGCGCCGCTCGACCGCCTGCCGCCGGACATCTTCCGGCGCGAGACGCCCGTCACCGCCTCAACGCCCACCGTGCTCGCCTTCGCCGGCAAGGCCAGGGCACTGTCCGACGGCACGCCGCTCGACCTCTGCCACCGGTTGATGCGGCTCATCCACCGGGAGGTCGAGGCGCTGCCGGCCGATCCGGACGAACTCTGCGGCGTGCGCGCGGTGGCGGCCGCCGACGTGCTGGCGGCGGCGCGCGGCACGCCGGCCGATCTCGCCCATCTCCATATCGCCGCGGCGCGCGGCCTCGGCCTCCCGGCCCGCTTCGTCTCCGGCTATCTCTGGCAGGAAGAGGCGACGGCCACCGGCGCGCTCGCCGCCTGGGCGGAAGCGCTGATCCCCGGCCTCGGCTGGGTCGGCTTCGACGCGGTGCGCGACACGTCTCCCACCGACGCCTATGTCCGCGTCGCCTCGGCGCTCGACCAGTCGGGCGCCGCCTGGGTGCGTGCCGCCGACCGCGGTGCCGCCGCCGTCTCGGTGACCGTCACCGCGGCTGCCGACCGGCTGAGCTGAGGGCATGCCATACCCGCGTGGTGCTTGAGCCTGCCCGAGATGGCCCCTCTGGCACGGACCATGACGAAACTTGTATATGAAACAGCGGTATAGCGGGCCGATTTCGCAGAGGCGCCGGGGCAGGAACGGGCTCCGGCGATACACGACCTTGAAATCGAAAGGCGAAGGCCGGGACCCTGCGACGGGTGCCCGGCCTTGCCGTCTGCTGGCGGGGGAGGGGACCGTCAGTAGATGCGGTTGCCGTCGGCACCGAAGATCAGCGCCGCCGAGGACGGGAAGCGGGCGGTCAGCGTGTCGCCGATGCGCACGTCCGGCCGGCTCTGGGTGGCGATGGTCAAGAGGTCGGAGGCCGCCGAGCGGGAGTAGATCAGCGTTTCCGAGCCGAGATGCTCCAGCATGTCGACGGTGACCGGCAGCGCGGCGTCGCCGCTCTCGGAGAAATGCGACGGACGGATGCCGAGGGTGACCGGCGTGCCCACGGCCGGCGCGGCGCCGGTCAGCGCCACCGGCACCACGGCGCCGCCGAAGTCGGGCAGGCGGATCTCGGCGCGGCCGGCGGAGCCGCCGGTCACCTCGCCCTTCAGGAAGTTCATCTTCGGCGAGCCGATGAAGCCGGCGACGAACAGGTTGGCCGGGTTGTCGTAGAGTTCGAGCGGCGCGCCGACCTGCTCGACGATGCCCGACCTCAGCACGACGATCTTGTCGGCCAGCGTCATCGCCTCCACCTGGTCGTGCGTCACGTAGACGATGGTGGCGCCGAGGTCGCGGTGCAGCTTGGCGATCTCGATGCGCATGTGGACGCGCAGCTCGGCGTCGAGGTTGCTGAGCGGTTCGTCGAACAGGAAGACCTTGGGATGGCGGACGATGGCCCGGCCGATGGCGACGCGCTGGCGCTGGCCGCCCGACAGCGCCTTCGGCTTGCGGTCCATCAGCGGTTCGAGTTCGAGGATGCGGGCCGCCTCGTCGACCTGCTTGCGGATTTCCTCCTTGGGCAGGCCGGCGAAGCGCAGGGCGAAGCCCATGTTCTCGCGCACCGTCATGTGCGGGTAGAGGGCGTAGCTCTGGAACACCATGGCGATGCCGCGCTGCGCCGGCTCGACCTCGTTCATCCGCTCGCCGCCGATCTCGATGTCGCCGGCGGTGATGGTCTCCAGGCCGGCGATCATCCGGAGCAGCGTCGACTTGCCGCAACCCGACGGGCCGACGAAGACGACGAACTCGCCCGACTTGATGTCGAGGTCGACGCCCTTGATGATCTCGACCGCACCGAAGGACTTCCGCACGTCCCTGAGGGTAACGTCGCTCATGATTGAAATTCCGCTTCGATCGGTTGCGCCGTTCAGCCGGCCTTGAGGGTGAGGGTGGTCTCGCCTAGGCGATGGCAGGCGACGGTGACGACGACTTGGCCGGCGCCGCCGGTGGTCTCCAGCCAGAAGCCGACGGCGCCGCCCTTCAGCACCGCTTCCGACGGGCCGAGCAGCTTCGCCGGGCCGCTGACGGTGACGTGGATCGCCTCGTCGAGGAAGGGCAGCAGGTTGCCGAGCTGGTCGAGGGCGCGGACGACGACGCGCACCGAGTCCTTGGGCTCGGCCGACAGCTCGGTCCAGTCGGGGCTGACCTCCAGCGTGGTCGGCACCGGATCGCAGGCGAACTTGACGCTCTTGACCGGCTTGCCGCCGACATAGCCGGTGACGGTCGCCTCTTCCCACTTCATGCCCCAGAGGCCCAGCTCCTCGGCCGAGAAGGCGCGGTGGTCGATGACGACGGGCGCGTGCGGCAGGTGCGGATAGGTCTCGCGGTCGGGCTTGACGCGCTTGACGATGCCGGCGCCGTAGGCGATCTCGACCTCGTCGCAGTTGGTCAGCACGATCAGCGGCAGGATGCCGCCGATGTTGCGCTCGCCGCGGGCGTAGTAGGTGACCGGCTTCAGCACCACTTCGTCGGCCGGATCGCACTGGCTGGTGTAAACCCAGGCGGCGAACTTCGGCTCGCGCCAGGCGTCCATCACGCCGTGGTGGCAGATGCGGTCGCCGGAGCCGAAGTCCTTGTGGGTGTTGTAGTCGAACATGCACCAGCCGGTGGAGCCGGCGATGCCGGGATCGGCATAGGTGGCGTCGAGGATGGAGAGATAGCGGGAGACGTGCTCGGCCTGCCGCTGCTCCTGGTCGTAGCGCTTGGTCGGGAACATGTGGCCGTTGAACTCGGTCACCATGTAGGGCACCGGCGCCTTGAGGCCGGTGGTCTCGGAGATCGGCCGGAGCGCGGTGCGCGGCCGGTTGGCGCCGGGCAGTTCCTCGTTGCCCTGGATGAAGTCGTTCATGGTGTAGACGTCTTCCAGGAACTCGCTGTCGGTGATGTAGCGGACGCCGCCGGTCTGGCGGGTGGTGTCCAGCTCATGGGCGAGCTTGTTGGTGGCCGCGTAGAAATCGTGATTGTCGGCGGATTCGTTGATGCGCACGCCCCAGATGATGATCGACGGGTGGTTCCAGTCGCGCTCGATCATGGCGCGGACGTTGTCGATGGCCTGCGCCTGCCAGCCCTTGTCGCCGATATGCTGCCAGCCGGGGATCTCCTCGAACACCAGCAGGCCGAGGCGGTCGCAGGCGTCGAGGAACCAGGGCGACTGCGGGTAGTGCGAGGTGCGGACGACGTTGACCTTCAGTTCCTTCTTGAGGATTTCGGCGTCGCGCTCCTGCGCCCGGCGGCCCATGGCGTAGCCGACGTAGGGGTAGGACTGGTGGCGGTTGAGGCCGCGCAGCTTCAGCGGCTTGCCGTTGAGGCGGAAGCCCTCGGTCGAGAACTCGACGGAGCGGAAGCCGAAGTTGACGCAAAGCGTGTCGTCGCCGCTCTCATGGACGAGATCGACCACCGCCTCGTAGAGGGCGGGGTTGTCGATGTCCCAGAGGGCGATGCCGTCGAGGTCCTTCAGCTCCAGCGTCACGCTGTCGCCGCTCAAGGCGGCGTCGGCGCGGCCGACCGCCTTGCCGGCGGCATCCTTCAGCGTCACCGACACCCGGCCGGCCAGCTTCAGGCCCTGCGGGTTGGCGATGTCGACGCGGACCTTGACCGTCTTGCGGGCGGCCAGCACGTCGGGCGTCTCGATCTTGACGTTGCCGATGTGGACCGGCGACGTCACCCGCAGCCAGACGTCGCGATAGATGCCGGCGTAGGTGAGATAGTCGATCTGGCCGCCGAACGGCGGGATGGCCGGGTTCTCGGAGCCGTCGATCTTGACGGTGACGAGGTTGTCGCCCTCGACGAGGCGGTGGGTCAGGCGGGCGGTGAACGGCGTGTAGCCGTCGGCATGGGCGACGACCTTCTCGCCGTTGACGTAGACGATGCTGTCGGCCATGGCGCCGTCGAACACCAGGGCGACCTCGCGGCCCTCGAACTCCGGCCGCCAGGCGATCCGCTTCTGGTAGGTGAACGGCCGCTGGTAGCAGGTCTCGTCGAAGTAGTTGTAGGGGAGATCGACGGCGTTGTGCGGCAGGTCGACGGCGGTGCCCTTGGCGAAGGCGGCGGCGAGATCGGCCGAGAAGCCCTCGTGAAAGGTCCAGCCGGTGTTGCAGTTGATGACTTTGCGCATTTTGAACCTGTTACTTGACCGAGCCGAGCATGCCTTCGACGAACTGGCGCTGCATGGCGAAGAAGACGAAGAGGGTGGGGATGGTGGCGAGGACCGTGCCGATCATCACCGCGCCGTAGTCGGGATAATAGGCCGAGCCGAGCGAGGAGATGACCAGGGTGATGGTCTTGGTGTCGTTCGACTGCAACACGATCAGCGGCCACAGATAGTTGTTCCAGGCCGTCATGAAGACGATGATGAAGGCGGCGGCGTAGGTCGAGCGCATCACCGGCATGTAGATCAGGAAGAAGATCTGCCACTCCTTCAGGCCGTCGACGCGGGCGGCGTCGCGCAGCTCGTGCGGGAAGGCCTTGGTCGACTGGCGGAAGTAGAAGACGATGAAGGCCGAGGCGACGGTGGGCAGCACCACGGCGATGTGGGTGTTGATCAGGCCGAACTTGCCCATCAGCATGAACAGCGGGATCATCAGCGCCGCGAAGGGGATCATCAGCGTCAACAGCATCAGGCTGTAGAGCTTCTCGCGGAAGCGCGAGGAGAATATCTCGAAGCCGTAGCCGGCCAGCGACGAGATGAGCAGCGTCGATACCGTGGCGATGATGGTGATCTTGGCCGAGTTCCAGAAGATCAGCGGCGCGTTGACCTGGGAGAAGAAGGTGGCGGCGTTGACCAGAAGCCCCTCGCCGAAGCTCATCTTGCCCTTGATGATGTCGGAGGTTGAGTTGGTGGCGCCGATCACCATCCACAGGAAGGGGAAGACGGAGAGGAAGGCCATCACTGCGAGGAAGAGGTAGACGGCGGCGGAGGCAAGCCGCTTCTTGAGGCCGTGGGTGGTCATGCCTTGCGCTCCCGGGCGGCATAGAACTGCAGGAAGGACAGGATCGCCACCAGGAAGACGATGACGTAGGAGACGGTGGCGGCGTAGCCGAAGTTCGGCGCGAACTTGAAGGTCAGGTTGTAGATGTAGAGCGACAGCGTCAGCGCCGAATTGCCGGGGCCGGCGGCGCCGCCGGCCGAGCCGCCGCCGGTGATCGTCGACACCTCGTCGAACAGTTGCAGCGTGCCGATGGTGGAGGTGACCGTGGTGAACAGGATCACCGGCTTCAGCATCGGCACCGTCAGGAAGGCGAAGCGGGCGTAGGTCGGCACGCCGTCGATGCGGGCGGCTTCATAGACCGAGCGGTCGATGTTCTGCATGGCCGCCAGATAGAAGATCATGTTGTAGCCGGTCCAGCGCCAGGTGATGGCGATGATGATCATCGTCCGGCACCAGAAGGGATCGGTCATCCAGGGGATGCCGGTGTCGACGATGCCGAGGTTGATCAGCGTCGTGTTGATCAGGCCGTTGGCGACGAACATCGACTTGAACAGCACGGTGTAGGCGACCAGCGAGGTGACGCAGGGCAGGAAGATCGCCGTGCGCAGCACGCCGCGGAACCGGATGTCGGGGTTGTTGAGCAGCGCCGCGGTGACCAGCGCCAGCGTCAGCATGACCGGCACCTGCACCAGGAAGAAGATGAAGGTGTTGGTCAGCGCCGTGAAGAACAGCGGGTCGTTGAACAGCCGGTTGATGTTCTTGAGCCCGGCGAAGGAGAGGCGCATGCCGAGGCCGGTCTGGAAGGACATCCAGAGCGAGTGCAGCACCGGAAACACCATGAAGGTGGCGATCAGCGCCAGGGCGGGGCCGACGAACAGCCAGCCGTTGACGTCGAAGCGCGGCCTCGTGGACCGCGGGGAAATTGCTGACATGGGTCACCGTTCCGGCAGAGCGGGGCTCTCGGGCAGCTTCCGGGCGGGAAGCGCCGATGATTCAGGGACGTGTGCGTGTGTCGCGTGCGGCCGCGCCGGGAGGGCGCGCGCAGGGCGCCGTCCGGCGGCGGGGATGCGACGCCACGCCGGCCGACGGGCATGCCGGCCGGCGCGGCCGGCGCGGAAGGGGCGGACGGCCGGAGCCGCCCGCCGCCGGTCGTCACTGGACGAGGGTCTTGGCCTGCTCGTCGATCGCCTTGATCACGTCGTCGACCGAGGCGCCCTTGGCGAGGTCGGGCTGGTGGGCGGCGACCACCGAGTCGACTTCGTTGGTGAAGGTGCCGTAGTTGACCGAGGGCACCTTGGACAGCCAGTCGGAGAAGGTCTGCCAGATCGGCTCGCCGCCGAAGAAGGCGTCGGTCGACTTGTAGGCCGCGCCCTCGCGGGCGGCGAGCAGCGAGCCGACGGCGCCGCGATCGACCAGGATCTTCTGGTAGAAGTCGATGTCCTTGCCGTAGATATCGTTCAGGAAGTCGATCGCCTCGTCCTTGGCCGGCGAGGCGGCCAGCACGTACCAGCTCGAACCGCCGAGGTTCGAGTAGTGGGTGGCGCCGTCGATGGTCAGCTTGGGAATCGGCGCGATGCCCCAGTTGCCGGACTGCTCGGGCTGCGACTTGACGGTGCCGGTGATCCACACGCCGGTGGTGACGGAGGCCACCTCGCCGCCGGTGAAGGCGCCGACCCAGTCGGCCCAGCCGGCGGCCGGACGGAAGATGTTGGCGGTCTGGATCTTCTGCACGACCTCAAGGGCGGCCTTCAGCGCGGCGTTGCCCTCGATGGCGAGGTTGCCGTCCTTGTCGAAGTACCAGCCACCGGCCGACTGCATGATGATGCGGGTGAGGCCGGCGTCGTTCGGGTCATAGGCCATCATCTTCTTGCCGGTCTTCTCCTCGACGACCTTGGCAATCTCGATGAACTTGTCCCAGGTCAGGTCCTGGAGGTCGGCGGGCTGGAAGCCGGCCTGCGACAGCAGGTCCTTGCGATAGTAGAAGCCGGTCACGCCCGAGTCGAAGGGCATGGAGTAGACCTTGTCGTCGAGCGTCGCGAGCGCGACCTTGTAGGGCGCGAAGCCGGAATAGTCGACCTTGTCGCTGAGCGGGGCGAAGGCGTCGGGGAACGACTGCAGATACTTCTGCGCGCCGTAATCCTCGATGAGGACGATGTCGGGCATGCCGTCGGCGACGCCCGAGGCGAGGCCGGTCTGCAACTTCTGCTCAAGGTCGGCCTTGGCGAAGTCGACGACGTTCAGTTTGAAGTCCGGATGGGTCTTGGCGTAGATCTCGCCGGCTTCCTTCATGATGGCGACGTTGAAGTTCGGGTCCCAGCACCAGACCGTAACCTCGGCGGCCTGGGCGGCCGTGATGGCAATGAGGCTGGCGCTCGCGAAGGCGAGCGCGACGGTTTTCCGGTTCATGCAGTTTTCCTCCACTTTCGTGTCCGAGGCGTCCTCAGCCTCTCGGGGGCACTATCCGACACTCATTCGCCCGACGCAAGGTATTATTTAGTAAATTTTACCAACTTTTTTGCGGCTGCAATGTCGGGGTCAGAGGTAAATAGTTTACCTGCGGCGCGGGCGGAAGCCAATCTCATCGGGGTAAACAATTAGGATAGGTGGCGGCCGGCGCGCAGCTTTGTCCGTCCCGGCGTGATTGTTTCCGCGATGTTTCTGTCAGTGCCGGTGTGTATCCGGAGGGCCGGCAGCGGCGCGCCCAAGGCCGGCCACGGCCAACCGTCAATTGATCGGCCGGGCGGGGGTCGCGCGGAGACGACGCAATGGGCCATGGCGTCGGCGGTGCCGAAAAAGCTGAGGGTTGTCTGGCGGCAGATCGGCTCAGGCGCCGTCGGGGCGGCGGCAGCTTTCGCGCCAGATCAGGTCGGTGGCGATGGTGACGCGCTTGACGTAGTCGCGGCCGCCCAACTGCTCCATCAGCAGGTCGAAGGCGTTCTCGCCGATGCGCTCGGCCGGGATGCGGACGGTGGTCAGCGGCGGCGCCAGGAACTGGGCGGCCGGGATGTCGTTGAAGCTCGCCACCGCGATGTCGGAGGGGATGCGCAGGCCGCGCTCCTGGATGGCGCGGTAGGCGCCGATCGCCACGTTGTCGTTGGAGGTGATGACGATCTCCGGCAGGTCGGGCTCGGCCATCAGCTGGCAGGCGAGGCGGTAGCCGCTCTCGAAGCGGAGCTGCTCGGCGAGGAGATAGTGGGCGGGGTTGAAGAGGCCCTTCTTCTCGGTCCACTCGCGGAAGGTCTTGGCGCGCTCCTCGGAGGCCGGATAGAGCACGTTGCCGGACGGGCGGTCGTCGCCGAGGAAGCCGAAACGGCGGTATCCGGCGGCATGGAGGCGGTCCAGGAGGCGCGCCATGGCAAAGGACAGGTCGCTCGCCACGATGTCGAACAGGTCGATGTTCGGCGCGAAGTCGGCCAGCACCAGGTTGGCGTTGATCTGCCGCACCCAGTCGATCTCGGCGTCGGTGTGCATGCCGAGCGCGATGATGCCGGCGGCGCCCTGCAAGTCCTCGGCCGGCGGCAGGCCGGCGGTGCGGTAGATCACCTGCACCTCGACGCGGTTGGCGCGCGCCCGCGCCTCGATGCCCATGCGCACGCCGATGTAGTAGGGGTCGGCCAGTTCCTCGTCGGGCCGCAGGAAATGCACGATGCCGACGCGGGCGCCGGCGTGGTCGGACGGCGTGGGCGCGCGCTGCGGCCGCGGCCGGTTGCGCGGCGTCAGGTAGTTGAGCGCCTCGGCCGTCTCGATGATCGCCTGCCTCTTCGCCTCGGTGATCGACAGCGTGGCGTCGTAGTTGAGGACGCGCGACACCGTGGCCGAGGAAACTCCGACCGCCTTGGCGATTTCCTTGATCGTGACCATCCGCGTACTCTCAGTCGGGTTGCCGAAGCACCGATGAACCGTTCCATTCTACGGCCAAACCACCATGGCCGATAGTAAAGTTTTACTAAATCATCCGAAAGGCGGATGCCGGCCGGATGGCCGTCGGCGCGACGCCGCCGGGCTGCGGCGGCAAGCCGGCTTTCTGTTACCCGCATTCGCGGTGCGGGTAAAGGCTCGGGCCGGGGCGGCGGAGGGCGCCTATTGCCAGGCGACCAGCATGGCGCCGGCGGCGATCAGCGCCACGCCGGCCGCGCCCTGCGGCGACAGCCGCTCGCCGAGGAACAGCACGGCGAAGATGGCGACCAGCACCACCGACAGCTTGTCGACCGGCGCGACGCGCGCCGCGTCGCCGAGCTTCAGCGCCCGGAAATAGCAGAGCCAGGAGGCGCCGGTGGCGAAGCCCGACAGCACCAGGAACAGCCATGTGCGGCCGGGGACGGCGGGGAGCTGTCCGAAGCCGTCGCCGGCCGCCACCACGAGGGCGGCGAAGGCCAGCACGACGGCGGTGCGGATCAGCGTCGCCAGATCGGAGCCGATCGCCTCGACGCCGACCTTGGCGAGGATGGCGGTGGCCGCCGCGAAGGCCGCCGACAGCACGGCCCAGGTCTGCCAGAGCTGGAGGAGGCTTTTCATGCCGAGGCCGCTCGCTGCCGGTCGCCTGCCGCGAAATGGGCCATCTGGTCGGCGTGGGCCTTGACGAAGGCCGGCCGGGCGGTGGCGCGCCCCATATAGCCGCGACAGGCGGGATAGGCGGCGAGGCCGTCGAAGCGGTCGACGAGGCGCAGCACGTCGGCCATCGCGATGTCGGCGATCGTGAAGCGGCCGGCCAGCCACTCGCGTGCCGTCAGCACGCTCTCCATGTGGCCGAGCCGGGCGTTGACGAACCGCTCGAGGAACTTCCAGCCCGGCGTATCGCCGGTGTCGCCGGAGAACTGGAACAGCGACCACGGCAGGCTGGCTATCTCCACCGAGTTGAGCGCCGCGAACAGCCATTCCAGCGCCTCGGCGCGGCCGTGCCGGTCGGCTGGCATCAGCGCCTCGCTCTGCTCGCCGAGATGGACCAGGATGGCGCCGCTTTCGAAGATCGACAGGTCGCCGTCGGTCAGCCATGGCACCTGACCGAACGGCTGGTGCGCCAGGTGCCCGGCGCCGCGGCCTTCGAACGGCACGCTTGCGACGCGATAGGGCAATCCGGCCTCCTCCAGCGCCCAGCGCACGCGGATGTCGCGCACGAAGCCGCGCGGCGGAACGGGAACCCAATCGAAGGTGGTGAGGATCATCTCGGTCATCGGCGCCTCCACGTCCGGGGAGCCATGCCCCCGGTCGGACATCGCATAACCGAGCGGCGGCGGTTGTCAAACGGCGGCGGAGGCGCGACAGTGCCGCCGGCAACCGGAGAGCTTCACCATGCTGACCGTCTATGGCGTCTACAAGTCGCGCGCCTCGCGCCTCTACTGGCTCCTCGAGGAACTGGGTGTACCCTTCGAAAAGGTGCCGGTGATCCAGGCCCGCAAGGTGCCGGACCCGCTTTCCGCCGACGCGCCGCTCAACACGCGCTCGCCGTCCTTCCTCGCCGTCAATCCGATGGCGCAGATCCCGTCGATCGACGACGACGGCCTCGTGCTCTCCGAATCGCTGGCCATCCTCCTCTATCTCGCCCGGAAGCACGGCGGCCCGCTGGCGCCCGCCGATCTGTCCGAGGAGGGACGGATGCTGCACTGGCTGTTCTGGGGCGGCACGACGCTGGAGCCGCTGACCGTGCAGGTGACGCAGGGCGACGAGCGCGGCGCGTGGGAGAGCGAGGAGGGCCAGGAGAAGCTGGCGGCCCTCGGGAAGACGATGAAGACGCCGCTCGCCGTCTTCGAGGCGCATCTTGCGGCGCACGGTCATGTGGCCGGAGGCCGCTTTACCGTCGCCGACCTCGGTCTCGCCGAAATCGTCCGTTACGTGCAGGGTCATCCCAGGCTGCTCGCCGACTTCCCCAGGGTGCGGGACTGGCTCGATCGCTGCCAGTCGCGGCCGGCCTTCAAGGCGATGTGGGAGAAGCGCAACGCCGAGTGACGGCCGGACGCCGATTGACAGCTCCGACCCGCCCTGCAACATGCCCGCCGCCCCATCCACGGCCGAGGATTGCCCATGACGATCGCCAGCCCGGCGCTGCTCGACGGCCTGATTGCCGCCTCGATCGAGGCCGGCCGCATCATCCTCGACGTCTACGCCCGGCCGATCGACGTCGCCTTCAAGGCCGACGCCTCGCCGGTGACCGAGGCCGACGGCCGCGCCGAGGCATCGCTCATCGCCGCGCTCGCCGTGCTCGCTCCCGGCGTGCCGGTGGTGGCCGAGGAGAGCGTCGCGGCCGGCCGCGTGCCGCCGGTCGCCGACTGCTTCTTCCTGGTCGACCCGCTCGACGGCACCAAGGAGTTCATCGGCGGCAACGGCGAGTTCACCGTCAACGTGGCGCTGATCGAGCGCGGCGTGCCGGTGATGGGCGTCGTATACGCGCCGGCCATCGGCCGGCTGTTCGCCGGCGGTCCGGACGGCGCCGCCGAGATCGCGGTGACGGACGGCAGTGCCGGTGCGCGACGGTCGATCCGCGTGCGGCCGTTGCCGGCCAAGGGGGCGGTGCTGCTCGTCTCGCGCAGTCACGGTACGGTCGCCACCGACGCCTTCAGGCCGGCCGTGCCGGTGGTCGGCCGCCGGGCCATCGGCTCGTCGCTGAAGTTCGGCCTGATCGCCGCCGGCGAGGCGGACCTCTATCCGCGCTTCGGCCCGACCATGGAATGGGACACGGCGGCCGGCGATGCCGTGCTGAGGGCGGCCGGCGGCGTGATGACGCTGCCGGACGGTGCGCCCTTCCTCTACGGCAAGCGCGGCCGCCCCGGCCTTGCCGACTTCGCCAATCCATCGTTCATTGCCGCATCCGATCCCTGCTTGACGGCTGGTTGCCGCGTGGCGGGATGATCCGTTTCCAGAGGAGATTGATCGTGAGTCTTTCCCCCGTTCACGACGAACTGGCCGCCGCCCATCAGGAGTTGACCGCCTGGCTGATGACCGAGGCGCTGCCGATCTGGTGGGCCTTCGGCGTCGACCACGTCAACGGCGGCTTCCACGAGGTGCTGGGCCTCCGGTGCGAGATCGTGCCGGCGCCGCGCCGGGTGCGCGTCACGGCGCGCCAGATCTTCACCTTCGCCCTTGCCGGCCGGCTCGGCTGGACCGGCCCCTGGGAGCGCACGGTGGAGGAAGGCCTCGCCTATTTCCTCGACAAGTGCATGCTCCCCAACGGCGCCGTGCGCATGGTGACCGAGGTCGACGGCGCGCCGAAGGATGACACCTTCAGCCTCTACGATCAGGCCTTCGCGCTGTTCGCGCTCGCCGCCGCCGCGTCGGTGGTCAGGGACCGCAGCAAGGTGGAGGCGGCGGCCGTCAAGCTGCGCGACCTCCTGATGACCGACTACAAGAACCCGATCGCCGGCTTCGAGGAATCCATCCCCCCCTCGCTGCCGCTCAAGGCCAACCCGCACATGCACCTGTTCGAGGCCTGCCTCGCCTGGGAGGAGGTGGGCGGCGACGCCACCTGGAGCCGGCTCGCCGACGAGATCGCCGGGCTGTGCCTTGCGAAGTTCCTCGATCCCGCGGACGGCTGGCTGAAGGAGTTCTTCAACGCCGACTGGTCGGTGGCGGACGGCCTGCCCGGCCGCATCTCCGAGCCCGGCCATCATTTCGAATGGGCGTGGCTGCTCACCCGCTGGGGCACCTCGCGCCAGCGCCCGGATGCGGTCGCGGCGGCGCGGCGGCTCTGCGAACTCGGCGAGGCGCATGGCATCAACCTCGCCGAGGAGGTGGCCATCATGGGCATCCTCGACGACCTCTCCATCCATGACGGCACGGCCCGCATGTGGTCGCAGACCGAGCGGATGAAGGGCAACGTGGCGCTGGCCGCCGTCGCCGCCAGCGAGGTCGACCGCGACGCCCATCTCGCCAAGGTGGTGACGGCGGCGCGGGCGCTCCAGCGCTACGCGGACGTCGACACGCCCGGCCTCTGGCGCGACCGCATGAACCCCGACGGCTCGTTCGTGATCGAGCCGGCGCCGGCCTCCACCTTCTACCACATCATCTGCGCCATCGACGAGGTCGGGAAATACGTCGCAAGCCGCTGAGGCGCATGGGTCTTTCGGCCTTTGCTGAGGTTTTGATTCAAGGAAGGCCGCCCTCGTCGCCGGGGGCGGCTTCTTCATGTGGCGAATCCGGATCGGCCTTCAGGCTGGCGCGAAGAGTCCGGTGGATCGCCCAAGTGCTTGATAACAGGTGCTTGCGTTGACAGTGATTGTGGGTTCAAGTGCGGCCGGAGGACGGCTTGACGAAGAGGTAGCCATGGGGGGTGCGGCGGACGGTCGCCTTTACGGTCAGCCGATGGCGGAGTCGGGGCTCGACGCGGCTTTCATCGAACGGTCGCTGTTCGACGCGCTGATCGATACCGCCGAGGCCGATCCCGACCTCGTGGCCATCGAGGACCAGAACCGCCAGCCGGTGACGCGCCGCAACCTGCTGCTGGCCGCCTGCGTGCTCGGCCGGCGTCTCGCGACCATCAGCCGCCGGGGCGAACGGGTCGGCCTCATGCTGCCCAATGTCAACGGTGTCGCCATCGCCTTCTTCGCGCTCGTCGCCTATGGACGGACGCCGGCGCTGCTCAACTTCACGGGCGGCAGCCATGGCATCAACGGCGCCATCCGCGTCGGCACCATCCGCACGGTGATCACCTCGTCGGCCTTCGTGAAGACGGCCAAGCTCGAACCGGTGATCGACGAGATCAAGGACAAGGTGCGCATCGTCTATCTCGAGGACGTGCGGGCCGGCCTGACGCTGATCGACAAGGGCATCGGCGCCGCCTATGCCCGCTGGGCGCGGCCGCTCCACCGCTTCTACCGGCGGGCGCCGCGCGACATCGCCGCCGTGCTGTTCACCTCGGGCACCGAGGGCGCGCCGAAGGGCGTCGGGCTCACCTCGACCAACTTCCTGTCCAACGTCGCGCAGATCCTGGCGCTCTACGAGTTCTACCCCGAGGACACGCTGTTCAACGCGCTGCCGGTGTTCCACTCCTACGGCCTCACCGCCGGCCTGTTCCTGCCGCTCTACGGCCGCTTCAAGTCGTTCCTCTATCCCTCGCCCTTGCACTACAAGGCGATCCCCGGCCTCGTTCGCGACAGCGGCTCGACGGTGCTGCTGTCCACCGACACCTTCGCCGCCGGCTGGGCGCGGGCGGCCGAGGACGGCGACTTCGACAAGGTGCGCCTGACCATCCTCGGCGCCGAGCGGGTCAAGAAGCAGACGCGGGCCCTCTGGATGGACCGCTTCGGGGTGGTGCTCAACGAGGGCTATGGCGCGACGGAATGCGCGCCGGTGCTGTCGGTCAACTATCCCGGCAGCTTCCGAGACGGCACCGTCGGCCGTCTGCTGCCGGGCATCGAGGCGCGGCTCGATCCGGTGCCGGGCCTGGAGATCGGCGGCCGGCTCTACGTGCGGGCGCCCAACATCATGGCCGGCTACTACCTGGCCGACCGGCCGGGCGAACTGGTCATGAACGACCCCGACGGCTGGTACGATACCGGCGACATCGTCTCCATCGACGACGACGGCTTCGTCACCCTGCTCGGCCGCGCCAAGCGCTTCGCCAAGATAGGTGGCGAGATGATCTCGCTTGCCGCCGTCGAAGCCTTCGCCGCCGCCATCTGGCCCAATTCGTCGCACGCCGTCGTCGCCATCTCCGACCCGCGCAAGGGCGAGGCGCTGGTGCTGGTCACCGACGCCGGCGACGCCACGGTCGAGGCGCTCACCGCCTATGCCCGCGAGCACGGCGTGCCGGAGTTGCAGGTGCCGCGCAAGATCGTCAAGACCTACGCGCTGCCGGTGCTCGGCACCGGCAAGATGGACCTCGCCGCCATCGAGCAGATGGCCCGCTCCTGAGGCGAAGCCGGCCGGAAGGCT
The DNA here is from genome assembly GCF_000425185.1 of Pleomorphomonas koreensis DSM 23070. Classification (GTDB taxonomy): domain Bacteria; phylum Pseudomonadota; class Alphaproteobacteria; order Rhizobiales; family Pleomorphomonadaceae; genus Pleomorphomonas; species Pleomorphomonas koreensis. Next base: position 329,264 of record NZ_AULH01000007.1, read on the forward strand.
GACTTCCGCCGCCGGGCCGGATGTCGCTTCGGCGCCGGTGCCACCCAATGGTGGGACGAGGGCACCCCGCAGCCCCCCCCCGGCGAAACGTCGACGCGATACTCCGCTGTCGGCGTTCCGCCAGCCGCCTCAAGCCCTTGTCGCTGAATCCGTTTCCCCGCCGGTGGCCGCAAGTGTCTGGCGGGATTCAACCTCACCAACCGGAAAGTTGTGTCGATCGTGTCGGATTCATCGATCGGTAACCCTTCCATGAGACTCTCACTGCGCGCCAACAGGAGATGATCGCACCCTCAGGTTGTGTCTAGGGACCAGTTAAAGTCCTTCGCAAACTGGTTCAAGAGTTCGCGAATCTATATGGTTAACAAAGGTTTGATGGCCTTTGTTAATGTGAAAACTCAGATTCTGCGCGAACGCCAACGCTCCCATTACGGCGGCACTTTCAGGCAGCCGGAAAACAGGAATGAATTCAGAGAGATGACGGATCATCCTCTGAAACGGGGCGATGTTCGGAACAGTTGCCGCCGGGCGACGGCGGGAGGCGGAAAAGGGCCGCCGGGAATCTCAAAAAACGCTCTCTTCTCAAGCTCCTCTGGCAAAGCCGGTTCGCCCTTCACAGGGAAGGCGCGCGACGATGTCGAAACAAGATTTCGGGCGGTGGCCGCAACTTCCGGGAGTCCGGTGGCCGCCGCTTCGGACAATGAATCAAAAGCGATGGGTGGGATCAAGCCCAAAAGGGAGTCATTTCAGTCGATTGGCTTTGCCGGTTTGCACAAGTTCGAGTCAGCGGCTTCACATGCTGAATCCGCCAGGGCGGCGGACGGCGGCGCGGCGAGGAAAGCGATCGGGAGAGCGTCCGGTGTAGCCTACGGAGATCGTGTCCCAGGGCGTGGTGTAGCAGGGTAGCGGTGGTCACCAGTGTTTTCCGGTAGGGTCGGGTTGTTCAAGACCAACCTGAAGGACACCACCGATGACCGACGACATGATGAACCTGCGCTCACTCGTTGAGAAGAGCGCCGACGCCGATTTGCTGCGCGAGATGATCGGCTTTGCTGCCGAGAAGTTGATGATGCTGGAGGTCGGCACGAAGACCGGCGCGGGCTATGGCGAGAAGAATGGCTTCCGACTAGCCCAGCGCAACGGCTATCGCGACCGGGACTGGGAGACACGTGCTGGCACAGTCGAGCTTCGTATCC
>NZ_AULH01000008.1 GCF_000425185.1 Pleomorphomonas koreensis DSM 23070
CCACGCGCTACGACAAGACGAGACTTTCATACGAGAGTTTCCTCAACCTCGCCGCCGCGATGATCTGGATAACGGCTTTTGTCAACGCAACCTAGATACCGTCGTCGGCCGGCCGCTTGACCCCGACATCCTTCGGCGGAGCCTCGATTTGCTTTGTCCGAAGCTCCAGAACGAGTGCGGTCGCGTTCAGCGTGACGTTCTCCACGTAGCCATCCATGACGGAAGCACCATTGCCGCCTCGCCCGACCACCATGGGAATAAGTGCAGCGGCCACTACATCTTCCTGAGGCTTGCAATATCCTATGGCCGCCTTGACAACCGTTTCCGCGGACTCGCTCAGCAATAAAGCATATTTGGCGCTCTGGGCCTGGACGCACTCCAGATGAAGTCCCTTTGCTTCCGCTACACGCTCATCGGACAGCTTTTCATTCTCAGCCCTTATTTTCTCATTCAATACATTTGTATAAAATTCAAATAGGATATACTGCCGATCCCTATAAATCTTGTTGACAAGAGATTTAGCCTCCTTTGTGGACAGTCCCATGGATTGAAGACGGCCCAGGACGGAAACCATAAACGACCGGCATGTCTTCCCGATCTTAAGCTCCACCTCGTCGAAACTCTGCGAACCTGCCTCGACTGCGTTGTTGATGGTGCGCAGGGCACAAGTGGCATATGTATCGGTAAAATATTGATTTACTTGCGGAGTCCAGTACGGAATCAATAACGCCACCGGTCGCTCCGAGGCCAGGGCGGGAAAGCCGATAGTCATCGACAACAGGACAAGCCACACTCCAACGCGCACCAAGATCCCGGGACTCGAAAGAGCGCTGCGCCTCACCAACACTGCGACCTCCGTTCCGACACCACAGATTTTGCCAGCAGCAGAATACAATCATTTCACAGACCGAATGGCCGCGCGAGTCCCTTCTCAAGGTTCCCCCTTCCCGTCATGCAATTGACGAGAGAAGTCGGCATGACGGCCCGACAACAGGCCGCCGCCCATTGACACCTCATGCCGCCGGTGCTTCACTCTTGTATAGACAAGCATGGAGGCTGTCATGCCGAGCAACACCCGCTATCGCGACGTCGAGATCCGCGCTCCCCGCGGCACGACCCTCCGGGCCAGGAGCTGGCTGACGGAAGCGCCGCTCCGCATGCTGATGAACAATCTCGACCCCGACGTCGCCGAGAATCCCAAGGAGCTGGTCGTCTACGGCGGCATCGGCCGCGCCGCCCGCGACTGGGAATGCTTCGATACGATCGTCGCGACGCTCGAACGCCTCGAAGACGATCAGACGCTGCTCGTCCAGTCCGGCAAGCCGGTCGGCGTGTTCCACACCCACAGGGACGCGCCGCGCGTGCTGATCGCCAATTCCAACCTGGTGCCCAACTGGGCGAGATGGGAGCACTTCAACCGGCTCGATGCGGCGGGGCTGATGATGTACGGCCAGATGACGGCCGGCTCATGGATCTACATCGGCGCGCAGGGCATCGTGCAGGGCACCTATGAGACCTTCGTCGAGGCCGGCCGCCAGCATTATGGCGGCGACCTTCGGGGCCGCTGGGTGCTGACGTCGGGCCTCGGCGGCATGGGTGGCGCCCAGCCGCTCGCCGCCGCCATGGCCGGCGCCGCCTCGCTCAACGTCGAGTGCCAGCAGTCGCGCATCGATTTCCGCCTGAGGACCGGCTACGTCGACGAGCAGGCGGCCGACCTCGACGACGCCCTCAACCGCATCGCCGGCCACACCGAGCGCGGCGAGGCCGTCTCCGTCGCCCTGCTCGGCAATGCCGCCGACGTGCTGCCCGAACTGGTGCGGCGCGGTATCCGTCCCGACCTCGTCACCGACCAGACCTCGGCCCACGATCCGCTCAACGGCTACCTGCCGTCCGGCTGGACCTGGGATGAGTATCGCGCGCGCGGCCTCATCGAGCCCGAGGCGGTGGTGGCCGCCGCCACGGCGTCGATCCGCCGGCACGTCCGTGCCATGCTCGACTTCAGGGCAATGGGCGTGCCGGTGTTCGACTACGGCAACAACATCCGCCAGCGCGCCTATGACGCCGGCGAGGCGGACGCCTTCGCCTTTCCCGGTTTCGTGCCGGCCTACATCCGGCCGCTGTTCTGCCGCGGCATCGGGCCGTTCCGCTGGGTGGCGCTGTCGGGCGATGCGGCCGACATAGCCGCCACCGACGCCAAGGTGAAGGAGCTGATCCCCGACAATCCGCACCTGCACAACTGGCTCGACATGGCCTCGGCGCGCATCGCCTTCCAGGGCCTGCCGGCCCGCATCTGCTGGGTCGGCCTCGGCGCCCGCGCCCGGCTCGGCCTCGCCTTCAACGAGATGGTGCGGCAGGGCATCGTCAAGGCGCCGATCGTCATCGGCCGCGACCATCTCGATTCGGGCTCAGTCGCCTCGCCCAACCGCGAGACCGAGGCGATGCGCGACGGCTCGGACGCCGTCTCCGACTGGCCCCTCCTCAACGCGCTGCTCAACACCGCCTCCGGCGCCACCTGGGTGTCGATCCACCACGGCGGCGGCGTCGGCATGGGCTTCTCCCAGCATGCCGGAATGGTGATCGTCTGCGACGGCTCCGAGGATGCCGACCGCCGCATCGCCCGCGTGCTCACCAACGATCCGGCCACCGGCGTCATGCGCCACGCCGACGCCGGCTACGACATCGCCGTCGACTGCGCCCGCGAGAAGGAACTCGACCTGCCGATGCTGGGGAAATGAGCCTGCGCCTGCTCGGCGCCGCCGACTTCCGCCGCCTGCCCTGGCAGAACGGTCGCGGCAGCACGCTGGAGCTTGTCCGCCGCGACGACCCGGACGGCGCCCTCTCCTGGCGCCTTTCCGTCGCCGACGTCGTCGAGCCCGGCCCGTTCTCCCCGCTCCCCGGCATCGACAGGGTGATCACGCTGATCGACGGCGACGGCTTCGATCTCGATTTCGGCGCCGCCCGGCCACCGTCCGCGCTCAGGCCGTTCGAGCCGCTGACCTTTTCCGGCGACTGGCCGACGACCGCAACGGCGGTTCACGGCCCGTCGCGCGACTTCAACGTCATGACGGCGCGGGGACGCATCGCCGCCGAGGTCGAAGTGGCCAAGGGAAGCCTGAGGGCCGGTCCCCTCGCCTATGTCTTCGCGGCGCGCGGCGGCGTGACCGCCATGGCCGGCGAGACAACGGTGCATGCCGGACCGGGCAAACTGATCGAATGTCGGGAGGAGCGGCAGATCGACCTGACGATGGACGATGCGGCGGTCGCCCTTGTCGTCCGCCTTCGCCGCGCCGATGGCGGGACGCCGGCCTAAGGCGCCACCGCCATGCGTATTGGCACGAGGACGCCGCTCGCCGCCTGGATGCTGGCGTTTGCCGGCCACCGGTGCTAGGGGAAAGCCGTTATTTTCGGCGTAGCAGCTTGGACACGGGCCATGAGCGACAAGACCAGGATCGTCATCACCTCCGACCACACGGCCATCGACCTCCGGAGGGCGGTTGTCGCCCATCTCGAAGCGCGCGGCTGCGTCGTCGAGGACGTCGGCCCTGTGACGACCGAGAGCACCGACTATCCCAAGTGGGGCGAGAAGGCGGCGCGGGTGGTGCTGGCCGGCGGCGCCGACCTCGGCATCGCCATCTGCGGCACCGGCTTCGGCATTTCGCTGGCCGCCAACAAGCTGGCCGGCATCCGCTGCGTCGTCTGCTCCGAGCCCTACACCGCCAAGCTGTCGCGCCAGCACAACAACGCCAACATGCTGGCTTTCGGCGCCCGCGTCGTCGGGCAGGATCTGGCGCTGATGATCGTCGACACCTTCCTCGACGCCGAGTTCGAGGGCGGTCGCCATGCCCGCCGCGTCGGCATGATTTCCGAGCTTGAGGCGGGCCGTTCGGTCTGCTGAAAGGGCGCGGCCGCGACTCCTGGAGATGCGGCCGGCCGGGAGGAGATCAAGGGCGCCCGGACCGAGGTTCGGGCGCCCTTCTTGTCAGAGCCCGCCGAGCAGCTCGGTGAACAGCTTGCCGGCCTTGCCGGGGTTCTTCACCGCCTTGGCAGCCTCGAGGTTGGGCGACGGATCGCCGACCACCACCACGGCCACCATGCCCATCACGAAATGCGGCTTGCACTTGACGCCGTAGACGCCCGGCACCGTGAAGGTCACCGTCACGTCCTTGCTGAGCTGGCCCTCGAAGGGCTCGGCGCCGTCCGGCAGCATGCCCGGCACGCTCATCGCGTCGTGGCCGGGATTGACCGAAATGAAGGTGACGCTGTCGCCCGGCTGGATCTTGACGAGATCGGGCTCGAACACCATGACGCCCTTGGCGCCCTTGTTCAGCATCTTGACTTCGATATTGGCGGCCTCGGCGGCCGAGAGGGTGAACGCCAGGGCGGCGGCGATGGCGGCAGGCAGCAGGAACTTCATTTCTTCAGGTCTCTCCCATTTCCGGCACGACAGACGCGCCGGTTAGAATTAATCTAAACGGCAGAAGGGCTAAACCTTTGATCTGGATCAAATTGTCGCGAAAAAACGCTTGCCGGACGATATGGAGGATCACACCGTCCGGCGGCGCGGCATCAGCGGCCGCACCAACCGGTAGGCGAGAAGCAGGACGATCAGGCCGACATGCGCCGCCTGCGTCGGATCGACCACCTTGGTCGCCATCAGATAGTGCACGGCGGCGAGCGCCGCCGCGACATAGATGAGGCGGTGCAGCCGCCGCCAGTTCCTGCCGAGCCGGCGGATCGACAGCCGGTTGGAGGTAAGCGCCAGCGGCACCAGCAGCACCAGGGCCGAGAAGCCCAGCGTGATGAACGGCCGTTTGGCGATGTCCGGCAGGATGGTGCCCCAGAGAAGGCCGCGATCGAGCGTCAGGTAGACGGTGAAATGCATCACCGCGTACCAGAAGGCGAGGAGGCCGAGGGCGCGGCGATAGCGCAACAGGTTGACGCCGGCAAGCTCTCGCAGCGGCGTCACCGCCAGCGTCAGGATCAGGAAGCGCAGCGCCCAGAGGCCGAGCGTCTGCTCGAACTCGCGCACCGGATCGGCGCCGAGACCGCCGGTCGCCCCCAGCCAGAAATAGATGGCGGCCGGCAGCAGGCCGACGACATAGATGCCCCAGCCGATGAGACTGTCGGCGATGCCGAACGACCGCCCGGCCATCAGTAATTGGCCCCGAGGTCCATGCCGGCATAGAGGCTCGCCACCTCCTCGGCATAGCCGTTGAACATCAGCGTCGGCCGCCGGCCGGAGCCGAAGAAGCCGCTCTCGCCGATGCGCCGCTCGGTCGCCTGACTCCAGCGCGGATGGTCGACCTCCGGATTGACGTTGGCGTAGAAGCCGTATTCGCTGCCTTGCAGCAGGTTCCAGGAGTTGGGCGGCTGCGCCTCGACCAGCGAGATGCGGACGATCGACTTGATGCCCTTGAAGCCGTATTTCCACGGCACCACCAGACGGATCGGCGCGCCGTTCTGGTTGGGCAGCGTCTCGCCGTAGAGGCCGACGGCCAGAATGGTCAAGGGATGCATCGCCTCGTCGAGCCGGAGGCCCTCGACATAGGGCCAGGGCATCGGCTGGAACAGGCCGGACTGCCCCGGCATCTCGTCGGGCCGTACCACGGTCTCGAAGGCGACGTATTTGGCCGAGCCCAGCGGCTCCACCTTGTCGAGAAGCGCCTTCAGCGGAAAGCCGTCCCAGGGGATCACCATCGACCACGCCTCGACGCAACGCATGCGGTAGACGCGCTCCTCGACCGGTATCTCGGCGATCAGCTTGTCGACATCCAGGGTCTGCGGCTTGCCGACCAGCCCGTCGACGGTGATCGTCCACGGCCGCGGCTTGAAGTCGCCGGAATTGCGGGACGGATCGGCCTTGCCCGAGCCGAATTCGTAGAAGTTGTTGTAGGTGGTGACGTCGTCGCGCGAGGTCAGCGGCTCATCGACCTTGTAGGCGCTCGGCACCGTCTTCAGCGGCACTGTCGCCGGCGCCTCGGCATGGGCCGGACCGAGGCCCAGCGCCGCCCCTGCCCCGGCCATCAGGCCCATGAATTCGCGGCGCCTGAGATAGACGGCCCGCGGCGTGATCTCGGACGCGGCAATCGGCGGTGGACGATAGGCGGGCATCGGTCGATCCTCCCGGCGGCATGGAGCCGCACCTTGGAGGCATTCTTGATTGAAGTCGCCGGAATGAAAAGCCACGATTTCGTGTAGCTCGACGCGAAAAAAGCCGGCGCCGCGCGAGGCGACGCCGGCCGTTCTCAGCAGGGATCGACGGTCACTCGGCGGCGACGGCCACCGGTGCCGACGCGGCGGCAAGCGCCTGGTCGAGATCGGCGATGATGTCGTCGGGGTGCTCGATGCCGATGGAGAGGCGCACGTAGCCGGGCGTCACGCCGGTGCGGAGCTGTTCCTCGGCGGTCAGCTGCGAGTGGGTGGTCGAGGCCGGATGGATGGCCAGCGACCGGGCGTCGCCGATATTGGCGACGTGGTAGAACAGCTTCAGCGCGTCGATGAACTTGCGGCCCGCCTCGATGCCGCCCTTCAGCTCGAAGCCGATCAGCGCGCCGTAGCCGCCTTCGAGATAGGCGTCGGCGCGACGCTTGGACTCGCCGTCCTGCAGCTTCGGATAGATGACGCGCGTCACTTCCTTGTGCCCGGCAAGATAGTCGGCCACCTTCTCGGCGTTCTGCACGTGCTGGCGGATGCGGAGCGGCAGCGTTTCGAGCCCCTGGATGAGCTGGAAGGCGTTGAACGGCGACAGCGCCGCGCCGATGTCGCGCAACAGCTTGACGCGGACGCGCAGCGCGTAGGCGATCGGGCCGAGCGGCTTTGCCGCCTGCGACCACACGGCGCCGTGGTAGGCGGCGTCGGGCGTGTTGAACAGCGGCTGGCGCTCGGGGAAGGCTTCCCAGTCGAAGTTGCCGCCGTCGACGATCAGCCCGCCGATCGACGTGCCGTGGCCGCCGATATACTTGGTGGCCGAATAGACCACCACCGCCGCGCCATGCTTCAGCGGCCTGGACAGCAGCGGCGCCGCCGTGTTGTCGATGATCAGCGGAATGCCGAGGGGACGGCCGATGTCGGCCACCTCCTTCACCGGGAAGACGTTGAGCTTCGGGTTGGGCAGCAGTTCGGCATAGTAGGCGCGGGTGCGGTCGTCGGTCGCCTTGCGGAAGTTCTCCGGATCGGCCGGATCGACGAAGCGCACCTCGATGCCGAGTTGCTTCAGCGTGTCGGCGAACAGCGCCCAGGTGCCGCCGTAGAGGTCGGTGGACGACACGATATTGTCGCCGGCCGAGGCGACGTTGAGGATGGCGAAGGTCGAGGCCGTCTGCCCCGACGACACGGCAACCGCCGCAGCGCCACCCTCGATCTCGGCGATGCGCGTCTCCAGCGCGTCCTGCGTCGGGTTGCCGAGGCGGGTGTAGATGAAGCCGAGTTCCTCGAGCCCGAACAGCCGGGCGGCGTGTCCGGCATCCTGGAACTGATAGGAGGTCGTCTGGTGGATGGGAACGGCCACCGATCCGGTCGTCGGGTCGGCACGGAAGCTGCCGCCATGCAGGGCGAGGGTTTCGGGATGCAGCGACTTGCTCATGAAGGACACTCCCAGCTCGATCATCCGGCGCTCGCAGGGGCGCCCGTTCAGGCAGGGAAGGATTTCTCATCTCGCATCCCTTTGCCGAAATGCATTCCACCATGCCCGCGAAAACCGGGACAGTTCTGGAATTTCATTCGCCCGGCCGAAACAGCAATTTCCTTCTCCGAAAGGCGAACCGACGAGGCATCTTTTCTCCTGGGCGCCAGGGCTTCCCACCGCCCCCGATCGGTCGTTCCCGATACCGCCATGGCCGGACGGCGAGTTGATTGTTCAACGGAAATCGGAAATGCTCGTCAATGCTCCGGTTTGACGTCGAATCGTGCGGAACGCAGCCCTTCGCCTGATGTCGGAACGGCTGGACAGCAGCGGCGGATTGCCGGCGCTGTGCGAGCAGGACCGACGGGAGGATCGATTCGGTGAGCGAGCTGTTATCCCGCCAGCTTTCCGAGGCGACACGTCCGAGCGGCGAAGTCGACATATCCCGGCTGCTGGAAGCGGTCGGCGCCACCTACCAGCATCTGGACGCATCGCTGACGCAGGCCGTCCGCACGGCCGAAGCCTTGCGCGCCCGCATGGATGCCGTACTCGACGTCGCCGCGGAGGGCTTTGCCCTCTTCGACCCCGACGACAGGATCGTCCTCTGGAACCGGCGCTTCGTCGCGTTCTATCCCGAGCTTGACGGCTTCATCGAGCCGGGTCGCACCTTCGAGGCGATCCTGCGGCACAGCCTCACGCACGGCACCTACCTCGAGGCCCGCGGCCGTGAGAAGGAATGGCTGGCCGCCCGTCTCGAACGGCACGCGCGGCCGAGCAGCACCGAGGAGCAGCAGCGCTCCGACGGGCGCTGGATCCGGGTGGAGGAGAACCACCTCGCCGACGGCAGCCGCATCGGCATCCGCATCGACATCAGCGAGTTCAAGCGGCGGGAGGCGTCGTCGCGGCTGCTGTTCGAGGACAGCCCGCTGCCGATGTGGCTGTTCGACTTCGAAACGCTGCGCTTCCTGGCCGTCAACCGCGCCGCCGTCGCCCATTACGGCTACAGCCTGCACCAGTTCATGAACATGACGATCATGGACATTCGCCCCGAGCGCGACCGGGTGGAGGCGCTCGATGCCATCCGCCACTCGATCGACTCGCAAAGCGGCGAGCGGCTGTTCAGGCACCTGAAGGCCGACGGCACGGAGATCGACGTCGAGGTCTACATCCGCCAGCAGATGCACAACGGCCGGCGGGCGGTGCTGGTCACCGCCCTCGACGTCACCGAGCGCAAGCGCGCCACCGACGAGCTGAAGGCGACGCAGGAGTTCCTCAACACCATCCTGGAGAACGTACCGGCGGCGCTGTTCGCCAAAGACCCGGTCAGCCGTCGCTACATCCTGCTCAACAAGGCCGGCGAGCTGCTGTTCGGCCACCAGCGCGAAGCCTTCATCGGCCAGAACTCCCGCAACATCTTCGGCGAGCGCGTTGCCGCCGCCGCCGAGGCGGTGGAGGACGAACTTCTGTCGAGCGGCGTCCGCCAGCTCACCGCCTCCGAAACGCTGCCGACGCCCAACGGCAACCGGCAGGTGACCGTCACCCGCATGGTGGTGCGCAACGCCGACGGCACGCCCCGCTTCATCGTCGGCGTCACCATGGATGTCACCGAGAAGCGCCGCGCCGAGGAGCAGATCGCCTACCTGTCGCACCACGACACGTTGACCGGCCTGCCCAACCGCGAGGCGATGATGATCCGCCTCGCCGACGGCATCTTCGCCGCCACCGCGACGCAGGCGCGTTTCGGCCTGCTCAGCATCGACATCGACCGCTTCAAGACGCTGAACGACCTCTACGGCCATACCGTGGCCGACCAGGCGCTGAAGGAAGCGGCGCGCCGCCTCGTCGAGATCGCCGGTGAAGGACTGGTGTTCCGCCTCGGCGGCGACGAGTTCGTGGTCATCTCCAACGATCCCGACCAGCCGGATGCCTCGTGCCGGCTGGCCGCCCTCGCCCAGCGGGTGTTCGCCGAGGACATCGTCATCGATGGCAAGGCGATCCGCCTCGGCATCAGCATCGGCATCGCCACCTATCCGCTCGACGGCGACGACGGTTCGGTGCTGCTCGCCAACGCCGATGCCGCGCTCTACCACGTCAAGTCGGAGGCGCGCGGCTGCGTCCGCGTCTACGAATCGAAAACCGACCAGCTGATCCGCGACCGCTGGGCCTTGCAGGCCGACCTCGGCCATGCCCTGCGCAACCGCGAGCTGTCGCTGCATTTCCAGCCGCAGGCGGAAATCGACGGCCGCATCTTCGGCTTCGAGGCGCTGATGCGCTGGACGCATCCGACGCGCGGGCCCATCCCGCCGGACGACTTCATCCCGCTTGCCGAGGAATCCAACCTGATCCTCGACATGTCGGCCTGGGTGCTGGCCGAAGCCTGCCGCACGGCCGCCGGCTGGGCGCATCCGCTGACCGTCGCCGTCAACCTGTCGCCGATCCAGTTCCAGCACGGCGACCTGCCGCTGCTGATCCAGCAGACGCTGGTCAACACCGGCCTGCAGCCGTCGCGCCTGGAGCTGGAGATCACCGAGGGCATCCTGCTGGGCGATTTCGCCCACATCGTCGGCATGCTCAGGCGGATCAAGGCGATGGGCGTGCGCATCGCCATGGACGACTTCGGCACCGGCTACTCGTCGCTATCCTATCTGCAGGCTTTCCCCTTCGACAAGATCAAGATCGACAAGAGCTTCGTCCAGTCGATCGGCCGCACCGAACAGGCGACGACCATCATCCGCGCCGTCATCGGCCTCTGCCGCGGCCTCGGCATCCCGGTGATCGCCGAGGGCGTCGAGACCGAGGAGCAGCGCGGCTTCCTCGCCCAGGAGCATTGTCCGGAGATCCAGGGCTACATCATCGGCCGGCCCGCGCCGATCCAGGTCTACAGCGAGATCGTCCGCCCGCTGGACGCGGCGCGCATGATCTGAGCGCTCACGGCGGCAGGGCGAGGCCCGGCAGCTCGGCGGCCAGCGCGTCGATGGCGGCGCGGACGCGCGTCGGCAGGTAGGGCGTCTTCGGCCAGATGGCGTGGATGTCGGTGCGGCGACCCTCGGTCGCGACGGCGAGCAAGCCGACGAGGCGACCGTCGCGCACCGGCGCCCGCACCAGCCAGCAGGGCAGATAGGCGATGCCGAAGCCGGCCAGCGCCGCCTCGGCGATGGTCTCGATGTCGTTGAAGCCGACGCGGCTGTCGATCGTCAGTTCCCGAAGGCCGCCGCTGCCGTCGGGAAAGCGCCAGCGCTCGTTGCGGCCCTGCCGCCGGTAGACGATGCAGTCGTGCGCGGCGAAATCGTCGAGGCCAGCCGGCATGCCCCGCAGGGCCAGATAATCGGGCGCCGCCACCAGCATCATCCCCTGCCGCACCAGGAGGCGCGCCATCAGGTTGCCGCTGTCGCCGACCGGGCCGGAGCGCACCGCCAGGTCGAAGCCCTCTTCCACCAGGTCGACCGGCCGGTCGTTGAAGTCGATCTCCAGCGACAGCTCGGGATGCCGCCGGGCGAGCGCCAGCAGCACCGGCGCCACGCAGCGCCGGCCGAAGGACAGCGGCACGGAGACGCGCAGCCGGCCGCTCGCCACCCGCCGGCCGGTGTCGAGCAGCGCCCGGCCGGCCCGGATCTCGGCGAGCCCGCGCCGGCAATGGTCGAAGAACGCCGCGCCGTCGTCGGTCAGACTCTGCAGCCGCGTGGTGCGGTGGAACAGCCGCACGCCGAGCCGCGCCTCCAGCCGCGCCACCGCCTTGCCGACCGCCGAGCGCGTCAGGTGCAGCCGCGCCGCCGCCGACGCGAAGCCGCCGGCCTCGGCCGCTTCGACGAAGACCGCGATGTCGTCGAGGGACTCCGGCATGTCCGTCTCCGTAGAATTTCAGGAACCAAAGTGACGACGATTCGTCATCACCGGCGCTCTCAAAGCTACGATAGTCTTGCCGCCGTCGCCCGCAAGTCCCTCATCGCATCAAGGAGCCCTCATGACCGCCACCATCCGCCATTGGCTTCAGTCCGGCACCGGCCGCGGTAGCCTCAGCCTCGTCACGGCGCCGAAGCCCATTCCCCATGCCGGCGAGGTGCTGGTGAAGGTGAAGGCCGTTTCCCTCAACTATCGCGACAAGCTGGTGCTGGAGGGCGGCATCGGCCTCACGCCCGTGGAGCCGATCATCCCGGCCACCGACTTCGCCGGCGTGGTGGAGGAGGTCGGCGACGGCGTCGCCACCTTGCGGCGCGGCGACCGCGTGGTGAGCGTCATTGCGCCCGACTGGTTCGACGGTGCCGTGCCGACGCCCGACCTGCCGCTCGCCCCGACTTTCCCCAGCCCGGCAAGAGGCACGATCCCGCCGGGTGCCCTCTCCGAATACGTCGTCCGACCGGCCCATGCGCTGGCCCGGTCGCCCGACAGCCTCGACGACGCCGAGGCGGCAACACTGCCGATCGCCGCGCTGACCGCCTGGTACGCGCTGATCGAGCGCGGCCGCCTGAAGCCCGGCGACGGCGTACTGATCCACGGCACCGGCGGCGTGGCGCTGTTCGGCCTGCAATTCGCCAAGCTGGCCGGCGCCATCGTCCTCGTCGTGTCGTCGTCGGCCGACAAGCTCGCCGCCGCCCGCCAGCTCGGCGCCGGCCATCTCCTGAAGCGCGACACGCCCGATCTTGCCGCCGAGGTGCGGCGGCTGACCGGCGGCCGCGGCGCCGATCACGTGCTCGAAACGGTGGGCGGCGCCAACTTCGCCCTGTCGCTCGACGCGGCGGCGCCCGGCGGCCGCGTGTCGCTGATCGGCCAGATCGACGGCACCGACCTCGCCGGCAACAGCCTGCACCTTGCCCGCAAGCGGCTGATCGTCGAGGGCATCGCCGTCGGCCACCAGCGTGCCTACGACGAGATGCTGCGCGCCGTCGATGCCGCCCGGCTGAAGCCGGTGATCGACAGCCGCTTCCCGCTAACCGACCTCCCCGCCGCCCTCGACCGGCTCGACGCCGGCCCATTCGGCAAGATCGTCGTCGACCTCGCCTGAGGCCGATGGCCCGTCATCCACATGAAACGTTTCGACCCGGTTGTGTCGCGCACCCCGGACGCCTAACCTTGCGCCCAACGCCGCGCCGTCCGCCGACAAGGACCGCCGGCATCAGGGAGAAACGCCATGGAGAATTTCACCTTCCTCAACCCGACCAAGATCATCTTCGGTCGCGGCACCGAGGCGTCGGTCGGCATGGAGACGGCGCGCTACGCCAGCAAGATCCTGCTCCACTACGGCGGCGGCTCGATCAAGGCGTCCGGCCTCTACGACCGCGTCTGCGCCTCGCTGAAGGCGGCCGGCGTCGAGTGGGTGGAGCTTGGCGGCGTCAAGCCCAACCCGCGCCTGTCGCTGGTCCAGGAGGGCGTCCGGCTCTGCAAGCAGCACGGCCTCGGCTTCATCCTGGCGGTCGGCGGCGGCAGCGCCATCGATTCGGCCAAGGCGATCGCCATGGGCGCCGTCATCGACGGCAACGTCTGGGACTTCTACGTCGGCCGGGCGCAGCCGTCCGACGCGCTGCCGATCGGCACGGTGCTGACCATTCCGGCCGCCGGCTCGGAATCGAGCGACGGCACGGTGATCACCAACGAGGAAGGCTGGCTGAAGCGCGCCGTCGGCGGCGCCTTCCTCTATCCGAGGTTCTCGATCCTCAACCCGGCGCTCTGCAACACGCTGCCGCCCTTCCAGGTGGCCTGCGGCGCCGCCGACATCATGGCGCACCTGATGGAGCGCTATTTCACCAACATCCGCCACGTCGCCTTCACCGACCGACTGATCGAGGCGACCATGAAGACCGTCGCGGCGCAGGCGCCCAAGGTGCTGGCCGATCCCGACGACTACGACGCCTGGTCGGAGCTGATGTGGGCCGGCACCATCGCCCACAACAATCTGCTCAACACCGGCCGCATCGGCGACTGGGCCTCGCACGACATCGAGCACGAGGTGTCCGGCATCTACGACGTCGCCCACGGCGCCGGCCTCGCCGTGGTTTTCCCGGCCTGGATGAAATACGTCCTGCACCACGACGTCGACCGCTTCGTGCAATGGGCGGTGCGCGTCTGGAACGTCGAGCTGGACGTGTTCGACAAGGAGGCGACGGCGCGCGAGGGCATCGCCCGGCTGGAAGCCTTCTTCCACCGGATCGGTCTCGGCACGACGCTCGCCTCGCTCGGCATCCACGACGACCGCATCGACGAGATGGCGAAGAAGGGCACCAACGACGACAGCCGCACGCTCGGCCAGTTCGTCAAGCTCGACAGCCGGGCCGTCGCCGACATCCTGCGCCTCGCCCGGTGAGCCAGACTGCGGCGGAGGATCACTTTCTCCGCCGCACCGACCAGGCGACGAACCACGGCGGGCAGCGGCCATCGCTGATCCGGCCCTGTTGCCAGATCGCCTTGCCAGGCAGCGGCGCCGGCAGCGGTGCCGGCTGACAGGAAAGGTTGAGCGTCAGCATCAGGTCCTTGTCCGCGCCCTGCCAGACGACGCGGACGACGCCGTCATCGACGCGCCACGCGCCGGCCTCGCGGATGCCGGGCAAGAGCGGCACCACCTCGCGTCGGCGGACCCGCAGGATGGCGCGATGCCAGTCGAGCACGCGGGCGTGGCGCGACTGTCGCGGCTCCCGCCAGTCCAGCCGGGCGGCGGCAAAGGTCGCGGGATCGAAGGGATCGAGCAGGATGGCGGGATCGACGTCGAAGGCGGCGATCCGCCCGTCCCGCACCGCCGCGACAAAGGCCGGCGACAGGTCCGAGAAGAAGGGAAAGGGCGTGCCGGCCGCCCATTCCTCGCCCTGGAACAGCATGGGGATCTGCGGCGCCAGCAGACAGGTCGCCGCCGCGGCCCGGCAGGCGGCGGCCGGCGCCAGCGCGCCGATGCGCTCGCCGCGCGCCCGGTTGCCGATCTGGTCGTGGTTCTGGAGGAAGGCGATGAACGCCGAGGGCGGCAGGGGCGCCGCGCTGCCCTCGCCGTCGCCGGGCCGGAAGCCCTCGGCCAGCGCCCGGGCCAGCACGTCCGGCCGGCCGGCGCATTTGGCATAGTCCCGGTCGCACTCGCCGGTGATCGCCGCGTGCAGGGCATGGTGGAGATCGTCGTTCCACTGGCCGTCGAAGCCACCCGACGCCAGCACCCGGTCGGCCTCCAGCCGCGCGCTTTCGAGGACGAGATGCACCTTTCGTCCGCCGGCGGCGGTCCGCGCCGCCTCGGCGAGGTCGGTGAGGATGTGGTCCTCCGACCCCTCGTCGCGGATTTCATGGGCGGCGTCGATCCGGAGGCCGTCGAAGTGGAACTCACCGATCCACATGCGGACGTTGGCGAGCACCATGTCGCGCATCGACGTGCCATCGCGGCGCCGGAAGTCGACGGCATCGCCCCAGGGCGTCACGTGGCGGTCGGTAACGGCCGGCGCCAGCAGCGGCAGATAGTTCCCCTCCGGACCGAAGTGGTTGTAGACGACGTCGAGCAGCACGGCCATGCCGAGGCCATGCGCCCGGTCGACCAGCGCCTTGAGATCGTCGGGCCGGCCGTAGCGGCTGTCGGGGGCGAACGGCAGCACGCCGTCGTAGCCCCAGCTCCAGCGGCCGGGAAAATCGCTGACCGGCATCAGCTCGATCACCGTGACGCCCAGCGATTTCAGGTGGGACAGCCGGTCGATGGCGGCGCGGAAGGTGCCGGCCGGCGTGAAGGTGCCGACGTGCAACTCGTAGATCACCGCCTGGTGCCACTTGAGGCCGCGCCAGCCGGCATCGGTCCAGTGGAAGGCATCGGGCGCCACCACCTCGCTCGGCCCATGCACGTCGTCGGGCTGGAAGCGGCTGGCCGGATCGGGCACGGTGCTGCCGTCCGGCAGCAGAAAGCGATAGCGGGTGCCGGCCGGGGCGACGACCGTCGCCTCGAACCAGCCGCCGGCGTCGCGCGCCATCGGCAGCGGCTCGCGGCCGTCAAGAAGGAGGGAGACGGCATCCTGCTTCGGCGCCCACAGGCGGAAGGTGAGTCGCCCGTCGCGCGAGACCGGCCCGAAGTCCGTCGGCGCCGGCCGGCCGGCAACGGGCGGGCGGGCGGCAAGCGGCGTCGACAAGTCCATCCTGGCGTCTCCCGGTGGCAGGCCGACGGCAGTCGGCACGGCGATTATCGCCGGGGAGCGCCATGCAAGCAACCGGCCAGAGCCGAAGATCACACGCAGGACGTAGTAATCGCCCTGGCACGCAAGCGCTCGCGGTGCAGCGAATAGAGGCCGCTCGCCACGATCAGCGAGGCGCCTATGGTGGTGGTCAGGCTCGGAACGATGCTCCAGACGAGATAGGAGACGGCGGTGGCCGAGATCATCTGCACGTAGCTGAAGGGGGCGAGCAGCGAGGCCGGCGCCATGCGGTAGGCGAACACGCAGCAGATCTGGCCGAAGGCGAAGAACAGGCCGCCGGCCATGCCGTAGACCGCCTCGTGCCAGGAGGTCTGCGGCAGTTCGCGCCAGACCAGCGCCGTCGCCACGGTGAGGCCGATCACCGACGTCCAGGCCATCATCGTCTCGGCGCTGTCGCGCACCGCCTTGCGCGTCAGGATGGTCGAGAAGGCGCCGACGAAGGCGGCCACCAGCGTGAAGATGGAGGCGGGATGGAAGCTGGAGGTTCCCGGCTGGACGATGATCAGCACGCCGATGAA
Organism: Pleomorphomonas koreensis DSM 23070; assembly: GCF_000425185.1. Lineage (GTDB taxonomy): Bacteria > Pseudomonadota > Alphaproteobacteria > Rhizobiales > Pleomorphomonadaceae > Pleomorphomonas > Pleomorphomonas koreensis. The sequence continues at coordinate 16,278 of NZ_AULH01000008.1, forward strand.
GCCGACCAGCGCCGACAGCCAGCGCCGCACGCCGACCACCTCGCCAAGAAAGACGATCGACAGCGCCATCACGAACACCGGCGACACGAAGGAGATCGCCGTCGCGTCGGGGATCGACTGGTAGTGGAGGCCGAGCAGGAACAGGATGGTGCCGCAGATCGCCGAGAACCCGCGCATGAGGTTGAACCAGGGATGCCGCGGCTTCAGGATGCGCAGACCCTCGCGCCTCAGCGCAAAGGGCACGGCGACCAGCACATAGGCGAAATTCCGCCACCAGGCGATCTTCTCGGCGCTCGCCTCGTTCTGGATGAACTTGGCACCGATGTCGCAGGCCGCAAACAGCAGCGTCGAGGCCGCCACCAGGGCGATGGCCAGCAGCACCGTCTCGTTGACGCGCGGCAACCCGGCGTCGACCGCCGGGGTCATGCTCTGGGAAGTCACCTGAAACCGTCCGAAGGGAGCTGGTTGATCGGCGAGGCCGGCTCCGTTTGGCTCGTTCGCCAGCTTCTGGATGAAACGATTTTGAGGCAAAGACAAGGCAGCCGCGAAAAGTCGGACAAAAATACCGGCCGCGTGGCGAAAAGGCATGAATGGCCGGTAAACAGCAGCTTTCAGGCTTTAGGACAGGTAGCTCGACAGCGTCAGCTTGGCGATGTTGCCGATGGCGGCATAGGCGGCCTGAAGCTGCGTCTCGTAGGCCGACATCTGAGCCGCCACCACGGCGATGTCGACGCCGCTGAGATTGGTGGCGAGGTCGCTGGCGAAATCCTGATAGGTCTCCTGATCGCTGATCGCCGTCTTCAGCGTCGAGGCGTTGAGCGACAGCCGCGTCTGCACCGTGGCGAGGCCGCTGATCGCCTCGTCGAGCAGGTCGCGCGCCTCGGACAGCGTGTCGTCGTCGGTGGCCCCGGAAGCGACCAGCGACAGCGCCCTCAGCGCCTTCTCGAAGCTGGGGTTGTCGGCAGTGACGCCGTAGGTCACCGTCTGCTCCGACGACACCTTGACCGAGGTGACGGCACCGTCGCCCCTGTAGTAGCCGGTGTCGGCCGACGATGGCGCCGTCGCCGCGGCGAGGCTGTCGAGATCGACCGGCGCCGTGCCGACGGCGCTGCCCGAGAACAGGTAGCGACCGCCGAGCTGGGTGTTCATCAGCGAAGCCAGGCTTTCCAGCATCTCCTCGGCCGTCACCTGCAACTCGCCGGTGTCGCTGGTGGTGGCCGAGAAGGACGACAGCGTCGCCTTCATGCTGGTGATCTGGTCGATGATGCTGCCGACGGCGTCGTACATCGCCTCGACGCGGTCGCCGGCCGTGCTTGCCGCGCTGGCATAGGCCTTGGACATCGAGATCGACGATTGCAACGACACCACCGAGCCGGCCTTGCCGCCGAGGCCGCCGTAATCCCCGGAGATTTGTCCGGACGCCTGCTGCAGCGTCGCCTCGGCCTGTTTGGCCTGCACCTTCAGCGCCGCCTGCAACAGACGGTCGGACGAGGCGAAGGTGGCAACGCGCATGCTCATCGGCTTCTCGTCCTCCGGTTCAGGCCGACTTGGCGGCGGCCAGCAGCGCCTCGAACATCTCGTTGGCCGCCTGGATGATCTGGGCGGCCGCCGAATAGAGCGCCTGATAATCGGACAGCTTGGCGGTCTCCTCGTCGATGTTGACGCCCGACTGCGAGGCGATGGTGTCGGACAGCGAGCCGGCCAGCGTCTCGGCGCTCGTCTCGGCCGCCTCGGCCTTGGCGGCGCGGCTGGCATAGTCGGAGACGACGCGCGCCGCGTAGTCGCCGAGCGTCACCGTCGTCGAGCCGATACCGCCGGTCGCCGCGAAGGACTGCTTGCCGGTCATGGCCGAGAGCAGGCCGTCGGCCACCGTCGTCGAGCCTGATGTCAGCACCGTCGCACCGATGGTCGTCGACGATGACAGCGTGCCGACGGCCAGCGCGCCGGCATCGGACGACAGCGCCGACGACAGCGAGATGCTGGCGGCGCCGCTGCCGGTGAACAGCGCGTTGAAGCCAAAATAGCTCGAAAAGCTGGTGCCGCCGCCGTCCATGTCGCCGTCGAGCGCGCCGATGGCGACGCCGGCGCCCGAGGTCGTCGAGGTGATGGTCAGCTTGCCGCTGCTGTCGAGCGAAGCGTCGATGCCGTCGATGGCATCGAGCGCCGAGACGAGATCGCCGACCGTGGCGTAGCTCGATAGGTCGAGATCGCTGTAGGAGACCAGCGCGCCGTCCCCGTCGACCTGGGCTATGCGGACGCTGCCCGTCGCCGCGAGCGCATCGGTCGACGCAACCTTGGCGGTGCCGGCGAGGCTGTCCGGCGCCGGCACGGCCGAGCCGTCGGCGGTAACGGCGTTGAGCGAGGCGATCAGCGCCGAGGCCAGCGTGTCAAGCTCGTCCTGCGCCTCGACGAGCGTCGTGTCGCGCAGCGTCAACAGGCCGCCGACCTCGCCGCCGGTGAGTTCGCCGGTGATGTCCTTGCCGTCGACCGAGATGCCGCTCAGCACGGTGTCGGCGCTCATCGCCGCCGAGGCGGTGAAGCTCAGCGCATGCACGGAGCTGGTGAGCAGCGCCGTGCCGCCGCTGGTGGAAATGTAGATCGCACCGCTCGAAGCAGTCGTCGTCCTGATGCCGATCAGGCTGGAAATGGTCTTGATGGCGCTGGTGCGCTGGTCCTCGAGGTCGGCGGTGGTGAGGCCCTTGGCCTTGGCCGCGACGATCGCCTCGTTGAGGCCGTCGATGGTCTGGAGCGCCTCGTTGATGGTGCCGACGTCGTCGGCGATCTGCTGGTCGGCGTCCGATCTGAGGCTCTGGATCGAGGCGGAGGTCTCGCGCAGCGAGCTGGCGAGGCTGTCGGCGGCGGCGATCACCTCGCTCTGCACGGTGTCGTCCTCCGGCGAGGAGGCGAGCGAGGCGACGGCGGTCTGGAGGTTGGTCACCAGCGTCGCCACCGAAGTGCCGCCGTCGTCGCTGCCGGTGGTCGAGCCCATCAGCGCCTGCAGGCGGTCGGTGTAGCTCGCCGTCACCGAGGCGGCGCCGAGGTCGGCGTTGGCCGAAACCAGCGAGGCGAAGACGTATTTGTCGACGCCGCCGGTGATCGAGACGACGGCGGTGCCCGAGCCGGTCGAGGCGGCCACCGTCGATGCCTGGTTGGCGGTCTTGACGGTGTATCCGTCGACGTCGGCGTTGGCGATGTTCGAGGAGGTGACGCCGATGCCCACCTGCGCCGCCCGGAGCGCCGACAGGGCGATGGTGCTGGCGATCGACAGCGACATGGCGTCTCCTCCCTCGGCCCGCTCAGGCCAGGCGGTCGGGCAACAGCGACGGCCGGCCGGCCGACGTGTCCGGGGCGCAGCCGGTGCGCCCGTAGACGGGAGCAACGGCACTCGTCTCGCGGACGGCGGCGACCACGGCGGCGATCCGCCGGCGGGAAGCGCCGATCGCCCCGGCGAGGCGGGAGAGATTGTCCCGGGCCTTCGACTGGACCAGACCGATCCGCTCATCGAGATAGGCGCGCTCGGCGTCCGTCACCGGGCCGGCGGCGCCGAGCGCCTTGAGGTGGTCCTCGATGCTGCCGGCAAGGTTGCTCTTGACGCCGGTGGTGGCGGCGAGCGAGGCCGGCATGCCGCCGGCGAGCAGCGCGTTCTCCTCGTCGATCACCGCGACCAGCCGGTCGATCAGCGCATCCAGCCCGGCGAAGCGCGGAAAGCCCGCCGGCTTCCGGTCAGCGGTTTGCCTGGCGCTTGGCATGGCTCGTTCTCCTGACCTGATCGAGGGGGATGACCGTGGCGGTTTCCGCCGGCCCGGTGATCAGCTTGCCGACCGCGAGATAGGCGCGGCTGACGGCATAGCCGGTGCTGGCGTTGGCGAGCGCCGCTGCCGTCTCGTCGAGATGGCGCTCCAGCTCGCCGAGCACCTCGGCGACATCGCCCTTGTAGAGGCCAAGGCTGCGGGCATCGGCGCCCTCGCCTTCCCGGCGGATGTCGCGCCGGATGCGCTCCAGGCGCCCGACCAGCAGGTCGATGGCCGCCTGCGTTTCGTCTTTTTCCGATTGAACCGTCATTTCAACGCACCGCCGACAGGAGGGACTCGAACATGTCCTTGGCCGTGGAGATGACCTGCGAGGCGGCCGAATAGGCCTGCTGCGCGGCGATCATCGACGAGAACTCGGTGTTGGTGTCGGTGGTCGACTCCTCCAGTTCGTAATCCTGGATCGAGCCGACGCCGTCGGAACCGGCGAAATGGTAGGTGGCTCCGGATGAGGTGCTGGAGGCCGAGTAGACCGAATTGCTCATTTCGATGAGGCCATTGGCATTGGAGAAGGTGGCGAGCGGGATCTTGTAGATCGGGATCGACTCGCCGTTGCTGTAGTTGCCGTAGACGGTGCCGTCCTCGTCGATGGTGACGCCGGACAGCGTGCCGTAGGCGCAGCCGTTGCCGGTGCAGGAGATGTCGACCGTCGTGCTGCTGCTGTCGTCGGGCGAATACTGCGACAGACCGTCGGTGGCGCCGGCCGTGCCGAGATCGAGCGTGACCGACAGGTCGCTGGCGCCGCTGGTCAGGCCGGAGATCGACAGCACCGCCGTCTCGGGGCTTTTGAGCGTGCCGTCCGAGTTGAAGGTGATGGTCGTCTCGCCGGAGATCGTCGCTCCGGTCACCGCCGTGCCGTCGCCGGTCGTCAGGTCGCCGAAGGACATCGTCCAGCTGTTGTCGTCGGTGGTGCTCTTGGTCCACGTCACTTCCAGCGTGTAGGCGGTGCCCAGGCTGTCGTAGAGTTCGAGTTCGCTGGTGTAGCTGCTGGTGGCGTTGGCCGGCAGGGAGCCCTTCAGCTCGACGCTGGTGGTCGCGGCGGCGTAGCCGGTCAGCTTGTCGGTGTCGATCTGCTCGAGGTTGGTCGCGGTGGTGCCGCCGACCACGTTGCCGTCGGCGTCGGTCGGCCAGCCGAGCAGCGTGTAGCCGTTGCTGGTCAGGTAGCCGGTGTCGTCGTCGACCGTGAAGCTGCCGTTGCGGGTGTAGTAGATCTCGCTGCCGTCGCCGGTGGTGACGGCGAAGAAGCCGTCGCCGTCGATGGCGATATTGGTGCTGATCGACGACGAGACCAGCGTGCCGCTGGCCAGGATGTTCTGCGACTTCGCCACCGTCACGCCGCCGCTGGCGCTGCTGGTCGAGCCGGAGGTAAGCAGCGACGAGAAGCTCGCCGAGCTGGCCTTGTAGCCGGTGGTCGAGACGTTGGCGAGGTTGTTGGAGATGATCGACAGCGCGGTCGACTGGGCCTTCATCGCCGAGACGGCGGAGTTCATCGCACCGGTGAGGGACATGACGGTGCTCCTCAGGCCGAAGCGGTGCTGAGGCCGGAGGAGATCGTGTCGACCGCCTCCTGCAAGGACAGCAGCGTCGTGTTCATCTCGCTGAGCTGCGAATAGCTCGCGTAGGACATCATCTGGTTGAGGAAGTCCGAGGTGTCGGTCGGGTTCAGCGGGTTCTGGTTCTGGACTTCCTGGACCAGAAGCTGGAGGAACTGCGACGTATCGACGGTCGACGAGGACGAAGAAGAAGTCGTCGCGGATGTCGTGGATGTCGTCGATGCCGTCGCCGAAGAAATGGAGGACATGATAAACCTCACCCGCTCCCGGTCTTCACTGAGGAAGACCGGACCAAGAGACTGATCGGTGCCGTTGTTGATTGGCTTCAGTCTTTGAACGGGCCAGCCGGATAAATCAGGCGCGAAACCTTAAAGGAAATTAGAGATCGAATTTATTAATGTGCATTAATACTTCGGCGCCTTGCCGGAAGGCCCGGCAGCCCGCCGCACGGCCGGCACGGTGGAAAACCGCCGTCCGCCGGCATCGGTCATCTGCGAAAATGGGCGTCGTTCCCCTCCCCGGCCGGCGCGGGCGACGCGTTCTGCAAAAAAGCGGCGGGCCGCCTCGGCTGGAGGCGGCCCGCCAAAGAACACGTCGGTGAGGGTCAGGAGCCGGCGCCGAGGCGCGGCGACGGCGCGGGCTTGTCGTCCGCCTCGTCGTCCTCGGCGAGCGCGATGATGCGCGCCTTGAGGCCGGCCGGCGCGCGCGCCGCCGGCGCGGCCGAAAAAGCGGTACGCAGCGCCGCGGCGGTTTCCAGGATGGCGCGCGCGCTGTCGGATTGCCGCAGCAGCGCCTCGGCGTCCGCGCGAACGGCCGCCGGCCAAAGCCTCAAGTCCTCGCCGTGACGATCGACGAGGTCCTGAAACTGCGCTTCGTCCATCGGTGCAACCCGTTCATTCGTAACAGAATGCCTCGGAGTATCTACCGGCGCCGGAAAGGGATCAATAGAGAAACGTTTGTGACGCGCCGTTACGTCCCCTCGCCGTCCGACGGCACGAAGGTCGCCATGCCGGCGATGCCGGCCCAGGCGTCGCGCAGTTCCACCAGACTGTCGTGCAGCTTGCGATAGCGCCGCACCACGTCCGGCTTGCCGTAGGATAGATGCAGCGCCAGGATATAGCCCTTGTAGACGCGGTGCAGCCGCTCGGCCACCGCGCCGCCGCGCTTGTCGTCGAGCGCGTGGTCGAGGCCGCGCAGGATGGTCGCCGCCCGCATCACCTTGACGAAGCACTCCTCGAACTCTGACGCCTCGCGCGCCCGGATGGCCTGGGAGATGGCGAGCAGCGTCGCGTCGTAGAGCTTGACGACGGCGACGGTGGGATGAACGGAGGCGGCCGCCTGCCGGTAGGCGGCCGTGGCCTGGCCCATGCGGGAATTCATCTGTCGGGGCTCCTCGTGTCGATGGTCAATCGCTGTTCTTGGCGGCAAGCAGGGCTTCGAGATAGGCGAGCGTCGACTGCGCCGTGCTGATCGAGGCCTGAAGGCGGGCGTAGCGGGTGGTCAGGTTGGTCTTGTAGGTGTCGGCGCGCGAGGTGATGTCGTCGATCTGGGTCTGATAGTCGTCGTTCTTCTCGGTGAGGCTGGTGACGAGGGCCGTCAGCTTGCCGTCATCGGAGTTGATGGCACTCTTCGTCAGGTTGTAGATCTGCTCGGCGATGCCGGATGCCTGCTTGATGGTGACGGACTGCGAGGTGCTGCCGGTGAACACCAGCGTGTAGCCCTCGTAGGCGGTGCCGGCGACGCCCTTGATGCGGTTGCCGGCCACGGTGAACAGGCCCGACTGGCCGTTCACCGTCACCGAGGACAGCGCGCCGCTGCCGTCGACGCTGATTTCGAGCTGGAAGGTCGACGGCGCGCCGGTGCCGCGATAGAGCACGCCGACGTCGCTCGACGAACTCTCGAAGGTGTAGGCGAACAGCCGCTGCACGAGATCCGGATCGTCGAGCAGCACGTCGTCGAGCGTGTCCTCGTCCAGTTCGAGGTCGTTGTTCTCGTCGAAGCTGAGGCCGATCGCCGACAGTGACGCCTCGTCGAGCGAGAAGGTCAGCGCCGAGGCGATCTGCTGGTTGATGCTTCGGATGGTGGCGTCGCCAAACAGCACGGAATCCGACGAGGCGCCACCGCTCGACGACAGCTGCTGCTGCGACAGCGCCCATTCGCGATAGGCGTTGTAGGCATCGACGAAGGTGGTCACCGCCGTCTTGATGTCGGAGAGGTTCTGGCCGATCTCGACGGTGATCGACTGCCCGTCCGTCGTGGTCGAGTAGAGGTAGAAGCTGACGCCGTCGATGACGTCGTCGATGTCGTTGGTGGAACGGGTGATCGACACGCCGTCGACGGTGAAGATGGCGTTTTGCGCCGTCTGGAGTTCGTCGGCGAAGGCGCCGTCCTCGTCGACGATGCCAAGGCTTTTGAGCACGCCATCGTCGTCGCCGACGCTGATGGTCTCGCCGGTCTCGGCGCTGGACAGCACCAGTTCGTAGGAGGTGCCGGATACCTTCAGCACGGTGGCTTTGACGCCGCTGGTGCCGCTCTGCTTGTTGATGGCCGAGGCGATCTCGGCGAGCGACATGTCCTCGGTGAGGGAGATGCTGACGCTGGTGCCGCCCTCGATGCCCAGAGTGAAGCTGCCGGACAGCGACAGATCGGTGCTCGATGACGAATAGCGGCTGCCCGCCACCTTGTGGGCGGTGGCGAGCTGCTGGACGGTGATCGAATAGCTGCCGGTATCGGCTCCCGCTTCGGCCGACACCGACAGCGTCGAAGCCGTGTCGACGCCGCCGACGGCGGTGAGATAGGCGGTGCGCTCGTCGAAGACGTCGTCGTCCTTGCCCGAGGAATCGGTGGCCACGCGCAGCGCCGTCGCTGCATCCTTCAGGGTCGAGAGAAGATCGGCGGCATCCTGATAGGCGGTGATCTTGTTCTGGTTCTTGGTGATCTTGGTTTCGTAGGTGTCGGTCTTGGCGAGCTTGGCCTGGTAAAGCTCCTCGATCAGGCCGTCCCAGTCGATCGACGAGACGTCGGTCGAGGCATAGTTGGTCGAGGTCGTGCCGCTGCTCGACGTGGAGGTGCTGGTCGCCGTCGTCGACGCGGTCGAACTGCTGGTCGCGCTGGTGACCGAGGACATGGGGGCTCCTTCGCCATCCCGCAGCCGGGCGGCGTTGTCGATGCGGACGGCGCGTCAGCCGCGCCGCCCGTGTCCGTCCCACTGCCTTACTGGAGCAGCTTCAGGAGGTTCTGCGTCATGTCGTTGGCCGAGGAGGCGGCGGCGACGGCGGCCTGCACCTTGACCTCGGCCGAGGCGAGCTTGGCCTCTTCGGAGGCGACGTCGACGTCGGTGATTGCCGAATTGGCGGACTCGAGGTTCTCGACCTGCGTGGCGATCGACTCCGAGCTGAACTCGAACCGGCTTTCCTGGGCGCCGATGCTGGCGCGCGCCGCCGACACGGTGTCGATCGCCTTGTCGAGCTTGTCGAGCACGGCGTTGGCCGCATCCTGCGTCTTGACGTTCAGCGACTCGCCGGCATCCATGCCCTTGGCGGTCGACACGTCGATGCCGATGTCGGAGACGTTGCTCACCGCGTCGCTGGTGCTGGTGCCGTCGACCGACAGCGAGATGGAACTCGACGATCCCTCGACGCTGCTCTTCAGCGTGACCGAGTCGTCGTCGCCATCGACGGTCAGGCCGGAGGTGCCGGCGTCGAACGCCATGGTGCCGCCGTCCTCGGACGCCGTCGTGCCTTGCAGGCCGGCGATCAGGTCGGCTCCGGTAAAGGTGGTGCCGCCGGTGCCGCCGGTCAGCGTCAGCGTGGCGGTGCCCGTCTCGGTCTTCAGGTTGAAGACCACCGTCTCGCCCTCATCCACGGAAAACTGGTCGATGCTGTCGGCGTCGAGGGTCATCCCGGCGGCCGTGTCGCTGGACGCCACCAGACCGAGGTCGGCGGAGGTCAGCGAGGCGATCGACACGTTGATGGTGTCATCGGAGGACGAGCCGACGACAATGGCGGTGCCGCCGGTCGAGGCGGCGAAGGCCGAGGTGCCGTCGAGCAGGCTGGCGCCGTTGAAGCGGGTGCCGGTGGCGATGGTGTCGATCTGCTCGGTCAACTCCTGGAATTCGGCGTCGATATAGGTGCGCTCATCGTCGGTGACCGTGCCGGAGGCCGACTCGGTGGCCAGCGTCTTCATGCGCTCCAGGATGTCGGAGATATTGGAGGCGCCGCCGTCGGCGGTCTGCAGCACCGAGACGGCGTGCGAGGAGTTGGTGGCCGCCTGGTTCAGCGTGGCGACGTCGGAGGAGATGCGCGTCGAGATGGCAAGGCCCGCCGCATCGTCGGACGCCTGGGTGATGCGCGAGCCGGACGCCAGCTTGGACAGCGAGGACGACTGCTCGGAGGCGTTGATGTTCAGGTAGCGGACGGCGGAGTTGGCGGCGGTGTTGGTGGAAATGACGGGCATGGCGCTCTGGTCCTCATCGATGGAGGGCGTCGCCCCTTTTCGGGGAAGACGCCGGCGCGAGGCGTCGTCGCCCCTCGCTTCGTGTCTTCAACGGACGAGCGGGAGCGAACCCGGCGCTTGCCGCGCGCCGGAGGCTGCTTTTATGGTTAATTCCGGGTAAACGACTGACGGATATCGTCTTCGGACCGCACGAGATGCTTGCGCAACTGCTGCCGGCCGCGCTTCAGCAGCGATTCCACGGCCATCACCGTCGTCTCCATCACCTCGGCGATCTCGGCGTTCGACATCGCCTCGTGATAGCTGAGGATGACGGCGATCCGCTGCTGGTCGGGCAGGCGCGACAGTGCCGCTTCCAGAAGGCTGGTCATCGAGGCGCGGTGCAGGCGCGACAGCGCGTCCTCGGCCTCGTCGGCCACTTCCGGCGCCGTCTCGATGTCGTCCATGGCCGGCTTGCGGCGCAGGTCGATGCAGCGGTTGGTGATCACCCGGTAGAGCCAGGTCGAGAACTTGGCCCGGCCGATCTCCATGCGCTTCCGGTGCGTCCACAGCTTCAGGAAGCTGTCCTGCACCACGTCCTCGGCGTCGTCGGAGTTCTTGAGGATGCGCAGGGCCAGCGCGAAGCCGCGATCGGCGTGCCGCTCGACCAGCCGGGCGAAGGCGTCGCGATCGTCGGCGGCGATGCGCATCAGCAAGAGATCGTCCTCGCTCGGCGCCCGCGCCGGTTCGCTTCCCGCGTCGCCCCGCGACACGAACGGCAGCGGAGCCACGACGCCTAGGGAACTTGCAGCAGCAGCCATCATCGCACCCCCCTACACAAACACGGCATCACGCCGAAACACCCCTGATGACCTTTGAACGAAGCAACCGGCAAATCCAGGCGCACAAAAAGCAAGAAATCATAGCCGATCTGAAGTATAGGCAAATAATTCACGGCACATTCGGCAGGTTTTGCCTTGCGGAAAGTTCTGCCGGGCAACCCTTGCCGGGGCCGAAGACCATCGAAGTCCGGATTTCCGCCCTTTCCCACCAAAGTCACTCCCAAAATGCAATCGTGGCTGGTGCGCGCACCGAAGTCATGGCGGAACGGTGCAAGCGCCATGCTACGTGTCTGAATTTTGCTATATCTTGCAATGAGTTACAGAGCGTTGCGATCAGCAGCGACGACAGGCAGATTCTGCCTGCCCTGCCGGCGGCCGTAACGGCCCGGCACGTCACCGCGCCGGAGCGACAAAGGGGTGGCGCACGCCAAAGCGCGACTGCGACGGTTTTGCCGGTCGGGCGGCAAAAAGCGCTATCGGGCGCGGAAGGATTGCAGGATGGAGGCGAGGCCCGGCTCGTCCACCAGAATGGCGGCGTCCTCGCGGCTCAGCCAGATGCGCTGCCGCTCGTCGCGCTCGGGCCAGTCGTCGAGCTTCTCGGTCACCTCGAGGCTGTAGACGTCGACATCGACAAGCGTGAAGCAGTCGTCGAGGCGCTTCCAGTAGCGGTAGCGGCCGATCGGCGCCTTGGAGGTGGTGCCGAGGACACCGGCCTCCTCCATCGCCTCGATGGCCGCTGCCTTGCGGTCGCTCTTGCCCTTCATGCGCCAGCCCTTGGGGATCAGCGGCCGGTGGGTATCGCGCGAGGAGACCAGCAGCACCGACACGTCGCCATCCGCCGTCCGCCGGAACGGCAGGGCGGCGACCTGATGCTGCACTTTCCCGCTGGCGGTTCCCTTGACCATCGGCAACCCAGTCGTTCCCTTTGCTAAGCCGGCTGACCCGATTCAACCTTATACAGCCGACATATCACGAAAATGTTCCTGCTTTCTCGATCGATGTCAAACTTCGAGGCGGCAATTCGACATCCGGCGCCGGACATGCCATCAAATCGGCACGTTCTCGGCTTTATCGGGAACAATCCGCCATCAGCGGGTCTTCTGGGTCTTGAAATCACTCCGGCAACCCCTTGCCTGGATGCATGTTTACGGGGGGCGGGCCGCCAGTGCCTTCCCCTCGCAACCGAGGAGGAAACTCCGGCCATGCCGTTCACCACCGTCGATCCCCGCACCGCCCTCATCGTCATCGACCTTCAGAAAGGCATCGCCGCGCTGCCGCCGCCCGAGGCGGCGCGGTCGGCGATCGCCAATGCCGCAAGACTCATCGGGCTGTTCCGGGAGAAGCGGCGGCCGGTGGTGCTGATCAACGTGGTCGGCGCCGCGCCGGGCCGCGCCGAGCGCAAGCGCAGCGGCGACCGGCCGGCCGACTGGGCCGAGCTGCTGCCCGATCTCGGCTACGCGCCGGACGACATCCGCCTCAGCAAGAAGACCTGGGGCGCCTTCACCGGCACCGGCCTCGACGCCCGCCTGCGCGATCTCGGCGTTACGCAGGTGGTGGTCTGTGGCATCGCCACCAGCATGGGCGTCGAGTCGACGGCCCGCTTCGCCCACGAACTCGGCTACAACGTGTCGCTGCCGGTCGACGCCATGACCGACGGCGACCCGGAAGCGCACCAGCGCAGCGTCGGGCTGGTGTTCCCCTGGATCGCCGAGACCGGCACCACCGACGAACTGATCGCCCTCATCAAGTAGGGTCAGGCGAAGAAGCGCCGGACCAGCGCGTGCAGGAAGGCCGGGCCGCGCTCCAGCAGGCCGTCGTTGAAATCGTAGCGGCTGGTGTGCAGTCCGGCGCTGTCGCCGTTGCCGAGGAAGAGATAGGCGCCGGGTACCTTCTCCAGCATGAAGGCGAAGTCCTCGCTGCCCATCATCGGCTTGTCGAGCGGCGCGAAGGCGTCGGAGCCGAAGGTGTCGCGCACCACCGACGCCGCCAGCTCCGTTGCCGCCGGATCGTTCATGGTGACGGGATAGCCGACCTGCCAGTCGACACGCGCCTCGGCGCCGTAGCTCGCCGCCTGCGCATGGGCGATCGTTTCCAACCGCCGGCAGAGCATCTCCCGCACCGCCGGATCGGTGGCGCGCAGGCTGATTTCCAGCACCGCCTCATCGGGGATGATGTTGCAGGCCGAACCGGCATGGAAGGCGCCGACGGTGACGACGCCCGCCTCCTGCGGCGGCACGTTGCGCGAGATCATCGTCTGCAACGCCATGACGATGCTCGCCGCCGCCACCACCGGGTCGATGGTGTCCTCGGGCCGGGCACCGTGGCCGCCGGCGCCGCGCACCGTCAGCGTCGCCGCGTCGATCGCCGCCATCATGGCGCCGGGCCGGGCCGAGAAGCGGCCGGTGGCGAGGCCGGGATAGTTGTGCAGAGCGAACACGGCGTCGCAAGGGAAGCGCTCGAACAGGCCGTCGGCGATCATCCGCGCCGCGCCGCCGGCCGTCTCCTCGGCCGGCTGGAAGATGAAGTGCGCCTTGCCGCGAAAATCCGCGTCGTGCAGCAGCCGCCAAGCGGCGCCGACCAGCATCGCCGTGTGGCCGTCGTGACCGCAGGCGTGCATCATGCCGGGCGTGCGGCTGGCGTGCGGCGCGCCGGTCTCCTCAAGGATGGGGAGAGCGTCCATGTCGGCGCGGAGGCCGATTGCCCGGTCACCGCCGCGATCCAGCGTCGCCACGAAGCCGGTGACGGCGAAGCCGCGCGTCACCTGAAGGCCCCAGTCCTCAAGGATACCCGCGACGAAGTCCGACGTCTGCCGCTCCTCGAAGCCCGATTCCGGCATCTGGTGCAGGCGGTGGCGGATGTCGACAAGGTCCGGCAGGAAGGCGCGGAAGGCGGCCTCGGTCATGATCGGCTATCCCTGTTGCGGCCGCGCCGGCTGGCGGTAGAGCGTCAGGCGCCGCTCCACCTCGGCCATGACGCGGGTCAGCACCACGACGACGGCGAAATAGAGGAGGCCGGCGGCGATCAGCGGCTCGAAGATCAACAGCGACTGCCGTTGCAGCATGCGCGCCGTGCCCATCATCTCCATGATGGTGATGGTCGAGGCGAGCGAGGTCGATTTCAGCAGGATGATGACGTCCGAGGTCAGCACCGGCAGGCAGAGCCGCAGCGCCTGCGGCAGCGTGATGCGGCGGAGGATGGTGAACGGCCGCATGCCCACCGAGATTGCCGCCTCGATCTGCCCCTTGGGCACGGCGAGGATGGCGCCGCGGATCACCTCGGCGTTGTAGGCGGCCTGGTTGAGCGACAGCGCGAACACCGCGTACCAGAGGCCGTCGCGGAGATAGGGCCACAGGAAGGAATGGCGGATGAAGGTGCCCGGCAGCACCTGCCCGAGACCGTAATAGATCAGGTAGAGCTGAACGAGCAGCGGCGTGCCGCGGAAGGCGAAGGTGAACGCCTTGGCCGGCCAGGCCACCAGCCGCCGGCCGTAGACCATGGCGACGGCCGTGGCTGTCCCCATCAGCAGGCCGAAGACGACGCCGGTCACCGTCAGGAACAGCGTCAGCGGCATGGCGGCGATCAGCGGCGGCAGGAACGTGACGACGTGAACGAGCGACTCCATCAGCGGAAGCCCCGCGAGAAGCGCCGTTCCAGCCGGGCGATGATGTAGACCGACACCAGCGTGATCAGCAGGAACAGGACGGCGGTGATACCGTAGAAGAAGATATACTGCCGCGTGCCGGCCGCCGCCCGGTAGCCGACGTAGAGCAGGTCGTTGAAGGCGCCGAGCACCGAGATGATGGCGCTCTCCTTGGTCATCTCCAGCCAGAGGTTGCCCATGCCGGGAATGGCGTGGCGGATCATCTGCGGCGCCACGATGCGCAGCAGGATCTGGCCCCTGTGCATGCCCAAGGCGAGGCCGGCCTCGATCTGGCCGAGCGGCACGGCGAGATAGGCGGCGCGCATCACCTCGGCCATGAAGGCGCCGGAGACGAAGGCCAGCGCCACCACCGCCGCCCAGAACGGGCTGACCTGGAAGGTGTCGCCGGCGAGGCCGAGGCCCTTCACCAGCCGCTCGATGCCCGAGGCGATCGAGAAGTAGAGCAGCAGGATGACCAGCAGCTCCGGCAGCGCCCGCACCACCGTGGTGTAGACGCCGGCGATGAAGCGGACGGCCCGCCAGCGCGACTGCTTGCCGATGGCGCAGACGGCGCCGAACACCAGCGCGATCACATAGGCCGACACCGACACCTTGATGGTGGTGACGATGCCCCAGAAGAGATCGTCGCTCCAGCCGGTGTCGCCCCAGGCGAGCAAAGAGAGAGTGCCGTCCATCGGCGTCCGTTCCGAGAATGAAAACCGCCGCCGGCCCGGTCGGGCGCGGCGGCGGAGAAGCGTTATTTCGCCCCGTCGACCCAGTGGGCGATGCTCTTGTCGAGCGTGCCGTCGGCCTTGATCGAGGCGAGCGCGTCGTCGACCTTCTTCAGCGTCGCCGCGTCGCCCTTCTTGACGACGTAGCCGACGCCCTCTCCCAGCACCTTGTTGTCGGGCGCGGCAGCCTTGATGTCGAAGTCGGCGCCCTGCGGCGTCGCCAGGAAGGTGTGGAGATAGAGGTCCGGCGACAGCACGAAGTCGATGCGGCCGGCGGCGAGGTCGGCCATCGAGTTGTCGGCCGTGTCATAAGCCTTCACCTCGATGTCGGGATAATACTTGGTCAGATAGGCATGCTGCACGGTGGAGGCCTGCACGCCGACGATCTTGCCCTCGAAGGCCTTGGGGTCGAGGATCTTGCCGCCGTCGGGCGCATCGACCGTACCGACCGTCACTTCCTCCGACTTCGGGCCGACCAGCGAGGTGCCCTCGGTGTAGTAGGAGGCGCTGAAGTCCACCGTCTCGCGGCGTTCGTCGGTGATCGAGAAGGCGCCGACCGCCACGTCGAGCTTGTTCTCCTTGAGGGCCGGCAGCAGGCCGTCGAAGGCCATGGCGGAAATCTCGCACTTCACCTGCATGCGCTCGCAGAGGGCGTGGGTGATGTCGGCCTCGATGCCTTCCCACTGGCCGGCG
Source organism: Pleomorphomonas koreensis DSM 23070 (assembly GCF_000425185.1). Lineage (GTDB taxonomy): Bacteria > Pseudomonadota > Alphaproteobacteria > Rhizobiales > Pleomorphomonadaceae > Pleomorphomonas > Pleomorphomonas koreensis. The sequence continues at coordinate 31,977 of NZ_AULH01000008.1, forward strand.
GCGTTGACCTGGCCGAACGGCAGATAGGGCTCCGGCGTCATGCCGATTCTCAGCACGTCCTCGGCGAGAGCCGGCAGGGCGAAGGACGCGGCGACGGCCAGCGCCAGCGCGCCCTTGACGATCATGTTGGACATTTTGACGTTCCCCTTTTTCGTTGCTTCAATCTCAGCCGCGCCGCCAGCGCAGCGACATGCAGGAGAGGCCGGCGTCGATCTTGCCGATCTCGGTCGTCCTGAGCGGCACCACCTTGTAGCCCCTGGCGGCCAGAAGCTCGATGGTGCGCGGATAGTCGGACCCGACGAACACCACGTCGTTGACGCGCAGCGCGTTGGCGGCGGCCTCCTCGCCGGCCGGCACCAGCAGCGTCTTGAATCCCTTGAACACGCCCGAGCGTTCGAGCCGTCCGGTGGTCAGCACCGTCTCCTCGTCGAGCAGCGAGCAGTCGGTCTTGAAATGCAGCACGTCCTTCGGCGTCTCGACGATCTCGCCCTTGCGGCCGAGTTTGGCGAGGCAGCCGATCAGCGCCTCGGCGCCCTCGCGGTTGGTGCGGGCGGAGAGGCCGATCATCACGCTGTTCTGCGTCGTCAGCACGTCGCCGCCGTCGGCATAGCCGCGCGGCAGGTCGAGGACGGTCGAAAACAGGCGGCGGAGGATCGGCGCGATCTCGGCGGTCTCGCCGGCGCGGGTCGGCGCGCCCGGTCGCAGCAGGATGGCGCCTTCGGGAAACACCAGCGCCGGGTCCTCGACGAAGATGGAATCGGGGAAGGCTTCGAGCGGCGGCAGCACCGTCACCTCGACGCCGGCGCGGCTCACCGCCTGGACGTAGGCGGCATGCTCGGCGAGCACGCCCTCATAGGTCGGATTGCCGCGATCGTCGGCCCGAAGGCCGTTCACCACCGAGGACGACGGCGTGCGGACGATGAAGCTGTCGAAACGGTAGACGGGAAGGGAGTCGGGCATCGGTGCACCTTGATGGAAAGCGCTGTCATAGACGAACCGCCCGTCCGGGTGCAACAACCGCAGCGATCAACTCGCTTCGTGCGAAGACGGATGCCCGCTGGAGGCGGGACGGCCGGGCCGCCCCGCCGGGGATCGTCACTTCAGCGAGTAGAGGTTGATCTTGAAGTACTTGTCGTTGATCGTCTTGTAGGTGCCGTCGGCCACCGCCTCGTCGATCGCCTTGTTGAGGGCTTCCCGGAGGGCGCCGTCCTCCTTGCGCACGGCGATGCCGACACCCTCGCCGACGAAGGCCGGATCGGTGATCGGCTCGCCCGCCAGCTTGCAGCAGGCGCCGGCCTCCTTGCTCACCCAGTCGAACATCGGCAGGAAGTCGCCGACCTGCAGGTCGAGCCGGCCAGCCGCGAGGTCGAGGTTGGCCTCGTCCTGGGTCGGATAGGTCTTCAGCGTGGCGCTCGGATAGGTCTTTTCGATGTATTCGGCCTGCGTCGTGCCGGACTGCGCGCCGATGATCTTGCCGGAGAGCGCCGCGTCGGAGAATTCGGTGATGTCGCTGTCCTTCGGGACGACGTGGGTCATCGCCGCCTTGTAATAGGGCTTGGTGAAGTCGACGACCTTCTTGCGCTCCTCGGTGATGAACATCGAGGCGATGATCATGTCGTATTTCTTGGCCAGAAGCGCCGGGATGATGCCGTCCCAATCCTGGGCGACCACCTCGCACTTCACTTTCATCTTCTCGCAGAGCGCGAGGCCGATCTCGACGTCGAAGCCCTTGATGGAGCCGTCGGTGTCCACGTAGTTGAACGGCGGATAGGCGCCCTCGGTGCCGATCTTCAGCGTCTCCTCGGCGTGGAGGGCGACCGTCGAGGCGGCGAGAAGCGCGGCGGCGACGAGGCCGCCAATGGTGCGGTTGGTCATGGTCCTTGGTTCCCCTGGAAGTGCGCGGGCCGGTTTTTCTCTTTGCCCGCGACGCCGAAAGACTAACGGCAGAAGGCAGGGGATGACAATTCTCCGGCGGAAAATTTGTTGAGCCGCCCTGCCCTCATTCCCCCTGCCGCTTCAGGATGGCCGAGAAGCTGGGGTCGAAGGCGCGGCGGATCGGGTCGGCGGCGGCGCCGATCGCCACCGCCCACGGATCGGTCATGCCGAGGCGGAGGCGCGGCACGGCGCGGCCGGCGGTCGGCGACAGCGACGGCAGCAGCGGCTCGATGGCCGCCACCAGCGCCGGCATCAGCGCGCCGGGCACGCCGCCCGACAGGATGACGGTCTGCGGGTCGAACAGCGTCTCGGCGGTGTGGACGGCGCGGCGCAGGTCGCGCGCCGCCCGGCCGATCCAGTCGGCGACGCGGCGGTCGCCGGCCGCGACGAGCGCCTCCAGCCGGTCGAACTGGCCGGGATCGGCCGGATCGATGCCGACCAAGGCGTAGAGCGAGGCGATCGAGGCGCGATGTTCGAGCGGCACCAGTTCGTCCGGCTCGCCGAACAGCACCATGCCGATTTCGCCGGCGTTGCCGTGGCCGCCGCTGTAAAGCTCGCCGCCGAGAATCAGTCCGGCGCCGATGCCGTAGCCGACGTAGATGCAGACGGCGTGGTCGAGGCCGTGGGCGGCGCCCAGCATGCGCTCGGCGGTGGCGCAGGCGGCGGCGTCGTTCTGGAGGCTGACGGCAAGGCCGGTGCCGGCCGCCAGCCGCTCGACCAGCGGGAAGCTCTGCCAAGCCTGCATCAGCCACAGGCTGTCGTCGGCGATCTCGACGCCGAACGGACCGGGCATGGCAACGCCGATGCCGGCGATGCGCGCCTCGGCATCCGGCCGGCCGGCGGCGAACGCCGCCCGGACGCCGGCCACGAGGTCGAGCAGCACGGCGACGCCCTCCTCCGGCGCGCGCGGCGGCACCTTGGCGGTGGCGCGGGCCAGGATGTTGCCGACGAGATCGACGACGATGACCCGGCTGATGTGGCGGTCGATCTGGAGGCCGATCGAATAGGCGCCGTCCGCCACCAGGCGATAGGGCGTCGACGGCTGCCCCCTGCCCTTGCGCACCAGTTCCTCGGAAGCGACGAGACCGTCGCCTTCCAGCGTCTCGATCAGGTTGGACACCGCCTGCTTGGTGAGCCCGGTGGCGCGGGCGAGATCGGCGCGCGACAGGGCGCCGTTCACCCGCAGCGCGTCGATGATGACGCGGCGGTTATGAGCGCTGGTCCCCTCGTGATTGGCGCCGCTCTTGGCGCGGATCGGCCGCTGTTCGCTCATGCCCAATTCCATCTTGACAGCAGTTGATATTTCGCCCACGAATAAGTCAAGCAATTTGACTTAATAAGGAACCGTCAGAGTTCCGGGGAACGCTAGTCCGCCTAGAGGTGTGACGACGCTCCAGAAGACGGCCCTGCCAGGGCCTTCAGGCGAACGGTCGCGACGGCGAAAGCCGCCGCGATCCTTTCCGCGCAGTCACCGACCAAAGGGAGCCCACAATGACCAGATTCTTCGGCAGGACACTCCTCTCCGCGACGCTGCTCTCGGCGCCGTTCGCCGTTCCGGCCGCCTACGCCGAAACCGAGATCAATGCCCTGTTCATGGCCCAGGCCGCCTACAGCGAAGCCGACGTGCGCGCCATGACCGAGGCCTTCACCAAGGCCAACCCCGACATCAAGGTCAACCTCGAATTCGTGCCCTACGAGGGCCTGCACGACAAGACGGTGCTCGCCCAGGGCGCCGGCAACGCCTATGACGTGGTGCTGTTCGACGTGATCTGGCCGGCCGAGTTCGCGGCCAACAACGTGCTGGTCGACGTCTCCTCCAGGATCACCGACGAGATGAACAAGGGCGTGTTGCCCGGCGCCTGGACCACCGTCAAGTACCAGGACAAGTTCTACGGCATGCCGTGGATTCTCGACACCAAGTATCTCTTCTACAACAAGGAGATCCTGGAGAAGGCCGGCATCGCCAATCCGCCGAAGACGTGGGAAGAGCTGGCCGCCGACGCCAAGATCATCAAGGACAAGGGCATTCTGGCCTCGCCGATCGCCTGGAGCTGGGCGCAGGCGGAAGCCGCCATCTGCGACTACACGACGCTGGTCAGCGCCTTCGGCGGCGACTTCCTCAAAGACGGCAAGCCGGCCTTCCAGACGGACGGCGGCCTCGACGCGCTGAAATACATGGTCGACAGCTACAAGTCGGGCATCACCAACCCGAACTCCAAGGAGTTCCTGGAGGAGGACGTCCGCAAGGTGTTCGAGAACGGCGACGCCGCTTTCGCCCTCAACTGGACCTACATGTACAACATGGCCAACGACCCGAAGGACTCCAAGGTCGCCGGCAAGGTCGGCGTCGTGCCGGCGCCCGGCGTCGCCGGCAAGAGCGAGGCGTCGGCCGTCAACGGCTCGATGGGCCTCGGCATCACCTCGGTCAGCAAGCATCCCGACGAGGCGTGGAAGTACATCGTCTTCATGACCTCTGAGGCGACGCAGAACGCCTATGCCAAGCTCAGCCTGCCGATCTGGGCGTCGTCCTATGACGATCCGGCCGTCACCGCCGGCCAGGAGGAGATGATCGCCGCCGCCAAGATCGGCCTCGCCGTCATGTATCCGCGTCCGACCACGCCGAAGTACCAGGAGATCTCCGTCGCCCTGCAACAGGCGATCCAGGAGGCGCTGCTCGGCCAGGCAAGCCCCGAGGACGCGCTGAAGACCGCCGCCGACAACAGCGGCCTCTGAGCGTATGATAATCCGGGCGCCAAGTTGGCGCCCGGACCGTCTGGACCCTTTAGAAACCCACGAGGACCCCGCATGTCCGGCACCTGGATCACCACCCGGGCGTGGCTGCTCATGCTGCCGCTCCTCATCGTCATGGTGGCCGTCATCGGCTGGCCGCTGGCCGACACCGTGCATCTCTCCTTCACCGACGCCAAGCTGGTCGGCACGTCGGGCAGTTACGTCGGCTTCGACAACTACGTCCGTCTCGTCACCGGCAACGCCTTCGGCCGCACGCTCTACACCACCACCTTCTTCGCGCTGGTGGTGGTGACGACGGAAATGTGTCTCGGCGTGCTGGCCGCCCTGCTGCTGAAGCAGCAGTTCCGCGGACGCACGCTGCTCAGGGCGCTGATGATCCTGCCGTGGGCGCTGCCGACCGTCGTCAACGCCACCCTGTGGCGGCTGATCTACAATCCCGAATACGGCGCCCTCAATGCGGCGCTGACCCAGCTCGGCATTCTCTCCGACTACCGCTCGTGGCTCGGCGAGCCCGGTACCGCCCTGACGGCGCTGATCGTCGCCGACTGCTGGAAGAACTTCCCGCTGGTGGCGCTGATCGCGCTGGCCGCCCTCCAGGCGGTGCCGCGCGATGTCATCGCGGCCTCCTACGTCGACGGCGCCAATGCGTTCTCCCGCTTCCGCTTCGTGACGCTGCCCTATCTGGCCGGCCCCCTGATGGTGGCGCTGGTGCTGCGCACCATCGAGGCGTTCAAGGTGTTCGACATCATCTGGGTGATGACGCGCGGCGGCCCGGCCAACTCGACGCGCACCATGTCGATCCTCGTCTATCAGGAAGCCTTCTCCTTCCAGCGGGCGGGCTCGGGCGCCTCGCTCGCCCTGATCGTCACGCTGATCATCACGGTGCTGGCCGTCGCCTACGGCACCGCCGTGAGGAAAGTCGCCGGGAGCGCCGCCTGATGGAACGCCAGAGCCCCCTCTTCCGCCTGTTCCTGCACGTCGCGGCGCTGCTGCTCGCCGCCATCATTCTGGCGCCGCTGCTCTGGCTGTTCGTGATGAGCATCTCGCCGGCCGCCGATCTCGCCGCCAAGCCGCTGCGCTGGTGGCCGGAGACCATGGACTTCTCGCGCTACGCCGCCCTGCTCTCCTCGGTGGAGAACAGCGCCGGCGCCGCCTTCACGGCCAGCCTCAGGAACTCGCTGATGGTCGCCGGCATGGCGACGATCGCCGCGGTGTCGCTGGCCGTGCCGGCCGGCTGGGCGGTGTCGCGCACGCCGTCCGTCGGCTGGTCGCTGTCGCTGGTCATCGGCACCTACATGCTGCCGCCGGTGGCGCTGGCCGTGCCGCTCTACATGGCGCTGGCCAAGTTCGGCCTGCTCAACAACGTGTTCGGCCTGGCGCTCGTCTACCTCACCATCCTCGCTCCCTTCACCACCTGGCTGATGAAATCCGGCTTCGACGGCATTCCGCGCGAGATCGAGCAGGCGGCGGTGATCGACGGCGCCAGCCTGTGGCAGACGCTCCGCATCATCACCCTGCCGCTCGCCATGCCGGTGGTGGCGACGTCGGCGCTGTTCGCCTTCCTCCTCGGCTGGGACGAATTCTTCTACGCTCTCCTTTTCACCTCCGACCAGCGGGCCAAGACGCTGACCGTCGCCATCGCCGACCTCGCCGGCGGGCGCGTCTCCGACTACGGCCTGATCGCCACGGCCGGCGTGCTCGCCGCGCTGCCGCCGGTGCTGGTCGGCCTCGTCATGCAGCGGGCGCTGATCTCCGGCCTCACGGCCGGCGGCGTCAAAGGCTGACCCAACAACAAGGACAACAAAAATGACCGCTCCCCGCCCCGAAAGCCTCCTCGCCATCGACCGCGAGATGGCCCGCCAGCACGCCGACGCCCTCGCCTCCTTCGAGCAAAACCGCGAGGTCGCCGCCCGCGCCGCCGCTTCGCTGAAGCGGACCGGCCGCCTGCTGATGCTCGGCATGGGCGGCAGCCACGCCGTCGCCCGCGCCGTCGAGCCCTACTACCGCGCCCTCGGCGTCGACGCCGTGTCGCTGCCGATGTCCGAGCAGCTCACCGCGCCGCTGATGACCGAGGGCCGCACCGTCTTCGTCACCTCGCAGTCGGGCGAGAGCGCCGAGGTGGTGCGCTGGTTCAAGGAGACCGGCGGCGCGCCCGACACCTTCGGCCTGACGCTGGAAGCCGGCTCCTTCCTCGGCAAGGCCGCCCCGGCGCTGGTCGCCGCCGGCGGCTCGGAACTGGCGTTTGCCGCGACGCGCAGCCTGACGCTGACCTTCGCGCTGCATCTCGCCGTGCTCGCCGCCCTCGGCGCCGATCCCGCGCCGGCGCTCGCCGTGCTCGCTGCGCCCGAGACGCCCGACACCTCCGCCGCGCTCTCGGCATTGAAGAACGTCCGCACCGTCGTCACCTCCGGCCGCGGCCTGCAAGGCGTCGCCGAAGCGATCGCCCTCGGCTTCACCGAACTGTCGCGCCGGCCCTGCTTCTCGCACGAAGGCGGCCAATTGCGCCACGGCCCGATGGAGATGCTGTCGCCGGAGATCGGCGCCGTGCTGTTCCGCGGCAAGGACCCGACGTCGCCGCTCGTCGCCAGCATGGGCGCCGAGATCGTGGCGACCGGCGCGCCGGTGATCGTCTTCGACGCCTCGGGCGACGCCCCGGTGCCGGGCGCCGTCACCGTCGCGGTGAAGCCGGCGTCCGGCATGGCCGCCGTGTTCGCCCTGTTGCCGGCCGCCCAGACGCTGATGGTCGCCTTCGCCGCCGAGCGCGTCGAGAACGCCGGCACGCCGGTCCGCTCGAACAAGATCACCCGGAGCGAATAAGTGAAGCCGATCGCCGTCATCGGGAACGTCAACGTCGACCTGATCCTCGGGCCGGCCGCGCCATGGCCGCAGCCGGGCACCGAGATCATCGTCGACCACGACGAATTGCGCGTCGGCGGCTGCGCCGGCAACTCGGCGCTGACGCTGAAGGCGCTCGGCGTGCCGTTCGAGCTGGCCGCCAGCATCGGCAGCGACCGCTTCGGCGCCTGGCTGGCCGAGGAGTTCGGCGAGCAGTCGCAGCGCTGGAAGGTGCATGCCGAGAACACCACCATCTCCGTCGGCATCACCCATCCCGACGGCGAGCGCACCTTCTTCACCACGCTCGGCCACCTGCCGCACTATGGCGCCGGCGACGTGCTGGCCGTGCTCGACGGCGAGGCCCATCGCGGCGGCTACGCGCTGTTCGCCGGCCCGTTCCTGATGCCGCGCCTCGCCGGCGAATACGGCCAGCTCTACGACTGGGCCGACCGCCACGGCATCCGCGTCGCCCTCGATACCGGCTGGCCGCCGGCCGGCTGGACCACGGAGGTGGTCGCGGCGGCGAAGGGCTGGCTCGCCCGCTCGGCGATCGCCCTGTTCAACGAGGTGGAAACCACCTCGATCACCGGCCGGGACGACGTCCGCGACGCCGCCCGCGCCATGCTCGGCCTGATGCCCGAGGGTGCCGTTGCCGTGGTCAAGCGCGGCCCGCACGGCGCACTGGCCGCCTCCGCCGCTGGCCTCGTCGAGGTGGAGGCGCCGGACGTCGCGGTGATCGACACCATCGGCGCCGGCGATGTGTTCAACGCCGGCTTCCTTGCCGCCTTCGCCGCCGGAAAGTCGCTGCGCGACAGCCTCGCGGCGGGAACGGCCACCGCTTCGCTCGCCGTCTCCACCTACCCGCGCCGCTACGCCCCGCCGGAGTCCCGCCCATGAGCGCCCTCGTCGTCGACAAGATCCGCAAGTCCTTCGGCGCGCTGGAGACGCTGAGGGGTATCGACATCGCCCTCGAAAGCGGCGAGTTCCTGGTGCTGCTCGGCGCCTCGGGCTGCGGCAAGTCGACGCTGCTCAACATCATCGCCGGCCTCGCCGAACCCTCGGGCGGCGACGTCCGCCTTGATGGCCGGTCGCTGATCGGCGTCCACCCCAAGGACCGCGACATCGCCATGGTGTTCCAGTCCTACGCGCTCTATCCGAACCTCTCCGTGCGGCGGAACATCGGCTTCGGTCTCGAAATGCGCAAAGTTCCGGCCGCCGAGCGGGAGAAGGCGGTGCTGGAGGCGGCGCGGCTGCTCCAGATCGAGCCGCTGCTCGACCGCCGGCCGTCGCAGCTCTCCGGCGGCCAGCGCCAGCGCGTCGCCATCGGCCGGGCGCTGGTGCGCCATCCCAAGCTGTTCCTGTTCGACGAGCCGCTTTCCAACCTCGACGCCAAGCTCCGCATGGAGATGCGCACGGAACTGAAGCGGCTGCACCAGATGATGAAGACCACCGTGGTCTACGTCACCCACGACCAGATCGAGGCAATGACGCTCGCCACCCGCATCGCCGTGATGCAGGGCGGCCAGATCGAGCAGCTCGGCACGCCGGAGGAGATCTACAACCGGCCGGCGACGCTCTACGTCGCCACCTTCGTCGGCGCGCCGCCGATGAACCTTCTCGACGCCGTGGCGACCGGCAGCGGCCTTCAGGTGGTCGGCAGCGACACCGCGATCCCGCTGCCGCCGGCCCTCGCCGCCGCCCTGCCGCGTGACCACGCCGTCAAGCTCGGCATCCGTCCGGAATCCTTCCGCGCCGAGGGCGGCGGCCTGCCGCTGACGCTCACCTGCGACGTCACCGAACTGACCGGCCCTGAGCTGATCCTCTCCGGCAGCATCGGCGGCCAGCGCCTCGTCGCCACGCTGCCGCCGCGCACCAGGGCCGCGCCGGGCGAGACGATCACATTGGCGCTCGACGTCGAGGCGTTGCACCTGTTCGACGTCGAGAGCGGCCGGCGGATCGAGGCGGCCTAGGGCTCACGCCCGCCGCCGCGCCTCGATGCTGGGCAGGAACACCGTCAGCAGCCCGAAGGCCGGCAGGAAGGCGCAGACGTGGTAGACGAAGTCGATGCCCTTGACGTCGGCGACATGGCCCAGCACGGCGGCACCGATGCCGCCGATGCCGAAGGAGAAGCCGAAGAAGAAGCCGGCGATCATGCCGACCTTGCCCGGCACCAGCTCCTGCGCGAACACGATGATCGCCGAGAAGGCCGAGGCCAGCACCAGGCCGATGATCACCGTTAGAATCGCCGTTGAGACGAGTCCGACATAGGGCAGCGCCAGCGAGAACGGCAGCACGCCGAGGATCGACACCCAGATCACCGGCTTGCGGCCGACGCGGTCGCCGATCGGCCCGCCGATCACCGTGCCCGCCGCCACCGCGCCGAGGAACAGGAACAGCAGCATCTGCGACTGCTGAACGCTGACGCCGAACTTATGCATCAGGTAGAAGGTGTAGTAGCTCGATAGGCTGGCGAGATAGATGTATTTCGAGAACACCAGACAGCCGAGCACGATCAGCGCCGTCACGACGCGCCAGCGCGGCAGCGCCACCTGCGGCGTCGCGACGGCGCGCTTGGCCGAGGAGCGGCGGTGACGGCTGTACCAGTTGCCGACCTGCCACAGCACGATCATCGCCACCAGCGCGGCGAGCGAGAACCAGGCGACGCTCCGTTGGCCGTTGGGCAGAACGATGAAGGCGGCGAGCAGCGGCCCCAGCGCCGAGCCGAAGTTGCCGCCGACCTGGAACAGCGACTGCGCCAGGCCATAGCGGCCGCCCGACGCCATGCGGGCGACGCGCGAGGATTCCGGATGGAACACCGACGACCCGATGCCGATCAGCGCGCAGGCGACCAGCAGCAGGTGGTAGCTGTGGACGTTGGCGAGCAGCAGCAGGCCGGAGAGCGTGAAGCCCATGCCGATGGCCAGCGAATAGGGCTGCGGATGCCGGTCGGTGTAGGTGCCGATCAGCGGCTGCAGCAGCGAGGCGGTGAACTGGAAGGTCAGCGTCATCAGGCCGATCTGGCCGAAATCGAGCGTGTAGCTCTCCTTCAGCATCGGATAGAGGCCGGTCAGCAGCGACTGCATCATGTCATTGAGCATGTGGCAGAAGCTGATGGCGAAGATCACGGAAAAGGCGGTGGTGGTGGCGGACGGAACGGCGGCCGGGGCGGTGGTGTCGGTCAACGGGTACTCCATGGCGCGGCCGGCATCGCGATCGGGCGGTACCGGCCGACTACGACAATAGTCGTTTCGGCGCTTCCTGCCTTCGTGATATGGTCCAAATCTTCTTCGACTGGGCCAACTTCACCATGGACCTCAACTTCTCCCCCGCCGCCGGCGACAGCAGCCGCTCCGACCTCGTGGCGCCCTGGTCCGAGGAGCCGCATGTGAAATGCGTCGAATGGCTGGAGCGGGCGGTCGGGCCGATCGTCGCCAAGGCCAGCGAATACACCGACGGCCACGTCGTGCCGCCACATCGCCACAGCCGCGCCCAGATGATCTATGCGCTGTCCGGCGTGGTGACGGTGACCATGCCCGGCGAGCGCTGGATGGTGCCGCCCGACCATGCGCTGTGGGTGCCGGCCGGCACCGTGCATTCGGTGGCCGCCAGCGGCCATGTCAGCATGCGCTCGATCTACGTGAAGCCCGGCGCGGTCGCCGACCTGCCGAGCCGCGGCCGGGTGGTGGAGCTGACCGGCCTGATGCGCAGCCTGATGCTGGAGGCGGTCAACCTGCCGCAATGCTACGAGCCGGCCAGCCGGGCCGGCCTGGTGATGGCGCTGATCCTCGAAGAGATTCCGCGGCTGCCGGTACGGCCGCTCGGCCTGCCCTTTCCGGCCGATCCGCGCATGGCGGCGCTCTGCCACCGCTTCCTCGACGCCCCGACGACGCGGACCGGCATCGACGACTGGGCGGCCGCTCTCGCCATGAGCCGTCGCACCTTCACCCGCGCCTTCCGCCGCGAGACCGGGCTGAGCCTCTCCGAATGGCGCCAGCAGGCCAGCCTGTTCGCGGCGTTGCCGCGTCTGGCCGGCGGCGAGAGCGTCACCAGCGTCGCCCTCGACCTCGGCTACGACAGCTCGTCAGCCTTCTCGACCATGTTCAAGCGCATGACCGGCGCAACGCCCGGCCGCTACCTGCGCGAGGCGGAATCCGTCAGCGCGGGCTGAGGCGCAGGAGCCGGCCGGGGTTCTCGTCCTCGATCACCCACACGGCGCCATCGGGCGCCACCGCCACGTCGCGGATGCGGGCGCCCATGGCGAAGCGCTCGTCCTCGTGCGCCGCCGTGCCGTCGATGGTCACCCGCGACAGCGACTGCGTCTTGAGGCCGCCGATCAGCGCCGACCCCTTCCAGGCCGGGAACAGCTCGCCCTCGTAGAAGGCGAGGCCGGCCGGCGCGATCACCGGATCCCAGTAGAGCGCCGGCTCCTGGAACTCCGGCCGGGTCGGCGGCTTGGGGATCGGCGAGCCGTCGTAATTGTCGCCGTAGGAGACCTCCGGCCAGCCGTAGTTCTTGCCCGGCTCGATCAGGTTGAGTTCGTCGCCGCCCTTCGGCCCCATCTCGTTGAGCCACAGGCGGCCGTCGGAGGCGAAGGCGAGGCCGTAGGGGTTGCGATGGCCGAGCGTCCAGGTCTCGGCGCGGGCGCCGCCGTCGTCGGCCCACGGGTTGCCGGGCGCCGGCTTGCCGTCGAGCGTCAGGCGCAGCACCTTGCCCAGTTCGAGATCGGCATCCTGCGCCGTTGCCGGCCGCATGCGATCACCGACCGTCAGGAACAGCAACTGGCCGTCGGGCGAGAAGGCGATGATGCCGCCCGGCTGGCCGCCCTTGCCCTTGGGCAATTGCCGCCACAGCACCTCGAAGCCGCCGAGCTGCGCCTTGCCCTCCGCCTCGTCGAGCGTGGCGCGGGCCAGCGCCAGCGAGCTTCCGCCCTCGCCCGGCTCGACATAGGTCAGATAGATGCGCCGGCTGTTGGGGAAGTCCGGCGCCAGCGCCACGTCGAGCAGGCCGTTCTGGCCGCCGTAGGCGACATCGGGAACGCCAGTCACCTCGATCGGGTCGCCGCCCCGGCGATCGACGACGAACAGCTTGCCCGGCTTGGTGGTGACCAGCAGCCGATCGGCGTCGATCAGGGCGATCGCCCAGGGCAGGTTGAAGCGGGCGACGGTCTGGGCCTGGAAGGGCAGCTTACTGGTCGCCTTGATGGTCCCGGCGTTTTCCGGCGCGGCAAAGGCCGGCGTAGCGATCAGGACGGCAAGCACCGTCGAGCGGAGAAGGGCGTGCATGTCGGCGTCTCCCCGGCTGTGCCGGCGGCGCCGGCCTATTCAGGGAGATTTGGGGTGTCGCGACCCATTCTCAAGAGGACATGGTTAAAGCCAGCCAAGCGCCTTCCACCACAGGAAGTCGATCGGCACCAGCGCGACAAGCGTGATCAGCGCCAGCGGCACCGTCACCTTGACCAGATGATCGAGCTTCTCGCCGGAGAGCTGCATCGCCACGACGAGCGGTCCCACCTGATAGGGAAACAGCACCGTCGAGAAGCCGACCACCTGCGTCATCAGGACGGTCATGGCGCCGTAGCCGGTCAGCGCCGCCAGGTCGTTGGTCATCGGCGTCAGCACCGCCGGCGCGCTCGGCACGGTGGTGAACATGCCGGTGAAGAAGGACAGGAAGGTCAGTGAGAAGAAGTTGACGGCGTCGTGGCCGGGCGCCAGCGGCAGCACCGAAGTGAGGAAGGCGCCGAGCTTGCCGCCGAGCCCGGAGGCGCCCACCACGGCGCCGAGCGCCAGCGCGCCGGCAACGAACAGCAACAGGCCGAAGTCGACCGACTGCTTGAAGGCCGGCGGGCTGACCACGCCGAAGCGCGGCGCCAGCAGCAGTATGGCGGCGCCGAGGCCGATCCAGGCGGCGTTGATGCCGTGCAGGCTGTCGGTCATCCAGAAGGCGAGCGTCAGGACGAGGATGCCGATCACCTTGCCCTGCCCCGCCTTGCCGGCGGCCGCCGCCTTGGCCTCGCCGCCGAGCGGCGCGCCGACCGTCGCCGGGAACAGGAAGAGCACCAGCGCCACGGTGACCGCCGACTTGACGATGCCCAGCACCGGATAATGCAGCAGGAGATAGTCGGTGTAGCTGAAATGGACGCCGAGCATGGTCTCGGCCGAGCCGGCCAGCACCATGTTGGGGATGTTGGACGGCAGGATGGCGAAGCTCGGCATGTTGCAGCCGATCGCCAGGATGGCGGCAATGCCGATGCGGCCGTTGGAGCCCTTGGCGAAGCCGCAGCGGTCGGCCAGCGCCATGCCGATCGGCACCATCACCACGGCGCGGCCCACCGACGACGGCATCAGGAAGCCTAAAAGCATGCAGGCGAGCATCAGCCCGCCGACGAGGCGCGGATAGCTCCGCGTGACCAGCGGCGCGATGATGTCGGCGAGGCGGGCGTCGAGGCCGGTGGCGCTGACCGCCGAGCCGATCACGAAGCCGGAAATGATCAGCCACACCGCCGCCGAGGCGAAGCCGGAGAAAACCAGCGGCGCCGGCTGCAAGCCGGCGATCAGCACGCTGGCAAAGAGCAGCAGGCTGGCAAAATAGCCCGGCACCAGCGCCGTCGCCCACAGCCCCAGCGTCACCAGAACGATGGCCAGCGTGACGCCGCCTTTTGGCCCCAGGGCGGCCGGCGACCACAGGGCGACGGCGGCGGCGATGATCAGGATCGCCGCAAGGACGACGTGGCGGACGGTGAATTCGGAAGTGGTGAACATCTTCGGTCCGTTGAGAAAATGCCGTTCGATTCCGGAGGCGCCGGCGCAGACTATCCGAAGCGAAGCCGTCGCGTTAGTGTGTTGTCCGGCCGGCGGATCGGCGAAACGGGTGCCCGACATGGACCTTCTGGTGAGACTCTACGACGTCGCGGCCGACGCTGCGCTCGACGCCCGGCTCAGGGAGAACGGCGTCGCCGTCCGCCGGGCGCTGGCGCCGGAGCTGGAGACCATCCGCGCCTTCGTCGCCGCCCGCTTCAGCGCCGGCTGGGCGAGCGAGATGCAGGTAGCCTTCTCGCGCGATCCCACCGCCTGCCTGATCGCCGTGCGCGACGGCAAGCTGCTCGGCTTTGCCTGCTACGACGCCATCGCCCTCGGCTTCTTCGGCCCGACCGGCGTCGACGAGGCGGCGCGCGGCCTCGGCATCGGCAAGGCGCTGCTGATCCGGACGCTGCTCGCCATGCGCGAGCGCGGCTACGGCTATGCCGCCATCGGCTGGGCCGGGCCAGTCGACTTCTACGCCCGCGCCGTCGGCGCTATCCCGATCCCCGGATCGGAGAAGAGCGTCTACGCCGGCCTGCTCGATCCGCTGCTCGGCGCCTCCTAGAGAACCGGGCAGAAGCGGCAAAGCGCCCGGAAGCGCTCCCAGTCCTTCTCCGCCGGCGGCGTCCAGCCCGCCTCGGCGACGGCGGCAAGGCGTGGGAACACCAGGTGATTGAAGTGGGCGCGGCTGGCGATCAGTTCGGTCCAGATGCAGGACTGCACGCCCCTGAGGCGCGGCAGCAGGCCGGCCGGAATGTCGCCGCCCACCTCGTAGGCGTAGGTCGTCTCGAGCGGCGTCGCGCCGGCCCAGCTCATGCCCACCTCGTCCCAATCCCCGGACTGGGCCATGTCGAGATAATAGGCCTCGGCCGGCGCCATGACGATGTCGTAGCCGCGCGCCGCCAGACCGGCGCCGATCGCCGCCTTCTGCCAAACGGTGAGCAGCGTGCCGTCCGTCTCGACGCCACCGCCGTTGGCCACTTCGTTCCAGCCGGCGAGCTTGCGGCCGCGCCGGCCGAGCATCGCCTGCACCCTGCGCATGAAGTGCGATTGCAGCGCCTCGGTGCCGTCAAGGCCGAGGTCGGCCATCAGCCGGCGCGCCAGCGGCGAGGCGAGCCACGCCCCCTCCGCCACCTCGTCGCCGCCGACGTGCAGATGCGGCGACGGGAACAGCTCCGCGAGATCGTCGAACACCGCGTCGAGCACGCTCCAGGTAAGCTCGACGGCCGGATTGAGGGCATTGTTGGCAAAGCCCTGCACCGAGGCATAGGTATCGGCCGGCTCGTCCGGATCGACGAGCGCCGGCAGCGCCGCCAGCGCGGCGGTGCTGTGGCCGGGAATGTCGATCTCCGGCACGATGTCGATGTTGAGCCGGGCGGCGTGGGCGACGAGCGCCCGCACCTCGGCATGGCTGTAGCAGCCGCCGCTCGGATGGCGGCCGCCGCCGATCTGCGGCGGCAGCGCCGCGTCCGGCCCGTGCGTGGAACCGATCGCCGTCAGCTCGGGAAAGGCCCGGATATCCAGCCGCCACGCCTCGTCGTCGGAAAGATGCCAGTGGAAGACGTTGAGCTTCAGATAGGCGAGGATGTCGAGGAAACGGGCGACATCGGCCACCGGGAAGAAGCGGCGGGCGGTGTCGAGATGCGAGCCGCGCCAGGAAAAGCGTGGTTGATCAAGAATATGGCCGTGCGCCGGAAAGCGGCAGCCGGCGCGGGCGCCACGCCGGAGCTGGCCGAGCGCCGTCAGCCCGTATTGCCGGCCGGCGGGACCAGATGCGGTGAGCAGGATATCTTCGCCCTGGAAATCCAGGCGGTAGGCCTCGCGCCCGAGCGCCGCGTCGTGGGCGAAGCGCAGCGGCCGGTCGCCCGGCAGCGCCATCAGCGAGAAGGGCACCGGCTCCAGCGGGAACAGCCGCCGGAACAGCGCCGATACCGCCGAGACGGCGGCGAGTTCGTCGACGCTGGCGCCGTCGGCCGGCACCAGATAGCCGGGAAGCCGGTCGGAGGGCGTGAGGTCCGCCTCGGCCGGCCAGGGTGTCAGCGCGTAGACGATCGGTCCCGTCGCCGCGCCTTGCTCGGGCGCCTCGCGCCGGAGATCGCCCACCGTCACTGCCGGCCGCTCGCCGCCCGCCAGCGTCAGATAGGCCGAGGCGATGCCCTCGCCTCGGTGCTGCGGCGCGCCGGCGATATCGCCGAGCGAGAAGCGCCAGACGTCGCCGGGCGCCAGGCGGAAGCCGCCCGGCGGCGCTACCTCGTGGAAATAGCCGCGACGGTCGAGGAGACGCGCGTTGTCGGCCGCCGCACCACGGCCGGCGAAGCGCAGCGTCGTGAAAGCGAGACGAAAGCCTTCGATCGGCGCGGCACCGAGGTTGCGAAGCTCAAACAGCAGGCGGCCGGCCGAGTGAGGGCCTGCACTCTGCCAGCGGCAGTCGAGGTGGAAGCTGGCCGCCTCTGGAACGGCCGCATGCGGATCGGTCATCGAAACTCCTCCCCTGAGAGCCTCAGCCCTTGCGCAGGGCCCGGTATTGCGTCGGCGAACCGTCATGCACCCGCCGGAAACAGCGCGAAAAATACAAGGGATCGTCGAAGCCGAGATCGGCGGCGATCGCCTTCACCGACTGGTCGGTGGTGTCGAGCAGGAAGCAGGCGCGCTGGATCTTCAGGCGGATGAAGAAGTCGAGCACCGTGAAGCCGGTGCGCTTCTTGAACACGGCGGCAAGGTGCGACGACGACAGGTTGGCCTCGCGCGCCAGCTCATCGACCTTCAGTGAGCGGCCGAGATTGCCCTGCATCACGTCGATCACCCGACGGATGCGCTGGTCGAGATTGTCGTCGCGGTTGGGCGTCCGATGGCGCAGCACCACGAGATGGGTGACGAGTTGGCCGAGCGCCATCGACGCCGACAGCAGGTTGTCCGGCGTATAGCCGCGGCCGAGGATCGACAGCATCTTCTCGAATAGCGTCGGTATGGCCGGATCGCGGCCCGGATGCAGCAGCGGCTCGCCGGCATCGAGTTCCAGCAACTCCGGCAGCAGCGCCACCTTGGCGCCGTCGAGATGCACCCAGTAGATCGTCCATGGATCGTCGGGATCGGCGCCATAGGCGTGCGGCGCGCCGGCCGGCATCACCAGCGCCTGGCCGGGGCGGACGCGCAAGGTCGAGCCGCCG
This sequence comes from Pleomorphomonas koreensis DSM 23070, assembly GCF_000425185.1. Classification (GTDB taxonomy): domain Bacteria; phylum Pseudomonadota; class Alphaproteobacteria; order Rhizobiales; family Pleomorphomonadaceae; genus Pleomorphomonas; species Pleomorphomonas koreensis. The sequence continues at coordinate 49,462 of NZ_AULH01000008.1, forward strand.
AGCCGCGCCCAGCCGCCGCCGTCGGTGCAGTAGATCAGCACCGATTGCGAAATGCCCTCCGGCCGCTCGACGAAGTGCCATTGCGCCTTGGGATAGTGGCCGACGTCGCTCGGCAGCAGCTCGATCAGCGGCCGGCCCTCCAGCCAGCCGGACACCACCGGGCGCGGCAGCACGATCGACCGCTGCCCCGGAAAGCCCTCCCTGATCCGCTGTTCCCCATCCTCTGCCATGCCTCAAGGCTATCAGAGGATCCTCCATGATGTCCATCGTTACCGCTATTCCCGGCGACAGGGACCGCGCCTAGCGTTCCATCAATGGGAAATCCGGGACTCCGGGATGGGAAGGAACGCCATGAGACAAGTCGAACTCCCCGCCGCGCCGCCGTCGCTGGCCGGCCCGGTCAAGGCGTGGTCGGCGCCGCTGGTCATCCCCACCTACGAGCCGGCGCCAGCCGAGCGCAACCCGATGTTCCTGGAAAAGCGCGTGTTCCAAGGCTCGAGCGGCCGCGTCTATCCGCTGCCGGTCGTCGACCGCATCGGCGCCGAGCTTACCGAGAAAAGCTGGACGGCGCTGCACATCGAGAACGAATACCTGCGCGTCACCGTGCTGCCGGATCTGGGCGGCCGCATCTATGCCGTCGTCGACAAGGTCAACGGCTACGATCTCGTCTACCGCAACCGCGTCATCAAGCCGGCGCTGGTCGGCCTCGCCGGCCCCTGGCTGTCCGGCGGCATCGAGTTCAACTGGCCGCAGCACCATCGCCCCAGCACCTACATGCCGTGCAGCTGGGAAATCGTCGAGGAATCAGATGGTTCTCGCGTCATCTGGCTCGGCGAGCACGAGCCGATGAACCGCATGAAGGGCCTGCACGGTGTTCGCCTCAGCCCCGGCAAGGCGGTCGTGGAACTCGCCGTGCGCCTGCACAACCGCACGGAGCTGACCCAGACCTTCCTCTGGTGGGCCAACGTCGCCACCGAGGTGCACGAGGACTACCAGAGCTTCTTCCCCGAGGACGTGCATTTCATCGCCGACCATGCCAAGCGCGCCACCTCGGCCTTTCCGCTGTGCGAGGGCCGCTATTATGGCGTCGACTACGCCGGCCGCGCCCGGCACGGCGTACCGCCCGAGGAGACGCCGGCGCAGTTCGTGCCGAAGCGCGGCTATGCCCCCAACGACCTCCGCTGGTATGCCAATATCCCAGTACCGACCAGCTACATGTGCCTCGGCTCGCGCGATGATTTCTTCGGCGGCTACGACCACGCCGTGGAGGCGGGAATCGTCCATGTCGCCAACCACCACATCTCCCCCGGCAAGAAGCAGTGGACCTGGGGCAACCATGATTTCGGCTACGCCTGGGATCGCAATCTGACCGAACCGGACGAGGCCGGCGTCTATCGGCCCTATATCGAGATCATGGCCGGCGTCTACACCGATAACCAGCCGGATTTCGCCTTCCTCGTCCCCGGCGAGACCAAGACCTTCTCGCAATTCTGGTATCCGATCCGGGCGATCGGCGCCGCCGCGGCGGCGACGCTGAAGGCGGCGATCGGCCTGAAGCTCGACGGCAGCAGGTTGACGGTCGGCGTGCAGGCGACCGAGGCGGTGGCCGGCGCGCGCGTCGCCGTCTCGGCGGACGGCAAGGTGCTGACTGAGAGCGTGGCCGATCTCGATCCGGCCACGCCCTTCCTCCTGTCGGTCGACCTGCCTGAAGGCATCGGCCGCGACGACGTCCGCGTCGTCGTCCAGACGGGCGGCACCGTGCTGGTCGAGCGCCGACCGGTCGACCGGGGCGAGGTGGTCGTTCCGCCGCCGGCCATCGAGCCGCCGCCACCCGAGGAGATCGGGAGCGCCGACGAACTCTGGCTCACCGGCGTCCATCTCGACCAGTATCGCCATGCCACCCGGCCGGCCGATATCTACTGGCGCGAGGCGCTCCGTCGCGATCCCGGCGACACCAGGTGCAACACCGCCCTCGGCGTCTGGCATCTGCGGCGCGGCGAGTTCGCTGCGGCGGAAAGCCGCCTTCGGGTGGCCATCGAGCGGCTGACCCGCCGCAATCCCAACCCGTCGACCGGCGAGGCGCACTATCACCTCGGCATCGCCCTGCGCCATCTCGGCCGGCCCGACGCCGCCTATGACGCGCTCTACAAGGCAACCTGGAACGCCGCCTGGCGCGGCCCGGCGCATCTCGCCCTGGCGGAGATCGACGGCAGCCGCGGCGCCCTCGCCGACGCCCTCGCCCACGTCGAGGAGGCGCTCCGCCACGACGTCGAGAATGCACTCGCCCGCAATCTCAAGGCCGCGCTGCTGCTCAGACTCGGCCGCAAGGCCGAGGGCGATGCCCTGCTCGCCGAGACGCTGGCCCGCGACCCGCTCGACGCCCGCGCCCGCGTGCTGGCCGGCCTGCCGCTCGACGGCGACGACCAGCTTTTCCTCGACATCGCCATCGAGACGGCGCGGGGCGGCTTCTTCGACGACGCCCTCGCTCTCCTCAAAGCCCGCATCGCCGCCGTCGGCGCCGCCGCATCGCCGCTCCTCCACTATCACGCCGCCGCCTGCGCCGCCCGGCTCGGCCGCCCAACGGGGCCGCATCTCGCGGCCGCCGCCAAGGCGTCGCCGGACTATTGCTTTCCGGCCCGGCTCGAGGACATCGCCGTGCTGGAAGCGGCGATCGCCGCCAATCCGGCCGACGGCCGCGCGCCCGCTTATCTCGGCAACCTCCTCTACGATCGCCGCCGCCATGCCGAGGCGATCGCGCTCTGGGAAAAGGCTGTCGCCGTCGACCCCGGCTATTCGGTGCCCTGGCGCAACCTCGGCATCGGTTATTTCAACGTCGAGGGTTCCGCGGAGAAGGCCGTCGCCGCCTACGACAAGGCGCTGGCCGCCGCCCCGCGCGACGCCCGCCTCGTCTACGAACGCGACCAGCTCTGGAAACGGATCGGCCGTTCGCCGGCCGAGCGGCTGGCCGAACTGGAAAGCCGGCTCGATCTCATCGCCTCCCGCGACGACCTCAGCGTCGAGCTGTCCGCCCTCTACAACCAGTTGGGCCAGCCGGAGAAGTCGGCGCCGCTGATCGCCGGCCGCGCCTTCCAGCCCTGGGAGGGTGGCGAGGGCCTGGCGCTCGGCGAATGGGTGCGCTGCCGCCTCGGCCTCGGCCGGCGGGCGCTCGCCGCCGGCGACGCCGCGAGGGCAGTGGCCGAATTCGAGGCGGCCTTGACGCCGCCGCAGTCGCTGGGCGAGGCGCGGCACCTCCTCGCCAACCAGAGCGACGTTCACTATTGGCTGGGCAAGGCGCTGGCCGCCGCCGGACGCCCCGACGAGGCGAAACGCTGGTTTACGCTGGCCGCCGGGTTTGCCGGCGATTTCCTCGGCATGGAAGTGCGCGCCCATTCGGAGAAGAGCTTCTTCTCGGCCCTATCGTTACGCGCCCTCGGCCGCGAAGACGAGGCAGTAAAGCTGCTTGGGGAGCTTCGCGCCTATGCCGACGACATGATGGCGACACCGGCGAAGATCGACTATTTCGCCACCTCGTTGCCGACCATGCTGCTGTTCGACGACGACCTGCAACTGCGCCGGCGCGTCTCCGCCCTCGTCATGCTGGCCGAGGCGGCGATCGGCCTCGGCGACCCGGAGGCCGGCCGCGCGCAGTTGCGGGAAGCCCTCGGGCTCGACCCCAACCACGCGCTCGCCGCCGACCTCCTCGGCGATCTCCCCCCACGCTGAGGAGGCTCTACATGGGCGTGCTGCGCCTTGAGACGGATGTCGCCGAGCTGACACTGTCGACACAGGGCGCCGCCGTGCTCGGCTGGCGCCTCAAGGCCAGCGTCGGCGGCGTGCCTCTGCTGCGGCCGGCCCGCCACGCCGGCGGCGGCCCGCCCGACGAGGCCGCCGCCTTCCCGCTGGTGCCCTATGGCAACCGCATCGGTGGCAACGCCTTCTCCTTCGCCGGCCGCGACTATCGCGTCACGCCCAACGCCGGCGACCGCTATCGTCTGCACGGCGACGGCTGGCTGTCCGACTGGACCGTCGAGGCGGCAACCGCCGAGAGCGCGACGCTCGCCCTCCGCCGCGCCGCCGATGCCGCCGCCCCCTGGGACTATCTCGCCCGGCAGACGGTAACGCTCGACGGCCGCCGTCTCACCGTCGCGCTGTCGGTGGAGAACACCGGCGACGCTCCCCTGCCCTTCGGTCTCGGCTGGCATCCCTATTTCCCGCTCACCCCGCGCATGCGGCTGACGGCGCCGTCCTCGTCCGTCTGGCTGGAAGGCGCCGACTATCTCCCCACAGAGGACGTGCCGCTCCCGCCCGATCTCGACTTCCGCCGGCCAGCGCCGCTGCCGAACCGCTGGATCAACAACGGCTTCGAGGACTGGAACGGCTGCGCCCGCATCGACTGGCCGGAGCGCGGGCTCACCCTGCTGATCGACGCCGATCCGATCTTCTCCCGCTACGTCCTCTACCGCCCCGACGCCGCCCGCGACCCCGCCTATTGCGGCGACTGGTTCTGCTTTGAGCCGATGACGCACACCGTCAACGCCTTCCGCCTCGATGATCTCGGCGGGTTGAGACCCCTCGCGCCGGGGACTAGGATCGAGGGCACGCTGCGCCTGACCGCGGTGGTGAAGTAGGAGTTGGCGATGGTTGAGATCGGCCGCCGGCTCGGCGCTGGCAAGGAGGCCGAGGTCTACGAATACGGCGGGCTGGCGCTGAAGCTCTATCCGTCGCAGGCGTCGAAGGCCGCCGTCTTCCGCGAGGCCGCCAATCTCGCCCTCCTCGAACGCCTCGCCCTGCCGACGCCGCGCGTCCATGCCGCCGGTGAATATGGCTGCCGATGGGGCCTGGTCATGGACCGGGCGGCCGGCCCGAGCTTCGCCGAGCGCATGATGGCCGGCCACCGTCTGCCCTGCCTTGAGGAAATGGCGCGGCTGCACCGCGACCTTCACGAGCGCCCCGGCAGCGGGCTTCCCTCCCTGAAGGCGCCGCTCTCCGCCAACATCCGCCGTACCAATCTGCTGGATGCGGCATCCCGCGACCGCCTCCTGTCGCAACTCGACGCGCTGCCGGACGGCGACCGGCTGTGCCACGGCGACCTTCACCCCTGGAACATCCACGGTGACGGCGAGGACGTCATGATCCTCGACTGGCTCGACGCCTGCGCCGGTCCCCCGGCGGCCGACGTCTGCCGCAGCTATCTGCTGATCCGTCCGGTCGACCCCGCCACCGCCACCGACTACGTCGACACCTACTCCCGGCTGACCGGCCTGCCGGTCGCCGACATCATGGCCTGGCTGCCGTCCATCGCCGCCGCCCGTCTGGCCGAAGGCGTCCCGGCCGAGACCGAAAGCCTCCTGCGCCTCGCCGGCCTGACGCCAGCGGCCGGCTAGGCCGATCGGCGCGGCTCAAGGCGGCGTCGAGTTGGTCTTTCGCCAACTCAACGGCTTCGCGACGTCCGTTCGATGAAGCGTTGCAGCCCTTCGCCGCAAATCGCCGGCATCAACCCGAAGGCGACCAGCTTGAGCGTCCCGTCCATGCCGAACGCGCTGGAGAGAAGAAAGGCGAGCAGGCATCCCAACACGGCGCCGGCGATATAGGAGAGATAGGGGTGCAAGTTGGCGATCCCTCGGCGGGCGGACAGGTTGACACAGGAGCTTCATTCCTTGCCCGACACAGCCCAGGATAGTCATTTCCTCGATGGCCGCAATGTCGGCTCGCGGCATTCTTCTTCCTGTGGAAAGCAACGCCCCGACGGTTTACCCATCGGGGCGCTTTCCGTCTCGGCTCTCGGCCACCCTCACTTCCTCCCCAGCCCCGTACTGCGGACGTTGTCCAGGAGCACGGCGAGCAGCAGGATCAGGCCGCGCACCAGATATTGGTAGAAGGCCTGGATGTTGAGAAGGTTCATGGCGTTCTCGGCGATGCCGAGGATCAGCACGCCGACGATGACGCCGGTCATCGCCGCCCGGCCGCCGGCCAGCGACACGCCGCCGAGCACGCAGGCCGAGATGGCGGAGAGTTCGAGGCCGGTCGCCGCGTTCGGCTGGCCGGAGGTGATGCGCGAGGCGAGGAGGATGCCGGCCACGGCGCAGACGAGACCCTGGATGGTGAAGATCCAGATGCGCATGCCGTCGACGTTGACGCCGGCAAGCCGCGATGCTTCCGGATTGCCGCCGATGGCCAGCGTATTGCGGCCGAACACCGAGCGGTTGAGCACGAAGCCGAACACGCAGAACAGGATGACCATAATCCAGATCGGCGTGGGTATGCCGAGGAAGCGCGACAGCGCCAGCTGGTAGAAGCCGGGATCGTTGATGCCCACCGCCCGGCCGTCCGAGGAGATCAGGGCGAGGCCGCGCACGATCTGCATGGTGGCGAGCGTGGTGATCAGCGCGTTGATCCTGAGCTTGGCGATGATGGCGCCGTTGACGAAGCCGACGAAGGTGCCGCAGAGAAGCGCGGCGAGGAGGCCGACGACGATCGAGCCGGAGGCATTGGAGGCCATCACCGCCACCATGCCGGTGAAGGCGACGATCGAGCCGACCGACAGGTCGAAATCGCGCGAGGCGAGGCAGAACATCATCGTGCAGGAGACGATGCCGATGGTCACCACCGACTGGAACAGACCGAGCATGTTGCGCTCGGTGAGGAAGCTCGGCACGAACACCGATACCACGGCGAAGGCGATGATGAAGATGACGAGGAGGCCCTGCTCGCCGAGCAGGAGACGTTTCAGGAAGGCCATCACGATGCTTTCTTGTTCGGGCTCCGAGCCGTCCGGTCCGGCAGGGCCGAGGCGAGGATGGCGTGTTCGTTGAATTGGGCGCGGTCGTAGCGGGCGGCGATCCGCCCCTCGCACATGACGACGATGCGGTCGGAAATGCCCATCACCTCCGGCAGCTCGCTGGAGACGACGACGATGGCGAGGCCCTTCTCGGCCAGTTCGTAGAGCAACTCGTAGATCTCGGCCTTGGCGCCGACGTCGATGCCGCGCGTCGGCTCGTCGACGATCAGCACCTTGACGCCGGTCTCGGCCAGCCAGCGGGCGAGCACCACCTTCTGCTGGTTGCCGCCGGAGAGATTGACGACGTCCTGCTTCGCCGACGGCGTGCGGATGCGCAGTTGCCGGATGAAGGTCGCCGCCGTATCGGCCTCGCGCCTCGGGCTGAGCAGGCCGAAGGGCGAGAAGTGGCGGCGGGCCGAAATGACGATGTTCTCGCCGACGGAGAGGCCCTGGACGATGCCGTCGAACTTGCGGTCTTCCGAGCAGAGCACCAGCCCCTCGCGGATCGAGCGGCGCGGGCTCGCCCCGGAACTCTCGGCGCCGCCGATGGTCACCTTGCCGGAATGGCGGGGATCGGCGCCGTAGACGAGGCGCATCAGCTCGGAGCGGCCGGAACCGACCAGCCCGAAGAAGCCGACGATCTCGCCGGCCCGCGCCTCGAAGTCGATCGGCTGCGGCAGCCTGGTTCCGGTCAGCCCTTCGACCTTGAGGCGAACCTCGCCGGCCGGCCGGCCGCGCCAGCCCCAGATGTCGGAAATCTCGCGGCCGACCATCTCGGCGACCAGCCGGTCGCGCGTCACGTCGGCCATCGACGGATGATGGGCGGCCAGCCTGCCGTCGCGCAGCACGGTGCAGCCGTCGCAGAGGCGGAAGATCTCGTCGAGCCGGTGCGAGATGTAGACGATCACCTTGCCGGCCGCCCTGAGTTCGCCGATGATCCGGAACAGCACCTCGCTCTCCTGCGACGACAGCGACGAGGTCGGCTCATCGAGTGCGATGACGCGGGCATCGAGCATGATCGCCTTGGCGATCTCGATCATCTGCCGCTCGCCGAGCGACAGCTTGGACACCTTGGTGTCGGCATCGATGGAGAGGCCGATTTCCTTGAGCCGCCGGTTCACCTCGGCCTTCAGGGAGCGGAAGTCGATGATGCCGGCCCGGCCGGGAAAGCGGCCGAGGCGCAGGTTCTCGGCCACCGTCAGGCCGGGAACGAGTTGCAGTTCCTGATGCACCACCACCACGCCGGCCGCGAAGGCGTCGCGGGTGGAGGCAAAATGCTGCGTCACGCCGTCGATGGAAATGTCACCCGCGTCGGCGGCGGTATCGCCGGAGAGGATGCGGATCAGCGTCGACTTGCCGGCGCCGTTCTCGCCGATCAGCCCGTGCACGGAGCCCTTTTCCACCCCGAAGGAGACATCCGACAGCGCCTTGACGCCGGGATAGGTCTTGGAAATGTGGGAGAAGCTCAGGAAGTCGGCCATATGCGCGCGCCTCGTCGTGGAGGCCGGCGGCTTGCCGCCGCCGGCCGGTTTCGAGCAGTCCTCTAGCTTGTCCGGCAGCTTATTCGATGCCGAGGCTCTTGCGGACGTCGACATAGGTGTCGCGCAGCGCCAGTTCGCCGGCGGTCAGCGTCAGGGCCGGCGGCGCCTTGTCGTTGGCGATCCAGTCGTACATGTTGAGCGCCGTCTCGTAGCCGTGGCGCTTCGGCGAGATGATCACGGTGCCGAAGAAGCCGGTGGCGGCGGGCTTCTTGAACTCGTTGATCGCCGAATCCGCGCCGCCGATGCCGACGCCGATGAAGTTGTCCGGCGTGATGCCGACGGTCTCGGACGCGCGCACCGCGCCGAGCACCGCCTCGTCGTTGAGGCCGAAGGCCACCCAGTGCTTCACCTCCGGATGCTTGTTGAGCACCACGGTAGCGGCGTTCAGCGCCGCCTCGGTGTCGGTCTTGGCCTGCGGCGCGTCGAAGATGTTGGCTTCGGGGAAGCCGGCCGCCTTCAGCGAGGTGATGGCACCCTCGACGCGGTCGACGGCCGTCGGAAGCTGATCGTAGGAGACGCGGACCGCGCCGACCGTGGCCATGTCCCAGCCGCGCTTCTTGATCTCGTCGGCGATGGCGGTGCCAACCGCCTCGCCGATCTTGGTGGCCGAGATGCCCATGTGCGGCACGCTGTCGATCGGCGAGCCGTCGGCGTTGACCAGACGGTCGTCGACGGTCATCAGCTTGAGGCCATTGGCCTCGGCCTTGGCGACGATGCCGGGGCCGAGCTTGACGTCCGGCGTGCAGATGATGAAGCCCTGCGCGCCCTGGGCGCCGAGGTTGTCGATGGCCGACTGCACCTTCTCGCCGTCCTCGGCGCCGATCTTCACCAGCGTGAAGCCCTTCTCCTTGGCGGCGATGTCGGCGAACTTCCACTCGTCCTGGAACCAGGGCTCCTCCGGCTGCTTGACGACGAAGCCGATCTTGACGTCGGCGGCATAAGCCGCGGCGGTCAGCGCGCCAAGGGCGATACCGACGGCGGCGAAGCTCTTCACAATGCGAAGCATGGCGTTTCCTCCATTTTATCTTCAACGATCGCTCGCCGGTGCGGCGTGCCTTCTCGCTGTCCCAAGCAACCTTGGCGGAATGGACCGGCGCTCCGCCATGGACGATTCCGCGCCCTCCGCCATCCCGGAATGGCCCGGCATCTTTGGTCGGCTGAACGGAAGCGCCCGGCGTGCCCGCCGGAAACGGCAAGGACGCCGGCACGGAGTGAGCCGGAACGCACCGGATGATCCGGACCGGCCGGCCGGAAACCTCCTCCGGATATCCTCTCTCTCCCGCCCTGTCGCCTTTTTCGGCTGTCCTGCTTCCGCTCGGCGGCCATCCCACCGCCGACCGGAGTGTCCGCCGCCCGTCACGTCCGACAAGCAAGGACGATCGTGTGCGGCGGAAGATAGCCTAGGTGGCGGATGTCCTTCCGGGAATGGCTGCATCCATGAATTCCATGGACGAAACTCTTAACGAGACATCGGCTCCGACCTTTGGCTGATGCCGCCCGGAAGCCGAGCCGAGCCGGAAGGGGCGGGCCCTCGGCGAGGCGGTCGGACGACGCGCGGCATGCCCGACCTACGCAATTGGCCGGATACGCTCGGCCCTCGCCGTCATTGACCGGCGCGGCGCCACTGCTTACGCTTTCCGGACAGGCACTTGCCAACCCGGAGGACCCCCCCGTGACCGAACAGGCAACTGTTACCGTCGGCGTCATTGCCAAGGAAATCGGCGTTTCCGACGCCAAGGTGAAGAAGGCGATCGAAACGCTGAAGATCGAGCCGGTCGGTAAGCGCGGCGTCTGCAAGCTCTACGCGGCCGACGTCGTCGAGGCCGTGAGGAAGACGCTCGCCTGACCCCGCGAGATCGGCGAAACGGCCTACCCAAGCCTCGTATTCCCGGCAGATGCAGCCACTGTTCTCCACGCCGGGATAGAAACGCGCCTTCCTCCAGCAGGGAGAGTTGGCCGGTATCTCGTGCCGGCATCACCCGCGTTTTCCATCCGTCCGGAGCGAATAGCCGGGCGTTGCTCCCGATACGACTGGGAATTACTCCGCCCGACAACGATTCTCGTCCTGCCCGCACCTGTTCAAAGGTAGATCCGGCAATCTCCCATTGCGGAACACACACGGAACATGTTAACTCTGTTCGTGATTTGTACCGAATCGCGGTGCGGTGCGCAGAGCGCTCCGGCCGACCAGCGGGGACCAGACGATGCTCACGCGCAAACAGCTCGAACTCCTGATGTTCATTCATGAGCGGCTGAAGGAATCGGGCGTGCCGCCGTCCTTCGACGAGATGAAGGACGCGCTGGACCTCAAGTCGAAGTCGGGCATCCACCGGCTGATCACCGCGCTGGAGGAGCGCGGCTTCATCCGCCGCCTGCCCAATCGGGCGCGGGCGCTGGAGGTGATCAAGCTGCCGGAGACCATGCAGCCGGGCATCGGCCGCGGCCGCAAGGGCTTCGCGCCGGCGGTCATCGAGGGCGACGCCGGCCGCAAGACGCCGCAGGCCAGCGCCGCCGCGCCGTCGCTCGACAGCCGCGACACCGTGCCGGTGCCGGTGATGGGTCGCATCGCCGCCGGCGTGCCGATCGCCGCCATTCAGAACCAGTCGCACATCCTGCACGTGCCGATCGACCTGGTGGCCGGCGGCGAGCATTACGCGCTGGAAGTGCGCGGCGACTCGATGATCGAGGCTGGGATCCTCGATGGCGACACCGTGGTCATCAAGAAGTCGGACACCGCCGATTCCGGCGACATCATCGTCGCGCTGGTGGACGACGAGGAGGCGACGCTGAAGCGTCTGCGCCGCAAGGGCGCCTCGGTGGCTCTCGAAGCCGCCAACCCGGCTTACGAGACGCGCATCTTCGGCCCCGACCGGGTGCGCATCCAGGGCCGGCTCGTGGCGCTGATGCGCCGCTACTGATCCCGGTAGCCGGTTCCGGCCTTGATTCCCTTCCCAGGGCGGGTGCGGGCTGCGCCGACCAGCCGCTCCATGAATTCGTCGGCAATCGTGCCCTGAGGGGAACTTGGGCACTGACGCGCCGGGGCACTGAAGCCGCTGGCCCGGACGGCTGGCGCGGCGAGATTATTTCGTGCCCTCGCCCGATTGGCTGTGGACTGGAGCAATTCCAGCAAAGCGGGAACCGGTTTGGCGTCCGCAATTGCGTGTTGATAAAGAGATGGAGCATTCCCGGTGAACCCGTTTTCACCGGCAATACCCCAGAGAGCCGGATTGGGGCATCGTGTCGGGACGTCGGGCCGGAACGCCAAATCGAGCCGGCCGCATGAGCCTTCGCGCCAGGCGGCCGAGAGTTCTCCTGCCTCTAGCTACGCGTCATCTTCCTTGCCCCCCGGATGATCAGTCCTTCTTCGCCAGCCGGCTTTCCGCCGCCGGATGCAGCAGTGACGTATCGCCGTATGAGTAGAAGCGATAGCCGTTGGCGATGGCATGGGCATAGGCGGCGCGTATGGTATCGAGGCCGGAGAAAGCCGAGACCAGCATGAACAGCGTCGATTTCGGCAGATGGAAGTTGGTCATCAGCAGATCGACGGCGCGGAAACGGTAGCCGGGCGTGATGAAGATGTCGGTGGCACCCCGGAAGGGCCGGATGATGCCATCCTCGCCGGCGGCGCTTTCGAGAAGGCGCAGCGACGTCGTGCCGACCGCCACCACCCGGCCGCCGCCGGCCCGCACGGCATTGAGCGCCTTGGCGGTTTCCGCCGAGATGTGACCGATCTCGGCGTGCATCCGGTGATGTTCGGTGTCCTCGGCCTTCACCGGCAGGAAGGTGCCGGCGCCGACATGCAGCGTCACGAAATGCCGGCCGATGCCGCGCGCCTCAAGCCGCGCCAGAAGGTCCGGCGTGAAATGCAGCCCGGCGGTCGGCGCGGCCACCGCGCCGTTCTCGCGAGCGTAGACCGTCTGGTAGTCGGCGCGGTCGTGTTCATCCTCGGCGCGGCGAGCGGCGATATAGGGCGGCAGCGGAATGTGGCCGACGGCGGCCAGCGCAGCGTCGAGCGCCGGACCGGCGAGATCGAAGCGGAGGCCGACGTCGCCCTCCTCGCCCTTGGCGGTGACGATGGCGGCAAGCGGCCCGGCCGCCGGATCGGCGCCGGAGAACAGCACGCGGTCGCCGGGGCGGAGCTTGCGGGCGCCCTTGACGAAGGCACGCCAGCAATCCGGCGCTTCGCGCAAGTGCAGCGTCGCCGAGATGTGGACGGGCTCGGCGCCGGGGCGGTCGCGCCGTCCTTCGAGCTGGGCGGGGATCACCCTGGTGTCGTTGAACACCAGCGCGTCACCCGGCAACAGCAGATCGGCGAGGTCGCGCGCCTGCCTGTTCTCGAAAGGCACGCCGGGCCTGACGACCAGAAGACGCGACGCGTCACGCGGTACGACTGGACGCAGGGCAATCCGCTCGGGCGGCAGGTCGAAGTCGAAGTCTGAAACTTGCATGGCCCTGCATTAGGCAGCGCCGGTGCGAAAGGCAACCAGGATTCCGGCCTTGCAGGGCGGCGTCGGCGGGGGGATCCATGATCGCCGCTCGGCCAAGCCGACAGCCTGTTTCCATCAACGACCGACCCGGAAGTCCGGCGGAGCGGCTTGGGGACTGCAACCCCGGTCAACCGTGCAGGGCGACGGGTACCGGCTGCCATGGTTGCGGTCACCTCGATGTTTCAGGCCATGCCCAAGCGTGACGGGCGACGGCACAACAGCGCCCAGAAAATCCCGCAAGGCATGTATCGATCCTCGACCAAGCACGAAGCGCAATAACCTGCGTCGCTGCCGCCGCTGTTGTCGAACGTTACCGATCCACGCCCATGCACGGGAGGCGCCGCCTGTCGACCCGCCGGCCACAACAGTCATCGGCCGTCCAGGTCCACGCCACCGCAGAGGGGTGGTGCGTCATTACCAGGTCCATACGGTCCTGGTCGGCTGTTTTGCCCCATGTCGGTGCCACCCGCTACCTGAAGCGGGTCCAGCTCCGCCGGAGGTCTGTCGTCCCCTCCGTCGCGCGACATTCATACGGCGGTCCGCGCTCGTTCGGTCCTGTGACGGCATTGAGGAGCAGCGCAGGCCATATCCTTCGCCCTGCTTGCCACTCTCCTCCGCGCTCGAGACCACAACCGCCCACCTCTCGAAACGTTTTTTGTGAGTAGAGTTTATCTAAGATTTTACGCTTGCCGGCGGTTTCGGGGCCCGCCTGCTTACTACCGGCAGCGACCTATGATAGAACACTTACAACGCAAGCAAACGACGAAAACTGCCAATCGCCGGCCCCGGCGGAACAGACCGTCTTGTCCTTTTCACGGCGAGCCGACCGCCGCCATCGCCTTAGCGCCTGCCCTGGAGCGTCCGAACGTGGCCCACCCGAGATCCCCGTTGCGCATCACTGACAACGTTGTCGACACCGATCAGCGGCCGGCTGTCGTCCTGGAGCGCCTCGATCTCGAACTGCGGTTGAAGCTGATGCGGCAGGCGGCACCGGCCGCCGTGCTGGCCGAACGCCCGGACCTCGGCAGCGCGGCGGCTCTGATGCTGTCGGACCTCGGCTTCATCGCCGCGCCCTGGCGATCGGATGCGCCCGAGCCCGACCTCGACCACGGCCTGATGCTGATCGTTGGCGACCGCTTCGCGCCGGACTTTCTCAACGACGTGCTGAACGGCCCCTGGACGGCCCGGCTCGACCGCGTCGTGCTGTTCGGCGACCGGCTCGGCGGCCGGACGCTGGCGGCGCTCGACGAGATCGGCTTTCCCTTCATCGTCAAGTCGCTGCCGACGCCCGAGCGGCTGGCCAGCATCCTGGCCCACGCCGATCCGTCGACGGCAGCGCTCCGCCAGTCGGCCGTCGCCCGCCGCACGGCGGCGGCGGCAGAGATCGAGACCGGCTCCGACCGCCTGTTCGGGCTTATTCGTGCCGGCGACCTCGGCGCCGCCATCGCCGAGGCGAAGGGCGCCTTCAACCATTTCGAAGCGCTGCTGGACAGCGCCGCCGCCGCCCACTGGCTGACCATCATCCAGAGCTATCATGATGGCACCGCCCAGCATTGCAGCCTGGTGTCGGCCATCGCCATGCTGTTTGCGCGTGGCCTCGGCTTCTCGGCCGGCGACCAGCGCCGCCTGTTCGAGGCCGCGCATTTTCACGACGTCGGCAAGGTGCATGTGCCGCTTTCCGTCCTCGACAAGCCCGGCGCGCTCGATCCCGAGGAGCGGCGGGTGATGGAGACCCACGCCAGGGCCGGCTACGACATGCTCGTCGGCAACGATGCGGTTTCTGGCGAAGTGGCCGAGGCGGCGCGCGATCATCATGAGTATCTCGATGGCACCGGCTATCCCTACGGCATAAGCGGACGCCGGATCACCGACATCACGCGCATGATCACCATCTGCGACATCTTCGCCGCCCTGATCGAACGCCGCGCCTACAAGGCGCCGAGAACGGCGCGCCAAGCCTATGCCATCATGCAATCGATGGACGGCAAGCTGGACGCCACGCTTCTCCGCGCCTTTTCGCCGATCGCCGAGAGCTGCTCGTCCGACTGACGGCAAAAATGCAGCGCTGCCCTTCCCTTGACGCGGGACGGCCATGAAAACGCCCAAAAAGATAAGGCGTCGCAGGAACTGCGACTAGCGCACGGAAGGTTCATCGGCTAAACCGCATGCCGAAAAGTCCAAAAGACAAGGACCAACCATGCTCGAATGGTTCCGCAAGCTCCTCCCGCACGAGGAGCAGTTCTTCGCCCTGTTCGCCCAGCATTCCGAAACCGTAGTTACCGCCGCCCACTCGCTGAACGCTCTTTTGTCGGGCGATGACCGCGATCGCCGCATCGCCGAGATCGTCGCGCTCGAGGACAGGGCCGACGGCATCACCCGCGAGGTGCTGCTGGCCGTCCGGCGCAGCTTCATCACGCCGTTCGATCGCAACGACATCAAAGACCTCATCCAGTCGATGGACGACACCATCGACACCATGCACCGCGTGGTGAAGACCATCCTGCTGTTCGAGCAGCAGGTCTTCGATCCCGGCATGCGCGACATGGGCGCCGACATCGTCCAGGCTTCCCGGTTGGTCGCCGAGGCGATTCCGCTCCTGAAGAGCGTCGGCACCAACGCCCCGCGCCTGACGGCGCTGTCGGAGGAAGTGACGCGCGTCGAAGGCCACTCGGACTTCTTGCATGAGAACGGGCTGAAGGACCTCTACCGGCGCCACGGCGTCGGCAACGCCATGGGCTACATCATCGGCAGCCAGATCTACGGCGAGCTGGAGAAGGTGCTCGACCGCTTTGAGGACGTCGCCAAGGAAATCAGCGGCATCGTGATCGAGAACGTCTGATGGAGACGCTGGCCTTCCCTCTCCTCGTCGGCCTGATCGGCATCGCGCTGCTGTTCGACTTCCTGAACGGCCTGCACGATGCCGCCAATTCCATCGCCACCATCGTGTCGACGCGCGTCTTGAGGCCGCAATACGCGGTGTTCTGGGCGGCCTTCTTCAACTTCATCGCCTTCCTGTTCTTCGGTCTGCACGTGGCGACGACGCTCGGCAAGGGCATCATCGATCCCGGCATCGTCACGCCGCACGTGGTGTTCGCGGCGCTGATGGGCGCCATCACCTGGAACGTCATCACCTGGCTGGCCGGCATTCCCTCCTCGTCCTCGCACGCGCTGGTCGGCGGTCTGGTCGGCGCCGGCCTCGCCAAGACCGGCTTCAGCGCCATCGTCTGGGGCGGTCTCCTGAAGACGGCGGCCGCCATCTTCCTGTCGCCGGCCTTCGGCTTCTTCCTGGCGCTGATGCTGGTGCTGGTGGTGTCCTGGACCTTCGTCAAGCGTACGCCGTTCGCCGTCGACAAGACCTTCCGGCACTTGCAGTTCGTTTCAGCCTCGCTCTACTCGCTCGGCCATGGCGGCAACGACGCGCAGAAGACCATGGGCATCATCGCCGTGCTGCTCTATTCGCAGGGCTACCTCGGCGGCGAGTTCCACGTGCCCTTCTGGGTGGTGATCGCCTGCCAGACGGCCATGGCGCTCGGCACGCTGATGGGCGGCTGGCGAATCGTCCACACCATGGGCTCGAAGATCACCCGCCTCAACCCCATGCAGGGCTTCTGCGCCGAAACCGGCGGCGCCATCACCCTGTTCGTCGCCACGCACTTCGGCATTCCCGTGTCGACGACGCACACCATCACCGGCGCCATCGTCGGCGTCGGCGCCGCCCGCCGGGTGTCGGCGGTGCGCTGGGGCATCGCCGGCAATATCGTCATCGCCTGGGTCATCACCATGCCGGCCGGTGCCGCCATCGCCGCCGCCGCCTACTGGCTGGTCGACCTGTTCGTCTGAGCCGCGTCCTCGCCGCCGGGCCGCGCCTCGGGCGGGCGCGGCAGCAGGACGAGCGTGACCAGCGTGAAGCTCACGAACAGCAAGAGATACCAGGACCCCATCTTGCCGAGCGAGACGGGGTGCCAGACCGCCTGCCCCGGATAGAGCCAGGTGCCGGTGACGGTGCCGACGTTCTCCGCCACCCACATGAAAAAGCTGGTCAGGACGGCGGCGAGGACGAGCGGCATCCAGCGAGGTGCCCGATCGACCGTGTAGTAGATCCTCACCCGCCCGTAGAGAAGCGCCGTTGCCGCGAACAGAAGCCAGCGGGCGTCGAAAAAGAAGTGATGGGCAAAGAAGTTGGCGTAGATCGCCAGCGATAGCACGATGGTGCGGACACGCTTGGGGAAATCGGTGAACCGCATGTCGAAGACGCGGATCGCGCGCGCCATGTAGCTACCGACCGAGCCGTACATGAAGCCGGAGAACAGCGGCACCCCGGCGATCGCCATGACCGCCGGCTCCGGATAGGTCCAGGACCCCATGTGGACCTTGAAGATTTCCATGGCGGTGCCGACGACATGGTAGACGGCGATGACCTTCACCTCGGACAAGCTCTCGAGGCGAAAGGCCAGCATCAGAAGCTGGACCGTCAGCGCGAAGACGAACAGGGCATCGTAGCGATGGATCGGCCAGCCCGCCGGCCAGAGATATTTCGTGGCGATCAGCGCCGACAGCATCACCCCGCCGAACAGGCACGCCCAAGCCTGCTTCAGGCCGAACAGCAGGAATTCGGCGACCGGCGGCGGCAGGCGCGCCAGCAGGCGCCTCAAGGCCAGACGCAGCGGCTCCAGCAAAGGTCCGGTGGCATGCTCCGGCGCGGAAAGAATGACCGCCTCCGTCAAAAAAACGCCGACGGGAGAGAACTCTCGTCGGCGCAAGCTCGAATCGGGCAGGCGTCAGGCCGCGTCAGCCGCCACGACCACCGAAATGATCTTGTCGGGATCGCGCACCGGCTCGCCGCGCTTGATCTTGTCGACGTTCTCCATGCCCTCGATCACCTTGCCCCAGACGGTATACTGCTTGTCGAGGAAGCGGGCGTCGTCGAAGCAGATGAAGAACTGCGAGTTGGCCGAGTTGGGGTTCATGGCGCGGGCCATGGACACCGTGCCGCGCACGTGCGGCTCGGCGTTGAACTCCTGCTTCAGGTCCGGATACTGCGAGCCGCCGGTGCCGGTGCCCTGCGGGCAACCGGTCTGGGCCATGAAGCCGTCGATCACCCGGTGGAAGACGATGCCGTCGTAGAACTTCTCACGCACCAGCTTCTTGATGTGGGCGACGTGATTGGGCGCAAGGTCGGGCCGCATCTCGATGACGACGGTGCCCTTGGTGGTTTCCATGACGAGGGTGTTCTCGGGATCCTTGATATCGGCCACGCGGGCCTCCTTTCGGCTCTGGTTGCCGGCGTGCCTCTAGCACGGCCGGGCGGAAAGTTCGATCGGTCAGTTCGGATCGGAGGCGAGGCGCGCCTTGACGATCTTGTCCGGATTGGCCGGCGGCTCGCCGCGGTTGATCTTGTCGACGATGTCCATGCCGTCGGTCACCTCGCCCCAGACGGTATACTGGCCGTCCAGGAAGCTGCCGTCGGCGAACATGATGAAGAACTGCGAGTTGGCGCTGTTCGGGTCCTGGGCGCGCGCCATGCCGACGGTGCCGCGGCCGAAATGCGCCTTGGAGAACTCGGCCGGAATGTCGGGCAGCTTGGAGCCGCCCATGCCGGTGCCGGTGGGATCGCCGGTCTGGGCCATGAAGCCCTCGATCACCCGGTGGAAGATGATGCCGTCGTAGAAGTGCTGGCCGACCAGCGTCTTGATCTGCGCCACGTGCTTGGGCGCCAGATCGGGCCGAAGCTCGATCGTCACCTTGCCCTTGCTGGTCTCCAGGATCAGCGTGTTGTCGGGCGAGGCGGCCCAAGCGCCGCTTGCCAGAACGAGGCTGGTGGCGGCGAGCGCCGCGAGAAAGGTCCTGCGGATCACATCGATCTCCCTGCTTCTTAATGTGCCGATTCTTCAGCCGGCCGGATAGCGGGCGCGGAGTTTGTCCGCAACCTGCGGCGGAACGAAGGCAGTTATGTCGCCGCCGAGACGGGCGATCTGCTTGACGAGGCTGGACGCCACGTGGCGGACGCCCGACGAGGCGCCGAAATAGATGGTGTCGATCTCCGGCGCCAGCACCGCGTTCATGCCGGCCATGCCCACCTCGACGTCCAGGTCGGAGCTGTTGCGGATGCCGCGCACCAGCACGCGGGCGCCGTGCCGGCGGGCAATGTCGACGACCAGATCGGCGAAAGTCACCACTTCGATGCGGCCGCCGGTCCGGCCGGCGATCGGCACCACCAGCTCGCGCAGCATGGCTTCGCGCTCGGCGGCGTCGAACTCGCCCTTCTTCTCGTGGTGGATGCCGATGGCCACGACGAGCGTGCCGAACAGGCGCGAGGCGCGCTCGATCACGTCGAGATGGCCGTAGGTGGCCGGGTCGAAGGAGCCGGCGTAGAGGGCGGTCGTCATGGTTGTCCTGAATAGCCCTTTCCCCGGCCGTTCACAACTCCGCCTCGCCTGCCGCAACCGCCGACGGAGGAACGTTCGATGCCATCGGCATTTGGTCGCATTAACGGCTGATTAAGCATTAGCGCCGATGCCTTCAATGCTCATCATCGCGTTAACTGCCGCGTAACGATCCCGCCCGAAACTCGACCTTCACAGGTAGGTCTCGTGAATGGAAGGCGGCCTGACATGACGAAGCACGGTACCCTGCGCATGAAGAAGATGGCCCTCGTCATGGCCGGTCTTTCCGCGGCCGTTCTGTCGATCGGCGCCACCGAACCGATGTTCCCCGAACTCGGGCGCGGCGATCAGGCGTCGGACGTCAGCCGTTGCGCCACCGAAACCGTCGACGGCCTCAAGGTCTGCGCCAGGGAGGCGCACGCGACCAGCGGCATCACGATCACCACCGTCGCGGCGGGTCTCACCATCGTGGAGTGACCGGTCATCAGGGCATGTCCGCGCGCAAAGCCGATTGCCGCCTTTGCCGGAATGCCCTGGAAGACGACGGACGATCGGGGCCGGCGAGCCCCGGCCAGATGCGGCAAGGGCGCAAGACGGCAGGCCCCGTCTTGCGCCCTCTCCTTTTGTCGGTCAGGCGGCGGCCGGCGTTTCCGCCGGCCGGCCGATCATTACGCCTCGGGCTCTTCGCCGATGTCGGAGATGTGCTCCACCGACACCACCTTCTCGCCGTCGGCCGTGTTGAAGATGCGGACGCCCTTCGAGGCGCGCGACACGATGCGGATCTGGTCGACCGGCACGCGGATCAACTGGCCGCCATCGGAGACCAGCATGATCTGGTCGGCCGGCTCCACCGGGAAGGCGGCGATCAGCTTGCCGATCTCGTCGAGCTTGCTCTGGTCCGTGGCCTTGATGCCCTTGCCGCCGCGGCCGGAGGTGCGGAACTCGTAGGACGACGAACGCTTGCCGTAGCCCTGCTCGTTGACGGTCAGCACGAACTGCTGGGCCAGCATCATCTCGGCGTAGCGCTCCGGCGACAGCGTGTCGATGCCGTTGCCCTCCTCCTCAGCGTCGTCGGCCACCGCCTCATCGACAACCTCTGCATCCTCGGCGCCGGCCGCCCGCTGCTCGGCCGCCCACTCTTTCTGGAAGGCGGCGCGCTCGGCCGGGCTGGCGTCGAAGTGGCGCAGGATGGTCATGGAGATCAGCTCGTCGCCGTCGGCAAGCGAGATGCCGCGTACGCCGGTCGAATCGCGGCCCTTGAACACGCGCACGTCGCCGACCGGGAAGCGGATGCACTGGCCGAGCGCCGACACCAGCAGGAAGTCGTCGCTCTCGGTGCAGGTCTCGACGCCGATGATGCCGTCGCTGTCGTCGTCGAACTTCATGGCGATCTTGCCATTGCGGTTGACCTGCGCGAAGTCGCTGAGCTTGTTGCGCCGCACCGTGCCGAGCCGGGTGGCGAACACCACGTCGAGATCGGCCCACGACGCTTCGTCTTCCGGCAGCGCCAGGATGGAGGTGATGCGCTCGCCATCGGTCAGCGGCAGGATGTTCTTGATGAACTTGCCGCGCGACTGTGGCGTGGCGAGCGGCAGCCGCCAGACCTTCAGTTTGTAGGCGATGCCGCGCGAGGAGAAGAACAGCACCGGCGTATGGGTGTTGGCGATGAACAGGCGGGTGACGAAATCCTCCTCCTTGGTCGCCATGCCGGAGCGGCCCTTGCCGCCGCGATTCTGCGCCCGGTACTGCGACAGCGGCACGCGCTTGATGTAGCCCTCGTGGGAGACGGTGACCACCATCTCCTCGCGGGCGATCAGGTCCTCGTCCTCCATGTCGGCGTCGGACTCGAGGATCTCGGTGCGGCGCGGCGTGGCGTAGGCGGTGCGGATCTCGGTCAGCTCGTCGCGGATGATCGACATCACGCGGTCGCGCGAGGCGAGGATCTCGAGATAGCCCTTGATCTCCTCGGCGAGCTGGTTGAGTTCGTCGGAAATCTCGTCGCGGCCGAGCGCGGTGAGGCGCTGCAGACGGAGATCGAGGATGGCGCGCGCCTGTTCTTCGGAGAGGTTGTAGGTGCCGTCGTCGTTGACCTCGTGGCGCGGATCGTCGATCAGCCGGATCAGCGCCTCGACGTCGGCGGCCGGCCAGCGGCGGGTCATCAACTGCTCGCGGGCGGTGGCCGGGTCCGGCGCGTTGCGGATGACGGCGATCACCTCGTCGATGTTGGCGACGGCGATGGCAAGGCCAACCAGCACGTGGGCCCGGTCGCGCGCCTTGCCGAGCAGGAAGCGGGTGCGCCGCGTCACCACCGTCTCGCGGAAAGCGACGAAGGCGGAGAGCACGTCCTTGAGGTTCATCAGCTGCGGCCGGCCGCCGTTCAGCGCCACCATGTTGACGCCGAACGACGTCTGCAACTGCGAGAAGCGGTAGAGCTGGTTGAGCACCACGTCGGCCACCGCGTCGCGCTTCAGCTCGATGACGACGCGGATGCCGTCACGCGAGCTTTCGTCGCGGAGATCGGCGATGCCCTCGACGCGCTTCTCGCGCACCAGCTCGGCGATCTTCTCCACCATCACCGACTTGTTCACCTGATAGGGAATCTCGGTGACGATCAGCGCCTCGCGATCCTTGCGGATCTGCTCGATGGCGACGCGGCTGCGCATCACCACCGAGCCGCGGCCGGTCATGAACGCCTGCCGGATGCCGGAGCGGCCGAGGATCATGGCGCCGGTCGGGAAGTCCGGGCCCGGCAGCACCTCCATCAGTTCCTCGATGTCGATGTCCGGATTGTCCATCAGACGGATGGTGGCATCGACCACCTCGCCGAGGTTGTGCGAGGGGATGTTGGTGGCCATGCCGACGGCGATGCCGCCCGAACCGTTGACCAGAAGGTTCGGGAAGCGGGCCGGCAGCACGGACGGCTCCCGCTCGGAGCCGTCGTAGTTGGGATTGAAGTCGACGGTGTCCTTGTCGAGATCGTCGGTCAGCGCCTGCGACACGCGTTCGAGGCGCACCTCGGTGTAGCGCATGGCCGCGGCGCTGTCGCCGTCGATGGAGCCGAAGTTGCCCTGTCCGTCGACCAGCGGCAGCCGCATCGAGAACGGCTGAGCCATGCGCACCAGCGCGTCGTAGATCGAGGCGTCGCCATGCGGATGGTACTTACCGATGACGTCGCCGACCACGCGCGCCGACTTGCGATAGGGCTTGTTCCAGTCGTAGCCGTTCTCGCTCATCGAGAAGAGGATGCGGCGGTGCACCGGCTTCAGGCCGTCGCGCACATCCGGCAGGGCGCGCGACACGATCACGCTCATGGCGTAATCGAGATAGCTGCGCTTCATTTCCTCGATGAGAGAAACGGGCCTGATGTCGGTCGGCTCGGCGCCGTCGGGCGTCTTGGTGTTTTCAGCCAATGGCTTAGACTTCCTGAACTACTCCGCCGCGCGGCCACATGGCCTCAAGACGGCGGGGGTTGTCTTGTCCGTCCTGTCGTGCGGCTGAGGATCATTTCGCCCTTGCCGGCCAGACCTTCCGGATATGCTTCGTTCTAGCCGATTCTGACCGTGGAAGCCAACAATGCACGCTCCCATCAACAGCCCTGCGAATCGGTGGATTTTCCTTGTCTATTCAAAGCACTATTCGGGCTTTTTGAGGGCCGGCGGCAAGCACCCGAAACCCTACCCGAATACCGCTCGTGCCGGGGCGGACGCAGCCGTCAAAAAGATTGGGCGGACCCGAGGATCCGCCCCTTCCGTTCGCCGGCTCAGCGGATCACGGTGACGAATTCTTCCTTCGGCCGGCGCACCTTCTTGAGGCCCACCAGCCAGTCCTGGTCGGCCTGCCGGTAGCCGAGCGGCAGCATGGTCACCGACCTCAAGCCACGCGCCCTGAGACCCAGCAGCTCGTCGAGCGCGTCGGCGTCGAAGCCTTCCATCGGCGTCGCATCCACCTCCAGCATCGCCGCCTCGGCAATGGCGAAACCGAAGCCGATATAGGACTGGCGGGCAGCGTGCTCGAAGTTGGTGCGGGCGTCGCGCGGCACGTAGGCATTGAGCAACCGATGCCGGTAGGCGTTCCAGTTGTCGAGCGCCTCGCCCGTCAGCTGCCGCTCGGCCTCCACGAAATCGAAGGCCGCGTTGATGCGGTCGGCGGTGTAGGTGTCCCAGGCGGCGAACACCAGGATGTGCGAGGCGTCGACCACCTGCGTCTGGCCGCTGGCGATCGGCAGGATCTTCGCCTTGATGTCCGGATTGGTGATCACCAGCAGGTCATAGGGCTGCAGGCCGCTCGACGTCGGAGCAAGGCGGACCGCCTCGACGATCTTGTCGATCTTGTCCTGCGGCACCGGCCGCGCCGGGTCGAACTTCTTGGTGGCATAGCGCCAGTTGAGCTTTTCGAGGAGCATGGAGGAATCCTTGTCGGAGGAAGGGGCCGTGGCGACGCCGGTTCGGGGAGGGGCGCGAAGGGTCGCCGCGAGAGACCCCGCGACAGTCGCGCGCCGTCGGCGCACCTTGCAACCGTCTCGCATGGAAGTCACCAAGATGTGACCGTCGATCGCTTGTGCCAATCGGCGCAGACGCCGACGCACCCGCTCATTGAAGCCATTGCCGATTTCTCATGTGCATCAGGGCATGAGAAATCGACAAGCGGAATACCTGGGAGGCATGTTCAATGCCTCGCAGGTCTCAGCCCTTCTTGTCGTAGGGGTTGTCGCCGCCCGAGCGCATCTGCACGCGGATCGGCGTGCCCGGCATGTCGAAGGTCTCGCGCAGGCCGTTGGACAGATAGCGCATGTAGCTCTCCGGCATCGCTTCGGGGCGCGAGCCGAAGATCACGAACATCGGCGGCCGCGTCTTGGCCTGGGTGATGTAGCGGATCTTCAGGCGGCGGCCGGCCACCGCCGGCGGCGGATGATGCTCGATCAGGCCGGTCAGCCAGCGGTTGAGCCGGCCGGTGGAGATGCGGGTGTTCCAGACGTCGTAGGCGCGCGCCACCGCCTCCATCAGCTTGTCGATGCCCTGACCGGCGAGGCCGGACAGCGTGACCAGCTCGACGCCGCGCACCTGCGGCAGCAGCCGCTCGCATTCCTCGCGCAGCTCCCTGAGCTTGGCACCACGATCCTCGACGAGATCCCACTTGTTGAGGCCGATCACCAGCGCCCGGCCCTCGCGGACGATCAGGTCGACGATATGAAGGTCCTGCTTCTCGAAGGGGATGGTGGCGTCGAGCAGCACGACCACGACCTCGGCGAACTTGATGGCCCGGAGCGCGTCGGCCACCGACAGCTTTTCGAGCTTTTCCTGCACGCGCGCCTTGCGGCGCAGGCCGGCCGTGTCGAACAGCTTCACCTCGCGGTCCCGCCACGTCCAGTCGACCGAGATCGAGTCGCGGGTGATGCCGGCCTCGGGTCCGGTCAGCAGCCGGTCCTCGCCGATCATCCGGTTGATCAGCGTCGACTTGCCGGCGTTGGGCCGGCCGGTGACGGCAACGCGCAGCGGCCGCTGCACCTCGGGGGCCACGAGGTTGCCCTCCTCGTCGACGTCGAGGTTGGTCACCGCCTCCTCGCTCTCCGGCTCGGCAAAGCCGAGGCGGCCCTCCAGCGCCTCGCGCAGCGCGTCGTAGAGGTCGGCAAGGCCCTGGCCGTGCTCGGCCGAGATGGCGATCGCCTCGCCCAATCCCAGCTCGTAGGCCTCCATCAGCCCGGCCTCGACCGCCCGGCTCTCGGCCTTGTTGGCCACCAGGATCACCTCGCGGTCCATGCGGCGGATCATGTCGGAGAAATGCTTGTCGAGCGGCGTGACGCCGGCCCGCGCGTCGTAGAGGAACAGCACGGCGTCGGCCTCGCGGATCGCCGTCTCGGTCTGGGCGCGCATCCGGCCGAGGAGCGAATCCGGATCGGCCTCTTCGAGGCCGGCGGTATCGATCACCTGGAAGGCGAGATCGCCGAGCCGGCCGCTGCCGACGCGGCGGTCGCGGGTGACGCCGGGCGTGTCGTCGACCAGCGCCAGCTTCTTGCCGACGAGCCGGTTGAACAGGGTGGACTTGCCGACATTGGGGCGGCCGACGAGGGCGACGGTCGGTTGCGCGGGCATGATCGAAACTTCCTTGAATAGACGTTGCGGCGCCGGATCGTCCGATCCGCCGCCGCCCGTCCGTTTTCCCGTGGCGCCGTGCTCAGTTCACGGCGATGAGCGTACCGTCTCCGGCCAGAACCATCATCTTGCCGGAGTTGAGAATCGGGGCGATAGCACCGCTGAAGCCGATCTCGGTGTTGACGCCGAGCGCGCCGGTCGCCGCGTCCACCGAGGCGATGCGGCCGTCGTTGGAGGTGGCCCACAGCGTACCGGCCGCCATCACCGGCCCGGCCCACGAGCCCTTGCGGCTCGACGACGGCCGGAGCGGCAGCGTCTGCGCCCAGATCACCTTGCCGGACTTGATGTCGATGGCGATCATCCGGTTCTCGAGGTCGATCAGGAACAGGCTGCCGCCGGAGACGATCGGCGTCTCGGCGCTGCCGATCGGCTGCTGCCAGCGGACATTGCCGGTCTTGAGGTCGAGGGCGACCAGCGCACCGCCGATGCCGGTGGCATAGACGGCGTCGCCATGGATCACCGGGCTGGCCGAGGCGTCGCGCAGGCCGGTGATCGCCGAGATCGAGCTGTTGGTGGTGATCGACGCCTGCCACTTCATCGCGCCGGTGGCGAGGTCGAAGGCCTGGATCTGGCCGGACGAACCGGCGACCACCACCGTGTCGCCCGAGATGGCGGCGCTGCCGGCGCCAGCCAGCGCCGCGCCGGACACATCGGTCGAGGCGCGCCAGCCGGCGGCTCCAGTCGTCGCGTCAAAGGCCTGCACCACGCCCGACTGGGCGGTGATGACCACCTTGCCGGCGCCGATGGCCGGCGCCGAGCGGGCCGGCGCGTCGAGCTTCACGCGCCAGAGAATGGAGCTGGAGCCGATATCGATCGCCACCAGTTCGCCATAGCCGGTCGCCGCATAGACGCGGCCGCCGGCCACGGCGAGGCCGCCGCCGCCGACCGCGTCGCGCTTGCCGGCCGGATAGACGCTGACGTGCCAGAGGGCGCCGCTGTTGGCCACCTTGAAGCCGGAGACGACGCCGGAGGCGTCATAGACATAGACAACGCCATCGGCGGCCACCGGCCGCGCCGAGATGCCGCGGCCCTTGCTGGTGGAAAGGCCCATCATGTCGTTGCCGAAACCCGACTTGCCGCCCTTCATCGACCAGAAATGCACACCCTTCAGCGCGCCGGCGACGTTGCCGGGATCGTTGGTGGCCGTGCCGCCCGGCTGCGACCAGGCGGCAAGCGCCGTCGCCGCCCCGATGGTCGCCCGGCCGTTGGTGACGCCGCGCGTCGGGTCGGACACGGCGAGGATGGACGTGCGGTTGCCCTCGGCGACGACCGCGTCTTTCTTGAAGGGATTGAGCGACGACAGCTGATCCATCGCCGAATCCGAGCCGCAGCCGGCCAGCGCCGCGACGACGGCGAGCGACAGGAGGGCGGCGGAGAGGCGCGGACGGGCGATCATCCGGCGGCTCCATCGCCGACGTCGCCGGCCTCGGATATGGCGAGATCGCGCAGGATGCGGGCGCGGGCACGCACGTCGGACGGCGTCGCCGGATCGTCGGTCAGCTTGCGGGCTTCGGTGTTGACGCTCTTCCAGTCCTCGGCGCGGACGGCCGAAAGCGCGATGATCTCGCGCGCCGCATGGCGCCAGGGCGAAATGTCGTTGTTGTAGCCGGCGACGCGCGCCTTGATCTGGTCGAGGTTTTCGCGGTCGACGGCGATCAGCGCGGCGCGGACGGCGGCGAGGTCGCGGAAGGCCTGGTCGACGCCGGACGCCTTGGACAGGTCCTCGAAGGCGGCGAGCGCGTTGTCGGTCTCGCCCATCGCCGCGTGCTCGGAGGCGGCGCGGAAGCGGGCCAGCACCTGATACTGCGTCGGCGCGCCGCCGGCATAGACGGCCAGCGCCTCGGCCAGCGCCTTGTGGTCGCCCGGCTTCACCGAGGCCAGCACCTCGGCATAGGCGTCGCCCGCCGCGTTGGCGCGGCTGGTCGCCCAGTAGTCGTAGCCGCGCCAGGCGGCGGTGCCGATGACGATCAGGCCGGCTGCCAGATAAACGAGCCAGCCATAGCGCTTCCACATGCTGCTCAGCCGGTCGCGGCGCAGGTCTTCGCCCACTTCGTCGAAAATATCAGACATCTTCCATCCAACTGTCCGGTCGCGATCCCCCGCAGGATACGCCCGTGGCACGGCCGGCGCCGGCCCCGCGCCAGCGCAACTCATCGACGCCGTTTACAGCGTTTTTCGCGGCGGCGCCACCTCTTCATGCGGCGGTTCAGACGAGCGGCATGCCGATCAGCCAGTCGTGCAGCAGGAACATGAAAGCCGCCCAGACGGCGAGACCGATTCCGACGGCGATCCAGTCGTTCATCGGCTCGGGCGGCTTCGCCGGGGCGGCGGACATCGGCCGGGCGATCAGCGAGAAGCGGGCCGCCAGCGTCCACACGAAGAACACGGCGCTGAGCAGCACGCCGGCCAGCGTGCCGACGACCAGCGCATGGGCGACCGACCACAGCGTCACCGACAGCAGCATCGGATGCTGGACGAAGCGGCCGATGCGCGTCGGTGCCGGAAAGAAGGAGGCGATCAGCAGCGGCAGCGCCACCGCCATCAGCACGAAGGCGAACCAGCGCGCCCAGGCCGGCGGCTCGAACAGCAGCACCGGATCCTGGCGGGCGAGGCCGTAGCCGTAGATCAACAGGACGAGGCCGGTCAGCGAGACCAGCGAATAGAGGCCGCGCCACGGGTTGTAGCCGATGCGGGCGATCGCCGCCGTCCGCGCGCCGGGCAACAGGATGTAGATCGAGTGCATGCCGACGAAAAGAACAAGGCCGACGAGAAAGATCGACATGTCCGGCTCCCTGAACGGCCACGGCGGCCAGCCCGCTCCACCCGCTCATGGCGCGCGGCGCCGGTGCCCGGTTCCCGGAATTTCGACGAGAAGCCGGGAATTCGGCAAGGCCGGCATCAACCATAATCGGTTAACGCTTGCGTGCAATAGTCGTCCGTATCTTCGCGGGGGATGTCATGTATCGCGTCTTCGCCCTGTTGGGATTGTCCCTTTCCGTGAGCGTCGCTTCGCCGGCCCTTGCGGCAACCGTGAGCGACGTCGCCCCGGCCGTCACCGACATGCGTCCGTCGCTGCCGCTCGCCCAGGCCGGCAGCGAACTGGCAATGACGCTGCCGCCGGCCGCCGACATCGCCGAGGCGATCGGCGCCGGGCCGCCGACGCGCCAAGCCCTCGGTCCCAAGGTGATGGTGCGCGTCGACATCTCCGAACAGAGCATGACGGTGCTGGTGCACGGCAAGGTCGCCCATGTCTGGAAGGTGTCCACCGCCGGACGCGGCTACCGGACGCCGACCGGCTTCTGGACGCCCTACCGGATGCACGTGATGTGGCGCTCGCGCAAATACGACAACGCGCCGATGCCGCACTCCATCTTCTTTCACGAGGGCTATGCGATCCACGCGACGCCCTACGTCAAGCGGCTGGGCAAGCCGGCCTCGCACGGCTGCGTCCGCCTGCACCCCGATAACGCCAAGGCGCTGTTCGCCCTCGTCCGGCAATACGGCCCGGCAGCGGTACGCGTCTCCATCGAGAACTGACAGCGGACAGCCCGCCCTTCCCCCTCGATCCGCGCGCGCCCGATCCGGTCTTCCTCCGGACCGGGCCGCCTTGGCCGATCCCCCAGCCTTCGGCCCGAGTCCCTCATCCCGCTGGACGGCCGACGGCGCGCTCCTCGATGCCGGCGCCGCCAGCCGTTCCGCTTCTCCGGCGCATCCAACGACATGCGGACAGCGCAATCGTCCATGACATCGCTGTCACAGCACGACAATCTTCCATGCCCACGGCGATAGCTTGGGAAAACGGTTCAACTGAGAACTGCGGCTTGCCGGCTGGACCCGGAAAACCGATTCATACGCCTCAGGATTTTCCCGTAGGGGTTTTGGAACTCGTCAAAAGGCGATCCCCACTTCCATAACCGGCCGGCTCATTCAAAAATTCTTTGGGCGGGTTTTAGCGCAGGTTTATGCTGCAATGCAGCATTGTCGCCTTTCTGAGCAAATCGCATCAAAACGCCCCTCAACAAACCTAAACAACGGCAAATGTGCGACCAACTCACCGCCTAAGGTCGTATTTTGGCCGTATTTGCGGCTGGGCGGGGTTAACTTTTATCGGCTCAATTGCTGCCGTGCGAAATCTGCATTCCTGACATGCGTACCCCCCTCTAGCCCCGCATGGCTCGTTCGCCTAAATGTCTTCGTGTCGAGAGCGAAGCGCAGCAGACGCAGGACTGAAGAGCGCAGCGCCTCACAACCCGAATGGATGAATGAAATGCTGGACACCGTTGTCAACAAGCTCCGCTCCTACCGCAAATACCAGGAGACCTACCGCGAGCTTTCCCGCCTGAGCACCCGCGAGCTGGCCGACCTCGGCATCTCCCGCGGTGAGATCTCGAACGTCGCCCGCAAGGCCACGCTCTGAACCCTTGGAATTAGGACCGCCCCGCGAACTCTCCTCCTCCCAGTTCCCCGGGCGCTCCTGATAGACACCCTGCCGGTTCCTCCTCCCTCCGGCCGGTGTCTTGGAAAAATGGGCCTCCTCCCCCATCTTTCCATTAGGCGACGATGGCCCCCTCCTCCTCCCAGGGCCATTTCGCCGGTTTTGTGAGTACCGACCAGCCCTTCCTCCTCCCTGGGCGATGTCGGTTTGGCCGCAGCAATCCTCCTCCCTTGCTGTGGCCGCCCTGTGGCGCTCCTCCTCCCGCGTCACAGGCAAGCTGTAGCGGCATACCTCCTCCCATGCCGTCTACAGAAAATTGCAGCGCCCACCGGATCTCCTCCCCCGGTGGGCGTTTGCATGTCCGGGGTATCTCCACCGCTGCCGCCGGGCATCAGGAAAAGCGCTGCACACGGCGGCGGGACGTGCTATCCCCCCGGCCATGAGCCAACAGACCCCCGCCCCCATTCACATCGTCGGCGCCGGCCTTGCCGGCTCTGAAGCCGCCTGGCAGATCGTCTCGCGCGGCATTCCCGTCGTCCTGCACGAGATGCGGCCGCGCCGCGGCACCGAAGCGCACAAGACCGGCGGCTTCGCCGAACTGGTCTGCTCCAACTCCTTCCGCTCCGACGACCATGAGAACAACGCTGTCGGCTTGCTGCACGAGGAGATGCGCCGCGCCGGCTCGCTGGTCATGGCGGCCGCCGACGCCCACAAGGTGCCAGCCGGCGGCGCGCTGGCCGTCGACCGGGACGGCTTCTCCGGCCGGATCACCGAGACGCTGCGCGCCCATCCGCTGGTCACCGTCGCCGAGGGCGAGGTCGACGGCCTGCCGCCCGAGGATTGGGGCGACACCATCGTCGCCACCGGCCCTCTCACCTCGCCGGCGCTGGCCGAGGCCATTCGCGCCGCCACCGGCGCCGCCGCACTGGCCTTCTTCGACGCCATCGCGCCGATCGTCCATTTCGACAGCATCGACATGGACAAGGCATGGTTCCAGTCGCGCTACGACAAGCCCGGCCCCGGCGGCACTGGCGCCGACTACATCAACTGCCCGCTCGACCGCGACCAATACGAGGCCTTCATCGACGCGCTGATCGCCGGCGAGAAGACCGAGTTCAAGGATTTCGAGAAGACGCCCTATTTCGACGGCTGCCTGCCGATCGAGGTGATGGCCGAACGCGGCCGCGAAACGCTGCGCCACGGCCCGATGAAGCCGGTCGGCCTCACCAACCCGCGCAACCCCACGGTCAAGCCCTACGCCATCGTCCAGCTCCGCCAGGACAACGCACTCGGCACGCTCTATAATATGGTCGGCTTCCAGACCAAGCTGAAATACGGCGTCCAGGCCGACGTCTTCCGGATGATTCCCGGCCTGGAGAAAGCCGAGTTCGCCCGGCTCGGCGGCCTCCACCGCAACACCTACCTCGACAGCCCGCGCCTCCTCGATGCCGTGCTGCGCCTGAAAGCGGCGCCGCGCCTCAGATTCGCCGGTCAGGTGACCGGCTGCGAGGGCTATGTCGAGTCGGCATCGATCGGCCTCCTGGCCGGCCGCTTCGCCGCCGCCGAGCGGCAGTCCGTCGCCGCCCTGCCGCCGCCGCCCACCACCGCCCTCGGCGCGCTGCTCGGCCACATCACCGGCGGGCATCTCACGGCCGACACCGAGGGAGCGCCGCGCTCCTTCCAGCCGATGAACATCAACTTCGGCCTGTTCCCGCCGGTGGAGATTCCGAAGGAGCCCGGCCGGCGGCTGCGCGGCAACGAGAAGACCATCGCCAAGCGTCAGGCGATCTGCCGGCGGGCGCTCGCCGACCTCGCCGCATGGCTCGACTGACGCCCTCGGTAACGATCGGAAGAAACAATCGGCGTCCAAAGTAACAATTGTAAAAGGAAAATCTGGCTTATACGGAAAGACACGGACTGCCTCGGAGTGCGAACATGGGTTCGAGCCGGCTCCTTCGGGCCTGGTGGCGGATGAACGGGCTGGTCCTCAGGGCCGCCAGCCTGCCGGCCCTGATCGCTCTCGTCGCCTTCGGATTGCTCGGCGTGCTCGCCGACCGCCAGAACCGGCAGATCTTCGAGCAGCACGCGCGGGCCGCCGTCGCCGACCGGCTGTCGGTCATCCGGGCCCGTCTCGAAGGCAACATCAGCCGAGACATCCAGATCGGACACGGCGTCGTGGCGGCAATCGCCACCCGTCCGTCGCTCGACACCGCGGAGTTCGGCGCCTTTGTCGAGCACCTCATGGAGACCGGTTCCGACCTCAGGCTGGTCGTCGCCGCGCCCGACATGGTGGTCCGCATGGCGCACCCGCTGCCCGGCAACGAGAAGGTGATCGGGCTCGACTACATGCAGACGCCCAGTCAACGCGAAGCCGTCCTGCGCGCCCGCGAGACCGGCCGTCTCGTGCTGGCCGGCCCGCTCGACCTCGTCCAGGGCGGCGTCGGCCTGGTCGGCCGCATCCCGGTATTTCTCGACCGGCCGCACGGGCCGCCGGCCTTCTGGGGCATCGTGTCGGTGGTGATCGACGTCGACCGGCTTTATGCCAACAGCGGCATCAGCGCCGCCGATTTCGACCTCGACCTGACCATCCGCGGCCGCGACGGCAAGGGCGCGGCCGGCGACATCTTCTTCGGCTCCGAGGCCGCCCTCGACCAGAACCCGCTCATCGCGACGATCGCCATTCCCGGCGGAACGTGGCAGTTGGCCGCCACGCCGAAGGGCGGCTGGCCGCCGCCGCCCAACGCCGCGCTGTTCCGCCTGATGCTTGCCGTCATCGGCGCGCTGATCGTCGTGCCTATTCTGGTCACCGGCCATCTCTATGCCGAGAGACGGCAGAATCTCGACGAGCTGGGCCGGGCCAAGAGCCTCGCCGACGCCCGCAACCGCCAGCTCGAGGAGGCCAACCGCCGCATCCGCCACGCCTCGCTGCACGATGCGCTGACCGGGCTACCCAACCGCCGCCACCTGATGGACCATCTCGGCCGACTCGATTCCGACATGGCGGCGACGGCCGGCGGCATCGCCATGCTGCACATCGACCTCGACCGCTTCAAGCAGGTCAACGACGCCTTCGGCCACGCGACCGGCGACCGCCTGCTCCAGCATGTCGCCGGGCTGATGCGCGCCACCTTCCGGCCGGCCGATCTGGTGGCCCGCATCGGTGGCGACGAATTCGTGGCCGTCTGCCTTGGCGACGAACCGGAGCCGCTGGCCCGCCGGCTGGCCGGCGACCTGCTGTCCGCCTTCCGCCAGCCGATCGACCTCGGCGAAACCCGCTGCCGCAGCGGCCTCTCCATCGGCATCGCCTGCGCCGACGCCGGCAATGGTCCGCCGTCGCGGCTGCTGATCGACGCCGACATCGCCCTCTATCGCGCCAAGGAATGCGGCCGCAACCGCTTCGAGTTCTTCACCGAGGCGCTGGAGGCCGAGGTGGTCAGCGCCAAGCATCTGGCCGACCAGATCCTGACCGGCATCGACGAAGGCCAGTTCACCGCCCATTACCAGCAGCAGTTCCACGCCACGACGCGCGAGGTGGTCGGCCTCGAGGCGCTGGTGCGCTGGAAGCATCCCGCCGAGGGGCTGCTTGCCCCGGCTGATTTCCTTGAGGTGGCCGAGGACGTCGACGCCCTGCCGACCCTCGACCATATCGTGCTGGAGACCGCCCTCGCCGACCGCCTGCGCTGGCGCGCCGCCGGCCTTGCCGTGCCGCGCATCGCCGTCAACGTGTCGATGGGCCGCCTGCGCGACGAGCGCCTCGTCGATCGCCTCAAGGCACTGGCCATCGAGCCCGGCGCCCTGTCCTTCGAGCTGACCGAGGCGATCTACCTCGACGACAGCGACGAGGTCGTCACCGACAACATCCGCCGTCTGCGCGACCTCGGCATCGAGATCGAGATCGACGACTTCGGCACCGGCTATGCCTCCATCGTCAGCCTGATGCGCCTGAAGCCGAGCCGCCTGAAGATCGCCCGACAGCTCACCGCCGCCGTCACCACTTCTTTCCCCCAGCGCCAGCTCGTCCGCTCGATCGTCGAGATCGGCCGGACGCAGGACATCGGCATCGTCGCCGAGGGCGTCGAGACGCTGGAACAGGCCGACATCCTCGCCGACCTCGGCTGCGATATCCTGCAAGGCTTCGCCTTCGGCCGGCCGATGGCGGCCGGCGCGCTGGCGCGGATCATGGCAGAGGAGGCCGTCTCGCCATCCGCCGATATCCGCCGTCGGGGCCGTGATTCCTCGGCCTTCAGCGCCCGCCTCTAGAGCGATCCCGGCAAAGGCGGGAACCGGTTTTGCGCCCGGAATTGCCTTGAAACAAATGGATGAAGCGTTTGCCTCAGTCGCGACGCGCCGCGTGGAGCCGCTCGATGACCAGCTCGAAATAGCCGTCGGCGTCGATCTCGGTCAGCACCAGCGCGTTCTTCGGCCGGCCGGTCACCGAATGCCAGTCGACCACCGTCATGCCGCGCGTCAGCTCGTCGCAGGAAATCTCGACGTTGACGAGTCGGCCGCCGAACAGCTCCGGCTTCAGGAGCCAGGCAATGACAGTGGGGTCGTGCAGCGGCCCGCCCTCCATGCTCCAGGCTTTCTCGTCGAAGCGCTTGTTCCATTCGAGGAGGTGATAGAAGGCTTCCATGTGCGGGCCGCCCCGCGCCCGTAGCAGGTCGAGCCGGTCCTTGCGCGTCAGCGCCTTGTGGGTGCAGTCGAGCGGGATCATGACGATCGGCGCGCCCGCGGCGAACACCTTCGTCGCCGCCTCGGGATCGACGTAGATGTTGTATTCGGCGGCCGGCGTGACGTTGCCGCCCTCCGAGCGGGCGCCGCCCATCAGCACGATGCCTTCAAGGCGTTCGGCGAGGCGCGGCTCCCGCGCCATCGCCAGCGCGATGTTGGTCAGCGGCGCCAGGCAACAGAGCGTCACCGTCTTCTCCGGCCGCGACATCACCAGCTCGACGATCCTGTCCGGCGCAAATCCGTCGGCCGCCCGCGCCACGGGCTCCGGCAGGTCGTAGCCCTCGAAGCCGGTGGCGCCGTGCACGTATTCCGCCGTTTCGAGCAGGCGGGTAATCGGCCCGGCGGCGCCGGCATAGACCGGCACGTCGGCGGCACGATTCACCAGCTCCAGCGCCTTCAGGGCGTTGCGGGTGGTGTGATGGAGCGGCACGTTGCCGCCCACCGTGGTGACGGCGAGAAGCTCCAGTTCGGCCGGTGAGCCGAGCGCCATCAGGAAGGCGACGGCGTCGTCGGGCGACGGATCGGTATCGACGATGATGGATCTGACCATGAAAGGCTCCGGGATGGCGGTCCCGCAGACTTATCCGGTCAATTACTTACAGGCAACGGCGAAATCGCCGGTCAGTCGGAGACGAACAGCTTGCCGTTGGCGAGACCGTAGAGCGTCGCCAGCACCACCATCAGCACCAGCAGCGAGGCGAGCGACAGCTGCGCCCACAACAGCCAGTCGGCGTAGGGGAATGGGTAGGCGCGGACGAACGTGAACAGCGCCACCGTGAACACCGCCGCCGGGAAGGTGTAGCTCCACCAGGACAGCGCCAACGGCGCCCGCACGAAGCGCGGCAGGATGGTGAGGAACACCACGGCCAGGAAGGCGGCGTAGCCGAACAGTGCCATTGCCGGCCAATCAACCTTGCCTTCGAGCGCCACCAGCGACAGGAAGGCCACCGACGGCGGCGCCAGCAGGATCACCAGCGTCGGCTTCAGCTTCTCGGGGAAGGCCGGGCCGGCGGTGACGCGCTGGAAGACCAGCGGCTGGACGATCAGCCAGAACATGATGCCGACGCCGAACAGCAGCCAGGACGGCATGACGAGACCGAGCCGGACGCCGAACACCGGCGCCAGCAGCATGCCGACCAGCGGGATCAGCGTCGGCGGCATCAGCGACATCGGGTCGTTGCGCGGCGTGAGCAGCAGGCCGCGCACGGTGAGCAGCGACAGCAGGAGGTGCAGCGATACCGCGACGACCCACACCCAGAAGGCGGGGCCGGGCAGCATCGGCATCAGCATGGCCGACACCATCATCAGGCCGATGGTGAAGGCGCCGGCGAAGGCCGCGCGGGCCGGATGGCTGAGATCGGCGATCAGCGCCCGCGGATGACGGATCTCCCGCCAGATATGCAGCAGCGTCAGGAGCGCCCAGACCAGCGCCGCCACCGACAGCAGCGCCTCGCCGGGAAAGGCCGGTACGCCGAAATGCGCCGTCGCCTCGCGCCAGGCAAGGCCGAGACCGCCGATGCCCATCGGCGCCGAGAACAATGGGAACGGCAAGTGGGCGATGCGGCTCGGCCGCGATGGCGGCGGCGGCGTCTCCGTCTCCTCGCGGGCGTTTCTGTTGGCGGTCGCCATGTCGGCCTCCTCGCGCCGGCGGGAACTTTCGCGACGCGTTCCTATTTTCCCTTAGGGAAGCTAAGGCTCCGTAAAGCGGCCTTGCCATCGCCGCGCGGAGCGCCACTATGAAAGAAGCGGCCGGCGATGCGGTTCGGCCCTTCTCCGAGGTGTTCCGATGTCCGACCAGCCCGTCATCACCTTCCACGGCGCCGCCGAAACCGTCACCGGCTCCTGTCACATGATCGAGGCGGCCGGCAAGCGCGTGCTGATCGACTGCGGCATGTTCCAGGGCTCGAAGACCGAGAAGGAACTCAACTACCGGGCCTTTCCCTTCGATCCGCGCGCCGTCGACGCGCTGATCCTGACACACGCCCACATCGACCATTCCGGCCTCATTCCCAAGCTGGTGAAGGACGGATTTGCCGGCCCGATCTTCGCCTCGCCAGCCACCATCGACCTCTGCAAGGTGATGCTGCCCGATTCCGCCCACATCCAGGAGATGGAGGTCGAGCAGCTCAACCGTCGCAACAAGCGGCGCGGCCGGCAGGAGGTGACGCCGATCTACGGCCTCCTCGACGCCATGGAGGCGGTGAAACAGATGCGGCCGACCCGCTTCGGCGAATGGCGCGAGGCGGCGCCGGGCATCCGCTTCCGCCTGTGGAACGCCGGCCACCTGCTCGGTTCGGCGTCGGTCGAGGTGGAGGCGGCCGATGGCGACCGGCCGCTGCGTCTGCTGTTTTCCGGCGATCTCGGCCCGGACAACAAGCTGTTGCAGCCCGGCCCGGAGGCGCCGGCCGGCTGGGACCACGTGGTGATGGAATCGACCTACGGCGACACCGACCGGCAGGAGGTGACCGAAAGCCGTCGCCGGGCGGCACTGAGGTCCGAGATACGGGCGGCGATCAACCCGGACGGCGTGCTGCTGATTCCCTCCTTCGCCGTCGAGCGCACGCAGGAGCTTCTGGCCGACATCGTCCACCTGTTCGAGACCGGCGAGCTGCCGCCCTGCCCGGTGATCATCGATTCGCCGCTCGCCAACCGGGCCAGCCAGATCTTCCGCTCCTACGCCCGCACGCTCGACAACGGCGATCTACTGCTGCGCGCCTTCGCCTCGCCGCACGTCCGCTTCACCGAGAGCGTCGAGCAGTCGATGGCGCTCGACCAGATGCACGGCTTCCACATCGTCATCTCCGCTTCCGGCATGTGCGAGGCCGGCCGCATCCGCCACCGCCTGCGCAACTGGCTGTGGCGGCCGGAGGCAACGGTGCTGCTGGTCGGCTACCAGGCGGCCGGCACACTGGGACGCCTGCTCGCCGATGGCGCCTCCGAGGTCCGCATGAAGGGCGAGCAGATCGAGGTGCGCGCCCGCATCCGCAAGCTCGACCTCTACAGCGGCCACGCCGACGGGCCGGAGCTGGCCGCCTGGCTGACGAAGCGCCTGCCGGTCAGCGGCACGGTGTTCATGGTGCACGGCGAGGAACCGGCCATCGACGGCCTCCGGGCACGGCTTGCCGGCGTCATCCCCCGCGAACGCCTCGTCGATCCGCGCCTCGACGCCAGCTACCGGCTCGGCCACGCCGCCGCCGTCGAGATCGTCGATACCGCGCGGGCACCGCGCCTCGAACCGGCGCAGGTCGGCCGCATGGACTGGCACAACGACTTCCAGAGCCTCCTCCTCGACATCCAGAAGGAGATCGCCGGAGCAGCCGACGAGAAGGCGCGCGCCAGGGTCGTCCGTCGCCTGCGCGGCGCGCTTGCCGCCGAGTGAGCGCGTCACGCGCCAGAGGTCGGCCTGAGGCGCGGCTTGATATCGATGAGCGGCGTGCCGTCGCGGCAATCGAGCCCGTGCACCACCAGCGCGGCGGGCTCGACGCCGTCGACGCGCACCGTCGACAAGCCAATCGGGTTGGGTCGGTGCGGCGAGCGGATCGCGAACGTGCCGCGCAAATCGGACCGGCCTCTCGGGTGCTGCACCACCAGATCGCGCCGCGCATCGCCGAGCCAGTAGAGAACGTCGATCGCATCGCCGACGCCGATACCGGCAAGCGCCGCTGGCCAGGGGGCGGCGATCTCGATGCGGCAGGAAGGCCCCGCCTCGGCATCGCCCTGTCGCGGACAGTCGGCCACCTCGCGCCACGGCGTGCGCAGGACGCCGATGAAAAGAAGGCCGGCATCGATGCGATCCGGCACGTCGACCGTCATCTCGTCGTCGCGCAGCTTTGCGTCGTTCATCTCCGATCTCCGTCTTTCACGGCCGAGACATTTCCCCGGCCGTTTCCCTGGTCTAGAACAGTCCCACCTTATACACGCGGACGGAGTGCCATGCCGATCAACGCCTCGATCACCCTCGAAAGCGACGGCCCGTCGTCGGTGAACGGCGACCGCATCCGCCTGCTTGAAGCCGTCGCCCGCGAGGGTAGCATCTCCGCCGGCGCCAGGGCGGTTGGCATCACCTACAAGGCGGCCTGGGACTGGCTCGACGCGCTCGCCAACCTGTTCGGCCGGCCGATGCTGGAAACCCGCACCGGCGGCCGATCGGGCGGCGGCGCCACGCTCACCCCGGCCGGCGCGCGGGTGATCGAAGCCTATCGCCGCATGGAAGCGGAGATGGCTCGCGTGGTACGCTTGATCGAGCCGGATCTCGCCGGCAGCGGCATTTCTCCCTTCAACCTTGTCTCGGGGTATTTCATGCGCACATCGGCACGCAACGTCCTGCGCGGTACCATCCAATCCATCGAGGCCGACGCCCTCACCGCCGACGTCGCCGTCGCGGTGTCGGAGCAGACCACCATCCGCGCGCTGATCACCGCCGCCAGCCTCCGGGACCTTGGCCTCGTCGTCGGCCGCGAGGCGATCGTGCTGATCAAGGCGCCCTTCGTGATGATCGCTCCTGGCACCGAGCCGCCGGCCGTCTCGGTGGCCAACCGCATCGCCGGCACCGTCTCCCGCATCGAGCTGGGCGCGGTCAACGCCGAGGTGGTGCTCGACGTCGGTGGCGGCAAGTCGATTGCCGCCTCGATCACCGCCCGCTCGGCCGAGGCTCTGGCGCTCGCCGAAGGCTCTCCCGCCATCGCCCTGTTCGACGCCGCCCACGTCATCATCGCCATCGATTGATACGGCCCCGGCGCCCTGCGGCAATGGCCGAAACCGGTCGTCGTCGCGTTCCCACGCTCTGGCGGCCAAAGCGCATTGACTGTAGGCTGCGGTTGAATCGATTCTAGGCTTCGTTGCCAAGCCCCTTCCCCACCGGATCCAAAGATGACCCAAGTCCGCCTGATCATGCTGATCTTTTTCCTGGAGCCGCTCGTCTTCGGCAACTGGCTCTCGCGCATTCCCGAGGTGCAGGCGGGCCTCGGCCTCAGCCCGGCCCAACTGGCCGTCTCCCTGCTCGGCATGCCGATCGCCAACGTGCTGGTCCTTCCCTTTGCCGGGCGGATCTGCAATGCGGTCGGCGCCCGCCGGCTGCTGGTCGCCACCTTCGCCGGCATGCTGATGATCCTGATGCTGCCGGGTCTTGCCTTCAACATACCGTCGCTGTTCCTGATCCTCGCCTCCTGCGGCGCCCTGCTGGCGCTGGCGGAACTCGCCATGAACGTCGAGGCGGCCCGCATCGAGGAGGAGGCCGGCCGGCTGATCATGAGCACCTGCCACGGCTTCTGGAGCGTCGGCATCGGCGTCGGCAGCTTCGTCGGCGCCACGCTGGCCACCCTCGGGCTGACCGTGACGGAATCGCTGGTGCTGTCGGTGGTCGTCGTGCTGCCGATTGCCGTCTGGGCCGGGCTGCAACTGCCGGCCATCGAGCCGATCAAGCCGGCGGACGACAAGCCCAAGGCGTCCTTCTTCGCCATTCCGCCCAGGGCGTTGCTGCTGGTCTGCCTGTTCAGCATCGGCTTCGCCGTCACCGAGGGGGCGATGGGCGACTGGTCGGGCATCTTCCTGCGCGACGAGACCGGCACGCCGACCGCCATGCTCGGCTACGGCTACGCCA
Organism: Pleomorphomonas koreensis DSM 23070; assembly: GCF_000425185.1. GTDB lineage: Bacteria > Pseudomonadota > Alphaproteobacteria > Rhizobiales > Pleomorphomonadaceae > Pleomorphomonas > Pleomorphomonas koreensis. The sequence continues at coordinate 89,565 of NZ_AULH01000008.1, forward strand.
CCTTCGCCGCGCTGCTGTCGATCGGCCGCTTCCTGGGCGACACGCTGCGCCTGCGCCTCGGCATGGTGGCGCTGGCCCGGCTGACGGTGTCGATCGCCCTCGGCGGCGCGCTGCTGCTGTCGGTGGCGAGCAGCTTCTGGATGGGCGCCGTGGCCTTCGGCATGATCGGGCTCGGCATTTCCGTCGCCTTCCCGATGGCGGTCACCGCCGCCACGGCGACGCCCGGCACGCCGGCCGGCAATGTCGCCATCCTCTCGGCCATCTACGTGCTCGGCTTCCTGACCGGGCCGCTGGTGATCGGCGGCCTTGCCGAGTTCCTCGGCATCCGCGTCGGCCTGATGTTCCTGATCCCGATGCTGCTGCTCAGCCTGACGCTGACCGGCTCGCTGCGTCCCGGCGACCGCAAGGCCGCCGCCTCCTGACCTCAGACCGTCCGGTTGAGGATGGCGACGAAGAAACCGTCGGTGCCGGTCAAGGCCGGCGTCAGGCGCAGCATCGAGCCGTCACGACCGGCAAGACCCAGGCGGGCGAGATCGGGCGCTGCCTCGCCGGTCACCGTCGCGAAGGCGGCGGCCGCGTCGCCGAGCGCGAAGGCCGGCGTGCGATCGAGGAAGGCGGCGATCTGCGCCTCGTTCTCCTCCGGCAGCACCGAGCAGGTGATGTAGACGATGCGGCCTCCGGCCTTCACCAGCCGGACCGCGTTGTCGAGCACCGCCGCCTGCTCTTTCAGGCGAATGTCGAGCGCCCCCGGCGCCAGGCGCCACTTGGCGTCCGGCCGGCGGCGCCAGGTGCCGGAGCCGGTGCACGGCGCATCGACCAGCACCAGATCGCTCTTGCCGGCGAGATCGGCCAGCACATCCTGATCGCGGCGCGGCTCGCGGATCTGGATGTTGCGGCTGCCGGAGCGGTCGATGCGGTCGAGGATGTCGCCGAAGCGTCGCTTGTCGCTGTCGTAGGCATAGATCTGGCCGTGGTTGCCAAGCGCCGCCGACAATGCCAGCGTCTTGCCGCCGGCGCCGGCACAGAGATCGACGACCTGCCGGCCGCCGCCCGTCGCGGCGACCAGCGCGGCGAGCTGGCTGCCCTCGTCCTGCACCTCGAACCAGCCCTTCTTGTAGGCGAGATCGGAGGAGACGTGGCCGGGCCGCAGGTCGCCGTCGACAGCCGGAATGCGGATGCCGACCGGCGACCAGCGGCAGCGCGTCGCCTTGAGATGATCGAGGCCGGACAGCACCTGCTCGATGTCGCTTTTCAGCGTGTTGACGCGGAGATCGACGTCGGCGCGGCCGGACAGCGCTTCGCCCTCCTCCACCGCCCGCTCCCCGAAGGCGCGGGCCAGCGAGGCGGCCAGCCATTCGGGATAATCGCCCTTCACCCAGTCGGGCGCGTCGGCCGGCACGGCCCCGGCGGTCAGCGCGGCGCGCTCGGCATCGGAAAGCGGCGGCGGCGCGAACTTGTCTTCAGCGAACAGGACATCGAGCGCCGGCACGCTGCGGCCCCAGAGGCGGACGGCAGCGGCCAATGCCAGGGCACGCGGACTGTCCGAGCCCATGACGGCGGCGAGCGACGCCTTGCGGCGCAGCACGTCGTACACCAGATTGCCGATGGCGCTGCGGTCCTTGGAGCCGGCGAAGCGGTGGGCGAGGCCCCAGTCCTTCAGCGCGTCCTGCACCGGCCGCCGCGTGCGCTCCACATCGCCCAGCACCTCGATCGCCGCTGCGATCCTGCCGCCGTCTCTCATGGTGGTATCCTTCGGTTGCCCGTCCAGTCACTGCGCCGACATATGAATGAGACGGCCGCCGGGAGCAAGCCCGACGGCCGTCGCATGATTCCAGCCGATTGCTTTGTCGCGGCTTACGCGACGCCCGGATAGTTGGGGCTCTCACGGGTGATGGTCACGTCGTGGGCGTGGCTCTCGCGCATGCCGGCCGAGGAGATGCGCACGAACTGGGCCTTCTCCTGCAAGTCGGGAATGGTCTTCGCCCCGACGTAGCCCATGGCTGCGCGGACGCCGCCGACCAGCTGATGGACCACCGAGCCGAGCGGACCCTTGTAGGGCACCTGCCCCTCGATGCCCTCCGGCACCAGCTTCAGCTGGTCGCGCACCTCGGCCTGGAAGTAGCGGTCGGCCGAGCCGCGCGCCATGGCGCCCACCGAGCCCATGCCGCGGTAGCTCTTGTAGCTGCGGCCCTGGTAGAGATAGACCTCGCCGGGGCTCTCGTCGGTGCCGGCCAGGAGCGAGCCGATCATGCAGGCGGTGGCGCCGGCGGCCAGCGCCTTGGCGCAGTCGCCGGAGAAGCGGATGCCGCCGTCGGCGATCACCGGCACGCCGGCCTCGCGGGCGGCCGACACGCCCTCCATGATGGCGGTGAGCTGCGGCACGCCGACGCCGGCGACGATGCGCGTGGTGCAGATCGAACCCGGACCGATGCCGACCTTGACGGCGTCGGCGCCGGCGTCGATCAGCGCCCTGGTGCCGTCGGCGGTCGCCACGTTGCCGGCGATCACCTGCACGTGGTTGGAGAGCTTCTTCACCTTGGTGACGGCCTGCAGCACATATTCGGAATGGCCGTGGGCGGTGTCGACCACCAGCACGTCGACACCGGCGTCGATCAGCGCCTGCGACCGCTCGTGGCCCTTGTCGCCCACCGTGGTGGCGGCGGCGACGCGCAGCCGGCCCTGGTCGTCCTTGGAGGCGTTGGGGTTGAGCCGCGCCTTCTCGATGTCCTTCACGGTGATCAGGCCGACGCAGGCGTAGGAGGAATCCACCACCAGGAGCTTCTCGATGCGGTGCTGGTGCAGGAGGCGCTTGGCCTCGTCGTGGCTGACGCCCTCTCGCACGGTGATGAGGTTCTCCCGCGTCATCAGCTCGTAGACGCGCTGGCTGGGATCGGAGGCGAAGCGGACGTCGCGGTTGGTCAGGATGCCGACCAGGCGCCCGTGGCCGCGGCTGCCGTCGCCGGCATTCTCGACCACCGGAATGCCGGAGATGTTGTGCGCCCGCATCAGGTCGAGCGCGTCCTTCAGCGTCGCCTCGGGGCCGATCACCACCGGATTGACCACCATGCCGCTCTCGAACTTCTTGACCTGCCTGACGTGCTCGGCCTGCGTCTCGATGTCGAGGTTGCGATGGATGACGCCGATGCCGCCGGCCTGCGCCATGGCGATGGCAAGGCGCGACTCGGTCACCGTGTCCATGGCCGAGGACAAGAGCGGAATGTTCAGCTCGATGGAGCGGGTGAGACGGGTGCGGACGTCGGTGTCGGCCGGCAGCACTTCCGAGTGGCCGGGCTTCAGCAGCACGTCGTCGAAGGTCAGCGCGAGATCGCCACCGGCGGACGGAACGAAGAATGAGGCCATGACCAACTCCTGGGGCTCGCGGGCGACGAAATGAAAATAAGCCTGACCGAAATCGCGCGTCTTGCGACTCGGGGGCAGGCATTCATCACCGAATGAAGTTGGCGGTGGTCTCTACCACGGGTGCGGCGTTTGGCAAAGGCAAAAGCGCGACTTTGGTATACTTACGCGAAATCGCTGACCTGCCACCGGGCACCTGACTCAGCGCATGAAGCCGCCGATTCACCCCGTGAAGCAGCGGAATCGCCGTGTGAGGCGGCGGAATCACTTTGTGAGGTCGTCACCGGAAGCGTTAATGATTTCAATGCGATCCGCCACCTTGCGGATGTGTTCCTCGACGAACAGTCGAGGATGGGCGACCGCCGCCTCGACATGCTCGTAGCTCCAGGTCAGTTCGTGCGGCACATGAACGGCGAAGGCGCCGGCGGCGAGCGCCGGCAGGATGTCGGAGCGCAGCGAGTTGCCGACCATCAATCCGCGCTCCGGCCCGTCGCCGCGCGCCGCGAACACGCGGGCATAGGTGGCGTCCGACTTGTCGGAGACGATTTCGACGGCGCGGAACAGCCCGCCGAGGCCGGACTGCACGAGCTTGCGCTCCTGGTCGCCGAGGTCGCCCTTGGTGATCAGGAGGAGCGGGTAGCGGTCCGACAGCGCCTCCAGCGTCTCGCGCACCTCCGGCAGCAGTTCCACCGGCTGGCTCAGCATGTCGCGGCCCATGGCGAGGATGTCGGCCACCACCGCCGGCGCGAGGCGGCCGTCGCTGGCCTCCAGCGCCGTCTCCATCATCGACAGCATGAAGCCCTTGATGCCGAAGCCGTAGAGCGGAATGTTGCGCTTCTCGACGGCGAACAGCCGGGTCGCCAGCGTCGCCCGGTCGCCGAAATCGGCGATGAGGTCGAGGAAGCGATCCTCGGTCGCCCGGAAGAAGCGCTCGTTCTGCCAGAGCGTGTCGTCGGCGTCGAAGCCGATGGTGGTGACGGGTGCCTGCCGCATGATCTTCCCTTCCCGAAAGCCGTCGCGCCGGCGATCGTCATTATCACCCCGCCCGACGGCCGATCAACGCCGCCGGCCGTCTTTGGCGTTGACACGGGGGCGAGGCCCGCGCGAAGTCTCGCGCCGACAGAGCAAGGAATCCCCCGCCATGCAGCCCGGCCGCGACATATCCGTCCTGATCGACATCATGGCCCGGCTGCGCGACCCGGACGGCGGCTGCGCCTGGGACCGCGAGCAGACGTTCGCGACCATCGCCCCCTACACCATCGAGGAAGCCTACGAGGTGGCCGAGGCGATCGCCCGCGGCGACCGGCACGACATCTGCGACGAGCTGGGCGACCTCTTGTTGCAGGTGGTGTTCCACGCCCGCATGGCCGAGGAGGAAGGCGCCTTCGCCTTCCCCGACGTGGTCGAGGCGGTGACGCGCAAGATGATCCGCCGCCATCCGCACGTGTTCGGCCCCGAGGAGGCGCGCACGCCGCATCTCGTCAAGGGCCTCTGGGAGAAGATCAAGGCCGAGGAGAGGGCCGAGAAGGCGGCGCGCCATGGCGGCGAGTTGCCGAAGGGTTTGCTCGATCAGGTCTCGGTGGCCATGCCGCCGATGCTGCGGGCGGTGAAATTGCAGCAGAAGGCGGGAACGGTCGGTTTCGACTGGAACGATCCGCGCGCCGTGCTGGCCAAGATCCGCGAGGAGCTGGACGAGCTGGAGACGGAGCTGGATCGCGCCGATGCCGGGAACACGGAGACGGCCGAGGCGCGGTCGGCCATCGAGGCCGAACTCGGCGACGTGCTGTTCGCGCTGGCCAATCTCGGCCGCCATCTCGACATCGATCCGGAGGCGGCGGTGCGGGCGACCAACGAGAAGTTCAGGAAGCGCTTTTCCTACATCGAGCGCAAGCTCGGGGAAGCCGGGCGCCGGCCTGCGGAGGCCACGCTTCAGGAGATGGAAGCGCTCTGGCAGGAAGCCAAGTCCGAGGCCTGAGGGACCGGCCCATAAAAGAGAAACCCGGCGCGATGGCCGGGTTTCACAATCCTCTCGGGGCCGGACCGTCTTCGAGCTTGCGGCTCGCGGTCCGGGGTAGCTGGCGGGCGATCCCCATCACGGGATCGACGTGGCGACGATCACAGGGCATTGCGGAACATCCCACGGTCGACGGCGCGCTGGCGGTACTCGAGGTCGATGCGATCGGTGGCCTCGTTGAGGTAGGCGAGTTCGCGTTCGGCGGCGGTGGCGGGGCGAAGGGCGCGGGCGGCCTTGCGAAGCTGGGTGAACATTTTCTCTTCCTTTCGATCCACGAACCGCCGGTTTTTCTTCAGGACCCAGCGATCCGTTCCTCTGTCCTGACAACAACGAAGATAATACATTCTGTTCTTGGGACCAGATCGAATGTTGCATGACGCGCATGCACTCTGCGAATTGGTCTCAAAAGATTTTCTTCAGACGGCTTTCAGAAGCGCTTCATTCGACTTTGCCGGCTGAGAAAAAACTTAACCGTCCATTAACCACGATCGACCGTCCCGGCGCCGGCCAAACCGGAGGCGCCGGCCTGAAGCGCGGCGGGCGGAGGCTGACGCGCGGCGCCGGTGAAAAGCGGCGCCCCGGAACGACAAAAGCGCCCGGGCGGTCAAGCCATGCGGGCGCTGTCGGCAGGTCAGGATATTTCTTGTCGGAGGATCGCGGCCCTGGGGTTCGCCGGATCGTTCCGTCTTCCCATTTCGCCGGCACATGGCCGCGCCAGCGATTTTCTCGTTTTTCGTCAGAGGCTTCGATCAGAGACCGAGGTTCCTGTTCCGGCGGAACATGCCACGGTCGATCTCGCGCTGGCGAAGCTCGAGGTCAAGACGGTCACCAGCCTCGTTGAGGTAGGCCGCCTCGCGTTCGGTGACGCTGACGGAGCGGAGGGCCTTCTTGAGATTGGCAAACATAGCTGCATCCTTTCTTTGGGTGCCGCCGGGATCATCCTTGTTCCGGCGTTCGTTTCATTGCTCTTACGCTTCAAAACATAGCGATTTATCCCGATCGTACCAGTGCTGATAGCGCAAAGCGGCCATGCGCCCGACGAGAATCGACTTGAAGAAGAACTATAGTCTTCCTTCAGATAAAGTTTCGATGCAGCGGAATGTGATCAGCATATCCAGAATACGACAAAAGCGCTCCGCCCTGCCGGGCCGGGAGCGCTTTCCGCGTCGCGGGTGATGTCGTCGGCCGTCGCCGATGCCGGCTCAGAGGCCGTAGGGAGGACGGCGGAACAGGCCGCGGTCGATCTCGCGCTGGCGGTACTCCAGCTCGACGCGGTCGCCGGCGGTGTTCAGGTAGTGCAGCTCACGCTCCTCGGGAGTGACAACGTGCAGGGCGCGAGCGACCTTCTTCAGCGGACCAAACATGACTTTCAATTCTCTCGACGATACGGACCGGCGACGATCCCGGCACCGCCGGACATCCGGCCGCCGCGTCGCCTCGCCCCTCATATAGACTTTCGTCGTAGTGTCGCCAACACCGCTTTCGCAGGGCAGCCATGCGAAGGCCCTGGAATCGCGTCACAATTTCTTCATGAGCTTTTCAGGCAAATTTAATTGGCCGGCGTTGCCTTGGCGACACCGGCAATCGGGCGTGGCGCCGCCGCCGGCTCAGCCGGCTCAGCCGGCGCATCGATCACCTTGCCGTCCTCGATCACCATGCCGTCGTAGGACGGCAGCACGCCGGCCGGCAACTCCCCGGCAAGCGTGCGGTAGTCGAGATCGTGATGCATGTGGGTGATGATGATGGTACCGGCGCCGATACGGCGGCCGGCCTCGATCGCCTGATCCACCGAGAAGTGGCTGACGTGCGGCCGGTAACGCAGCGCATCGACAATGAACACGTCGACACCGGCGATCAGCGGCCAGGTTTCGTCGGGAATGGCGCTGACGTCGGAGGAATAGGCGAGATCGCCGAAGCGGTAGCCCATGCTGTGGATCTCGCCGTGCACCTGCTTGTAGGGCAACACCTCGATCGGTCCGCCCTTGCCGTCGATGGTGAACGCCTGGCCGGCGACGACGCGATGCTCGATGACGATGGGCGGATAGCCGGAGCCGACCGGCGTTGCGAAACAATAGCCGAAGGCTTCCTTGAGGCGGGCCGCCGTGTCCTCGTCGGCATAGACCGGCACGCGATGGCCGCTGTTGTGGAAGAACTGCCGCAACTCGTCGATGCCGTGGATGTGGTCGGCGTGCGAATGGGTGTAGAGCACCGCGTCGGCCTCGCCGACGCCGGCCCGCAGCACCTGCTCGCGGAAATCCGGGCCGGTATCGACGATGATGCGGGTGACGCCGCCGTCCCCGCCGATCCGCTCGACCATCAGCGACGAACGGAGACGGCGGTTGCGCGGCTCGCCCGGATCGCAGGCGCCCCAGTCGTTGCCGATGCGCGGCACGCCGGGCGAGGCACCGCAACCGAGCACGGTGAAGCGCATGCGGGCGGTCATGATGGGAAGACCTCGCGCGGCACCTTGGCGAACAGGCGGGCGAAGTTGGCCGTGGTCGCCGCCGCCATCTCGGCCGGCGTCACGCCCTTCACCTCGGCCAGCACCTTCGCCGTATGCGCCACATAGGCCGGCTCGTTGCGCTTGCCGCGCCAGGGCTGCGGCGCGAGATAGGGCGCGTCGGTCTCGACCAGCAGCCGGTCCATCGGCACGTCGCGGGCGATCTCCCGCAACTCCTCGGAGCGCTTGAAGGTCAGGATGCCGGAGAAGGAGACATAGGCGCCGAGCGCCGTCGCCCGCTCCATCAGCTCGCGGCCGGAGGAGAAGCAGTGCAGCAGGATCGGGAAAGCGCCCTTCGCCGTCTCCTCGGTGAGGATGGCGATCATGTCGGCGTCGGCATCGCGCGAATGGATGCAGAGCGGCAGGCCGGTGATCCGCGCCGCCGCGATGTGGCGGCGGAACACCTCGGCCTGCACGTCGCGCGGCGACGAATCGTAGAAATAGTCGAGCCCGGCCTCGCCGATGCCGATCACCTTGGGATGGGCCGACAGCGCCACCAGATCGTCGACGCCGACGTCCGCCTCCTTGGCCGCCTCGTGCGGATGCGTGCCGACCGTGCAGTAGACCGCGGGATGCGCCTCGGCGATCGCCCGCACCGCCGCGAAATCGCGGACGCGCGTGCCGATGGTCACCATAAGGCGCACGTCGGCCGCCGCCGCGCGGGCGATCAGCGCGTCGGTCTCGCCGGCGAAATCGGGAAAATCGAGGTGGCAATGGCTGTCGACGATCATCGGGGTCCGAACACGGAAAAGCGAGGGATTGTTCCGACATAGCCGCTCGCGCCGCCCCTGTCGAGCATCGGCGGCGGAAGGCTGATGCGCGCCGCGCGCCGGCCGTCACAAAACTCTCACCGACCGCGGCTAGAAAGGCGGCGGTCACGGCACGCATTGAGCCGCCCGACCTCTCGTTGACAGACAGGCTATTTTTCAGGGCGCCTTCGGGCGTCCGTTTTTTTGCGGCGTGGATGAAGCGCCCGGTTCGGTCGCGAACGCTACCGTGATGCTCGCGGATGCCCTAACATCCCGCCATGCGTCCCGATGTGCTCAATCCGCTGTTCCAGCCGCTCACCAGCCTGCCCGGCGTCGGCCCGCGCACCGCCCCCAAGCTCGAAAAGCTGGTCGGCCCCGGCGGCGAGACGGCGCGCGGCGCGGTGGTGCTCGACCTGTTGTTCCACGTCCCGACCGGACTCATCGACCGCAGCCATGAAGCGCTGATCGATTCTGCCCCGGAAGGGGCGATCGTCACGCTGCGCGTCCACGTCGACCGCCACCGGCCGACGCCGCCGCAGTCGCGGGCGCCCTACCGCATCCTCGTCCACGACGACAGCGGCGAGCTTGCCGTCACCTATTTCCGCGCCGAAAAGGCCTGGCTGGAAAAGCTCTATCCAGTCGGCGAGACGGTGCTGATCTCCGGCCGCGTCGAGCGCTTCAACGGCGCGCCGCAGATGAGCCACCCCGACCACGTGGTGGCGGAGGCCGAGGCCGACAAACTGCCGCGCCTCGAACCGGTCTACCCGATGACCGAGGGCGTCGGCGGCCGGCTGATCGCCCGCCTCACGGAAGCGGCCCTCGCCCGCCTGCCGGCGCTGCCGGAATGGCTGGACGAGGCGCACCGCCGCCGCGAGGTCTGGCCCTCCTTCGCCGACGCGCTCAGGCAGCTCCACAGGCCCGAAGCGATCGAGGCCGCCGACCAGCCGAGCCCGGCGCTGACCCGCCTCGCCTATGACGAACTCCTGGCCAACCAGCTCGCCCTCGCACTCGTCCGCCGGCAGTTGAAGGGCGCCACCATCCGGCCGCGCCTGCCGACCGGCGACATCGCCACCCGCCTGCGCGCCGCCCTGCCCTTCAAGCTCACCGGCTCGCAGGAGACCGCCATCGCCGAGGCGGTCGCCGACCTGTCGGCCCCCAGCCGCATGGTGCGGCTCGTGCAGGGCGACGTCGGCTCGGGCAAGACCATGGTGGCGCTGTTCACGGCCGCCGCCGCCGTAGAGGCCGGCGGCCAGGTGGCGGTGATGGCGCCGACCGAACTCTTGGCCCGCCAGCACGCCCGCTCCATGGCGCCCCTTGCCGAAGCGGCCGGTCTCCGTCTGGCGCTGGTCACCGGCGCCGACAAGACCAGGGGCAAGCGCGAGACGCTGGAGCGGATCGCCGCCGGCGAGGTCGACATCGTCGTCGGCACGCACGCGCTGTTCCAGTCGGCCGTCGAGTTCCAGAACCTGACGCTGGCCGTCGTCGACGAGCAGCACCGCTTCGGCGTCCACCAGCGGCTGGCCCTCTCCGCCAAGGGCGCCAGGACCGACCTCCTGGTGATGACCGCGACGCCCATCCCGCGCACGCTGATGCTGGCCTATTTCGGCGACATGGACGTCTCCCGCCTCACTGAGAAGCCGGCCGGACGCAAGCCGATCGCCACCGTCACCGTACCGCAGGACCGCATCGGCGAGATCGTTGGCCGCATCGGCTCGGCCATCCGGCTCGAAGGCGCCAAGGTCTACTGGGTGTGCCCGCTGGTCGAGGAGAGCGAGAGCGTCGACCTCGCCGCCGCCGAGGAGCGCTACGCCGACCTCCGGCAGTATTTCGGCGACGACGTGGCGCTCGTCCACGGCCGCATGAAGGCGGCCGAGAAGGACGCCGCCATGGCCCGCTTCAAGGCCGGCGAGGCGCACATCCTGGTGGCGACCACGGTGATCGAGGTCGGCGTCGACGTGCCTGACGCCACCATCATGGTGATCGAGCACGCCGAGCGCTTCGGCCTCGCCCAGTTGCACCAGTTGCGCGGCCGGGTCGGCCGCGGCGACAAGTCGTCGGCCTGCGTGCTGCTCTACAAGGGACCGCTCGGCGAGACGGCGAAGGCGCGGCTCACCGTCATGCGCGACACCGACGACGGCTTCCGCATCGCCGAGGAGGACCTGAAGCTCAGGGGCGGCGGCGAACTGCTCGGCACCCGCCAGAGCGGCCTGCCCGGCTTCCGCTTCGTGCGCGCCGAGCACCACGGCGCGCTGATGGAGACGGCGCGCGACGACGCCGGATTGCTGCTCGCCCGCGACGCCGGCCTCGCCGGCCCGCGCGGCGAGGCGCTGAAGCTGCTGCTCTATCTATTCGGCCGCGACGAGGCGGTGCGGCTGATCCGGGCCGGCTGATGCCTCACCGCTCGCCGGCCGCCCGCACCTCGCCCGCCACCTCGCGGATGGCGGCCATCAGCAGCTCGGCGCCGAGCGTCGGCGTCACATCCGAACGGACGATCAGCCCCAAGGGACCGAAGGTGTCGGAGGTGTCGACCGGCAGCTCGCGCAGCGTGCCGGCCGCGATGTCGCCGGCCACCTCGCCATAGTGGGCGATCCAGATGGCGTCGGAGCTGGTGGCGAAGGCCCGGCCGAACACCGTCGACACCGTGTCGATGCGGCGAAGCTGCGGCCCGACGGCCAGGCGGATCAGCAGCTCGACGGCATGATCGTGAATGATCGAGCCGGGCGGCGGCACCAGCACCACATAGTCGGAGAGGCGCGAAACCCCCGCCCCGGCCGCGAAGATCGGATGCTCGCGCCGCGCCACCACCGCCACCCGCTCGGTGTAGAGATGCTCGAAGGTCAGGCCGACCATGCTGGCCGGCAAGCCCATCCGCCCCAGCGCGAAATCCAGCTCGCCCACCCGAAGCTGGTTGAGGATGGTGACGTTGTCGGCGGTTATGACTTGCGGCGTCGTCCCGACGTTGATGGCGAGGAAGCGCGCCACCGCGTCCGGCAGCACGCGCGCCGAGGCCGACGATAGCGCGCCGATCCTGACGATCGACGCCCCCTGCTTCAGCGCCAGTTCCACCGACTCGACGCCCTGCCGGAGCGCGGCGATCGAGGCGCTGGCAAAGCGCAGGAACACCTCGCCGTAATAGGACAGCACCACCGAGCGGTGGCTGCGGTCGAACAACTCGACGCCGAGAATCTCCTCCAGTTCCCTGATGGTCTTCGACACCGCCGGCTGGCTGATCGACAGCGACACCGCTGCCTTGCCGATGCTTTTCAGACGGGCGACTTCCACAAAGGAGCTGAGATGCCTATGTTTGATACGGTTCTCGATCACGGCGGGTCCTCTATAACCGGCCGTTATGTAAAAGGGCCGCGGGTCCTGCTACCATGGATCATTGGTCGAGTCCGTGTCTGCCCTCGTCCGTAAAGGAGGGTATGGAATCGGGCCGGTCGTCGGCCGCAACGCTCACGCGAGGAGTTGCCATGCAGAAACCCACGCTCCATCTCGACGTCATCGTCGACGTCGTCTGCCCCTGGTGCTTCCTCGGCAAGCGCCGGCTCGACGCCGCCATCGAGGACCTCGACGATGTCGACGTCGCGGTGCGCTACCGGCCGTTCCAGCTCGATCCCGACACGCCGAAGGAAGGCATCGACCGCGAGAGCTACATCATCGGCAAGTTCGGCAGCCCCGACGCGCTGGACGAGGCGCACGCCCGCCTGTTCGCGCTCGGCGCCGACGTCGGCATCACCTACGCCTTCGACCTGATCGAGAAGACGCCCAACACGCTTGACGCCCATCGCCTCGTGCGCTGGGCGGCGGCCGAAGGGCTCGAAGAGCCCATGCTGGAGCGGCTGTTCTCGCTGTTCTTCGAGGAAGGCGCCGACCTCAGCGACATCGATACGCTGGTGGCGGCCGCCGAGGAAGTCGGGCTCGACGGCGACGAGGTGACGATGAAGCTCGAGGATGGCGCCGACCTCGACGCGGTGCAGGCGGAGATCGCCCATGCCGCCCGCATCGGCATCACCGGCGTGCCGACCGTCATCATCGAGAACAAGTTCGCCATCTCCGGCGCCCAGACGCCGGACGTGCTGGTCGAGGCGCTGCGTCGCATCGCCGCCGAGCTGGACGCCACGCAGGGCTGAAGCCTCGAAAGGATGAAACGACGAAGGGGCGCCCCAACCCAGGCTATGCAAGAACCCGATGTCGCTTAATTGGCTGCCGCAGATGCGACGTGAGCTTCCGGCTCAGTTCGGCGTGATCGACTGAACCCCGAAGGCATTCGCCGCGTGCAGGATATTGAAGGCGAGGATCGAGAGGGCCGCCTCCGCCTTCGCCGCCCTTATTCGCCTGGTTAGGAATCTCCCACTGCGCTCTGGAGATTGTACGAAGGCATCTTGGGTGCAAGACCATAGCCCATTGGCTTTGCCTCCGGCTCGCCGAAGACGAGCACCTCTGCGTCATGCCGCGCCAACTCCTGCTGCCTTCGGACGAGCCGATCCTTCCGGCGCCGGAGAGAGGCTATGGCGGCCGCGAAATTCTCGCGGTGTAGCGGCTGATCGTCGAAACCCTGACCCACTGTCTCGCCGATGATGTCGGGGCGATCGAGATAGTAGGCGATTTCCTTTTCAGTGTGCGCGATGTCTCAGGCGAGATGTTCGGCCCCAGCGATATTCTTCGGACTTGAGACGGCCCGCATCTTCGTGCCGTCCACCGCCACGACATGCCCGCCGACGAGTCCTTGCTCACGACAGAATTGCACAAAGGCCGCGCTAACAGCGATGATCGCTTCGGGATTGTCATGCCGGAAGGCCGCAATGGTCCGGTAATCCGGCGCCAGGCGGCGCATCAACCACATCGCTTCGAGATCACGAACGCCGGCGCGCTCGAGATGGCGCGACGATCGGACTTGGTTGAGATAACCCCATATATAGAGCCGGAGCAAATCACCGGGCTGGAAACCCGGCCTGCCAGTTGCCTCCGCAACGGCCCGGTTGAAGCCTAGCTCGACCAAGTCCAGGCTGGCGACGAAAGCATCGACGACGCGAACCATACCATCCGACGCCACGTAGTCATCGATGCAGGGTGGCAGTAAGCTGATCTGATCTCGGCTGCCCCCGCAAATGAAGCTTACAACTCGCCTCCGTAAATTGTAATTCTATTATACTTCGATTTACGGGCTTGGATAAGCTTGTTTATCGTCATTCGATTTTAAACATACCGCCCGAGAATCTACAGCTTAACGTTCGGAGCGAGAACAATCCTCCTCTGTGTATCGCTTGCTGACCATGCCTCTTCTATCTGGCTAAGCGGCATTGTCGTAGTCGCAAGGTCGAAGCCGATTACAGGGGCAGCGTTCATCAGCTGGCTGATGCAGCCGACGATGTCTTTCTCGGGGACGCTACCGGCGCCGCTGCCCATAATCTCGATTGCGGAGGCACGCAGAAGCGCGCCCGGCAAATTGACGGACGTTCCGCCGGAAAGGCCGAGTTGGATAAAACGAATGCGTTTGGTTGCGTGACCAGAGCGGGCGGCCTCGATAATCTGCAGGGCGCTTGGCCCCCAGAGGTAGTCGAGCACAATGTCCACGCCATCGGCGAAGTGATGTTGCCACTCCTCAGCCGAAGCATGGCCGGCCTGATCGAGCACAACCGTAGCATCCGCACCCAACATGGTCAGCCGATCCAGCACTTCGCGGTTGCGTCCAGTGGCTATCACCCTGCCGGCTCCAAGGTGTTTGGTGATCTGAACTGCGACACGCCCCGCCGACCCGGTCGCGCCGTTGATGAGGACGGTTTCGCCCTGCTGGATTTTCGCTCTCATCTGCAGCGCGACCCAAGCCGACATGCCGGGATCGGCAAGCGCTGCTAGAGACACATCGTCAACACCATCCGGAACGGACAAACATTGTGCTCTCGCTACAACCGTCCGCTCGGCCATTCCGCCGAAGGGTTGGCGGGGGAATAAGAAGTAGACGCGTTGACCATCGTCGAGCGTTCCGATGCCGTCGATGCCGACGACGAATGGCGGCTTAGCGGTAAAGCTGTAGTGCTTGCCGAGCGCTCGTAACTTGACGAAATTTGTGAGCGCCGATGCTGTCACATGGATCCGCACCTCCCCCTCGCCAGGGACTGGCTCATCGAAATCAACATAACCCGGAGCGTTCCCGGTTTCACGAACGACGGCCCCTTTCATGCCGCGCTCCCGACCGAAGAAAGATCATCGCTGCGGGAGCAATCGGTCCGGTTTTGGATAGCCATTTCGTCTGTCCTTCCTGTCTTGCCGCGGGCACAGCGAAGGACTTGAGCAACTTGCTTTCGTCTACGAATGGCTACACGCCACTGGCAGCCCAGCAAGAGGACACACGTCCACCCTGCCGTGGACGCAGCCGCATTGGCTGGTTTGGCCTGCCGACCCGGCGGCAAGCTGGCCGGAGCTCACCACACCGGCCTGCCTTTTTCGACATTCAATGGATAACGTTCCGCTTGGACGCGATCAAGTCCGCTTTTAATCGTCTGAAGTCAGCCACGACATCGCGGCGGTGGCCAAGCTGCACTAGCTCCGATCGACGATGCTTTTCACTCTGCTGGCGTAGCATGCTCAACGTCTCGTTTTTGCACAGCCCCAACCGGAGCGCCCCTTTCCGATGACATAGAGCATTTCCGTCGAAATCCGGTTCGCCGGAAATGCTCTATCTCATTGTTGAGACGCAATTCCGGACGCAAAACCGGTTCCCACTTTGCTGGAATTGCTCCAGCGGCCGTGCCGTCAGATGACCTCGCCCATGTCGCGGTCGATATGCTCGGCCTTGATCCAGCGGACGGTGCCGGTCCATGAGCGCATCACCACCGTGTCGGTGATGATCTTGCCATTCTTGAAGCGCACGCCGCTCAGGAGGTTGCCCTTGGTGACGCCGGTCGCCGCGAACAGCACGTCGCCCTGCGCCATATCCTCCATGGTGTACTTCTTGGTGACGTCCTCGATACCCATCCGCTTGGCACGCTCGATCTGGTCGGGCCGGTTGATCATCAAGCGCCCCTGCATCTGGCCGCCGAGGCAGCGCAGCGCCGCCGCCGCCAGCACGCCCTCCGGCGCGCCGCCGACGCCGAGGTAGATGTCGATGCCGGTCTCGTCGGGATCGGTGGTCTGGATGACGCCGGCAATGTCGCCATCGCCGATCAGCCGGATGGAGGCGCCGAGCCCGCGGACCTCGTCGATCAGCCGCGCGTGACGCGGCCGGTCGAGGATGCAGGCGGTCAGCGCCGACACCGGCACGCCCTTGGCCTTGGCCAGCGCGCGGAGGTTGTCGGTGGGCGTGGCGTCGAGATCGACCACGCCGGCCGGGAAGCCCGGGCCGATGGCGATCTTGTCCATGTAGACGTCGGGGGCGTTCAGCAGGCCGCCCTGCTCGGCGACGGCGATGCAGGCCAGCGAATTGGTCTGGTTCTTGGCGCACATCGAGGTGCCTTCGAGCGGGTCGACGGCGATATCGACGCGCGGCCCCTTGCCGCTGCCCACCTCTTCGCCGATGTACAGCATCGGCGCCTCGTCGCGCTCGCCCTCCCCGATCATGATCGTGCCCTGGACCGGCAGCTGGTTGAGTTCGCTGCGCATGGCGTCGACGGCCGCCTGATCGGCGCGGCGTTCGTCGCCATGCCCCCTCTGGCGGGCGGCTGCGATGGCGGTGCGTTCGGTAACCCGAACGATTTCCAGAGTCAGAATTCGATCGAGGGAAGTGGAGAATTTCTGCAACATGAAATAACCCGCGGTTGGGACGGCCGACCGGATTCGTCGCAGCGCCCGGCGGAGGCCTCGGGGCGGCACGCGAACGGGGAGGAAACCCGGTCGATACCTAAGCGAGGTAGGAAGAAGGGGCGTTTGAGGTCAATGCGCCATAGGACGCAATACGGATCCGGCGCCGCCGGGTTAACCATGGCGCGACGCCGTCCCGCCACGATTACTTGGCGAAATACCGCCATTTACCGCCATTTGCCGCTGGTTCCATCGCCAGACATGCAAAAAGTCGATAGCAGCATTCCCGTGCCTGGGTCCGTCGTCCACCGGCTCCGGCGGTGATCACAGGCTTTCGATGCGGATCAGCGTCGGCTTCTCGGCGATGTGCCCGGCCGCCTCGATGGCATCGAGGGCGGCGCGGATCTCCGTCTCGCGCGTCGCGTAGGTGATCAGCACCACCGGCTGCGGCGCACCGGTGTGGCCGAGCGCCTCTTCGCCGTCGAGGGCGCGGCGGTGCTGGACGATGGACTCCAGGGAGATGTCGCGGTCGGCCATGCTCTTGGCGATGCCGGCGAAGGCGCCGGGCCGGTCGTAGACGGAAAGGCGCACGTAGTAGCCGCCCTTGTGCGCCTGGATCTCGGCCTTCTGGTAGGGCATCAGCTCGACGACCGGCAGGCCGAACACCGGCGTCAGGTGGCCGCGCGCCTGGTCGACGATGTCGGCGATCACCGACGACGCCGTCGCGTTGCCGCCGGCGCCGGGGCCGACCAGCACAACCTCGCCGAGCGCGTCGCCGTCGAAGGCGACGGCGTTGAGCACGCCCGACGTCTGCGCCACCACCGATTTCTTCGGCACCATGGCCGGGTTGACGCGCGCCTCGATGCCGGTGTCGGTGCGGCGGGCGACGCCCAGGAGCTTGATGCGGTAGCCGAGTTCGTCGGCGGCCTTGATGTCGTCGAGCGAGATCGAGGTGATGCCCTCGACGTAGATGGCGTCGGCGTCGATCTCGGTGCCGAAGGCGAGGCTGGTCAGGATGGCCAGCTTGTGGGCGGTGTCGAAGCCGCCGACGTCGAAGGTCGGGTCGGCCTCGGCATAGCCGAGCCGCTGCGCCTCGGCGAGGCAGGTGGCGAAGGAGAGCTGCTCCTTCTCCATCCGCGTCAGGATGTAGTTGCAGGTGCCGTTGAGGATGCCGACGATGCCGGTGACGGTGTTGCCGGCCAGGCTCTCCTTCAGCGTCTTGATCACCGGAATGCCGCCGGCCACCGCCGCCTCAAAGCCGATGCCGACGCCGGCCGCCTCGGCGAGGCGGGCGAGTTCGACGCCGTGGCGGGCGAGCAGCGCCTTGTTGGCGGTGATCACCGGCTTGCCGGCGGCGAGTGCGGCGCGCACCAGCGTCTCGGCGGCGCCGGACGCGCCGCCGATCAGTTCGATCACCACGTCGACGTTGGGATCGGCGACCATGGCGACGGGATCGTCGTACCAGGCGAAACCGCCGAGATCGACGCCGCGGTCGCGCTTGCGGTCGCGCGCCGACACGGCCGTGATCGTCACCGGCCGTCCCGCCCTCAGCGTCAGCGTGCTGAGATTGGAGCGAACGATACGGACGACGGACGCGCCGACGGTCCCGAGACCGGCGATGCCGAGGCGAAGCGGTTTACCCATGGTGCTTTCCGAAACTCTCGAATCTGGTGGTGGCGTGGCGGCCGGTCAGCGGAATCCGCCGGCCGGCGCGTAGTTATGCATGGTTTCCTCGGCTGTGTCGAAGAATCGCCGCAGTCCCCGCGCCGCCTGACGGATGCGCTGCTCGTTCTCGACGAGAGCGATGCGGACATACTCGTCACCCTGCTCGCCGAAGCCGACGCCGGGGGCCACCGCCACCTCCGCCTTCTCGATCAGCAGCTTGGAAAATTCCAGGCTGCCGAGCGGCTTGAAGCGCTCGGGCAGCGGCGCCCAGGCGAACATCGAGGCGCGCGGCACCGGGATGTCCCAGCCGGCGCGGCCGAAGCTCTCCACCATCACGTCGCGGCGGCGCTTGTAGGTCTGGCGTACCTCGTCGATATGGGCGTCGGCGTCGGGATCGTTGAGGGCGGCGGTGGCCGCCACCTGGATCGGCGTGAAGGCGCCGTAGTCGAGGTAGGACTTGACGCGGGAGAGCGCGGCGATCAGCCGTTCGTTGCCGACGGCAAAGCCCATGCGCCAGCCGGCCATCGAGAAGGTCTTGGACATCGAGGTGAACTCGACGCAGACGTCCATGGCGCCCGGCGCCTGCAGCACCGAGGGCGGCGGCACGCCGTCGAAATAGATCTCCGAGTAGGCGAGATCGCTGAGCACGAACACCTCGTGCTTGCGGGCGAAAGCCACCACGTCCTTGTAGAAGTCGAGTTCGACCACCTCGGCCGTCGGGTTGGACGGGTAGCAGAGCACCAGGGCGAGCGGCTTGGGGATGGAGTGCATCACCGCCCGCTCCAGCGAGTGGAAGAACTCCGGCCCCGGCGTCACCGGCACCGAGCGGATGACGCCGCCGACCATCAGGAAGCCGAAGGCGTGGATCGGATAGCTGGGATTGGGGCAGAGGATGACGTCGCCCGGCGCGGTGATCGCCTGCGCCATGTTGGCGAAACCTTCCTTGGAGCCCAGCGTCGCCACGATCTGCGTGTCGGGGTTGAGCTTCACGCCGAAGCGGCGGGCGTAATAGGCGGCCTGCGCCTTGCGGAGGCCGTTGATGCCGCGCGAGGCGGAATAGCCGTGCGTGTCGGGCCGCTGCACGGTCTCGATCAGCTTGTCGACCACGTGGCGGGCGGTGGGAAGGTCGGGATTGCCCATGCCGAGGTCGACAATATCGGCGCCCGAAGCTCGCGCGGCAGCCTTGAGCCGGTTGACCTGCTCGAAGACATACGGCGGGAGGCGCTTGATCTTGTGGAACTCGTTGTTGCTCATGGGGTTGACCTCGGTATGGTCGTGGTAGCCGGCGGTTTTCGCCCCGCGCCGGCCGGCGGGTCTGTGCTTCTAGATCAATTCGGACGAGGGTGAAAAGGGACTTTTGGACCGCTTCCGGCCGATCGGGCCAAAAAGGCGGCCCTGTTGCCGTTCCGCCCCGTCCGCAGGCGCCTCAACCGATGGCCGAGAGCGCCGGGAAGGTCTCCAGAAGCCAGAACGACGCGCGCTGCATGCCGCCTGACAGGAACAGCGCGCCGGTGATCACCAGCACGCCGCCCATAGCTCGCTCGACCAGCGGGAAATGCCGCCGGAAACGGCGCATGAACAGCACGAAACGGGCCGCGAACAGCGCGGCGATCAGGAAGGGCACGCCGAGACCCAGCGAGTAGACGGCGAGCAGCAGCGCGCCGTCGGCAACGGTGTCGCGGCTGCCGGCCACCGACAGGATGGCGGCCAGCACCGGGCCGATGCAGGGCGTCCAGCCGAAGGCAAAGGCAAGGCCGAGCAGGAAGGCGCCGCCGAGGCCGGCCCGCACGCGGGGGCCGTGGAAGCGCGCCTCGCGATAGAACAGCGCCACGCGGAACAGTCCGAGAAAATGCAGGCCCATCAAAATGATGAAGACACCGGCCACCATGCCGAGCACGCCCGACCACTCGCGGACGATCTGGCCGAAGGCCGAAGCCGTGGCGCCGAGCGCCACGAACACCGTGGTGAAGCCGAGCACGAAGGCGAGCGCCACCTGGGCCGCCCGCCGCTTGGCGGCAAGCCGGCTCATCTCCTCGCCGGTCAGCTCCTCAATCGAGGCGCCGGTCAGGAAGCCGAGATAGGGCGGAACGAGCGGCAGCACGCAGGGGCTCACGAAGGAGAGCAGGCCGGCGCCGAATGCTGCGATCAGGGTGACGTTCGCGTCCATGGGACCTCTGTGCCGCGGGGCACCGACTGATAGCCGATTTCTCCGCGGCGCGCGAGGTGGGTTTTCCGCCCGCCGGTCAAATCGCCGCGAAGTCCCGGCCGGCCACCCTCCCCGTTCAGGCTGCCGGGCGAATCGCCGCCAGGAAGCGGCGGCCGTGCTGGGCAACGGTTCGCGCCCGGTCGGAACCGTTGATGATGCGCCGGGCACCTATCCAGTCGTCGCGCAGCCGGACACCCGACGGCGTGCAGGTGAAGAAGTCGGCAAGCCTGGCGCCGGTGAAACTGCCGGCCTCCATGCCGTGAAACAGGATCTCGACGGCATAGTCGAGCCTTTTCGCCAGCTCCGGCGTGGCGAGGAGGTCGACGGCGGCGCCGGTGACCCCGGAGAGATGCGCCGACATCGCCGCGTAGTTAACCTTCCAGGTGAGTTGCACGAAGCCGCGGCCGTGGTAGCGGGCGCCGTCGCCGGGCGCCGTGTTGCCGAACCGGGCGGCCCGCTGCGGCCGCTGCCCGGCCGGACCGTAGAGCCGCTCGAAATAGGCGGTGCCGCCGCGCTCGTCGATCGGCTGCATGGTGCGGGCCGTCTCGTGATAGGCGGTGGCCAGCGCATAGGCGAGCCAGCGACGATCGCCACCCGGCCTCCGTGCCTCCCAGCCGTCGAGCAGCGCGGTGAGCCCGTCGACCTGCGACTGCGTCAGCCGGCCGCCGAACAGGCTGCCTCGCACGGCACGAAAGAAGAAACTCCGATCGATCGGCATATGCTTCTCATACCCCCTGTGGGTTGATCCGCCTCTCGCCCATGCTACGCTTGGGCGAGACCGGGTGCATAAGCCGATAAACCGGCGCGATGCTGGAGATTTGCTGATTAACTATTATCTAGTAACAGCCGCATATATTGGCTATCTGGGTTGCATACGGTTGTACGCATCGGGGGACCGGATGATCAGGCTGTCGGCAATCGTTGGACTGGCATTGACTGCCGGTCTCGCGGCGCCTGCTTGGGCAGGCGGCACGACGGCCATCGACGTTGCCAGCACCTTTCCGCTGTCGCTGCCGCTATTCTCGCAGGCGGCCGAAAGCCTGACGCGGCAAGTGGAGAGCCTGACCGACGGCGAGGTGCGGCTCGCCTTCCACGAGCCGGGCGAACTTGCCCCGGCCACCGAGACGCTGGATCTCGTCAGCTCCGGCAAGCTGGCCGCCGCCTGGGCCACCGCCGGCCAGTTCGCACGGCACGACAGCGCCTTCGAGCTTCTGAGTTCCATCCCCTTCGGCCCCGACACCGTCGAGTACATGGCCTGGCTGTTCGACGGCGGCGGGCTCGCCCTGTCGCGCGGCATGTTCGGCGCCTACGGCATCCACAACATTCCCTGCATGGTCTTCCCGCCCGAGGGCGCCGGCTGGTTCTCGAACGAGATCCGCAGCGTCGACGATCTCCGCGGCCTGCGCATCCGCTACTTCGGCCTTGGCGGCCGCGTGCTGGCCAAGCTCGGCGCCGACGTGGTGCAGATGCCGGCCGGCGAGATCGTTGGCGCCATGCGGCGCGGCGAGATCGCGGCCGCCGAATATTCGCTGCCGTCGATGGATCTGGTGCTCGGCCTGCAGGACGTCGCCAAATACTATTATTTTCCCGGTTGGCATCAGCAGTCGACACTCTATGAACTCTATGTGAATCAGGCCGTCTGGGGCAAACTGACGCCAAAGCAGCAGGAGACCATCGAGGCCGCCTGCGCGGTGGTGATGCGCGACGGCATCGGCCGGGCGCAGACCATGCAGACGGAGGCGCTTCAGGAACTCAAGGCACGCGGCATCAAGCTGAGACGGTGGTCGCCCGACCTGCTCATGACCTTCGAGGCCGCCTGGGCGGCGGTGGCCGACGAGCAGATGGCGACAAGCCCGAAATTCAGGGAAGTCTACGAGTCCTACGACCGGTTTCACAAGAACTATGAGTTCTGGAAGCGTTTCAGTTATCTTCGTTGAGGTCATCGAAGCAATCGAGGGGGCAGTCGGGACTGATGAACTGGCAGGGGCTGACGAGCGGCGTGAGGGACGCGAGCATCCGGACCAAGATGTCCGGCGCGCTGATCTTCGTGCTGCTGCTGATCGCCGCCGTCAGCGCGCTCGGCGTGGCGCAGGTCGTCTCGGTCAACCGGGTCACCACCGAGATCCGCGAGGTGCGGCTGCCGCAGGTGGAGATTCTGGAGAAGCTGCGCCGCCTCGCCCTTCAGCACCATCTCGTCGTCATGCGCCGCCTGCAGGTGATCGACTATCGCAATCTCGCCGAGATCGACGCCAGCCTCGACGAGACGCGCCTCGAACTTGAGACGGCGGCCGGCAGCTTCAAGGCGACCATCCGCTCGGGCGAGGAGGAACGGCTGTTCGCCGTGTTCTCCCAGGCATGGGCGACCTATCTCGCCTCGCTCGACCGGGTGAACGACGCGCTTGAAAGCGGCGAGCAGGAAGAGGCCACCTCGCTTGCCAACGGCACGACGCGCGTCGAGTACCAGACGGCGGCACGCGAGCTGGAAAGCCTGATCGCCTATGCCAAGGCCAAGTCGGAGGATGCCGCCGCGCGAGCCTCGACCGCCGTGTCGCGGGCGATCAGCCAATCGCTCGCCCTGTTCGCGATCGCCAGCCTGGCGGCGCTGGCCGCCATCTCCTGGGTCCGGCGCAACATCTCCGGCCCGCTGCGTTCCATCACCCTCGCCATGCGGCGCCTGACCATCGGCGACCACACCACGCCCATCCCCGAGCCGACGCCCCGCCGCGACGAGATCGGCGTGCTGCTGCTCGCCCTCTCCGGCTATCGCGACGCGCTGATCCACAGCCGAGACTTCGCCCGCAACGCCGAGCGGGAATGGGAACGCCTGCGCGCCGCCGTCGCCAACATGCCGGTCGGCCTCTCCATGTTCGATGCCGACGACCGGCTGATCATCTGCAACCGCATCTATTGCGAGATGTACGGCCTGGCGCCCGAGGACACCCTGCGCGGCCGCCATTGCGACGAGATCTTCGCCAACGCCACGCGCCACGGCGGCATCTATGAAGCCTTCCGGGACACGCTGCTCGAAGCGCGGGCCGGCGGCGACGCCACCGTCCACGCCGTGTTCGAGACCGACGACGACCGCATCCTCGCCCTCGGCATCCAGAACATCGCCGGCGGCGGCTGGGTGGCCATCCACGAGGACGTCACCGCCCGCCGCCGCGTCGAGGAGCGGATCCGCCACATGGCCCGCCACGACGCGCTGACCGACCTCGGCAACCGCCTGCTGTTCCGCGACTGCCTGGAAGAGGCGCTGTCCGGGCTCGACGACCGCCGGGGCGTCGCCGTGCTCTGCATCGACCTCGACCGCTTCAAGAACGTCAACGACACGCTCGGCCATCCGGTCGGCGACGCGCTGCTGCAGGCGGTGGCCGACCGCCTCCGGGCCTGCATCAGCCAGACCGATATCGCCGCCCGCTTCGGCGGCGACGAGTTCGCCATCATCCAGCTCGCTCCCATGCCGCAGCCGGATACCGCCAGCAACCTCGCCGGCCGCATCGTCCGCATCATCGGCGAGCCCTACGAGATCGATGGCCAACAGATCATCATCGGCGCCAGCGTCGGCATCGCCATCGCGCCGTACGATGGCACCGACCCCGACACGCTGCTGAAGAATGCCGACATGGCGCTCTACACGGCCAAGGCCGACGGCCGCGGCGTCTATCGCTTCTTCCATGACGAGATGGGCCTGCGCTCGCAGACGCGGCGCCTCCTGGAGCTGGAGCTGCGCCGGGCGCTGATGTCCGAGGAGCTGTGCCTCCACTACCAGCCGATGTTCAACATGGAAAACCGCGAGGTCATCGGCTTCGAGGCGCTGTTGCGCTGGAACCACCCGATCCGTGGCATCGTGCCGCCCAACGAGTTCATCTGGCTGGCCGAGGAGGTCGGGCTGATCCTGCCGATCGGCCAGTGGGTGATCGAGCAGGCCTGTCGCGATGCGGCCGCCTGGCCGAAACATATCGCCGTCGCCGTCAATGTGTCGCCGGTGCAGTTCCGCGACAAGGGCTTCGCCGATCAGGTGATCGGGGCGCTCGCCGCCTCCGGGCTGGAGGCGCGCCGGCTGGAGATCGAGATCACCGAGCGCGTGCTGATCGCCGACACCTCGTTGACGCTCGCCCTGCTCCAGCGCCTGCACGAGATCGGCGTCCGCATCGCCATGGACGATTTCGGCACCGGCTATTCCAGCCTCGGCTACCTGCGCAAGTTCCATTTCGACCGCATCAAGATCGACCGCTCGTTCGTCGCCGACCTCGGCGAGGGCGACCAGGAATCGCTGGCCATCGTCCGCGCCGTCGCCAGCCTATCGTCCAATCTCAACATCGCCACCACCGCCGAGGGCGTCGAGACCGAGCAGCAGTTCCTGCGCCTGCGGCAGGAGGGCTGCGACACGGTTCAGGGCTTCCTGCTCGGCAGGCCCATGCCGGTCGATGACGTCGTCCGGATGTTCGCCGACAGCGACAGCGCCATCTCCGCAGCATAGCCGCACCTCACGAGTCACTGGAAATCGGATCCCGGCCGCTCTGCGCCACCGCATCCTCGGAGCTGTGACGGCACATGTCCGTCCACGGCGCTTCCGGCGGCAGTCAGTTCTCCGGAACACCCTGTCACGTTATTTCCACGCAGTTTTGGACCGACATGCGTTCCGGCGCCTCCGGCAATTGTACCCGCCGATCGGCCTCGGCTGACGGCCGGTCGCCATCCCGCCAGAGGTGACAAGGGGCGCCATCGCGGCAATCGCATCGCGTCCGCCCTTCCCTTTCCTCCGGCGACGGAGCGGAGCATCCGGCTTTTCCGCTTTTGCCAATAGGGGGATACAAATCTCCCGAGGCGCTTAGTACACTTTTAATTAGAACTTACTGAATTCATGTCCCTGTAATAGCGACATTCTCATTGGCATCATATCTAATACAGGATGAAATAGACTCAGCAGGACTACCAGGCAATGCAGGTATCCGCCATGCGTCGCTTCTGGATTGATCGAAAGGGAACCGCAGCTGTCGAGTTCGCTTTTGTCGGTCCCCTTTTCGTCATGCTCATGACAGGAGTCGTCTGCTTCGGCAGCTTGTTCGGCATCAATTTCAGCGTGCAGGAACTGACGTCGGAGGCGGCCCGGGCGGCCGTATCCGGCCTGACCGACGGCGAGCGTCAATCGATCGTCCGGTCCTTCATTGCCGGCAACGTCGGAAGCTACCCGCTCCTCGATCCCACGCGGGTTACCGTCGAAAGCCGGACCACCGACAATGCGACGCGGTCCTACACCGTCACCGTGACCTACGACGCCTCCACATCCTACGTCTATTCGTTTTCCGGTCTCATCCCCCTTCCGGATCCCGTCGTCCGTCGCAGTGCGGTCATCCGCCATGGCGGCTACTGATGAAGGAGATCGTGGTGCATCGTGCCGCGCTGACTTTCGCGCGCCAATGTCAGGGCGCCATCGCTCCACTGACGGCTGTCGTCATGACGGTGATCATCGGCTTCGCGGCGATCGGCCTGGATGTCGGCAGCTTCTATCTGGCGCGGCGCACCCTGCAAACCACCGCCGATCTTGCGGCCATCGCCGCGGCCAACGATATCGGCAACGCTCGCAAGGCCGCTCTCGCCACGATAACGGCGGCCGGCTATCCGGCCGACACCCTGACCAGCATCGAGACGGGCACCTATTTCGCCGACAAGGCTTTGGCGGTCGATCAGCGGTTCAAGACATCCGGCAGTTCGCCCGTCAACGCCGTACGCATCGCCCTCAACAGCCAAACGCCGATGTTTTTCGGTCGCGCCCTGCTGTTCCTGACCGGCCGCTTGTCGGACACCGGCGCCCGGAACGGCGTCGAGATCAGCGTTCGGGCCACCGCCACCACCAGCCGCTTCGCCAGCCTGTCGGTGGGGTCACGGCTTGCCAGTCTCGACGGCGGCATGTTGAACGCCTTCCTGGGGGCACTGCTCGGCACGAAGCTGTCGCTGTCGGTCATGGACTACGACGCGCTCGCTTCGACCAACATCGACCTGTTCACCTTCAGCCAGGCTCTTGGCAGTCAGATCGGGCTGACCGCCGTTTCCTACCAGGAGATCCTCGCCGCCAACGTCACGACCGGACGATTGCTCAGCGCCGCGGTTTCGGCGGCGCGGGCATCCGGTGGCAATTCGGCGGCGACCGCCGCTCTGGTGACGCTGGCCAACGCCACGGCGACTGCCTCGGGCAGGATCAGCCTGTCCAGGCTGATCGACCTCGGGCCCTTCGCCAAGATGCCGGTCGAAGACCGGCCGCTCATCGGCGCACGTGTCAACGCGCTGGATGTCGTGAGAGCCGTCGCCGAACTGGTGGGGAGTGGCCGGCTGGTCAAGACCTCCGTCTCCCTCGGACTGCCAGGGATAGCATCCGCCTCGTTGAGCATCGCCGTCGGCGAGCAGCCGGTCGGCAGCCCGTGGTTCGCCGTCGGAGCCGAGGCGGTGTCGGTGCACACGGCGCAAACGCGCGTGCTGCTGGATCTGGCGCTGGTCGGCGATTCCACCTTCTCGCTGGTCAGCCTTTCTCTCTATGTCGAAGCGGCGGCGGCCACGGCCACCATCCAGCGGATAAGCTGCTCGGATGGTTCGGTGCAGGTTGCCGTCAGGCCGTCGGTCATCGACCTGTGGATCGGCAGCGTCAGCGACGCCGAGATGACCAACATGAAGGTCCGCCCCACGCCCAAACCGGCAACCCTGGTCAACGTTCTGCTGCTCGCCCAGATCAGCGGCCTGGCCCATGTCACCATTTCCAACATGGATGACGTCAAGCTTGCCTTCAGTGCCGCCGACATCGCCGGCGGCAAGCCGAAGACGGCCAGTACCAGGGACTTCCTGACCAGCCTGACCGCGTCGCTGCTCGGCGACCTGAAGCTCTATGTCAACAATCTCAGCCTGCTGCCCACCGCGCTGCTGAATACGCTGCTGACCAACATCCTCGTCAAGGTGACGGCGCCGATCGATACGCTGCTCTATCGAACGCTCAGCCTGCTCGGCATTGGTCTCGGCAATGCCGACGTCTGGGTGCACGGCATGCGCTGCGAAGGCGCGGTGCTGGTCGGATAACCGCGGAGAGGAAATCAGCCGATCGATACCGGCCGGGTTTCAGGCGCCGGAACGAGCCGCAAGCCGTCTGCTGCCGCAACATGCAACATGCGGACAGGTGTCGTCGTCTTGATTGTCCGGGAAATAATGGTGGGCGGTGACGGTCTCGAACCGCCGACATCCAGTGTGTAAAACTGGCGCTCTACCAACTGAGCTAACCGCCCGCAGCGATCACCCGACAGGGCCGATCGGCCCCCTGCTCTAAACACTCGGCCACCCGAATGCAAGATCATCGGCCGCCCGCCGGCAAGGGCGGAGCGGAGCAAAAAAGGCGCGACCGTTGCCGGCCGCGCCATTCAAACTCCGACCGGGCTCCGATCCGGGAAAGGACCGGCACGAACCGGCAGATCAACCGTTGACCGCGTCCTTGAGGCCCTTGCCGACGCGGAACTTCGGCTGCTTGGAGGCGGCGATCTTCAGCGGCTCGCCCGTCTGCGGATTACGGCCCTCGGAGGCGGCGCGCTCGGTCACAACGAAGTTGCCGAAGCCGACGATGCGGACTTCGTCGCCCGCCTTCAGCGCTTCGGTGATCGTCGCGAAGACCGCGTCGACGGCGGCACCGGCCTGCGCCTTGTTGAGCGACGCCTTCTCGGCGACCTGCGTGACCAGATCGTTCTTGTTCATGTCGTGTCCCTTTGTCTGACTCTTTCGGCAGCGGACTTGTCCGTCGCCCCGGCGGCACGTTTCCCGGATTTCCGGGGAAAATCAAGTGCGGAAAGACCGCTTATGCGCGATTTTTTGACCGGAGACGAAAAAGACCCGGGCTTTGGAGGCCCGGGCCGGAAATTTGTATGACAAGCGGACGCCGTCGGTTCAGTGCGCGGTCACCGCCGACAAATCGGCGGCATCACCGTCGGCGACCGGCGCCGAGGCGACTTCCTTCGATTCGTCCCAGGCGATCGGCTCCAGCGGACGCACCAGCGCCACCTTCAGCACGTCGTCCATGTGCGCCACCGGAATGATCTCCATGACGCTCTTGACGTTCTCCGGGATGTCGGCGAGGTCCTTGGCGTTCTCGTCGGGGATCATCACCGTCTTGATGCCGCCGCGATGGGCGGCGAGCAGCTTCTCCTTGAGGCCGCCGATCGGCAGCACGCGGCCGCGCAGCGTGATCTCGCCGGTCATGGCGACGTCGTGGCGCACCGGCACGCCGGTCATCACCGAGACGATCGAGGTGACCATGGCGATGCCGGCCGACGGACCATCCTTGGGCGTCGCGCCCTCCGGCACGTGCACGTGGATGT
Source organism: Pleomorphomonas koreensis DSM 23070 (assembly GCF_000425185.1). Classification (GTDB taxonomy): domain Bacteria; phylum Pseudomonadota; class Alphaproteobacteria; order Rhizobiales; family Pleomorphomonadaceae; genus Pleomorphomonas; species Pleomorphomonas koreensis. Next base: position 118,144 of record NZ_AULH01000008.1, read on the forward strand.
CGCGCTTGTCGAACATCGGCGGCTCGATGCCGAAGTCCACCGCCCGCGAGCGGACGTAGGACGCCGCCGCCGAGATCGACTCCTTCATCACGTCCTTGAGGTTGCCGGTCACCGTCATGCGGCCCTTGCCGGGCAGACGCACGCTTTCGATGGTCAGCAGCTCGCCGCCGACCTCGGTCCAGGCCAGACCGGTGACGACGCCGACCTGGTCGGTGCCCTCGGCCTCGCCGTGGCGGAAGCGCGGCACGCCGAGATACTGCTCGACCTTGTCCGGCGTCACGGTGATCGACTTTAGGGCGCCCTTCGACTTCTGGAGTTCCGTCACCGCCTTGCGGGCGAGCGACATCATCTCGCGGTCGAGATTACGGACGCCCGCCTCGCGCGTGTACTGGCGGATCACCGTGCGGATGGCGTCGTCGGTGATCTCGTACTCGCCCGCCCGGAGACCGTGGTCGGCGATCGACTTCGACAACAGGTGCCTTTTGGCGATCTCGACCTTCTCGTCCTCGGTGTAGCCGGCGATACGGATGATCTCCATGCGGTCCATCAGCGGGCCGGGGATGTTCAGCGTGTTGGCCGTGGTGACGAACATCACGTCCGAGAGGTCGTATTCCACCTCAAGGTAGTGATCCATGAAGGTGTGGTTCTGCTCGGGGTCGAGCACCTCCAGGAGCGCCGACGACGGATCGCCGCGGAAGTCCATGCCCATCTTGTCGATCTCGTCGAGCAGGAACAGCGGATTGGACTTCTTGGCCTTCTTCATCGACTGGATGACCTTGCCGGGCATCGAGCCGATGTAGGTGCGGCGGTGGCCGCGGATCTCGGCCTCGTCGCGCACGCCGCCGAGCGACATGCGCACGTACTCACGGCCGGTCGCCTTGGCGATCGACTTGGCGAGCGAGGTCTTGCCGACGCCCGGCGGGCCGACGAGGCAGATGATCGGCCCCTTCAGCTTGTTGGCCCGGCTCTGCACGGCCAGATACTCGATGATGCGCTCCTTGACCTTGTCGAGGCCGAAGTGATCCTCGTTGAGCACCGCCTCGGCATAGGCGAGGTCGTCGCGCGTCTTGGAACGCAGCTTCCAGGGGATGCCGAGGATCCAGTCGAGATAGTTGCGCACCACGGTGGCCTCGGCCGACATCGGCGACATCTGCCTGAGCTTCTTCATCTCGGCCGTCGCCTTCTCGCGGGCCTCCTTGGAGAGCTTGGTCTTCTTGATGCGCTCCTCCAGCTCGGCCAGCTCGTCCTTGCCTTCCTCGCCGTCGCCGAGTTCCTTCTGGATCGCCTTCATCTGCTCGTTGAGGTAGTACTCGCGCTGCGTCTTCTCCATCTGCCGCTTGACGCGGCTGCGGATGCGCTTCTCCACCTGGAGCACGGAAATCTCGCTCTCCATCAGGCCAAGCACGCGCTCCAGCCGCTCGACCACCGATTTCAGCGACAGCACGTCCTGCTTCTCGGAGATCTTGACGGCCAGATGGCTGGCAATGGTGTCGGCAAGCTTGGAATAGTCGTCGATCTCCTTGATGGTGCCGAGCACCTCGGGGGAGACCTTCTTGTTCAGCTTGACGTAGTTGTCGAACTCGACCAGCACCGAGCGGGCCAGCGCCTCCACCTCGACGCGGTCGCTTTCCACCTCTTCGAGCGGACGAACCTCGGCCTCGAAGTAGTCGGTACGGTCGATGAAGTTGACCACCTCGGCGCGGCGTGCGCCCTCGACCAGCACCTTGACGGTGCCGTCGGGCAGCTTCAGGAGCTGGAGAACCGTGGCCAGCGTGCCGACGGTGTAGATGTCGGCGGCGGCGGGATCGTCGTCGGAAGCGTTGCGCTGCGTCGCCAGCAGGATCTGCTTGTCGGCCGTCATCACCTCTTCGAGGGCACGGATGGACTTCTCGCGCCCGACGAACAGCGGCACGATCATGTGCGGGAAAACGACGATGTCGCGAAGCGGCAGGACGGGGAGGACGTCCCGTTCGGCGCCAGTCGTTGGGGTGGATGCGGCCATGGAGGAGGTTCCTTATCTGGTGGCCCGCCGGCTGGCCTGTCGGCGCCGGCGTCCGTCGCACGCGGTTACGGCGGGGGCCGCCGACCGCAAAAGTCGGAAGGCCCGGATTCGGCAACGGGTGAGAGGATCGGGAGAGATGATCCGCTTGCTGGCCGTCCGGTCCGCCCCGTCATGGGCGCAAGGCCGGACGCCGTCCCGTTTCCGTCGCCGCCGCGTAAGCGGATACATGGATCGCGGCGACTGTGCTTTCAAGGTCTTGACACGAACCTGTCTCAGGCCCCGAGCATCAGCGTCCCCGGCCCTGAAGCGGGCCGGGCATGAGGCGGCGAACGACGCGTCGCCGCCCGGAGCGGTCGTCAGGCACCCGTGCCGGTGTCGTCCAGACGCTCGCCGTAGACATAGATCGGCTTGGCCTTGCCGACGACGACGTCGGCGGAAATCACCACTTCCGACACGTCCTCGAGGTTCGGCAGCTCGTACATGGTTTCGAGCAGGATGCCCTCCATGATCGAGCGCAGGCCACGGGCGCCCGTCTTGCGGTCGATCGCCTTGCGGGCGATGGCGCTGAGCGCATCGTCCTGGAACGACAGCTTGACGTTCTCCATCTCGAACAGCCGCTGGTACTGCTTGACCAGGGCGTTCTTCGGCTCGGTCAGGATGATCACCAGCGCGCCCTCGTCGAGGTCTTCCAGCGTGGCGAGCACCGGCAGGCGGCCGACGAACTCGGGGATCAGGCCGAACTTCAGGAGGTCTTCCGGCTCGACCTGGGCGAACAGCTCGCCGGTGCGCCGGTCCTCGGGGGCCGCCACCTGCGCCTGGAAGCCGATCGACGTCGACTTGCCGCGCGCCGAGATGATCTTCTCGAGGCCGGCGAAGGCGCCGCCGCAGATGAACAGGATGTTGGTGGTGTCGACCTGCAGGAATTCCTGCTGCGGATGCTTGCGGCCGCCCTGCGGCGGCACCGAAGCCACCGTGCCCTCCATGATCTTCAGGAGCGCCTGCTGCACGCCCTCGCCCGACACGTCGCGGGTGATCGACGGATTGTCGGACTTGCGGCTGATCTTGTCGACCTCGTCGATGTAGACGATGCCGCGCTGCGCCCGCTCGACGTTGTAGTCGGCGGCCTGCAGGAGCTTCAGGATGATGTTCTCGACGTCCTCGCCGACGTAGCCGGCCTCGGTCAGCGTCGTGGCGTCGGACATGGTGAACGGCACGTCGATGATGCGGGCGAGCGTCTGGGCGAGCAGCGTCTTGCCCGAGCCGGTCGGGCCGATCAGCATGATGTTCGACTTGGCCAGCTCGACGTCGTTGTTCTTCGAGGCGTGGTTGAGGCGCTTGTAGTGGTTGTGGACGGCCACCGCCAGCACCTTCTTGGCCTTGTCCTGGCCGATGACGTAGTCGTCGAGCACCTTGCGGATTTCCGAAGGCGTCGGCACGCCGTCACGCGACTTGACGAGGTTGGACTTCGACTCCTCACGGATGATGTCCATGCAGAGTTCGACGCATTCATCGCAGATGAACACCGTCGGGCCCGCGATGAGCTTGCGGACTTCGTGCTGGCTCTTGCCGCAGAACGAACAGTAGAGAGTGTTCTTCGACTCGCCGCTAACCTTGGTCATCCAATCATTCCCGCTCGGTTGCCGGGCGCCCCGTCTCCCCGCTTGCGCGGAAAAGGCCGGACCGACCGTCCCTCTCGATCCCTTTCCGGTGACCGGACCCGCTGGAACCGCCACCGGCGCATATTGCGCAACAAGGACTCAAGATAGCTTTAACGTACCGATCTCACGCGCCGTCGCCAGCCGCCGGCAAACCTCTTGCTCAGGGCTGCTCGGGAACCGCCCGGCTGGCGATGACATCGTCGACGAGACCGAAGGCCTTGGCCGCGTCGGCGTCCATGAAGTTGTCGCGCTCCAGCGCTTCTTCCACGGCCGCGAGGTCGCGACCGGTGTGCTTGACGTAGATCTCGTTGAGGCGGCGCTTCAGCTTCAGGATCTCCTGGGCGTGCAGCATGATGTCCGCCGCCTGGCCGCGGAAGCCGCCCGACGGCTGGTGCACCATGATGCGCGCGTTGGGCAGCGAGAAGCGCATGCCCGGATCGCCGGCCGCCAGCAGCAGCGAGCCCATCGACGCCGCCTGGCCGATGCAGAGCGTCGACACCTTCGGGCGGATGAACTGCATGGTGTCGTAGATGGCGAGGCCGGCCGTCACATAACCGCCGGGCGAATTGATGTAGAGGGAGATCTCCTTGTTGGGATTCTCCGACTCCAGGAACAGCAGCTGCGCGCAGACCAGCGTGGCGACGCCGTCGTCGATGCCGCCGGTGATGAAGATGATCCGCTCCTTGAGGAGGCGCGAGAAAATGTCATAGGCGCGCTCGCCGCGGTTCGTCTGCTCGACGACCATCGGGACCAGCGTACTCATGGTGAAATCGACCGGATCCTTCATGCGTTTCCTCGGCGTTCGACGGACGAACCGCCCTTTCCGCTCCCCCGTTCGGGGCGCCAGCGGACGGCGGTGGCGTCGCTTGCAAATCAGTCTTGCCGTGATCGTTACATCCCAAGCTGACGCTTGGCTACACCAAAGCCTCTGAATTTTCGGTGCATGGTGTACGGCCTGCCATGCCCTTTGAACAGCGGGGAAAGTCCCTTCTCTGGGCACTTATGCATCGCCGGCCGGCTTCGCAAGTCGTCTGGAACGACACGCAAACCTGCCCCCCGCAAAACGAGAACCGGCCAGGGCGTCGCCGCCCCGGCCGCTGACCTCGTCAGGGGATGGGAGGAAAGGCCGATCAGACGGCCGGCTCCTCGTCGTCCTTGAACAGCTCTTCCTTGGTGACCGTCTTGTCGGTGACCTTGATCAGGCCCAGGAGAACGTCGACCACCTTCTCCTCGAACACCGGCGCCTGCAGCGAGGCAAGCGCGTTGGCATCGCGACGGTAGAAGTCGAACACCGCCTTCTCCTGACCGGGGAACTGGCGGGCCCGCTCGATCAGGGCGCGCTGCAGCTCCTGCTCGTTGACCTGCACCTTCTCGCGCTCGCCGAACTTCGACAGCACGAGACCGAGACGGACGCGGCGCTCGGCGATCTTGCGATAGTCGGCGCGGGCCTTCTCCTCGGTGGTCTCCTCGTCCTCGAAGGTCTTGCCGGCCGACTTCATCTCGGCTTCGACCTGACCCCAGATGGCGTTGAATTCCTGATCCACCAGCGTCGCCGGCAGCTCGAAGGAATACTGCGCGTCGAGCGCGTCGAGCAGCTGGCGCTTGACCTTCTGGCGGGTCTGGCCGCCGTTCTGGGACTCGATCTGCTGGCGGACGATGCCCTTCAGCGCGTCGAGGCTGTCCATGCCGAGCGTCTTGGCCCAGTCGTCGTCGAGCTTCATCTCGCCAGGGGCGGCAACCTCGAACACCTCAATGTCGAAGGTAGCCGGCTTGCCGGCCAGATGCTTGGCCTGGTAATCCTCGGGGAAGGTCACCTCGATGACCTTCTTGTCGCCGACCTTGAGGCCGATCAACTGCTCCTCGAAGCCGGGGATGAAGCGGCCCTGGCCGAGGAAGATGGCGGCGCGGTCGTCGGCGCCGCCCTCGAAGGGCTCGCCGTCGATCTTGCCGAGGTAGGAGATGGTCAGCCGGTCGCCGGTCTCGGCGGCAGCGCCTTCCTCGCGGGCGACATAGCTGCGGGCGCCCTCGGCGATCTGGGTCAGGCGCTCGTCGACTTCCGAATCGCTCACCTCGACCACCGGCCGCTCGATGGCGATATCGTCGACCGGCGCCAGCTCGAACTCCGGCACGATCTCGTAGGAGAGGTCGTAGGCGAGGTCGAGGTCGCCCGACAGGATCTTCTCGGCGTCCTCGTCGGAGAGCTTGATCTGCGGCTGCATGGCCGCCTTCTCGGAGCGCTCCTCAAGAGCCTTGTTCGACGTCTCGCCGATCACCGTGTTGACGATCTCGGCCATGGCCGACTTGCCGTAGAGCTTCTTGAGATGGCCCTTCGGCACCTTGCCCGGACGGAAACCGCGGATCTGGGCGCGGCCCTTCAGATCCTCGAGATAGGCGTCGAGCTTTTCGGCGAGTTCGGAGGCCGTGACGACGATCTTGAGCTCGCGCTTCAGGCCTTCGGTCGAGGTTTCAGTCACCTGCATGGATGTTTTCTTTCGTCTCTGATCCCGAGAACGCCTCGAAGGCCCCTCCGGCGGTCTTCCCATCCGGCCCGGTCCGAAGAAGCGGTCCAATTCTGCCTTCACCACCGGTGGGACGCCGAAGGCGTGCCCCACACCGACCGCATCACCCTCGATCGCGGCGGGCCAATCTGGTGCGGGCGAAGGGACTTGAACCCCCACGGCTTTCGCCACTGGAACCTAAATCCAGCGTGTCTACCAATTCCACCACGCCCGCGATCGAAACCGCGCCGACCATCGCCTCCGATGCTCGAAGCGGGGTCTCCATAGCAAACTTCCCCGCAGGCACAAAGCAAAAAGGGGACGATTCGTCACGAACCTCCCCTTTGGTCGAGTTTGCCGGCTGAGCCATCGGACCGAAAAGCGGATTCACTTTTCGGGAAAGCCCGAAGCATGCGCAAGAGGCCGGAGCGGCGGCCGGCATTTATCCGGCCATCCGACGCTCCCGTTTCGGTCAAGGTACCGGCCGGGCCGTGGCGGCGCCCTTGTCGAGCGCCGCGCCGATCAGCTCGATGCCGTCGCGCCCCGACGCCTTGGCGAGCGCCGATACCGTGTCCTCCGCCGACGTCACCTCGACGCCGAGCGCTTCGAGGCGGGCGATCACCGTGTCGGCGTCGGTATGGCCGAGCGCCGCCAGCGCCGTCACCGAGGCGCCGTCGAGCACACCGAGCACCGCCATGCGCGGGTTGCCACCGCCTCCGCCTGCACCGGCATAGGCGAAGGCGGCGGCCGCCGCGAGGCAGACGACCGTCGACACCCACATCGCCGAACGGCGGAAATAGCCGAGAAGCGTCCGCCAGTTGCGCCAGACGTGCAGCCCGAAGGGCACGATCAGCGCCATGGACAGCACCTCGTGCATGGCCCGGAAATAGGCGTTGCCGACGTGGAAGAACAGCGCGACGCCGGATACCAGCGAGATCAGGAACAGCCACGTGGTGAGCGGCGTGGCGTAGCGCATCAGGATATCTCTGACGGACATGGGACTCTCTCGGGAGGCCGCGCGCCGAAGGAGCGGCGGAACCGTTGCCGGTCTACCACCTGGCCGGGCAACGATCCTCTCAGAAGTCCACCAAAGTGTATCAGTCGGTATCGGTGGCCACCCTCTTGCGGCGGCTGGCCTTGCGGGCCTTTTCCTCCGCCTTGGCCGCCTCGGCGCGGCGGGCGACGCGAACGGCCGCCCGGCACCAGTCGAGGAACTCGTCCGGCTCGTCATAGAGCCGTTCCGGCGCCCGCCAGTAGGACATCTGGGTGGTACGGCCGTCCTTGGTCACATACTCGAACTGCGGGCAGCCTTCCTCGATGAAGCGGCCGCGCGTCTCGTCGTCGACCTTGAAATAGAGGCTGCCATCGCCCTCGATGGCGAACGCCAGGCCGTCCTGGTAGATGGTCAGGCCGCCGAACATCTTGCGGAAGCTGACCCCGCCGAGCGGCTCCGTCAGCTCGCGCAGGAACTCCCTGAATCCGTCGTCCGCCATCCTTGCCCCCAACCATCGACGTCAGGAACATAAAGCGAACATCAAGCCCTGTCGAGTCCCATCTGCCAGAAGGCGGTCTCCAGCCGGCTCGCCTGCGCGAACAGGCCGGCGAGCTGGCGGAAGCGCGTTTCCCCCACCCCGTCGCCGGCCAGCGCGTCAAGATGGGCGATGGTGGACGCGGCGACCTGCTGGTAGCCGTCGCCGGCGTATTCGGCGATCCATGGCGCGTAGGGGTTGGTCGCGGCGAGCGCGCCGGGAACGGCGGCCAGCCGGCGGCCGATCTCCGCATAGCCGATCATGCAGGGGGCGAGCGCCACATGCAGATCGAGAAGGTCGCCGCGCACGCCCCAGTCGAGCACGAAGCGGGTGTAGGCGACGGTCGGCAGATCCTCGTCGGCCGCTTCGAGATCGGCGGGCGTCAGGCCCCAGCCCTGGCAATATTTGACGTGCAGGGCCATCTCGCCATCGAGGATGGCGCGCAGCCCGTCGAGGCCGTAGCGCATCTCCGCGAGAGTCCGGCCCTTGTAGGCGGCGAGCGCGTAGGCGCGGCCGAACTGGATCAGGAACAGGTAATCCTGCACCAGATAATGGCGGAAGGCGGCTTCCGGCAGCGTGCCGGCCGCCATCGCCTCCACGAAAGGATGCGTCACATAGGCGCGCCAGTCGTCGCCGGCCGCCGCCACCAGACGGTCGTAGAGGCTCATGCCGCCTCCCCCCGTGCCCAGGCCGCCTTGGTCTCGGCCTTGAAGTCGGCGAAGCGGCCGGCCGCGATGGCGTCGCGGATGCCGGCCATCAGGGACTGGTAATAGGCGACGTTGACCCAGGTCAGCAGCATGGCGCCGAGCGTCTCGCCGGTGCGGACGAGATGATGGATGTAGGCGCGCGAATAGTCGCGGGCGGCCGGGCAGTCGGACGTCGGGTCGATCGGCCGGGGATCGTCCATGTGGCGGGCGTTCTTGAAGTTGAGCTTGCCGAAGCGGGTGTAGGCGAGGCCGTGGCGGCCGGCCCGCGTCGGCATGACGCAGTCGAACTGGTCGATGCCGCGGGCGACGCTTTCGATGATGTCGTCAGGCGTGCCGACGCCCATCAGGTAGCGCGGCTTGTCCCTCGGCAGGATGGGATCGACGACGTCGAGCATCTCCAGCATCACCGCCTGCGGCTCGCCGACCGCGAGGCCGCCCACCGAATAGCCCTCGAAGGGCATGGCCGAAAGCTCCAGAGCGCTCGCCTGCCGCAGCGCCGGCACGTCGCCACCCTGCACGATGCCGTAGAGCCCCTGCCCTTTCTCCGGCCCGCCCATCGCCTCGAACTGCCGGCGCGACCGCTCGGCCCAGCGCAGGGAGAGGCGCATGCCGCGCTCCACTTCCTTCGGCTCGGCCGGCAGGCGGACGCATTCGTCGAGTTGCATCTGGATGTCGGAACCTAGCAGGCCCTGGATCTCGATCGACCGCTCCGGCGTCAGCTCGTGCCGGCTGCCGTCGATGTGGCTCTGGAAGGTGACGCCGCGCTCGTCCATGCGCCGGAGCTTGGCCAGCGACATCACCTGAAAGCCGCCCGAGTCGGTCAGGATGGTCTTGTCCCAGGTGGAGAACTTGTGCAGGCCGCCGAGCGCCGCCACCCGCTCGGCGCCGGGCCGCAGCATCAGGTGATAGGTGTTGCCGAGGATGACGTCGGCACCGCTTGCCTTGACGTCGTCCATGAACATCGCCTTCACCGTGCCGAGCGTGCCGACCGGCATGAAGGCCGGCGTGCGGACGACGCCGTGCGGCGTGGTGATCTCGCCACGGCGCGCCCGGCCGTCGGTGGCCTGGAGGCGGAAGGAAAAAGGCTGGCTCATCGGGCGGATACTCCGGGGTTCGCCCGCCAATAGCGAAAAACGCCGCCGGCAACAACGGCCGTCAGCTTCGGAGCAGCCGATAGATCGCCGGAATGACCAGCACGGTGAGCAGCGTCGACGATGCCAGGCCAAACAGCAGGGAGATGGCGAGCCCCTGGAAGATCGGATCGGTCAGGATCACCGCCGCGCCGATCATCGCCGCCAGCGCCGTCAAGAGGATCGGCTTGAAGCGGATGGAACCGGCCTCGATCAGGATGTCGGAGAGCGGCCGCCGCCTCACATGCGGCACCCCCTCCGCGTCCTTCACCGTCACCTCGCGCGGCGCGTGGCGGATGAAGTCGACCAGCAGGATCGAGTTGCGGACGATGATGCCGGCCAGCGCGATGAAGCCGATCATCGACGTCGCCGTGAACGGCGCATGGAACAGCCAGTGGCCGCCGAGGATGCCGATGAAGGTCAGCGGGATCGGCGTCAGGATGACCAGCGGCAGCTTGAACGAGCCGAACTGCGCCACGACGAGGATGTAGATGCCGAGCACGGCGATGGCGAAGGCGGCGCCCATATCGCGGAAGGTCACCCAGGTCACCTCCCACTCGCCATCCCACAGCAGCGTCGACTGATGCTCGTCGGAGGGCTGGCCGTGCAGGGCGATGACCGGCTTCTCAAGGCCGGTCCAATCCTGTCGGTCGAGCGCCTCCTGCACCGCCAGCATGCCGTAGAGCGGCGCCTCGAAGGCCCCGGCCAGTTCCGCCGTCACCATCTCGGCGAAGCGGCCGTTGTGGCGGAACACCGGGTAGGACGCTTTCTCCTCGCTCACATGCACCACGTCGCCAAGCTCGACGACGCCACGGTCGCCGGGCAGCACGTTGGCGGGGATCGGCGTGGTCAGCGCCGTCTCGTCGAGCACCTTGTCGCCCTTCGGCCGCTCGACGACGATCGGGATGGCCGCCCGGCCGCCGCCGCGATGCGAATAGCCGACCGTCGACGAACCGCCCAGAATGGCCAGCGTGTCGAACACGTCGCTCTCCTCGACGTGGAAGAAGTCGAGATCGTCGGTGGAGATGGTGGCCCGGAGACGCCGGGCCGGCACGCCGAACGAGTTGTCGATATCGACGACGAACGGCACCTCGCGGAAGGCGGCTTCCACCTTTTCGGCCGTGCGGCGGCGGGTATCGGCGTCGGGGCCGTAGATCTCGGCGAGCAGCGTCGCCATCACCGGCGGACCGGGCGGCGGCTCGACCACCTTCAGCGACGTGCCGGCCGGCACGGTGAGCGCTATCACGCGTTCGCGGAGATCGAGGGCGATGTCGTGCGACGCCCTGTGGCGATCGCCCTTCGGCGTCAGGTTGACCTGCACGTCGCCGAGCTGCGGCTCGGCGCGTATGTAGGAATGGCGAACGAGGCCGTTGAAGTTGAACGGCGCCGCCGTGCCGGCGTGCGTCTGGACGGACACCACCTCCGGCAGATCGAGCGCCACCCTGGCCACCGCCTGCGCCACGGCGTCGGTTGCTTCCACCGACGCCCCCTCGGGCAGGTCGATGGTGACGGCCAGCTCCGCCTTGTTGTCGAAGGGCAAGAGCTTCACGGTGACGTGCTTGGTGTAGAAGAGGGAGAGCGAGCCGAGCGTCAGCACGCCGACGGCCAGCAGGAAGACGAGGCTCCGGCGCTTGCTGGCCAGGATCGGCCGGGCCACGGCGGCATAGCCCCGGCCCAGCACGCCACCGGCGCCGCCGCCCTCGTGGGCGTGATGCACCGGCCCGTGGCCGGCCACCTTCAGCATCAGCCAGGGCGTGACGATCACCGCCACGAAGAAGGAGAAGATCATCGCCGCCGAGGCGTTGGCCGGAATGGGGCTCATGTAGGGGCCCATCATGCCGGAGACGAACAGCATCGGCAGCAGCGCCGCGACGACGGTCAGCGTCGCGACGATGGTCGGATTGCCGACCTCGGCGACGGCTTCGATCGCCCCGTCGCGCCGGCTCTTGCCGCCGCCCAGCGCCCAGTGGCGGGCGATGTTCTCGATCACCACGATGGCGTCGTCGACCAGGATGCCGATCGAGAAGATCAGCGCGAACAGCGACACGCGGTTGAGCGTGTAGCCCATCACCTTGGCGGCGAACAGCGTCAGGAGGATGGTGACCGGGATGACCACGGCCACCACCACCGCCTCGCGGAAGCCGATCGCCACCCAGACGAGGGCGATGATCGACAGCGTGGCGAGGCCGAGGTGGAACAACAGTTCGTTGGCCTTCTCGTCGGCCGTCTCGCCATAGTCGCGCGTCACCTCGACGCTGACGCTGTCGGGAATCACCCCGCCTTCGAGGCTTTCGACGCGGGTGAGGATGGCGTGGGCGACGGTGACGGCGTTGGCGCCGGCCCGTTTGGCGACGGCCAGCGTCACCGCCGGCCGGCGTTCGATCGAGCCGTCGGCGGCCTTGCTGACGGTGGAAACGTAGAGGTCGGCGGTATCCTGGACGAAGGACACGTCGGCGACGTCGCGCACGTAGACCGGCCGGCCGTCGCGCGTCGTCAGGAGAAGGTTGGCGATCTCGGCCGGCGATTGCAGCGTCTCGCCGGCCACCACCTGGATTTCCTCGCCGCCCTGCCGCACCGTGCCGGTCGGGAACGACCGGTTGGCGGAAGTGACCTTGCCGGCCAGTTGTTGCAGCGTCACGCCGTAGAGGGCGAGCCGGTCGGGGTCGGGCGCGACGCGGATGGCGTCGCCGGTCTCGCCCACCAGATAGGTGAGGCCGACGTCATCGACCTTGGCGATCTCCGAGCGCAGCTCGCGGGCGACGCGGGTGAGATCGGCGGCGGTGACTTCGGCGGCCGCCCCCGGCTTCGGCGACAGCGTCAGCGTGACGATGGCGACGTCGTCGATGCCGCGTCCGACGATGCGCGGCTCGGGGATGCCGACCGGCATGCGGTCGAGATTGGCCCTGATCCGGTCGTGGACGCGCAGCACCGCCGCGTCGGCCGATGTGCCGACCAGGAAGCGGGCGGTGACCATCACCTGCTCGTCGCGCGTCTGCGAGTAGACGTGCTCGACGCCGGGAATCGCCTTGACGATGGTCTCCAGCGGCTCGGTGATCAGCTTGCCGGCATCCTCGGCCTTCAGGCCGGGCGCCGAGACATGGATATCGACCATCGGCACCGAGATCTGCGGCTCCTCCTCGCGCGGCAGCGTGACGAGGGCGACGAGGCCGACCGCGAAGGCGGCCAGCAGGAACAGCGGCGTCAGCGCCGAGCCGATGAAGGCACGGGTGAGATGGCCGGCAATACCGAGCTTCATGGCAACACCACCGCATCGCCGGCGGCAAGGCCGGACAGGACTTCCACGTCGTCGCCGTGCCGCTCGCCGAGCACCACCGTGCGGTCGAATTCGCCGCCGGCCGCGGCGACGCGTAACGTGTCGATGCCGGAGCGGCTGGTCACCGCGCTGGCCGGCACCATCATCGCCGGCCGCGAGCCGACCGGCACCCGCACCAGCAGGCGGGCGTCGACGAAGGCGGTCGGCAGATCGGGCACGTCGACGTCGGCGGTGACGCGGCCGCCCTGGATCAGCGGATAGACCTTGACCAGCCGCCCGGCGAGGCTGCCCTCCGCCGTCTCGACGGCGAGCGAGGCGCCCTCCTCAAGCAGCGAGGCGTGCCGCTCGGGAATGGACAGGCGCAGGAAGAAGCCGCCGCCGCCCAGCGTCGCCACCGTCTCGCCGGCCATCACCACCGACCCCCGCTTCGAGGCAAGCGTCAGCACCCGGCCGGCGGCCGGCGCCAGCACCTCGCCCTCGGCACCCTGCTGCAGCACCACCTGCCGCTGCGCTTCCGTGGCGGCGATCTGGTTGCGGAAGACATCGACCTGCGTCGAAAGCTGGTCAAGCCGCTGGCTGGTGGCAACGCCCCGATCGACCAGCGTCTGGCCGCGCTTCAGCTCCGATTCGGCGTTCTGAAGCTGGGCGGCCAGCGCCTTGAGCTGGGCATCGAGCGCCGACACCTGGAAGGCGATCTTGTCGTCGCGCACCGTGGCGATGCGCTGCCCCGCCGTAACGGTATCACCCTCCGAGACGTCGAGCGACACCAGCGTGCCGCCGATGCGGGCGCGGGCGGCGAGAGCGTCGCGCGCCTCGACACGGCCGTAGACCGCCTTCCATACGGGGACAGCCACCGGTTGCACGACCAGCGTGCCGGCCGGGGCGGCGGTGACGAGGCCGAGCGACAACAGGACGGCGAGGACGAGACGCATGACGATTCCCCGATCAGAAAGCGGCGCCGGGGCGAACGCCCAACTTGCGGAAGACGATCGCCGCCGGACAGAAGCCTGTGAAAGCCGATTGCAGGAGGTTAAGGCCGACGAACACTGTCAGCCATACGAAATAAGGCGACACGTAATAGGTGAGCAGCAGCGACAGCAGCAGCATGCTGCCGGCGAAGGCGAGAACGACACGATCAAGGCTCATGGGACATCTCCATCAAAACGTATATTATAATATACTCATATAATAGGAAAAGCAAGGGGCAACCATAAGGAGTTGCCCTCATTCCGGCCGACCGGTCGCCGCGGCCGCGCCCGTCGCTTTCCGCTGCGCTTTGGTGATAGCTTCGCCCGCGAATCTCGGAGAGGAATGCATGGTCATCGCTTTCGACATCGGCGGCTCGAAAATCGCCGCGGCGCGGGTTGGCGCCGATCTGGCGGCGGTCGAAATCGGCCGCCTGCCGACGCCTATCCACGACTACGGTGCCTTCTGCGCCGCCATCGGCAAGCTGGCCGGGCCGGGCGACGAGCCGATCGGCATCTCGATCGCCGGCGTGGTCGATCCGCGCGACGGGCGGCTCACCGTCGCCAACATCCCCTGCGCCGACGGCCGGCCGCTGGCCGCCGACCTGGAGGCGCGACTCAAGCGCCGCGTGCGCGTGCTCAACGACGCCAAGGCGTTCGCCCTGGCCGAAGCTGCCGTCGGCCTCGGCAAGGGCCATGCCGCAGTGTTCGCGGCGATCATCGGCACCGGCATCGGCGGCGCCTTCGTGCTGAACGGGCGGCTGGTGATGGGCTCGACCGGCAGCGCCGGCGAGTGGGGCCACGGCCCGGCGGCGGCCAACCGCACCGGCGTCTCGCTGCCGATCGTCCGCTGCGGCTGCGGCCGGCCCGGCTGCGTCGACACCATCGGCGGCGCCCGCGGCCTCGAACGCCTGCACAAGCACCTGTCGGGCCTGGAGGCGGACAGCCCGGCCATCCTTGCCGCCTGGCAGGCCGGCGAACCGGCCGCCGTCCGCACCCTCGACGCCTATCTCGACGTGGTCAGCGGCGCGCTGGCCAATGCCGTCAACATCCTCGACCCCGACATCGTGCCGATCGGCGGCGGCCTGGCCCGCAACCCGGCGCTGATCGCCGCCATCGACGCCGAGGTTCGCGCCCGCGCCCTCGGCATGCGCGGATCGGCGCTCTGCGTGCCCACCGAGACCGGCCCGGAGAAGGGCCTCGTCGGCGCGGCGCTGCACGTCATGGAGACGGCGCAGCCATGACCGTCCGTCTCGAAGTCTGCATCGACGACGTCGCCGGCCTCGACGCCTGCGCGCGCGGTGGCGCCGACCGCGCCGAGCTTTGCTCGGCGCTGGACCTCGGCGGCCTGACGCCGTCGCCCGGCCTGATCGCCGCCGCCGCCAGGGCGTCGGTGCCGGCCCGCGCCATGATCCGGCCGCGCGCCGGCGACTTCCGCTTCGGCGAGGCCGAGGTGGAGGTGATGCTCGCCGACATCGCGGCGGTGCGGGCGGCCGGCCTCGCCGGCGTCGTGCTCGGCGCCGCGACGGCGGCGGGCGAACTCGACCGGCCGCTGCTGGCCCGCCTCGTCGCGGCGGCCCGCGGCCTCGGCAAGACGCTGCACCGCGTCGTCGATCTCATGCCCGACCCGGTCGTTGCCGTCGATATCGCCGTCGATCTCGGCTTCGACTGCATCCTGACCTCCGGCGGCGCGCTCCGCGCCGAGGACGGCGCCGCCGTCATCGCCGCCATGGTGGAGCGGGCGAACGGCCGCATCGCCATCATGGCCGGCAGCGGCGTCGCCCCCGGCAATGCCGCCGCCCTCCGCCGCGCCACCGGCGCCGGCTGGCTGCACGCCTCATGCGCCAGCGCCGAGCCCAGCGGCGGCGACATCCGCCGCTTCGGCTTCGGACCGGCCGAACGGCGCCGCACAGACCCCGACCGCATCAGGGCGCTGAAGGCCGCCGCCGGCTGACGGCGGAACTTCGCCGCACCTGCCGCGCCCAGAGACCGGGCGGCACTCCCATCAGCCGCCGGAAGGCGCGGCTGAAATGGCTCTGGTCGGCAAATCCGAGCGCCGCCGCCGCGTCGGCGATGGCCGCGCCGCCGAGAATGAGGCGCCGCGCCAGACGGAGCCGCGCTTCGAGCCGGTGCTCGGCCGGCGTCAATCCATAGAAGCGGCGGTAAAGACGGTGCAGGTGGAACGGCGACAGGCCGACCTGCCGGGCCAGGGCGGAGAGGTCCAGCGGCCGGCCGAGGTCGCCGGCGGCGACGCGCCGGGCAAGCCGTACCGGCCGGCAAGCGCCTGGAGGCGCATCGCGCGAGGCCATCAGCGGGCCGGTCAACTCCAGCAAGGTCGAGACGAGCGGCCCGATGTCGGCATCGCCGGCCTCCGCCGCGCCGTGCAGGGCGTCGAAGGCGTCCGACCACGCCCGGTCGCGAACGATTCCCGCCGTCCAGCCAGGGATGGCAAAGGCGGCCGGATCCACCGCGACGATGCGATGGCCGCCGCCGGTGGCGGCCGATAGGGCGTGCGGAACGTCGGGCGGGATGACGAAGCCGTCGCCGGCCTGCAGCCGCCACGTTTCGCCGGGCAGCGTCAGGACCCGGCTCCCGGCATCGACCCGGCCGGCCACCAGCGAGCGGTGCGCGTGCATCGGCGTCGCCGGGGCGCTGCCCGCGCAGCGGACGGTGCCGACGCGCCCCGTGCCGTCGAGCCCGTGCCGAATGATCGCCGCCACGTCTCTGCCCCGTCAGTTGATTGCCGGCGAGAACAACGCCATCAGCACCATACCATCGGCGCCGGCGACGATCGAGTGCGGCCGCCCGCGCGGGATCACCATCAGCGCGCCCGGCGCGTAGGCCACCTGGTGGCCGTCAAGCTCCGCCCGCCCGTCGCCGGACACCACGAAATGCTGCTCGGTCTGCCCGTCGTGGCGGTGCGACAGCATGGCGCCACCCGGCGCGATCCGCACCATCAGCGTCGAGAAGGCGCCGCCGGTGGCTGTTCCCACGACGAGCGGCTTCAGCTCGACGCCGGGGAAAGCCGGATGGGCCGACCAGCCGTCGGCACCAGATGTCGGAGCGGCCCTGTTTCCCTCGGCCAGCCGTTCGGTCATCGTCGTCATGATCATCTCCATCCGGCAGCATGCGGACATGACGAAGATAGCCGGCGGCGCGCCTTGCGGATTGGACGATCTTGCTTTTTTGGCGATTGCCGCCGCTTGCGAGCCGCCCACCCCTCGCCTAACCTTGACGGGACTGAGTCCGGCGGCACAGGGACGCGATACGGGACTCCGCGACACTGGGGGATCCTTCGTGGCCATCAGCGACAACATCAGGGGCGCCGTGCTTACCGTCTGCGCCTTCGGCATCTTTTCGTGCGCCGATACCGTCGTCAAATTCGAGAGCCAGTTCCTGTCGGTTCCTGCCGTCACGGCGATGGTCACCGGCGCGGCGACGCTGTTCGTGGCGCTCTACGCAGTTCTCAAAGGCGAGGGTCGCACCCTTCTGCCGGCAACGCCGGCCTTCACGCTCGGCCGCGGCGCGCTCCTGGCCAGCGAGACGGCGATCATCTACTACGCCTTCTCGGTCATCCCGCTCACCGATGTCTACGTGCTGACCTTCCTGACGCCGATCTTCGTGTCGGTGATCGCCGTGCTCGGTCTCAGGGAACGGCCGTCGCCGCTGGTGGCGGCCGGCGTGGCGCTCGGCTTCGTCGGCGTGCTGGTCGCCTTCCAGCCCGGCGCCATGGGCCTCAGCCTCGGCCATATCGCCGCCGCCGGCTCGGCGCTGATCTTCGCCGTGACGCTGGTGATGATCCGCATCGCGCCGCCGCGCGAATCCGACCTGGCGCTGGTGATCAGCCCCTTGGCCATCCTGGCGATCGGCAGCGGCCTAGTCACCGCGTTCAGCGGCGGCTTTCCGGCCATCACGGCCGGCGAAGCGGCGATCCTGCTGCTCGGCGGCGCCTGCCTGTTCGCCGGCAACCTGTTGATCGTCCGTGCCTATCGCCTCGGTGCCGCCTCGTTCCTGGCGCCGTTCCAGTATTGCCTGATCTTCTGGGGCGCGCTGGCCGGCTGGCTGGTGTTCGGCGCCTCGGTGGAGCTGTTCACCTGGATCGGCGCGGCGATCATCATCGCTGCCGGCCTGATGGTGCTGAAGGCCGAACGGGCGCCGGCCTGAGCCTCAGACCGTCCGGAGGAAGGCCAGCATCTCCGCCGCCAGCACAGGCAGCTCCGGCGGCGGCAGTTCGTGGCCGACGCCGTGCAGCACGGTGAACCGCGCGCCGGCGATGCCCTCGGCCAGCGCCCGGCCGTTGACCAGCGGCAGCACCGGGTCCTCGGCGCCGTGGATCACCAGCACCGGCTGGCGGATGTCGCGGAAGCGGCCCGTCCAGTCGCCGTCGAGCGCCAGCCGGCTATGGTTGAAGGCGGCGGCGATCGTGCCGGTGCGATCGAGGACGCGCTCGATTACCGCCCGTTCGCCCCTGGCGTCGAAGCCGTGACGGGAGCCGGCGCAGAGCAGCGATCCGTCGAGGAGGAAGCCGGCCACCGCCGCCCGGTCGCTCCAGTCGAGCGTCGCCGCCTCGTCGAAATGCGCCATGACGGCGTCGGAGATATGGGAGAGCGGCTCGCCGTCCCAGCCGAGCGGCTCGCTGGCGATCAGCGTCAGCGACCGCACCCGTTCGGGCTGCGTCAGGGCGGCCATCTGGCCGATCAGGCCGCCGAGCGACATGCCCACAACATGCGCCGCCGGCAGATCATAGCCGTCGAGCACGGCGAACAGATCGCCGACCATGTCCTCGACCGTATAGCCCGGCTCGCCGGCCGGGCCGGTGGTCGACTGGCCGGTGTCGCGGTGATCGAAGCGGATCACCCGGAAGCCGCCGGCGGCGAGGCGCCGGCAGAGCGCGTCCGGCCAGCCGAGCATGGAGGCGGTCGCCCCCATCACCAGCACCAGCGCCGGGTCCTCCGGCGCGCCGAAGCTCTCGGTCATCAGCGAAACCGGTCCGTTGGCCACCTGTTTCATCGCTGCCTCCCTGTTCGTTCCCGTCAGCCGGTCCGCCGCCCCTCGGCCTCATCGAGCAGCGCCAGCACGTGGGCGTGCGACGCCTCGAAGGCGGCCTGCTCCTCGTCGGTGAAGCGGCAGGCGACGACGCGCTCGCGGCCGGCCCGGCCGATGACAGAGGGCACGCTCATCACCACGTCGGAGACGCCGTATTCGCCGTCGAGCAGCGTGCCGACCGGCAGCACCGAGCGTTCGTTGCCGGCGATCGCCCGGATGATGCGGAACACCGAAGCGGCGATGCCGTGGTTGGTGTTGCCCTTGCCGGCGAAGATGTCGAGACCGATCTGCAACACCCGCCGCCGGACCTCGGCGCGGTCGATCGGCGGCAGGCCGTTGAGCTGGCAATAGCTGTCGACGTCGAGGCCACAGACGTTGCAGAGGCTCCACGGGATGAAGCCGGTGTCGCTGTGGTCGCCGAGAACCCAGCCGAAGATGTTCTTCGGGTCGATCGCCACGTGCTCGCTGACGATGCGCATGAAGCGGGCGGTATCGACGATGGTACCGAGGCTGATCACCCGCTCCTTCGGGAAGGAGGAATGACGCAGCACCACCTGCACCAGGATATCGACCGGATTGGTGACCATCAGCACGATGGCGCCGGGCGAGGTCTTCTCCACCTCGGCGATGATCGACCGCATGATGGCGCTGTTGATGCGGGCGAGCGCGTCCCGCGTCTGGCCGGCCTTGATCTGGGCGCCGGCGGTGATCACCACGATGTCGCTGCCGGCGGCGTCGGCGTAGTCGCCCGAAACGAGGCGGGGGTTCTGCGCGTAGATGAAGGACGTCGTATGCGAGAAGTCCCAGATTTCCGCCTGCGCCTTGGCCACCGCCTGGTCGATCACCACGATCTCCGAGGCGATGCCGCTGTTGAGGAGATGGCCGACCACCTCGGTGCCGACCGCCCCCATGCCGATGACCGTGATCTTCATCGCCGCCCCCGCCGCTGCAACCGCTGACCGAAGTCTAGATCACGTTCGCGGCGGCGGGGCAATTGCCGGGATGTCGCAACGCGTCAGCGCAAAAGGCCCTGGCCGCCGTCGATCCACACCGGGGTGCCGGTGATGTGGGTGGAGGCGTCGCCGACCAGGAAGGAGATCAGCCGGGCGACATCCTCCGGCTGGCCGGGATCGCCGCCGGTGATCGGTATCTCGCCTTCCGGCCACTCCACGGGAACGGCGGTCTCGTGCTCGCCGCGCACCGTCGTGTTGTCGTCGATGCTGGTCTCGATCGCTCCCGGACAGACGGCGTTGACGCGGATGCGGTAGCGGCCAAGCTCCAGCGCCAGTTGCTGGACCATGGCAAGCTGGGCCGCCTTGGTCGCGGCATAGGCGGTGGCGCCGGGGGTGGTGAAAGTGCGCGTGCCGTTGATCGAGGAAACGATGACGATCGCCCCGCCCTCGCCGCGCTTCATGTGCGGCACCGTCGAGCGCAGCGTCAGATAGGTGCCGCGAAGGTTGACGGCGATCGTCTTGTCCCACTCCTCGGGGGTGATGTCCTCGATCGGTGCCCACGTGCCGTTGATGGAGGCGTTGGCCACCACGGCGTCGAGCCGGCCGAAGCGCTTGACGAGGCGGGCGATGGCCGCTTCCATCTCGTCCTCGCGGGAGATGTCGGCGTCGAGCGTCTCGGTGTCGGCGCCCGCATCCCGCAGCAGCGCCGCCACCTCGTTCAGTTCCGATACCGTATGCCCGAGCAGGCCGACGGCGAAGCCGTTGCCGGCCAGCTCGATGGCGGTGGCCCGCCCGATGCCCGAACCCGCTCCCGTCACCAAGGCGACTTTTCCTGTGCTCATGTCCCCCTCCCAACCGTTTTGCGATGGATCGCAGCCCGACGCTCCGTCCGGTTGCATCGGCGCTGCCTTTTGACCTCGCTTCTAGTGGCCCCCGACCTTTTGTGATGCCGGCCCCCGTCTTCCGGCGCAGGACTCACTGGAGTATGATGCTCGCTGGAATCTCCACTTGCTGGTTGTACGCTTTTCAGCGTTTGACGGTTCCCGCGTCCAGAAATCCGTCCGGTCTGTTTCGATTTCCCGGCACACCTCGATCGGCGAGCGTTCAGGCTTCTCCTGTCGTCGGTCGAACCGCGTTGCTCGACGATTGTTCCCTTGCGTCTGCTTTCCCCCATTTCACGGGGAACAAATTCATGACGGCCCAGTTGCGCAATGTCGTTTGGGGCGAGGGATTGCAGCCCGTCGTCCGGCAGGGAGAGGTTGATGCAGTTGACCCGGAAAATCGAAACCCCCGAACCGGACGGCGACGACAACAGGGCCTTCCGCCTGGTCTCGCCGGATGCCGGACGCGACAATCGCCCGGTCCGCCTGTTCGAGCCGCTGACCATCCTTGCGGTGGCTTCGGAAGTGTTCCCGCTGGTCAAGACCGGCGGGCTGGCCGATGTCATCGGCTCGCTGCCCAAGTCGCTGCTGCCGCAGGGCATTTCGACGCGGACGCTGATCCCGGCCTATCCCCTGGCGCTCGCCAACTGCCGGCGGCGGGAAGCGATCGGTCGCCTGTCGGTACTCGGCGCGGACGCCACGGTCTGGCGGGGCCATTGCGAGGGACTGGAGTTGCTGCTGCTCGATTGCCCGGAGCTGTTCGAGCGGCGCGGCGGTCCCTATATCGACGGTCACGGCCGCGACTTTCATGACAACTGGCGGCGCTTCGCCGTCCTGTCGGCCGCCGCCGCGCAGATCGCCGCCGAGGGCATCGGCGGCTGGCGGCCCGACGTCGTCCATCTGCACGACTGGCAGGCGGCGCTCACCGCCGCCTACATGCGGGCGGCCGGCCTCGATCTGCCGATCGTGCTCACCATCCACAATCTCGCCTTCCAGGGCCAGTTTCCGGCCGGAGTATTTCCGGCGCTCGGCCTGCCCGACCATTTCTCAAGCGTCGACTGCCTGGAGTATTACGGTGACATCAGCTACCTGAAGGCCGGCATCCGCCTCTCGGATGCGGTGACCACCGTCTCTCCCACCTACGCCCGCGAAATTCTGACCGAGGAGCAGGGCATGGGCATGGCCGGCGTGCTCCAGTCGCGGCGGCAGGTGCTCTCCGGCATCGTCAACGGCATCGACCAGACCATCTGGAACCCGTTCACCGATCCCCACATTCCGCAGAACTACGACGCGCGCAGCATCGACCGGCGGCGGGTGAACCGGACGATGATCGAGCGGCAGTTCGGCCTGACGCCGGGCGACGGGCCGATCCTCAGCGTCATCAGCCGCCTGACATGGCAGAAGGGTATCGACCTCCTGGCACCGCTGGTCTCCGGCATCGTCGAGCGCGGCGCCCGGCTGATCATCCTCGGCGAGGGCGACCCCGGCATCGTCTACGGCCTACTGGAGCAGGTGCGGCAGCATTCCGGCCATGTCGTCATTCACGTCGGCTACAGCGAGGAGTCCGCTCATCTGCTGCACGCCGGCAGCGACATCGTGCTGCAACCGTCGCGTTTCGAGCCCTGCGGCCTCACCCAGCTCTATGCGCTGCGCTACGGGGCCATCCCGATCGTCGCCCGCACCGGCGGTCTGGCCGAGACGGTGATCGACGCCAACGAGGCGGCGGCATCGGCCGGCGTGGCCACCGGTTTCAAGTTCCATCCCGGCTCGTCCGACGATCTCTACCACGCGATTCACCGAGCGCTGACCGCCTTCGACAATGTCGATTTCTGGCGTGAATTGCAGACGCAGGCGATGCGCACCGATTTCGGCTGGAGCCGCAGCGCCGAGCGTTACGCCCGGCTCTACCGGCAGCTCGTCCGCAGCCGCGTGGCGGCGCGGCGGGAAGCCTGAGCCGTTCAGCCCGCGTCAGCCGGCTGCGCCTCAATCAGTGGTAGCCTTCCCCCGGCCGCACCTTGCCGCGGAACACCCAGTAGGCATAGGCCGTGTAGATAAGGATGATCGGGATCAGCACCGCCGCCCCCACCAGCAGGAAGGCAAGGCTGGCCTCAGGCGCGGCGGCCTCCGCGATGGTCAGCGACGGCGGCACGATATAGGGATAGAAGCTGATGCCGATGCCGGCATAGCCGAGCACGAACAGGCCGAGCGCCGCCAAAAACGGCTGGAGGTCCTTCTCACGGTTGAGGCCGGACAGGATGGCGGCGGCGGCCGCCAGCACCAGGAGCGGCACCACCACGCTGAAGATCACCGTCGGGAAGCTGAACCAGCGGCCGAGATAGTGCGGCGCGATCAGCGGCGTCCACAGGCTGAACACCGCCATGCCCGCCAGCGTCAGATAAGTGGCCGGCCGGGCGATCTGCCGTGCCCGGGCGGCGAGGTCGCCGGTGGTCTTCATCGCCAGCCAGGTGGCGCCGAGCAGCGCGTAGCCGACGACCAGCGACACGCCGGTCGCCACCGAGAAGGGCGTCAGCCAGTCCCACCAGCCGCCGGCATAGGCACGGTCGACCACCGGGATTCCCTGGATCAGCGTGCCGAGCGAGATGCCCTGCATGAAGGCGGCGATCATCGAGCCGCCGGCAAAGCCCCAGTCCCATACCCTCAGCCAGCGCTTGGTGCGCCAGCGATACTCAAAGGCGACGCCGCGGAAGATCAGTCCGAGCAGCATGGCGATCAGCGGCGCGTAGAGCGCCGGCAGCACCGTGGCATAAGCCAGCGGGAAGACGGCGAGCAGGCCGCCGCCGCCCATCACCAGCCAGGTCTCGTTGCCGTCCCACACCGGCGCCACGGTGTTCATCATCGTGTCGCGGTCGCCCTTGTGGCGGAAGAACGGGAACAGGATGCCGATGCCGAGATCGAAGCCGTCCAGCACCACGTAGGCGAGTACCGAGAAGGCGATCAGAAAGGCCCAGACGAAAGCGAGGTCAATGCCCATCGGTATCTCCCTGCAGTTTGGGCTGCGCCGGACCGGGCGTGATGCCGGCCGTTCTGACCGGCCCCTTGTCCAGCTCCTCCTCCGCCGTATCGACCGTTTCGGCCGGCAGACGCGCCAGCAGGCGGAAGATGTAGAAGACGCCCGCCCCGAACACGAAGAAATAGACCAGCATGAAGGCGATGAGCGAGGCGGCGACGGCCGGCGTGGCGATCGGCGACACGGCATCGGCCGTCAGCAGGTGGCCGTAGACGAGATAGGGCTGGCGACCGACCTCGGTGGTGATCCAGCCGGCCAGCACGGCGACAAAACCGGCCGGCCCCATGGCGACGGCGGCCCTGAGCAGCCAGCGATCCTCGGTGAGCCGCCCGCGCCACCAGGCGACGGCCGACCACAGCCCCAGCAGCAGCATCGCCATCCCGAGCCCCACCATGACGCGGAACGACCAGAAAACCACCGCGACGGGCGGCTGCAACTCGTCGGGAATGGTGTCGAGGCCGGCGAGCGGCTCGTTCCAGCCGTGCTTGAGGATCAGGCTGGAGAGGCCGGGGATCGATATCTCGTAGTCGACGCGCTTGTTCGCCTGATCGGGCAGGCCGAACAGGATCAGCGGCGCGCCGTTGGGATGGCTGTCGAAATGGCCCTCCATGGCCATCACCTTCGCCGGCTGGTGTTCCAGCGTGTTGAGGCCGTGCTGGTCGCCGGCGAAGATCTGTAGCGGCGCCACCACCGCCACCATGCCCATGGCCATGGCGAACATGGTGGCGCTGCGGCGCGGCGCCAGCCCGCGCAGCAGGTGCCAGGCGCCGCAGGCGCCGACCGCCAGCGCCGTGGTGAGATAGGCGGCGAGCACCATGTGCACCAGGCGGTAGGGGAAGGACGGATTGAAGATGACCGCCCACCAGTCGAGCGGCACGAACTGGCCCGCCTCGTTGATGCCGAAGCCGGCCGGCGTCTGCATCCACGAATTGGCGGCAAGGATCCAGGTGGCCGACAAGAGCGTGCCGAGCGCCACCATGCCGGTGGCGAAGAGGTGCAGGCCGGGGCCGACACGCTTCAGGCCGAACAGCATGACGCCGAGGAAGCCCGCCTCAAGGAAGAAGGCGGTCAGCACCTCGTAGCCCATCAGCGGCCCGATCACCGGCCCGGCCTTGTCGGCGAAGCTGCTCCAGTTGGTGCCGAACTGGTAGGACATGACGATGCCGGAGACGACGCCCATGGCGAACACCACGGCGAAGATCGTCTTCCAGAACTCGAACAGCTCCTCGTAGACCTGCCGCTTGGTGATCAGCCACAGCGCATTGAGAACGAACAGATAGCTCGCCAGCCCGATGGTGAAGGCGGGAAAGAAGATATGGAAGGAGATGGTGAAGGCGAACTGAAGCCGCGCCAGCAGCAGCGCGTCGAAGTGCTCAAGCATGACACGCGCCCCTTGCCTTGCCGCCCGGTCCGGACGATCGGCGAAGGGCCGGAGAAATGCGGCTGGCGGACATGGTCAACCTCCCGAGAACCGATACGGGTGTAACCCGTATCCGCCGTTCGGGTTCCATGCCGATGCGTCCGGCGCCAAAAACAAACCACCACCGCGCCGGCCCGCCAGCCGCGCGACAGGGGTTGCCCCCTTTCCGACTGTCGACGCGGCCGCGATGCCGCCATCCGCATCGCCACGACGACCGGCGCGGCAAGGATGATCGACGGCGGCGGACTTTCCCTCCTCTCGCCATGGATTGATACCAGCGGCCCAACCCCGCCTGCCCCGGTTTGTTCCGGCGCCCTGCCCGAAAACCGCGTTGTGATGGAACGAAAAGCCGCCTCGGCGCTTGTCTAGGCACCGCCATCCGTGCCGGAGCGACCGCGCAATGATCATCTTCACCGTTTTTCTGATGGGTCTGTTCGGACTGATCCTTCTGGGAGGCGGATTGAATCTCCTCCTCCTCGGCGGCAGCGCCTACTACCTGATCGCCGGCATCGGCCTGCTGCTCACCGGCTTCCTCCTCTACCGCCGCAATGCCCATGCGCTGACCGTCTTCGCCGTGGTGCTGCTCGGCTCGCTCGGCTGGGCGCTGTGGGAAGTCGGCTTCGACTGGTGGCAACTCGGCCCGCGCGGCGGCGTGCTGGTGCTGCTGGGCATCTGGCTGATGCTGCCTTTCGTGCGGCGGCGGCTCGATGGTGCCGCAGTGTCGCCGCGCCTGTCGGCCGCGCCGGCCCTGATGCTCGGCGTGGCCTGCCTCGCCTCGGCGGCCGTCGCCGGCGGCTCGATGTTCGTCGATCGCTACGACGTCGCCGGCCGGCTGCCCGACCGCCAGACCCCGACGGTCGACCACGGCGGCAACGTGCCCGACGGCGAATGGTGGCAATACGGCCGCACGCCCTACGGCCAGCGCTATTCGCCGCTCACCCAGATCAACGTCGGCAACGTCGGCTCCCTCAAGGAGGCCTGGCGCTATCAGACCGGCGACGTCAAGCAGCCGGGTGATGTCGGCGAGACCACCTATCAGGTGACGCCGCTCAAGGTCGGCGACACGCTCTACCTCTGCACGCCGCACAACTGGGCCATCGCCCTCGACGCGACGACCGGCAAGCAGAAATGGAAGTACGACCCCAACGTCGGCCTCAACCCCGACCGCCAGCACCAGACCTGCCGTGGCGTCACCTACTATCGCGACACCGCCGCCACCGCCGGCACAGCCTGCGCCGAGCGCGTCTACCTGCCGACCTCCGACGCCCGGCTGATCGCCCTCGACGCGCAGAACGGCGCCGTCTGCACCAGCTTTGCCGATGGCGGCACGCTGCATCTCGAAAGCGGCATGAAGTACCAGCCGAAGGGCTACTACTATTCGACATCGCCGCCGGTAATCGCCGCCCGCAAGATCATCATCGGCGGCGCCGTCAACGACAACTATTCCACCGAGGAGCAATCCGGCGTCATCCGCGCCTTCGACGTCGACAGCGGCGCGCTGATCTGGAACTGGGATTCCGGCAATCCCACCGAGACGCTGCCGTTACCAGCCGGCCAGACCTACACCACCAACTCGCCCAACAGCTGGTCGGTGTTCAGCGTCGACGAGACGCTCGGCCTCGTCTACATCCCGCTTGGCAACCAGGTGCCCGACCAGCTCGGCATGGGCCGCAGCGAAAATGTCGAGAAATACTCATCGTCGATCGTCGCCCTCGACATCGATACCGGCCGCGACCGCTGGGTGCGACAGACCGTTCATCACGATCTCTGGGACATGGACGTACCGGCCCAGCCGGCTCTCCTCGACCTGACGCGTCCCGACGGCACCACCATCCCGGCGCTGGTCGGCCCGACCAAGCAGGGCGACATCTACGTGCTCGACCGGCGAACCGGCGAACCGATCCTGCCGGTGACGGAGGTCCCCGCGCCGGGCGGCACCATTCCGGAAGACTTCTCGTCTCCCACCCAGCCACTGTCCAGCCTCACCTTCACGCCCCCGCCGCTTCAGGAGAAGGACATGTGGGGCGTCACCATGTTCGACCAGCTGGCCTGTCGCATCCGCTTCCACGAGTTGAACTATGCCGGCCGCTACACGCCGCCGTCGCTGAAGGGCTCGCTGATCTATCCCGGCAACTTCGGTGTGTTCAACTGGGGCAGCGTGGCGATCGATCCCGAACGGCAGGTGATGTTCGGCATGCCGACCTACCTCGCCTTCACCTCGCGCCTGGTGCCGCGCGCCGAGGTTCCGCCACGCGGCCAGGACGAGAAGGGCAGCGAGCAGGGCCTCAACCGCAATGATGGCGCACCCTACGGCGTCTACATGGGGCCGTTCCTCGGCCCGTTGCAGATCCCGTGTCAGGCGCCCCCGTGGGGCTACGTCGCCGCCGCTGATCTCACCACCGGCCAGATTATCTACAAGCACCGCAACGGCACGGTCCACGACATGACCCCCCTGCCCTTGCCCTTCGAGGTCGGCGTGCCCGGCATCGGCGGCCCGATGATCACCAAGGGCGGCGTCGCCTTCCTGGCGGCGGCGGTCGACAACTATCTGCGCGCCTACGATCTCTCCACCGGCCGCGAACTGTGGAAGGGCCGGCTGCCGGCCGGCGGACAGGCGACGCCGATGACCTACGCCCTCGACGACGGCCGCCAGATGGTGGTGATCGTGGCCGGCGGTCATGGCTCCATCGGCACCAAGCCCGGCGACTACGTCATCGCCTATTCGCTGCCCTGAGCCTCGTGCATCCGGACCGGGCCGCCGTCCGCCTCACTGGCGGGCGGCGGCCCGTTTTCCGTTCAGCCCTTGATCGGCCCCGGCGCGCTGACCTGGGTCATCAGGTCGTGGTTCCAGGCGCCTTCCACCTTGACGTGAGCGGTGGCGCCAAGCTGCTCGGCCTTGATCAGGTTGTGGTCGACGTAGTTGTAGATGCCCGGCTGATGGAAGGTATAGACCATCGCTCCGGCGCTGCCGCCGCGGATGAACCAGGTCTCGAAATCGCGCTGCGGCGGGTTGGAGAACTTGCCGTGCTCCCAGACCCAGTCGGCGTGGCCGCCGATCAGATGCGGCCGGCAGTCCATCATGGCCGACGAGTGGATGAACAGCACCGTCTCACCGACCTCGGCGGTCATGGCGTTGTCACCCGTCAGCGAGCCGACCTTGCCGTTGAACACCGTGTGGGTGGGGATGAGCTTGGTCATCACCTCCAGCGTGTCGGCGAAGGCATCGCCGGCGCTTTCGTAGCTGCGATAGGCGCCATTCTCGTCGCGCGGCACGTAGAGATCGAACTCGCCGATCGTGTAGGCGCGGTCATAGTGGATCGGCTTGCCGGCAGCATCCTTCAGGCCGTCGCGCGGCAGCACCATGATCGCCCCGCTCATGCCGGACATCACGTGCCAGGAGATCATGCCCGGGGGAGCGCAGTGGTAGATGAACACGCCGGCCCGCGTCGCCTTGAAGCGTAGCGTTGCCTGCTCGCCGGGGTTGACCAGCGTCAGCTGCGCGCCGCCGAGGGCACCGGTCGCCGCGTGAAAGTCGATGTTGTGCGGCATGCTGTTGCTGTCGGGGTTGATCAGGGTCAGCTCGACATAGTCGCCCTGGTGCACCACCATGGTCGGGCCGGGCAGCGAGCCGTTGAAGGTCAGCGCCTGAAACGACGTGCCCTCGCCGTCGATGACGATCTCCTTCTCGGCGATGGTCATGCTGAACTCGACGATCTTCGGCCCGCCCTTGGCCACCTGATCATGCTTCATGACGTTCGGCGGCGGCACCAGTTCGGCCTTGACGCGCGGCAGCTTGGCAAGCGCCCTGGGGTCGGCGACGGTACCGCCGGTGGGATCGTCGGATTCGTCGAGGGCGAGCGTCGGAGTGGCCGAAACCACGGCGGCGACGGCGGCGGCGCCGAAAAGAGCGGAACGACGGGTCAGCATGGTCTGTCTCCTTGTGCGCGATGACTGCAGAGGAAACCCCGCTTCGCGCGTTCTGTTCCTTGGCAGTCGCCTCTCCCGGCCGCTTCCAATCGATTATTCTCGCCTCTTTGCGGAACAAAATCCGGCACCTCGGGTTCTACCGTCCATTGCAGGACGGGGGAGCACGGCAGGAAAGGACCCATATCCGCCACGCACCCTCGGCCCGACCAGCGAGGGAGCGACGGACATGGCCAGGAAGGCGACGGCAGAGACGCGGACCACGGCGAAGGTGCACGACCAGACCCTGAAGCGGGGCGAAGGCGGCGAGTTGCACCAGATACAGGCGGGCGATATTCCGACCCTCACCACCGCGCAGGGCGCCCCGGTCGCCGACGACCAGAACACGCTGAAGGCCGGCGCCCCCGGCCCCGGCCTGATCGAGGACTTCCACTTCCGCGAGAAGATCTTCCATTTCGACCATGAGCGCATTCCCGAGCGCGTGGTGCACGCACGCGGTTACGGCGCCCACGGCTATTTCGAGACCTATGACTCGCTTGCCGATATCACCCGTGCCGACATCTTCCAGCGGCCTGGCGAGAAGACGCCGGCCTTCGTGCGCTTCTCGACGGTGGCCGGCTCCAAGGGCTCGTTCGACCTCGCCCGCGACGTGCGCGGCTTCGCCGTCAAGCTCTATACGAAGGAAGGCAACTGGGACCTCGTCGGCAACAACATCCCGGTGTTCTTCATCCAGGACGCCATCAAGTTCCCCGACGTCATCCACTCGGTGAAGCCGGAGCCCGATCGCGGCTTTCCGCAGGCCCAGTCGGCGCATGACAATTTCTGGGACTTCATCTCCCTGACGCCGGAATCGATGCACATGGTCATGTGGATCATGTCCGACCGGGCGATTCCCCGCTCCTTCCGCTTCATGGAGGGCTTCGGCGTCCACACCTTCCGCTTCCTCAACGCGCGCGACGAATCGACCTTCGTCAAGTTCCTGTGGAAGCCCAAGTTCGGCCTGCAATCGGTCGTCTGGAACGAGGCGGTGAAGATCAACGGCGCCGACCCGGACTTCCACCGCCGCGATCTCTGGGAGGCCATTCACGCCGGCGATTTCCCCGAGTGGGAACTCTGCGTGCAGCTGTTCGATCAGGAGTTCGCCGACAGCTTCGACTTCGACGTGCTCGACCCGACCAAGCTGATCCCCGAGGAGATCATCAAGCCGCGTCCCGTCGGCCGGCTGGTGCTCGACCGCATGCCCGACAACTTCTTCTTCGAGACCGAGCAGGTCGCCTTCATGACCCAGAACGTGCCGCCGGGCATCGACTTCTCCGACGATCCGCTGCTGCAGGGGCGCAACTTCTCCTACCTCGACACGCAGCTCAAACGGCTCGGCAGCCCCAACTTCACGCATATCCCGATCAACGCGCCGAAGTGCCCGTTCCACCATTTCCAGCAGGACGGCCACATGGCCATGCGCAACCCGGCGGGACGCGCCAACTACCAGCCCAATTCCTGGGGGGAAGGCCCGCGCGAGGACCCGGAACGCGGCTTCCGTTCCTTCCGCCAGCCGATCGACGCGCCCAAGGCGCGGCTCAGGCCGGAAAGCTTCGCCGACCACTACAGCCAGGCGCGGCAGTTCTTTAACAGCCAGACGGTGACCGAGCAGAAGCATATCGCCATGGCGCTGACCTTCGAGCTGAGCAAGTGCGAGAACCCGCTCATCCGCGAGCGCATGGTCTCCCACCTCCTCAACATCGACGAGGCGCTCGGCGCCACCGTTGCCGACAAGCTCGGCATCGACAGGCTGCCCAAGCCCGCCGATCCCGCCGTGCCGCCGCGCGACGACCTGCCCGCCTCGCCCGCCCTCAGCATCATCGAGAACGGCCCGAAGAATTTCGCCGGCCGCAAGCTCGGCGTGCTGGTCAGCGACGGCTGCGACGGCAAGCTCCTCGAAGCGCTGCGCGCGGCGATCGATCAGGAGGGCGCGACGACCGAGCTGATCGCTCCCAAGGTCGGCGGCGTCGTCACCGCCGACGGTACCCACCTGCCGGCCCGGCACATGATCGACGGCGGCCCCTCGGTGCTGTTCGACGCCGTGGCGCTGGTGCTGTCCAAGGAAGGCGCCGCGATGCTGGCGAAGGAGGCGGCGGCGCGCGACTTCGTGGCCGATGCCTTCGCCCACTGCAAGTTCATCGCCTTCAGCGCCGAGGCCGCGCCGCTGCTCGAAAAGGCCGGCGTGGCGCCCGACGCCGACGAGGGCCTCGTCCGCCTCGACCGGTCCGCCGCGGTGGCCGCCTTCGTCGAAAGCTGCCGCAAGCTGCGCCTCTGGGCGCGCGAGGCGGCGGTGAAACTCTGAGACGGCGATGGGCGACCGGGGCCTTGTCCACGGCCGGCTGGGCGCCGGCAGCCTGCACCTCTGCGTCGACATGCAGCGGTTGTTCGCGTCCGGCTACCCATGGGCGGTGCCCTGGCTGGAGCGGGTGGTGCCGGTGATCGAGACGCTGTGCGCCCGCCACGCCGAGCGCACCCTGTTCACGCGCTTCGTCCCGGCCGACCGGCCCGGCGAGGGGCGCGGCGGCTGGGCGCGCTATTATCGGCGCTGGGCCGAGGTGACGCTCGAAGCCATCGGCAGCGACGCCGTGCGCCTCGTTCCGGCCCTCGAACGCTTCGTGCCGCCGGCTCGCGTGCTCGACAAGCGCGTCTACGCGCCATGGACCGAGGGGCGACTCGACGCCCTGCTGGCCGGCTCCGGTATCGACACGCTGGTCATCACCGGCGGCGAGACCGACGTCTGCGTGCTGGCCACGGCGCTTGGCGGCATCGACCGCGGCTATCGCGTCGTCCTGGCGAGCGACGCCCTGTGCAGCTTCTCCGACGACACCCACGACGCGCTGATGGAGCTTTATCTCACCCGCTTCAGCGAGCAGCTGGAGGTCGCCACCACCGAGGAAATCCTCGCCGGCTGGCCCTAGACGCAGGCAATTGGGGCGGGAACCCGCAACCATCTCGCGGGTTGGAAATCCAGCAAGCCCGATCCGTCCACTCTCG
The DNA here is from genome assembly GCF_000425185.1 of Pleomorphomonas koreensis DSM 23070. Classification (GTDB taxonomy): domain Bacteria; phylum Pseudomonadota; class Alphaproteobacteria; order Rhizobiales; family Pleomorphomonadaceae; genus Pleomorphomonas; species Pleomorphomonas koreensis. The sequence goes on from NZ_AULH01000008.1 coordinate 150,192, forward strand.
AACGGGAGAGCCCCATGACCAGCCGCCTGGAAACGCTCGAGGACGAGTATCGCGACTATCTCATCGAGAGCGGCGAGCCGCCCGAACAGGTGCTCCGCCTTACCGCGCGCGACTTCGTCGATCGCAACGAGGCGCTTGCCGACCCCGGCCAGCGCCTCGGCGGCGACCTCTGCGATCCCCGCATCACCGAAATGGCCGCCCTTCTGGCCGGCTACCGGTCCTGACGCCCGCCGAGGCATATCAAACCCCCACCTTGGGCGCCTGCCTCGGCCAACTTGCCCCTCGCGTGTCCCGGATACACCGGCACGCAGGGGTATTCTTTTTTGCGCGCGACCAGCGCAAAAACCGGCCTCAGCCGCCCGGCGAGCGCTAGAAATCGAAGATGCCTTGCGTCGCCAGCGCAGCCGCGCCGCGCGCCCAGGAACCCGGCACCCCGTCCGGCAGCAACTCCGGCTTTGCGAAGAACACGCTGCCCTCCATCGCCCGCCGGATCGGCCCGATCAGCGCTTCGCCGAACTGCATCGCCTTGCCGCCGACCACGATCACCTCGGGGTCGAACAGGTCGACGAGATCGGCCGCACGGCCAGCCACGGCTCGCGCCAGCACGCCGGCAGAGCGAGCCCGGTCTACCGCGTACAGCCGCCGCATCACCTCGCCGCCGGCCGAGCACTATCGCGACAACCCGCATGTCATCGGCTGGCAGGCCGACAACGAACTGAACACCACCGTCTCCACCTCCTATTCGGAGGCCACCTCACGCGAGTTCCGCCGCTATCTCCGCCGCCGCTACGAGGAGGCGACCCGCTTCGCGTCCGACATCACCCGCATCAAGGGCGACCTCATCGGCACCTCGTTGCGCATGGACGTCGGCATCGCCGGCGCCGACTTCGACAACCACGTCATCCGGACGCAGGCGCCCCGGTTGAGTCTCGCGCGGCTGTACGGCATCCGGGTCGAGAAGTGCGGCCGGGTGGCCGAGCCCCGCTCCGACGGCCTGTTCCCGCTGCCGCCCGCTGAAGCCGGGTTGAACGAGCCGGCAGAGCGTTTCCCGGCCGGCTCGACGGCGCGCCGCTACCGCTTCACGCTCGGCCACCGCGAACGCGAGGCGGCCCATCTCTACGAGTTGCTGGACACGCACGGCGATGTCGGGCTGCCCGGCCGCTGGAGCAACCGCCTCGCAAGCGGTCGCGCCGCCGTCACCAGCCGCGAGGTTGGCGCCGGGCGGGCGGTCTACGTCGGCACCGATCTCCTGACCGGCAAACCGGTCGACGGCACCTTGCCGCTCGAAGCCCGCGGCTGCGCCGTCGTCCGGCTGGGCTAGATGCCCTCGACCGGCTGCGACAGGGACATGCGCGGCGCGTCCATCTTCGGCGAGAACACCACCGCCGTCACCGGCACGTCGCCTTCGGCAACCGGCACGAAATGCGCCTTGCCGGCGGCAATGTTGAGCTGGGTATCCGGCTGGATGCGGACGATTTGCAGCGTGTCCTCGTCGACGGTGCCGTCCGTCACGTCGGCGAAGGCCATCAGCGCCGTCCCCGAGACGAAGAAGAAGCCCTCGTCGTCGTCATGCGTCTCGAGTTCGCTGAACACGGGCGTGTGCTTCCAGGCGCGCAACACGCCGCCGCTCACCTCCGAGCTATGGAAGGAGGCGACGAGCGGCGTCGCCTTCCAGACGAAATAATCCTCCTTGTAGGGATCGAAGTCGCGTTCGGTGACGACCGTGACGCCCTTGATGGCGGTGTCGGCGATGTCGGTGATCCTGACTTTCCTCATGTCTTTCCTCCCTTGCCCCGACGGCGGTCTTTGCAAAGCCGCCCTCGTCCTCGATGATCACGCAATACTAAAACGTATTAGTATATGGATGAAATGAATCCCTCGGGGGCCGGTCGCCGGCGGCCGGTTCAGCCGTCCGGCGAGCGGTCCTCCGTGCCGGTCGGCACCATCAACTGGTAGGGAACGGAAACGGTGACGCCGGTATCGAGCGGCGCTCCGGAGCGGAACAGGTCGAAGGCCGCCCGCATGATCCCCTGCGAGTCCTGCTTGACGCTGAAGATCTTAAGGTCGGTCAGCAGGCGCATGTAGGGATGGTAGTCGAACACGCCATAGTGGATGTGGCGGCAGAGTTCCGATGCCTCGGGGAAGAAGCGGATCAGCCCTTCCATCGGCAGGATCGAGTTGACGAACATGCCGCCGACGTCGTCGTGCTCGCGGAGATGGCGGCTGATGATCTCGTAGGACGCCTCGGCGTCGAACGGCGACCAGATCACCTGATCCTCGGAGAACGGCAGGCCGGCCTCGGCGAGCGCCGCCTTGAAACCCTCCAGTCGCAGCCAGGTCACCTTGTGGTTGGCCATGCCGCCGAAATAGTAGATGCGGCCGCCCCGCCCCTCGCGCGCCATCGAGGCGATGACGGCGCGGCCAAGCTCCAGCGCCGCGCCGAAGTTGTCGGTGCTGACGGTGTTGCGGTCGTTGGCCTCGGCATCGATGAAGATCTGCCGCGCGCCGCCGTTGGCGCCCAGCGCCGACACTTCCTCGATCTCCATCGGGTTGGCCACGAAGACGCAGTCAACCTGCTGCGACAGAAAGTAGCGCATGGCGCTGAGTTCTTCCGCCCGCTCGTATTGGGTGACCGAGATCAGCGCCAGCTTGCGCTCAGCGCGCGCCAGCGCCTCGAAGGTCTCCGCCATCTCGCCGAAGAAGTGGTTGCGCAGCGTCGGCACCATCAGGCCGAGGATGTCGGTGCGGCCGGCCCTCAGGTTGCGGGCGTGCAGGTTCGGCTGGTAGTTGAGTTCCCGCGCCTTGGCGAGGATCAGGTCGCGGGTGTCGTTGGAGATGTTGAAGTCGCCGGCGCGCCCGTTCAGCACCATGCTGACCGTGGTGACGGAAAAGCCGGTGACCTGCGAGATCCCCTTGATCGACACCGGCCGCGTGCCGGAGGATTTGGCCTTCTCATCCCGCATCGGGTCAGCAACCTTTCAGGCGCGACAGGACGATGTCGCGAAGCGCGCTTGCCGGATCATCCGCGTTCGCGCGTCGGCATCGACCGAAAGGGCCGTATATCCTTCCATCCGGACGCATTCAAGTTGCCGCAGGCGTCGGCCGCCATGCGGTGATGCGTCCGGGGCCGGTATCCGGCCGTTTCAGTCCACCGGCGTCACGCCCTTCTTCAGGATGATGTTGCCGTATTTCGCCGTCTCGCCGGTCAGCACCACCGCGAAGGCGGCCTTAGCCCGATCGTAGAAGGCGAAGCGCTCGATGTGCCGGGTGGGCGGCGCGTCCGGGGCCTGACGCTCGATCGCCGCCCGGTAGCGGGCGAGCACCGCCGGATCCAGCGTGTCGCCGGGCACCGCCGCCATCATGACGATAGGGTCGTCGACGTAAGGGTCGAGCACGAAGAGCGGCAGGATCGCCTCGATCAACGCGGGTATGGCGAGGCCGTCGGCGCGGATCACCCTGCTGTTGCAGGTGTCGCCGGGGAAATGGGCGTCGGCGAGAACGATCTCGTCGCCGTGCCCCATGCGATGGAGCGTCGACAGGAGATCGGGGGAGAGAAGCGGGGAAATGCCGCGCAGCATGGACTTTTTCCTTTTCCGGGATGATCAGGCGACGCCGGCGTCGAGATAGAGATCGACGATGTCCGCCACGTGGGAGATCATCAGGTCGGTGGGCGTCGGCACCAGGCCGCCCGAGCGCAGGGCGCGATATTCGCGCGGCAGGTACTGGCTGATCAGCGCCTCGGGAATGCCCCCATCGAGATTGGCGACGAGTTGGTCGATGGCCGCCCTGATCTCCGGCCGGCCGAGATAATAGCGGGCGCGGTCGGAGTAGCTGTAGACGAGCTTGTAGTCGATCTCGGCCGCATCGCCGGTGTAATAGGCCTTCCAGTAACGCGGGTCCGCCTTCATGGTCGCCGTCAGCACCTCGCGGAAGCGCGACGGCACGGCCGGCCGCATCTCCCCCTCGATCATCTCCAGCGCCAGCAGGGCCTCGCGCAGCGCGTAGGTCAGCCACGGGCCGACTTTCAGGATGCAGAAGTGGTCGGCGGAAAGGCGGGCGAGATTGGCCGGCGACTGGTAGTCGGTGGAATGCGCCTCGAACACCATGCCGGGATGGTCGAGGATGGCGCCGGACAGCGCCGGCACCGGCACGTAGTCGTGCACCATGCCGTCGCCGAACTCGACGCCCGGCTGCACCACCAGGCCGGTGACCCGATCCCAGGCCGCGTCAAGGCCGCGCCGCTTGAACGCCGCCTCGAAGGCGGCCAGCGTCCGCTCGACGTCGGCGGGCCGGGTGACGTGCAGCGCCTCCTCCTGGACGACGCCGCCCGGCGTCGGCACCTCGGTGCCGATGATGTAGACCGGCGGCGTTCCGGTGAAGCTCGCCTCGGCGACGGCCGCCATGTCGGCGGCGCGCTCGGCGACGATCTCGTCGGTCAGCGGCGCCTTGTCGTCGGCGCAGACGAAGGAGGCGTCGAGATGGATCTTGCGATAGCCGGCCTTGACGTAGCTCTCGACGAGATGGCGCGTCTCGGCCATCGCCTCGACCGAACCCCGGCCGCGCCAGCTGTTGGGACCGAGGTGGTCGCCGCCGAGCAGCACCAGCTCGCGCGGGAAATCTTCTTCATCGGCAAGCTCATAGACCAGTTGGGCAAAATCGGCCGGCCGCAGACCGGTGTAGCCGCCGTACTGATCCACCTGGTTCGAGGTGGATTCCACCAGCGCGAAGGTGCCGCGCCGACGCGCCGAGCGGAACAGCGCCCTCAGCACCAGCGGATGCGCCGAACAGATCGAGGCGATCACCCCGCCCTTGCCGGCGCGGTTGCGTTCGAGGGTTTCGCGATAGAGTTCAAGCGACTTCATGACAGGTCTCCGGTGGCGCCGGGCGCGGCCTTGTCGCGCAACGGCAATCGGCAGGCGGATCGGCGGCCGCTTCAAGAGGAGCGCCTCCCCCCGTCGGCGCTCCCCTTGCAGGCGGCGCGGCCGCTCGGCGGCACGCATCCGCAACGGTTCCATCCCGGCGCCACTCGGGCGACCGGCGCCGGGACGGATTGTCGATCAGTAGAGAACGTTCTGGGCTTCCGGCTTGTCGAGGTTGTCCTTGGTGACGAACACGACGCCGGTGTCGATCATCTTCTCGACCTTCTCGCCGCCAAGGATCTTGGCGATGGTCTCGACGCCCTTCTCACCCATCTGGAACGAGCCCTGCACGGCGATGCCCTGCAAGGTACCGTTGCGGACGAAGTCCTGAAGGTCCTGGTTGCCGTCGAAGCCGATGCCGACGACCTGACCCGCCTTGCCCGACTGGGCGAGCGCGCGGCCCATGCCGGCGGCGGTCGGCTCGTTGGCGCCGAAGATGCCCTTGAGGTCCGCGTTGGCCGAGAGCACGTCGACGGTCTGGTTCAGCGCCGTCGCCATCTGCGACTGCGAGTAGTAGGGACCGACGATCTCCAGCTTGGAGTTGGCCTTGATATAGTCGGTGAAGCCACCGACGCGGCCGATTTCCGAGCCGACGCCGGCGACATAGGACATGATGGCGATCTTGCCCTCGGTGCCCACCGCCTTGATCATCGCCTCGGCGCACAGCTCGCCGGCCTTCTTGTTGTCGGTGGCCAGGAACGCCTGATAATACTTCTCGCCATCGGGGGAGATGGCGCTGTCGATCAGCACGACCGGAATGGAATTCTCCCAGGCCTTCTTGATCGACGGCACGAGAGCGTCCGGATCCGACGGCGCCAGCACGATGCCCGCCACCTTGCGGTTGATGGCGTTCTCGACCATGTTCACTTCGTCGGCGACGTTGGCCTCGGCGGCCGGTCCCTGGAAGGTCATGGTGTAGTCGGGCAGCTTTTCGATGGCGGCGCTGGCACCCTTGTTGACGTTCTGCCAGAAGTTCGAGTTCGCCGTCTTGACGATGACGGCAATCTCGCCGGCGGCCAGCGCGGCCGGAGCCGTGAAGGCGACCAGGGCAGCGGCGAGCACGCCGCAGGCAAGCTTCTTCATGATGATCTCCTCTCCATTTGGGTGTTTTTCAGTCCTCGGATGCAGCCCCGTTCCTCTACCGGGTATGCTGCGGCACGGCGGCGGATGCACCCGCCGCCGGATGGGGTGGGACCGACGTCAGCGCTTGGAATTGCGCATCTGGTCGATCCAGACCGTGCCGATGATCACCAGGCCGATGATGATCATCTGGATGAAGCTCGAGACGCCGTTCATGTTGAGGCCGTTCCGGAGAATGCCGATGATGAAGGCGCCGATGATCGTGCCGGAGATGGTGCCGACGCCGCCGGCCAGCGACGTGCCGCCGATCACCGCCGCGGCGATGGCGTCAAGCTCGTAGGCGACGCCCTCGTTGGGCTGCGCCGTAACGAGGCGCGACATCAGCACGCAGCCGCACAGGCCGGCCAGCAGGCCCGACAAGAGGTAGGCACCGATCTTGGTGCGGCTGACGTTGACGCCCGACAGGCTCGCCGCCTCCTCGTTGGAGCCGAGGGCGTAGAGATGGCGGCCGAAGGTGGTCTTCTGCAGGATGACCGCCACGACGATGGCCAGGACGATCATCAGGATCACCGGATAGGGAATGCCGGGGAAGATCACCCGCGGGAAGCCGTTGGCGCCCTCCTCGACGACGCGCCACAGCGAGCCGTTGCCGAGTTCGCCGAAGCTTTCGCCGAGGCCGGAGATGGCCCGGGCGCCGGTGAACTGCAACGCCAGACCGCGCGCCACCATCATCATGCCCAGCGTGGCGATGAACGGCGGCAACCGCATGCGGGTGATGACGAGGCCGTTGACGGTGCCGCACACCCCGCCGGCGATGATGCCGAACAGCATGGCGACCGGCACCGGAAAGCCCGCCTTGACCGCCAGGCCGGCGATGACGCCGGACAGCGCCAGCACCGAGCCGACGCTGAGGTCGATGCCGCCGGTGATGATGACGCAGGTGGCGCCGAGGCCGAGGTAGGCGATCGTCGACGTCTGCAGCGCGATCGTCACGCCGTTGCTCATGGTCAGAAAGGCGTTGCTCGTCACGGAGAAGGCGAAGACCAGCAGCAGGAGGCCGGCGAGTGCGGCAAACTTCTGAATCAGCTCTTTGCGGTCCTGCAACCGCTTGGCATCCCTGGATGCACTGTCAATGGTAGTCATCTCGCTCCTCCAGCGATCGTATTCGTGAAGTTCATGCTTTTGACGCCGGAGGCGTATTGCATGATTTCTTCCTGGCTCGTCTTGGCGGTCTCCAGGATGCCGGTCACCTGACCTTCGTGGAACACCACGACGCGGTCGGTCATGCCGAGAATTTCCGGCAGCTCCGAGGTGATCATCACCACGCCGATGCCCTCACTCGCCAGCTTGTCGAGCAGCTGGTAGATGGCGAACTTGGCGCCGACGTCGATGCCGCGCGTCGGCTCGTCGAAGAACAGCACGCGGCTGTCCCGGAACAGCCACTTGCCGATCACCACCTTCTGCTGGTTGCCGCCCGACAGGTTCTTGGCGATCTGGTCGATGGACGGCGTCTTGACGTTGAGCTTGACCACCGTTTCGCGCGCCGCCCTCGCCTCGCGCGCCTTGTCGATGAAGCCGCGCCGGCTCACCGCCTCCATGTTGGCCATGGTGATGTTTTCCTTCACCGTCATCTTGACGGCGAGGCCGTTCAGCTTGCGATCCTCCGACAGGTAGGCGATGCCGGCGGTGATGGCGTCGATCGGCCCGCCGATCGACAGCTCCTGATCGCCGAGCATCACCTTGCCGCCGGTCTTGTGGTCGGCGCCGAAGATGGCGCGCGCCGTCTCGGTGCGACCGGCGCCCATCAGGCCGGCGAAGCCGAGGATCTCGCCGCGCCGGAGGTCGAAGCTGACCTTATGCCGGCTGCCCGGCCGGGTCAGATCAACCACCCGGAAGATCACCTCGTCGGTCGTCGTCGAGGTACGGGGCGGGAACTTGTCCTCCAGCGCGCGGCCGACCATGGCCGCCACGATGTCGTTGACCGTCACGTCGGCGAAGTCGCGCGTCGACACGTAGCCGCCGTCGCGCATCACCGTCACGCGGTCGGCGATGCGCCTCAGCTCCTCCAGGCGATGCGAGATGTAGATGATGCCGACGCCATCGCTCTTCAGCTCGCGAATGATCTCGAACAGCCGGTCGATCTCCGACTCGGTCAGCGACGAGGTCGGCTCGTCCATGATCAGCACTTCGGCGTTGAGCGACAGCGCCTTGGCGATCTCCACCATCTGCTGGCGGGCCACGGTCAGCGTCAGCACGAGGTCCGATGCCCGGATGTTGACCTTCAGCCGGTCGAGGAACACCTGGGCGTCGCGCTCCATCTTCTTCCTGTCGACGAACCAGCCTTTCTTCGGCTCGCGTCCCAGGAAGATGTTCTCGGCCACCGACAGATGCGGCACCAGATTGAGTTCCTGGTGGATGATGGTGATGCCGGCCGCCTGGGCGTCCTGGATGGTCGCGAACCGCCGTGGCTCGCCCTTGTAGACCACCTCGCCCGCGTCGGCATGGTAAAGCCCGGTGATCACCTTCATCAGCGTCGACTTGCCGGCGCCGTTCTCGCCGCAAAGGGCATGGACCTCGCCGCGACGCAGGTCGAAATGCACGTCGTCGAGCGCCAGCACGCCGGGAAACCGCTTCACGATCCCCTTTGCTTCGAGGATGCTTCCCCCTCCCCCGGCCGCCCCGACCGGCGGCGCCACATTCAGCGCAGTCATCCGTTCCTCCCGCCTGTCATCCTTTCCGAAGTTTTCGCGGTCCGCCGTGGCGGCGGCCGGGCCTCCTCCCGGCCGCCATCACCTCAGGCGGCCCGGAAGCTCCGGAGATAGATGTTCCGCATGTCGTCTTCGCTCGGCACCACCGGGTTGCCCTGGCTGTCGGGGAACTCCATGGCGTGCTTGAGGATCGGCGCGAGGTCGTCGGGCGTGATGCCGAAGTCGTCCAGCCGGCAGTAGAGGCCGATCAGCTTCAGGAACTTCTCGATCTCCAGCGGGAACGAGGCGGCGGCGGCCTCGTCCGACGCGGCGGCCAGCGCCGGATTGAACAGCCGGGCCACCTTGGCGAACTTGGCGACGGCGCCGCGCCAGGTGAACTCGGCGAAGGCGGGATAGATCACCGCCAGCGACTCGCCGTGGCTGACCTTCGGGAAATGGCCGCTGATCGGCTGTCCGGCCGCATGCGGCAGCGTCGTGCCGACGTTGGCGAGACACTGGCCGGCCAGCGTATCGGCCCAGGCGAGATCCTCGCGCGCCGCGAGGTTGCCGCCGTTGGCCACCGCCACCGGCAGGCTGCGGATGACGCGCACGATGGCGTCGAGGGCGATGGAGTCGACCGCCTCCGAGGCGCCGGTATTGATGTAGGACTCGAAAGTGTGGGTGAAGATGTCGAAGCCGGTGGAGGCGGTGACGCGCGGCGGCACCGAGACCATCAGCTCGGGATCGACGATGGCGACGCGGCAGAGAAGATTGTCGTTCCACATCGCCGACTTGCAGTTCTCGGCGGTGTTGGTGAACACCGACACCTTGGACGTCTGGGTACCGGTGCCCGACGTGGTGGAGATGGCGACGATCGGCAGCGTGGCGGAGGTCGGCTTCTTCTTGAAGTAGAGGTAGTCCCAGGCGGTGCCCGGATGGGTCGCCGCCACGGCGATCGCCTTGGCCGTGTCGATGGCGCTGCCGCCGCCCATGCCGACCACCGCCTTGACGCCTTCTTTGCGGGCAAGCTCGGCGCCGCGCTGGATCGAGTCGAGCGTCGGGTTGGGCACCACGTCGGAGAAGCGCACGTAGCGGACGCCGGCGGCGGCGAGCGACTCCTCGACCTCCGCCACTCTGGCGGCGGCGACTTTCAGCAGCGTCGGATCGACGACGAACAGCACGATGTCGGCGATCTCCCGCACGGCGGCGCCGGTTTCGGCGCGGCGGCCGGCGCCGAACAGCAGGCGGGTGGGCTGGTAGTAGTTGAAGCTTTTCATGGCGTCCTCGCTTTGATGGTCATGTCACCGGGGTTGCCGGCATCAGGATTGGCAGTCGACGATGAGCTTGCCCTTGAGCGCGCCGGGCGTGCTCAGCAGGCCGACGATCTCGTCGGCACGGGAGAGCGGCACCACGCGGTCGATGAGGGCGGCGATGTCGTAGTCGCCCCGTTCGAGCCCCGCCGCCGCGTACTGCCATTCCCAGCCGGGGAACGGCGCCGAATAGTTCATCCACGATCCCTGAACGGTCAGCTCCTTGCGGTTGATCAGCTCGAACTCGGCCGGTTGCAGCGTCAGCGGCACGTGCGGCGTGCCGACGAACATCACGTGCGCCCTGGGGCCGGCGATGCGCAGCGCCAGGAGTTCCGCCGCCGGCGCGCCGGCCGTCTCGAACACGTCGTCGAAATCGGTCTCGATGTCGGCGGCGCGGCTGTCGAACACCCGGTCGGCGCCGAGCTTCAGCGCCGTTTCGAGGCGCGGCGGATCGACGTCGAACACCGTCACCGAGCCGGCGCCGAGGCGCTTGAGGTTTTGCAGCAGCAGCAGGCCGATGCCGCCGGCGCCGACCAGCGCCGCCCGCCGTCCCGGCCGGAAGTCCATGATGTTGACGGCGTGCAGGCCGACGGTCAGCGGCTCCATGAAGGCGGCGGCGGCCGGATCGACGCTGTCCGGCATCAGGAAGGCGTTGCCGGCCGGCATGGTGACGTATTCGGCGAGGCCGCCCTGCCGGCGCGAGCCGATGAAGTCGTAGCCCTTGCCGAGCGAGAAATTGCCGAGCGCGCTCTGCGGGTGATCGAAATTGGGGATCAGCGGCACGCAGGCCGCCTGACGGCCGACCAGCGCGGCGTCGACGCCCTCGCCCACCGCGTCGATCCGGCCCGAAAACTCGTGGCCGACGACGATCGGATAGAAGTGGGCGCCGGTCTTGACGATGCGTGGAATGTCCGAGCCGCAGACGCCGCAGCGCGCCACCCTGATGCGGACTTCACCCGCCGCCGGCAGCGGCGTGGCGATCTCTTCGACCCGGAGATCACCGGGAGCGTGGACGACGGCGGCCTTCATGCTTTCACCTCGGACGGATAGCGCAGAACGGCGAGCCGGGAGAGAACGTCCGACAGCCCGGCATAGGCGTCCTGGAAAACGGCGTACAGATCGCAATAGAAAGCGGCGGCGGCCGGATCGGGGGAGAAGGCTTCGGGAGGAGAAAGCCTGCCGATCGCGTCGGCGCGCGAGGCATAGAGACCGACGCCCATGCCCGCCAGGATGGCCGAACCGAGTGTCGCGGTCTCCGCCTCGGGTGGAACGGAGAGCGTCATTCCGGTCACCTCGGCGAACAGCCGCCGCCAAGTCGTGCTGTTGGTGATGCCGCCGGTGAGCACGGCCCGCGGGGGCCGGCCGCCGGCCAACGTGTCGAAGGCATGGCGGGCGCCGAAAGCGGTGCCCTCCATGAACATGCGGGCGAGATGGCTGCGGCGGACGGCCGGCGTCAGGCCGATGATCGCCCCGGACATGTCGCCCTTCCAGAACGGCGCCCGCTGGCCGACCATGTAGGGCAGGAAGAACAGCGCCGCCTCGCCGGTCCGCGTGTCGTCGACCAGACGGCAGAGTTCGCCGAAGTCGATGTCGCCGAGCAGGTCGCGGAACCAGCTGAGCCCGGCGCCGCCGAAATCGACACCGCCGTTGACCAGCCACAGGCCCGGCGTGCCGGCCTCGTAGATCAGGCCGCGACCGTCGAACACCGGCGCATCGACGAGCATGCCGACATTGGTGACCGTGCCGGCCGAGATATAGGCGTCGTTCGGCAGCAGCAGCCGGCAGCCCAGCGTCGCCGCCACGTTGTCCATGGCGCCGGCCACCACCGGCGTGCCGGCCGCAAGCCCGCTCCAGGCCGCCGCCTCGGCCGTCACCTTGCCGACCACCTCGGAACAGGCCACCACCGGCGGCAGCTTGCGGCGATCGAGGCCGCGCGCCTCGATGAGCGTGTCGGAATAGTCGCCAGTCCTGAGGTCGCAGATCTGCGACAGGCCGCCTTCGGAGCGGTCGACGGAGGCGACGCCGGTCAGCCGCCGCACCAGGAATGCGTTGGTGTGCAGGAAGTGGGCGGCGTGGGCGTAGACCTCCGGCTGATGGTCGCGGACCCACATCATCTTGGGTGCGAAATTCGAGGCGTCGCTGCGGTTGCCGTTGATGGCGATCTGCTCCGCCTCCGCCGCCGCGTCGAGGCGGGCCTCGGCGGCGGCGCGACGGTCGAGCCAGATCATCGCCGGACCAAGCGGCGCGCCGTCACTATCGACAGGCAGCGCCAGACTCGACATGCCGTCGACGCCGATGCAGGCGATGGCCGAGGCCGGCACGCCGGACCGCCCGGTCAGCTCGGACACGGCGGCGCCAAGCGCCCTCAGCCAGTCCTCGGGGTCCTGCTCGGCACGCCCTGGGCCGGGATAGGACGTCGCATATTCATGGCGTGCTGCGGCGACCGGCACCAAGTTCCGATCGTATAGCGACGCCTTTAAACTGGACGTGCCAATATCTATGCCCAAAAGATAGTCCATCGGGCCACCCTTCACTGGGGTCGATCAAGTTGTTTGGAGAGTTCACCTCCCGTGAACTTCGCAGCGGAGGTAGCATGGCCCCTTAGGTCGGTCAAGCTAAAACGTCACAGTACGACGTTTTAGTAAGCCGGCGCCGGTTGGAGCGTCCCAAGCGCCGTCACGACGCGGCACCCTCCCCCAAGAAAAACCTGGGGGCTCATGCAGCTTTTCATGTATTGCGAGATTGCAGTCCGCCGGCATGCCGTGCCGACGGCGGCCGGCCACCGCGCCGGCCTTCTCGGCCCGCGCGCCGGTCATCGGGAAAGGCGCCGTTCCGGAGGGAGCGCCTCCGGAACGGCCGGCCGGTCAGCCGTAGAGCGGGCCGTAGGCGCCGCAGGCGCGGTAATCGGCGCCCTCGGGATCGGAGCCGAACAGCGTCCAGGCGCTCGGGCGGAAGATGTTCTCCCGCTCGACGTTGTGCATGGCCACGGGAATGCGCAGCATGGCGGCGAGCGACAGGAGGTCGGCGCCGATGTGGCCGTGCGAGATGGCGCCGTGGTTGGCGCCCCAGGCGCCCATCACGTCGTAGGTCGAGCGGAACGATCCGCTGCCGGTGAGGCGCGGCGCGAACCAGGTGGTCGGCCAGGTCGGGTTGGTCCGGAGGTCGAGCGTGTCGTGCACGCCGTCGGGCAGCGTCACCGAGTGGCCCTCGGCGATCTGCAGCACCGGCCCGAGCCCGTCGACCAGGCTGAGGCGCGTCATGGTCAGCGGCATGCCGCCGCGCGTCGTGAAGTCGGTCGAGAAGCCGCCGCCGCGGAAATAGCCGAGATCGGCCGGGCAGAAGCGGGTCGCCGCCATCGTCGCCTTGATGTCCTCCTCGGTCACCTCGGAGAAGCGCTTGATGCCCGGCCGGCCGTCGACCGTCATCTCGCCGGCCGCGTCGAGGCAGGTGGCGCCCGAGTTGATCAGGTGGATGAGGCCGTCGGCGGCCACACCCGTCGGCTTCCAGCCGGTGACGCGCTCGATCGCCTCGGCGCTCCAGTAGGAACGGACGTCGGAGAAGATCTGCGCCTCGCCGGTCAGCAGGTTGCCGAACAGCATGCCGGCGCCGTTGAGGCAGTCGTTCTCGGTGGCCATGATCAGCGGATGGCGCGGACCGTTCCAGTCGAACGACGAGTTCAGGATGGTTTCCATGAAGTCGCCGTTCGGCATGAAGTCGGTCCAGTGGCGCTGGCCCTGGAAGCCGGCGGCAATGGCGTTGTGGCCCTTCGATTCCTCATGGTAGCCCATCTCGGCCAGCACCGGGTTGCCGACCATCAGGTCGCGGGCGATCAGCGCCATCTGGACGACGATCTCCCATTCCTCGGCCTTCTGTGCGGCGCTGTGGCGCAGTGCCTCGTCGTTGAAATCGCGCCCCTCGATGCAGTTGGCCCGCGTCCAGGCGATCGCCCGCGCGAACTCCGCCTTGTCGAAGATGCCGAGCTTGATGCGGCGCTGGACCTCGCTCATGTCGACGCATTCGGCGCGGATGCCCAGCCACTTCTGGAAGAAGGGCTGGTCGACGATCGAGCCGGCGATGCCCATCGATACGCCGCCGAGGCTGAGATAGGCCTTGCCGCGCATCTCGGCCACCGCGAGGCCGGCGCGGGCGAAGCGCAACAGCTTGTCGCGCACGTCGGCGGGAATGCTGGTATCGGCGCGGTCCTGCACCTCATGACCATAGATGCCGAAGGCCGGCAGGCCCTTCTGGTTGTGGGCGGACAGCACGGCGGCGAGATAGACGGCGCCCGGCCGCTCGGTGCCGTTGAAGCCCCACACCGCCTTGGGGATCAGCGGATCGAGGTCCATGGTCTCCGATCCGTAGCACCAGCAGGGCGTCACGGTGATCGACAGGCCGACATTCTCGCGCCGGAACTTGTCGGCGCAGGCCGCCGCCTCGGCGAAGCCGCCGATGGTGGTGTCGGCGATGACGCACTCGACCGGCTTGCCGTTGGCCCGACGCAGGTTAGCCGTCAGCAGATCGGCCGTGACGCGCGCCATGGCCATGGTCTGCTCCTCGAGGCTGTCGCGCACGCCGGCGCGGCCGTCGATGGTGGGGCGGATGCCGATCCGGGGCGGTGTACTGTCGAAAACGCTGTTCATCTCGCTTGTCCTTCCCTTGTTCTGATGGCTACCCTCAAGGCCGCGCGGCGCCGGCCCAGGCCGGCGGCATCACGCGATCCGGATCGTCGATGTCCTCGGCCGTCAGCTCCGCGGCCTGCTTGCCGTAGGTCCGGAAGCGCTTGAGCACGACATCCATCTCGCCGTCGCTCAACTGGACGCCGCCGCCCAGCAGGCGGACGCCGATGGCGAGACGAGCGAGGTATTCGACCTCCCTGAGCACGTTGAGCGCCGCCGCGGCCGAGGCGCCGAGGGCGATGACGCCGTGGTTGCCGAGCAGGCAGGCGTTGCGGGGGCCGAGCGCCTCAAGGGCGAGGCGCGACAGTTCCGGCGTGCCGAACGGCGCGTAGCCGGAGCACTTGATCACCTTGCCGCCGGCAACGCCCACCATGTAGTGGACCGGTTCGATGTCCAGCCGGCAGCAGGCGAGGATGGCGCAGTTGGGGGCGTGGCTGTGCACCACCGCGCCGGCATCGGGACGGGAACGCAGGATGTCGTAGTGGAAATGCCACTCCGACGAGGGAACGAAGTCGCCGTAGTAGCGGCCCTCCATGTCCATCTCGACGATCTGCTCCGGCGTCATCCTGTCGTAGGCGATGCCCGACGGGGTGATCAGCAAGCCGCCGTCGACGCGGACGCTGAGATTGCCGGCGGCGCCGGAATTGAGCCCCTCGGCGTTCATCTTGAGGCAGGTGTCGATCATGTCCTGCCGTAGCGACAGATGGCGGGTCATCGGGGAGTATCCTTTCTCAGGCGGTATTCCGCCGGCGCTGGCGCAGGCGATCGAAGCGCCGGACGGCCTCGTCGAGGCCCGGCAGAGGGTGAGGCTCGGAAACCACCGGCGGGAAGGAGCGGGCCACCAGGCGGCGGCCCTCCTCCCATGACGGCAGCACGCCGAGGGCGATGAACTGGGTGATGGCGTTGCCGATGGCCGTCGCCTCGATCGGCCCGGCGACGGCCGGCAGGCCGGTGGCGGCGGCGGTCAGCCCGTTGAGAAGCCCGGCCCGCACGCCGCCGCCCACCATGTGGACGCGGTCGAAGCGGCGGCCGGTCACCCGCTGGAGATCGGCCAGCGTGAAGCGGTAGTTGAGCGCCAGGCTGTCATAGGCGCAGCGGGCCACCGCCGCCCGGCTGTCCGGCACCGGCTCGCTGGCCTCGCGGCAGGCGGCGCGGATTTCGGCCGCCATGTCGGCCGGCGCCATGAAGCGCGGATGCGCCGGATCGACGATCGAGCGGAACGGCGGCTCGGCCGCCGCCTCGGCGGCCAGCGAGGCTGCCGTCGAGCCGTCGGCCAGCCCGCGCAGGATTTCCTGGATCAGCCAGAGACCTGTTACCGTCGACTGCACGCAATAGGTGTCGCCGTAGCCGGTCTCGTTGCCGAGGCCGGCGGCGAAGGCATCCGGCCCGACAAAGGGCCGCGGCGACACGGCGCCGATGATCGACCAGGTGCCGCAGGAGATATAGGCCCAGTCGCCCGCCTCGACGGCCGGCACCGCCACGATGGCCGACTGGGTGTCGTGGGCGGCCGGCGCCACCACGCGCGTCGCGCCGAAGCCATGGCGGCGGGCGATGTCGGGCCGCAGACCGCCGAGCAGCGTGCCCGGCCGCACCACCGGCCCGAGGGCGCCGGCCGGCAGGCCGAGCGAGTCGAGCGCCGTCTGCCACCAGGCGCCGTCGAGCGTCAGCATCTGCGAGGTCGATGCCAGCGTGCGTTCGTTGGCCGCCTCACCGCTGAGAAGATAGTGGACGTAATCGGCGGTGAGGAGAACGTGGCGGGTCGCCTTCATCGCCTCGGGTTCGAGCCGGGCCGCCGCATAGAGTTGATAGAGCGTGTTGATGGCCATCAGCGGAATGCCGGTGGCCGCGAACACCGCCGCCTCGTCGGCGTGCCCGGCGAGCCAGCGCTCCATCCAGCCGTTGAAATAAGGATCGCGATAGGCGCGCGGCCGCATCGCCGGACGGCCGTCGGCACCGACCAGTACGACGTCGACGCCCCAGGAATCGGCGCCAATGCCGAGCGGCGCCGGGCCGGAGGCGGCCGCCGCCGCCATGCCCTCATCGACGGCCGCGAACAGCCCGTCGTGATCCCAGAAGCGACCACCGTCGTCGACGCTGGCGTTGGGACGGCGCGACAGTTCGCGGGCCGTGAGGCCGCCATCGTCGAGCGCCACGTCGATGACGCGCACGCTGGACGCGCCGTAGTCGACGGCGAGACACCGAGCCATGATTTCTCCTCCGCCTCCCGTCCTCCCGGGAGACACTCCTCGGCAACGCCGGCCAACCCCATGGCGCGGCGTCGCAAATCCCCCTCCGCCGGGTTTTCGGCCCGGCCGCCGGTCACGAGCCCGGCTTGTCCGTCTCCGCCTCCTCGGCGACGGGCGCGATCAACACCTCCACGCCGGCGTCGAGCAACCGGGCATGGTCGGCATCCGTTATGCGGTCATCGGTGACGAACACGTCGATCTCAGCCAGCGGACACAGGATGAGGCTGCGCCGCTCGCCGAATTTCGAGCTGTCGGCCAGCACCACCAGCCGGCCGGCGTGTCGGCGCAATACCCGGAAAACATGGATCGGCAGGCTGTCCTCCTCCATGATTCCCGCCTCGCCCACGCCATGGCAACCGACGAAGAACGAGCTGGCGGCGATGTTGTGGGCCAGTTCGTCGCCGGACGGGCTCAGCACCACGCCCTGGCGCGCCAGCACCTCGCCGCCGGTCAGAAACACCCGGTTGGTTCCATGGCTCGACAGGCGGCTCGCCACCGGCAGGGAGTTGGTCAGCACCGACAGCCCGGCATCCGGCAGCCGCGCGGCGAATTCCGCCACGGTGGTACCGCCGAACAGGATCACCGTGTCGTCGTCGGCCACCAGATCGCGGGCCCGCTCGGCGATGGCGCGCTTGGCGGCGGCATTGCGGCCTTGCTCGTGCTGGAAGTGATAGGAGGCCAGCGGCGCGCGACTCTCGGTGGCCGGCGCCACGCCGCCGCGCACCTTGCGCAACCGCCCGACGCTTTCGAGCAGATCCACGTCGCGCCTCAGCGTGGCCGACGACGCATCGACCAGGCTCAGCAGCTCGTCATAGGAGACCGCTTCCCGACCGGCGAGAGACTTCAGGATCGCGTGATGGCGCTCTTCTCGCAACATGAGCCGAACACTGCATCCGGCCGTGTCGGCCGTCAATCGAATTTCTCATTTCATATCATTTCCTGTCAAAAATAACCCCAAGAATATCCATATATTGACATTATATATCATATATCGTCACGACCGAACGCATGCGATCCACGATGGCGGCGCCGGTACTATCAGCCCTTCGGCGCCGTATTCCGAGCATCCCCGGCCTTGGCGCGGGCCCGACCATCCGGAGAAAGCGGCGGATGGAGAGCGCCGCCCAAGCCGGCTTGCAGATGAGTGCAGGCGCACAGGACATGAAAGGGAGGTCGACCGGCCGCATTCAGACCATCAAAGGGCATCGACTGATGCACGACCTTGATATCCGGACACAATTTTTCAAAGCTCTCGAATGCTGGACGGAACGTCGCTCCTCCTTCTCGGACGGTGAATGAGAACTACCCGGGCAAGGGAATCCTCCGAGTGCAGACACCGCCCGGTGGAGTGTGACGGCGAAGGAATTCCCATTTGGACGAGGCTTGGGTGGTCCGCCGATGCGGCAGGCGACGGCACCGATCACGCCGGCCGTATCACTGCGCAACCGGCTGGCCAAACACCGCTGCCAACCAGTGATCCCGCTCCCAAGGCACAAGCTCCCGCGCTTACGATCGAGCCGTCCACAAACAGCGCAGCGCCATCAAACGCTTCTTCTGTCATCCCAAAGGCTTCCGCAGAATCCGTGCCCGCCACGACAAGCGAGCCGGCACCTTTCTGTCCGCCCCCATCGTCGCAGCCATCATCCGCCGGGCCAGCAGACTCTGGATCCGGACGCCAAATCGATTTGCAAATCGATTTGCAAATCGATTTGCGGCGTGTTATCGCAGAAATCATGACGACGATTTCCAAAGTTGCAGAACTGGCCGGGGTGTCGCGGACGACCGTCTCGCACGTGATCAATCACGCCGAACGCGTATCGCCCCTGCTCCGGGCCAAGGTCTCGGCGGCCATCGCCGAACTCGGCTATCTCCCCAATTCGCAGGCGCGCAGCCTCCGGACGGGGCGGACCAACGTGATCGCGGTGCTCATCCCCGACGTCCTCAACCCGTTCTATACCGAGCTGGTCAAGGCCATTCAGGGCGCGCTCGAGGAGCTGGGCCTCGATACCTTGATCTTCAACACCGACGTGCCCGGCGGCCGCTCGCAGATCCACGGCGACGAATATCTGCGGCAGATCAGCCAGCGCGGTGTCGACGGGCTGATTGTTGGCGATTTCGCGCTGCACGGCATGCTCGATCGCCTGCGGGAGCTGACAACCCCCACCGTGTTCATCGGCTCCCTGCCGGAGCCGATCGTCGACGTGGTGGAACTCGATGACTACAACGGCGCCGCCCAGATGGCCGAGCACCTGTTGTCGCGGGGGCACCGGCGCATCGCCGTCGTCAGCGGCCCGGCCAGCTTCCGCGAGGCCGACCGGCGCACGCGCGGCTTCGCCGACGCGCTGGCCAAGGCCGGCCATCCGCTCGACCGCGCGCTGTTGCGGGAGGGAACCTATCTGCAACCGTCGGGGCGCGCCGCGGTAGCCTGGCTGTGCGAGGAACACGGACACGACATGCCGAGCGCGGTGTTCTTTGCCAATTCCCTGATGGCCATCGGCGCGCTGACCGAATGCTACGACCGCAAGATCCGCATTCCCGAGGACATCGCGGTCGCCACCTTCGATCAGATCGCCCAACTGGAGGACGTCCGGCCGCGCCTGACGACGGTCGGCAACAGCCCGGCGGAGCTGGGGCGGCGAGCCGTCTCCATGCTGCACGAACGCCTTGCCGGGCTCGACGAACCACCACGCAAGTTCACAGTACCCTGTTTTCTGCAAGCATTTGATACTGCCTAGTTTTCACTAGGGAGAAGGCGCGTGGGGCTGGTAACTGGGAGGAAAAAGTGACCAGAAGCACAAGCAACTCGGAAAACAAGTTCCGCATCTCGCGCCGCCGCATCCTGCAGGCCGGCGCGGGCCTCGGCGCGCTGGCGATGCCCTTCATCAACACGCGCTATTCCTTCGCGGCCGGCGCGCCGCTGAAGTTCTGGCAGTTCTACGCACCGGGCGGCGACGTGCCGGCGCAGTCCAAATGGTTCGAGGATGCCGTCGCCGGCTGGAACGCCAGCCACGACCAGAAGATCGAACTCGAATACGTGCCGAACAGCGACTACATGAACGGCACCAAGCTCTCCACCGCCTTCGCCTCGGGAACTGGGCCGGACATCTTCATCGTCAGCCCCGGCGACTTCCTGAGATACTACAACGGCGGCGTGCTGCAGGACCTGACGCCCTACATCGATGCCCAGGCGCAGGCCGACTTCCCCGAAAGCGTCATCGCCAACCGCAAGGTCGACGACAAGATCTTCGGCATTCCCATGGAAGTCGAGCCGATGGCCATGTTCTACTCGATCAAGGCCTTCGAGGAAGCCGGCCTCAACGAGAACGACGTGCCGACCACCTGGGACGAACTGCTGGACGTGGCCGGCAAGCTGACCACCGACAAGCGCTACGGCGTGCTGTTCGACACCAACCCCGGCTACTATCAGAACTTCACCTGGTATCCCTTCCTGTGGCAGGGCGGCGGCGAGTTCCAGGGCGCCGACGGCAAGTCGGCCTTCAACTCGCCGGCCACCGTGCAGGCGCTCAAGTTCTGGCAGGACGCGGTGAAGACCGGCGTCGCGCCGCGCCAGGTGCTCGGCGGCGGCGGCTTCGCGGCGGCGGCCAACCTCGGCTCGGGCTTTACCGCCATCCAGAACGTCGGCATCTGGGCGATCGCCGAATTGAACACCAACGCGCCCGACGTGCCCTACGGCATCTTCAAGCTGCCGACCCCCAAGGGCGGCAAATACGTGACGGTGGGCGGCGGCTGGGCCTTCGTCGCCAATGCCCACGGCGCCAACCCCGACGCCGCCGGCCAGTTCTGCGCCTGGGTGCTGGCCTCCATGGACAAGGGCTCGGTCGATCGCGTGGTCAACTGGTGCACGGTCGCCAAGTCCGACATGCCGCCGCGCCAGTCGGCGCTTCAGGCGGGCGGCGACGCCTTCCTGTCCGGCAACATGGGGATCTTCTCCAAGGAGATCTACCCCGGCATCCGCGCCGAGCCGCGCGTGCCGCCGGAAGTCTACAAGATCATCTCCGACGCCATCCAGGAGACCATGCTCGGCGGCCAGGACCCGGCAGCCGTCGCCGAAGCCGCCTCGCAGCAGCTCGACGCGTTCTTTGCCGGGTATTCCGGGGCGCGGATCCTCTGAGATGGCAAAGTCGGTTTCGAATCAGGTGTCGGCGGGTCTCCCCGCCGCCACCGGCCTGACCTCGCGCCAGCGCGAGGCCATCGCCGGCTACGTCTTCGTCCTGCCCGATGCCCTGGGCCTGCTGATCTTCATCGGCATTCCGATGATGCTGGCGCTGGCCCTGGCCTTCTTCGACGTCGACGGCTTCGGCGGCTATCGCTTCGTCGGCATCAAGAACTATCAGCGCCTCGCACTCGATCCCCTGTTCTGGAAAAGCTTCTGGGTCACGGTCACCTACGTGGTCTGGCTCGTTCCGGCACTCTACGTCACCGGGCTCGGCCTGGCGCTGCTGGTCAAGCGCACCAATGCCTTCAACGGCATGATGCGCTCGCTGTTCTTCATGCCCCAGATGGTCAGCCTCGTCGTGGTGGCGCTGGTCTGGCAGGTGCTGGCCGTCGACAAGATCGGCATGATCCCCCGCCTCGTATCGGCGCTGGGCCTTGGCAGCGTGTCCTTTCTCGGCAGCCCGGAGCTGGCGCTGTTCGCGGTCGTCTTCGTCAGCGTCTGGTTCCTGATGGGCTTCTACATGCTGATCTTTCTGGGTGGCCTGCAGGACATCCCGGGCGAATACTACGAGGCCGCCCGCATCGACGGCGCCGGCCCGCTGGCATCCTTCTGGTACATCACCCTGCCGCTTCTGCGCCCGACCAGCTTCTTCGTGCTGATCGTGTCGATGGTCGCCGCCGTCGCCGGCGCCCAGACCTTCGATCTCATCTACGTCATGACGCGTGGCGGCCCGGCCAACTCCACCATGATGACCATCTACTACATCTACCAGCAGGCGTTTCAGTACAACGCCTTCGGCTACGCCGGCGCGCTGGCCTCCATCCTGGTCCTGGCCCTGATGGCCATCACCATCCTGCTGTTCGTGCTCACAAGGGGCGGGAGGTTCAACTATGAATAAGCCCGGCCTCGCCTTCAGCCTGTCGCAGGTCCGCATCGTCCGCGGCGTGCAGATGCTGGTCACGCTGATCCTGGCGGTGATGACCGTGTTTCCGCTGTTCTGGATGATCTCGACGGCCTTCAAGCAGCCGTCGGACGTCTTCTCCATGAACCTTATTCCGGAAGCGCCGACGCTGCGGAACTTCGTCTACGTGTTCACCGAGGTCAACTTCCTGCGCTATCTGTTCAACACGCTGGTCGTCTCGGCCTCGGTCACGCTGATCGCCCTGCTGTTCCACTCGATGTCGGGCTACGCGCTGGCGCGGCTGCGCTTTCCGGGGCGCGAAGTCATCTTCATGACCATGTTCTCGACCTTCCTGGTGTCGCTGCCGGTCATCATCGTTCCCCTGTTCATCCTGGTGCGCACGCTCGGCATGCTGAACTCCTACGCCGGGCTGATCATCCCCGCCATATTCAACGCCTTCGGCATCTTCCTGCTCAGGCAATACTACCTGTCGATCCCCCGCGAGCTGGAGGAGGCGGCGGTAATCGACGGCGCAGGCTACTGGCGCATCTACTGGAGCCTGATCCTGCCGCTCAGCCGGCCGCTGCTGTCGTCGCTGGCCATCCTGTTCTTCCTCACCAACTGGAACGCCTTCCTGTGGCCGCTGACCATCACCAGCGATCAGGAACTGTGGATGGTCCAGGTCGGCATATCCGCCTTCAAGGGCCAGTACAGCGCATCGTGGAACTACATCATGGCCGCCTCCACCATCGTGGCGGCGCCGACCCTGATCCTGTTCCTGATCTTCCAGCGCCAAATCATGGATTCCATCAAGACGAGCGGTCTCAAGTAGGCCGCGCCAAGGAGAGTTGTGAATGTCCAATCTCGGCCTGTCACCGTTGCGGGGCCTTGCCAAGCTGCGCAAGGCGAAGACCCGGCGGTTTTCCAGCTACGACCGCACCGGCGGCAACGACGATCGCCTTCACATCGCCACCGGCGAGACCGTCACCATCGCCGAGGCCGCCGGCGCCGGGATCGTCACGCACATCTGGGTGACCATCGCCTGCGACAGCCCGCACTACCTGCGCAAGATCATCCTCCGCGCCTACTGGGACGGCGAGAGCGAGCCGAGCATCGAGGCGCCGATCGGCGACTTCTTCGGCATGGGCCACGCCAAGGCGCAGAACTTCTGGAGCCTGCCGCTGCAGATGAGCCCGCAGGACGGCAAGGGCTTCAACTGCTACTTCCCCATGCCCTTCGGCAGCCACATGAAGTTCACGGTGACCAGCGAGGCCGAGGACGTGGTTCAGTTCTACTACTATGTGGACCTCGAACTGCACGACCGGCTGGAGGACGACATGGGCCGCTTCCACGCCCAGTTCCGCCTGATGCGCCCCGAGGCGGCCGACGAAACCGGCATGTCCAACGAGGAGTACCTGTTCGGCGGTGTCAACACCGCCCCGCGGGACAACTACCTCATCCTCGACGCCGTGGGACACGGCCATTACGTCGGATGCACATACAGTGTCTATTCGCTTCGCCGTCATGCAGGCTGGGACTGGTACGGCGAGGGCGACGACATGATCTTCGTCGATGGCGAGCCGGGCCTTGCGGTGCCCGACGCCGGCCGCCAGCCGCAGATCGCTCATGAGGAACGCCATCCCGAACTGCCCGCGCACCCGGAAACCAGCCCCGGCGCCAACGACGCCTGGCCGCCGACCCTGCACGGCACCGGCACGGAGGATTACTTCAACACCTCCTGGTGCCCCAACCAGGACTACAGCGCGCCCTATCACGGCATCATCGCCGGCGGCGGGCCCAACTGGACTGACCCGGTGTCGGTCTACCGGTTCCACATCGAGGACCCGGTGGTCTTCCAGCAGCGGATCCGGGTGACCATCGAGCACGGCCACGCCAACCGGCGCGGCGACTCCATCTCCTCGGTCGCCTACTGGTACCAGACCGAGCCCCACAAGCCCTTCGGCGCCTTCCCCGCCTGCCACGACCGGCTGCCCGACTTTCGGGCTCCCTTCGAGGCACGCGGCCCCAAGGCATAGGAGTGGACCATGGCGTCGATCGGTTTGGACAACATCGTCAAGGCATACGGCAGCCTGGAAGTGATCCATGGCGTGTCGGTGGACATCGAGGACGGCGATTTCGTCGTCCTGGTCGGTCCGTCCGGCTGCGGCAAGTCGACGCTGCTCCGGATGATCGCCGGCCTTGAGGACATCACCGCCGGCACCCTCAGCATCGGCGGCACCATCGTCAACAACCTGCCGCCCAAGAAGCGGAACATCGCCATGGTGTTCCAGAACTACGCCCTCTATCCGCACATGACGGTCGGCCAGAACATGGGCTTCTCGCTCAAGCTCGGCGGCGTTCCCAAGGCTGAGATCGGCCGCAAGGTGCAGGCCGCCGCCGAGGTGCTGGGTCTCTCCGCCCTGCTCGACCGCTTTCCCGGCCAGTTGTCGGGCGGCCAGCGCCAGCGCGTCGCCATGGGCCGGGCCATCGTGCGCGACCCGCAGGTGTTCCTGTTCGACGAGCCGCTCAGCAACCTCGACGCCAAGCTGCGTGTCGTCATGCGCGCCGAGATCAAGTCGCTGCAGGCCAGCCTCGGAACGACCACCGTCTACGTCACCCACGATCAGGTCGAGGCGATGACCATGGCCGACAAGATCGTGGTGATGAACGAGGGGCGCGTCGAACAGATCGGCAGCCCGCTCAAGCTGTTCAACACGCCCGACAACGTCTTCGTCGCCAGCTTCATCGGCTCGCCGGTCATGAACTTCATCCCAGGTATCGTGACGACGGCCGGCACCGGCCCAACCTTCCTGTCCGGCGACCTGCGCCTGCCGCTGCCCCATCTTCCCCACGGCGTGCCGAAGGAGACCGACGTCATTCTCGGCATACGCCCGCAGTATTGGCGACG
This sequence comes from Pleomorphomonas koreensis DSM 23070, assembly GCF_000425185.1. Taxonomy (GTDB): domain Bacteria; phylum Pseudomonadota; class Alphaproteobacteria; order Rhizobiales; family Pleomorphomonadaceae; genus Pleomorphomonas; species Pleomorphomonas koreensis. Next base: position 175,096 of record NZ_AULH01000008.1, read on the forward strand.
CGACCCCACCGGCTTCGAGGCGCAGGCGGAAGTCATCGAGCCGACGGGTTCGGAAACCCAGCTCGAACTGTCGATGCAGGGCCACCGGCTCACCGTCGTCCTTCACGAACAGCTCGAGGTCAGGCGCGGCGACAAGGTTCCCCTCCTGCCGGACTTCGACAAGATGCTGTTCTTCGACGCCGCGTCCCACAGGCGCATCGCATAGGCCGTCCTGGCGGCAAGCAAACCGCGGTACAGACGCAGATCCGTAAGCCGCTGCTGACGCCGGCGGCGGCCGAGCGAGCCCGCCACGTCGGCAAGACCCGGCTTGGCCAGAAACCTTCGTCAGGGATCGCCCATGCGAAGGTCGAGGGTGTTCGCCTTGAGCTGTCCGTCGACACCGAGCACTACCCCGCACTCGCCGGCGCCAAACAGGGCGATCGGATCGAATCCCCAGCCGGCGATTCGCGGGAGGTCGCATCGGTCCGGTGTGACGCGGATGTCCGGGCGGTGTTCGTGCTTGCCGCGTTCCATGTCGCACGGAATCGCCGGCCCTGTTTGGAAAAGCCCGGAATCCTGCGGAATAGGATGACACTCCGATGCGACATGAAATCACCGGAATCGCCAGCGCCGGACGAACATAAACTGTTTAATTTACTGGAAAAAGGAGATTGGCTGGGGGACCTGGATTCGAACCAAGACGAACGGAGTCAGAGTCCGTCATTCTACCGTTAAATTATCCCCCAGCGGGACCCCGACGGCTCGGAGGCAGCGGCGAAGCGGACGCTTCGTCGGCTGCGGCGTTCTGGTACCCGATCGGAAATGCGGTGTCAAGTTGCCGGTGCCGTTTCCGGAACGGAAAGCCATGATGCGCCAAAGCCTCCGACCGCCGCGCTCCCGCGCCATTCAGCGGAACACTTGCATTGATTACCCATGTCATTTTTGTCGAGGAATTTCAGGGGATATTAAGAAAGCTGCGCCCAAAAGTCGGACCCTGCCCTGACGCGTCCGGCCGTTCCGTGCCAATATGGCTGTTACGCGATCGCGCCAAGACGTCGGCGGCCGGGAAGGCTCGCCGACCCATAATACCTATAGCGACGCGTTTCAGTCGCCTTCACTATTGGATAACGCCGCACGCCGATGCCGTGGACGAGTTTTGCCCATGATCTCCCGCCGAACGAGTCGGGAGCGCTTGATGACAGCGGCGCGCTGCTCCGCCTGATGCAGCTCGTGCTGGCCAGCGTCGAGGCGTCCGGCGCCGAGGGCTGCCGCCTCACCCGCGATTCGGCTCTCGTCAGCGTCGCGCGGGCGCTGGTCGGCGAGGCGACCGACTGGTCGGCGGTGAGCCGCACCGCCACCATGGCGCTGCGCGACCTCGTCTGGCGCGTCGACACGGCGCGCGGCCTCCTTATCGACAAGGTCGGCGACCGGGCCCGCCAGGAGGTCGAAGCGCTGCTCGATACCGCCGACATCCACGCCTTTCTAAATAACGCGGCGCCACGAAAGCCGCGTCCGGCGCCCGACGACGAAGAAATCGCCTGAAGCGGTTGACAAACGGCGCGCCGCGTTGTGGTTTGCGGCCTTTCCGGGAGCGCCGCGAGACCCTAGATGAGCAGCCTTGAATCCCCCTCCTCCGCCGACGCACGGCTTCACCGCGAGATCGAGCGGCGGCGCACCTTCGCCATCATCTCGCACCCGGACGCCGGCAAGACGACGCTGACCGAAAAGCTGCTGCTGTTCGGCGGCGCCATCCAGCTCGCCGGCCAGGTGCGCGCCCGCGGCGAAAACCGCCGCACCCGCTCCGACTGGATGAAGATCGAGCGCGACCGCGGCATCTCCGTCGTCACCTCGGTGATGACCTTCGAATACGGCGGCAACGTCTTCAACCTCCTGGACACGCCCGGCCACGAGGACTTCTCGGAGGACACCTATCGCACGCTGACCGCCGTCGACAGCGCCATCATGGTGATCGACGCCGCCAAGGGCATCGAGGACCGCACGCGCAAGCTGTTCGAGGTCTGCCGCATGCGCGACATCCCGATCGTCACCTTCGTCAACAAGCTCGACCGCGAGGCGCGCGACCCGTTCGAGACGCTGGACGAGATCGAGAAGACGCTCGCCCTCGACACGGCGCCGATCACCTGGCCGGTCGGCTCGGGCAAGGACTTCATCGGCACCTACGATCTCAAGCGCCGCCAGACCCGCCTGATGAACGAGAAGGGCGACGACCATCGCGATGAGATCGGCGACGACAAGCTGGACGCGCTGCTCGAACAGCGCTACCTGACCGGCCTCCGCGAAGGCATCGAGCTGGCGGCCGAGGGTACCAATCCCTTCGATCTCCAGTCGTTCCGGGAGGGCCATCTGACGCCGGTCTTCTGGGGGTCGGCGCTCAGGAACTTCGGCATCAAGGACATCCTCGACGGGCTCGCCGCCTATGCCCCTCCGCCGCGCGACCAGGCGGCCAGCACGCGCGTCGTCAAGGCCGAGGAGCCGAAGATGAGCGCCTTCGTCTTCAAGATCCAGGCCAACATGGACCCCAACCACCGCGACCGCATCGCCTTCGTGCGCCTGTGCTCGGGCAAGCTCAACCGCGGCATGAAGGTCAAGCACGTCCGCACCCAGAAGACCATCGGCCTCACCGCGCCGCAGTTCTTCTTCGCCCAGGAGCGGCAGATCGCCGACGAGGCCTGGGCCGGCGACGTGGTCGGCATCCCCAACCACGGCACGCTCAGGATCGGCGACACGCTGACCGAGGGCGAGAACCTCACCTTCGTCGGCGTGCCGAGCTTCGCGCCGGAAATCCTCCGCCGCGTCCGGCTCGAAGACGCCATGAAAGCCAAGAAGCTGAAGCAGGCCCTGCAGGAACTGGCCGAGGAAGGCGTGGTGCAGGTGTTCCGGCCGATCGACGGCGCGCCGGCGCTGGTCGGCTTCGTCGGCGCCCTGCAGCTCGACGTGCTGCAGGGCCGGCTCGACCAGGAATACGGCCTGGAGGTCGGCTTCGAGGTCAGCCAGTACAACATGGCCCGCTGGCTGGCCGGCGAGCGGCAGGACGTCATCGACTTCCAGAACGGCAACCGCGCCGCCATGGCCGAGGACGTCGACGGCGACCCGGTGTTGCTCGCCACCTCCGGCTACGCCTTCAACTACATCAAGGAAAAGTGGCCGAAGATTCGCTTCACCGACGTCAAGGAAACGCAGGCGCGGGCGGCCGAGGGCTGAGAACAAGGCAAAAAGGCCGGGAACCCTGCCCGGCCTTTTTCTTTGCAGAGGGGCCGCCCGCCCTCACTTGCCGAAGGCGGCGGCCATCAGTTCGCGCGTGTAGCCCTCGCGCGGCGCGTCGAAGATCTGGTCGGTCGAGCCTTCCTCGACGATCTTGCCGCTCTTCATGACGATGATGTAGTCCGACAGCGCCCGCACGACCGCGAGGTCATGGCTGATGAACAGGTAGCTGAGGCCGTGCTTTTCCTGCAGATCGCGCAGGAGGTCGACGATCTGCTTCTGCACCGAGCGGTCCAGCGCCGACGTCGGCTCGTCCAGAACCACCACCTTGGGCTTCAGGATGATCGCCCTGGCGATGGCGATGCGCTGGCGCTGGCCGCCCGAGAACTCGTGCGGATAGCGATTGCGCGTCGTCGGATCGAGGCCGACCTCCATGAAGGCGCGGATGGCCCGGAGGTCGCGGTCCGCCTTGCTGAGCTGCGGCTCGTGGACCAGGAGGCCCTCGGTGACGATCTGCCCGGCGGTCATGCGCGGGGAGAGCGAGCCGAACGGGTCCTGGAACACCAGTTGCATTTCCCGCCGGTGCTTGCGCATCTCCTGGCGGGTCGCCTCGGAGATGTCGTCGTTCTCGAAGCGGATGGCGCCGGTGCCGTGGTTGAGGCGGAGAAGCGCCCGGCCGAGCGTCGACTTGCCCGAACCGCTCTCGCCGACGATGCCGATGGTCTGGCCTTCCCTGAGGCGAATGTCGACGTTGTCGACGGCGTGGATGTCGAGCCGCTTGCCGCCGAGGAAGCCGCCGCCCATGGTGAAGCGGACGTCGACGTCCCGGCCTTCCAGCAGCACCGGCGCGCTGTCGGGCACCGGCGCCTTGCGGCCGGTCGGCTCGGCGGCCAGCAGCATCTTCGTATAGGGATGCTGGGGGTTGCTGAAGATCTCGGCCACCGTGCCGCTCTCCACCACCTCGCCGGTGCGCATCACCGCCACGCGGTCGGCGAAGCGGCGGACGATGCCGAGGTCATGGCTGATGAATACGATGGCGAGGCCGATGCGCGCCTTCAGTTCGGCGAGCAGTTCCAGGATCTGCGCCTGGATGGTGACGTCGAGCGCCGTGGTCGGCTCGTCGGCGATCAGCAGTTCCGGATCGTTGGCGAGCGCCATGGCGATCATCACGCGCTGGCGCTGGCCGCCGGACATCTCGTAGGGGTAGCTGTCGACGCGGCGTTCCGGGTCGGGGATCTTGACGAGCTTCAGCAGCTCGATCGCCCTGGCGCGCGCCGCCTTGGCGGTGAGGCCGCGATGACGCATCATCGGTTCGGCCAGTTGCTTGCCGATCCGGTAGAGCGGATCGAGCGAGGTCATCGGCTCCTGGAAGATCATGGTGATCCTGGCGCCGCGGATGCGGTTCAGCTTGCCGAGCGGCAGGCCGATCATCTCCTGGCCCTGGAACTTCGCCGAGCCGCCGGCGCGGCCGTTGGCGGCCAGCAGGCCCATGATCGCCATCATGGTCTGGCTCTTGCCCGAGCCGCTTTCGCCGACGATGGCCAGCGTCTCGCCCTTGTTCACCTGAAGGTCGATGCCCTTCACCGCATGGACCTCGCCGGCCGGCGTCGAGAAGCGGACATCGAGCCCGCGGATGTCGAGTAGCGTGTCGGCCATGTCAGCGGTCCTTCGGGTCGAGAGCGTCGCGCAAGCCGTCGCCGATGAAGTTGAGGGCGAACAGCGTCGTCACGAAGAAGACGGCCGGATAGATCAACAGCCAGGGCACCGCCTGCATGCCCGTGGTGCCCTCGGCGATCAGCGAGCCCCAGGAGGTCATCGGCTCCTGCACGCCGAGACCGAGGAAGGAGAGGAAGCTTTCGAGCAGGATGACCTTCGGCACCAGCACCGTCACGAACACCACCACCGGGCCGATGGTGTTGGGGATGACGTGCCGGCGGATGATCTGCCAGTTGGTGAGGCCCATGGCCAGCGCCGCCTCGACGAACTCCCGCCGTTTCAGCGACAGCGTCTGGCCGCGCACGATGCGCGCCATGTCCAGCCACTCGATGGCGCCGATCGCCGCGAAGATCAGCACGAAATGCCGCCCGAAGAACACCACCAGCATGATCACGAAGAACATGAACGGCAGCGAGTAGAGGATTTCGACGAAGCGCATCATCACGTTGTCGACACGGCCGCCGACATAGCCCGACACGGCGCCGTAGGTGACGCCGATGACCAGCGACACGAAGGTGGCGAGAAGGCCGACGGTGATCGATACCTGGCCGCCGACCATGATGCGCGGCACGAGGTCGCGGCCGTTGCGATCGGTTCCGAAGGGGAAATACTGGGCGTTGACGCGGCCCTTGACCTCGATCGTCCGTCCATCGTCGGCGGTCCCGGTAATCTCGGCGCTGTCGAACTCGTCGGGGCGGTCGAGATAGCGGGTGGCGCGGGCGTCGATCGGTTTGTCGGAGCTGATGCGGGCCGTGTAGGTGGTGCCGTCGGCATCGAAGGCGTCGAGCCTGAGGCGCGCCCGCTCGACGGCCGTCTGCATCACCTGCAGCAGCGTGTCCTCGCGCGGATAGGGGTCGAGCGACGGCGGCACCGCCACGTAGGACGGGAAGATCTGGTCGTAGCGGTGCGGGTAGACCCAAGTGCCGCCGAAGCTGAACACGGCCACCAGCACCAGAATGACCAGGCTGGCCATGGACGCCTTGTTGCGCACGAAGCGGTGGCGGGCCATGGCCCACAGGCTGGTGCCGCGCATGGCGGCCACCGGCTCGGCGAGGGATTGCGTCATCTCACTCATAACGGACCCTCGGATCGAGAACGGCATAGAGAATGTCGACGAGAAGGTTGAACACCACGATGAACACCGAAATTAGCACCACGGTGCCCATCACCAGCGTGTAGTCGCGGTTGAGGGCGCCGAGCACGAAGTAGCGGCCGACGCCGGGCAGCGAGTAGACCGTCTCCACCACCACCGAGCCGGTCAGCACGGCGGCGGCCACCGGGCCGAGATAGCTGACGGCCGGCACCAGCGCGGCGCGCATGGCGTGGACGACCACCACGACGCGGGTCGGCAGGCCGTAGGCGCGGGCGGTGCGGATGTGGTCGGCGCGCAGCGTCTCGATCATCGAGCCGCGGGTGATGCGGGCGAACACGGCGAGCTGCGGCAGCGCCAGCGAGATCACCGGCAGCACCAGGTTGGCCGGGCCGCCATCGCCCCAGCCGCCGGCCGGCAGCCAGTGCAGCACCACGGCGAAGACGAAGGACAGGATCGGCGCCAGCACGAAATTGGGAACGGTGATGCCGAAGCTGGCGACGCTCATCACCGCATAGTCGACGAAGGAGTTCTGCCGGAGCGCCGCATAGGAGCCGATGGCGATGCCGCCGAACACCGCGACCAGCAGCGCCCAGGCGCCGAGCGTCATCGAATAGGGCAGACTCTTGCCGATCAGCTCGGAGACGGTGAAGTCGCGGTAGATGAAGCTCGGTCCGAGGTCGCCGTGGGCGAGGTTCCAGAGATAGTGGCCGTATTGGACCACCAGCGGCTGGTCGAGCAGGAAGGCGCGCTTCAGGTTTTCGAGCACCTGCGGCTCCAGCGGCCGTTCGAGGTTGAACGGGCCACCCGGCGCGACGCGCATCAGGAAGAAGGACAGCGTGACGACGATGAAGATGGTCGGCACCGCCGACAACAACCGTCGCAGGACATAACGTAACATGGACCCGTCCCCGTTGGGTTGGTCACGGAAGGCGAGAACGACAGACCGGCCGCGCGTCCAGGGGAGGACGCCGAAAGGCCGACGGGCGGCGCCTCTCCGAGAGGAGAGGCGCCGCCGTCAGGGACGCCGCCCCTTCCCCGGCTGGCGAGGAAGGGGCGAACGTCACAGCTCTCTCATTCGAGCGACAGGAACTTGGTCAGGTGCTCGTTGACGCCGTTCATGGCGAAGCCCTTGACCTTGTTGGAGACGAGCCAGGTGGAAGCGTGCACCATCAGCGGCACCAGGCCCTGCTCGTCCATGGCGATCTGCTCGGCGTCGTGCATCAGCTGCATGCGCTTGGCCTGATCGCGCTCCTCGTAGGAGGCCTTCATCAGCTCGTCATACTTGGCGTTGGTCCAATGACCGTAGTTGAAGGTCTTGTTGGAGCTGACCAGCAGGTTGAGGAAGTTTTCCGGATCGGCGTAGTCGGCCTGCCAGCCGCAGCGCGCCGCGTCGAACGAGCCGCCTTCCTGGAGGTAGGCGTAGTGCGACTTGACGTCGAGGTTCTGGATGGTCACCTCGGCGCCGAGCGCCTTCCACATGTCGGCAACGGCGGTAGCCACCTTCTTGTGGTTCTCGTTGGTGTTGAAGCGGATGTCGACCTTGAGCGGCTTGCCGCCCTCGCCGTAGCCGGCTTCCTTCAGGAGATCCTTGGCCTTGTCCTCGCGGTCGAGCTGGTCGAGATCGGCCCATTCGGGCTTGGCCGGCGTGTAGCCGACGATGCCTTCCGGCACGAAGGAATAGGCCGGCATCTGCGTGCTGGAGAAGATCTTGTCCGACAGGAAATCGCGGTCGACGGCCATCGAGAAGGCGGCGCGGACGCGGGCGTCATCGAACGGCGGCTTGCGGGTGTCGAGCACGTAATAATAGGAGGACAGGTCGGGGGCGGCCAGCACCTGGTCCTTGCCGAGCTTGTCCTGCAGGAACTTCATCTGGTCGGTCTGGAAGTTGTAGACGACGTCCAGCTCGCCGGCCTCGAACATGCGCTCGGTGGTCGCCTGGTCTTCCGACGGGTTGTAGATGACCTTGTCGATCTTGACGCTGGCGGCGTCCCAGTATTTCGGGTTCTTCACCGTGGTGATGTGGTCGTTCGGCACGTTCTCGGTCAGGCAGAAGGCGCCGTTGCAGACGATGTTGCCCGGCTTGATCCACTCGCCGCCGAACTTCTCGATGGCCCATTTCGGCACCGGCAGCGCCGCGTAGTGGGCGAGCAGCTGGATGAAGTAGGGCGTCGGACGCTCCAGCGTGATCTCCAGCGTCTTGTCGTCGATCGCCTTGACGCCCAGCGTGTCGACCGCCGCATTGCCGCCGTTGATCGCCTCGGCGTTCTTGATCGGATAGAGAATGTTGGCGTATTCGGCCGCCTCCTTCGGATCCTCCATCCGCTGGTAGGCGAAGACGAAGTCGCCGGCGGTGACCGGCGTGCCGTCCGACCAGTTGGCGTCGGCCCTGAGCTTGAAGGTGTAGACGGTGCCGTCGTCCGACAGTGTCCAGCTCTCGGCGACGCCGGGGATCACCTTGCCGTGCGGGTCGTAGATGGTCAGGCCCTCGAACATGTCGCGGACGATGAAGCCCTCGACGTCGATCGAGATGTGCGCCTGGTCGAGCGTCTGCGGCTCGCCGCCGTTGCCGCGGCGGATGACCACCTCGGCCAGCGACGGCGTCGCGAGAACCGCCAGCATCGAGCCGGCGATCAGCGCCGCCGACATCGCACGGATGATACGCGGTGTATTCATGTGTTCGATCCTCCTGCCTGGACTTGCGGCGACCGGGCGATTTGCCGTCGGTCGCCGAACAAATTCGAGTTTTTTCTTTGGTTTCGCTGCCGGTGGTCCAAACGACCTCGGGATTTCAAGGCCCCCAGAATTCAGAGACTGCATCCGGTCATCGTTGTCGTTCCTTGTCGCCGCGCTCAACTGCCGGGCCGGTGCTGGGCGATCCAGTGCCAGGCGATGTCGATCCGGCGGGGTATCCAGACCTTATCATGCGACAGCACGTAGTCCAGAAAACGCTGGAGCGCCGCCGCCCGCGCCGGCCGCCCGGCGAGGCGGCAGTGCAGGCCGACGTTCAGCATCTTCGGGCTGCCGATCCGCCCTTCCTCATAGAGCACGTCGAAGGCGTCTTTCAGGTAGGTGTAGAACTGATCGCCCGAGTTGAAGCCTTGATGTGTCGCAAAGCGCATGTCGTTGGTGTCGAGCGTATACGGAATGATGAGATGCGGCCCGTTGGGGCCCTCGATCCAGTAGGGCAGATCGTCGGCATAGCTGTCGGAGGAGTAGAGGAAGCCGCCCTCCTCCATCGCCAGTTCGGTCGAATGCACCGAGGCGCGGCCGGTGTACCAGCCGAGCGGCCGCGAGCCCGTCACCTCCTCGTGGATGCGGATCGCCTCCAGCATGTGCGCCCGCTCGGCTTCCTTGGTGTAGTCGCGATAGTCGATCCACTTGAGGCCGTGGCTGGCGATCTCCCAATCGGCCTCCTTCATGGCCGCCACCGCCTCCGGATTGCGGGCGAGCGCCGTGGCGACGCCGTAGACCGTCACCGGCACGGCGTGCGCCGTGAACAGCCGGTGCAGCCGCCAGAAGCCGGCGCGCGAGCCGTACTCGTAGATCGACTCCATGTTGACGTGCCGCTGGCCGGGCCAGGGCTCGGCGCCGACGATCTCCGACAGGAAGGCTTCGGAGGCGGCATCGCCGTGCAGGATGCAGTTCTCGCCGCCCTCCTCGTAGTTGACGACGAACTGCACGGCGATATGGGCGCCCTCCGGCCAGCGGGCATCGGGAGGATTGCGGCCGTAACCGACCATGTCGCGGGGATAGGTCTTGTCGATCATGTCGCGTCACCTCCTCGGGTGGGCGGGCGGCGCGGCCGGCTCAGGGCGCGGCCTCGTCGTCCGGGCAACTCGGACTGCCGACGTCCAGCGTCAGCTCGTCCTCCTTGGTGCCGTGGGCCCGCGCCAGCCGGTTCCAGGCGCGCCAGCCGAACGGGATGTAGGCGAGATAGAGGATGGTCAGGACGGAAAGCACGTGGAACGGATAGCTGACCAGCAGCATCGCCAGGATGACGACGCCGATCAGGATCGGCACCACCCACTCGCGCTGGAGGCCGCCGTATTTCTTGCCCGAGAAGGTGGGCACGCGGCTGACCATCAGCGCGGCGATCAACACCACATAGGCCACCACCACCGGCGCCGCCGCCTCCGGCACATCGATGCCGACGCGGTCGATGTAGACCGGCAGCAGCACGGCAAGCGCGCCGGCCGGGATCGGCACGCCGGTGAAGAAGTTGGACTGCCAGGCCGGCTTGTCCTCGCCGAGCATGGTGTTGAAGCGGGCAAGGCGCAGGGCGCCGGCGATGGCGAACAGCACCACCGCCACCCAGCCGAAGGAGTTGATGTCGTGGAAGTTCCACACGAACAGCAGCAGCGGCGGCGCCACGCCGAAGCTCAGGAAGTCGCTGAGGGAATCAAGCTCGGCGCCGAATTTCGAGGTGACGCGCAGGTAGCGGGCGAGCCGGCCGTCGAGCCCATCGAGCACGGCGGCGATTACGATGGCGTAGACCGCCATGTCAAAGCGCCCCTCGAAGCCCATGCGGATCGAGGTGAGACCGGCGCAGAGCGACAGCAGCGTCACCAGATTGGGGATGACGGAACGCACCGGAATGCGACGGAGCCGCCGCGGCCGCTCGGCGGTTTCCGGCTCGGGATCGAACGGCGGGAAAAGCCCAGGCATGGCCGTGCCTCAGGATACGCGCACGAAGGGCGTCTTGACGGCACCGTCGATGTCGGCAAGCACCGTCTCGCCGGCAATCGCCCTGGCGCCCTCGGAGACCAGCGCCGTCGCCTGAGGCGGCAGGTAGACGTCGACGCGCGAGCCGAAGCGGATCAGGCCGAAGCGGTCGCCGACGGTGAGGCTCTCGCCCTCGCGGGTGAAGGAGACGATGCGGCGGGCGATCAGGCCGGCGATCTGCACCACGCCGACGACGCGCCCGTCCGGCCGCTCGATGACCAGGCCGTTGCGCTCGTTGTCCTCGCTGGCCTTGTCGAGTTCGGCATTGAGGAACTTGCCGGCCTTGTAGGCGATGCGCGCCACGCGGCCGGTGACCGGCGCCCGGTTCACGTGCACGTCGAACACGTTCATGAACACGCAGATCCTGAGCAGCGGCTCCGGCCCGAGGCCCAGTTCGCGCGGCGGCACGGCGAGACCGACCGCCGAGACGCGGCCGTCGGCCGGCGACACGACCAGCGAGTTCGACACCGGCGTCACCCGCACGGGATCGCGGAAGAACAGCGCGCACCATATGGTCAGCGCGAGGCCGATCCAGAACAGCGGCTCGAACAGCCAGCCGAGGATGACGGTGGCCGCCAGGAAGGCGAGGATGAACTTGTGCCCTTCCGGATGGATCGGCGGCACGGCGTTCCGGATCGAGTTCAGAACCGACATGGGATTTCGTCCGTGAAACGGCGGGCAAGCCCGCTGAGAGAAACGGACTTTTCGCACGAATGACCGGCACATGCAAAGCCGCTTGCCGCCGCCTGCCTGTTGTTCACACCGCTTTCGATCAAAAATGGCCGGCGGGCCGGCCGCCCGCCGGCCGGACCTCCGGTCAGGCCGGAACCGGCCCGCTTTCGACCGGCTTCACCGCCTCGGTGCGCAGGAGATAGAGCGAGGCGCCGATGATCAGCACGGCGCCGATCCAGAGGTAACCGCTTGGCGCATAGGCGAACACCAGCCAGCCGGCCAGCGTGTTGAGCGGCAGGCGGACGTTGTCGAAGGTCTGGAGATAGGAGGCGTCGGCGCGCGCATAGGCGAGCGTCAGCAGATACTGCGCCGCGGCGGTCAGCGCGGCGAGCGCCAGCACCACCCACAGCACCGTGCCGCCCGGCAGCGCGAAGGCGGCGCCGAAGTCGAAACCGGTGGAGGTCAGCAGGAAGGCGGCGTTGATCGGCGTGAGCAGCGCCAGCAGGTAGACGGTGACCGATTCCGGCCGCTCGACGGCGGCGAGCTGCTTGGTCATCACCGACGATCCCGCCCACATCGCCGCCGCGCCGAGCGGCAACAGGCTGTAGACGCTGAAGCTGTCCGACCACGGCGCCAGGATCAGCATGCCGCCGGCAAAGCCAACCACGGCGGCCAGCGCCCGATGCGGGCCGATGCGCTCGCCGAGCATCAGGCGCGCCGCGATGATCACCATGAACGGCGAGGTCATGTCGATCGCCACCACCTGGGCGATCGGCACGCCGGCCGCCAGCGCGCCGACGAAGAACTGCACGCCGAGCGTGGCAAAGATCACGCGGACGATGTGAGCCACCGGATGCGCCGTGCGGAAGGCGCCGGCCCCGAGCTTGATCAGGCTCGGCAGGAAGAAGATCAGCGACAGCCCGTATTGCCAGAAGACGAGGGCCTGCGAGGAGTAGTGATAGGTGCCGGTCACCCACTGGGTGAGCACGTTGATGGCGGCGAAGACGACGCCGGCGGACACCATGTAGGTCGCCCCGAGCACGGGGAACGACCGGGTCTTGTTCGGGCTCTGATTCAAGGTTCGGATCCTCTAGACAAGGAACGACGCGGAATCAGGGCGATGGGTCATGGCGACAATCGGTCGCGATCGGCTGCTGCCGGCCGCGAACGGGATTTTCAGCACACCCTTCTCTTTCATCCGGACTGTACCGTCGGCTCCGGAATCCAACCGGATCTGCTGACCTCCGGCCGTTAAGCCGGAGCGCTCGCGGGCTAGGCGGCGCGCCGCCATTACCGCCGGTGGGGAATTGCACCCCGCCCCGAGAATGGTTGCCGGCATGGGGAACCCCACTCCGACGGAGCGACTTTAGTCCGGGAAGCCTCCGAAATCAAAGGTGACACAGCGTTTCCGCGCGCATGACAGTCATGTTCTCCGACATGTGATCGCCGCCCCCTCGACCCTTGGTCGCGCTTCCGCCATAAACCGGACCAAATACGAGACCGTCATGCTCATTCCGCTCATCGTCGCCTGCGCTCTCTTCATGGAAAATCTCGACAGCTCGGTGGTCGCGACTTCGTTGCCGCAGATCGCTCGCGACCTCGCCGTCGACCCCATCTCCCTGAAGCTCGCCTTCACCAGCTACCTGATCTCGGTCGCCGTGTTCCTGCCGATCTCCGGCTGGATGGCCGACCGCTTCGGCGCCCGCACCATTTTCCGCCTGGCCATCCTGGTGTTCGTCACCGGCTCGGTATTCTGCGGCCTGTCGTCGTCGCTGGAGGGCTTCGTCGCCGCCCGCATCGTCCAGGGCGCCGGCGGCGCCATGATGGTGCCGGTCGGCCGGCTGGTGATGCTGCGCTCGGTGCCGAAGTCCGACTATCTGCGCGCCATGAGCTGGCTGACGGTGCCGGCGATGATCGGCCCCGTGCTCGGGCCGCCGCTCGGCGGCTTCATCACCACCTATTTCGAGTGGCGCTGGATCTTCTGGATCAACATCCCGATCAGCGTCGTCGGCCTCGTGCTGGTCAGCGTATTCATCAAGAACTACAAGGAGGCGAACCTGCCGCCGCTCGACACGCGCGGCTTCGTGCTGTCCGGCATCGGCCTCGCCGGCTTCGTGTTCGGCGTCGCGGCGAGCGGCATCGGCGTGCTACCGTCCTCACTCGACATCGTGCTGATCGTCGGCGGCGGCGCGGCGCTCGTCGCCTACGCCCGCCACGCCCGCCGGACGCCGGAGCCGCTGATGGACCTCAGCCTGTTCCGCCTGCCGACCTTCCGCGTGTCGGTGCTCGGCGGCCTGTTGTTCCGCATCGGCGTCGGCGCCATCCCCTTCCTGCTGCCGCTGCTCCTCCAGCTCGGCTTCGGCATGACGCCCTTCGAGAGCGGCATGCTCACCTTCGCCACCGCCGCCGGCGCGGTGCTGATGAAGTTCACGGCACCGCGCATCGTCCGCGCCTGGGGCTTCCGCATGGTGCTGATGGTCAACACGCTGTTCACCACCGCCTTCCTCATCGCCATCATCTCCTTCAGCAAGACGACGCCGCATGCCGTCATCTTCGGCGTGCTGCTGGTCGGCGGCTTCTTCCGCTCGCTGCAATTCACGGCGCTGAACGGTCTCGCCTTCGCCGAGGTCGACAGCCGCCGCATGAGCCATGCCACGTCGATCTCCTCGGTGGGCCAGCAGATCTCGGCGGCGCTCGGCGTGGCGATCGGCGCCGCCGTGCTGGAGATCACCCGCTCGATGCGCGGCGACATGGCCGTGCTGCCGGGCGACTTCATCCCGGCCTTCCTGGTGCTGGCGGTGATCGGCCTTCTCTGCATCCCCATCTACGCCCGCATGGCGCCCGGCGCCGGCGCCGAGGTATCCGGCCATCGGGCGCGGGCGGCCGAGGAAGCGTCAATCTAGCCGCGTGGCGGGATCGATGTGGGCGCCGGTCCAGCGCGCCGCCGCCCACGGCCGCCACCAGCGATAGGCGGGATCGAGCGTCTCGGGGATCGGATCGAAGCCCGACGAGCCCCAGGGGTTGCAGCGCAGGATGCGGGCGAGCCCCATCCAGCCGCCGGCCCACAGACCATAGCGGCCGATCGCCTCGTCGGTGTAGCTCGAACAGGTTGGAAGATGCCGGCATTGCCGCCCCATCAGCGGCGACAGGACCAGCTGATAGGCGCGGATCAGCGCCCCGCCGACAAGGCGGCCCGGCGTCTTCCGCCGTGGCGCGTCGGAGCGTTCGGAATGGGCGTGGTGTCCGCACATGGCCTACCCCCTGCCAGCCCGCGCCGCGACGGCGTCGAGGCAAGCGACCACCGCCTCGAACACCAGCATGGTCGAGGCGTGGCGTGCCTTGAAATCGCGCACCGGTTCGAGATGGCGCAGATCGCCGAAGCGGCCGGCGGGCGGCGGAGCGCCCTCCTCCAGCATGGCGCGCATCTCGTCGCGCACTTGCCTGAGTTCGGCCGCCGTGGCGCCGACCACCTCGTTGGCCATCACCGCCGCCGCCGCCTGCCCCAGCGCGCAGGCCTTCACCTCGTGGGCGTAGTCGGCGACGACGTCGCCGTCCATCCCGATGTCGACGGTGATGGTCGAACCGCAGAGCGGCGCCCGCCGCGTTGCCGTGGCGTCCGGCGCCTCAAGCCGGCCGAGGCGACCGATGTTGCCGGCGAGATCGAGGATGCGGGCGCTGTAGACCTCGTCGAGCATGCTGACACCTTCAGCGTGTGGCCGGGCATATTGTCGCGGGCAGCGGCCAACCACCTTTGAACTCCGGGGCATGGCGCGTATATAGGCCAGAGACGGCCCCGCCGCCAAGCGCGGCCGGACGCATCGAGCAAGGATCGAGCATGGACGATGCCATCTTCACCGCCAGCGCCT
Source organism: Pleomorphomonas koreensis DSM 23070 (assembly GCF_000425185.1). GTDB lineage: Bacteria > Pseudomonadota > Alphaproteobacteria > Rhizobiales > Pleomorphomonadaceae > Pleomorphomonas > Pleomorphomonas koreensis. The sequence continues at coordinate 190,366 of NZ_AULH01000008.1, forward strand.
GCAAGGGCCGCCGCCCCAGCCGCGAGGAAGCCGAGGCCGCCGTCCGCACGCTGATCGCCTATGCCGGCGAGGATCCCGACCGCGAGGGCCTGCGCGACACGCCGCGCCGGGTGGTCAAGGCCTATGCCGAGCTGTTCTCCGGCTACGGCCAGAGCGACGAGGACGTGCTCGACCGCATCTTCACCGAAGTGGCCGGCTACGAGGAGCTGATCCTCGTCCGCGACATCCCCTTCTATTCCCATTGCGAGCACCACATGGTGCCGTTCATCGGCAAGGCGCACATCGCCTATTATCCGACCACCGGCGTCGTCGGCCTGTCCAAGCTCGCGCGCATCGTCGAGACCTACGCCCGCCGCCTGCAGACGCAGGAGACCATGACCGCCCAGGTCAGCAACGCCATCGACAAGGTGCTGAAGCCGCGCGGCGGCGCCGTGCTGATCGAGGCCGAGCACCTCTGCATGACCATGCGCGGCGTGCAGAAGCCGGGCGCCTCCACGGTCACCGCCCGCTTCACCGGCTGCTTCAAGACCGACCCGACCGAGCAGGCCCGCTTCATGATGATGGTGCGCGGGGAGCACAGGTGAACCCGACATGACCGAGACGAAACCGTTCCCGCCCCCCGGCGACAAGGCGGCGCTGGAAGCGGGCAGCGTGCTGACGCCCCGCTTCGGGCCGGACGGCACCATTGTCTGCGTCACCGTCGACGCCGACAGCGGCGCCGTGCTGATGCTCGCCTACATGAACGCCGAGAGCCTGGCGCTGACCATCGAGACCGGCGAGGGCTGGTACTGGAGCCGGTCGCGCGGCGAACTCTGGCACAAGGGCGCCACCTCCGGCAACGTCCAGAAAGTGGTGGAGCTTCTCACCGACTGCGACCAGGACGCCCTATTGCTGCGCGTCCGCGTCACCGGCGCCGGTGCTACCTGCCACACCGGTCATGTGTCCTGCTTCTATCGGGCGGTGCCGCTCGGCCAGACGGCGAAGGATGGCCCGGTGCGGCTCGAACACGTCGGCGGCGAACGCCGCTTCGACCCCGAGGCGGTCTACGGCCACAACCACTGACCGTCGTCGTGCCGCCGCAATCTTCCGCGATTGACGGCGGCCAAGCGCATCCCGATAGTCGCGCCGCCGCCGCTTGCCGCAACGGGTAACATGATCCGCCGGGTCCTCGTCCTCTTCGCGTTTCTCACGCTGGCCCTGGTGTCGGCGGCGAGCGCGCACGAGCACGGCGGCCACGCCATGCCGGCCGCCACCGGTCCGACTATGCCGGCCGCCCTGCCCGACGCGATGCCCATCCTCGATCATGCGGCCGCGCAGCTCAACGCCGCCGCCGACGCGGCCGCCTGCATCGAGGGCGCCGACATCTGCCATGATCGCGGCAAGCCCGCCGCCTGCACCTGCCCGGCCGCTTGTGCCGGCCTGTTCGACGTCGTCGTCGCCGCGCCGTCGATGCCGGCCGTGGCCATGGCCTTGCCGCCCTGCGGCGTCCGCCGCCTGCTTCCTCTCGCCGCGCCGCCGCCGACGCCGCCGCCCCGCGCCTGATCGTCTTCCGACCCGATCCCTAGCAAATGGACCATCCGCCGAACGCGAGCCCGTGCGCCGCGTCCTTCGGCACGGAGACAGACGATCATGCCCATGACCCACTACATGGAACTGCTGGCCACCAACCAGCCGTGGAACCTCATCCTGTTCATGGCGGTGCCGGTGATTCTGGCCGAGACCATCGCCATCGCCGAGCTTTACCTGCTCTACACGCGCAAGCTCGACGGCGCGGTGCGGCAGTTGAGCCGCGTCGCCGGCTCGATCGCCGGCGTCTACTTCCTCGGCGTCTTCCTGTATCTGTTCTTCACCGCCGTGGTACCGCTGACCAGCGGCGGCGGCTGGCGCGGCGCCGCCGACGTCATCGCCGTCGGCTTCTACCTCGCCGGCGTCATTCCGCTCGGCGGCATCGCGCTGATCGATCTCGGACTGATCCTGAAGGGCCGCAGCGTCGAGGCCAGGCTCGGCGTACACGCCGGCTTCGTCGCGCTGTTCCTGATCGTCGCCCACGTGGCGATGATCTTCGGCATGCTCGACCCGACGCTGTTCACCGGCGCCGAGCCGATGGCGGCGATGCCCGGCATGGCCCATTGACAACGGCGGCGCCGGCGGCGGGCACCCCCATTCGCCCGCCGGCGCCCCGATCCGGCCCGCAGGCCGTCAGACGGTCAGGTTGTGGCTTTCCTCGCCGAAACTGAACTGGATGCCCGCCTCCTCGGCGCGCGCCCAGGCGACGATGCCGTCCAGCACCATCTTCTGCGAGGGGATGCGCACCACAACCGAATCGCCGGCCGCGAACAGATGGCCGATGGTGCGCACGCGGCAACCGTTGTGGCTGATATTCTCGACGACGCAGGCAATATCGCGCGGATCGTTCTGGACCATGGCTGGCCAGCGGCAGTTTATCCGCGAGGCTTGCCGCTGTTCACCGACCCTGACATTGGGATTGCGCAGGCGGGCGATCAGCTCCTCCATCTCCCGCTTCGTCAACTTGTGGCGTCTGTGCACGTCGGATATCCATTCTCAGTAACAATCCCAGATAGCGTACTTCACGTTAATCCTTGGTTTCGCCCGCCGGGGCTCCAGTGTTGATCCGGCGTGAAAATTCGCGATTTGCCTTGATGGTGACAGCCGGGCTATCCTCGTGAAAACCCGTATCCAGCCGCGAATCCACCGCAACATGCCCAAATCGCTGTCGCTCCGCACAATTGACAAGCTCGCCACCGTCGGCCGCGAGGACTGGGACCGCCTCGCCAACCCCGGCTGGCAGGTGGGGCCGCGCGGCATTCTTCACTGGACGGGAGAGGGCGAGCCCACCTCCTTCAATCCCTTCGTCAGCCACGACTTCCTGTCGGCCTGCGAGGATTCCGGCTGCGCCACGGCCGAGAGCGGCTGGCTGCCAAGCCATCTGCTGCTTGAGGACGAGGGGCGGCTCGTCGGCGCCGTGCCGGCCTATCTCAAGGGCCACTCCTACGGCGAATACGTGTTCGACCACGGCTGGGCCGACGCCTGGGAGCGGGCCGGCGGCCGCTACTATCCAAAGCTGCAATCGGCTGTCCCGTTCACGCCGGTCGCCGGCCCGCGCCTCCTCGCCGCCGATCCCGAAACGCGCCGGGCGCTGGCCCAGGGGCTGCGGCTGGTTGCCGACCGCTACGAGCTGTCGTCGGCGCACGTCACCTTCGCCGACGGGCAAGGCGCCGTCGCCCTGACCGCCGACGGCTGGCTGGAGCGGCTCGACCAGCAGTTCCAGTTCCGGAACGACGGCTACGCCAGCTACGACGACTTCCTCAGCCGGCTCGCCTCGCGCAAGCGCAAGGCACTGAAGCGCGAGCGGCGCGAGGCGCTTGCGGACGGCATCACCATCGAATGGGTCGGCGGCGCCGACCTCACCGAGGCGCATTGGGACGCCTTCTTCGCCTTCTACATGGACACCGGCAATCGCAAGTGGGGCACGCCCTATCTCAACCGCCGCTTCTTCTCGCTGATCTCCGAGCGGATGGCCGACCGCATATTGCTGGTGATGGCGCGGCGAGCCGGCCGCTACATCGCCGGCGCGCTCAACCTCATTGGCTCCGACCGGATCTACGGCCGCAACTGGGGCGCCATCGAGGAGCACCCCTTCCTGCATTTCGAGGTCTGCTATCATCAGGCCATCGACTACGCCATCGCCCATCGCCTTGAGGTGGTGGAGGCCGGGGCGCAGGGCGAGCACAAGCTGTCCCGCGGCTACCTGCCGGAGACCACCCGTTCAGCCCACTTCATCGCCGATGCCGGCTTCCGTCGGGCGGTGGCCGACTTCCTTGCCCGCGAGCGGCGCGCCGTGCTCCGCGCCGAGACGGAACTGGAGGGCCTCGGCCCGTTCCGGCGCGGCCCCTTGCAGGAACGGGATTGACCGGCCGGAGCGGAAAGACCACCTTGCGGTTCAACACATTACCGAGGAGCGCGCGATGACCGCCTATGACCCCGACAACATCTTCGCCAAGATCCTGCGTGGCGAGATTCCCGCCTACAAGGTCTACGAGGACGACGATGCCCTCGCCTTCATGGACGTCATGCCGCAGTCGGACGGCCATACGCTGATCCTGCCGAAGGTGCCCTCCCGCAACATCCTCGATGCCGACCCCGATGTCGTCGCCAAGGTCATCAAGGTGGTGCAGAAGGTGGCCAAGGCGGCGGTCAACGCTTTCGGCGCCGACGGCGCCACCGTCATGCAGTTCAACGAGGCGCCGGCCGGCCAGACGGTGTTCCATCTGCATTTCCACGTGGTGCCGCGCTATCTCGGCGTGCCGCTCCGCCCGCACACCGGCAAGATGGCCGACGCGGCGCTGCTCTCCGGCCATGCCGACAAGCTCAAGGCGGCGCTCGCGACCTGAGGATGGGGACGGCGGTTCGCCGCTCGCCCGGCCGAAGGCCCGCCGCCTTTTCCGCCAATCGCGCGGAACCCGACACCCATGCTAGAAGTAGACAAGGGACACGGAGCAAGTCAGCGGAGCGAGGCAAGCGATGAGCGAGAAACTGCTGGTGACCGGCGCCGCCGGCAAGCTCGGGCGAAGTGTCGTCGCCTATCTCGTCGAGGAGTTCGGCATCGATCCCGCCGATATCGTCGCCGGCACCCGCGACCCCGCCAAGCTCGATGACGTCGGCCCCGGCGGCGTCGCGGTGCGCACCGTCGACTTCGACAAGCCCGACGACCTCGCCACCGCCTTCGCCGGCATCGACCGCCTGCTGATCGTCTCCTCCGACGCCATCGGCACGCGCCTCGCCGGCCATAAGGCCGCTGTCGCCGCCGCCACGGCGGCCGGCGTCAAGGGCATCGTCTACACCTCGGCGCCCAACCCGCATGGCGCCAGCCATCCGCTGATCTTCGCCGGCGACCACGCCGGCACCGAGGCCGCCATCTTCGAGAGTGGCCTCCCCTATCGCATCCTGCGCAACTACTGGTACCACGAGAACCTGCTCAGGACCCTGCCGCCGGTGCTGAAGAGCGGCGCCTGGTATACCGCCGAGGCGCCCGGCACCCGCGTCGCCTACGTCGCCCGCGAGGATTGCGCCCGCGCCGCCGCCGCCGCCCTCGTCCGTCCGTGGGACCATGACAAGGCCGTCTACGACATCACCGGCGGCGAGGCCCTGACGATCGAGGAGGTGGCCGCTCTCGCCACCAAGGCGCTCGGCAAGCCGATCAACGTCGTCCACCTGTCGCCGGAGACGCTGGCCTCCGCCCTGAAGGTGGCGGGCGTGCCCGAGTTCGTCGTCGCCCTGACGCTGTCCATGGACGCCACCAACAGCGCCGGCCTGCTCTCCACCCCCTCCGACGCGGTGGAGCAACTGACCGGACGCGAGCCGCGTCCGCTCTCCGCCTTCTTCGAGGTCAACCGCGCCGCCTTCGTCGGCTGAGCGCCAGGAGCAATTCCAGCCAAAGCGGGAGCCGGTCTGGCGTCCGGAATTGCGTCCCAACAAAGAGATGGAGCATGTCCGGTGAACCGGATTTCACCGGACATGCTCCAGATTCCAAAACCAATCATCCTCGTGAAACGTGCGGATCACATTGATTCAGAGGGGTCTCCGCTGAAGCAGGAGGTTATTGGCGATGTGGCGTTCGTCGTCCTGGCTGTCGGTTTCAGCCGCAAGCCTCGACGCCGCCACCGCGTTCCGGCTCTGAAAAGGTTATACTTTTCAAACCGAGGAGATAATAATGGCCGTTAAACGGATTGTCGCAAATATTTCCGCGCCGCATCCTGATGCGGCTCGGTCGTTCTACTGTGACATACTGGGCCTTGAAGCTGTCATGGATCATGGTTGGATCATTACATTTGCCGCGCCAGCGATAGATGGCAGGCCGCAGGTCAGCATTGCCAGCGAAGGAGGCTCTGGAACGGCTGTTCCTGACCTCTCTGTCGAAGTCGACAATCTCGAAGAGGTCCAGAAGCGCGTTGGCGAAGCCGGGCTGGAAATCGAATATGGCCCGGCTGACGAACCCTGGGGCGTCAGGCGCTTCTATGTCCGCGACCCGTTCGGACGCCTTATCAACATCCTGAGCCACTCCGGCTCCGCATAGCCATGGCGGAATGAGCCTGAACCCCTGGGCATTCAGGCGTCCGGATCGAACCCCTCGAACACCGGCCCGGCGCCGAAATCCTGCGCCGCCCGCCGGTCCTCCGGCGTGCGGACGGTCCAGGCGGTCAGCGGCAGATGCCAGTCGTCGCGCACCCGGCGGCTGACGTCGTTGCCGAGCAGCTGCACCCAGTAGCTGACGAACTGGAACTTCGACCAGTCACGGTGGCCGAGACCGGCCAGTTCGTCGCGGTCGACGAAGCGATAGTGATTGTAGTCCTCGGCGCTCGCCGCATCGTCGGCGACGATGCCGCGCGGCAGATCGGGCGCGATCTCCGCGAGGTCCTGGATCTGCCGCGGATCGAAGGACTCCACCACCACCGGCCCGCCGTAGCCGGCAAGCTCGCGGGCGGTGGCCGCGACGAGGTCGCGCTGGCGCTCGGCGAAGTAGCTCTTGATCTCGACGACGAGGCCGGTCCGCCCGGCGACGAGATCGAGCACCTGCCGCAGCGTCGGGATGCGATCGTCGGTGCCGATCATCGGGATGGCCCGTAGTTCGGCCATCGTCCGGCCGGCCACCGGCCCCCGACCGGCGGTCAGCCGGTCGAGATGATCGTCATGGAACACATAGACGACGCCGTCGGCGGAGAGATGGACGTCCATCTCCATGGCAAAGCCCGCCCGCGCCGCCGCGTCGAAGGCCGAGAGCGTGTTTTCGATTCGTCCGGCCTTGTCGTCATGCAGGCCGCGGTGGGCGATCGGGCGGGCGGAGAGCCAGGAAATGTCCGTCATCTTGCGTCAGGAAACCTCGATGATGGCGTCGATTTCCACCGCGACGCCGAGCGGCAGGGCGGCGACGCCGACAGCCGTGCGGCTGTGCCTGCCCTTGTCGCCCAGCACGTTAGCGAACAGATTCGACGCTCCGTTGACGACCTGCGGCTGGTCGGTGAATTCCGGCGCGGAATTGACGAAGGCGTTGAGCCGCACGACGCGGACGATGCTGTCGAGGTCGCCGACGGCCGCCTTCACCTGGGCGAGGATGTTGAGGGCGCAAAGCTCGGCCGCCTTCTGGCCGGCCGCGACGTCGACGTCGGCGCCGAGCTTGCCGGTGACGGCCGCGCCGGCCGCCGTCTTGGAGATCTGGCCGGATACGAACAGGAGGTTGCCGGTGCGGACGTAGGGCACGTAGTTGGCGACGGGGGCGATCGCCTCCGGCAGCGTCAGGCCGAGGCCGGAAAGGGCGGATTCGACGGAACTGGTCATGGGAAATCTCCGAAAATGGGAGTTGGAGTCTTGCCCCATCGCGCCGACGAGCGCAACTCGGCGGCCCATCCGGCACGCCGCTTCCCGCTGCGATCGCTTGATGTTTCCGCAAGGATACGTGCTATCCTCCGGCCATTCATCCGGATACTCCAACCGTTTCCGTGACGACGCGCCGGGGAGCCCTACAATGAACCCGCTTTTCCGATCGGCGACGATCGCCTGTGCCGTCTCGGCGCTGATCGACCCGGCGCTGGCCGGCGGCCTGGTGCCGCACCGCGTCGCCTACGACCTCGCCCTCGAAAAGAACGCCCAGATCAGCGACGCCGCCGTCGATATGAAGGGGCGCATGGTCTACGAGTTCACCGGCAACGCCTGCGAGGGCTACAAGTCGGCCTTCCGGTTCGTGCTGGAGACCGGCGACGGCGAGGGCAACGCGGCGGTCACCGACCTGCGCAACAGCAATGTCGAAAGCGGTGACGGCAACAGCTTCGACTTCAGCTCGCAGACCTTTGTCAACGAGGTGCAGACCCAGGACGTCAAGGGCACCGCCCTCCGCGACGGCGAGAAGGTCGACGTCAAGCTGAAGCTCACCGAGGACACCGGCTTCACCATCGACAAGCCGGTGATCTTCCCGACCGCCCAGCTCCTCAAGACCATCGCCGAGGCGGAAAAGGGCACCACGGTATTCTCCGACGACGTCTACGACGGCTCGGACGGCGGCCAGCACGTCTTCCACACCTCCACCGCCATCGGCATGGCGCGCGCCACGCCGCCCGACACCAGCGAGAAGCCGATCGGCGATCTCCGCCGCTGGCCGGTCACCGTTTCCTATTTCGGCGGCGAGATTGGCGGCGACCAGCCGCCGGACTACTCGATTTCCTTCGACCTCTGGGAGAACGGCGTCTCTTCGCGCATGCGGCTCGATTACGGCGACTTCGTCCTCAGCGGCAAGATCGTCCATTTCGAGTTCCTGCCGACGACGCCCTGCGACCAGCCGCCAGTCGAGGCCGGAAAGGCCGCGGCGCCGGAAACGCCGGCGTTGCCCGACGCGGCAACCAATGAGGCGCCGGCCGCCCCCGGTGCCGCGCCGGAGATGCCGCCGCCGCCCGGTGCGACGCCGGCAACCCCTGACGCGAAGCCCGACGCGGCGCCCGACGAAACGCCCGCCAACTGACGCCTCACGCCGCCATCCGCCGCGCCTGCCGCAGGAACAGGGCGAGCGCGGCGAGCATCAGGGCGGCGGCGATGAAGTACGAGACGTCCGGACTGCGAACCGGCGCCGCCTCCGACAGGAAGTAGGCGAAGGCCTGGGTGTAGAAGATGGCGCCGATCAGCATGGCGATGTTCATCAGCGCCGAGATGCCGCCCTGAAGGGCTCCCTGCGTGTCCTCGGGCACCGCCTTCGACATCAGCGCCGACAGCATGGGATGGGCGAATCCCTCGACGGCGTTGATCACCAGCATCGCCACCACGACGGCGGTGGTCGGCGACAGCGCGAAGCCGATGCAGGTGGCCGCGGCACCGGCAATGCCCACGGCCGCCATCCGCCGCTCGCCCCAGCGAGCAACCGCCGGGCCGGTGCCGAATCCCTGTAGCAGCGCCACGGCGAGGCCGGAGGCGGCCAGCGTCAGTCCGACCGTGGTGGCCGACCAATTGTATTTGGCCATGCCCCAGAAGGACCAGACCGCTGGGTAGACCGAGGTTCCGAAGAAGAACACCGTCAGCACCAGCGCGTAGGGCAGCACGCCGGGATAGCGGGCGAACACGGCCAGCACGCCGAGCGGATTGGCCTCGCGCCAGCGGAAGGCACGGCGGCTGTCGCGCGGCAAGGTCTCCGGCAAGGCCAGGAGGCCGAACAGGAAGTTGGCGCTGGCCAGCGCGGCGGCACTCCAGAACGGCACGCGGGTCCCGAACTCGCCGAGCAGACCGCCGATCGCCGGCCCCAGCACGAAACCGAGCCCGAAGGCGGCCGTCATGCGGCCGAAGGCGCGGGCGCGATTCTCCGGCGCGCTGACGTCGGCGAGGCAGGCGCCGGCGATGACATGCGACGAGCCGCAGACGCCGGCGATCAGCCGGCCGACGAACAGCCAAAGCACGGTCGGCGCCAGCGCCTGCACGACATAGTCGACCGCCAGACCGGCGATGGCGATCAGCAGCAGCGGCCGCCGGCCGAAGCGATCGGACAGTGCGCCGGCCAGCGGCGCGAACATGAACTGCGCCAGGCTGAAGGCGGCGAACAGCCAGCCGCCGATACGGGCCGCCTCGTCGAGCCCGGTGTGTCCCACCTCCTCGATCAGTCGCGGCAGCACCGGGATGATCAGCCCGAATCCGACCACATCGAGGAACACGGCGACCAGCGCGAAGGCGGTGGCCCGGCGCGCCCCGGCGGCCGTGACGAAGGCGGGACGATCGGCGGTCATCGGCAGGAGTCTCCGGAGTGGGAGGCGGACTGTAAACCGTGCTGCGTCAGAACCTGTCGGCAGCGATGCCCTCAGGCCCGAAACGCAAAAAGGCACCCGAAACGGGTGCCTCCTGCGGAAAGCCGTAGAGGCCGGGCGCCTTGAGGCGTGTCCGGCCGGAACCGGATCACTTGATCTTGGATTCCTTGAACTCGACGTGCTTGCGCGCGACCGGATCGTACTTGGTCTTGGTCATCTTCTCGGTCATCGTGCGCGAGTTCTTCTTGGTGACGTAGAAGTACCCGGTGTCGGCGGTCGAGACGAGCCGGATCTTGATGGTCGTTGCCTTGGCCATGGCATCCGATTCCCTATGCTTGTTGACGGTGGACAGCCAAAGCGGCTGGACGCCTCCCGCGGGAAGCGTCTTTCGTTCGGCGGGCACCCTAGTCGAAAGCGCCTGAAAGTCAAGACGACAAGTCAGTTCGACAGGGGCTGTTTGCCGACATCCGGCGCCGGCACCGCACGGATGCGCCGGGCCGCGAAAGCCGCGTAGCCGGCGAGGATCGCCACCGTCACCACCACCAGCCCCTGCGGCCCCATCGCGTCCATGCCGACGCCGGTAAGTCCCGGCCCCACCAGCATGCCGGCCGAGTACATGAACACGAAGGCGGCGTTGGCCGAGGCGAGATCGGCGCCGGACAGGCGGGCGCCGAGATGGGTCAATCCCACCGCGTAGAGGCCGGATACCAGGCCGCCCCACAGGCCGATCACCGGCATCAGCAGCCGCCAGTCCGACGACACCGCCGCCGTCGCCAGGGCCGACGCGATACCGCCCAGCGCGACGTAGAGCAGCAGGCGCCGCCGGTCCATGCGGTCGGACAGCATGCCGAGCGGCAGCTGCGCCACGATGTTGCCGAGCGCCGCCGCCATCACCAGGAGCGCCGCCACCTGCTCGCTGTAGCCGAGCCGCAGGCCATAGACCGGCGAGAAGCTCATCACCGACGATTCGACGGCGCCGACCGTGAAGGCGGCCAGCGTCGCCAGCGGCACCACAGTGAGGAAATGCAGGAAGTTGCCGCCGGTCCCCTCGTGCATCGGCGGATCGGCCTTGAAGCCGGCGATGATCGGCAGGATGGAGAGGGCCATCAGCCCGGTGCCGATGGCGAACGGCAGCCAGCCCTCCGAGCCGACGACGCTGAGAATCGCCGGCCCGGCCGCGAAGCCGACGGACAGGATGGTGGCGTAGACGCCCATCACGAAGCCGCGTTTTGCGGCCGGCGCCAGGGCGTTGATCCAGAATTCCGAGACGATGAACGCCGTGTTGAGGCAGAGCGAGAAGATGAAGCGCAGCACGAACCAGACGGCGATCGAATCGAAGAGGTAGAACAGCGGGAAGGTCGCCGTGCCCAGCACCACCGCCATCAGCAACACCCAGGCGGCGCCGAAGCGGCGCGTCAGCACCGGCACGAAGGGCGTGCTGAGCAGGGCGGCGACGCCGGCCGCCACCGTCACCAGGCCGATCACCGAGCCGGAATGGCCGCGCTGCTCCAGGATGACCGCCAGGAGCGGCATGCCGAGCGACAGCGACGTGCCGACCGCCGAGATGGCGCCGATGGCGGCGGCGAGGCCGGCGAGGCGGCGGCGGTCGAAACCATCGGAAGCGGGAGGCGTCATGGCCGGTCCTTTCGAAAGCCTGGCGGAGCGAGTCTGACATTCCAATGTCGGAACCGAACCGCTAGCCTTCTGGCGGACGCCAGCCGTAAATCCAGTCCATGCCGGCGATCAGCCGCTCCGCGCCGAGTGCCCGCATGCCGAGATTGCGCGCCTTGGCCGCCGCGCCGCCGAGATGATAGATGCGGCCGTTGCGCCGGGCGGCGGCGGCCACCTTGTCGGTGCGCGCCTTGCGCCCCTCGGCGAAACCCGAGAGCCGCTCCTCGACGTCGCCGCCGGTGCCGGAGGCCAGCACGCCCGACAGTACCCGCGCGTCCTCGATGGCCATGGCGGCGCCCTGCGCCACGAAGGGCGGCATGCCATGCACGGCGTCGCCGATCAGCACCGCCCGGCCGCGCGTCCACGGCGTGTCGCGCGGCGCCTCGCAAAGCGCCCATTTCCGCCAGCTTTCCGGCATGGCGATCAGCTTGCGCACCGGTTCCGGCCAACGCGCGAAGGCGGCCCGGATCTGTTCGGGATCGCCCGGCACGTCCCAACCGTCGTCGTTCCAGACATCGTCGATGGCGGCGACGAGGTTGATCTCGCGACCGGCGTCGATGGCGTAGTGAACGAGATGGGCATGCCGGCCGAGCCACAGGCCGGTCTCGTTGTGCCGGAAGGACTGGGCGACGAAGCCCTCGGCCTTGAAGGTGGCCCGCCAGGCGGTGCGGCCGGTGTAGACGGCCGGGCGGCCGCCCATCACCTTCTCGCGCACCATGGAGCGAACGCCGTCGGCGCCCACCAGCACGCCGCCGCGGAATTCGACCGGCTGGCCCGCCTCGCGGCCGGCGACCGTCACCCCGGCCTCGTCCTCCTGCAGACTGTCGATGTCGACACCGAGATGCAGGCTGACGCGCGGCTCCTGCTCGACGGCGGCCAGCAGCGTCCCCTGAAGATCGGCGCGGTGAATGACGATATAGGGCGCACCGTAGCGCTCGACCATCGCCTCGCCGAGCGGCAGGCGCAGGATGAGACGGCCGCTTGCCCCGTCGCGGATGGCGATCGCCTCCGGCCGGATGCCCGTCGCGTCGAGCGCCGAGCCGAGTCCGAGATGAAACAGGATCGCCGAGGCGTTGGGCGACAGTTGCAGGCCGGCGCCGACTTCCCTCAGCTCCTGCGCCCGGTCGATCACCGTGACCCGCACGCCGGCGCGCGCCAGGCACAGGGACAGCGTGAGGCCGGCTATTCCGGCCCCGACCACCACCACCGGCAAGTGATCCGGCATAGCTCCATCCTTGGCGTGGGAATCAGGCCGCCTGCGGCCGCCACGCGGCGTCCTTGGGTTCCGATTCGGTCGCCTTCAGCGACGGATCGTAGCGATAGGCGGTCGAGCAATAGGCGCAGACGACCTCCGTCTCGTCTCCCATTTCCAGGAAGATGTGCGGATGGTCGAAGGGCGGCCTGGCGCCGATGCACATGAATTCCTTCGCGCCAATCCGGATGGTCGCCACGCCGGCGTCATTGGCGAAATGAGGAATGAAAGCGTCCGCCATGCACGATACCCTTGTTGAAATCCGCGACTTCGGCAAGCATACCGGCAACATAACGGCAAGAACAGTCCCTTTGCGGCAAAAGCCAGGGACTTCGACGGACCACCGCCCGACGAGGGAAACGCGACATGCCGAGCTTTTCGACCCGCGACGGCGACTTCTCCTATCTCGACGAAGGCAACGGCCCGCCGGTGGTGCTCGTCCACGGCTTTGCCTCCAACGCCCGCGTCAACTGGCGCGATACCGGCTGGATCGACCACCTGACGGCCGCCGGCTACCGGACGATCGCCCTCGACAATCGCGGCCATGGCGGCTCGGTCAAGCTCCACGATCCCGAGGACTACCGGCTGGAGAAGATGGCCGGCGACGTCGAGGCGCTGATCGACCATCTCGACCTCGCCCGCGTCAGCGCCATCGGCTACTCGATGGGCGCCCGCATCCTCATCGACTTCGCCGTCCGCCGCTCTGACCGGCTGAGCAGGCTGGTGCTTGGCGGCATCGGCGGCGCCATGGCCAAGGGCGAGATGGACAAGGAGCCTATCGCCGCCGCCCTCACCGCCCCGTCCATCGATGATGTCGCCGATCCTGTCGGCCGCGGCTACCGGCAGTTCGCCGACCGGACCCGATCCGATCGCGAGGCGCTCGCCGCCTGCATCCGCGGCTATGGCCGGCCCGTCGATCCGGCGGAGGCCGGCCGCATCACTGTCCCGACACTGGTCGCCGTCGGCAGCAAGGACGCCGTAGCCGGCTCGGCCGCCGAGCTGGCGGCGATGATCCCCGGCGCGGAGGTGCTCGACATTCCGAACCGCGACCACATGCGGGCAACCGGCGACAAGGTGTTCAAGGAAGGCGCGACGGCCTTCCTCAAGGGGTGACGGCGGCAACTTCCGATCATCCTGCCGAATTCGCACCACCGGATATCCCCGTCGTCCGAACCGCGCCTATCCTTCTCGCCGGACCGCCCGTCTTCCCGAACGGCGCCCGAAACAGCGAGAGGACCATCATGGCCGACACCTTCTCCGGACATTCCAACGGCCTCGGCAGCCCGGCCGCTCAGGCCGCCGCCGTCACGCCGAGCGACAGCACCGATCTCGCCAACGCAAGCCGGGCGCTCTACGTCGGCACGGCCGGCAACCTGACGATCGTCACGGTTGGCGGTTCGACGGTGACGCTGATCGGCGCCAGCGGCTGGATGCCGGTGCGTGTCGCCCGCGTGCTGGCCACCGGCACCACGGCTTCCGACATCGTCGCTGTCTGGTGAGGCCCGCCATGCTGGGAACAGGACTGCGCCTCACCGAGGCTCCCATTCTTTCCAGAGCCAGCTGGTGGCTGACCGCCCGTCACCGTCTCGACGGCATCGCTCCGGCCGCTATTCTGTCGCCGGCCTCCGGCCGCTCGATGCTCGACGGCAAGCCGGCGGCCGACGCCGCGCTGATCTCCCGCCAGGGCGGCGCCAAATACGTCATCGGCAAGGATGGCGCGCTCGTCCAGATCGCCGCCAACACCCTCGCCTACGACTATAGCTCCGGCCGCCGGCGCCTCAGATTCGAGGGTGCGGCGACCAACTCCATCCGCAACTCGACGATGGTGGGTGCCGGCGCTGGCACTCCGGGGTCGGCGCCGACCAATTGGTCGTTGGTCGCGTCGGCGTCCGGACTTACCCGCTCGATCGTCGGCGTCGGCAGCATGCTCGGCAAGCCCTACATCGACGTCCGCTGGCGGGGTACCATAGCTGGGACCGCCTCCGCACAGATGGACCCCGAGTCGTCGATGCAGCTTGCCGGCGTCCAGGGCCAGACCTGGACGCATGCCGCGGACATCGCGCTGGTGGCCGGGGCGTGGCCGACGACCGGCAACGTCTATATCGGCATCACCGAGCGCTCGTCGGCAGGGTCCGTCATCGCAGGCGGCAATGCGTCTCTCCGAGGCATCGGCTCCGCCCTGACGCGCATCTCGCATAGCCGCACGCTCGCAAATGCCTCGACGGCCTATGTCCAGCCGGTGATCCGGTTCGATCCGTCTGCGGATGGGGAGGTCGTCGATTTCACGGTCCGCATTGCCGCGCCGCAGATGGAGATGTCGGCTGCCGCATCGTCCTATATCCCGACCTCGGGCGCCGCCGTCACCCGGCCGGCCGACGTGGCGCCGCTGTGGTCCGGCGCCGGTCAGGCGACCGCCTGGGCGTGGCGCGGCAGCGTGCCGGCTCCGATCGCCGGCCAGACTTTGCTTGGCGCCAATGGCGGCCCCTATCTCAACGCCGGGGTCAATGATCCAACCGCCGTGCGCTTACAAGGCACGGGGTCGGTTACCGGCGACCGCGCCGGCACGCTGCCGGGGCCTGTTGCGGCCTGCTTCGGATGGGACGCTGCGGGGCGGAGGATCGCCATCAACACGCAAGCCGCCATCGGTGACGCCGTGGCGCCGACATACGCCCGCGCCATAATGGCGCTGGGCGCCGTCGCCGGCCTTGCCGCCGGCCAGATCCTCGACATCGACGAGCTTGTCGCCTGGCGCCTGCCCGACCGTCCGTCGGCGGCCGGCTGTCAGGCGCAGGCCCGCGCGTGGAGTGCCTGATCATGCGGACCATCCGACTGCGCTTTGCCGACGAGGCCGCCGCCCGCGACACTCTCAAGGCCGCCGGCTGGCTGGCGACCGATCCGGAGACCGGCGCCGAGACGGTGCCGCCACTCGTATGGGTCTCTGGCGCCCGCTGCGACATCGACATGATCGGCGTGCTCCATGAGGCGGCCGATGCGGACGCCCAGCCGGTCGCGCTGCCCGGCTGGCACATCAACCTGCTGTGGTGGGGAGATGGTACCGCGCCGGCGATCGGTGGCGAGACGGTGGAGCCCGAGGCGGCGCTTCGGGAGTGGCTGGTGTAAGAAACACCTCGCACCGACACCATGCAACTGGCCGGCAGCCCGGCGTTTTGCCTGCCCATCCGGGACCTCGGCGGCATGTCGGCGGTCATCTCCATGGAACCGCCGGGGCCCTTTGCGAATTTGCTCTGGTAGGCAGGATTTATCGAGCTGGGTTGTCCCTGCCTTTACCGCCCCTTTCGCTAATGGAGACCGCCCATGACTCTCGGAACAATCCTGGTGATCGTCCTGATCCTGGTTCTCATCGGGGCGTTGCCACGTTGGCAGTATAGCAACAACTGGGGGTACTTCCCCAGCGGCGGCCTGGGCCTGATCCTGCTCATCGTCATCATCCTGATGTTGATGGGGCGCATCTGACATCGCGCCGTCGGCCTTCGCCGCGCCCGGCAGAGGCGAGCCGATCGCCCTCCCCGCTGACATGGCGATCGGCTCTCGTGTAGACCCCAAACAGAAAAGCGGCGCGGTCCCCATGGATCGCGCCGCTTCTTCGTTGTTTCCAGACCCCAGCCTCAGACCGCCTTGGCGCTCTGCTTGGGGCTGCGCTTGCGCGGCTTCGGCGGCACCGCCCCATCGCCGGCCTTGGCGTCCACCTCATCCACCTTGCGCTTCAGCGCCGGGTCGGGCAGGCAGTCGAGCTTCAGGCCGATCTCGCCGGCCTCGTTGGTCTCGACCGACACCTTGACGGTGCCGCCCTTCTTCAGCACGCCGAACAGCACGGCATCGGCCAGCGGCCGCTTGATGTGCTCCTGGATGACGCGGCCGAGCGGCCGGGCGCCCATGCGCTCGTCGTAGCCCTTGGTGGCCAGCCAGTCGACCGCCGCCTCGTCCAGCTCGAAGGTGACGTTGCGGTCGGCGAGCTGCGCCTCGAGCTGCATGACGAACTTCTGCACCACCGAACGCACCACCTCCGGCGGCAGCGCCCCGAACGGGATGATCGCGTCGAGACGGTTGCGGAACTCCGGCGTGAACATCCGGTTGATCGCCTCGGTGTCGTCGCCTTCGCGCTTGGAGCGGCTAAAGCCGATCGGCTCGCGCGCGAGGTCGGAAGCGCCGGCGTTGGTGGTCATGATCAGGATGACGTTGCGGAAGTCGACCTGCTTGCCGTTGTGGTCGGTCAGCTTGCCGTGGTCCATCACCTGCAACAGGATGTTGAACAGATCCTGATGCGCCTTCTCGATCTCGTCGAGCAGCAGCACGCAATGCGGATGCTGGTCGACGCCGTCGGTCAAAAGGCCGCCCTGGTCGAAGCCGACATAGCCCGGAGGCGCGCCGATCAGCCGGCTGACGGTATGCCGCTCCATGTACTCCGACATGTCGAAGCGCAGGATCGGCACGCCGAGGATCGAGGCGAGCTGGCGGGCCACCTCGGTCTTGCCGACGCCGGTCGGGCCGGAGAACAGGTAGTTGCCGATCGGCTTCTCCGGCTCGCGCAGGCCGGCGCGGGCCAGCTTGATCGCCGAGGCCAGCGCGGCGATCGCCTTGTCCTGGCCGTAGACCACACGCTTGAGGTTGGTCTCGAGGGTTTCGAGCACCTCAGCATCGTCCTTGGAGACCGACTTCGGCGGGATGCGGGCCATGGTGGCGATGGTCGCCTCGATCTCCTTGACGCCGATCACCTTCTTGCGCTTGGGCTCGGGCAGCAGCATCTGGCTGGCGCCGGTCTCGTCGATGACGTCGATCGCCTTGTCCGGCAGCTTGCGGTCGTTGATATAGCGGGCGCTCAGCTCCACCGCCGCCTTGATGGCGTCCTGGGTGTAGCGCACCTTGTGGAACTCCTCGAAATACGGCTTGAGGCCCTTCAGGATGTCGATGGCGTCGGCGACCGTCGGCTCGTTGACGTCGATCTTCTGGAAACGCCGTACCAGCGCCCGGTCCTTCTCGAAGAACTGGCGGTATTCCTTGTAGGTGGTCGAGCCGATGCAGCGGACGGTGCCGCTGGACAGCGCCGGCTTCAGGAGGTTGGAGGCGTCCATCGCGCCGCCCGAGGTGGCGCCGGCGCCGATCACCGTATGGATCTCGTCGATGAACATGATGGCGCCGGGATAGTTCTCGATATCCTTCACCACCTGCTTCAGCCGCTCCTCGAAGTCGCCGCGATAGCGGGTGCCGGCCAGAAGCGCGCCCATGTCGAGCGCGAAGATGGTGGAGTCCTTCAGCACCTCCGGCACGTCGCCGTCGACGATGCGGCGGGCGAGGCCCTCGGCGATCGCCGTCTTGCCGACGCCGGGATCGCCGACGTAGAGCGGATTGTTCTTGGAGCGGCGGCACAGCACCTGGATGGTGCGGGCGATCTCGTCGGCCCGGCCGATCAGCGGGTCGATCTTGCCCTTCACCGCCTTCTCGTTGAGGTTGACGCAATAGGCTTCGAGCGCGTCGGCCTTCTTCTTCTCGGCCTGCGGCCCGCCGCTCGGCGGCGTTTCCGGCGACGGCGCCTCCTCATCAACGCCACGCGGACCCCGGCTCTCGCTCATGCCGGCGCGCTTGGCGATGCCGTGGCTGATGTAGTTGACCGCGTCGTAGCGCGTCATGTCCTGCTCCTGCAGGAAATAGGCGGCGTGGCTCTCGCGCTCGGCGAAGATGGCGACCAGCACGTTGGCGCCGGTCACCTCGTCGCGGCCCGACGACTGCACGTGGATCACCGCCCGCTGGATGACGCGCTGGAAGCCGGCGGTCGGCTTGGCCTCGTCGCCGAGTTCAGTGACGAGGTTGTCAAGCTCGGTGTCGATATACTCGACGAGATTGCGCTTCAGGACGTCGAGATCGACCGAGCAGGCGCGCATGACGGCGGCCGCGTCGGGGTCTTCGACCAGCGACAAGAGGAGGTGTTCGAGCGTCGCGTATTCCTGGCGGCGTTCATTGGCGAGAGCGAGGGCCTGGTGAAGGGCTTTTTCGAGGCTGCGCGAGAAGGATGGCACGATGGACCCTCACTTTTTTTCCATGACGCACTGAAGCGGATGCTGATGGCGGCGCGCGAAGTCCATCACTTGTGTCACCTTGGTCTCGGCGACTTCATAGGTATAGACGCCACATTCCCCCACCCCATGATGGTGGACGTGCAACATGATCTGGGTTGCCTCTTCACGCCCCTTGTTGAAGAACCGCTCCAGGATGTGCACCACGAATTCCATCGGCGTGTAGTCGTCGTTCAGGATCAGAACGCGATACATGCTCGGTCGTTTGGTCTTGGTCAGGACCTTGGAGGCAACCCCAGTTCCCGACCCGGACCCATTCCCACTGTCCCCCTCATCGTCGTCGGCCGACAGGACCGTCCGGCGCGTCGTCTCGCCCCCCCCCGTTTGGGCCGGTCGGCCAGCCATGGCGCGGATGCAAGGGAAGATCGCGGCGGCACCCGCCGTTGCTTCGCTCGTCACGCCAGCCTCAACCGCCTCGACCACCTTCTTCCTCCGATTGCTTGCCCCAATGTTGCGGGCTATGGGGCCATATTGAATCAGGGACAACGGGGGTGCAATTCCAATCTGGAGTCTAGGCCGACACTCGACGCCCCATTGGGCGGCAAGCGCCTGTTCTTCCATATCTGGTAAGCATTTTCGCTTAGGTCAAGTCGCGATGCAATACGGTTGACCACCGGCAGACCCCAGCTTTTCGCATGGCCCTCCCCCATTCTGCCCGGTGTGGCGGGACCTGCCGTCCTGTTTCGGGACGGTGCAAATCCGGAAAAGTCGATTCAAACTTTACGCTTCCGTAACCGCGTTGCCGCTAATTTTGCCACCGTTGCCCGCTGGGCGCAGAGGGATGGAGAACGGGTCGGAATGGGCTTTCGGAAGTGGCCGCGCGGCCGGTCCGAAACCCGCGGGTTGGCGTTGCGAGGGCGGTCCATTGTTGAGTTTGCGTCGTTTTGTTTCCAAGGTTCTTCACCGGATGGCGGCCCCGGCGGCCGCGGTGATCATCGCGGCGGGCGTTTCCGGCGCCGCTCTGGCGGCCAAGGAGTTCCCGAGCCAGGTCGTCCCTTCAAAATACGCGGCAATCGTCGTCGACACCGCCACCGGCAAGGTGCTCTACCAGGCCAATCCCGATGCCGCGCGCTACCCGGCCTCGCTCACCAAGATGATGACGCTCTACGTCCTGTTCGAGGAACTCGACCGGGGTCGTTTCAAGCTGTCGACGCCGCTGCGCGTCTCGGCGCTGGCCCAGCGGCAGTCGCCGACCAAGCTCGGCCTCAGGGCCGGCGAGACCATCACCGTCGAGGATGCCATCAAGGGCCTGATCACCCGCTCGGCAAATGATGCCGCCGCCGTCATCGCCGAAAACGTCGCCGGCTCGGTGCCGGCCTTCGCCGAGCGCATGACGCGCACCGCCCGCGCCATCGGCATGACCAACACCCGCTTCCGCAACGCCAACGGCCTGCCCGATCCGGGCCAGTACACCTCGGCGCGTGACATGATGAAGCTCGGCGTGGCGTTGCAGGTGCGCTTTCCCCAGTATTATCCGCTGTTCTCGATCCGCTCCTACACCTTCCGCGGACGCACCATCGGCAACCACAACAACCTGCTCGGCCGCGTCAACGGCGTCGACGGCATCAAGACCGGCTACGTCAACGCCTCCGGCTTCAACCTGGTGACGTCGGTGAAGCGCGACGGCCGCAAGATCGTCGCCGTGGTCATGGGCGGCAAGACGGCCGCCCAGCGCGACGCCCACATGGTGCAGCTGATCAACACCTACCTGCCGAAGGCGTCCCGCGCCCGTGGCTACGACGACGATCTCGTCGCCGACGCCATGAACGCGCCGAAGGTGGCCGCCGCCAGCGCCGCCGCGCCGGCCGAGCCGGCCCGCCTCCTCGCCGCCTCGACGCTGCCGCCGCATCCGGCGCCGGTGCCGCGGCCGATGGCGGCCGATGCCGGTGCCGACCCGGCCGCCGATCCGGCGATGATCACCGCCTCCGCCGCCCCGGTGGCGCCGCTGCCGCCCGTCGCGCCGGATGTCCCGGCGCCGGTGGTCGTCGCGGCGGCCGCCGCCGCCCCGGCGCCCCAGCCGGCGCCCGAACCGGTCAGCCTCGCCACGGCCACCCTGCCGGCCAGCCTTGCCAACGCCCGCCTGCCCTCCTCGGCCGCCGAAGCCTTCGCCGACATCGGCCCGGCACCGCAGGGCGACCCGATGGCCGACCTCGTCGCCCGCGTCGACGCCCATTCGCGCAAGACCGCCAAGCGGGGCATCGAAGTGGCCTCCGCCGCGCCGGCCAACGTCATGACCGACGCGCCGGCCGCCCAGCCGGAGGCGTCGGCCGCCGCCCGTCCGAGCGGCTGGTACATCCAGATCGGCGCCGTCGGCTCGAAGGCCGCCGCCATGGACCTTCTCGACAAGGCGAAGTCGGCGGCACCGCAGCTTGCCGCCGCCGACCCGTTCGCCGAGCCGGTCAGCAAGGGCGGCTCGACGGTGGTGCGGGCACGCTTCGGCGGCTTCGAGAACGAGAAGGCGGCCAACAAGGCCTGCGCCGCCCTGAAGAAAAGCGACTTCGCCTGTTTCACCATCAGGCTCTGACCGCCCGCGGGCGGTCGGAGCGCCCCGCGCCCGACCCGGAAGGCTTGTATCCGCCCTCCTCCCTGCGCGGGAATCCCCGATCGATCGACAACGGCACCCATAGTTTTGCGTAACGGGAGCTAGCCATGTTTGGACAGAAGCCGGTCCTTGGCCTGGTTGATACGTACCGCCAGGAAAGTGGAGCCGCCCTGATCGGGATGCACCCGCTTCATCAGTCGGCGGTGGGCGGCCCGGATGTCGGCCTCTCCGGCGCCCTGCTGAAGCCCAAGGATCTCGTACGCCTCCTGCTCGCTCATGGCGCCCGCATTCGACGGTCGACCGCGCCGCGATGCGGCCTCACGCTCCATGTTCTCACGCCAGCCGGGCATTCGGCGGTCGAGATAAATCTCTAGCGTCGCGCGGCTGCGGCCGTCGCGCGCCGTCTCGGCATAGAGGCGGGACAGTTCCGCGCCGTCGAGCCGGCCGAGATCGCGGCCGCGCAATGTGCCGCCCAATACCCGGCCGCCGATGGCGCCGCCATCGACCGTCACCTCGACGAGCGGCGAGCGCAGCACCGACCGGCCACCCGGCGCCATCCGCCGCGACTTGAGCATCCCCGCCCGGTACAGCGCCATCAGCGCCGCCACGCCGAGGGCGGCGAAGGCGACCCGGCCGGTGAGGAACAGCGCCGCCACGACGCCAAGGCCGGCCAGGAGGCCATAGTTGCGGGAGATGGCGTCGATATCGCTCTTGAGGCGATCACCGCGCCAGCGCACCAGCCAGGCGCCGAGAGCGAGAAAGAGAACCAGCAGGAAGGCCATGTTCATGGCGGCGGCGTCCGGCGTTACGGGTTGCGTGAGGCTTCAGGCCGATGTCCCGGGCAATCCGATGGACGGGATATCGGCGATGTCGTCGGCGAGCCGATGCGTCGGCACAGCGGTTCGCCGGTATCATTTCGAACTTTGCCGACCGGAATGCAATGGCGGCGGCCCCAGGCCGACTTTCGGGCCGACTTTATTGCGACGATGCGCCACGCCGCGCTTGATGCGCCACGCCTTTGCCGCCATTTTCCGTTTCAGTGGAGTCGGCGGCCGTGCCATGGTCGCCGGCGCGGCTTTTCTGCTCCGCCACCAACCGACGACGGGGATCGTTCGCCCATGATGCTACGCCAGCCGACCATCCGACGCTTCGCCATGGGACCCCTTCTCGGAGCGGCGCTGGCAACCCTCGTGCTCGTCGCACCGGCCGCGGCGCGCGGCACCTCGGCGCCGCAGGCGGAATCCGGCCTGCCGATCGCCTCGTCGCTCGAAGGCAACTACCTGGCTGGCCGCTTCGCCGGCAGCATCTCCGACTATCGCGCCTCGGCCGACTATTTCGCCTCGGCGCTGCTCGACGCGCCCGAGGACAAGCTGCTGCTGGAGCGGGCGCTGTCGCTCTACATCGCCGCCGGCGAGATGACCGAGATCCGCGCCTTCGCCGAGCGCCTGCGCGCCGTCGATCCCGACAGCCCGATCGCCTCGCTGACCATCGGCCTCGACGATTTCCAGAGCGGCCGCTGGTCGGACGCCATCGAGTCCTTCAAGCACGCCCGCTCCGGGCCGCTTCTGACGCTGGCCGTCGAGGTCCTGTCGGCCTGGGCCGAGCAGGGCGCCGGCCGCACCGACGACGCCCTCGCCCGTCTCGGCAAGCTCGACGGCGAGAAGTGGTATCTGTTCTTCCGCCACTATCACGCCGGCCTCATCGCCTCGGTCGCCGGCCGCGACCAACTGGCCGCCGACGAGTTCAAGGCGGCGCTGGCCATCGACGACAGTCCGGTGGCGGTGATCGACGCGGCAACGCGCGCCTTCGCCCGCAACGGCGACGCCGCCGCCGCCCAGGCCACCCTCGACAAGGCGCTGGCTTCGGCGCCGGGGCATCCGCTCCTGAAGGATCTGGCGTCCGTCATCGCCTCGAAGCGCCGCCCGGCGCCGCACGCCCGCACGGTGGGCGAGGGAGCGGCGGAAATCCTGTCCGGTCTCGGCTCGGCCATCGTGCGCGAGGACGCCAACGACCTCGGCGTGGTTCTCCTGCAGATGGCGCTGTCGCTCGATCCGGAAGAGGACATGACGCGCATCACGCTGGCCGAGAATTTCGAGCGCCTGAACCGCCCCGACGAGGCCCTCGCCATCCTCGACAGGATTTCGGCCCGCTCGCCGCTACGGCGCAACGCCGACATCATGATCGCCTTCGACTACAACGCGCTCGATCAGGTGGACGAGGCGCGCGCCGCGCTGAAGCGGGTGATCCGCAAGAATCCCAAGGACAAGGAGGCGCTGAACGGCCTCGGCAACATCCTGAGGACGCGCAAGATGTTCGCCGAGGCGGCGGACGTCTACACCCGCACCATCAAGGCGATCGGCGACAAGCCACAGGCCGATGACTGGCAGGTGTTCTACAATCGCGGCATCACCTACGAGCGCACCGACCGCTGGCCCGAGGCCGAGGCCGACTTCAAGAAGGCTCTGGAACTCAAGCCCGACCAGCCGCTGGTCCTCAACTATCTCGGCTATTCCTGGATCGACAAGGGCATGAACCTCAAGGAGGGCATGGCGCTGATCGAAAAGGCGGTCAGCCTTGCCCCGACCGACGGCTTCATCGTCGACAGCCTCGGCTGGGCCCACTACAAGCTCGGAGAATATGACAAGGCCGTCGACGAGCTGGAGCGGGCCGTGACCCTGATGCCGTCCGATCCCACCATCAACGACCATCTCGGCGACGCCTACTGGCAGGTCGGCCGGCGCATCGAGGCGCGCTTCCAGTGGAACCACGCCAAGGCCAGCAAGCCCGAGCCGGACGCTCTCGCCAAGATCGAAGCCAAGATCGAGAACGGCCTCGTCGAGGACAACGCCGGCAAGGACGCCGCCGAGGCGTCGGCGCCGAAGGCCCAGCCGGTTCCCTGACAGACGCGGTGAAGGCATGACGCCGGTGGTCGAACAGGCCCGCGCCAAGATCAACCTGGCGCTGCACGTCACCGGCCGGCGGCCGGACGGCTATCACGACCTCGACATGCTCGTCGCCTTCGCCGACGTCGGCGACGAGGTGGGGCTGGCGCCGGCCGGAGCCGACCGCTTCGACATCGCCGGGCCGATGGCCGCCGGCCTCGCGGCCGACGCCGACAACCTGGTACTGCGGGCCGTGCGCGGCTTCCGGGCGCTGACCGGCCAAACAGAGCCGCTCGCCGTCCGCCTCGTCAAGCGCCTGCCGGTCGCCTCGGGCATCGGTGGCGGCTCGGCCGATGCGGCGGCGACATTGCGCGCCCTCTGCCGGCTTCACGATCATCCCGCCGACGATGCCGCCCTCGCCAGGCTGGCGCTGTCGCTCGGCGCCGACGTGCCGATGTGCCTCGCCGGCCGGCCGGCCCGCGTCTCGGGCGTCGGCGAGCGCATCGAACCGGCCGGCGGGCGCCTTGCCTTCGGTCTGCTGCTCGTCAATCCGGGCGTCGGCCTGTCGACGCCGGCCGTGTTCGGGGCGCTCGAACGGCGCGACAATCCGCCACTTCCGGCCCTGCCCGCCATCGGCTCGGCCGCCGGCTTCGCCGCCTTCCTGGCGGCGGCAACCCGCAACGACCTGGAGCCGCCGGCCCGTGCGCTGGCCCCCGAAATTGGCGGCGTGCTGGCCGCCCTCGCCGCGCTGCCTGACGTTCGGCTCGCCCGCATGTCGGGATCGGGAGCCACCTGCTTCGGCCTGTTCGGCGACCGGCAAGCGGCCGAGACGGCCGGCGCCCGCCTCGCCGCCGATCATCCCGGCTGGTGGGTGGCGCCCGCCGAGGCGCGGTTCTGAGTCACAGATCGACGGCGACGTCCTCGGCGGCGATCACCCGGTGGATGCGCTCCTCGTCGGGCGCCTCCTCGCCGAACGGCGCCACCGTCCAGTCCCAGACATCGGAGGCGAACGGCGGCGTGACGCCGGCGAGAAGGTCATGGCTTTCGACGATGATGCCGTCCTGCCGCCGCCTGATATAGGAGACGTCGGTGACGATCACCGTCTTGCAGGGGAGCTGGGCCAGCCCGTCGAGATGGCCGGCCACCAGCTCGGCCACCGCGTCGTCGGGCATGATGCGCGCCTGCCCATCCTTCGCTTGCAGCCGGGCCTCGGCGCCGACGGCGATCTGCGACAGCACGTTGGCCGAGATCACCAGATCGAGTTCGTCGATCTTGCGGAGGAAGCCCAGCGGATCGAGGCGCACGCCGAGGTCGTCCTGTCCGGTGGCGAGCTTGATGCGCGACTGCTCGGCCAGCCGGTCGTAGCCGGAGATGTCGCGCGTCATGAACGCGACGTTGGGATAGCGGCGCAGCAGCACCGTCAGCCGTGTCGTCGGCAGGTGGCACACGTCGACCAGCACCACCTTCTTGAACATGCTGGACAGCCGCTCGATCGGCACGTCGCGCAACAGGCCCGAGCCGAGCACCACCGCCGTGCGCCGCACGTCGACGCCGTCGATCGCCCGATCGATCGCCGCCCGCGTCCGCGCCTCGTGCCCGGCCCAGGCGTCGCGGCATCGGCGCGCCCTCGACCGGAGGCCGATGGCGTCGCGGATGGCGGCGGCGCGGGTATGCGGCGAGGAAAGGCGAGTTGCGGCGAACAGAAGGGCATCGGCCAGCATGGACGTCCTCAGGCGATCTCGCCGCAGACCACCGGCACCGGCGTGCCGGTGGTGGTGGGGAAGGTGGACGGCAGGTTTCTCAGGCGCCGGGCGGCGAGATAGGCGAAGGCTTGCGCCTCGACGAAATCGGCGTCGAAGCCGACCTCGCCGGCCGGCACCACCGCGACGCCGGCCCGCTCGGCGATCATTCCGATCATGGCGGGATTGCGGGCGCCGCCGCCGGAGACGATCACCGTCTTCACCGGCGCGCCGGCAAGGCGCAGACCGGCCGCCACGCCCTCCGCCGTAAAGGCGGTCAGCGTCGCCACCCGGTCGGCGAACGGCAGGCTGGCCACCGCATCGGCGCGGAAGGTGTTGCGGTCGAGCGACTTCGGCGCCGGCGTCTCGAAATAGGGATGGCCCATCAACTCGGCCAGCACGCCGTCGTCGACGCGTCCCCGCGCGGCGATGGCGCCGTCGACGTCGAAGCGGGCGCCGGTGGCGTTGAATACCAGGTCGTCGATCAGCGCGTTGCCGGGGCCGGTGTCGAAGGCGGTCAGTTCGCCGTCCTCGCCGATCAGCGTCACGTTGGCGACGCCACCGATGTTGAGGAAGGCGACCGGCGCCGCGAGGCCGGCCTTCCGCGCCAGCGCCCGGTGATAGACCGGCACCAGGGGCGCGCCCTGGCCGCCCTCGCGGATGTCGGCCGAGCGGAAATCGTAGACTACCGGCAGGTTGAAGCGTTCGGCCAGCACGCCGGCATCGCCGATCTGGGCGGTGAAGCCGCGATCGGGGGCGTGGTGCACGGTCTGGCCGTGGAAGCCGATCGCCTCGGGCCGGATGCCCTTCTTCTCGGCGGCGATCAGCAGCACGGCGACGGCGTGGGCATGGGCATCGGTGACCACCGTCTCCGCCTCGCCGAGCCGGCCGAAGCGGTCGTCGCGGCCGGTCATGCCGCGCGCATCCTTCAGCGCCGCCCTCAGCACCGACCGCTCCTCGTCGCCATAGGGCTGGAACAGGGTCGGCCCGAACTCGGCTATCCCCTCGCCGTCGGTGCGGATCAGTGCCGCGTCGACGCCGTCCATCGACGTGCCGCTCATCAGACCAAGTGCCCAGATGGCCGAATCGCCAGACATTTTTGACCTCATACCCCGTGAAATCCCCGCTCGATCCTGATAGGAAGCCCAGCGGACTGATACGTCAATTCGGTTCCGCGGACAAACCAAAGGTAAGGACAGATGAGCGGCTTCAAGTCGGACTTCCTGCGCACGCTCGACGAGCGCGGCTTCATTCACCAGATCTCGGACCCCGAAGGTCTCGACGCGGCGTGCATGAAAGGTCCGATCACCGCCTATGTGGGCTATGACGCCACGGCCACCTCCATCCACATCGGCAACCTGATCACCGTCACCATGCTGCACTGGCTCCAGGAGACCGGCCACCGGCCGATCAGCCTGATGGGCGGCGGCACGTCGATGGTCGGCGATCCCTCCTTCCGCGACGAGCAGCGCAAGCTGCTGACGCCCGAGCAGATCGCCGCCAACATCGAGAGCATCAAGAAGGTCTACGCCCGCATCCTGCGCTACGGCGACGGCCCGACCGACGCCATCATGGTCAACAACGCCGACTGGCTGATGAAGCTCAACTACGTCGAGTTCCTGCGCGACGTCGGCCGCTTCTTCTCGGTCAACCGCATGCTGTCCTTCGACAGCGTCAAGCTGCGGCTCGACCGCGAGCAGTCGCTCAGCTTCCTCGAATTCAACTACATGATCATGCAGGGCTACGACTTCGTCGAGCTGAACCGCCGCTACGGCACCGTCCTGCAGATGGGCGGCTCCGACCAGTGGGGCAACATCGTCAACGGCGTCGACCTCAGCCACCGCATGGGCGGCCCGCAGCTCTACGCGCTGACCACGCCGCTGCTCACCACCTCGTCGGGTCAGAAGATGGGCAAGACGGCCAACGGCGCCGTCTGGCTGAACGGCGACATCTTCAGCCCCTATGACTTCTGGCAGTATTTCCGCAACACCGAGGATGCCGACGTCGTCCGCTTCCTGAAGATCTTCACCCGCCTGCCGCTTGCCGAGATCGCCCGACTCGGCGCGCTCGGCGGTGCCGAGATCAACGAGGCCAAGAAGGTGCTGGCCACCGAGGCGACCACCGTCGTCCACGGTCGCGAAGCGGCGGAGGCGGCCGCCGAGACGGCGCGCCTGACCTTCGAGGAAGGCGTCCATGCGGACGATCTCCCCACCATCGAGGTGCCGAAGGCCGACCTCGAGGCCGGCGTCGGCGTGCTCGCCGCCTTCGTGCAGGCCGGCCTCGCCGCCTCCAACGGCGACGCCCGCCGCTCGGCCCAGGGCGGCGGCCTCAGGGTCAACGACCGCCCGGTCACCGACCCCAAGGAGACGCTGACGCTCCGGAGCCTCACCGACGACGGCGTCATCAAGCTGTCGCTCGGCAAGAAGAAGCATGTGCTGCTGAAGCCGGTGTGAGCCGGTTCGGACAAGGATATCGACTATGCGCGGCCCGCCCCTCGGCGGGCCGTCGTCATTTCAGCTCGAACAGCCGGCGGAAGATGCCCGGCGCGATGGCCGACAGCGGGTTGACGGTCAGCGACGGGTTGTCGATCGGCCCGTTGAGCCGGTAGGAGACGCCGAGCAGCCCGGCGCGGCCGCCGCCGGCGAACAGCGTCTGGCCGAGCAGCGGAATGGCGGCGAGCAGGCTGTCGAGCTGGCTGGCCGGCAGGTAGCTGCCGGCGAGACGCAGCACGTTCTTCGAGAAGTCGACGTCGCCGGCCATGGTCAGGCCGGCCGTCTCGGTGCGGATGAAGCCCTCGCCGATCGCCATGAGACCGTTGCCGAAGCGCACGTCGAACACGAGGCGGCGAATGTCGGCCGTCGACAGTCCCTCGGTCGGGCCGCTCCGCGAGGCGGTCGAGAGCTGCGCCAGCGCCGGCTCCTCCACCACCTTCCAGCGACTGCCGTCGATGCGGGCCGTCAGGATGCCGCCATCGTCGATGACGCCGGTCAGCGTCGCCCGGCCGCCGTAGACGCGCGAGTAGACGCCGAGGAAGCGCAGGAGGCGGCCGACCTCGCCGGCCTCCACCTTGAGGTCGCGACCGCGGGCGCCCGGCGACAGCGTCGCCGACGCCGAGCCGCCGCCCGACGTCTGCACCGTCAGCGACAGCTGGTTGACGCGGCCGCCGCCGACCGTCGCGGAGAGATTGAGCCCGTCGAGCTGCTCGCCGCCCTCGCCGGTGACGTTGGCGATGGCCGCCGAGAGGTCGAGCGACTGATCAGCCGGCAGGCCGGTTCCCGTCGTCCGGCGCAGCAGCGTGCCGACCAGCGAGCGGGCGTCGAGCCGCGAACCGCTGACCGACACCTTGAGGCCGCCATCGGCCATCGACGCCTTCAGCGATAGCCGGTCGCCGGGCGAGAAGTTGAACTTGGTGAGGTTGGCGCCGACGAAGTCGCTGTCGGCGTCGAGGCTGACCTGCCCCTCCACCTCGGCGCCGCCCGCCCTCAGCGCGAGATTGGTGACCGCCGTGCCGCCGCCCGGCCGGGACGCGAGATCGAAGGTCAGCGTGCCCGGCTTGCCGGCCGGCTTGCGGAAGCCGACCAGCGGCAGGTTGAGACCGGCTTTGGCGAGGTTGACCGACACCTTGCGCGACGAGCCCGTGTCGGTCATCTCCACCGCGACGGTGCCGTCCAGCATGTCGCCGAAATCGAGGCCGTAGCCCTTGGCGGCAGCGGCGTCGAGTTCCAGCCTGACCACCGACTTCGCCTCGCCCTCGCCGCTGATCGGCCGTGTCAGGAACACGTCGGCTGGCGAGCCGTCGATCAGCGCCTTGCCGCTGATGTGCGCCGCGCCGTTGCTGATCTCGACGGCGAGATTGCCGCGGCTGACGCTGCGGCCGCTGACCGGTGCGCCGGGATCGAAGCCGGACAGGTTGATGCGGCCGCCGTAGACGATGCCGCTGTCGGCGATCTCGTCGGCGAGCGGCAGGCGGATGGTGAGATCGGCATCGACCGCGCCGGCCACGCCGGCCGGATCGGGCGAGAAATCACCGACATCGCCGAGCGCTAGGCGGTTCCAGAGCGCCACGCCGGCCGCCGCCGGGCCGGAGAGGCGCAGCGCCACTTCGCCGTCCGGCACCTTGGCGCTGACCACCGGCACCACGAAGCTGGATTTCCCCATGTCGAGCCGCCGCCCGCCGCCGAGATCGACCCAGCCGCTGTCCACGGTCACCTCGAAGCGGTCGCCGGAAAGCCGGCCGTGCCCCGCTGCGTCGCGGATCAGCGGCGCGTCGTCGAACGGCATGAACACCGCCTGCGAGAAGTCGAAGGCGATGGCCGCCTCGGCCACGCCGACGGCGCTGCCGCCGGCCGGGGGCGCGCCGCTGATCGAGAGATCGACGGTGGCGTTGGCGATCAGACCGGACTGGATGTGCCCGCCGGCCCACTCGCGCACGTCGGCGGCGACGGTGGCCGGCCACAGCGCCTTGAGCACGGGCACCGGCAGGCGCGGCGACACGCCCGACAGCACGGCGAAGGCGCCGCCGTCCTTGTGCGACACGCGCGCCGCCGCCGTGAAGCTGACGCCGGCGCCCTCCACGTGGACGTCGTCGACCACGAACAGCTCGGCGGCCGGATCATAGCTGCCGGCGACCCGGCCTTCGCTGGTGCGGATGCCGCTCAAGACGTCCTGGCCGTCGAGCTTGACGTCGAAGGTCCAGAGCGGAGTCCCGGCGCCCGGCGGCACCACCTCGCCATAGGCGAGCAGGTAGCCGCTCTGGAGGACGATCGGCGACGGGTTGAGCGACACCGTGCGCCGCTCCGGGCTCCAGTCGAAATCGAGGCGGACCGGCGCCGTCAGCGCGTCCGTCTCGGTGTCGCCGAAGTGCAGCGACGGCCCGAGCGTCACCTGCCAGTCGGCCGCCGTGATGCCCTTCTCCGGATCGACGGTGACCGTGCCGGTGGCGCCGACGGCGCCCGACAGGCCGAGATCGCCGCGCCCCGCCGCCGAAGCGAGGTCGGCGAGGTCGAAACCGCGCGTCTCGCCGTTGACGATGATCGGCGCACCGGGCGGCGGCAGTTCGGCCGCCAGACGCACCGATACAGTACCGTCGGCGCCGAGGCCGATCGCCTGCATCTCGACGGTATGGCCGTCGGTGACATTGCCGGTCACCGAGACGTTGGTGAGAATGTCGCGGCGGGGCCGGCCCGGCCACTCGATGCCGAAGCCGAGCGACCGCACCTCGAAGAAGCCGAGGCCGTTGGCCTCGATCGCTCTCTTTATGCTCAGGATCACCCGGTCGAGCGGCGGCGGATGCGAATCCGGCCCGACGTTGCTGACCAGCACGTGATCGAGCACCAGGCCGTCGATGCGGACCACGCCGGTGGCCGGCGTCGGCCAGCGGGCGTCGACGCGGATCTCGTTGACCGACACCACCACGTCGTTGGGACGTTCGAGACGTATGTCGCGGATCACCAGCTCCGGCTGCAGGTCGTCGGCCAGCTCGACGCCGACGAAGCCGACGTGCGCCATGCCGCCGGGGCTGAGGGCATCCGCCGCGGCCGCCTCGATCCGCCCCGCCAGAAGCGGCACGGCGAGCGGCCCTTGCGTGAGACGCCAGCCGAGCAGCGCGGCGGCGACAACGACGGCGACGACAAAAATCGCCGCCAAGCGGAGGGCTCGCCTCCACCAGCGCGTCCGGCCGCCGGGCGTCACCTCGTCGATCTCGGTCTCCGCTATGTCGCGTCCTCCTCGGCAAGCTCTCTGATGCGGCGGGCTTGCCTCGCCCCGGCCCGGCAGATACCAATCGGAAACTACGTATGCCCTGCGCCGACACGACGGGAAAGCACCATGGCTGATTCCTTCCTCTGCCGCCTCGAAAGCCGTAGCCTCGTTGAGGTCGCCGGTCCAGAGGCCGCCGATTTTCTGGACCGCATGATCACCCAGAAGACCGAGGCCGCCGGCGGAGGCAAGGCCGCCTTCGGCGCCCTCCTGACGCCGCAGGGCAAGATCATTTCCGACTTCCTGCTTGTCCGGCAGGAAGATGGCGGATTTCTGCTCGACGCTCCGGCGGCCGGTGCCGCCGATCTCGCCAAGCGGCTGGCCATGTTCAGGCTGCGCGCCGATGTGACGGTCACCGCGTCGCCGCTCCTCGTCTACGCCGGCTGGGGCGGCCCGCGGCCGGAGGGCGGCCTCGCCGCCGCCGATCCGCGCCACCCCGACCTCGGCTGGCGCCTTTACGCGCCCGAGGGAACCATTGTCACCAATGCGCGGGAGGCCGACTGGCAGGCGCACCGGGTGGCGCTCGGCGTGCCGGAGGCCGGCACCGAGCTGCCGCTCAATGACGTCTTCCCCCACGACCTCGCCATGGACACCCTGCACGGCGTCGACTTCGACAAGGGCTGCTACGTCGGCCAGGAAGTTGTCAGCCGGATGCGCCATCGCGGCACCGCCCGCCGCCGGCCGGTCGTCCTGTCGGCCGACACCGATCTGCCGCCGGCCGGCACCGAGATCCTGATCGGCGGCCGGGTCGCCGGCCACCTCGGCTCGGCGAGCGGCCGGCAGGGCATCGCCGTGCTGCGGCTCGACCGGGTAAGCGAGGCGCTCGCGGCGGGCGAGGCCGTCACGGTGGACGGCCGGCCGGTTTCGGTTGCGCTTCCCGCCTGGGCCGACTACGGCTGGCCGGACGCCTCCAAACCGGGTGACTGAACTCTCATGGCCGACAAAGCCGGCTCGCCGCCTCGCGCCTGGCAGCGCATGCTGTCGGGGCGCCGCCTCGATCTCCTCGATCCGTCGCCGCTCGACGTCGAGATCACCGACATCGCCCACGGCCTCGCCCGCGTCGCCCGCTGGAACGGCCAGACCATCGGCGACCACGCCTTCTCCGTCGCCCAGCACTCGCTGGTCGTCGAGGACCTCGCCGGCTTGCTCGAACCGTCCCTCACCCCTTGCCAGCGCCTCGTCGTGCTGCTGCACGACGCGCCGGAATACGTCATCGGCGACATGATCTCGCCGTTCAAGGCGGTGATGGGCGGCGACTACAAGGTGGTGGAAAAGCGCCTTTGCGACGCCATCCACCGCCGCTTCGGCCTGGAGAAGCACGCCACCGAGCGCCTCAAGAAACTCGCCAAGCGGGCCGACCTCATCTCCGCCTATTTCGAGGCGGTGGAACTGGCCGGCTTTACGGCCGAGGAGGCGAAGCGCATTTTCGGCGTGCCGAAGGGCATCGGCCGCCAGACGCCGAAGGGGCCGCTGTTCGGCCTCCAACCGCTGCCCACCGTCGCCGCCGAGGCGGCCTTCCTCACCCGCTTCCAGCAGCTCGAAAGCCAGAGATGACCGCGATCCACGTCTGCTCCCTCACCAAGCTCGAAGAAACGGTGACGCTGACCGGCGCCCGCCACGTCATCACGCTGATCAACGCCGGCACGCCGATGCGCCTGCCGGCGACGATCGGCCACGACCGGCACCTGTTCCTCGCCATGCACGACATCGTCGACACGGTGGACGGCATGACGCCCCCCGGCGAGACGCATGTGGCTCAGATGCTGGACTGGGTGCAGGACTGGGACCGGACGACGCCGCTGGTCGTCCATTGCTTTGCCGGCATCTCCCGCTCCACCGCCGCCGCCTTCACGCTGGTCGCCGCCCTCAATCCGTGGCGCGACGAGGCGGCGCTTGCCGCCCTCCTCAGGCAACGCGCGCCATCGGCGACGCCCAACCGCCGCATCGTCGAGATCGCCGACCGGCTGCTCGGCCGCGACGGCCGCATGATCTCGGCGATCGAGGCGATCGGCCGCGGCGCCGACGCCTTCGAGGGCACGCCCTTCGCCCTCGAACTGGAGGCTCCGCGACAGCGAAACGATTGAGCGTCTCAACGGACGCGCACGGCGTTTTTCCGTGTTATAGGCAGTCCATGGATACGCGCGACACGCATCTAGAGAGCGGCGGCATGCCGACCTGGGTCTACAACTTCGGCGACGGCGCGGCGGACGGGGGCATCAGGCTTCGCCATCTGCTCGGCACCAAGGGCGCCAATCTGGCGGAAATGGCCAGCCTCGGGCTGCCGGTGCCGCCGGGCTTCACCATCACCACCGAGGTCTGCCGCCACTACTACGCCAACGATCACCGCTATCCCCTCGATCTCGAACGGCAGGTCGACGCCGCGCTCGAACTTCTCAGCCGGCGTACCGGCCGCACCTTCGGCGATCCCGCCCGGCCGCTGCTCGTATCGGTCCGTTCCGGCGCTCTTGCCGCCATGCCGGGCATGATGGACACCGTGCTCAACCTCGGCCTCAACGACGTCACCGTCGAGGCGCTGGCCATAGAATCGGGTGACGCCCGCTTCGCCCTCGACAGCTACCGCCGCTTCGTCCAGATGTACGGCGACGTGGTGCTCGGCGTCGACGAGCAGGCCTTCGAGGAGATCCTCGACGACCTCAAGGAACGCGAGGGCTATTTCAACGACACCGAGCTGTCGGCCGGCGAGTGGCGCAAGGTGATCGCCAGCTTCAAGGCGCTGATCGCCGACGAGACCGGCAAGCCCTTCCCGCTCGACCCGCGCGAGCAGCTGTGGGGCGCCATCGGCGCCGTGTTCGGCTCGTGGAGCAACCAGCGCGCCGCCACCTTCCGCAAGCTGCACGGCATTTCCGCGAGTTCCGGCACCGCCGTCAACGTCCAGGCCATGGTGTTCGGCAACATGGACGAGCGCTCGGCCACCGGCGTCGCCTTCACGCGCAACCCCTCCACCGGCGAGCGCCAGCTCTACGGCGAGTTCCTGCTCAACGCCCAGGGCGAGGAGGTGGTGGCCGGCCTGCGCACGCCGCAGGACCTGACCGAGGCGGCCCGCCTCGACAGCCGTTCCGACCGGCCGTCGCTCGAAGCGCTGATGCCCGACACCTACCGCGAGTTCATCGGCTACTGCCAGAAGCTCGAACGCCATTTCAAGGACATCCAGGACCTCGAATTCACCATCGAGCGCGGCAAGCTGTGGATGCTGCAGACCCGCTCGGGCCGCCGCACCGTCGAGGCGGCGCTGAAGATCGCCGTCGACATGGCCAACGAGGGCCTGATCAGCCGCGAGGAGGCGATCGAGCGCATCGACCCCTCCTCGCTCGAACAGCTGTTGCACCCGACCATCGAGGCCGACGCGCCGCGCGACGTGCTGGCCACCGGCCTGCCGGCCTCGCCCGGCGCCGCCGTCGGCGAGATCGCCTTCAACGCCGAACAGGCCGAGAAGGCCCGCCAGCGCGGCATCAAGGTCATCCTCATCCGCGCCGAGACCAGCCCGGACGACGTGCACGGCATGCACGCGTCGGCCGGCGTCGTCACGGCGCGCGGCGGCATGACCTCGCACGCCGCCGTCATCGCCCGCGGCCTCGGCAAGCCCTGCGTGGTCGGCGTCAGCGCGCTGAAGGCCAATCCGGCGGCCGGCACCGTCACCATCGGCAAGCGCGAACTCAGGGTCGGCGACGTCGTCACCATCGACGGCTCGTCGGGCCAGATCATGGCCGGCCGCGTGCCGATGAAGGAGCCGGAACTGTCCGGCCCCTTCGCCGAGATCATGACCTGGGCCGACGCCATCCGCCGCCTGGAAGTGCGCGCCAACGCCGAGACGCCGACCGAGGCGCGCATCGCCCGCCAGTTCGGCGCCGAGGGCATCGGCCTCTGCCGCACCGAACACATGTTCTTCGAGAATTCGCGCATTTCCGCCGTGCGCGAGATGATCCTCGCCGAGACGCCCGAGAGCCGCCGCGCCGCGCTCCAGAAGATCCTGCCGATGCAGCGGCAGGATTTCGCCGAGCTGTTCGAGATCATGGAGGGGCGGCCGGTGTGCATCCGCCTGCTCGACCCGCCGCTGCACGAGTTCCTGCCGCGCACCGAACGCGAGGTGACCGAGCTGTCGCAGGTCTCCGGCGTGGCGCCCGACGTGCTGCGCCGCCGCATCGCCAACCTCGAGGAATACAACCCGATGCTCGGCCATCGCGGCTGCCGCCTCGCCGTCTCCTTCCCGGAGATCGCCGAGGTGCAGGCGCGCGCCATCTTCGAGGCGGCCATCGCCGCGACGGAAAAGCTCGGCCGGCCGGTGACGCCGGAGATCATGGTGCCGCTGGTCGCCGCCCGCCAGGAACTCGACTACGTCAAGGCGATCATCGCCCGCGTCGCCGTCGAGGTATCGGAGGCGGCCGGCCAGCCGGTCGCCTATCAGGTCGGCACGATGATCGAGCTGCCGCGCGCCGCGCTGATGGCCGAGGACATCGCCCAGTCGGCCGCCTTCTTCTCCTTCGGCACCAACGACCTCACCCAGACCACCTTCGGCATCAGCCGCGACGACGCCGCCTCCTTCCTGCCGACCTATCTGCAGAAGGGGGTGTTTCCCCGCGATCCCTTCGTCAGCATCGATCGCGACGGCGTCGGCGAGCTGATCCGCATCGCCATCGAGCGGGGGCGGAAGTCGCGGCCCGACATCGGCCTCGGCATGTGCGGCGAGCACGGCGGCGACCCCCAGTCGATCGCCTTCTGCGAGGAAGCGGGCCTTTCCTACGTGTCCTGCTCGCCCTTCCGCACGCCGATCGCCCGCCTCGCGGCGGCGCGCGCCGTGGTGCTCGGCCGCAAGGAACGCGTCAACTGCTGACGCGGCTGGCGATGAAGCGGGCCGTCGCCGGCCCGGTGAACAGCACCAGGAAGAAGCGCATGGTCTGCATGGCCATGACGAAGGACATGTCGACCTTGCTCGACGCGGCGATGATCGCCACCGAATCCGCCCCGCCCGGCGACGTCGCCAGATAGGCGGTGAGGAAGTCGACGCCGGTCACCGACGCCAGCACGCCGGCGTAGACGGCGCAGACGGCGACCAGCCCGACGATGGCGCACAGGATGGTCGGCAGCGCCCGCGCCGCGTAGGCGAGGATGTCGCGAGTGAAGCGCGAGCCGATCGCCCAGCCGCAGACGGCGTAGGAGGCGGCGAGCAGCACCGGCGGCAGCTCGACGGTGAAGACGCCCGCCCCTTGCAGCACGATGGCGAACAGCATCGGCAGGATCATGGCGCCGGTGGAAAGGCGCAGGAGGCGCGACACCACGAGGCCGGCGGCGATCACCAGCAGCGTGCCGGCGAAATTCGCCACGTGGAGCGGCGGGAACCAATCGGCGGCCGTGCCGCCGGTCAGCGTCGCGTCGAGCAGGAAGCGGGCGGCCAGCGACGCCATGGTGGCGACGATGATCACCCTCAGATACTGCATGACGGCGACGAGCCGCATGTCGCCGCCGTAGACCTCGGCCATGATCACCATGGCGGTGGCCGCTCCCGGCGAGGCGCCCCAGACGGCGGTGGTGCCGGGCAGCACGCCAAAGCGGGCCATCAGGTAGCCGATGACGTTGGCGGTCAGCACCACCGACACGACGCCCATCAGGATGACCGGCCAAACGGCAAGGATCTCGCCGAGCACGCCGGGCGGCATCGCCCGCGCCATCAGCGTGCCGACCACCCCCTGCGCCACCAGGAAGCCGGAGCGCGGCACCGTCACCGGCCGGCCGTTGACGCCCATCAGGATCGCCGCCAGCATCGGGCCGAGCAGCAGCGCCGCCGGCAGATGCAGAAGTTCGAGAAAAATGCCGAATGCCGCCGATGCCAGGAGCAGCACGGCCCAGCGGAGAACGGGGGCGCGGACGGCGCCCGGCGGCAGGAGAAGCATGGACGATCCCGGTCGGTGCAGGAAGGGTCGCGGACGGCGTTAGCCCCGGACGCGCGGACCGATGCCGGACGGCACCTGTCGCAGCTTCAGCTGCTACACCCGCCGGGGCCACGCGGGCCAGAAGTATTTGCGTATGGCTGCTCCGCATCCGGCTCATCCAACCGGCATATGCAACCATCAGATACTATCGAGAATAAACGCAATCAATAGAAGCGGAAACTAGTCTGAAATCTCTTTCTTTTCCTATGAAGGCGGCGGGATATTCATTGGCTCAAAGTATGGACACGCAGAACGGAAAGTTACTCTTCGTAAATGGATTGTCGATTAATTCTATTAACAGCCCCTCACCAAGAGTCGGATTGACATGGTTTTCCTCAACACCCGCGGCAAGCTCCTGCATCGAATCATTCTCACCGCCTCGCTGATCGTGGTGGCGAGCTTCGCCCTTTTCTCGACGACCATCTACCTTCTGCAACGGCAGGACCTCGAGGACAGCGTCGCCCGTACGCTGGCGACCACCGGCAGCAGCGTCGCCTCGGGCACCGGCAACTGGTTCCAGGGGCATCTCCTGATGGCCGAACAGGCCGCCGACGCCATCGCCGCCTCCCAGGATTCGCTCGCCTCGACGTTGTCCGGCAAGACGCTGAGCGCCGAGTTCCTGTCGGTCTACCTCGGCGAGGAAAGCGGCACCTTCACCATTTCGCCCAAGGCCGAGATGCCCGAAGGCTACGACCCGCGCAAGCGGCCCTGGTACATCGACACCGCCAAGGCGGCGTCCACCCAGCTCACCGAGCCCTATATCGACCTGGCGACCAACAAGGTGGTGATCTCGGCCGCCGTGCCGGTGAAAGTCGACGGCAAGCTGATCGGCGTGTTCGGCGGCGACTTCGCGCTCGACAAGCTGATCGAGCGCATCAAGGCCGCCAACTTCGGCGGCATCGGCCAGGCTTTCCTGGTGTCGTCGGAGGGCAAGATTCTCGTCCATCCTGACGCTGCACTGGTCGCCAAGCCGCTGTCCGAAGCCTTCGCCGGACTGACCACGCCGGCCACCGGCGCCATGGCCGAGGCCGTCTTCGACGGCCGCGACTACGTCACCACCTTCGTTCCGATCGAGGGGCTGCCGGTCAAGTGGTACGTCGGCGTCGCCGTCGATGACGACATGGCCTATGCCAGCCTCGACCGGCTCGGCCTGACCGCCCTCATCGCCACCCTCGCGGCAACCGCGCTGATGCTGCTCGCCCTCGCCCTGGTTCTGAAGCGCGTCGTCGCCCAGCCGATCACCGCCATGACCGCCGCCATGCGCTCGCTGGCCGGCGGCAACCTCGGCGTCGACATCCCCTGCCTCGACCGCAAGGACGAGATCGGCGAGATGGCCGCCGCCGTCGCCGTGTTCCGTGAGAACGCCGAGGAGCGCGACCGCCTGGAGGCCAGCCAGCGCGCCGCCGTCGACGAGCGCGAATGCCGCGCCGCCCGTGCCGAGGCGCTGATCCAGCGCTTCCGCTCGGAGGCCACCGGCACCCTCAGCCTGGTGGTGGATGCCGCCCAGCGTCTGGAGAAGTCGGCCAGCGAGCTGATGACCACCGCCGAGGGCAGCGAGCGCAGCAGCGGCATCGCCGCCGCGGCCGCCGAGCAGGCGTCGGGCAACGTCCGGTCCGTCGCCGCCACCTGCGAGGAGCTGGAGGCCTCGACCAACGAGATCGCCCGCCAGGTCGAGACGTCGCAGGCCGTGGCCGCCAAGGCGCGCGACTCGGCGCATGAAACGCGCGAAACGGTCGGCCGGCTGCTCGCCGCCACCGACCAGATCAACCAGGTGGTCGGCCTGATCACCGCCATCGCCGAGCAGACCAATCTTCTGGCGCTCAATGCGACGATCGAGGCGGCCCGCGCCGGCGAGGCCGGCAGGGGCTTCGCCGTCGTCGCCGCCGAGGTGAAATCGCTCGCCAACCAGACGGCCAAGGCCACCGAGGACATCTCGCACAAGATCGCCGAGATCAAGGTGGTGTCCGACAACACCGTCAACGCCATCGCCGAGATCGGCGACATCATCGAGGAAGTGAACGCCGTCTCCGGCAGCATCACCTCGGCGGTGACCCAGCAGACCGGCGCCACCGGCGAGATCACCCGCAACATGCAGGAGGCGGCGCACGGCAACGGCGAACTGTCGCGGACCATCGTCGAGCTGAGTTCCGGTGCCGCCACCACGCGCGCCGAGGCGCGGACGGTGCTCGACGCCGTCACCTCGCTGAAGGCATCGTCGGTCGACCTCGGCCACAAGGTGGAGCGTTTCCTGGCCGAGATCGACGCCGCCTGACCTTCCCATCCGCTGCGCCAACGAGCCCGGCCGTCCCAGCGACGGCCGGGCTTTTCGTTGCCGCGCCGGACGACGGCAATTTCCTGTTCACTCGCCCGCCGCTCCCTTGCCGCTCGCAAGAAACGCCTCTATCAGAAGGGCTCATGATCACCAGAGCCGCCAATCCCTACGGATTCAGCCGCCCGCATCTCCTCGGGATCGAGGGGCTTTCGCCACCGGAGATCGTCGATCTCCTCGACCGGGCCGAGGACAACATCGAACTCGGCCGGCAGCCCTCCAAGAAGCGCGACAGCCTTCTCGGCCGCACGCAGATCAACCTGTTCTTCGAGAATTCGACGCGCACCCAGTCGTCCTTCGAACTGGCCGGCAAACGGCTCGGCGCCGACGTGATGAACATGGCGGTCGGCCAGTCGTCGGTGAAGAAGGGCGAGACGCTGATCGACACCGCGGTGACGCTCAACGCCATGAACCCCGACGTCATCGTGGTGCGCCACAACGCCTCGGGTGCCGTCGCCCTGCTGGCCCAGAAGGTTGACTGCTCCGTCGTCAACGCCGGCGACGGCAGCCACGAGCATCCGACGCAGGCCCTCCTCGACGCGCTGACCATCCGCCGCCACAAGAGCCGGATCGACGGCCTCGTCGTCGCCATCTGCGGCGACGTCGCCCACAGCCGCGTCGCCCGCTCCAACGTGCTGCTGCTCACCGCCCTCGGCGCCCGCGTCCGCCTCGTCGGTCCGTCGACGCTGGTGCCCGGCGCCTTCCGCGACATGGGACTGGAGACCTTCACCTCGATGCGCGACGGCCTGAGGGACGCCGACATCGTCATGATGCTGCGCCTCCAGCGCGAGCGCATGCAGGGCTCCTTCGTGCCGTCGGTGCGCGAATATTTCCACTACTGGGGCCTCGACGAGGAGAAGCTCGCCTATGCCAAGCCCGACGCTCTCGTCATGCATCCCGGCCCGATGAACCGCGGCGTCGAGATCGACCCGGCCGTCGCCGACGGCCCGCAAAGCCTGATCCGCGAGCAGGTGGAGATGGGCGTCGCCATCCGCATGGCGGTGCTCGACGCCGTCGTCAACGCCCGCGGCAACGGCGGCGAGGCCGCGCCATGAGCCGCCTCGCCCAGACCCATCCCGTGTGGCTGACCAACGCCCGCGTCGTCGATCCCTCGCAGGGCCTCGACGGCCCCGGCGCCGTGCTGATGGTGGATGGCCGCATCGTCGCCGCCGGCCCGTCGGCGGCCAACAACGGCGCGCCCGAGGGCACCGAAACCGTCGATTGCCGCGGCCTCGTCGTCGCCCCCGGCCTCGTCGACCTCTGCGCCCATGTCGGCGAGCCCGGCCATGAGCACCGCGAGACCTTCGCCTCGGCCGGCCGCGCCGCCGCCGCCGGCGGCATCACCACCCTCGTCGCCATGCCGGACACCGATCCCTGCATCGACGATCCGGCGCTGGTCGACTTCGTGTCAACGCGCGCCCGCCGCACCTCGGCGGTGCGCGTCCGCGTCATGGCGGCGCTGACCAAGGGACAGGAGGGGCTGGAGCTGACCGAGTTCGGCCTGCTCGGCGAAGCCGGCGCCGTCGGCTTCACCTCCGGTCGCGGCTCGATCGCCAGCGCCCAGGTGCTGCGGCGGGCGCTGACCTACGCCAAGGATTTCGGCGCCCTCGTCTGCAACCGGCCGGAAGACGCGACGCTGAAGGGTTCCGGCGTCATGAACCTCTCCGAGACGGCGGCCCGCCTCGGCCTGACCGGTGTCCCGGCCGAGGCCGAGACCACGGTGCTCGCCCGCGATTTGCGCCTCGCCCGCCTGGCCGGCGGCCGTTACCACGCCTCGCTGCTGTCGGCCGCCGAAGCGCCTGACCTGATGGCCTGGGCCAAGGATCAGGGCATCGCCGCCACCGCTTCGGTGTCGGCCGCCCACCTGACGCTCAACGAGATGGACATCGGCGCCTACCGCACCTTCTTCAAGCTGTCGCCGCCGCTGCGTTCGGACGCCGATCGCCGCACCCTGGTCGACGGGGTGAAGACCGGCGCCATCGACGTCATCGTCTCCGGCCACGACCCGCAGGACGTCGAGACCAAGCGCCTGCCGTTCGCCGAGGCGGCCGACGGCGCCATCGGTCTCGAAACCTTCCTCGCCGCCGGCCTGCGCCTCGTCCACGACGGCTCGCTGACGCTCATGCGGCTGATCGAGGCCATGGCGACGCGGCCGGCCGAGATCGCCCGCCTCGACGCCGGCACGCTGAAAGCCGGCGCGGCGGCCGACGTCGTGGTCTTCGACCCCGAGGAGCCCTGGGTGCTCAACGCCAGGGACATCCTTTCGAAAGCCAAGAACACGCCCTACGACGGCGCCCGCTTCACTGGCCGCGTCCGCCAAACCTATGTCGGCGGCGCGCTGGTGTTCGGGCGCTAGCGCACGTCCGGCAACAGCGGGAACCGGTCTTGCATCCGGAATTGCGTCTCAACAAACAGATAGAGCATGTCCGGTGAACCGGCTTCCGGCGGAAATGCTCCCGAACGGCTTGTGATGACCAAAGGCCGATTTGCGGGTGACATGCAACCCGCATTCGGCTACCTCTATCCAAGATTGCCGAGGGCCCCATGTTCGAGTCCGTCGCTCCCTGGATCGCCTACGCCGCCGCCGCCGTGCTGGGCTACGTGCTCGGCTCGATCCCGTTCGGCCTGTTGCTGACCCGTGCCGCCGGCCTCGGCGACGTGCGGTCGATCGGCTCGGGCAACATCGGCGCCACCAACGTGCTCCGGACCGGCAACCGCAAACTTGCCGCCGCCACGCTGCTGTTCGACCTTCTCAAGGGAACGGCGGCCGTCCTTGCCGTGCGGATGCTGATGCCGCAGGCGCCGGAAGCCGACGCCCTTGCCGGCGTCGCCGCCTTTCTCGGCCATCTGTTTCCGGTCTGGCTCGGCTTCAAGGGCGGCAAGGGCGTTGCCACCTACATCGGCGTGCTGCTCGGCCTGTTCTGGCCGGCCGTGCTGATCTTCGCCGGCATCTGGATCGCCGTCGCCTATTTCAGTCGCTATTCGTCGCTCGCCGCCCTCATCGCCACCGTGGCGGTACCGCTCGCCCTGTGGGGGCTCGGCGAGAACCTGCTGGCGGCGGTCTTCGCCGGGCTCACCGTGATCGTCTGGCTGAAGCATCGCGCCAACATCCGCCGCCTGCTCGCCGGCACCGAGGGCCGGATCGGTCACAAATCATGAGAGCGGCGGAGACGGCGCATGGTTGAGCTGTCCGACAGCCAGCGCGTCTCCTGGCTGCGACTGATTCGCTCCGAAAACGTCGGTCCGGCCACCTTCCGCAGCCTGATCAACCACTTCGGCTCGGCCGGCGCGGCGCTCGACGCGCTGCCGGGTCTGGCCCGGCGCGGCGGCTCGTCCGGCCGCATCGCCATCCCCTCGGTGACCGAGGCGGAAACCGAGATTGCGCGGACGATCGCCCACGGCGCCCAGTTGGTCGCCATGTCCGAACCCTGCTATCCGGCCTACCTGCGCGAGATCGCTGCGCCGCCACCGCTCGTCGCGGTGCGCGGCGGCTCGCCCGAGCTGTTCGCCCGGCCGACGGTGGCGATCGTCGGCTCGCGCAATGCCTCGGTGGTCGGCCACAAGATGGCCGAGCGCATCGGCCGCGGCCTCGGCGAAGCCGGCTTCGTGGTGGTGTCGGGCCTCGCCCGCGGCATCGACGGCGCCGCCCATCGCGCCGCCCTCGACAGCGGCACCGTGGCGGTGATCGCCGGCGGCATCGACCACGTCTATCCCGAGGAACACCGGCCGCTGATCGAGGAGATCGTCGGACGCGGCGGCGCCATCCTCACCGAGATGCCCTTCGGCTGGGTGCCGCGCGCCAAGGACTTCCCGCGCCGCAATCGCATCGTCTCCGGCATGAGCCTCGGCGTCGTGGTGGTTGAGGCGGCCGCCCGCTCCGGCACGCTGCACACCGCCCGCTTCGCCCTCGACCAGGGCCGCGAGGTGTTCGCCGTGCCCGGTTCGCCGCTCGACCCGCGTGCCGAAGGCACCAACCGGCTGATCCGCGACGGCGCGACGCTGACCGGCTCCGCCGCCGATGTGGTCGCCGTGCTCAGGCCGATGCTCGATCGCGCGGCGCCGTTGCGTCTCGATTTCGAGGAGTCCGGCGACGGCGAAGCG
This sequence comes from Pleomorphomonas koreensis DSM 23070, assembly GCF_000425185.1. Lineage (GTDB taxonomy): Bacteria > Pseudomonadota > Alphaproteobacteria > Rhizobiales > Pleomorphomonadaceae > Pleomorphomonas > Pleomorphomonas koreensis. Next base: position 234,464 of record NZ_AULH01000008.1, read on the forward strand.
GCACTCGACGCCGTCAGCACTGAAAGTCGCGCGCTGGTCATCTCGGCGCTCGGACCGGCCCCGGTTGCAGTCGACGACGTCATCCTGCACACCGGGTTGAAATCTTCGGTTGTGTCGGTGATCCTCCTGGAGCTGGATCTCGCTGGCCGTATCGAACGACACGGCAACCAGCTTGTCTCACTCCTGCGCTGAGGCGCGTGTACGCCCAGGCCGGCAAAAAATACAACCTATCAGGATGGATACTACTTTTGGTGACGCACCTGTCCCATATCGAGGTCGGCGCTGGCCGTTGCCCGACCACGCGCCGCGAATCGCACGTCGACCTTGCTGTGCGAAGCCTCCTCGGCGGCCATATTCAGGATATAGGCCAGAAACGGCAGTCCGGATACAGTCGCCAAGCGGCTGAGTTCATGGGACATCCGTTCGATGTATTCGGCTCGTTCGTTCGGCGTTTTGGCACCGGCGGCAGAATCGTCCAACATGATCGGCTCCATCCTCTATTCCGCTAAATTGTACCCAGGATACATGCCGACTCTTTCATTCGCCACTAAGTGGCAACAACTTGTCGGTGTATACACTATATAATTGATGATAACGTCGCGCAACCATCTTTAGGAGAATCTGCGCAACGGTTTCCGGCCCCGCGTCTCCCCTCCGGCGACCATGGCTTTCCACGCGATTACAACTTTAAAGAGCATGTTCGATAGGTCGGCGCCCGATCCGGCCAGCCCTTCCGGCCTCTTCTCTTGCTTAATCGGGAGGGCGCACTTAAAGAGGGCGGAGCTTTTGTCGTGAAAAAGTCCGGCGCACCTCAATGAATCTCGTGATCGTGGAATCGCCCGCCAAGGCGAAGACCATCAACAAATATCTCGGCCGCGACTACACGGTGCTGGCGTCCTACGGCCATATCCGCGATCTGCCGGCCAAGGACGGCTCGGTACTGCCCGACGACGATTTCGCCATGACCTGGGAAATCGACGGCAAGTCCGGCAAGCGCATGTCCGACATCGCCGCCGCGCTGAAGGATGCCGACAAGCTGATTCTGGCCACCGACCCCGATCGCGAGGGCGAGGCGATTTCCTGGCACGTGCTGGAGGTGCTCGGCGCCCGTCGCGGCGCCCTGAAGGGCAAGACCATCCAGCGCGTCGTCTTCAACGCCATCACCAAGCAGGCCGTGCTCGACGCCATGGCCAAACCGCGCGACGTCGACCAGCCGCTGGTCGAGGCCTATCTCGCCCGCCGCGCCCTCGACTATCTGGTCGGCTTCACGCTGTCGCCGGTGCTGTGGCGCAAGCTGCCGGGCGCCCGTTCGGCCGGCCGCGTGCAGTCGGTGGCGCTGCGCCTCGTCTGCGACCGCGAGAACGAGATCGAGACCTTCAAGCCCCAGGAATACTGGTCGGTGATCGCCCGGCTCGCCAACCCGGCCGGCGACGAGTTCGAGGCCCGCCTCTCCGAGTGGCGGGGCAAGAAGGTCGGCCGGCTCGACATCGCCGACGGCATCACCGCCAACGAGATCCGCGCCTTCCTGATGAGCGCCGCCTTCGCGGTGACCGACGTCGAGCAGAAGCCGCAGAAGCGCCACCCCTTCGCGCCTTTCACCACCTCGACCTTGCAGCAGGAGGCCTCGCGCAAGCTCGGCTTCTCGGCCCAGCGCACCATGCAGGTGGCCCAGCGCCTCTACGAGGGCGCCGACATCGGCGGCGAGACGGTCGGCCTCATCACCTACATGCGAACCGACGGCGTGCAGATCGCCCCAGAGGCGGTCAACGCCGCCCGGCGGGTGATTGTCCAGGAATATGGCGAGCGCTACCTGCCGGAGAAGCCGCGCCTCTATTCCACCAAGGCCAAGAACGCCCAGGAGGCGCACGAGGCCATTCGCCCGACCGACCTCGCCCGCCTGCCGAAGGCCGTCGCCCGCCATCTCGAAGCCGACGAGGCGCGTCTTTATGAACTGATCTGGAAGCGCACCATCGCCAGCCAGATGCAGAGCGCCGACTTCGAGCGCACCACCGTCGACATCGCCGCCCGGAACGGCGACACCGCCGCCGGCCTCAGGGCCACCGGCTCGGTGCTGCGCTTCGACGGCTTCCTGGCGCTCTATCAGGAGAGCCGCGACGACGAGGAGGACGAGGACGGCGCCCGCCTGCCGCCGCTCGTGAGCGGCGACGCGCTCGCCCGCAAGTCGGTGGCCGCGACGCAGCATTTCACCGAGCCGCCGCCGCGCTACACCGAGGCGACGCTGGTCAAGAAGATGGAGGAACTCGGCATCGGCCGCCCCTCCACCTATGCCGCGACGCTGGCCACGCTGCGCGACCGCGACTACGTGACCATCGACAAGAAGCGGCTGGTCCCCTCCGACAAGGGCCGCATCGTCACCGCCTTCCTCGAAAGCTTCTTCACTCGCTATGTCGAATACGACTTCACGGCCAGCCTCGAGGAAGACCTCGACCGCATCTCGGCCGGCGAAGCCGAATGGCGCGAGGTGCTGCGCCGCTTCTGGAAGGACTTCAACACCCGCATCGGCGAGGTGAAGGAGCTGCGCGTCGCCGAGGTCATCGACGCGCTCAACGAGGATCTGGCCGCCCACATCTTCCCCGATCGCGGCGACGGCTCCGATCCGCGCTCCTGCCCGCTGTGCGGCAACGGCCGCCTGTCGCTGAAGCTCGGCCGCTTCGGCTCGTTCATCGGCTGCTCCAACTATCCCGAATGCCGCTACACGCGCCAGCTCGGCACCAACGGCGACGGCGAGGCCGAGGCGGCGCTGGGCGAGAACGGCGTCAAGCTGCTCGGCACCGACCCGGAAACCGGCCTTGACGTGACGCTGCGCTCCGGCCGCTTCGGTCCCTATGTGCAGCTCGGCGAGGAGGGCAAGCCCAAGCGCGCCTCGCTGCCCAAGGGCTGGAGCGTGGAGAGCATCGATCTCGAACGCGCCTGCCGCCTGTTGTCGCTGCCGCGCACCGTCGGCCCGCATCCCGAGACCGGCAAGCCGATCGAGGCCAACATCGGTCGCTACGGCCCCTATGTCAGCCACGACGGCAGCTACGCCAACCTCTCCTCGGTCGACGAAGTGTTCGACGTCGGTCTCAACCGCGCCGTCGCCGTGCTCGCCGAGAAAAAGGAACGCGGCGGTCGTGGCCGCGCCACGCCGGCGGCGCTGAAAAGCCTCGGCGAGCATCCGGCCGGCGGCGGCGAGATCACCGTACGCGACGGCCGCTATGGCCCCTATGTCGCCTGGGGAAAGATCTACGCCACCCTGCCGCGCGGCAAGGACCCGCAGGCGGTGACGCTGGAAGAGGCGGTGGCGCTGATCGCCGACAAGGCGGCCAAGGCGCCAGCCAAGGGCAAGCCCGCCAAGGCGCCGAAAGCCGCCAAGAAGGCGGATGGCGAAGGCGAAGCGGCTGGCAAGAAGGCAGCGCCAAAGGCTGCGGCCGCCAAGAAGCCCGCGGCCAAGAAGCCTGCCGCCGCCAAGTCGGCCACGGCCAAGGGCAAGCCCGCCAAGGCGCCGAAATCCGCGGCATCCAAGGCGGATCCCGCCTGACCCACCAATGACGTCATGGGGGTGGCGCGCCGTGTCCGCACGGCAGTGTGAACAATTTTATCGATCTTGTTGGCTGGATCGTTATGTTCTGCGTATACGGTTGAACAATGACGGCAGTCCATCGTTTCCCTGGGATAGAAGATCGATAATGTACGGCGAAATCCTGCGGGCGCTCTTGAACAAGCCCGTCCACTCCGAACGTGACGTCAGGGTCTTCGCTTTCCGCATCGCGGCCATCTGCTTCGTGCTCGCCATGACCGCCGACGCCATCCTGCAGATCATGGCCTTCGGCGGCTGGGTGGAGCTCATCCGCGGCTGGGCGATCACCACCGTCGTCATCGCCGTGGTCGCCTATCCCGTCGGCATCTATCTCGGCAGCACGCGCCTCGACCACCATCGCATCAAGACCAAGCTGACCGAACAGGGCCTCGCCGACAGCCTCACCGGTCTCAGGAACCGGGCATCGCTGCCCGTCGACTATGAGGCCGGGGCGAACAATGCCCGCCTGCTGATCCTCTTGTCGCTCGACCGCTTCAAGACCGTCAACGAGCGCTTCGGCCACCTTGCCGGCGACCGGGTGCTGATCCGCGCCGCCCGGCTGATCGCCGAGGAACTCGGCAATCTCGGCACCATCTACCGCACCGACGGCACCGAATTCACCGTGCTCGCCACCGGCGTCACCGTCGTCGAGGCGCGGTCGCAGGTGCTGGCGCTGCTGGCCCGTTTCGAGGGCACCAATTTCGGCACGATGGAAAAGCCGATCGGCCTGACGCTGTCGGCGGGCATTGCCACGGCGCCGGCCGAAACCGCCTTCGCCGAAGCCTTCGCCGCCGCCGATGCGGCGCTCGAATCGGCCAAGATGACCGGCCGCAGCCGCGTCTGCCTTGCCTCCGAGCCGGCCACCGCCGGCATCGTCGAGGGCGACGAGGTGATCTGGAGCGCCGACCTGCCGCCGGCGCCACGCCGCCGCAAGGCCAGCCGGGCCTGACCCCTTCCCCTTTTGCGCCCTTCCCTTCACAAGCGCCACGCCGCAGCCGCTCGGTTGCCGGGCTGGCCTTGCGCCTCCATCTATGGTCTATGTCGACCCGACCCCTGACCCAACGGAACACTCGCTTGGCCCGCAAGCCCCGCCCTACCGACGAACCCGCCGTCCCCACCCGCGAGGCGATCCTCCGCTTCATCACCGAGAATCCCGGCAAGGGAACGAAGCGCGACATCGCCCGCGCCTTCGAGGTGCATGGTGAGGGCCGCATCGTGCTGAAGCGCCTCCTGAAGGAGCTGGAGGGCGAGGGCCTGATCGAGCGCCGTCACCGCCGCTTCGCCGAACCGGGCGCGCTGCCGGCCGTGCTGGCCTGCGACATCGTCTCCCGCGACCGCGACGGCGATCTCTACGCCGAGCCGGCCGAATGGGACGCCGAGAGCGGCCCGCGACCGCGCTTCGTGGTGGTCGCCGTGCGCCGCCGTCGCGGCGAGCACGGCCCGGCCGCCGGCCTCGGCGACCGGGTGCTCTCCCGCGTCGTCGATCTGCCGGACGGCTACGAGGGCCTCGCCCGCGCCGGCATCCGCGTCATGAAGGTGCTGGAGAAGAAGCCGGCCGGCATCCTCGGCATCCTCAGGGTGACCGATGCCGGCGCCCGCCTGCTGCCGATCTCCAAGAAGCAGACCGAAGAGCTGATCATCGCCGCCGAGGACGTCGGCACCGCCGAGGACGGCGATCTCGTTGCCGTAGACGTCCTGCGCTCCGGCCGCTTCGGCCTTGCCCGCGCCCGCGTCCGCGAGGTCGTCGGCAATCTCCGCTCGGAGAAAGCGGTGTCGATGATCGCCATCCACGCCAACGACATCCCCTACATCTTCCCCGAGGCGGTGCTGCGCGAGGCCGAGGCGGCGCCGGCCGCCACGATGGCCGGCCGCGAGGACTGGCGCGATCTTCCCCTCGTCACCATCGATCCGCCCGACGCCAAGGACCACGACGACGCCGTCCACGCCATACCCGACGACGACCCGGAGAACGTCGGCGGCCACGTCGTCACCGTCGCCATCGCCGACGTCGCCGCCTATGTCCGGCCCGGCTCGGACCTCGACCGCGAGGCGCTGAAGCGAGGCAACTCGGTCTACTTTCCCGACCGCGTCATCCCCATGCTGCCCGAGCGCATCTCCAACGACCTCTGCTCGCTGAAGGAAGGCGTCGACCGGCCGGCGCTCGCCGTGCGCATGGTGTTCGACGCCGACGGCCGCAAGAAGCGCCATTCCTTCCACCGCATCATGATGCGCTCGTCGGCCAAGCTCTCCTATGTCGAGGCGCAGGCGGCGATCGACGGGCAGCCGAACGAGCGTACCGGCCCGATTCTCAACAGCGTGCTGAAGCCGCTCTGGGCGGCCTACGACATCCTCGCCGCCGCCCGCGACGCCCGCGGCCCGCTCGACCTCGACCTGCCCGAGCGCAAGGTGCTGTTGACGCCCGACGGCACCGTCGACCGCATCGTCACGCCCGAACGCCTCGCCGCCCACCGGCTGATCGAGGAGTTCATGATCCAGGCCAACGTCGCGGCCGCCGAGACGCTGGAAAAGCGGCGGACGCCGCTCCTTTACCGCGTCCACGACCAGCCGTCGCTGGCCAAGCTGGAGAGCCTGCGCGAATTCCTGGCGACGCTCGACATGAAGATCGCCAAGCAGGGCAACCTTGAGCCTGAGCTGTTCAACCGCATCCTCGAACGGGTGCAGGGCACGCCGCAGGCCTATCTGGTCAACGAGGTGGTACTGCGCTCGCAGAGCCAGGCCGAATACTCGCCGGTCAACATCGGCCATTTCGGCCTCAACCTCAGGAAATACGCCCACTTCACCTCGCCGATCCGCCGCTATGCCGACCTCGTCGTCCACCGCGGCCTGATCACCGCCCTGGGGCTCGGCGACGGCGGCCTCCCCGACGGCGTCGAGGAAACGCTGCCGCGCGTCGCCGAGGCCATCTCGGCCGCCGAGCGGCGGGCGATGCAGGCCGAGCGCGAGACCATCGACCGGCTGATCGCCGGCTGGCTCAGCGACCGCGTCGGCGCCATCTTCCGCGGCCGCGTCGCCGGCGTCACCAAGGCCGGCCTGTTCGTGCGGCTCGATGAAACCGGCGCCGACGGCTTCATCCCCATCTCGACGCTCGGCGCCGATTATTTCGCCTATGACGAGGCGCGGCACTCGCTGATCGGCTCGCGCAGCGGCGAGACCTACCGGCTCGGCGACCGCGTCGAAGTGAAACTCATCGAAGCCGCGCCGTTCGCCGGCGCCCTGCGCTTCGAGATGGTGTCGGAGGGCAGCGCCGGCCGGCCGCTCGGCCGCGGCGCCGCGCTGCGCGCCGCCAAGGCCCGCAAGGACCGCGAGCGCAAGGAACGGATGGGCAAGGTGCGGCGGGGGCGGTGAGAGAGCCGCGCAGCCGCCGGATTGCCGCTCTCTTCCCGGCCGCCGGCGGAGAACCGTCCGGGTCTTCAGGCAATAAGCTGGACGTGTCCGGACCGGCCTGAGATGGTCCTTCTCAGGTCGGAAGAGGTGCCTTCCGCAATGAGCGGCGGGCCCACCTGAAACCGCGTCTCCATATCTTCCAGCACTTCCCCCTCCGCCCCGCAAGTTCCTCGCTTCCACCCTCCGCGGTCCTCTTCAATGAGCGGCGGGCCCACCTGAAACCGCGTCTCCAGATCTTCCAGCGCTTCCCCCTCCGCCCCGCCCGTTCCTCGCTTCCATCCTCCGCGGTCCTCTTCTTCAACACGTCCCGCGCCCTGTTTCTCCCCATGTCGCCTTTTCTCACCCCCGCCATACGTATTATTGCTTTTATACCGACCAGTCGGTACAAATCTCTTCATGAATGCACCGTCCGCCACACTTGCCCCCATGCCGCCCGCCCGGCGAAAGCTGCTCGACGCGGCGATGATCATCCTGCGCAAGAAGGGCTATGCCGCCACGACGGTCGACGACCTCTGCGCGGCGGCCGGGGTCGCCAAGGGCTCGTTCTTCCACCATTTCGATGGCAAGGAGGCGCTGGCCGTCGCCGCCGCCGAATACTGGTCGGCGACCACCGGCGCGCTGTTCGCCGCCGCGCCCTATCACGCGCCCGACGACCCGCTCGACCGGGTGCTCGGCTACATCGATTTCCGCAAGGCGATCCTGATGGGCGAGCCCGCCGCCTTCTCCTGCGTCGCCGGCACCCTGCTGCAGGAGACCTTCGAGACGCATCCGGCGATCCGCGATGCCTGCGCCGCCGCCATCTTCGACCACGCCGCCCGGCTCGAAGCCGACATCGACGCCGCCATCGCCCGCCACGGCATCGCCGGCGGCGTCACCGCCGCAAGCCTCGCCCGCCACGCCATGGCGGTGCTGCAAGGGGCGTTCATCCTCGCCAAGGCGACCGGCGACGCGGCGATCGCCGCCAGTTCCGTCGATCATCTCCGCCGCTACGTCGGCCTGCTGTTTTCCCGACCAGAAGGAGCCTCGCCATGACGACCATCGCATCGACCGCCGGCAAGCCCCGCACGGCCCCCGCCCTCACGCCGCATCTCTGGTTCGACAAGGAGGCCGTCGAGGCGGCCGAATTCTACGTCTCGGTGTTCCCCGGTTCGCACATCGACGCGGTGGACCGCATCGAAGGCACGCCGTCCGGCGACTGCGACCTCGTGTCCTTCACGCTCGCCGGCCTGCCGTTCATGGCGATCAGCGCCGGCCCGGCGTTCAGGTTCAACGAAGCGATCAGCCTGATGATCCCCTGCGAGACGCAGGCCGAGATCGACTATTATTGGACCGTCCTTGCCGCTGACCCCGAAGACGGCGTATGCGGCTGGATCAAGGACCGCTACGGCCTGTCCTGGCAGGTGTCGCCGGCGGCGATCAACGACTGGATGGCCTCGGGCGATGCCGCCGCCAAGGCGCGCCTCACCGCCGCCATCCTGGCCTCGCGCAAGTTCGACATCGACGCCTTGAGAAAGGCCTTCGAGGGGTGACGACGGCCGGTGACCGACCGCCGCCGGCCTTGTCCCTCATACCCCGAGGCGCGGCGCCTCGATGGCCGGGCAGCGGTCCATCACCGTCCGGACGCCCTTCGCCTCGGCCCGGTCGAAGCCGGCCTGGTTGATGACGCCGAGCTGCAGCCAGATGGTCTTCGGCGGCACCGGCAGCGCCAGCGCCTCGTCGATGGTGTCGCCGGCCGCCTCGGAATTGCGGAACACGTCGACCATGTCGATCTCGGCCGGCACGTCGGCGAGGCTGGCGTAGACCGTCCGCCCCTGCAACTCCTGGCCGGCGAGGCCGGGGTTGATCGGGTAGACCTCGTAGCCGCGTCCGATCAGGAAGCCCATGACGCCATAGACGGGGCGCGCCGGGTTCTGGCTGGCGCCGACCACGGCGATGGTCCGCGTCTCCTCGAGGATGCGGGTGATGTCGTCGTCGCTCTTGCCGTCGATGGCCATCGGTGACTCTCCTTATCCTGAGTTCAGAGCGTCACTATGCCACGATCGTCGACCTGGACGAAGGGATTGTGGGCGACTTCCCAGAGATGGCCGTCGGGATCGGCGAAATAGCCTGAATAACCGCCCCAGAACACCTTCTGCGGCGTCTTCTTCAGCGTCGCGCCGGCGGCGAGCGCCGCCGCCATCGCCGCGTCGACCGCCTCTTCGGACGGATAGTTGTGAGCGAGGGTCACGCCGTCGAAACCGTGGCCGTCGTCGGCCACCTCCGCGTCCTCGGCGAGGGCCAAACGCGGAAAGATCGACAGCACCAGCCCGGCGAGCTGGAAGAACACGATGTTCTCGTTCGATCCGGGACCTGCTGTGAAGCCCAGCGCCTCGTAGAAGGCGCGCGAGTGGGCGAGATCGGCGACGCCGAGGGCGATGATCGACACGGTGGAGAAATGCGACTGTCCGGCCATGGGAATCTCCTTGTCTGGCATGGCGAGAGTAGAAGGACCCCGGTCCGTCCGCGTCAGCAGTCTTCGGACGCTCCAAGCCGTCATCCGGACCGGTAACCACCGGCAAATGCGGGGAAACCGGCCGTTTGCGCTTGACTTGGCACGGCCGACGTGGTGTCAGGCCGTCCAGCAAGCCACCGGCAATGATCGGACGGCCTTGGGAACGGGGTGGAAGTCATGTTCGACTTGACTGGAATGACGGCACTGGTCACCGGCGCCTCCGGCGGCATCGGCGGCGCGATCGCCACCGCGCTGCACGCACAGGGTGCCAGGGTAGCGCTGTCCGGCACCCGTCTGGCGCCGCTCGAAGCACTGGCCGGCAAGCTCGGCGACCGCGTCCACATCGTCGCCGCCAACCTTTCCGACCGCGCCGACGTCGACCGTCTGTTCACCGACGCCGAGGCCGCCCTCGGCCAGGTCGACATTCTCATCAACAACGCCGGCATCACCCGCGATGGCCTGTTCATGCGCATGAAGGATGAGGACTGGGATCAGGTGATCGAGGTGAACCTCACCTCCGGCTTCCGTCTGGCCCGCGCCGCGATCAAGGGCATGATGAAGCGCCGCTTCGGCCGCGTCATCGGCATCACCTCCATCGTCGGCGTCACCGGCAATCCCGGCCAGGGCAACTATGCCGCCGCCAAGGCCGGCATGATCGGCATGACCAAGGCGCTGGCCGCCGAGGTGGCGAGCCGCGGCATCACCGCCAACTGCGTGGCGCCCGGCTTCATCGAAACGGCGATGACCGACGCGCTCAACGACAAGCAGAAGGAAGGTACGCTGGCCGCCGTGCCGATGGGCCGGCTCGGCACCGCCGACGAGATCGCCGCCGCCTGCGTCTACCTCGCCAGCCGCGAAGCCGCCTACGTCACCGGCCAGACGCTGCACGTCAACGGCGGCATGGCGATGATCTGACGGGAAGGCCGGGCAACCCCGGCCTTTGCCGCGTTTTCAGGGTTTCGCGGATGGTAAACGAACCATTCGCGATCAACGGCGGTTTCGCGAGGGGCCGCTAGTCATCAGGGGCGAAGTGTGTTACCAAGCCCGCGATCTGATCGGGAACCGTTCGAGGACCCGCGCGAAGGTCGTGAGCACGAGCATAGGCTGGGATCGCCACGATTTCCGAGGGGCTTCGGGCTTGTTCTACCCCCGGGGGCGGGCGATCGGACCAACTGCGGGGGTGCCGTCAGGCACTGGGATGCTCGACACCTTCGGTAGCCGGCCTTCGTCGTCGCGGCATCGCTGATGCGAGGCAGGCGGCGGGCGGCCGGCGTCCCGTTCGGCAATGGATTTGGACTGACAAGGATCCGTGAACATGAGCGAAGTCGCTGAAAAGGTGAAGACCATCGTTATCGACCATCTCGGCGTGGATGCCGACAAGGTGGTTCTCGAAGCCTCCTTCATCGAAGACCTGGGTGCCGATTCCCTCGACACCGTCGAGCTGGTCATGGCCTTCGAGGAAGCCTTCGGCGTCGAGATCCCCGACGATGCCGCCGAGACGATCCTGACGGTCGGCGACGCCGTCAAGTTCCTCGAGAAGGCGACGGGCTGATTTCCGGACGCATCCGGCTGGGAAGCAGTTCCTCTCCGAGGAACTGCTTCCTTTGCTTGGGCGTTACCTGTCTGCCGGCTTGGCGGCCGGCGGCGCCGGTCGGTCCCGGCTGAACGGCCTCTTCACTCCGCCCGCCGAAGCAACAGTCGGTCAGGCCGACTCGGATTCTTGCTCCGGTCTTCGTTTTCCTGCATCCGCTTTTCGAACGGATGCTCCAGCGTCCCGCTCGCGCGTGTCCTCCCCATGGCGACGGACCCGGCGGAGACGACCAACAGGGAGGCTCTCGTCCAAATGAGGCGAGTCGTCATCACCGGTCTCGGCATGGTCACGCCGCTCGGCTGCGGTGTCGAGCATAACTGGGCCGCCATCAAGGCCGGCAAGAGCGGCATCCGCCGCATCGAATCCTTCCCCGTCGACGATATCGCCTGCCAGATCGCCGGCGTCATTCCGCGTGGCGACGGCAGCGACGGCACCTTCAATCCCGACCTCGCCATGGACCCCAAGGACCAGCGCAAGGTCGACGACTTCATCATCTTCGCGCTGGAGGCGGCCCGTCAGGCGGTCGCGGACAGCGGCTGGACGCCGACCGACTACGACGATCAGTCCCGCTCGGGCGTGCTGGTCGGCTCGGGCATCGGCGGCCTCAACGGCATCGTCGAGGCCGGCTACACGCTGCGCGACAAGGGACCGCGCCGCATCTCGCCGTTCTTCATTCCCGGCCGGCTGATCAACCTCACCGCCGGCTACATCTCCATCGCCCACGGCTACAAGGGCCCCAACTCCTCGGTCGTCACCGCCTGCTCCACCGGCTCGCACGCCATCGGCGACGCGGCGCGGCTGATCGCCAACGACGAAGCGGACGTGATGATTGCCGGCGGCTCGGAAAGCCCGGTGTGCCGTCTGTCGCTGGCCGGCTTCGCCTCGATGAAGGCGCTTTGCTTCACTTTCAACGACCGTCCCGAGCAAGGCTCGCGCCCCTATGACCGCGACCGCGACGGCTTCGTGATGAGCGAAGGCGCCGGCATCGTCGTCGTCGAGGAGCTGGAGCACGCCAGGAAGCGCGGCGCCACCATCTACGGCGAGATCGTCGGCTACGGCATGTCGGGCGACGCCTACCACATCACCGCCCCCTCCGAGGACGGCGACGGCGCCTTCCGCTGCATGAAGGCCGCCCTGCGCAACGCCAAGATCTCGCCGGACGAGATCGGCTACATCAACGCCCACGGCACCTCGACCATGGCCGACGGCATCGAGGTCGGCGCCGTCGAGCGGCTGTTCGGCGAGGCGGCGAAGTCGCTGGCCATGTCGTCGACCAAGTCGATGACCGGTCACCTTCTCGGCGCCGCCGGCGCCATCGAGGCGATTTACACCACGCTCGCCGTGCGCGACGGCATCCTGCCGCCGACCATCAACCTCGACAATCCCAACGTCGAGACGCCGATCGATCTCGTGCCGCACAAGGCCAAGGAGAAGAAGCTGCGCTACGCGCTGTCCAACTCCTTCGGTTTCGGCGGCACCAACGCTTCGCTGATCGTCAAGGCTTTCGAGGGCTGAGGCCGGTCGGAGACTGGGACAGAAAAGACGGCCCGCCGGATTGCAAAGTCCGGCGGGCCGTTTGATTCGGCGGCGAAAGCTGTGGCAATCACAAAGCGGCGCTTGCCAAGCCCGGAACGGCCGTGTTGCTTGGAAGCCCCGCCGTTCCGCGCTGCTGCCACAATTCTAGGCGGAAGTGACGAAGCGACGCTCCAGGAAGAGGCCGATGGACGACAGGCAGGACGCAAACGACACCAGCGACGAGGTCAGGACGCGGCTCAATCCCAAGAGCCCGCGCGAAGCGCTGGCGCCCGAGCAGGCGCCGCCGTTGCCGCGCTCGCGCTCGGCCCGCAACCCGATCGTCGTGGTGATGAACGGCCTGGTGACGCTGTTGGTGCTCGGTGTCATCGCCGCCGGCGTGCTGCTCTACTGGGGCAAGGGCGAGTTCGAGAAACCCGGCCCGCTGACCGCCGAGAAGGTGGTGGTCATTCCGGCCGATTCCGGCCTCGCCCGCATCGCCGACATCCTGGAGACCGAGGGGGTGATCGAGAGCCCCTACGACCTCTTCGGCCACTACGTCTTCATCGGCGGCGTGCGCGCTTACCAGCAGCAGGGCCGCCTCAAGGCCGGCGAATACGCCTTCCCGGCCGGCATCAGCATGCGCGGCGTCATGAACATGCTGGTGTCGGGCAAGGCGATCCTGCACCAGATCACCTTCCCCGAGGGTCTCACCTCGCGGCAGATCGTCGACCGGCTGAACGCCAACGAGTTCCTGACCGGCGCCGTGGCCGGCGTGCCGGACGAGGGCACGCTGCTGCCCGAAACCTACAGCTTCACGCGCGGCGCTGCCCGCAGCCAGATTCTCGATCAGATGAAGTCCGCCCATGCCCGGGCGCTCGAAGAAATCTGGGCCGGTCGCGACAAGGACCTGCCCTTCGACGGGCCGCACCAGTTGGTGACGCTGGCCTCGATCGTCGAGAAGGAGACCGGCAAGGCCGACGAGCGGCCGCACGTCGCCTCGGTGTTCCTCAACCGGCTTGAGCGCAACATGCGCCTGCAATCCGACCCGACCATCATCTACGGCCTGGTCGGCGGCGCCGGCACGCTCGGCCGGCCGATCACCCGCGCCGACATCGACAAGCCGACGCCCTACAACACCTATCACGTCAACGGCCTGCCGCCGGGGCCGATCGCCAATCCCGGCCGTGCCGCGCTGGAGGCGGTGGCCAATCCGTCCAACACCAAGGACCTCTATTTCGTTGCCGACGGCAGCGGCGGCCACATCTTCGCGGCGAGCCTCGCCGAGCACAACCGCAACGTCGCCAAGTGGCGCAAGGTCGAGCGGGCCAAGGCCGCCGCCGGCAAGGCGGACGTCGACACCAAGGATCCGGACGCCGTCGACCTGCCGCCCGATGCCGACGACGACGACGCCGCCGCTCCGGCGCCGAAGGCCGATCCCAACGACCTCCTCGACGGCGCCAAGCCGCGCGATCCGGCGCTGCCGGTGCTGCCGCAGCCCAAGCCGGAGTGACATTCAGCCGTAGAGGTCGCTCCGCACGGCCTGATCGTAGTGCGCGTCGATCGCCTCGGCGACGGCGGCGTCCTGCTTGGTCATGGTCGCCAGTATCTGCCCCGGCGTCGGCACGCTGTTGCGGTCGATGCGCGATGCCGGGTCCCACAGTCGTGCCCGGTTGACCGCCTTGCCGCAATGGAACAGCACCTCGTCCACCGTCACGACGATGGCGGTCTTCGGCTGCTTGGTCCCCTCCGCCAGGCTGGCGCAAAGCGCCGGATCCTCGGTGACCCGGCCGTGCCCGTTGATCCGCATGAACACGTCGAGGCCCGGAAACAGGAACAGCATGCCGAGCCGGTCGTCCTCGGTGAGGTTGCGCAGCGATTCGATGCGATTGTTTCCCGGCCAGTCGGCGAACGCCACCGTTTTGCTGTCCAGCACGTTGACAAAGCCCGGCGGGCCGCCGCGCGGCGAGGCGTCGAGCCCGCTGCTGTCGCCGGTGGCGAGGCAGAAGAAGGTCGCCTTTTCCAGATAGGCGACGTGAAATGACAGCAGCTCCGGCATCACCGCCTTCTGGATATGCTCCGAGGGCGGCGCGTAGAGGCGGTCGAGATCGGCTTCGGCGAGAGAGGGGCTTTGCATGGTCATCGGCTTCTCCTGTCGAAAGACGATAGCCGGCCGCAGGCGGCCGCGCTAAGCTATCGACGCCAAACAATTGCGAGTAGCCGCCATGGTCGAGGAGAAATTCGCGTTGGCGGCCAGCAACCCCCGCGACCCCGTCATCATCGCGCTCTACGAGGCGCAGGCCGAGCATCGCGAACTGGGAACGCACAGCCACGCGCGCGGCCAGCTCTCCGGCCTGCGCCGGGGGCTGCTGACCATGGGCACGGAGGCCGGCGCCTGGATCGTGCCGGCCGACCATGCGGTCTGGCTGCCGCCCCATCATCGCCATTACGGCTGGACGCACGGCGCCATCGAAGCATGGAGCTGCTACGTGGCCGAACCGGCCTGCGTCAGCCTGCCGACCTCGCCGTGTACGATCAGAACGTCGGGCTTGCTGCGCGAGGCGGTGATGCGCGCCTCGGACTGGCAGGGCGACAGCCTCGACGAAGAGCAGTGGCACGTCGCCATGGTGATCCTCAATGAACTGCGCACCGCTCCCGTCAAGCCTTTCGGGCTGCCGATGCCGCGCGACCCGCGCCTGGCGCTGATCGCCCGCGCCCTGCTCGACGATCCCGGCGACCGGCGCGGCATCGGCGAATGGGCTGATTGGGCCGGCATTTCGGAGCGTACGGCGAGCCGCCGCTTCGTCCTGGAAACGGGCTTCACCTACACGGCCTGGCGCCAGCGGGCGAGATTGATGCGGGCATTGGAAATGCTGGCCGAAGGGCAAGCGGTGACCAACGTCGCCCTCGATCTCGGCTACGACAGCGTCAGCGCCTTCATCGCGCTCTTCAAACGGACGTTGGGCGTCACGCCGACGGCCTATTTCCAGCGCGGTTGATTCTCAGGGACCGGCTATCGCGCCCCCAGCCCGAGGCGCATCAGGAAGCGCCGGAAGGGGCCGACGTCGCGGGCGAGCCACAGGCCGGCGGCGCGGGCGGCCTGCACCGGCAGGAAGCCGGTCAGCAGCGATCGGTTGAGAAGGTCGACGCCGGTCACGTGGCCGATGATGTCGAAGCGCCGCGCCTGGGCGTAGCGCTTGGCAGCCACCACGCCGTCGAAGGCCCGCCCATCCTCGGCCGAGGACGCAACGATCTCCCTGAGCACCTCGACGTCGCGCAGCGTCAGATTGAACCCCTGGGCGCCGATCGGCGGAATGCCGTGCGCCGCCTCGCCGACCAGCGCCACGCGGCCGGCGGCCAGCCGCTGCGCCTGGAAGCCGGAGATCGGCCAGCGCTGGCGGGGGCTGTCGATGGTCATCTTGCCGAGCACCGAGCCGGCGCGGCGCTCGATCTCGGCGGAGAGCGCCGCGTCGTCGAGCCCGTTCATGTGCTCGATCACCTCCCGCCGGTCCATCCAGACCAGCGACGACCGCCGCTCGCCGTGCGGCACCAGTGTGAACGGCCCGGCCTTGGTATGGAACTCGACGGAGGCATCGCGGTGCGGTTCGCCGTGCGTGAGGCTGAGCACCAGGGCTTCCTGCGGATAGCTCCAGGATTTCACGTCGATGCCGGCCGCCTGCCGCACGCCGGACTTGCGGCCGTCGGCGGCGATCACCAGCGCTGCCGACAGCGTTTCGCCGGAGGACAGACGAAGAATGTCGCCGGTTCCACGGTGGTCGAGCGTCTGGAACAGCGCCTCGAAACGGACGATGCGATTGTCGCGCTGGGCGATGCCCTTCGACAGCGCCGCCACCAGCGCACCGTTGGCGACATTGTAGCCGAACAGCTCGCGGCCGATCTCGCGGGCGTCGAAGGCGACATCGGGTGCCCGGAACAGCCGGCCGGTGGCATCGACAAGGCGCATGCGCCTGAGCGGCGCGGCGACGGCGGCCAGCCCGTCCCAGATGCCGTGCCGGGCGAGGAAATCGACCGACCCGCCGAGCAGCGCCGTCGTCCGCCAATCATCGACGCCGGGCGCCGGCGCCACCAGCGCCACGCGCAGGCCGGCGTCGCCGAGCGCAATGGCGGCGGCAAGGCCGGCCGGCCCTCCCCCCACCACGGCCGCGTCGAAATGCGGCGGCTCGTCGCTCTGGGCTTCGCTCATGGGCTTCTCCGAAAACAGGAGTCCTATGTGGACACGCTCTCGGCGTTTGGCAAGGACGATTGCCGGTCAGCCCGCCCCTCGAACAGCGCCGCGTGGCGGCGGAACAGGGCCCGCATGCGGTCGACCACCGTCCGGATCTCCGGCCGGTGGCGGTCCTCGTTGTTCATGACCAGCCAACTGCGGTGGCGGAGTTCGGCGATCTCCTCGCCCACCCGGCGAAGCTCCGGATCGTCGTCGCCGACGAAGCAGGGCAGCGCGCCGACGCCGGCGCCCGACAGGATGGAATGCCTCAGCCCCTCGGCCCGGCTGACGGTGGCGATCAGGTTGTTCGGCCAGCGCTCGTGCGGATAGCGGAGGTAGCGCGAGATGGCCGCCTCCTCCGTCACGGCGATCCAGCGATCGACCTGACCGGGCGGCATGTCGCGGGCCGCATAGACGGCGTAGGCCACCTCCGGCAGGCGCACGGCGGCGAGGTTGCTCTCTTCCGGCTCGAAGGCGCGAATGCCGATATCGGCGCTGCGATGGGCAAGGCTGGCCCGCTCCTCGGAAATGCCGAGATCGATGCCGTGCCGGTCTCCCGGCCGCACCAGTTCGCCGAGATGGCGGGCGAGAAAGCGGGCGCACCACGAGCCGGCGCAGATGCGAACCCGCACCGCGCCGCAGAGACCGGCGTTCCAGACTTCCATCTCGCGGCCGGCCGCCTCCATGCCGGCAAGATGGTCGAGCAGCGCCTGCCCGCCGCCGGTCAGCGAGTAGCCCGACTGGCTGCGCACGAACAGCGCGCACTCCATCTGCCGTTCGAGATCCAGCATCCGCCGGCCGACGGTGGCGCTTGAGAGGCCGATGCGGTCGGCCGCCGCGCTGAGGCTGCCGGCCCGGGCGACCGCCAGGAAGATTTGGTAGGAATCCCAGGGGATGTTTTTCATTTCTGCACGCCAAGTTGCAATCCTGGAGGATTGAACCGATTCATTTGTCGCTGTATCCAGATGACGAACCAGGGAGAAACGCCATGACCCCCGATCAATACGTCCATCTGTTCATGCAGCCCAAGCCGAAGAGAAGGTCATTTCCAGACCAGAGTCAATATGACTACGAGCTGGAGCTGATAAATCCCGTCGAACGGACCAGCATCGTCAGGCGGACGATGCGGTATATCCTCGGCCTCATGCATTGATGACCGGCAATGAATTGTCGGCCGTCATGCGACAGCCAAAAGAACAGGCGCCGACCTCGGCCGGCGCCTCTTTTTTTTCATACATGCGCCGGCTCAGCGCGAATTGCGGATCACCTGCACGTCGAGGTCGCGGATCTTCTTGCGCAGCGTATTGCGGTTGACGCCGAGCAGTTCGGCCGCCTTGATCTGGTTGCCGCGCGTCGCCGCCAGCGCCGCGCCGATCAGCGGATATTCCACTTCCTTGAGGATGCGGTGATAGAGGCCGGGCGGCGGCAGGTTGTCGCCGAACTCGGCGAAATACTTGGCAAGGAAGCGCTCCACCGATTCAGACAGGTCCTCGTCGGCCGGCGTCTCCTCCTCGATCAGCGTCACGGTCGGCGTCGCCAGCTCCGCCTCGATCAGGTTCACCGTGATGGTGTCCTGCGGATAGAGGGCGGCGAGGCGGCGGACGAGGTTCTCCAGTTCGCGAATGTTGCCGGGCCAGCGATAGCGCTTCAGCCGCTCGACCGCCGCCGCCTCGATCTGCTTGGACGGCAGCCCCTCCTTCTCGGCCACGGTGAAGAAGTGGCGGACGAGGTCGGGAATGTCCTCGACGCGCTCGCGGAGCGGCGGCAGGCGGATCGGTACCACGTTGAGGCGGAAGAACAGGTCCTCGCGGAAAAGGCCCTGATTGATCAAGAGCCGCAGGTCCTTGTTGGTGGCGGCGACGATGCGCACATCGGTCTTGATCGGCGTGCGGCCGCCGACCGTGGTGTATTCGCCCTGCTGGAGCACGCGCAGGAGGCGCGTCTGGGCGTCCATCGGCATGTCGCCGATCTCGTCGAGGAACAGGGTGCCGCCCTCGGCCTGCTCGAAGCGGCCGGCCGAGCGGGCCTGGGCGCCGGTGAAGGCGCCCTTCTCGTGGCCGAACAGCTCGCTCTCGATCAGGTCGCGCGGGATGGCCGCCATGTTGATCGGCACGAACGGGCCGTTGCGGCGCTTGCCGTAGTCGTGCAGGGCGCGCGCCACCAGTTCCTTGCCGGTGCCGCTCTCGCCGGTGATCATCACCGTCAGGTCGGTCTGCATCAGCCGGGCGAGCACGCGGTAGATTTCCTGCATGGCCGGCGAGCGGCCGACCAGCGGCATGTTCTCGGCGCCGTCCTCGCCGGGCTCCAGCCGCTGCCGGCCCTTGGGCTCGGCCAGCGCCCGGCCGACGATGGCGATCAGCTCCTTGAGGTCGAAGGGCTTGGGCAGATACTCGTAGGCGCCCTTTTCCGAGGCGCGGATCGCCGTCATGAAGGTGTTCTGGGCGCTCATCACCACCACCGGCAGGTCGGGGCGCGCCTTCTTGATACGCGGCAGCAGGTCGAAGGCGTTCTCGTCGGGCATCACCACGTCGGTGATGACGAGGTCGCCGTCACCCTGGCTGACCCAGCGCCACAGCGTCGCCGCGTTGGAGGTGAGACGCACTTCGTAGCCCGCCCGCGACAGGGCCTGGTTCAGCACCGTTCGGATGGCGGAATCGTCGTCGGCGACGAGTATGCTGCCGGTTGGCATCGGAGAGGACCCTTTCAGTCGGCGATCTTGTCGACATAGGCGGGGAGGAGAAGGCGGAAGGTGGTGCGGCGCGGCTGGCTCTCGCACTCGATGACGCCGCCGTGGTCGCCGACGATCTTGGCGACCAGGGCGAGGCCGAGGCCGCTGCCGTTGGTCTTGGTGGTGACGAAGGGATCGAACATGTGCGTCTGGATCTCCTCGGGCACGCCGGGGCCGTTGTCGCGGACGCAGAATTCCAGCGGCAGGCTGACGCGCTCGCGCGTGCCCGGCACCGACAGCCGCACGCCCGGCCGGAAGGCCGTCGTCAGGGCGATCTCGGCGTCCGGCGTGTCGGTCAGCGCCTCGGCGGCGTTCTTGACGAGGTTGAGGAACACCTGCACCAGTTGGTCGCGGTTGGCATAGACCGGCGGCAGCGACGGGTCGTATTCCTCGACGATGCGGATGTCGCGGGCAAAGCCGGTGAGCGCCAGGCGCTTCACGTGCTCCAGCACGGCGTGGATGTTGACCGGCTCGCGCTCGATCGGCCGCTCGTCGGAGAACACCTCCATGCGGTCGACCAGCTTGACGATGCGGTCGGCCTCCTCGGTGATCAGTTGGGTCAGCGCCCGGTCGTCGTCGTCGGCCGACTGTTCGAGAAGCTGCGCCGCGCCGCGGATGCCGGAGAGCGGGTTCTTGATCTCGTGCGCCAGCATGGCGGCGAGGCCGGTCACCGAGCGGGCGGCGCCGCGATGGGTGAGCTGCTTGTCCATCTTGTCGGCCATGGTGCGCTCCTGGAGCATGATCACCACGTGGCCGGGACGGTCGGAGGCGGGAGCGGCGTAGATATCGACGACGCGCTCGCCGCCGTTTCGCGGCGTGCCGACATCGACGCGGTATTCGTTGACCGACGAGCCGCGCTCGCGCACCTGCTCGACGAGTTGGAGGAGCGGGCTGCCGAACGGCACGAAATGCCGCAGCGAATGGCGGCCGAGCACGGCGGCGCTCGACTGGAAGAAATTCTGCGCCGCGTCGTTGGCCGAGCAGACCCGGCCCTCGGCGTCCAGCATGATCACCGGATGCGGCAGGGCGTTGAGGATCGACACTTCGAGATCCCGCCCGGCCGAGCCCTCGGCGGATGATGGCGACGTCATGCGGCAATCCTCTCGAAATTCGCTTCACCGGCCGCGAACCATTCGTCGACGGCCTCGATGGCGGCGTCCGGCGTTTCGGCCGTCAGCGCCCGCCGGCGGATGCCCGATGCCGCCGCGTCGCGGCGCGGCACGGCGTCGAAGGTCCAGCCGAGGTGCTTGCGGGCCATGCGGAGGCCGAGGCCTTCGCCGTAGTAGGCGAGCATATGCGTATATTGGGCCTTGAGCGCGCCCAGGATGTCGCCCCGCGCCGGCGCCGCGACCTCGCCGCCCGTGGCGAGCGCTTCGGCGATCCGGCCCGGCAGCCAGGGCCGGCCGCAGGCGCCACGGCCGACCATCACCGCGTCGGCGCCCGACTGGCGCAGGGCCTCGCGCGCCGAGGCGGCGTCGACGACGTCGCCGTTGACGACCAGCGGAATGGCGACGGCCTCGCGCACCGCCCTCACCTTCGACCAGTCGGCCGTGCCCTTGTAGAACTGGTTGCGCGTGCGGGCGTGGACGGTGACCAGCGCGACGCCGGCCGCCTCGGCCCGCCGGGCCAGTTCCGGCGCGTTGATCGAGCAATCGTCCCAGCCGAGCCGCATCTTCAGCGTCACCGGCACGCGGGCGGCGCCGACCACCGCCTCGATCAGCGTCAGCGCGTGGTCGAGGTCGCGCATCAGGGCCGAGCCGGAATAGCCCGACACCACCTTCTTGGCCGGACAGCCCATGTTGATGTCGATGATGTCGGCACCGCCGGCCTCGGCCGCCCGGGCGCCCTCGGCCATCCAGCGCGCCTCGCGTCCGGCCAGTTGCACGACGTGCAGCCCGTCGTCGTCGGCCTCGGCGCGCGCCGTGGTCTCCGGATCGCCGTCGAGCAGCGTTTCCGACGCCACCATCTCCGATACGGTGAGGCCGGCGCCGTAGCGGCGGGCAAGGCGGCGGAACGGCAGGTCGGTGATGCCGGCCATCGGCGCCAGGAACACCCGCGACGCCACCGTCAGCGGACCGACGCGGAGCGCCGTCGCCGCTGCCATCGCCGTCCCGTCCTCCGGCTTCCGAACCGTCATGCTTACACCTTGTGCAGAAGTTTCATTGCATACAAATTACGCAATTGATAGCCTTTCAAAAGAAACGACGCAAGCGTCTTGCGGGGCCTCCAGCCGATAACGTAACGAGAATGCACATTTTTGACGCGGCCGTGCGCCGGCCGCCGAGCGGAGCCCAGTCGAAGGCCATGCCGTCCAGCACCTCGCGTCCCGTCCCGCCGTCCGCGCCGCCGAGGGTGGCGGTGATTCTGGCCGCCGCCGGACGCGGCGCCCGCGCCGCCGCCGCCGGCGAGCCGCCCAAGCAATATCGCACGCTCTGCGGCCGGCCGGTGATCGCCCGCACCATCGCCGCCTTTCTCGGCCATCCCGGCGTCGATCGCCTGCTGGCGGTGATCCACCCCGACGACCGCGACCTCTACGCCGCTGCCATCGCCGGCCTCGACGATCCGCGCCTGCTGCCGCCGGTTTTCGGCGGCGCCGATCGTCAGGCGAGCTGCCTCGCCGGCCTGGAGGCGCTTTCCGCCGACGCCCCCGACCTGGTGCTGATCCACGACGCCGTGCGGCCGTTCATCGGCGCCGCCGCCATCGACCGGGTGATCGGCGCGCTCGGCCGGGAGGTGGCGGTGCTGGCCGGCGTGCCGGTGACCGACACGGTGAAGCGGGCCGACGACGACGGCTATGTCGGCGAGACGGTGCCGCGCCAGAACCTGTGGCGGGCCGCCACGCCGCAGGGCTTCCGCTATGCCGAGATCGTCGCCGCCCACCGGGCGCTCTCCGCCCGCGGCGTCACCGGCATCACCGACGACGCCGCCGTCGCCGAAATGGCCGGCCACCGCGTATGGCTCGTCGACGGCGGCGCCGACAACGTCAAGCTGACCACGCCGGAGGATTTCGCCATGGCCGAACAGCGCCTTTCCACCGAAGCCTTCCTCGCCACGCCGGACGTCCGCGTCGGCACCGGCTACGACGTCCACGTGCTGGAGCCGGGCGACGGCGTCACGCTCGGCGGCGTGTTCATCCCGCATGATCATCGCCTCAAGGGCCACTCGGACGCCGACGTCGCCCTGCACGCGCTGACCGACGCCATCCTCGGCGCCCTCGGCGACGGCGACATCGGCCAGCACTTCCCGCCCTCCGACCAGCGCTGGCGCGGCGCCGCCTCCCGGCTGTTCCTGGAAGACGCGGTGCGGCGCGTCCGCGAGCGCGGCGGCATTCTCGCCCATTGCGACGTCACGCTCATCGCCGAGGCACCCAAGGTCGGGCCGCATCGCGAGGCCATGCGGGCGGCGATCGCCGAGGCTTGCGGCATCACCATCGACCGGGTCGGCGTCAAGGCCACCACCAACGAAGGCCTCGGTTTTGCCGGCCGCCGCGAGGGCATCGCCGCCATCGCCACCGCCACGGTGCGGCTGCCGCTCGGCGGCCCGGAACCGGCCCGGCCGGCCGACGTTGCCCCCTGAGGGAAAGGACAAACGCCATGACCGATCTGTCGCCGCTTCACCCGCGCGCCGCGACTCTGCTCGAAAAAGCCCGCACCAAGCAGTTGACCATCGCCACCGCCGAGAGCTGCACCGGTGGCCTGATCGCCGGCCTGCTGACCGAGATCGCCGGCTCCTCGGCGGTGGTGGAGCGCGGCTTCGTCACCTATTCCAACGCCGCCAAGGTGGAGATGCTGGGCGTGCCCGAGGCGACGCTGATCGCCCACGGCGCCGTATCGGAGGCCACCGCCCGCGCCATGGCCGAGGGCGCGCTCGCCCATTCGCGCGCCGCGCTCGCCGTCGCCGTCACCGGCATCGCCGGCCCCGATGGCGGCACGGACGACAAGCCGGTCGGCCTGGTGCATTTCGCCTGCGCCGTCACCGGCCGGCCGACCGTCCACGTCGCGCGCCGCTTCGGCGATGTCGGCCGCGCCGAGGTGCGCCTTGCCGCGGTGGTTCAGGCGCTGGCCATGCTGGAGGAGGCCGTCGCCGCCTGGAGCCTGACCGCCTGATCCGCGCCGGCCGCCTTCACGAAGTCGATGAACGCCCTGAGCGGTGCCGGCACCAGCCGTCGGCCGGGATAGTAAAGGAACGGCCCGGAAAAGCGCGGCCACCAGGGCTCCAGCACCGGCTCTAGCGCGCCGGCGTCGAAATGCGGCCTCAACCAGTCCTCGAACAGCCCCATGATGCCGACGCCGCCGATCGCCGCGGCGATCAGCAGGTCGGCGCCGCCGCCCGGACCGACCACGAGCTGCCCCACCGGATCGACGATCAGCGCCTCGCCGTCCTTCTCGAACTCCCAGGGCGACAGCGCGCCGCTCGAAAAGCGGCCGCGCAGGCAGTTGTGGCCGAGGAGGTCGCGCGGATGCGCCGGCCGGCCGCAGCGGTCGAGATAGGCGGACGCGGCGGCCAGCGCATAGCGCTGCTGCCGCGGACCGATCGGCACGGCGATCATGTCCTGCTCCAGCCGCTCGTCGTAGCGGATGCCGGCGTCGCAGCCCGAGGCCACCAGATCGACGAACGAATCCTCGGCGACGATCTCCAGCTGGATGTCCGGATAGGCGGCGAGGAAACCCGGCACGATGTCCGGCAGCACCAGCCGCGCCGCGCTGACCGGCACGTTGAGCCGGAGCGGCCCGCCGATCCGCTCGCGATAGCCGTTGACCACGTCGAGCGCCAGATCGACCTCGGCGATGGCCGGCCGCAGCCGGTCGGCAAGTTCGCGGCCGACCGCCGTCAGCTCGACGCTGCGCGTCGTCCGGTGAAAGAGGCGCACGCCGAGCCGCGCCTCCAGCCGCCGCACCGCCTCGCTGAGGCGCGAGGCGCTGTCGCCGGCCGCGCGGGCGGCGTCGCGGAAGCCGCCTGCCCTCGCCACCGCCAGAAAAGCCGAGATGTCGCCGAAGTCGATGGACATTGTTCGATGATCCGTACAGCGTGTGCCGAGTGTAGCCCGTTCCCGGCACAGCTGCCAGCGCCTATGTCTGGGCTTCGACAACCCAAGGGAGACGCCCCATGTCCTCGATCGAAAAAGCTGGACTCTACCGTCTCGGCGACCGCACCGTGAAGCGGCTCGGCTATGGCGCCATGCAGCTCGCCGGCCCCGGCGTGTTCGGCCCGCCGAAGGACCGGGCCGAGGCGGTGGCGGTGCTGCGCGAGGCGGTGGCCGCCGGCGTCGACCACATCGACACCAGCGACTTCTACGGCCCGCACGTCACCAATGAGATCATCCGCGAGGCGCTCCACCCCTACCCGGCCGATCTGACCATCGTCACCAAGGTCGGCGGCAAGCGCGGCGCCGACGGCTCCTGGCTGCGCGCCGACGCGCCGGACGAACTGCGCGCCGCCGTCGAGGACAACCTCCGCAACCTCGGCCTCGACGCGCTCGACGTCGTGAACATGCGCTTCATGTTCGATCCGCATCGCCCGGCCGACGGGCCGGTCGAGGCGCAGATCGAGGCGCTGGCCGACTTGCAGCGGCAGGGCCTCATCCGCCATATCGGCGTCAGCCACGTGACCTCGGCGCAGGTCAAGGCGGCGCGGCGCATCGTCGACGTCGTCTGCGTCCAGAACCACTACAATCTCGTCCACCGCGACGACGACGCGCTGATCGACGAACTGGCCGCCGAGGGCATCGCCTACGTGCCCTATTTCCCGCTCGGCGGCTTCTCGCCCTTGCAGTCGGATACGCTGGCCGCCGTGGCGACCCGGCTCGGCGTCACGCCGATGCAGCTGGCGCTGGCCTGGCTGCTCCGCCGCTCGCCCAACATCCTGCTGATTCCCGGCACCTCGTCGCGCGCCCACCTCCGCGAAAACCTCGCGGTGGCGGAGATCGACCTCGATCCGGCGACGCTCCGGGAACTCGACGCCATCGGCAAGCCGTAAGGCGGAGCAGAGGGGCGCGGCCTTTCGGTCGCGCCGTTATCGCCGGAACTGGCGATAGAGCGAGATCAGCACGACGGCGCCGATGGTGCCGCCGGCGAGGTTGTCGAGCCAGCCGTAGGGGAAGAAGCCGAAGTGGCGGACCACCCAGGCGAAGACCACGGCGCCGACGACGCCGAGGATCAGGTTGGTGAGAAGGCCGTGATCGGAGCGGGTGAAACGCTCGGCCAGCCAGCCGGCCAGCAGTCCGATGATGATGGTGCCGATGATGCCGACGCCTGCCATTCTGATCCTCCCTGATCGGCCATGGTCGTCAATGTAGGTCGCGCGCCCGTCGTCCGGAAGAGGAGAACAGGCCGTTCCCCTCAGAGATCGCTCGGAAATTCGCGCCCATGCGGCGGCTGGCCGCCTTTCGAGAACCGGAGCGGGAGCGGACGCGCAAGACGTCGGGTCTGACGGCCGCCCTCGTGGAATTTCCACACGGGTGCCTCAGCGGAGATGCGCCGTCAGCACCTTGAAGCCGGCGTAGCCGAAGGCGACGGCGAGCAGCCCGTCGCAGAGGCGCCGGACGCGGGCGAAGCCGCGCGCCACCCGTCCCGATGAAAACACCAGGGCATAGGTCAGGAAGATCAGCGTGCTCTGCAAGCCGACGGCGGCGATCACCACCAGCAGCGTCGCCGGCGGGGCATCCGGCGGCACGCCGATCGAATAGAGGGCGCCGAAGAACAGGATGGCCTTGGGATTGGTGAGGTGCAGCACCAGCCCGTTGCGATAGGCTTCGGCCGACGTCGGATCGCCGGCCGCCTTGAGGGGCGATGCCTGCGGCCGAAGGGCGCTCCACGCCGATCTCAGGGCGAGATAGAGGAGATAGGCGGCGCCGGCGTAGCGGATGACTTCGAGAATCCAGGTGTTGGCCAGCATGATCGCCCCGAGGCCGAGCGCCGCCGCCGACGACCAGGCGAGCGAGCCGGTCGCCACGCCCAGCGCCATGGCGACGCCGCGCCGCCGGCCGGCGCCCATCGACATCGAGGCGATGCCGAGCGTGGCCGGCCCCGGACTTCCGGTGGCGATGAAGGCGGCGGACAGGATGATCGGCAGGTCGACGGCAAGGCTCATGTCGGTCTCCCCGGATTCAGGCGCCCCTGCCGTAAAGTGCGTCGGCGCGGCTCTCGAAGGCTTCGGAGAACTTGCGGAACGCCTTGTCGAACATCGAGCCCATCAGCGCGCCGAGCATCCGGCTGCGAAACTCGTAGGAGATCCAGAAATGGACGTCGGCGCCGCCGTCGTCGCGCCGCTCGAATGTCCAGCGATTGTCGAGGAAGCGGAAGGGGCCGTCGACATACTCGACCTTGATGACGAGCGCCGGCCGGTCGAGCGTCACCATCGAGGTGAAGGTCTCGCGCACCGGCCCGTAGCCGGCGGTGAGGTCGGCGACCAGCACGTCGCGGCCGTCGACGTCGTTTCGCCGCTGCCGCACCACCAGCCGCTCGCAGAGCGGCACGAACTCGGGATAGCGCTCGACGTCGGCCACCAGATCGAACATGCGTTCCGGGCTGTGATTGACGTGGCGAACGGTCTCGAAATTCGGCATCGGCTCTACGGCATCCTGGCAGGCAAGGGGCGGCGCGGCCGCGTTGCGGCCGCTCTCCACGCTTTTTCAGACTTCGCGCCGAAAGGCAATGCCGCCGCCTCTCAGCTTCCCGCCTCGGCGAGCTTCCTGGCGCGGTTGGCCCTGAGCTTTTCGAAGTCCTCGCCGGCATGGTGCGACGAGCGGGTCAGCGGGCTCGACGACACCATCAGGAAGCCCTTGGTGTAGGCGACGGTCTCATAGGACTTGAACTCGTCCGGCGGCACGAAGCGGATGATCGGATGGTGCTTGGAGGTCGGCTGCAGATACTGGCCGATGGTCAGGAAATCGACGTCGGCCGAGCGCAGATCGTCCATCAGTTGCAGCACCTCGTTCCGCTCCTCGCCGAGGCCGACCATGATGCCGGACTTGGTGAAGATGGTCGGATCGAGTTCCTTCACCCGCTGCAACAGGCGGATCGAATGGAAGTAGCGGGCGCCGGGCCGGACGGTGAGATAGTTGGAGGGCACCGTTTCGAGATTGTGGTTGAAGACGTCGGGCTTGGCCGCCACCACCACCTCCAGCGCACCCTCCTTCCTCAGGAAGTCGGGCGTCAGCACCTCGATGGTGGTCGACGGCGAGCGGGCGCGGATGGCGGCGATCACCCGCGCGAAATGCTCCGCGCCGCCGTCCTTCAGGTCGTCGCGGTCGACCGAGGTGATGACGACGTGACGCAGCCCCAGCTTCTCGACGGCCAGGGCGACGTTCTCCGGCTCGGCCGGGTCGAGCGGCGCCGGCATGCCGGTCTTGACGTTGCAGAAGGCGCAGGCGCGGGTGCAGGTGTCGCCCATGATCATCATGGTGGCGTGCTTCTTCGACCAGCACTCGCCGATGTTGGGGCAGCCGGCCTCCTCGCAGACGGTGAAGAGGCCGTTCTCCTTCACGATGCCCTGCGTTTCCTTGTAGACCGGCGAGCCCGGCGCCTTGACGCGGATCCACTCCGGCTTGCGCTGGATCGGATTGTCGGGGCGGTTGACCTTCTCGGGATGGCGCGCCTTCGGCGCATTCTTCACGGTATCCAGGATGGTGACCATCGACCCAATCTTTCCTCTTGCCGGCCCCAACGAGCAGCCTGCCGGCCACTCCTAGCAAAATTACATAGGGGCGGCCATGCCGGCCCCATCACATCTGGCCTGCGCGCCGGTCATGCAGGCAGTTTCAATGCGAAGAAACCCCTTCCAAATCGGAATCAATTTGCAGGGGTACAGCGATATTTACGCGCACTATTGGCTTGTCGAAGGCCAGCGATCGCCTTCCCACATTCCTCGTGATCGCCCAAATAGCCAAAAATCAAGCCCGTTCTTTCCCAGACGCCAAATATATTCTTCATCTCGATCCACTAGTCCGCATCTTCTCCTATGCGACCTCCCTGGACTTGCTTCTCAAGGGCATCATAACCTGACACCATTACCTCTTCCGCTCCACAAGAGACTGTCGAAAGCAATAGGACTAACCCCGCATACTTCATCCTATTCACTCCCATGATATCGTCCTTCCAAACCCAAGCGGCTTGGAAGGACTAGACAGGCGCAGGTGTACATATCCGAAGAGTATGCCAGCTAGAAGCCGCCGCCGGTCCTGAAGCCGCCGCCGCCCGAACCGCCGCCGGTGCCGAAACCGCCGCCGCCCCCGCCGCCCCAGGAGCCGCCGCCGCCCCACGGGCCGCCGCCGAAGTCGCCGCGCCGCCGGGATTCGCCGCGGCGGTAGCCGTCGCGGAAGGCGCCTTCCAGCACCGCCGCCGTGATGGCGCCGGAGATGATGCCGCCGATCAGGTTGCCGATGGTGTCGCCGTTGGAGAAGCTGCCGTTCGGCCGGTCGTAGCCGCGCTCGCGGAAGGTGTCGCGCGAATGCTCCAGCTCCGACCGCTTGTTCGCCATGTCGATCGAGGTGCGGCGCAGTTCCTCCGCCTGGGCATCGACGCGCACCAGGTCGCCCTGGATCTGGCGCAGCCGCTTGACGATGCGGTCGTCCTCCGGCGTCGGCGTCGCCTCGGCGCGGCGGATCAGCTCGACCATGTCGGCGCGGGAGAACGTGCCGGCGAGGTCGTCGATCGCTCCGCGCACCGCCGGGTCGCCGTTGTCGTCGAGCGCCGCCGCTGTTTCCTTGTCGATGCTGTCGACGTCGGAGCGGACGCGGGCGATGTCGGTCTCCACCTTGCCGAGCGCCCGGTCGGCCTCGGCCACCGCCGCCTCCAGCGGCACGATGCCGTCGGCTTCGAGCGCCGCCCGCTCGTGCGCCTGACGCGCCGCGACGGCGGCCGCCACATCGGCCTTCAGCCGCTCGGCATGCTCGGCGAGACGCAGCGGAATCTCGGTCAGCATGAAATAGTTGACGCGCGCCGCCTCATAGCCGGCGAGCCGCGCCACCTTGCCGTCGAGATAGCGGGCGAGCGGCCCGGCGCGGTAGGCGGAGGTGCCGTAGCCGCGCCGCCAGAGATACATGAACAGCCGGTCGGCCTCGTAGGGCTTGCCCTTGACGGCGCGGTCCTCCTCGGCCTGCCGCCGCTTGTCCTCGGCGGCGGCGGCCGTGGTCTCGGCCGCCTCGACGGCGGCGGAAAGGCGCTGCCAGTCGGCTTCCGTCCCGAGCCGCGCCTCGACGGCGTCGGTCTTCGCCTCCACGGCGGCGATCGCCGCGTCGCGCGCCTTCACCGCCGCCGCGCGCTTGTCCTCCAGCTCGGCGAGCTTGTTCGAGGCGCCCTCGCGGCCGGCCTTCAGTTCGTCGAGCCGGTCGCGGCGCTTGTCGAGGGCGGCGCGGGCCCGCCGCTCGACGCTGTCGAGTTCGCCCACCACCTCGTCGCGGGCGATGGCGTCGAGCCGGAGACGGGCCAGCGCCCGGAAGGCGTCGGCCTGCTCGGCCCTGAGGCGGTCGCCCTCGGCCTTGGTGTCGCCCAGCATGGCGACGAGGCGGTCCTCGTCGCGCCGGACCCCGAGGATCGCCCGTTCGATATCGTTGAGCGCCTGCTGCGCGGAAATCATGTGCGTCCTCGAATTCGCTTACCAGCTGGTGATGGCGCCCGGCAGCACGTTCATCTCGTAGACCGGCTCCAGGCTGCCGCGCGGCTTCTCGCCGAGGACGTTGTCCTCGACGATGCCGTCGTCGCTCTTGTCGGCGGCCACCTTGTCGTAGGTCGCCTTGGGCACGCGGACGCCCCACTTGTCGACCGTCTTGACGGCGCCGTCCTCCTCGCTCTTGACCGGCCGCTTGAGGACGTCGCCGGACGGCGTCACCGCCTCGACGATCAGATAGTAATTGCGGGCCTGGGTGTTGACGTCGGGCACCCGGAAGACGCCGGTCCGCTCGCCCGGCCGCGACACGATGCGCAGCTCGTAGGTCTCGGCGAGCCTCGCCCGGAGATCGGCGAGCGCCGCCACCGCCGTGCGCGCCGCGCCGGCGTCGCCGGCGGCGATCGCCGCGCGGGCGGCGGCCACCCGCGCCGTGGCTTCCGCCTGGGCGTCGGAGGTCAGCGCCTCGGCGGCGAGCGCCTTTTCCGCCGCGTCGACGCTGGCCGGCAGCGTCTCGGTCATCTCGATCCGCGCCGTCTCGACGGCCCGCTCGGCGGAGGCCGTACGCCACCAGGCGACGCCGCCGAGCAGGGCGATGGCGAGAACCGCCGCCGCCGCCACCTTGCCGACCATGGCCCGCTCCACCCAGAGGAGCGCCATGGTGCGGTTGAACGACGGCGGAGCCGGGTCGTAGGTGAAGCGGCTTTCCTTCAGCGCCTTGATGCCGTCGTCGAGGATGCGGTCGGAGACCTTCAGCCCCTGCCCTTCGTAGAGCGCCCGGAGGCGCTCCTTCAGCGTCGCGTCGCGGCTGTCCTCGCCGAGCACCTTCTCGACCACGCCTTCCTGGTGACGGAGCGTGTCGACCACGTCCATCGCCAGCATCAGTTCGTCGAGCTTGGGGGCGGCGCCGCCGCCGCCCGCTGCGATGTCAGCCATTCAGCACCAGCGCGTTGCCCTGCTCGGCAAGGCGGGCGATCCGCCGCTTGCCGTCCTCGACGGCGGCGCGGATCTCCTCGGAGTTGCGGGTGGCGAGCGTCCGCATCTCGGCGATGATCTCGGTCGAGCGCTCCTGGTAGTTGACGACGCTGTCGACCAGCTTCTTCACCGCGTCGGCGCGCACCGTCGGGCCGTAGCCGGCCTTCAGCGCCTCCTCCTGCACCTTGCCGCCGATGTCGGCCAGCACTTCCAGCGACTTCGACACGCCGTCCTTCATGGCGTTCAGCGTCTGCGTCGATTCGTGCAGGCCGAAGATGCCGGTGAACGACGCCTTCAGCGCCGTCAGAACAGATTCGTTGGTGGTGAAGAAGGAGACCGACTGCTGGTAGACGCGCTCCTTGGCGGAGGTGGTCTGCATCAGCCGCGCCATGATCACCTCGGAGGTGTTGTAGCCGATGGTGAGGTTGTCGGCGAGGTCCTTGGCCACCTGGTAGCGGCCTTCCTCGTTCTGCATGACGCGGAGCTTCTCGTCGCGGATCAGCTCCAGCCTGGCCCGCTCGGCGGCCTCCGTGCCGGCGTAGCCGGCCACCGCCTGCGAGGCCGCGCCGAGGTCGTCCTTGGCGGCGGCGAGCTTCACCTCGGCCGCCTTCAGCACTTCGAGGGCGGCCACCTCGGCCTGCTTCAGGGCGCCGCGGAAGTCGCGATAGGCTTCGAGGATGACCTGCTCGCGCTCGATGTTGGCCTTGGTGTCCTTGGCCACCTCGATATAGGTGTCGCGGATGCCGTCGAAGCGGCTGGCGATGTCGCCGCGCGAGATCTTCATCCAGGCGTTGGTCGCCCGCTCGAACAGGTCGAGCTTGCCGTCGGAGATCTGGTCGACCATCGCCTTGGCGTCGTCGCGGATCGAGTTGAAGCCTTGGGTGATCTTCTCATAGCGCTCGCCGATCGACATCTCCGAGATCTGCTCGCGCACCACCTCGTTGAAGACGCTCATCTGGCTGAGCGTGCGGGTGATGACGGCGATCCGGTCGGGGTCGAGGTCGGTGATCTTCTCAAGAAGGCCGACGATCGGCGCCTCCTCGGTCCGGGTCGGCAGGAGGCCGAGGTCGCGCAACCCGCCCATCGCCTTGTCGAGATACTGCATGGGCGTCTTCACAATGTCGGTCGTGGTCAAAGGCGTCTCCCCCCAGTCACCGGAGCGCGGATGAACGTCCGCGGTGCGTCGCGGAAAATGTAGTATGCCCGCGCAAAGCCGCAAGCAGACGTTCAGCGAAAATTCACCCTGCGAACACCGCCTCCAGCGCGCCGCGCATCACCTTGGCGTCGGGCTCGCGGCCGGTCCACAGGCGGATGCCGACGACGCCCTGGTTGACCAGCATGCCGAGCCCGTCGAGCGTCCGGGCGCCGCGCGCCTCGGCCGCCTTCAGGAAGGCGGTATGGGGCGGATTGGGGATGACGTCGGCCACCACCATCCCCGGCCGGATTGAGGCGAAATCGACGGCCGGCCGGTCGTCGACGCCCGGGAACAGGCCGATCGACGTGGCGTTGATCAGCACGTCGGTGTCCGGGGGAATGGCGTAATCGCCCGTCCAGGGCACGAACAAGGTGTCGGCGGCGGTATTGGCGGCCACCAGCTGAACCACCGCCTTGCCGCGCGCCGCGTCGCGGTTGACGATGGTGATCGACGCCGCGCCGGCCAGTGCCGTCTCGACGGCCACCGCCCGCGACGCACCACCTGCGCCCAGCACCACGACGTGCTTGCCCTTCGGGTCGACCACCTCCCTGAGCGAGGCGAGGAAGCCCTTGCCGTCGGTGTTCTCGCCGATCAGCCGGCCGTCGTCGTTGATGACGCAGTTGACGGCGCCGATGATCTCGGCCGACGGCGCCAGTTCGTCGATGAAGTCGATCACCGCCACCTTGTGCGGCAGCGAGCAGTTGAAGCCGCGCCAGCCCATGGCGCGGGCGCCGCGCACGGCGTCGCCGAGGTCGGCCGGCGCCACGTCGCAATTGATGTAGCGGGCATCGAGGCCCATCGCCCGATAGGCCGCCTCGACCATGACGACCGTCGGATTCTCGGCGACCGGCGTCGCGAAACAACCGGTGAGAAGGCTGAGGAAATCGAGCTTGGCGGCCATCGCATCATCCTCCTCGGGGCGCGGGCCGGTGTGCCCGCCCTGGCTGAAGGCGAT
This sequence comes from Pleomorphomonas koreensis DSM 23070, assembly GCF_000425185.1. GTDB lineage: Bacteria > Pseudomonadota > Alphaproteobacteria > Rhizobiales > Pleomorphomonadaceae > Pleomorphomonas > Pleomorphomonas koreensis. The sequence continues at coordinate 267,720 of NZ_AULH01000008.1, forward strand.
CTTACCCCAGCCAAGCCCTGTTGAAAATGCTAACCTTTTGGCGCCTTGACCAAAGAGACGCCGTTGGCGGCCATCGCCTCGTCATGTCACCAGCTTGGCCAGGAAGACGAAGATGATCGCGCCGATGGTGGCAACCACGACCTCGTGCAGGAAGGGATTGCCGATGGACAGCGTGATGCCCGTCCAATTCAGCACCAGCCCGCCGACGAACGAGCCGATCAGGCCGGAGACGAGGTAGCGGATCAGCCCGCCGCCGCCCGTCACGAAACTGGCCAGCCAGCCGGCGATCAGGCCGATGGCGCCCCAGACCAGAAAGGCATGTCCCTGCATCGGCGTGTCTCCCGCTAGAGCATCATGCTATCGAAGTGAAACAACGATCGAAAAGATGATGCTTCCAAAATAAGGCCAAGGAGCGCCGATCTGATCGAGGCGGATCGAACGGCGCTTCAGAAACAGTGAAGCCGGCGGGATCGCCGCCGGCCTCCGCGCCGAATCGCGATTGGCGTCTCAAATATGGATGGCCCGGCCATAGGCGGCAAGCACGCTCTCGTGCATGGTCTCGCTGACCGTCGGATGCGGGAACACCGTGTGCATCAGCTCCTCCTCGGTGGTTTCGAGCTGCATGGCGACGACGAAGCCCTGGATCATCTCCGTCACCTCGGCGCCGATCAGGTGGGCGCCGATGAGGCGGCCGGTCTTGGCGTCGAAGATGGTCTTGACGAGGCCGTCCGGCTCGCCGAGCGCCACCGCCTTGCCGTTGCCGATGAACGGGAAGCGGCCGATCTTCAGCTCGAAGCCGGCCTCCCTGGCCTTCTTCTCGGTGAGGCCGACCGACGCCACCTGCGGGTGGCAATAGGTGCAGCCGGGGATTTGCAGCTTGTCCATCGGATGGGGATGCTGGCCGGCGATCGCCTCGACGCACAGCGTGCCCTCGTGCTCGGCCTTGTGGGCGAGCATCGGCGGCCCGGCGACGTCGCCGATGGCGTAGATGCCCGGCACGTTGGTGCGGCCGAGCCCATCGGTGACGACGGTGCCGCGCTCGATCTTGACGCCCAGCGCCTCGAGGCCGAGGTTCTCGACGTTGCCGACCACGCCGACCGCCGAGATGACGCGATCGGCGACGATCTCCTGCTTCGATCCGTCCTTCAGCTCGACGGTGGCCGTCACCTCGTCGGCGCCCTTCTTCAGCGAGGCGACCTTGGCCTCCAAGAGGATCTTCATGCCGGCCTTCTCGAAGCGCTTCTTGGCAAGCTCGGCGATCTCGTGGTCTTCGACCGGCATCACCTGGCTCATGACCTCGACGACGGTCACCTCCGAGCCGAGCGCCCGGTAGAAGCTGGCGAACTCGATGCCGATGGCGCCCGAGCCGACCACCAGCAGCCGCTTGGGCAGCGCCTCCGGCACCATCGATTCGAAATAGGTCCAGACCAGCTTCTTGTCGGGCTCCAGGCCGGGCAGCATGCGCGGCCGGGCGCCGGTGGCGACGATGATGTGCTTGGCCTGATAGTCGCCGGCCGGCAGCCAGCCCTTGGGCGCGCCGTCCCTGGCCTTCACCGTCACCTTGCCGGGGGCGGCAATGGTCGCCTCGCCCCAGATCAGGTCGACCTTGTTCTTCTTGAGGAGGAAGCCGACGCCCTGGCTCATCTGCTGGGCGATGCCGCGCGACCGCTTGACGATGGCGGCGACGTCGGCCGTCGGCTTCTCGGCCTTCAGGCCGTAGTCGGCGGCATGCTCGATGTAGTGGAAGATTTCCGAGGAGCGCAGCAGCGCCTTGGCCGGAATGCAGCCCCAGTTGGGGCAGATGCCGCCGACGTAGGACCGCTCGACGACGCCGACCTTGAGGCCGAGCTGGGCGGCGCGGATGGCGGCGACATAGCCGCCGGGACCGGAGCCGATGATCAGGATGTCATACTGGGACATGGGTCTCTGCCTTCAACCTGGGTTCGACGCGGGCCGAGCCTCGCGCCGGAAGCAGGCGGCGCCGGTCCTGCCGGCGGCCGCCTCCCGAAACGCACGACGGATCAGCCCCGTCACACCAGCATCGACATCGGCTTCTCGACGAAGCCCTTGAACGCCCGGAGCAGTTCGGCACCGAGCGCGCCGTCGACGGCGCGGTGGTCGGTGGAGAGCGTGACGCTCATCACCGTGGCCACGGCAAGCTGGCCGCCCTTCACCACCGCCCGCTGCTCGCCGGCGCCGACGGCGAGGATCGTCGCGTGCGGCGGGTTGATGACGGCGGCGAAGTCCTTGACGCCGAACATGCCGAGGTTGCTGACCGAGGTGGTGCCGCCCTGGTATTCCTCCGGCTTCAGCTTGCGGTCCTTGGCGCGCTTGGCCAGATCCTTCACCTCGTTGGAAATCGCCGACAGCGTCTTCTCCTCGGCCCGCCGGACGATCGGCGTGATCAGGCCGCCGGGGATCGACACGGCGACGCCGACGTCGGCGTGCTTGTGCTTGAGCATGCCGCCGTCGGTCCAGGAGACGTGGGCGTCCGGCACCGCCTTCAGCGCCAGGGCGTAAGCCTTGATCACCATGTCGTTGACCGACACCTTGTAGGCCGGCTTGCCGTCGGTGGCCGGCGCGGCGTCGTTGATCTGCTGGCGCAGGGCGAGCAGCGCGTCGATCTCCACGTCGACGGTGACGTAGAAATGCGGCACCGTCTGCTTGGACTCGGTGAGCCGGCGGGCGATGGTCTTGCGCATGCCATCGTGCGGGATCAGCTCGTAGCTGTCGGGGTCGAACAGCTTCAGCGTCATCTCGTCGCTCGGACCGGCCGGCTTGGGTGCCGGCGCGGCGGCGGGAGCGGCCTGCTGATCGGGCGCCGGCTTCGGCGCCGCCTCGGCCGCCTCGACGTCGCGCAGGATGATGCGGCCCTTCGGCCCCGAGCCCTTGACCGACTTGAGGTCGAGCCCCTTCTCCTTGGCGACGCGGCGGGCCAGCGGGGAAGCGAAAATGCGTTCGCCCTCGCCTGCCTTCGGCGCCTCGGCCTTCGCCGGCTCCGCCTTGGGGGCCTCGGCCTTGGGCGCTTCCGCTTTCGGCGCTTCCGACTTCGGAGCTTCCTGCTTCGGGGCTTCCGCCTTCGGGGCTTCCTCCGCCTTCTTGGCCTCGGCCTTCGGAGCCGCGCCTTCGCCGGCCGCCGCGGCGGCTTCGACGTCCTCGCCCTCTTCGGCCAGGATGGCGATCACCGCGTTGACCGGCACGTCGGCGGCGCCCTCGGCCACCACCAGCTTGGCCACCGTGCCCTCGTCGACCGCCTCGACCTCCATGGTCGCCTTGTCGGTCTCGATCTCGGCGAGCACCATGCCGGATTTGACGGCGTCGCCCACCTTGACGTTCCACTTGGTCAGGTTGCCCGTCTCCATGGTCGGAGAGAGCGCCGGCATCAGGATCTTGATCGGCATTTCAGCTCTCCTCAGCGATAGGTGACGGCGCGTACCGCCTCGATCACCTCGCCGACGTTCGGCAGGGCGAGCTTTTCGAGGTTGGCGGCGTAGGGCATCGGCACGTCCTTGCCGGTGATGCGGCCGACCGGCGCGTCGAGATAGTCGAAGGCATTGGCCTGGATCTGGTAGGCGATCTCCGAGCCCACCGAACCCTGCGGCCAGCCCTCCTCCACCGTCACGCAGCGGCCGGTCTTCTTCACCGAGTTGATCACCGTCTCGATGTCCATCGGCCGGATGGTCCTGAGGTCGATCACCTCGGCGTCGATGCCCATGCCGGCCAGTTCCTCGGCCGCCTTGACGGCATAGGTCATGCCCATGCCGAAGGAGACGATGGTGACGTCCTTGCCGGCCTTGTGGATGCGCGCCTTGCCGATCGGCAGCACGTAGTCGTCGAGCTTCGGCACGTCGAAGTGATGGCCGTAGAGGATTTCGTTTTCGAGGAAGATCACCGGGTTGGGATCGCGGATCGCCGCCTTCAAGAGGCCCTTGGCGTCGGCCGCCGTATAGGGCATCACCACCTTGAGGCCGGGGATCATGCCGTACCAGGCGGCGTAATCCTGGCTGTGCTGGGCGCCGACGCGGGCGGCGGCGCCGTTGGGGCCGCGGAAGACGATCGGACAGCCCATCTGGCCGCCGGACATGTAGAGCGTCTTGGCCGCCGAGTTGATGATCTGGTCGATCGCCTGCATGGCGAAGTTGAAGGTCATGAACTCGACGATCGGCCGGAGGCCGGCGAAGGCGGCGCCGACGCCGATGCCGGCGAAGCCGTGCTCGGTGATCGGCGTGTCGATGACGCGCCGGGCGCCGAACTCGTCGAGCAGCCCCTGCGAGATCTTGTAGGCGCCCTGATACTCGGCGACTTCCTCGCCCATCAGGAACACATTGTCGTCGCGGCGCATCTCCTCGGCCATCGCCTCGCGCAGCGCCTCGCGCACCGTCTTGCTCTCGAAAGCCGTGCCCTCGGGAATGTCGGGATCGGCCTCGGCCTTGACGGCCGGCGCCGCCGGCACGGTGCTCGACGCCTGCGCCACCGGCTTCGGCTTGTCGGCCGGCGCCGCCTCGGCGGCGGCCTTCGGTACCTCGCCCGGTTCCTCCTTGGCGGCGGCCGCCGGGTCCTTGGCCGGCTTCTCGGCCGCCGTCTCGCCTTCCTCGCCGACGCGGGCGATGACGGCGTTCACCTTGACGCCCTCGGTGCCGTCGGGCACCAGGATTTCCAGGAGCTTGCCCTCGTCGACGGCTTCGATCTCCATCGTCGCCTTGTCGGTCTCGATCTCGGCGATCACGTCGCCGGACTTCACGTCATCGCCCACCTTCTTCAGCCATTTGGTGAGCGTGCCCTCTTCCATGGTCGGCGACAGCGCCGGCATCAGGATGTCGATAGCCATTTTCAAAACCTCTCGGCGCTGTCAGCGAAGGATGTCGGTCCAAAGTTCGGACGGGTCCGGCTCGGCGTCGGCCGAGGCGAAGTCGGCCGCCTCGGTGACGACGGCGCGCACCTGCTTGTCGATCTCCTTGAGATCGTCCTCGCTGGCCCAGCCCTTCTCGACGAGGCGTTTCCTGACCTGCTCGATCGGATCGCGCTCGTCGCGCATCTTCTGCACTTCGTCCTTGCTGCGGTACTTGGCCGGGTCGGACATCGAATGGCCGCGATAGCGATAGGTCTGCATCTCCAGGATATAGGGACCGTTGCCGGAGCGCGCCCATTCGACGGCCCGGTCGGCCGCCGCCTTGACGGCGCGGACGTCCATGCCGTCCACCTGCTCGCCGCGGATGTTGAAGCTCTCGCCGCGCTTGGCGAAGTCGGTCTGCGCCGACGAGCGGCTGACCGAGGTGCCCATGGCATAGCGATTGTTCTCGATGACGAAGATCACCGGCAGCTTCCAGAGTTCGGCCATGTTGAAGGTCTCGTAGACCTGGCCCTGGTTGGCGGCGCCGTCGCCGAAATAGACCACCGACACGTTGTCGGTGCCGCGATACTTGTCGGCGAAGGCGAGGCCGGCGCCGATCGGCACCTGGGCGCCGACGATGCCGTGACCGCCGAAGAACTGCTTCTCGCGGCTGAACATGTGCATCGAGCCGCCCTTGCCGCGCGAGTAGCCGCCCTGGCGGCCGGTCAGCTCGGCCATGACGCCCTTGGGGTCCATGCCGCAGGCCAGCATGTGGCCGTGGTCACGATAGGAAGTGGTAACCTGGTCCTCGCCGTCGCGCAGCGCCTTCTGGATGCCGACGACCACCGCCTCCTGGCCGATGTAGAGGTGGCAGAAGCCACCGATCAGCCCCATGCCGTAGAGCTGGCCGGCCTTCTCCTCGAAGCGGCGGATCAGCAGCATGTCGTGGTAGGCCTTGAGTTCGTCGTCCTTGTCGAACTCGGCCACCTGGTAGTTGACGGCGGGATTGGCGGACTTGCCGGACTTCTGCGTCCTGGAGGGCGCGGCCGAAGCGCGGCTGCGCTTCTCGGTCGCCGGTCGAACAGCCATTATGCGTTCCTCCCCGATCGGGATTATTTCGTAGAGGCGCCGACGGAACCCCTTTCCTCCGAGCAAGTCAAGGTTTCCTCCGCATGTCAATCATGCGAAAGCCGCATCGCTGGACGGGGGATTAACTAAATTCAAGTTAATTCAAAAAAATAAAGTCAAGTCAATTGCTTTTGGCCTGCGCCAGCTTGTCGAAATCCATGATCACCACTTCGTTGGGATTGACCACGGACAGCTGGACGCGGGCGCGTTCGTCGACCATGTCCTGATCGAGGCTGGCCGGGCGCAGCAGCTTGACGCGCGCTTCCAGCGCCGTCTTCTCGGCATTGAGGCGGGCAAGCTCGGCGTCGAGTTCCTGGGTGCGGCTCTCGAAACGGGCACGGCCGACCATGCCGTATTCGCCGTTGACGGCGTGATAGCCGAAATAGCCGAGGAACACCGCCGTCACGGCGGGGAGGATCAGGCGGCGGAGCCACGACGGACGATATTGGCGGGTGATCATACGCAACGAACTCACGCGGATGCAGCGGAAACGTCCTGTTGCCGCGCCGTCTACACTGGACCAACGTGGTAAAGGGAGGGTGAACGGCCGCCTCAGCGGCGCGAGACGCCCCCCCCGGCGCCGCGCAATAGATAAAAGGTGGCAATCCGCGAAACCGGCCCCGATCACGACATTGTGTCAGGACAGTCGCTGCCGCGAGGGGCGGCAGGAGCCGTCAAACCGCCACGAAAACCGGCGATGGATGCGAGGAAGGGGAGGATCGGGGGAGGATTAAGGGGTGAGGCTTGCGCTGACATGGCCACGGCCGGCAACGGCACTGTCGGTGATCGGTCACGCGCTCTTCCTTGCCCTCCTCACCATCGAGGCGCCGCGCCGCATCGTCGTCCTGCGGCCGCCGGCCGCGGTCGAGGTGGTCATGGTTGCCCCGCCGGCAAGCCGACCGGTTCCGCCTGCCGTCGGTCCCTCCCCGATGGCGGCTCCCTCTCCGGTCGCCAACTCCAGCCCGGCGGCGCCCGCTCGGCCCGAGGCCACTCACCAACCTTCGGCTCCGGCCGTTCGAGCACCCCGTTCGCCAGCCGGCGCACGCGTGACCGCAACCGAGTATTTTGCCAGCACCGTGCTCGACGATCCCCGCAACAGGAAGACCCGGCAGAAGCTCGCCGCGCTGGGCAGCGACGAACGGCTGATCCAGCTTTGCAACATTGAGGCGATGGAGCAGCTCAAGCGCTGGAAGGCCGGCTTCGTCGCCGATCATGTCGTGGCTTATGCGACGGCCGATCCGTCGCTGACGGCAACGTCGATCGAGGCGCCCGGCGCCGCCGTCCACGCCGGCGGACAATGGTACCGGCTGTCGTTCACCTGCACCGCGACGGCCGACTTCGACCGCGTCGCCGCCTTCGCCTTCACGCTCGGCCGGCCCATCCCCCACGAGCAATGGGAACAGGACAATCTCCCCGAGCAGGTGGACGGCGACCCGACGGACTGAGGTCCAGGTCAGCCGGCGATGGCGAGGCTTTTCAGCTTGCGGTGCAGCGCCGAGCGCTCCATGCCGACGAACTCGGCGGTGCGCGAGATGTTGCCGCCGAAGCGGTTGAGCTGGGCCTTGAGATACTCCCGCTCGAAGATCTCGCGCGCTTCCCTGAGCGGCAGCGCCATCAGGTGCTCGCCGCCGGAATTGGACGGCAGCGACGGCAGCATGGTGCCGATCTCCGACGGCAGAAGGTCGGCGGTGATCACCGCTTCCGGGTCGCCGCGCGTCAGGATCATCAGCCGCTCGACGTTGTTCCTGAGCTGGCGGAGGTTGCCCGGCCAGTCGTGCGATTGCAGCACCGCCATGGCGTCCTCGCCGATGCGCCGCACCGGCAGGCCGGTGGCCCGGGAGATCTGGTGCATCATCTGCTCGATCAGGAAGGGAATGTCCTCGCGCCGCTCCGAAAGGCCCGGCACGCGCACCGGCACCACGGCGAGGCGGTGGAACAGATCCTCGCGGAAATGCCCCTCGGCGATCTCGCGTTCAAGGTCGCGCGCCGTCGACGACACATAGCGCACGTCGACATGCACCTTCTGCGTGCCGCCGACCCGCTCGAAGGCCTGCTCGACCAGCACGCGCACCATGCGGTTCTGCATCTCACGCGGCATGTCGCCGATCTCGTCGAGATAGAGCGTGCCGCCGTGCGCCTCCTCGAGCGCGCCGACCTTGCGCTTGCCGTCGTCGTCGGATTCGCTGCCGAACAGCTCGATCTCCATCCGCTCCGGCGGGAAGGCCGAAGCGGTCAGCACCACGAACGGGCCGGCCGACCGGTGCGAGCGCTCGTGAATGGCGCGCGCCACCGATTCCTTGCCCGAGCCCGACGGCCCGGAGATCAGCACGCGGCTGTTGGTGGGGGCAACGCGGTCGATGGTGTTGCGGAGCTGATTGACCACCGACGAGCCGCCGACGACGCCTTCCTGGCGGTCGGAGCGGATCTGCAGGTCGCGGATCTCGCGCTTGAGGCGCGACGATTCCAGCGCCCGCTCGGCGATCAGCACCAGCCGGTCGGCCTTGAACGGCTTCTCGATATAGTCGTAGGCGCCGCGCTTGATGGCCGAGACGGCCGTCTCCACGTTGCCGTGACCGGAGATCATCACCACGGGCACGTCGGGGTTGCTACCCTTGATCTCGTCGAGCAGTTGCAGGCCGTCCATGCGGCTGCCCTGCAGCCAGATGTCGAGGAAGATCAGCTGCGGCCGCCGCTCCGAAATGGCCTGAAGCGCGCGATCGCAGTCGCCGGCCGTGCGCGTGCCATGCCCCTCGTCCTCCAGGATGCCCGCCACGAGGTCCCGGATATCGGCTTCGTCGTCAACGATCAGAATGTCGGTCGCCATCGTTACCTGCGTGTCCGTTCCGCCGCCGCGCGGCCGTTTCCTTTGGTCGCCTGTTTCGGCAGTAACATAAATGTCACACGACCTGAAGCCTTGTCGACCGCAAACTGCCGACAATCAACCGGACCGGTGCGGATCGACCGGCAGGCTGATCCTGACCAGCGCCCCGTGCCCGCCCTCGGCGACCGTCGGCGAATCAAGCAGATCGATGCTGCCGCCATGCTCTTCGACAATCTTGCGAACGATGGCGAGACCAAGGCCGGTGCCCTTTTCCCGCGTCGTCATGTAGGGTTCGAGCAACTGATGCCGCTCGGCGTCGGGCAGGCCGATGCCGGTGTCCACCACCTCGATGACGTTGAAGCCACCGTCCTTGCGCCCGTAGACGTCGACGCGCGCGCCCGCCCTGCCGCTTTCCGGCAGCCCCTCGATCGCCTCGACGGCATTCTTGACGAGGTTGGTCACCGCCTGGCTGACCAGCCGTTGATCGAAGCGGCCGGTCAGCGGCGCGTCGGGAAGATGCGCCTCGAAGGTGATCTCCGGATGGCCGACGCCCAGCAGGAACACCGCTTCGCGCACGCATTCGCCGAGGTCGCGCTCCTCGAACGAGGGCTTCGGCATGCGCGCGAACTGCGAGAATTCGTCGACCATGCGGCCGATGTCGCCGACCTGCCGCACGATGGTATCGACGCATTGGTCGAACACCCGCCGGTCGTCGTCGGCCACCAGCTTGCCGAAGCGGCGGCGGATGCGCTCGGCGCTGAGCTGGATCGGCGTCAGCGGGTTCTTGATCTCGTGGGCGATGCGGCGGGCGACGTCGGCCCAGGCCGAGGTGCGCTGCGCCGACACCAGTTCGGAGATGTCGTCGAGCGTCACCACATAGCCGTGCTCGCGGTCGGGCGAGCGGTCGGGCGTCACGCGCACCGACACCGTGCTCTTGCGGCCGCCGCGCGTCAGATCGATGGTCGCCTGGTGCGACCGGGCCTGATCCTCGTCGCGCAGGGCGACCGCCAGGAGATGGGAGAGTTCCGGCACCTCCTCGACCAGCAGCCGGCCGACGAAGCCGAACAGCTCGACATCGAGCAGCGACAGCGCCGAGGCGTTGGCGATGGTGACGTGGCCGTCGTTGGAAATGCCGACCACGCCGGCCGACACGCCCGACAGCACCGCCTCGGTGAAGCGCCGCCGCCGTTCCGCTTCCTCCGAGGCGGAGATCAGCTCCTGCCGCTGGCTCCTCAGCTCCACGGTCATCTTGTTGAAGGAGGCGCCGAGGCTGGAGATGTCGTCGGAGGTGTTGCCGACCGGCACGGCGGCGGAGAGGTCGCCGTGCGCCACCCGGTCGGCGGCGCCGATCAGATGGCGGATGGGCGCCACCAGGCGGTTGGCGAACGACAGGCCGATCCACATGGCGCCGAGCAGGAACACCACCGACATGCCGCCGAAGATCATGGCGAAGCCGATCTGCACGTCGGAACGGTTGTTCTCCAGCTCGCGATACTCCATGGCGCTGTCGCGGGCGAGCTGGAGGTTGTCGAGCACCTGCTTGTCGAGCAGGCGGACGATGTAGAGATAGGTCTCGTCGTAGGTCCTGAGCTTCAGAAGCCCGCCCACCTGGTTGGACTGGCCGGGCTGCAGCAGCACCGCCGCCCCCTTGCGCGCCTCTTCGATCGCCGTTGGCGGCGGCATCACCGTCGTGACGGAGGGATCGATGTCGGTCCTGAGGATGACGTTGGCGTTCTTGTCGAGCAGGTAGGCGCTTTGCAGCCCATGTAGCGAAGCCTGCAGCCGCATCAGCGTCTCGAAACGGGTCGGCTCGTAATCGTAGAGCGGCTTGGCCGCGTCGAGCGAGGTGGCGATGCTGATCAGGTCGGAGCGCAGCACGCGGGCGTGCTCCTGCATGTAGGCGCTGGCGACCGTCAGCACGTTGTCGACCACCTGCCGCGTTCGCGCTTCGAACCAGTGGTCGAAGCCCTGGTTGAGCGACAGCGTGAAGGCCATCGCCACCATCACCGCCGGCAGGGCGGCGATGAAGGCGAACAGCGCCACCACGCGCAGATGCAGCCGGGCCGCCGCCCGCCCCTCGATCCACGCCCGGCCGAGCTTCCATACCTCCTGCCCGACCATGAACAGGATGGCGAGCAGCAAGAGGCCGTCGATCACCAGCGTGCCGCGGATGACGTCGGTGGTGGGCGGCACCGGCAGCAGGTTGGAGATCAGCGCGAAGGTGCCGAGCGAGAACAGCGTCGCCACCGCCACCAGCACCAGACCGGTGAGGCGCCGTCCCCGTCCCTCGGCGTAGACGTCCTTCATGGCCATCGGCTGCGGCGCCGCGCCGGCCTCTCCCATGCTCAACTCCGCCGCCATCGCTTCTCTCCGTTTCGCCTGTCAGCCCTCTATCACGATTGCGGCTTCTTGACGAAAGCCGCGTCGAAAAGCCCCGCTCCGGCCCATAACCCGCCGTCGCCGACGATGCGGCTTTACATCCCGCTCCATTGGACTAACAAGGCATCCAGCCAACAACCTCGGACCGACGCCGACATGACCGACAACGAGCTTCCGAAGACCGCGCTCGACGCGGCGCTGCATGCCATCGAAATCACCCGGACTGGCGTCGCCGCCCTGGAAGAGGCGGCAATGGGCGGTCCGCTCGGCCTGGCGATCGACCGGGCCATCGACATCATCGCCGGCGGCAAGGGCCGGCTGATCGTCACCGGCATCGGCAAGAGCGGCCACATCGCCCGCAAGCTCGCCGCCACCTTCTCCTCCACCGGCACCGCCGCCTACTACGTTCATCCCACCGAGGCCGGCCACGGCGATCTCGGCATGGTCGACGGCAGCGACGTCATCATGGCGCTGTCCTGGTCGGGCGAGACCACCGAGCTGGCGGTGGTGCTGGCCTTCGCCAAGCGCTTCGACGTGCCGGTGATCGCGCTGACCGCCGGCGCCGAATCGACGCTGGCCGCCGCCGCCGACGTCGCTCTCATGCTGCCGCGGGTGCGCGAAGCCTGTCCGCACAATCTGGCGCCGACCACCTCGACGGTGCTGCAACTGGCCATCGGCGACGCCATCGCCATGGGCGTGATGGTCAAGAAGGGCTTTTCGGAGGCCGACTTCCACATCGTCCATCCGGGCGGCAAGCTCGGCTCGCAGCTCCGCCGCGTCTCCGAGATCATGCACGGCGAGCAACTGCCGCTGATCGGCGAACAGGGCCGGATGACCGACGCCATCCTGGCGATCAGCTCCGGCGGCTTCGGCGTGGTCGGCGTCACGGATAGCGAGGGCCGCCTTGCCGGCGTGGTCACCGACGGCGACCTCCGCCGCTTCGTCCATTCCGGTATCGGCCCGCGCCTGAGCCAGGAGAAGCTGGAGACGCCGGTGACCGAGGTGATGACGCGCAAGCCGGTCACCGTGGCGCCGGAGCTGTTCGCCGCCGAGGCGCTCGACCTGCTTCAGAACCGCAAGATTTCCGTGCTGTTCGTCGTCGAAAACGGCAAGCCGATCGGCATCCTGCACACCCTCGACCTGCTGCGCATCGGCGTCGCCTGAGGGGGCCCTGCATCGGGATGAACCGCCCGCCGGCAACGCAGCGTGCTACCCATCACTGCCTGACCGGCTCGGGATGGCTGACGATGCGGCGGATCTCCGGGAAGGCAGCCCTTGCTTCCCGCTCCACCGCGTCGGCCCGCCGATGCACCTCGGCGGCGGCCAGCGTCGCCGGGAAGCGGCAATGGAAAGCCACGAACACGCCGCCGTCCGCCCCGACGTCGATCTCGCGGGCGCGCACGTTGTGGATGTCGCAGACGCCGTTGCGCTCCGCCGCCGCGCGCAGCGTCGCGGCATAGGCGGCCACCCGGCTGTCCGGTAGCCGCTCGCCCGGAATGAGGTCGGGATAGAGCGGTTCGAGATGCGTCTCCACCTCGATCTCGGCGCCGATCTCGGCGCGGATCGCCGCCTCCAGCCGGCTCGCCACCTCGTGCGCCTCGCCGAGCGGCATGCTGCCATCCACCTCGCAGTCGAGCGACACCGACAGCCGGCCGCCGAACTGCGGGCCGAGGTGCTGAATCGTGATGTGATGAACCGGAATGCGCTCGCGCGAGGCGGCGAGGAACACCCGCTCCCGGAGGCTCTCGTCGTCGATCGGCACCGGCTTCAGGCTGACCGTCGATTCGACGTCGCTGAGTTCGGCGGCGATTGCCGCCACCATCGATCGCTTGACGGCGGCCGTCTCGTCGAAGCTGAAGGTGCGCGGCACGCCGGCCGAGACGTCGACGAAATGCCGCGGGCCGACCGTCCTCACCCGGATCTGTTCGACGTCCACCACGCCCGGCAGGTCCGTCAGCAGCCGGCGCAGCGTGCGGGCGATAGTCGGCGACACCTTGTCGGTCAGCTCGTCGGCGGTGCGGCGGATCATCCGGAGGCCCAGCCAGCCGATGAACACGGCGATCGCCGCCGCCGTCACCGGGTCGGCCCAGTCGGCGCCGTAGAGGGTCGCCACGAAGCCGACGATGACGATGACCGACGAGGCGACGTCGGAGAGGAAATGCAGGGCATCGGCGGCCAGCGCCCGGCTGCCGGTCTCGACGGCCGCCTTGTGGAGTGCCCGGGCACGCCAGAGGTTGATGGCGATCTCGACGCCCAGCACCGCGAAGGCGAACGGCGGCACCGACGGCGGCGGCGCGGCGGCGGCGAAGCGGGTCCAGGCCTCCATGGCGACGCCGCCGGCCAGCACCAGGAGCAGCGTTCCCTCGCCGAGCGCCGCGAGGTCCTCGAACTTGCCGTGACCGTAGGGGTGATCGTCGTCGGCTGGCCGGTCGGCGAAGCGCACCGCCAGGAAGGTGACCAGCGTGGCGATGGCGTCGGTGCCCGAATGCAGCGCGTCGGTGATGAGGGCCAGCGAGCCGATCATCAAGCCGATGATCAGCTTGGCGGCCGTAAGGCCGACGCTGGCGACCAGCGACACCAGCGCCACCCGTTCCTTCCTGGTCATGGTCGTTCCGCCTTCCATGGACTACCGAGACGGGCATGCCCTTCCCCCGGCCAAAAGGCAAGCGCCGCCGGTGCCCCGCCGCGCGTCATTCCACGAAAACGGTGACGCGGTCGGCCCGGCCCTCGCCGTCCACCACCGACAGCGTCACGAAGCCGGCGCCCGTCGGGAAATAGCTGAACTGCCGCGCCCAAGGTTCGCGCGCCACCGGCGCGCCGTCGGCGAACCAGGTGAACGGCCCCTTGCCGTTGCGCACCTTCAGCGCCAGCGGCTGCGGCGCGCCGGCCCGGAAGCCGAGGTCGACGCGGGCGCCGGTCGGCGGATAAGCGATCTCCGGCCCGGCGTCGCGCTGCGCCACGGCCGCCCGCGCGCCGCGCAGCCGTTGCAGCGGCGGCGGCAGTTCCGCGTTCGACGCCCGGAGCAAGCCCGGCGGATCGGGCGGCAGCCGCGTCGTGCCGCCGGCCCGGACGAAGCTGTCGGCGAGGATCGGCACGGCGACGTCGACGCCCATCAGGCCGGGCAACGGCGCGCCGTCCGGCCGCCCCACCCAGACGCCGACCACGTAACGGCCGTCATAGCCCATGGCCCAGGCATCGCGGTAGCCGTAGGAGGTGCCGGTCTTGACGGCGACGCGCACGTCGCCCCTCACGGCAGCCAGCGGCCCGGCCAGAATGCCGGTGACATAGGCGGCGGCACGCTCATCCATCAGCGGCTTGGGCGGTTCGGCCGGGCCGACGGCGTCGGCACGCTCGCGCAGCGCGATCGGCCGGCCGCCGCGGGCGAGCGCCGTGTAGAGCGTGGTGAGGTCGTTGAGCGTCAGCCCGACGCCGCCGAGGCCGACCGCGAGGTTGGCCGGCGCCATGTCCGGCAGCCGGGCCTCGACGCCGGCCCGGCGGAAGCGCGAGATCAGCCGCGCCGGGCCGACCAGCTCCAGCGTCTGGATGGCCGGCACGTTGAGGCTGTCCGACAGCGCCTGCCGCACCGTCACCGTGCCGCGGAAGGTCTTGTCGAAGTTGTTGGGGGTGTAGCCGGCGAAGGCGGTCGGCCGGTCCTCGACCAGCGTCTCGGGATGGGCGATGCCGGCCTCGAAGGCGAGGCCGTAGATGAACGGCTTCAGCGTCGAGCCGGGCGAGCGCACGGCCCGCGTCATGTCGACGTAGCCGGACCGTCGCGCGTCGAACAGGCCGGCCGAGCCGACCGACGCCAGCACGTCGCCGCTCGCCTCCTCGGCCACCATGATCGCCACCGAGACGTTCGGGCCGATGGCGCTCGCCCGCTCGGCGGCAAGGCTTTCCAGCGAGGCTTGCAGCTTGCCGTCGATGGAGAGGCGGATGTCGCCCGCCTTCGGCGCCGACGCCACCGCCCGGTCGGCCGCCTGCGCGGCGAGAATCGGAAAGTCGCGCCGCCGGGTCGGCACCGGCTCGGCGATCGCCGCCTCGGCGTCGGCGCGCGCAAGGACGCCGGCTTCGGCGGCGCGCAGCAGTATCCTGTCCCGCGCCGCCTTGGCGGCCACCGGGTCGCGGTCGGGCCGTCGCGCTTCTGGCGCCTGCGGCAGGGCGACGAGGAAAGCCGCCTCGGCCGGCGTCAGGCGCGCCGGCTCCTTGCCGAACCAGGCGAGCGAAGCCGAGCGCACGCCTTCGAGGTTGCCGCCGAACGGCGCGAGGCCGAGATAGGCGGCGAGGATGTCGTCCTTGCCGGCGAAGCGTTCGAGCGCCAGCGCCTTGACGATCTGGCCGAACTTGCCGCTCGGAGAGCGCGTGTGCAGCCGTTCCGACAGACGCACCACCTGCATGGTCAGCGTCGAGCCGCCGGAGACGATGCGGCCGTGGGTGAGAAGCTGCCAGCCGGCCCTGAGCAGCGCTTGCGGGTCGACGCCGTCGTGCTCGCGGAACCGCCGGTCCTCGGTGGCGATCAGCAGCCTGACGTAGGACGGATCGACGCGCGCCGGATCGACCGGCAATCGCCATAGCCCGTTGCCGACCGTATAGGCACGCAGGATGTCGCCGTTGCGGCCGGTCACCACCTGCGACGTCGGCGCGAACAGATCGACCGGCGGCGTCGCATCGACCAGCGCCCGGACCTGCACCACGGCGACCGCGCCGGCGGCGGCAAGGCTCAGGACCAGTGCGACGGAAGCGATCAGCAGGTGGCGTTTCTTCAAGGTGCCCTCCCCGCCGCGACTATAGAGCAAGGCGGCGGGACTGGCGACCATCGCCGCCTGTCGGCTCAAAGGCCGTAACGGACCCCGGTGAGGCGCTCCAGTTGCTCGAACAGCGCGCTGCCCGCCGCCACGTCGTGGGCGAAGGGCGCCGTCTCGGTCTCGACCGGGTGGCCGCGCAGCCCGAACGGTCCGCGGGGTCCATAGTAGCCGCCAGGCTTGGCGTCGGGCGCCGTCGCCGCCATCAGCGTCGGCTCCGCCCCGGAGGCGGCGATCTGCATGATCGGCCCCATCGCCCAGGTGATCAGCTTCATGCCGATGGTGGTGGCGACGGCGAGGTTGGTGTGCGAGGCGCCGGGATGGCAGGTGGTGGCCAGCAGCCGGTCGCCGGCCCGCCGCTGCAATTCGCGCGTGAACAGGATATTGGCGAGCTTCGTCTTCCCATAGGCGCGTACCGGCCGGTAGTCCCGCTCGGAATCCAGGTCTTCGAGCGGCGTCGGCCCGCCGACGCGATGGGCGATCGACGATACCGTGACCACCCGCGGCGCCTTGCCGGCGATGAGGGCCGGCAGCAGCAGCCCGGTCAGCCGGAACGGCCCGAGCACGTTGGTGGCAAATTGCAGCTCGTGGCCGTCGACGCTGACCTCGCGGCGCGGCAACGCCATCACCCCGGCATTGTTGATCAGCGTGTCGATCGGCTGCGCCCGCGCGAGCTGGTCTTCCGCGAAGGCGCGGACCGACGCCGGGTCGGAGAGATCGAGCAGGCCGGTCCTGAGATCGGCCTCCGGCACCACCGCGCGGATGCGCGCGGCGGCGTCTTCGCCCTTGGCCTGGCTGCGCGCGGCGATGGTCACCTCGCCACCCGCCCGCGCCAGCTCCAGCGCCGCGCACCAGCCGATGCCGCTGTTGGCGCCGGTGACGATGATCCGTCGGCCGGCCTGCGCCGGAATGTCTTTGGTCGTCCATGTCTTGCTCATGGAGACGGTATGGCGCACTCTGTTTCCAATCGCAATCAGGTACCCTGAGGTAACAACGATATGGCGGATCGGATCGACGCGCCTGCCGACATCTGCGACGACATGACGCCGGACCAGCAGCGGCTCATCCGCGACATTCTCGCCCGCGTCGTCGACAAATGGAGCCTGTGGGCGCTGACCGAGCTGACCGCGGACGGCCCCTTGCGCTTTTCCCGGCTGCTGGAGCGCGTCGAGGGCATCAGCCAGAAGTCGCTCACCGCCACGCTGCGCCAGCTCGAACGCGACGGCTTCGTGACGCGCACGGTGGTCGTGAGATCGCCGATCCGGGTGGACTACGCGGCCACCGAGCTTGGCCATGCGCTCATCCGGCGGTTTCAGCCTCTCTGGCTGTGGGCGGCGGGGCGCCTGCCGGACTTCGTCGCGGCGCGGGCCGCCTTCGACGCCCGGACAGAGGCCGATCGCTGAGGCCCTTCCATGCAAAGCCGCCGCGCGGGGTTTCCCCCACGCGGCGGCAATTCATCCGGAGTCCGGCGATCAGTTGTAGATCGGGAAAGCGTCGGTCAGCGCCTTGACGCGGACCTTCACCGCCGCCTCGACGCCATCGTTGCCGTCCTCGCCGTTGACCTTCAGGCCGTCCAGCACCTGCAGGATCAGGTTGGCGATCTCCTTGAACTCGCCGGCGCCGAAGCCGCGCGAGGTGGCGGCCGGCGAGCCGAGACGGATGCCGGAGGTGATCGTCGGCTTCTCCGGATCGAACGGCACGCCGTTCTTGTTGCAGGTGATGTCGGCGCGGCCGAGCGCCGCCTCGACCAGCTTGCCGGTCAGGCCCTTCGGCCTGAGGTCGACCAAGAGCAGGTGGTTGTCGGTGCCGCCGGAGACGATGTCGACGCCGCCGCGCTTCAGTTCGTCCGAAAGCACGCGGGCATTCTCGACCACCGCCTTGATGTAGGTCTTGTAGGACGGCTGAAGCGCCTCCAGCAGCGCCACCGCCTTGCCGGCGATGACGTGCATCAGCGGGCCGCCCTGCAAGCCGGGGAACACCGCCGAGTTGATCTTCTTGGCGATGTCCTCGTCGTTGGTCAGCACCATGCCGCCGCGCGGCCCGCGCAGCGTCTTGTGGGTGGTGGTGGTGACGACATGGGCGTGCGGGAACGGCGAGGGATGCTCGCCCGCCGCCACCAGGCCGGCGAAATGCGCCATGTCGACCATCAGGTAGGCGCCCACCTCGTCGGCGATGGCGCGGAAAGTCGCAAAATCCCAGACGCGGCTGTAGGCCGAGCCGCCGGCGATGATGATCTTCGGCTTGTGCTCGCGGGTGAGCGCGGCGAGCTGGTCCATGTCGATGCGGTGGTCCTGGGCGCGGACACCGTAGGTGACCGCGTTGAACCACTTGCCGGAGAGGTTGGGCTTGGCGCCGTGCGTCAGGTGGCCGCCCGAGGCGAGGTCGAGGCCGAGCACCGTGTCGCCCGGCTTGGCGAGCGCCAGGAACACCGCCTGATTGGCCTGCGAACCGGAATTCGGCTGCACGTTGGCGAACTTCGAGCCGAACAGCTTGTTGGCGCGCTCGATGGCGAGGTTCTCGGCGATGTCGACGAACTGGCAACCGCCGTAATAGCGTTTACCTGGGTAACCCTCGGCATACTTGTTGGTCAGAACGGAACCCTGCGCTTCGAGAACCGCCTTGGAGACGATGTTCTCCGAAGCGATCAGTTCGATTTCATGCTGCTGACGACCCAGCTCCTTCGCCACGGCGGAGGCGATCTCGGGATCGGCCTCGACGAGGGAGCGATGGAAAAAGTTGGCAAGCTCTGCGCTGGTCGTGTTGGACATTTGGGTTTCCGTTCCGTCAGGGGACGTTCTTGGGCCGGACACTCCGGGGCAAGATGCCCCGGCGCCACGCGCGCCCGTGACGGGCGTCGCTTACCATGGGCAGGGGTCGCCATCAACCTGAGGGCCGGCTTTCCGGCAGCCGGCGGAGCCGCTTAAATCGAATATGCGGCATTCCCGCCGCCGGCGGCTTCGAGCGCCGCGATCTTCGCCCGGTCCTTGTCGCGGCCGGCCAGACGATAGAATCGGCCGAGGTCGTCGAGCGACACGGCGTGGAACCGCCGGCCCGCCGCCTCGATCTCCCCCGTCCGTCGCGGCTCGTAGAGCACCCAGCCGTCCGCCGTGGCAATGCTCATGGCCGCCATCACGTCGATGACCAGCGGCGCGCCCCGGAGATGGAGATGTGCCTGCGAGCGGAACCTGTCGTTGCCGCCCTCCCCGTCCGGCTCGATGCCGGCCGCCGCCGCCAGCGCCCTGGCGTCTTCCGCATCGACGATGACGTCGAGGTCGGCGGCGCGAAAGTCGCCGATGCCCAGGAGTTCGAGAAGCGCCGTGCCGAACAGCACCGGCGTAACGCCGGCCCGACCGGCAAGGCGATCCAGGAACAGCAGCGTTTCGGCCAGCGCCGGACGGATGCTCAAACCGTGAAGCCTCCCCGGCCGGTGGGCGGCAGCGGCGGCGCGTCGCTCTCGGCGAGCCGCCGTTCGAGCTTGCGGAGCGCCAGCCGTTCGAGATCGTGGCGGGCGGCGCCGGCCGGGCCGATCACCTGCACTTCGACGCCGGTCACCGAGCAGATGGCCGAGACGCGCACGGCGTTGCCGAGGATCACGAACTCGAAATAGACCTCTCGCTCCCCTGCCATGAACACCGCCTCACAAAAGCCAGCCCGGACGGACCCAGACTAGCATGAAGCGGCAGGATTTTCAGCCGCCCCACGCCTTTTGAAGGCGTGTCGCGGGTCCGTCGGACTGCCGTCGGCGTCCGGTTGGAACATCCTGCCGGAAGGAGTGCGGGAACCCGCATGGTGATCAACCCGCCTTCAACTATAAACACAATCCAGCCGCGATAGATAACGGGTTAAACGCAACCACAAGGCTATTCAGGCTACAATCCAAACAAGATTGGCGCACTGGACACAAGGAGCGCGGGTGATGCACCCGATGTCGCTTTTCTTCAGTTTCGACGGCCGCATTGGCCGGCTTTCCTTCTGGTCGGGCATCCTGCTGCTCACCGTCCTGATCTCCAGCTTTCTCGGTCTGCTGATGAGCTTCGTGGGGCACGCCAGCGCACATCAAGCCTTGGACGTGATCACCCTGGGGACGCTGGTGTTCGTGGCGACGCTGGGCTTCATCCTGCTCACCGTCATATATTTCGCGGTGATTGCAAAGCGCTACCACGACCTCGACAGATCGCTGGTGCGCTATCTGGTCGTCATCATCCCGCTGGTCGGCCCGGTCTGGGCGCTGATCGAACTCGGCTTCACGAGGGGCACGCCGGGCAGCAACCGCTATGGCCTTCCGCCCGGCACGGTCGCCGGCGAGGAACCCTTCGATGCCGAAGCCGCCATCCGGCGCTGGCAGGAGAGGCAACTCAATGAGCCGCTGCGCACGGCCTACCCGATGGTGGCCCAGCAGTTGACCAGCGCCAATTCAGAAGAGCCGCAGTTCGCCCGCCGACGCACGTCGTGAACGACACATCCGCGACATGACCGCCCGATAAAAAGCCCGCCCGGACTGACCGGGCGGGCTCAAGCCGGCATGAAGCGTGGAGAAATTCAGCCGGCCTGTGCCTGGCTCTGCGCCTCGGGCGACATCGGCACGCCCAGGCCGTCGCGCTGGTAGATGTCGTCGCGGAACTCGACGGTGTTGTTCGGCGTCGCCCAGGCGGTGATGTACTGGAAGTAGAGCGGCACCGGATCGGCCACCGGAGCGTCGATGCGCTCGCCGGACGTCAGCGCCTCGGTGATGCGCTCCTTCGGCCAGTCGGGCGTGTTCTTCAGGATCCAGTAGACGTATTCGCGGACGTTCTGCACGCGCACGCAACCCGAGGAGTGGAAGCGGTCGTTGCCGCCGAACAGGCCCTTGCTGGGCGTGTCGTGCATGTAGACGCCTTCCGGCGACGGGAAGTCGATCTTCACCGTGCCCATCGAGTTGAGGTCGCCCGGCTCCTGGCGGAACATGTAGTTGACCGCCTGATCGGTCTTCCAGTCGATCGACTGCCAGGACACCTCGGTGCCCGAGCGCGGATCGAACACGTGGATCTTCTGCCGATCGAGATAAGCCGGATCCTTCTGCATCTGCGGGATCAGGTCTTTGAGGATGATGCTCTTGGGCACCGTCCAGTAGGGGAAGAAGCGGATGATGGTGATCTTGGTATTGAGCAGCGGCGTCTGCCGGTCGATCTTGCCAACCACGCTGCGATGGCGCGAATGCACGGTGTCGCCGTCGACGGTCTCGATCTCGGCGCCGGGCACGTTGACCATCACGTAGCGGTCGCTGCTGCCGCCGAGCGGATTGGGCAGCGTCTGCAGGCGGACGAGGTTGAGCTGCAGCTGCTGGATGCGCGTCTCGACCGGTACGTTGAGCTGGCGCAGCGTCGCGGTGTCGACCACGCCGTTGGCGATGATGCCGTGGCGGGTCTGGAAGCGGCGGACCGCGCCGTCGACGAAGCTGTCATAGGCCGTCGAAACGCCGGCGCTCTGGTCGAGGTCGCCGGTGATCATCAGCCGCTGCCGCAGCACCGGCACGACCGGACTGTCCATGCCGATCCTGAGCGCGTTGGAGGCCTGCACCTGCGGCCAGCCGCCCTGCATGGCGATGGAGGAATACTGGGAGATCGCCTGCTCGGTGTAGAAGCCCGACTGGCCGGAGATCGACGGCCGGCTCGACTGCGCCGAGAGGTCGGCGGGCGCGGTGACGTCGAAGCCCTCGGTCCATTCCGTCTGGGCGAGCAGCGTCTGGGCCTTCGAGGCGGAAGCCGCCAGCGCCGTCATTCCGGCGATGCCAGCCTTGAGCACCCCGCGGCGGCTCGCCGCCATGGACAAAAGTGATCCCTTCACAACCGCACTCCAGATCGAACCGTTCGGACGCCGGGAAACCTGGCCAGGCTCGGGCGCCGGAAACCTTGGACCAGAGAACGACGGCCTTGGTTAACGGAGCCTTTCCGGCTGATTCCCGCACGGACGCGGCGCACTCGCGACGGACTCGCATGGTGTCGCCGATGGCTCGCCGTTTATCGGCAATTCGTGGCAAAATCGAGGACTATGACGGTCGCCCGTCGTGCAGGCCAGACCCGACCAAACGGCATGGCAGAGATGCAAACAAGGAAAAACCCCGAGCGCAGAAGGGCGCCCGGGGCCAAGTTGCGCGTCTCGGGAGGAGTTGAGACGGTCGAGGCATCCGGTCTGAGGAAAGGGGAGGAAGCATTCCAACCGACATGCTCGATACACTTAACATATGACAGGAATTCGTTTAAAAATGGTTAACGCGAGAGATCAACCCCAGGTCAAACCGTATATCGGCGATCCCCAAGCGCTTTTCCTGCAATTCTATTGTCCGTTTCGACAGGTGAGTGTCAGTTCTGACAGAGGAATAGGGAAAGTTTTAGAACCAATTGCAACCAAAGACGGCAAAACGGCCGCCGTCCTGTGAACGGCAGCCGTTTTCCGGGGTGGTCGAGGTCAGGAAAGAACGTGCTGTCGGCTTAGAGCCGGTAGAGGATCTGGTCGGTCCAGAAGCGTTCCAGCCGCTGCAGCGACTTGTTGAGCACCTTGAAGTCGTCGCGGTTGATGCCGCCGACCGTCTCGATCGAGATGATGTGGCGATTGTAGAGCTTGCCGACGATGTCGGCGATCGCCTGGCCCTTGTCCGTCAGCTTGACGCGCACCGACCGGCGGTCCATGCGCGAGCGCTGATGGTGGATGTAGCCCATCTCCACGAGCTTCTTGAGATTGTAGGAGACGTTGGAGCCGAGATAGTAGCCGCGCGTCCGGAGCTCACCGGCCGTCAGCTCGCTGTCGCCGATGTTGAACAGCAACAGCGCCTGCACGGCGTTGACGTCGGTGCGGCCGGCCCGGTCGAACTCGTCCTTGATGACGTCGAGCAGGCGGCGGTGCAGGCGCTCGACGAGGCGCAGGGCCTCGAGATAGAGCGGCTGGAGCCCCTGCTCTTCTTCGGGCTCGGTGGCGTAGAGATCGTAGGCGCGCTTGGCGTTGGCCATGGTGGAATGCCTCTCTGTCGTACTTTATCGGGTGCGGCTCTTTGTCCGCCTTGATCCCGACAGTAGCCGAGAGCTTTGAAAATCGGCTTAAGGGGCAAGCTGAATATTGGTTTAACGCGATTTGGAACCCACCCGAGTCTTCGCCTTGGTAAATCGACGCTTTACGCCATGAAAAGATGAGCCCATCCAGGCGTATCCGCAAGAATCCGCAAAATTCGACCTAATTTTCACGGGGCGGACTCTGGCGCTTTGGCGCAGTTGAGACGAATTGGCAAATTTTATAGAATAACTCTTCGTTGACTCTCACAGACGATCGCGCGTCCGCTCGTAGTAGGCCGAGAGCAGCGCATAGACGGCTACGGTGCCGATGTGAAAGGCCATCAGCGGATAGTTGCTGCCGAACTGCGGATTGTAGGCGCCGTAGAGCGCCGTCTCGGTCAGCGCGCTGATCATCCACACCACCGTACCCCAGGAGGCGAGCAGCCACAGACCGACCGCCGCGACCAGATCGGCGACGGCGAAGAACAGCGTCGCCACGATCACCGGCGCCGGCAGCTTCAGAAAATTGTCGCCGACCGAGCCGAGGCCGAGAATGGTCGCCCAGCGCATCAGGCCGGCGAACAGGAACACCGCCGACAGAAAGCGGACGTAGATCACCAGCGTCAGGCGGGCATCGAATCGCTTCCAGAAGCCGGCCTCGACATCGCCGGGCCGCTCGGCATCGCCGCTTCCGCCCATGCCCTGTTCCTTTCCACCGCCATCGGGTTGCGCCTTTTTTCGGCCGCGGAGTATCGATCAAATCATTGCTCGCGTATAGAGCCGGCCGCCCGGCCGTGCTAAAGCGGCACCGCCATCCGCTTCAGGACCCCCGATCATGACCGTCAATCCTTCCTTCCCCAAAGGCGCGCCCGACATGCGCGACATCCTGAATGGCCGCCGCATGCGCCGCCTGCGCCAGACCGACTGGTCGCGCCGCCTGGTGCGCGAGAATCGCCTGACGGTCGACGACCTGATCTGGCCGATCTTCATCATCGACGGCGTCGGCCTGCGCACGCCGATCGCCTCGATGCCCGGCGTCGAGCGCCTCAGCGTCGACGAGGCGGTGCGCGACGCCGCCGAGGCGGCCGCCCTCGGCATCCCGGCCATCGCCCTCTTCCCCTATACCGATCCGGCCCGCCGCGACCCCTCCGGCAGCGAGGCGCTGTCGCCCGACAATCTCGTCTGCAAGGCGCTCCGGGCCATCAAGACCGCCGTGCCCGACATCGGCCTGATGACCGACGTGGCGCTCGACCCCTACACCAGCCACGGCCACGACGGCCTTCTCGAAGGCGACGTCATCCTCAACGACGAGACGGTGGCCGTGCTCTGCCAGCAGGCGCTCAATCAGGCGCGGGCCGGCGCCGACATCATCGGCCCCTCCGACATGATGGACGGACGCGTCGGCGCCATCCGCGCCGCGCTCGACGAGGCCGGCTTCGAGCACGTGCAGATCATGGCCTATTCGGCCAAGTACGCCTCGGCCTTCTATGGCCCGTTCCGCGACGCCATCGGCACCGCCAAGACGCTGAAGGGCGACAAGCGCACCTACCAGATGGATCCGGCCAACTCCGACGAGGCGATCCAGGAGGCCGAACTCGACCTCGCCGAGGGCGCCGACATGATCATGGTCAAGCCCGGCATGCCCTATCTCGATATCGTCAGGCGCCTCAAGGACGAGTTCCAGGTGCCGACCTTCGCCTATCAGGTCAGCGGCGAATACGCGATGATCATGGCGGCGACGCGCAACGGCTGGCTGGACGGCGAGCGGGCGATGATGGAGAGCCTGATCGCCTTCAAGCGGGCCGGCGCCGACGGCATCCTCACCTATTTCGCCCGCGACGTCGCCCGCAAGCTGAAGGGCTGACGTGCGGCGGGCCGGCTTCGCCAGCATTGCCGCGGCGGCAGTGGTCGCCGCGGCCGTCGCGTCCGGCGCCTGGTCGGTCGCGGAAGGCTATCGCGACGTCCGCGCCTGCCGGGACACCCTGCCCGCCCTCGAAGAGAACGGCGACATCGTCGTCGACAGCCTGGTGCGCGACAGCGTTCGTCCGGCGGTGTTCGCCATCGGCTATCGGGTGACCGACGCCGCCGGCAGCCGCGCCGGCCAGTTGCGCTGCGCCTTCGGCAACGGGCCGGACGGCCGCCGGCATCTTCTCGGCCTGGAACTGGGCGGCCGGCCGCTCGGCGACGCCCGTATCTACTTTCTCGAACGCTTCTGGCTGGGCGATCCGGCGGCCATCGACAGCGGCGCAGCGCGCCTTGACGATCGGGTGCCGCCGCAGATGCTGCTTGCCGCCGTGGTCGGCCGGCCGCATCCCGCGCTGCTCATCGCGCTTCTCGCGGCGCTGCTCGCCGGCGCGGCGCTGGCCGGCCGCCGCTTCAGCGAAAGGCTGCGCTGAAGCCGCCGCGCAGCGCCCTTGTCTCGGCGCCGGTCCAAGGATTAGGGTGTCGGCCAAAATCGGCACCGGCGCCGGAGCGGTGGGTGCCCGGACATCGCCGGGCCATCGCTTCAGCCCATTGTTTGCGTATCGGAAGTCGCCGGAACGTGGCTCCACTGTCCGGTCCGATGCGCTGAGGGAGAGGAACATGACCGAACGGACCCCCGGATTCTCGACGCTCGCCATCCATGCCGGCGCCGCCCCCGACCCGACCACCGGCGCCCGCATCACCCCGATCTACCAGACCGCCTCCTACGTCTTCGAGGACGTTGATCAGGCGGCCAAGCTGTTCGGCCTCGAAGCCTTCGGCAACATCTACGGCCGCCTCACCAATCCGACGCAGGCGGTGCTGGAGGAGCGCGTCGCCGCGCTGGAAGGCGGCGTCGCGGCGCTCGCCGTATCGTCCGGCCACGCGGCGCAGTTGATTGTCTTCCACACGCTGCTCCAGCCCGGCGACGAGTTCATCGCCTCGAAGAAGCTCTACGGCGGCTCGATCAACCAGTTCAACAACGCCTTCAAGAACTTCGGCTGGAACGTCGTCTGGGCTGATCCGGCCGATCCCGCCTCCTTCGAGCGGGCGGTGACGCCGCGCACCAAGGCGATCTTCGTCGAATCGATCGCCAACCCCGGCGGCATCGTCACCGACATCGCCGCCGTCGCCCATGTGGCCAAGCGGGCCGGCGTGCCGCTGATCGTCGACAACACGCTGGCGACGCCCTATCTCTGCCGGCCGATCGAGCACGGCGCCGACATCGTCGTCCATTCGCTGACCAAGTTCCTGGCCGGCCATGGCAACTCGCTCGGCGGCATCATCGTCGACGCCGGCAACTTCGACTGGTCGCGCGAGAACCGCTATCCGATGCTGTGCGAGCCGCGGCCGGAGTACAACGGCCTCGTCTTCCATCAGAACTTCGGCAACTTCGCCTTCGCCGTCGCCTGCCGCGCCCTCGGCCTGCGCGATCTCGGCCCCTGCATCTCGCCCTTCAACGCCTTCCAGATCCTCACCGGTATCGAGACGCTGCCGCTCAGGATGCAGCGCCACGTCGACAACGCCAAGGCGGTGGCCGAATATCTCGCCGAGCATCCCAAGGTGGCCTGGGTGTCCTATGCCGGCCTGCCGGGCGACCGCTACCACGGCCTGCAGCAGAAATACGCGCCGAAGGGCGCCGGCGCCGTGTTCACCTTCGGCCTGAAGGGCGGCTACGATGCCGGCGTGACGCTGGTGAAAAGCGTGCAGTTGTTCTCCCATCTCGCCAACGTCGGCGACACCCGCTCGCTGGTCATCCACCCGGCCTCCACCACCCACAAGCAGCTCACCGACGCGCAGAAGGTGGCGGCTGGCGCCGGCCCCGACGTGGTGCGCCTCTCCATCGGCATCGAGGACGCCGCCGACATCATCGCCGACCTCGAGCAGGCGCTCGCCCGCATCGACTGATCGGAGCATCGTGCAGAAAGCTGGCAACCGGTTTTCTGCACGATGCGTCTATTCGAACGGCGGAGGCGGCATGTCCTCAAGTCTCAGAAAACTCCTCGGCACCGTCATCCTGGTGATCACGGTGCCGATCTACGCCCTCATCGCCATGGTGGTCGCCGTAGCGGTGCTGCCGGGCGTCAATTTCTGGTGGCAGCTCGTCTACTATGTGGTGGCCGGGCTGCTCTGGGTGCCGCCGGCCGCCCTGCTGATCGCCTGGATGGCGCGGCCGGATCCTGGCATCAATCGATAGATATTAAGCGGCGATGTCGCCGGCCGGAGCCGGCACCCGCACGATGTCGGTGACGCCGCGACGGCCGAGCGCCGCCAGCAGCGTGTCGACGGCGCCGCGATCGGCGTCGCCGGTCAGCATGAGCTGGCCGGAGAGACGGGCGAACAGCGTGAAGGCCGGATCGGCGCGCAGCGTGCCGAGGTCGATCAGCACCAGGTCGTAGGTCTGCTCCAGCGTCTCGACCAGCAGCGCCGCCGCTTCGGTGTCGTCGGCCAGCGCGGCGAGCGACCGGCGGCCGGCGCCGATCTCGTGCGCCCGCGAGGCGGCGTTGCGCTGGATGACGTCGGCGAAATCCGCTTCCCCGGCCAGAAGCTCGGCAAGGCCCGGCCGGTCGCCGGTGCGGCGGCTGGCATCGACGACGACGATGCGCGCGCCGTTGAAGCCACCCTCGCGGGCCATCTCGTCGACGAGGCGGCGGTTGTCGCCGCCCTCGCCGAAGCTGGCCACCGCCACCCGCCGGCGGCCGCAGAGGTCGATGCCGGGCAGGCTGGCCAGCGGGGCGACGACGTCGTCCGGCGGACAGACGCAGCCGGTCCTCTCGGCGGGATCGCTCTCGGCAACCGGATCGCGCGGCGAAAGATCAATGACGGTGAGCGGCGCCTCATCGAGCGGCTCGCCGGCCTCCGCGCGGCGGCGCCAGCGGCCGAAGGCGGCACCAACGCCACCGAGCAGCAGCACCGACAGGGCGGCAAGTCCGGCACCGGCCGCCGGCGAC
Source organism: Pleomorphomonas koreensis DSM 23070 (assembly GCF_000425185.1). Classification (GTDB taxonomy): domain Bacteria; phylum Pseudomonadota; class Alphaproteobacteria; order Rhizobiales; family Pleomorphomonadaceae; genus Pleomorphomonas; species Pleomorphomonas koreensis. The sequence goes on from NZ_AULH01000008.1 coordinate 295,613, forward strand.
AGCCTGGCCGGCACGTCCACCGGTACCGCGCCGGACACCAGTCGCGCCGTGGCGCCGCCATCCGTGCCTTGCAGCGCCAGATAGTCGGCGGCCACCCGGTCGACGAAACGAACGGCGAAATCGCCGTCGCCGGCCGAGAAGCTGAGATCGATCGCCCGGCCACGCCCCGACGGCGCCGCCGAGAAGCGCGCCGAAAGCGCGTCGGTCAGCCGCTCCTCCGGCGACACCAGCTTGCCGCCGCCGATGCCGGCAACGGTCAGCGCGCGCCCCCAAAGCGAGGGCCGCGCCAGCGCCTCGGTGCCGGTGGCATCAAGCTCGGCCGCCGCCCGGCGCAGGCTGTCGCGGGAGGAAATCAGCTTTGCCTGCGCGTCGAGGAAAGCGGCGTCGGCAACGCCCGCCGTGCCCCGCCGCTCGACGACGAGGCGGGCGCGCACCTCGGTGTCCGCCGGCAAGGCGGCGAGGAAGGCATGGGTGGCCGCCGATGCGGCAACGGCCAGCGCAATCAGCAGCACGGCGCGACGCAGCGTCGACCGCACGCCGGCCGGCCGCGCGCCGCCCTCCGCCTCGCGGGCAGTCGCGGCATCGAACGGGTGCAGGGGCCGGGCTTTCTCCATGCCGAAAGCATGGTCCGCTATGGTAACCAGCCCGTTAAGCATCGCGAGATTGTTACCGGCCCAAGGTGTTTCGGGGTGTCCGTCAACACTTCGTAAAGACTTGTTAAGGCCGCGTTTTCCTTTCCTTAACCATGCCGGGCTAGGTTGCGTTGACAAAAGCCGTTATCCAGATCATCGCGGCGGCGAGGTTGAGGAAACTCTCGTATGAAAGTCTCGTCTTGTCGTAGCGCGTGGCGATGCGTCGAAACTGTTTGATGCGATTGAACATGCGCTCGATACGGTTGCGATCCTTGTAGGCTTTGAAGTCGCACGATGGCGGATCGCGGCGATTTGCGCGTGGCGGGATGACCGGCAGAATGGCTCGCATCAACAGGCTGGAACGGACGTCGTCGCCATCGAAACCCTTGTCCGCCAACATTTTTCTGGGCTTTGCGACCGGCAGAGCCAGAAGAGGCTCGACGCCGAGATAGTCGGAAACCTCCCCACCGGTCAGG
>NZ_AULH01000009.1 GCF_000425185.1 Pleomorphomonas koreensis DSM 23070
CGTCGAGCCTCTTCTGGCTCTGCCGGTCGCAAAGCCCAGAAAAATGTTGGCGGACAAGGGTTTCGATGGCGACGACGTCCGTTCCAGCCTGTTGATGCGAGCCATTCTGCCGGTCATCCCGCCACGCGCAAATCGCCGCGATCCGCCATCGTGCGACTTCAAAGCCTACAAGGATCGCAACCGTATCGAGCGCATGTTCAATCGCATCAAACAGTTTCGACGCATCGCCACGCGCTACGACAAGACGAGACTTTCATACGAGAGTTTCCTCAACCTCGCCGCCGCGATGATCTGGATAACGGCTTTTGTCAACGCAACCTAGGATCGACGATGCCGTTTAGCACCATGATGTCGGCAACCGACACGTTGTACTTTTTTGCAATGGCCGACAGAGTATCGCCGCTTCGGACGGTAATCACCGTCGAGTCATTGTGAACGCGGACGCCGCCGGCGACGTAGGTGTGCAGATCCTCGACCTCGAAATTGTAGGTGGCCCAGCCCTCGACGACAGTGGGCGACAGGGCAAGACCGCCCGCGACGGGCATCTCCAGTCGGCTGGCGCGCTCGTAGAGGTGGGCGGTTTCGGCGGAATAGACGACGCGCCGCGCGGAAACGCGCTGCAACCGTCCGTCGGCGAGCACGATGGTGGCCTCGGTGCCGCCGTTGCGCTTTAAGATATCGCCGATAGTCGGGAAGTTGCCGAATTCATCGAGGAAGTGATGACTTGGCGTGCAGGTTAGCTCGCGGGTCTCGCCGGTCTCCTGCCAATTGAGAATAACCCACTCGGTTGTGATGTTGCGGAACAGGCGGGTGACCCGACGAGGGACGAGGTCGCCGCGACCGGATTGGTCGTTCCCAAAGGAAAGAACTTCTTCTCCGACAGATAATTCGGAGATAGGAATCAAACCTAAATTTCTTGTATGTATAGTTGTGCTAGGCGGAAAACACTGGACGCCTTGTAAAATATTTCCAATAGGAGAGCCTGCTTTTGATAGATAGTCAATAACCTCAGGAGGTGTTTCTATCCATTGCTTGTGTTCGAGGTAGAAATTATATTCTTTACTATGTAAAACCAATTCGATACTGACTGGATAGTACTTTAGACCGCTTCCTGCTAAAAGTTTCGTTGCCGGGCTATACGGCACTTCTCCGAAAACTCCGTAGGCCGCGTACGGAGATACTTCGACAGAATCGAATTTGATTGTCCAGTCAATTCCCAATCCAAAGATAAAAGATCCTCCGATTCCGCCAGAATAGCTAGGGGTCCATTCGCCTGTTTTGGGATTAAACTCTCCCCCGTACCCCGAAAAATGCTGACCGATTGACACTTTATTTTCTTTTGAAGCGCTAAAATTAATCGTAATGTCTCCATCATAAATGCCAATCCCTACTACACCCGAGATTTTCTGGTCAGACTTAATCTCGCTCATAATAACCGCCTTTCTAGTTGTTGAAAAGCCCAGATATAGTCTCAATTACGCACTTTGCGAAGGCATCCGGACCTTCTTGATTGAGGCACTGGCGAGATGCGCTATATACTAACTGATCCCGACTTCTTCTAATAGCATCCGTTGGGATTTTTTCCTGAGTTCCAACTAAAAATCCAAAAGAATACGACACTCCATAATAGAAACAATCTTCTAAATCTTTTTCGTCAATAATATCGTCTGCTACAATTATTGATTCACCGATTTCTACGTTATTATATTTACGATAAACTGCGCAATATTTTGAGTATATATTAAATGATATATTGGAGTCATATGGGGGTATGTTGTAGAATGTTGCCATTTGGTCGTATTTTTCTTTGATATTGTTTGTATTAATAGAGTTGTTGGAGAAGTATTGATGGCCATAAAATACGTTTATTAGTTGAGACCTGTCTTTTATGTCGGGCTGTTCCAAGTCTGTTTCATTTATTTGAATACCCGATGAATCAAGATACCGGTCTAGATATGCTGCTGCCCTATGAGCTGGGAGCTTTGGAACTGGGTCGACAAAATTTAGATACCCAATTGATAATCTGTATATTAATTTTCCGTATGTATTAAATTCAAATTTTTCCGTGATCCGATTCTTATCGGCGGTGGTCGCATTACATGCTATCGTAAGATTGAAGAGTAAAAATACAAAATTTACTGAAATAAATATAATCAAAAATCTGACGGCATTGTATGGATACTTTAATCTGGAGGGGGGGGTATCTGTGGAGCCAAATATTCTAAGCGACATAAGCTCCTCCTATAATTTCTGCGCCCGACGCCCGCATCAGCTTGTCGGTCGCCTTGAGATTCGATCCAGTGGTGACATGCACAAAGGTATGGCTGGCACCCTTCGATGCCGCCCATTGCTTAAGTCCGGCGATCAGTGCGAGAAACACCTTCGCCCGGCGGAGCGGCGGACTCTTGAAATCGACTACGATGACCTCGACGGTGCAGAAAGGCGGCCCGTCGCTCAGGATATAGGGCGCGATATGCCCTGCGGCAGCGCCGACGACCTCGGTACCTCGCTCCGCGACGAGTGCCACGCTGGTATTCGGTCTTGCCAGAAGCTCGCGCAGCCGCTTGTCGAACTTTTCGTCGGAGAAGGGCTGGTTCCGGAACGGCATCACCGTGTGGAGTTGGCGCATCAGCCGCAGCGTGCTCTCGCGGTCGCGCGGCTCAAACAGCCTCACGCGCAGGCCGCTTCCATTGGAAGCAGGGCCCGCCGCATCGGCGTCAATGCTCTCCAGCGCGCCGCCAATGGCGGCCGGATGACCGATATCGTCCACGCTGAATTCCCCTCGTCGCCGATGTTTCGCGCGAGGAATGCGGCACCAAGGCGCCGCCTGCACCTTCCCGCCCCAAGGGTGGTGCAAATCTCCTGCGAAGCACGCGACTGCGCTGGACGTTATCGTAAAAATTGTGTATGTCAATGGTTGCGGGAAACGTTTAGAAATATACCAATGTGATGGAATTTTCCCTTCATGATCGTTGCCGATGGGAATTTGTCAATCGACTTGACGAATACCTGTTGCCACCACGGTTTTGCATCCATTCTGTCGGCTCGATGGAGACGGCATCTTGAACGCGCCGGATGCGCGCCTTACTCCCGACAGCGGCATGGCGGCGCTCGCCGCGCTCGCCGGCCATCACAGGTTGCCTTTCGACGGGGCCGGCTTGCGTCATCGCCTGGCACTCGGCAGCGGGCCGGTCGGCGACCGCGATATCCTGCGGGCGGCCAAGGTCGCCGGCCTCAAGGCACGACGCTTTCCGATCAGGACGATCGAGGACCTGACGAAAGCGCCGCGGCCGGCGATCGTCGGTCTCGCCGATGGCGGCTACCGCATCCTGGTGGCCGTCGAGGCCGGCCGGCTGAAGTTCTACGACCCGACGAGCCGCGCGCTCTCAGAAGTGGAGGCCGCCGGCTTTCTGCGGGAGACTTCCGGCAGCCTCATCCTGGTGACGCGCCGCCTCGCCAGTGTCGAGGAGCGGCTGGGATTTGCCTGGCTGTGGGCCTCGCTCAGAAAGCACCGGATGGAGCTTGCCTTCGTGCTGGCCGCCTCGCTGGTTATCCAGCTGTTCGCGCTGGCGACGCCGCTCCTGTTCCAGATCGTCATCGACAAGGTGCTGGTCCACTACAGTCGGGCGACCCTGGTCACCGTCGTCGCCGCCATGGTGCTGGTGATCGTGTTCCAGACGGTGACGGAATATCTCCGCACCCATCTGCTCACCCAAACGGCGAGCCGTATCGACGTCGAGTTGGGCGCCGGCGTGTTCAGCCACCTCTTGAAGCTGCCTGTCGCCTATTTCGAGACACGGGCGGCCGGCCAGACGGTGGCGCGGGTGCGCGAGCTCGATCGCATCCGCCAGTTCATTACCGGCCAGGCGCTGACCGCCGGCCTCGACGTGATATTCGCGCTGCTCTTGATCGCTTGTCTCTATCTCTATTCGACGAAGCTCGCGGTGATCGTCACGCTGGCGGTGCCGGCCTATGTCGTCGTGGCGCTGGTGCTGCAGCCCTTGCTGCACGCCAACACCGAGGAGCGATTTCAGAAGGGCGCGCTCAGCCAGCAGCATCTCGTCGAGACGGTTCTCGGAGTGCAGACGCTGAAGTCGACCGCCTCCGAGCCGCAGAGCCAGGCCGATTGGGAGGACCGGCTCGCCGCCTTCGTGCACGCCTCGTTCCGCGGCGTGCTGCTGTCGGCGGTCGGCCAGTCGGCGATCCAGTGGATCAGCCGCAGCCTGTCGGCGCTGGTGCTGCTGTTCGGCGCCTGGGAGGTAATGGAGGGCCGGATGACCGTCGGCGGCCTCGTCGCCTTCAACATGATCATGTCGCAGGTCTCGGCGCCGGTGCTGCGGCTGTCGCAGCTCTGGCAGGACTTCCAGCAGGTGCGCGTCGCCGTCGACCGGCTCGGCGACGTGCTGTCGCATCCGGCCGAGCCGCGCCTCGGTGCCCTCGGCGCGCTGCCGGCGGCGCATGGCCACATCCGGCTTGCCGATGTCACCTTCCGCTACAGGGCCGACGCGGCACCGGTGATCGAGAATCTCAGCCTCGACATTGCGGCCGGCACCTCGATCGGCATCATCGGCCCATCCGGCTCGGGCAAGTCGACGCTGTCGAAGCTCGTCCAGCGACTCTACGTGCCGGAGCGTGGACAGGTGCTGGTCGACGGCATCGACATCTCGCAGGTCGACCCGACCTGGCTGAGGCGGCAGGTCGGCGTGGTGTTGCAGGAGAATTTCCTGTTCAACCGCTCCATCCACGACAACATCGCCCTCGCCAATCCGGCAATGACGCGGCGGCAGGTAATGCGCGCCGCCGAGCTGGCCGGTGCCGGTGGCTTCATTGCCGAGCTGTCGGCCGGCTACGATACCGTGCTGGAGGAGCGCGGCGCCAACCTGTCGGGCGGCCAGCGGCAGCGGCTGGCCATCGCGCGGGCGCTCGCAACCAGTCCGCGCATCCTCATCCTCGACGAGGCGACCAGCGCCCTCGACTACGAAAGCGAGGAGGCAATCCAGGCCAACATGCGCGAGATCGCTCGCGGGCGCACGGTGATCGTCATTGCCCACCGCCTCGCCGCCGTGACGCGTTGCGACCGCATCGTCACGCTGGCGCGTGGCCGGATCGTCGAGGATGGCACGCCGGGCGATCTCGTCCGGACAAGCGAGGGCTTCTTCGCCCGCATGCTGCAGTATCAGAACCGGCAGGTGTTCCAGTCATGACCGGGTCGTCGGAGGAAGGGGCGGGGGCGCCAGCGCCTGGGTTGCCGAAGGTGCCGGGCCGTTATGTCGAGTTTCTGCCGGCCGCCGTCGAAATATCGGCGCGGCCGACGCCCAAGCCGGTGATCGGGCTGATCGCCGTCATCTTCGCAGCGACGGTCGCCGCCATCGGCTGGAGCGCTGTCGCCCGGCTCGACGAATACACCAATGCCGTCGGTCGGGTGCGCACCGCCGAACCGCCAGCGCTGTTGCAGCCGGAGGAAGCAGGCAGGGTGACAGCGGTCTCGGTTGAGGATGGCGACACGGTGAGGGCGGGGCAGGTGCTGCTGACCCTCGACGATGCGGCGGTTCGTACCGAGCACGACGCTGCCAAGATATCGCTCACCGGCTGGCGGGCCGAGCGTCTTCGGCGGAAGACGGCCGTCGAGGCGGCGGTCGGCGGCCGACGTCCGGTGAATATCGAATTCGATCCGTCGGTTCCGCCAGACGTCGCCGCACGTGAGCGGGCGAGCCTCGAAGCGGCGCTGTCCGCCCTCGATGCCGCCGTTGCGGCGAAGACGGCCGAGGTGCGGGAGGCGGCGGCGCGGCGCACACGCATCGAAGGGGTGAAGGCCGTACGGGAGAAACTGGTTGCCGTGCTGACCGAGCGGCAGGCCATGCAGGAGAAGCTGCTCGAATCTGCTGCCGGATCGCGGGCGGCCGTGCTCGGCGTCAACGATCAGTTGTTCCGCGTTGAGGCCGATCTCGTCGACACCGCCACCCAGTTCGGCGAGATCGACGCTGCCGTCGAACGCATCGAGCGCGAGAGGCGGCAGATCGTCGAGCAGTTCCTCGACGAGGAGACCCGCGGTATCCAGGCGGCAGAGCGGCAGATCGAGCAACTCGGCAAGGAGGTGGAAGGCCTCGCCGACCGGCTGAAGCATTACGCGATCCGGGCGCCGATCGACGGCGTCGTACAGCAGCTCGCCGTGACCTCGCCTGGGCAGGTGGTGACGGCCGGCCAGCCGGTTGCCATCGTCGTGCCGGACGGCGGGCCGCTCGAGGTGGAGGCGTTGCTGCCGTCCGCTGATATTGGTTTCGTCACCCTCGGCGACGAAGCGGTGATCAAGGCCGACGCTTTCCCGTTCACGCGCTACGGCACTTTTTCAGGACGGGTTGTCGCGATCTCCGACGAGGCGGTCGCCGCCGCTAAGGTACTGGCGATGCAGGATGCTTCGGAAGCCGGGCGCGGCGAGGGCATCGGCCAACCGACCGGCATCCCGGATGTCGCCGGCCTGCACTACATATTGCGGATTGCCCCCGACCATCCCAACCGGACGAGCAGCGGCCGGCCCCTATCCCTCCAACCGGGCATGACGGTGCGGGTGGAGATCATGACGGAGAGTCGCAGCGTCCTCGGCTTCCTCATGTCGCCGCTCGCTGAGACACTGGCCAACTCCGGGCATGAGCGGTGAAAAATAGAACACGGCCATAAAGAAGGCGAGCATGCGCCCCGAGGGCGCACGCTCTTGAGACGTCACCCGAGCGCGGCCAGCAACTCGGCGATCTCGACGCTGGCGAAGCCCACCGCGCTGTCGGCGATGCCGTAGGGCAGGAACAGCCGCCCGGCATGGGCAAGCGCGCCGCAGGTGTAGACGACGTTCGGCACGTAGCCCTCGCGCTCGGCGTCCGACGGCGACAGGAGCGGCACGCGCGAGCGGGCCAGCACCTTGGACGGATCGTCCTTGTCCAGCAGCATGGCGCCGATGGCATATTTGCGCATCGGCCCGACGCCGTGGGTGAGCATCAGCCATCCCTCGTCAAGCTCGATCGGCGAGCCGCAGTTGCCGATCTGGATCAGCTCCCAGGGGTGAAGGGGGCCGGCGATGCGTTCGCCTTCATCCCAGTGGAAGATGTCGTCGGAGCGGATCAGGAACAGGTTCTCGTTGTCCTGCCGTCCGAGCATGGCATAGCTGCCGCCGACCTTGCGCGGGAACAGCGCCATGCCCTTGTTGCGCGCCGCCGATCCGCTCAAGGGGCGCAGCTCGAAGCGCCGGAAGTCGCGGGTGATCAGCAGTTCCGAGGCGATCGACGTGCCGCTGAAGGCGGTATAGGTGCCGTACCAGAGCTCTTCGCCGCCCGGATCCTGGAAGCGGACGAGCCGGAGGTCTTCGAGGCCGTTGCGCTGCGCCGGGGTCACCGGCAGCAGCACGGTCTCGTCGAGCGGCCCGTCGCCGTCGCGGACCACCCACACCTTGCCGTCCTCGCCGATCTCCGGCCGGGAGGCCACGGCGTAGCGGCTTTCCTCGGCCAGCCGCAATTCACCCTGGGCGTCAAGGACCCCCTCGCGGAAGGTGATCGAGGATATGTGGCCCTCGCCGACCGCCCTGAGCGACAGGAGGAAACGTATCTCGCCGGGCGCGAGGCCCGACTGGTCGGGATGCGGCACTACGCTGGGGTTCATCAGCGCCGCTGCCTCGAAGGAATATTCGTGGCAGAAATAGGCGCCGATCAGCAGCTGTTCGGCGTCGCGAAGCGGCTCGACGATGCCCATGTCGGCGGCGATGCCGGCATAGCGCTGCTCGAAGAACCGGCGGACCTCCCGGTGCCGGTTCTCGAAATCGGCCATCACCAGCGACAGCTCGGCCTGTACCGTGCGGTTGTCCATGGCCTGGACGGTGTCGATGATGCGCCGGGCACGGGCCTGCGAGGCGGGGTTGAGGCCGCGCGGTTCGGTCGCCAGCTGGAAGTTGCGCACGACCACCCGGCTGGCGGCCGCGTGCAGCCTGAGGGGCAGGAGCTGGAGCGTCATCGACGGGCCCTCGCCACCACCTCCTGTTCGGCATCGCCTTGTGCCAGCCTGTGCAGCCGTCGCATCGCGCTCACCGAGAACTGGAAGGCGAGGATGGACTCCGCGCCCTGGTTGAGGTTGACGCGATCGACCTGCAAACCGTCGTAGCAGCCGCCGTCGGCGGTCGCCAGCCGGAGGCCGAGGTCGTTGCGGCCGAGGTACCAGTCGAGGGCCGCCTCGGCATGGCGCCGCCACTCGGTGTCGCCGTCGGCCTCGAAAGCGGCGAGGCAGGCGTCGATCATCGCCCAGGCGTCCACCGGCTGCTGGTCGAAGGGCAGCGGGCGGCTGTAGAGCCGGCCGAAGCTCTCGGTGCCGACCGGGCGGAAATGACCGCCGTCACCGGTCTGCATCCCGGCCAGCCAGCCGAGGGCGGCGAGGCCGTCCGCCACCATCTCGGGACGACCGAGGTGGCGGCCGGCACGGATCAGCGCCTCGGGGAGGCGGGCGTTATCATAGGCGAGCACCGGCTCGAACCACAGCCAGTCCGGCCGCCGCTGCTCGCGCAGGAGGTCGTGCAACTGGGTGGAAAAGACGTCGAGCAGGGTCCGGGCCGGCCGGTGGCCGGGATAGACCGACAACCAGTCCACCAGCCCCAGCGTCGCGAAGGCGCGGGCGCGCGGACTGGTCAGCTCGGCGCTGGCCGGGATCACCCGTTCGGCAAGCCCGGTGGCCCACAGCTTCAGGCCGTGGTCGTCGGTGCCCGCTACCGCCCGGCCGAGCGCCCAGAGGCCGCGACCGTGGCTGTCCTGCGAGCCGATATCCTCCAGCCAGTTGCGCTGGTAGCCCATGAAGTTGCGGAAGGCGTTGCGGTCGTCGTCCCAGGCCGATTCCACGAAGGCGGCGCAGGTGCCGGCGATGCGGGTCGCCCGATCGATCTCGACGCCCTCGGCCTTCAGCTCGACGGCCAGCATCAGCGCGCGGGCGTTGTCGTCGAGGCAGTAGCCGTGACGGCGGTCGGGAATGGTGGAGCGGCCATGCTGAAGCATGCCGCAGCCGTCCATCATCCGGTCGACCGCCGCCAGTGTGGAGACGGGCGGGATCCGCTTGCCGGCGCGCAGGTTGCGCACCGGGCTCGACGGCCGCCCGCCGGCCCGCGCCTCGGCCAGCAGGTCGAGATAGGAGCGTCCCACCACCGGCCAGATCGCCTTGCGGCCGACGTCATAGGCGCGGCTGCGCAGCCGGTCGCGCCGGCCCTGATTGGTCAGGAGGTCGCCGATCTCCGCAGCGAGCGCCTTCGGGTCGCCGAATGGCACCAGCGCGCCGACATCGTCGGCCAGCAGCTCGCGGGCGTGCCAGTAGGGCGTCGAAACCACGGCCTTGCCGAGGCCGACCGCATAGGCCAGCGTGCCCGAGGTGATCTGCGCCTCGTTGAGATAGGGCGTGACATAGATGTCGGCCGCCGACAGCCAGGCTTGCAGGATCGGCGCGTCGACGTATTCGTTGACGAACATCAGGTGGTCGGCGACGCCGAGCGCCACCGCCTGCGCCTGCAATTTCTCGCGATAGGCTTCGCCCTCGTGGGCGACCAGATGCGGATGGGTTGCCCCCAGCACCACATAGACGAGGTCGGGATGCGCCTCTGCCAGATCGGGCAGGGCGTCGATCATGTTCTCGATGCCCTTGTTGGGCGACAACAAGCCGAAGGTCAAAACCACCTGCCGGCCGTCGAGGCCGAAGTTGTGCTTCTGGAAGGCCGGATCGAGGAAGGGCACGTCCGGGATACCATGCGGGATGACGGCGATCTTGTCCGGCGAGATATTCCAGTCGCGCGTCAGGATGGTGCGACCCATCTCGGTCATGACGACCAGCCGTGCCGATTGCTCGGCGAGGCGCATCATCACCCGCCGCTGGTCGGCGGTGGGATCGGTCAGCACGGTATGCAGCGTGGTGACAACCGGAGCGCGCAGCCGCTCGGTGAGCTTCAAGAGGTAACTGCCCGCCGCGCCGCCGAAGATGCCGAATTCGTGCTGGATCGACACCGCGTCGGGGTTCAGCGCGTTGATGTGATCGGCGGCGGCGGCATAGTCGTCCGCCTCGTGCTGGCCGATCTCGTAGCCAACCTCCTGCGGGTAGGCGTGCGTCTGTCCCGTGTCGGTCACGGCGACGGTGGTCAGCCTCAGGTCGCGGTTGGTGGTGACCAGCGCCTCGCGCAGATCGGCGGTGAAGGTGGCAATGCCGCACTTGCGGGGCGGGAAGTTGCCGATCAACGCCACATGGCCTACGGGCGGGGTGAGATTGTCGCTGGTCACTGGCGGGCCCTCCGAAAATCGGCGCCGTTACCCGCGGCGGCATGCGGGGCGGCGCTGAAAGAATTAGCGGAAATGAGAAATGCGGTTCGCATCCTGTTCTGTTGCGTCTTGATCAGCATCGGCTCGGCGTCCCAAACAGATGATGGTGAATGACGGTCGATAAAGTCTTGCCACTACAGGCAATTATCTGGTCAACCTACTAGAGATGGGGAAAGTAGAGGCCAATTTCAAGAGGTTGGAGACTGTGCGGAGCCTTGCGGCAGGGCATCCGTTGATTGCATGGGGCGATTCGTTGCTGAATTTTTCGGTCGTCATTCATTTGGAAATAACGCCGACCGACGGATGCGGTTCCTCAAGAAACGATCTACGAAGATGCCAGCGACGCCGGCCGGAAGCGGCGACGGCCGGCGCGCCGCCGTTGCGGGAAGCGGAGCGCGGCATGGAGAAGATTCGCCGTCGGGCCGGGCGGCGTTGTCTTGGAATTGTCGGATAGCAACCTATATAGTCTTGAAATCTTGCGTTGAAATTCCGATCATGTCGTAGCATGTGCGAGCCGGCTGACATTGGTTTGACGGAGCGACACGCAGCAGGTTGCGAAGGAGAGCGTTTTTGCCCGACACCGCACCACGGAGTCCGTTCGCCTGCCGCCATTGCCGGTTTGCTTCCAGCCCGACCCTTCCCGATGCCGGACAGACGGTGACCGCATGACCAGCGCCTTGATCCTTGTCGCGGCGGTGCTGCTCGTCGCCCATCTCGCCACCGTCGTGCTCTATCTGGCGCGTCTCCGCCGCCGGCCGCCGGAGGTCGGAGCCATCGGGCTGCCGCCGGTGACGCTGCTGCGGCCGGTCTGCGGCCGCGAGGCGTTCGACCGCGAGACGCTGGAGAGTTCGTTCGAGCAGGACTATCCGGACTACGAGATCATCTTCTGCGTGCCGTCTGAGTCCGATCCGGCGACACCACTTCTGCGCGAGCTGATCGCCGCCCACCCCGAGCGCAAGGCGCGGCTCTTCACTGACCAGAGGCTGGTAACGCGCAATCCCAAGCTCAACAATCTCTGGCAGGGCTGGCAAGCGGCCGCCACCGAATGGGTGTGCATGTCCGACAGCAACCTTCGCCTGCCGCCCGACTATCTCCGCACCGTCGTCGCCACCTGGGACGCCGACACCGGCCTCGTCTCGTCGCCGCCATCCGGCGAGCGGCCGGAAGGAATGGCCGGCGCGCTGGAATGCGCCTTCCTCAACAGCAATCAGGCGCGGCTGCAATTTGCCTCCGACAGCCTCGGCAACGGCTTCGCCCAGGGCAAGACGCTGTTCTGGAAGCGGCGGATGCTGGACGAGGCCGGCGGCATCGAAGCGCTCGGCGCCTATCTCGCCGAGGACGTCAACGCCACCAAGCTGGTGCGGGCGGCCGGTCTCGAAGTGCGCCTGACGCCGCAGCCCTTCGCCCAGCCGATCGGCCGGCGGACCTTCCGGCAGGTCTGGAACCGCCAGCTACGCTGGAGCCGGGTGCGGCGCGACGGTTTCCCCTGGCTATTCGCCGTCGAGCCGCTGAACGGTCCGCTGGTGCCGTTGGTGCTGGCGGCGGCGGCCCTGCATCGGCTCGACCTGTCGATGCTGCTCGTCGTCGTCTTCGTCGCGCTCTGGTATGGCGCCGAGATCCTGCTGATGCGGCTCGCCCGCTGGCCGGCCGGCTGGCGCGACATGCTGGCGCTGCCGCTGCGCGACCTCTGGCTGCCCGCCATCTGGGTCGCCACCTTCCTCAGTCGCGACATCGAGTGGCGGGGCACCGCGATCAAGCCGGCCAGCGACGAAGACGAACGCCTGACGCCGGTGCTGATGGATCATGATTGACCACGCCGCCCTCTCCGGCATGATGTCGGACTATGGACTGTGGGTGCTGACGCCGCTCGCCGTGCTCGAGGGGCCGATCGTCACGGTTGTCGCCGGCTATCTGGCCAGCCTGTCGGTGATCAGCCTCGCTTGGGTGGTCCCCTGCCTGGTCCTCGCCGACGTGGTCGGCGACGTCATGCTCTATCTCCTGGGGCGCTACACCGTCGGCCGCCTCAGTCCGGCCTGGGGTGAGCGGTTCGGCGTGTCGCGGCGGCGAGTGTTCGGCCTGATGCGCGGCTTCCGCCGCAACGGCACCGGCATTCTGGTCGCCGCCAAGCTGACCCACGCCGCCGGTTTTGCGGCGCTGACGGCGGCCGGCGCCGCGCACATGCGCTTTTCGACCTTCTTGTGGGTCAACACGCTGGCCAGCATACCGAAAACCCTGTTCTTCCTCGCTCTCGGCTACCTGTTCGGCAACGCCTACGCCACCATCGAGCGCTGGATGTCGCCGTGGGCGATGCTGGCGCTGGCCCTCGTGCTGGTGGCGATCGCCGTCGCCTATTTCCAATTCAGGAGGACCGGCCCATGACGCCCCGGAGCTTCACCTGCCTCATACCCGCCTTCAACGAGGCGGCGCGTCTGCCGCGGGTGCTCGATGCCGTGCTCGGCCATCCGCTTCTCACGCGCGTCGTGGTCATCGACGATGGCTCGACCGACGGCACTGGCGAGGTGGCGCAGGCCCGCGGCGCCGAGTTGATCACCGCGCCCGAGAACCTCGGCAAGACGCGCGCCCTGCTGCTCGGCCTCCGGACGGTGACGACCAGCCACGTGGTGCTGATCGACGCCGATCTGCTCGGACTGACGCCGGCGGCGATCACCGCGCTGATCACCCCGGTGGGGAATGGCGACGCCTATACCTCCGTCTCGCTGCGCGGCAATGCACCGTGGACGTGGCGCCAGATCGGCATCGACTACATCTCCGGCGAGCGGGCGTTCCCGATGGAGCTGATCGCCGGCCAGCTCGACGAATTGGAGCATCAGCGCCGCTTTGGCTTCGAGGTATTCCTCAATGCGCTGATCGTGGCGAGCGGTCGGCCGGTATCGGTGGTCCACTGGCCGGAGGTGGCCAGCCCGGCCAAGTCGGTGAAGCGCGGACTGTGGCGCGGCGTGCGATCCGACGCCGCCATGCTCGCCGACATCGCCGGCACCATCGGCGTCATGGGTTTCGTGACGCAGATCCGCCACTTGCGCAACCTGAGCGCTCACTGACCACCGCCCGTTCGACGGGTTTTGCCCATTGCTTCTGGCCGCTCCGGGGGGGCGCTGCCGTCAGTTGTCGTCCGAATGGCCGGTCCTGCCGAGGCCCAGGCCCATTCCGCCGCCGCCCATGGCTGCCATGCCACCGCCACCTCCACCCTCCGAGCCACCGCCGGCCTTGCCGCCGCCGGCCTTGCCGCCCCGAGCGGAGCCGCCCGGCTGGCGCGTCGGTCCCTGCCGGGGGATCGCCACGTCGGCCGGCACCGGCCCGAGATCGAGTGCCTTGCGGATATAGTCGCGCAGCGACACCACCAGTTCGTCGGTCCGCACCGGCTGGCCCGCCGCCATGTCTCTCGCCGCCTCGGCGGCCAGGCGGACATGCTCCTCGGTGCCGAGCAGGATGATGTCCGACAGCGCCGCTTCCACCTGGTCGCGGATGCGCCGGGCGCGGTCGGAGCCGGCCTGGGCGACAGCCTCGGCTGCCTCGCCACCACCGCGGGCGATCAGATCGCGCAGGTGGGTGGGGTCCACCGTCAGCTCGCCGGTGAACGAGCCGCCCAGCGCCTTGTAGGCGGCGATCAGCGCGCCCAGACGCTCGTTGATCTGGCGGTTCACCCGCTGCTGGCGCTGCTGGATGGTCAGCATCATCACCACGCGGATGCCGACGCCGATCAGCGTGAACACCGCCAGTCCGAGAAGGGTGGTGAGGACCCCCTGCCAGGAGCTGAAATCGAAAGAACGCATCGGACCCTCGCTTTGCTGTCGTGCTGGTGGCGACGATAGCCGGATTCGCGGGAGACGTGTTCAGGTGCGACGGTCGAGCCGGTCGACGAGGCGATCGCCGGACCGCCGGATGCCCGGCATCAGCACGATCGGTTCCGCGGCGACGGCGACCATCACGCCGGTCTTCAAGCGCCGATTGCCCAGCCATGGCCGAGGCTACGGCCAGCGGCACCGGGCCGAAGCTGCGGCAGCCGGACCCGAGATCGGCATCGTCGTTTTCATGGCCGACTGTGGCAGATGCCCGCTCGGCCGACGAAGCCGTGCATGAGGATTGTGTAAAAGGGCATGAGGAATTCTTTCTCGTCGCCATGACAGGGCAGATGGATTCTCCAGGGCTTGTTGTCGGCAGGTTCAAATGCCCGACAGGGCCTGCCGTTGCCGGCGATGATGCTGTAGCGGCCTCCTCGCGAACCTCGATGGGCAAGTGATCGCCCGACCAGGACCAACTCGATTTGCCGGTGACAACGTCGCTCCACGTCCATGAAAAGGCCGTGCCATGCGTGGAGGGGCATGGCACGGCCGCCGGCTACCTATGTTCGGCGACAATTCCCCGAACGGCGCCTGCTGATCAATATGCGTAGTACATGGTCTGAATTGCCTTGGTATCGGCGGTCTTGGTCAGCGCCAGCATCAGCAGGATGCGAGCCTTTTGCGGGTTGAGCGTATCGGACACCACGAAATCCAGTTCGTCGTCGTTGGCCTCACCATTGCGGGCGACGATGCCGTTGCCGACACGCGAGGAGCGAACCACCACGACGCCTTTCTTGCGAGCCTCGATGAGGTCGGGCTTGATGCCGGCGCCAAGGCTGCCGTCGCCGACAGCGGCATAGACGATGCCCTTGTCGCCGGCGCCGACGAAGGCGTTGAGAGCGATCGGGTTGACGTTGGCGTAGCCGTAGACGATGTCCACCGCCGGCAGCTTGTCGAGATTGCTGACGTCGAACTCGGACTGAGCGGTATGTTTGCGCAGCGACTGCCGATAGAAATGCGGTGCATTGTTCTGCATGTAGCCGATGACGCCCAGTTCTGGCGTGCGGAAGGTGCTGGTCAGCGACGTGTTGGTCTTGGTCACGTCGCGGGCTGCACTGATCTCGTCGTTCATGGCGATCATGACGCCCTTGCCCTCGGCCTCCTTGGAGCCGGCGAGTACGACAGCGTTGTAGATGTTGACGGGACCATCGGCCGAGATCGCCGTCGACGGGCGCATGGCGCCAACCATGACCACTGGCTTTTCCGATTTCACCGTCAGGTCGAGGAAGTAGGCAGTTTCTTCGAGCGTGTCTGTGCCATGCGTGATGACAATGCCGTCAACGTCAGGCTGGGCCAGCAGGGCGTTGACCCGCTTCGCCAGCTTCAACCAGTGATCGTTGGTCATGCTCTCGCTGGCGATCTGGAAGATCTGCTCGCCCTTGACGTTGGCAACCTTGTTGATTTCCGGCACCGCCTCGATCAGCGCCTCGACGCCGACCTTGGCGGCGGTATAGCCGACGGTGGTGGTGCTGTTGGCACCCGTTCCGGCAATGGTGCCGCCCGTCGCAAGAATCGTGATGTTCGGCAGATGGCCGCCGTCTGCGGCCTCGGCGGTATAGCCGGTGCAGGCCAGCGACAGCGCGAACACCGGCGCCACGGCAAACCTCGTCATGAACTCCATCTTGGTCATGCGTTCCTCCGCTTGTGCTTTGTTACTCCGAGCCTCCCCGGAGCCGGCCCTTCCTCCTTGATGGGCCGATGCAAGACGGATTGAGCAAGCCATATGCCAGCACGTGCGGAGCCGGAAATATTGTGCATCTCTTTGAAAGATATAGATTTTTATACTAATCGGAATGCGATTCCCATTCGGTTCTCCGAACGCCGCCTTCAGACCGTTCGAAATGCCGTACACGGTGCCGGCTACCAACTCCGCTATATTCTGGTGCCATACCGCCTAAACACAACTAAAAATAGAAAAAGAACTGGTTTCGGCGTCAAAAGCGAGCCGCCGCTACCCGGTGGGCAGCGCTGGAATAGACTTTGGTCGTTTTCGGGAGGGTGATTCAACGCCGAACCGGTCTCCGCGTCGAACGTGTTCGGCTTTCCGAATAGGGCGTCTCCACAGAGGAGATCCCCAGCCGGCCGGCGGTTCAGCCGAGGTTGAGTTCGGCGAAGAAATCGTTGCCCTTGTCGTCGATGACGATGAAGGCCGGAAAGTCGATGACATCGATCTTCCAGACCGCCTCCATGCCGAGTTCGGCAAATTCGACGAGTTCCACCTTCTTGATGCAATCGCGGGCGAGCCGGGCCGCCGGGCCGCCGATCGAGCCAAGGTAGAAGCCGCCGTGGCGGGCGCAGGCCTCGCGCACGACGCGCGACCGATTGCCCTTGGCCAGCATCACCATCGAACCGCCGACGCCTTGAAACTGATCGACGTAGGCGTCCATGCGACCGGCCGTGGTCGGCCCGAACGAGCCGGATGCATGGTTCGGCGGCGTCTTGGCCGGACCGGCGTAGTAGATCGGGTGATCCTTGAAATAACCGGGCAAAGGCTCCCCCCGCTCGAGCCGTTCGCGCAGGCGGGCGTGGGCAAGGTCTCGGGCGACGATCATCGGGCCACTGAGACTGAGGCGGGTGCGGATCGGATGGCGCGACAGCGTGCTGAGTATGTCGGCCATCGGCCGGTTGAGGTCGATCTCCACCACCTCTCCGCCGAGGCTCCGCGCATCGATATCCGGCAGGAAGCGGGCCGGGTTGCGCTCAAGTTCTTCGAGGAACACGCCATCGCGGGTGATCTTGCCGAACGCCTGCCGGTCGGCCGAACAGGAAACGCCGATGCCGATCGGCAGCGAAGCGCCGTGGCGCGGCAGGCGAACGACACGCACGTCGTGACAGAAGTATTTGCCGCCGAACTGGGCGCCGACGCCGGTCGCCTGCGTTGCCTGGAAGACCTCGGCCTCGAAAGCGAGATCGCGGAAGGCGTGGCCAGCCGTGGAACCGGCGGTGGGCAGTCCGTCGAGCGCCTTGGTCGACGCGAGCTTGACCGTCTTGAGGTTCATCTCGGCCGATGTGCCGCCAATGACGATGGCCAGATGGTAGGGCGGACAGGCGGCCGTCCCGAGCGTCAGGATCTTCTCCTTGATGAACGCCAGCATGCGATCATGGGTCAGCAATGACGGCGTGCCCTGAAAAAGGAAGGTCTTGTTGGCCGAGCCGCCGCCTTTGGCAATGAACAGGAATTTGTAGGCGTCCTCGCCCTCGGCGTAGATGTCGATCTGCGCCGGCAGATTGTCGCCGGTGTTGGTCTCGTCAAACAGGGTCAGGGGCGCGAGCTGGGAATAGCGCAGGTTCCTGGAAGCGTAGGCCTCGCGCACGCCTTCGCCGAGCGCCGCGGAATCGCCACCGGCGGTCCAGACGCGGCGGCCTTTCTTGGCCGAGATGATCGCCGTGCCGGTATCCTGGCACATCGGCAGGACGCCTCCTGCCGAGATGCAGGCGTTCTTCAGGAGGTCGTAGGCAACGAAGCGGTCGTTGTCCGTTGCGTCGGGGTCATCGAGGATCGACGCGAGTTGGCTGAGATGGGCCGGCCGCAACAGGTGGTTGATGTCGTCAAAGGCGGTGGCGGCAAGAAGCCGCAGCGCCTCAGGCTCGACCTTCAGGATGGTCTCGCCCTCGAAGATCGCCGTGCTCACCAGATCGCCCGTCAGCTTGCGGTAGGGCGTGCTGTCGGCCGCAAGAGGAAACAGGCCGCTCACATCATCGGACATCGGGCTAAACTCCCATCGAGGAACTGGCCGGCGCAATCCCGGTGCCGGAACATGCGTGGCCGGCTGTCTAGCGCGCCGCCGCGGCAGGGGCCAATAGCGGCTGTCACGTCAAATGGGATGAATGAAGCTGGCCATTTTCTTGCCGCCGTTCGCGGTGCCGAACGGCTTCTCAAACGCGTTCGGATTTCCGAACAAGCCGGGAAATTCCGATAGAAACCTTTTGATAACAATACGATCAGTTGTTGCAGCCGAGAATGAGTTGCAACGACGCCCGCCGCAGGATCAGCCATCACGTCACGATGCGGACACATCGTTCGGATTTCCGAACAAGCCGATATTCGCCCCGCGGAAAGACGTTACATAACAATCACTTGCTGATCACGTCTTCGCGGCGCTGTTGGCACGCCACTTGCCGGTATGGCCAAGCCTTCTTGGGCGAACGGGCTGAAAACTGGGAGAGAGTGATGCCCACAGACAAGACAAGAATCGAACACGACCTGCTCGGCGACCTGGAGGTACCGGACAGCGTCTACTACGGGGTTCATACCCTGCGCGCCGTCGAGAACTTCCCCGTGACGGGTACGCCGATCGCGCAATATCCCGACCTCATCGGCGCGCTGGCGATGATCAAGCAGGCCGCTGCCCGCGCCAATGCCGAACTGGGGCTGCTGCCGCCGCCGGTCGCCGATGCGATCGTCGCCGCCTGCCGCGAAATCCGGGATGGCCGGCTCAACGACCAGTTCGTCGTCGACGTGATCCAGGGCGGCGCCGGCACCTCCACCAACATGAACGCCAACGAGGTGATCGCCAACCGGGCACTGGAAATCATGGGAGCGAAGCGCGGCGAGTACAAGCGCCTGCATCCCAATGAACACGTCAACATGAGCCAGTCCACCAACGACGTCTATCCGACGGCGCTGAAGGTGGCGACCTATGCCGGCATTTACCGGCTGGTCGATGCCATGGCCCATCTCCGGGCGGCATTCCAGCGCAAGTCCGACGAGTTCCGCGACGTGCTGAAGATGGGCCGCACCCAGCTCCAGGACGCCGTGCCGATGACGCTCGGCCAGGAGTTCGCCACCTATGCCGTGATGCTCGAGGAGGACGAGGATCGCCTCAAGGAAGCCGCGCAGCTGATCCGCGAGATCAATCTCGGCGCCACCGCCATCGGCACCGGCATCAACGCCCATCCCGGCTATGCCGCGCTGGTCTGCCGCCATCTGGCCGAGATATCCGGCATCCCGGTGATCACCGCGCCCAACCTCATCGAGGCGACCCAGGACTGTGGCGCCTTCGTGCAGCTGTCGGGCGTGCTGAAGCGCGTCGCCGTCAAGCTGTCGAAGGTCTGCAACGATCTGCGCCTTCTGTCGTCGGGTCCGCGCGCCGGCTTCGGCGAAATCAACCTGCCTGCCCGTCAGGCCGGTTCGTCGATCATGCCGGGCAAGGTCAACCCGGTGATCCCGGAAGTCGTCAACCAGATCGCCTTCGAGGTCATCGGCAACGACATGACGGTGTCGCTCGCCGCCGAGGCCGGCCAGCTCCAGCTCAACGCCTTCGAGCCGATCATCGCCCACAGCCTTTTCAAGTCGATCACCCACCTGAGGCAGGGCTGCTACATCCTCGCCGACAAATGCGTCGACGGCATTACCGCCAACAAAGGGCGGCTTGAGGCCATCGTCCGCGACTCGATCGGCATCGCCACCGCGCTCAACCCGTTCATTGGTTACGCCAATGCCACGGAAGTGGCGGTGGAGGCTCATCGGACCGGCCGGGGTGTTGCCGAACTGGTGCTCGAGCGGGGGCTGATGAGCGAGGAAGAACTCGCGGACGTTCTCCGTCCCGATGTTCTCACCCATCCGCGCCTGTTCAAAGCCCGGTCCGAGGCTTTCGTACAATAACTATAATCAGGGAACCCAAGGTACACGCAAATGCACGCCATGAACACAACCCCGCAGAAGAAGTCGCGCCAGTCGACTTACATTCTCATCGCCATGGTCCTCGGCATCCTTGCCGGTTACGTCTGCAACAAGACGGCCGCCACGCCGGATGACGCCAAGGCGGTCGCCAGTTATTTCGCGATGATGACGGACATCTTCCTCCGCCTCATCAAGATGATCATCGCGCCGCTGATCTTCGCGACGCTGGTTTCCGGCCTCATCAACATGGGCGACGCCAAGACCGTCGGCCGCATCGGTGGCCGGGCCATCGGCTGGTTCCTGATGGCCTCGATCCTGTCGCTGACCATCGGTCTCGTCCTCGCCAACCTGCTGCAGCCGGGCGGCAGCCTCAGCATCCCGCTGCCGGACGTCAACGCCGCCGTCGATCTCAAGACGTCGTCCCTGAACCTCAAGGACTTCCTGACCCACGTCTTCCCGCGCAACATCTTCGAGGCCATGGCGGGCAACGAGATTCTGCAGATCGTGGTGTTCTCGGTGTTCTTCGGCCTGGCGCTCGGTAACGTCCGCCACATCAAGGCGGCCGACACGATGGCCACCGCCATCGAGGGCGCCGTTCCCGCCATGCTCAAGGTGACCAGCTATGTCATGCTGTTCGCCCCCATCGGCGTGTTCGCGGCCATCGCCAACGTCGTCACCACCCAGGGCCTCGGCGTGCTGACGGTCTACGGCAAGGTCATGGGCGGCTTCTATTTCGCCCTGCTGATCCTTTGGGCCGTGCTGATCGGCCTCGCCTACCTCGTGCTGAAGAACAAGGTGTTCCCGCTGCTCAGCGCCATTCGCGATCCGATGATCCTCGGCTTCTCGACCGCGTCGAGCGAGGCCGCCTATCCGCGCGTCATGGAAGCGCTGAAGCGTCTCGGCATTTCCGAGCGCGTCATCGGCTTCGTGCTGCCGCTCGGCTATTCGTTCAACCTCGACGGCTCGATGATCTACACCACCTTCGCCGCCTTGTTCGTGGCGCAGGCCTACAACATCCCGATGGATCTCGGCACCCAGATCACCATGCTGCTGGTGCTGATGGTGTCGTCGAAGGGTATCGCCGGCGTGCCGCGTTCGGCTCTCGTCGTCGTCGCCGCGGTGATGCCGATGTTCAACCTGCCGGAAGCCGGCGTGCTGTTGATCATGGGCATCGACGTGTTCCTCGACATGGGCCGCACGGCGACCAACGTGCTCGGCAACTCGATTGCCACGGCCGTCATCGCCAAATGGGAAAACGCCTACGACGCTCAGGAAAGCGTCGAGGAAATCGAGATGGAAGCCGCTCCCGAAGCGGCCTGACGGACAATGCGCCGCCTGCCCCGGAGGCGGGCGGCGCGTTTCGCCGGCAACTGCCGGCAACGAGGCGGATGACTTGGCGATGCGGCCAACTTGCCAACGTCTCTGGACAAGCGATGTGGTCGGTGCCAAGCAGAAACCGTCGCATAGACGGAGACGGCCGGAGGCCTCGCGGCCCATGACTCAACGCCATGCCCAGCGATCGCTCGCTCTGATGCTGACCGTCATTCTTGCGGCGGCGCTGACGCTGAGCTTTATCGGATTCAAGGTCAGCGAGGGGACAAGCCTCGCTTACCTGGCCGATCGCGGGCGTCAACGGCTCGATCTCTACGAGACCAGCCTGGAACGCGAGATCGACAAATATGCCTTCTTCCCGGCGACGCTCGGTCTTGAGCGGGATGTCGTCGACCTCCTCGTCAACGGCGGCGAGGACCAGAGGCGGCGGATCAACCGCTACCTTTCCGAACTCAACAAGCGCGCCGGCTCGCTGTCGATCTACGTTCTCGATTCGCGCGGCCATGTGATCGCCGCCAGCAACTGGGACCAGCCCGACAGCTTCATCGGCGAGGACTTGTCCTACCGGCCCTATTTCCACGATGCCATGGCGAAACGAACCGGTCGCTTCTTCGGCATCGGTACGACGCGCGGCCAGCCGGGCTATTATCTCGCATCCCCCATACTCGTCGACGAGCACGCGATGGGCGTGGCGGTCGTCAAGGTGAGTCTGGAGCAGCTCGAGACGTCATGGTCGACCGTCGAGGCGCCGGTACTGGTCACCGACGAGAACGGCGTCGTCATTCTTGCCTCCGTCCCGTCGTGGAAGTTCACCACCCTGACGCCGCTCAGCGAGGAGCGCCGCCGGGACCTTGCGCAATCGCTCCATTACAACGCGCGCCCTTTGCCGCCGCTCGGCCTCAAGTCGCTGGGGGTCGTCGGCTTCGGCGCGGACGAGATCGTCCAACTTGTTCGCCCCGAGGCGGAGGCGTCTCAAGCCTTTCCGGTCTCCGGCCTTTTCCTGTCCCAGTCGGCGCCGCTCAGAGGCACCGACTGGCGCCTCACCGTGCTCTCGCCCTTTGGCGATCTGCGCACCATGGCCTGGTTGAATGCCGCGCTGGCCGCGGCGGGCGGCGTCATACTGGGCGTCGCCATGATCGCCCTCTATCAACTGCGCGTGCGCACGTGGGAACGGCTGCGCGCCCGCGAAGCGCTGCAACGCGCGCATGACGAACTCGAGCGCAAGGTCGAGGAGCGGACGCGGACGCTCAAGGAGGCGCAGGACGAACTGGTGCATGCCGGAAAGCTCGCGGTGATCGGCCAGATGTCGGCGGGGCTCGCCCACGAACTCAATCAGCCGCTCGCCGCCTTGCACACCCTTTCCGACAATGCGGTCAAGTTCATGCAGCGGGGGCTTCCCGGAGAGGCGGAGAGCAACCTGAAGCTCATCTCGGAACTCGTGACGCACATGGGGACGCTGACCAGCCAGCTCAAATCCTTCGCGCGCAAATCCACCGGCATGCCGAGACCGGTCGATGTGCGGCGCTCCATGGAGAACGCCCTGTTTTTCCTCGACCGCCGCCTGTCGCAACGGTCGATCCGGCCGGAGATCGACGTCGAGCCGGACGATCTCGCCGTGCTCGCCGACGCCAACCGGCTGGAACAGATCCTGGTCAACCTGCTCGCCAACGCCATCGACGCGGTCGAAGGGGTGGAGGAGCCGCGCCTCCACCTGTCGGTCCGGCGTGACGGCGCGCGCGTCCGCATCGAAGTCCGTGACAACGGCCCCGGACTGAGCCAGAGCGTGCGGAGCCGGCTGTTTGAGCCGTTCTTCACGACCAAGGACTCGGGGGGCGGCCTCGGACTGGGGCTTGCCATCTCGGCCGGTATTGCCAGAGACTTCGGTGGCTCGCTGTCGGCTCTCGACATCGACGACGGCGGGGCGCTGTTCGTCCTTGAGCTGCCGTCGGCGCTCGCCTCGGAGACCATCGATGCCTGACGCATTCAGGGTGCTGATCGTCGAAGACGATCCCAATGTCAGGCGCGGCTGCCAGCAGGCGCTGGTGCTGGAAGGCATCGTCGCGGATGCGGTCGACAGCGCCGAGAGTGCCTGGCGCTACATCACCGAGAACGTGCCGGCGGTGGTGGTCTCCGACATTCGCCTGCCCGGCATGGACGGCATGGCGCTGATGGCGCGCATCCGCGCCTTCGATGCCGACCTGCCGGTGGTGCTGATGACCGGCCATGGCGACATTTCGCTCGCCGTTCAGGCCATGAAGGAGGGCGCCCAGGACTTCATCGAAAAGCCCTTCTCATCGATCCATCTCGTCGAGGTCACGCGTCGCGCGCTGGAGAAGTCCCGGCTGGTGCATGAGGTTCGGGACCTGCGCCGGCAGCTCAAGAACGGCCAGAATCTCGAAACGCGCATCATCGGCAAATCGCCGCAGATCCAGATGGTGCGGCGGCGCATCGTCGATCTCGGCCAAGCCGCGGCAGACGTGCTGATCATGGGTGAAACGGGCACCGGCAAGGAACTGGTCGCCCAATGCCTGCACGATTCGAGCCCGCGCCAGAACGGCAACTTCGTCGCCCTCAATTGCGGCGGCATGCCCGAGAGCCTGATCGACAGCGAGATTTTCGGTCACGAAGTCGGCGCCTTCACCGGAGCCGCCAAGCGGCGGATCGGCAAGATCGAGCACGCCAATGGCGGCACGCTGTTCCTCGACGAGATCGAGAGCATGCCGATGCAGATGCAGATCAAGCTGCTGCGCGTGCTTCAGGAGAGAACCATCGAGCGGCTCGGCTCCAATCAGGTGATCGAAATCAACTGCCGTGTCATCGCCGCTTCCAAGGCCGACCTGCGCGAACTTGCCGATCAGGGGCGCTTCCGCGCCGATCTCTATTATCGTCTCAACGTCGCGACACTGCGCCTGCCGCCCCTGCGCGAAAGGCGCGACGATATCGGCCTGCTGTTCGAGCATTTCGCCCATCAGGCCGCCGCCCGCTACGGCCGCCCGGTCCCGCGTGTCGACAGTGACAAACTGCAGGCATTGATGGCCTACCAGTGGCCGGGCAACGTGCGTGAACTCAAGAATGCCGCCGACCGTTGGGTGCTGGGCGACGTCGAGGGATTCCCGCTCGACGACCCGGATGGCGACAACCGCCGGTCGCTGACGGAAACGCTGGAAGTCTTCGAGCGCCGGCTGATTTCCGAGGCGCTGCGTCGCAACGGCATGTCGCTGTCACGCGCCGCTGAAGATCTCAAGATGGCGAAGACCACCCTTCACGATCGTATCCGGAAGTACAAACTCTCGATTCGCTAGGGTGTGGCGATAGTCTGGTTGCCTGAGCATGTTAAAGACACGCTCGCCAGTCTTCTTCACCAGCGTCGAATCCGATCTGCACGCAGCACAGCCTAGGAGGCCGACGGTCCGCCGGCTGCCGGCGGCCAGACGTCGGTGTCGTGGTCGGGGTGCTGGTGGTTGCTGCTGCTGATGCGATGCAGCATCTCAGGATTGCTGGCATAGGTCGGGCTGTCGCCCGGCACCTCTGTCAGGGTGGCGAACCAGGAGACCCGGCTCTCATTGCCGTATTGATTCTCCGGCGCCGCCCGGTCGGGCTCATCGAGAGTGCCGGCCAGCACGCCGAACTCGTCGTCTTCAGGGTAATCGAAGGTCATCGGCGTGCCGCAGGCGCTGCAAAAGCCCCGCCGCCCGACGTCCGAACTCCTGAAATAGGCAAGGGCGCCACGCGTCAGGTGGAAGGCCGCCTTGGGAATCGGGCAGATCACCGCGAACGGTCCGCCCACCGCCTTCTGGCACATCCGGCAATGGCAGACGTGGACGTTGCGCGGCCGCTGGCTGAGCGCATAGCGCACCGCGCCGCACTGGCAGCCCCCGGTGAGACGGACTTCATCCATGCTTGGCTCCTCCGCAACCGGCCGGCGTCCGGCGGCCGGCCGGGCGATTGTCGACGGGCCGGCGCCGGCAGGCAAGCCCCCTGTCTCCCTGCCAGAGACGATATCGCCGGAAAGAACCAATCCGCCGGGGCCGGCTTCACGCCGCCTTGGCGAAACGGCGGGGATGCACGGGACCGCGGCCGCCGCCGAGCGCCGGCAGGAGGTTGGCGATGTCGGACAGGTCCCGCACCGACAGGTCGATGTCCGGTGCGGCGGCGACGGCCTCGACATGCTCCTGACATCGGGCGCCGACCGCGACGCCGGCGATACCCGGCCAGACGAGGCTCCAGGCGGCGGCGACGGCGGCGGGCGTCACGCGGCGGCGGACGGCGACCGTCCGGATGAGCCGCCGCAGCGGCGCGAGGCACGGCTCGTCGGCATCCGGTTTGGCGTGAAGCAGCGCGCCGCCGCCCAGCGCCCGGTAGGCGATGACGGCCGGCGCCGGCGTCCGTCGCCACAGCAGATCGCTGTCGCCGACGCGGCGGTCGATCAGCGACAGTTCGACGTAGACGGCGTCGCAGGCGTCGATCCGCTCGGCGCGTTCGAGGCGGGCGCTGTCGGGGGCGACGAGGCCGATGGCGCGGGCAAGACCGCCCTGCTTGAGGTCGATCAGCGCCGACCAGGCATCCTCGAACAGCGCGTCGGTGGTGCCGTCGGCGAGGTTGAGCTTGATGAGGTCGACCGCCTCGACGCCGAGCCGGCCGAGCGACCGCTCGAACTGCTGGCGCAGGCGGCGCGGCTCCAGCGTCGGCTGTCGTGCCGCCCGGCGGCTGCGGCCGTCCCAGTCGAAGCCGACGGCGGTGGCGATGAAGGGGCGACTTGCCGCCGGCAAGGCGGCGAGGACGCGGCCAACCGCCCGCTCGGCGGCACCGAGGCCGAACACCGCGTCGGTGTCGAGCCAGTTGATGCCGAGGTCGAGCGCGCGGCGGATGGTCGCCTCCGCGAGGTCGTCGTCGCCGGCCGCGCCGAAGGCTGCTGTGCCAAGCCCGATCCGCGACAGCGGCGCGCCGCTGGCGGTGGCGAGAAAGCGCGGCATTCGGTCTTCCGGCATGCTCCCGTCTCCCAGGCAATGGTGGCCGGCCGTGGCTGGTATTCCTGAGAAGGCTAGTCAATATTGCGGCGGATCATCAGGCTTGAGATTTCCTTTTGCCGGGAGATGCTGGAACGATATGCCGCGATACGCCCCTTTTGCCGCACGTGCTTTGCCCGCCGGCTTCGGGCCGGACAAGATGACCGCCTCCTGTTGCCCCGTGGCGGGGTAAGGATGCGCCGGTTGACGCCGCGTCCACGCGCCGCTATGCCGCTCGGCGTCCGGAGGTTTCGATGCTGACCAAGAAGGGCAAATACGGGCTGAAGGCCCTGGTCTTCCTCGCCCGCTCGGAACCGGGCAAGGCGATCCAGGTGGCGGAGATCGCCGCGCGCGAAAATATCTCCAAGAAGTTCCTCGACGCCATCATGCGCGACCTGAAGAACGCCGGCTTCGTCCGTTCGTGGAAAGGCCCCGGCGGCGGTTTCGCGCTCAGCCGGCCGCCGTCCGAGATCGTCATCGGGCCGGTGGTGCGGACGCTCGACGGACCGCTGGCGCCGATCGCCTGTGCCAGCCGCACCGCCTTCCAGCCCTGCGACGACTGCGGCGATCTCTCGGCCTGCGCCGTGCGCCTCGTGATGATTGAGGTGCGCGACGCCATCGCCAAGGTGCTTGACGGCACCACGCTTGCCGACATGCTGGACAAGTCGAATACCGCCGGCTCTTTGCTCGCTCAGTAGACCGCGTCCAGGTGCGGGCGCAGCCGGCGTCGCCATCGGTTGTCTCGTTTCGGGCAATCGGCGGCAACGCCCGAGGACGCCGCCACATGTCTCGAAAGGCTAGACGGCAGGCCGGCGTTTGGAGTGGTTCGATTTTGCGTTTTCGGCCGCCGAGGTGGATGGCTATTGCCGCCACCCACCCTCTCGGCCGGCTTCGATTTCCCTGACGGTCACAGACCGAAGATGGCCGGCCACCAGCCGAAGCCGACGAACAGGCTACCGGCGATGCCGGGCAAGAGCGGCAGCCAGCGCTTCGAGAGGTCAATCCCCTGCCTTTTCAGGATGCGGTCGCCGAGCCAGATGCTCCAGACGACGCCGATCAGGAACAGGCCGCCGCGGATAACGTGCACGCCCTCGATGCCGATGGCGGTGTCGCGCAGCGGGTTGAGCAACTCGGCGCCGAGACCGATGATCAGGCTCATCAGCGCCACCGGCGCATACTGGTAGCCAAGTTCGGTGAACACCTGACCGAAGCCGCCATCGGCGCCCAGCTTGCGGGCGATCATCGCGCCGACGGCGGTGAGGCAGGCGAGCACGACGGTGAGCACCGCCATGGTGCCGAGCATGAAGCCGACGATCATCAGGAAGTCGAGCCACAGGAAGGTTTCGGCGCGGGCCGGATGTACGCTCATCAGCCAGGACGGGCCGACGCGGGTGATCCAGTCGATGTGGTTCTGGATCGCCCAGACGCCGAGGCCCTGGCGCATCTGTTGGTATTGCGGCAGCACCAGCCACAGGAAGCCGCCGAGCGCCACGCCGGTGTCGAGGAACAGGAACCACGCCTCGGCCTTGTTGGCGCGATGGTCGCGGATCTCCTCGACCTCGACGCCGGGCCGCCGCAGTTCGAGACGCATGCTGCCGGCCGCCTTCGGATTGACGCAGCGGAAGCACTCGATGCAGTGGCGGCTCTCGCGCTTCCTCGGCAGGTCGATCATCGTCGGGCAGGCGCCGCGCTCGGTGTAGGCGTCGCCGCCACCCAGCAGCACCTTCGGCGCGAACTGCACGGCGCCCAGGCGGGAATAGAGGCCGAGCACGCGGCCGATCGGGCAGAGATGCCGGCACCAGACGCGCTTGTTGCGGCCGTAGAGGCCGCCGATGGCGATGGCCAGCAGCATGGTGCCGCCGAACAGGCCGGCCGCCGCTTCCGGATGGTCGCGCACGCCGAGCGTCTGGCCGTAGAGCGTCATGATGATGAAGCTGAGGGCGGGGGTGCCCTCCCACTTGATCCAGCCGGGAATGGCCCGTTGCAGGCCGTATTTGTTGGCAAGCTCGGAGGCGGCGCCCATCGGGCAGAGCGTGCCGCACCACAGGCGGCCGAGCACGATCACCGACAGGAAAACCAGCGGGAACCAGATGCCCCAGAGCATGTAGCGCAGGAACAGCGTCGGGTTGGTGAGGATGCCGCTTTCGGCCGGCGGATCGGGCATGAGCAGGGGCAGGCCGATCACCACCAGGAAGACGACGAACATCAGCACCTGGATCCAGCCGAAATGTCGCCGCCAGCCGACGAACAGCGCCTCGATGGTGCGGGTGAAGGCGCCCGGGGGCTGAACCTTCTCGATGTCGGCCAGGGATTTCACCGGGGTGCCAGCAAAGGCGTCGCCATGGACGAGCCTGTTCATGATGTGTCCCTCCGACACCGATGTCACCAAGGCGCGATTCACCCGTCCGTGAAGGGCGCTAAAATGCTAACTGCTCGCAATTGCATCAGGACTGCAAGCTGGTGGTTTCCCGCATATAGCCCGCGCACGCCATGAGACTTCAGAAGAGATCTAAAGAATCATCATCTTGAATGATCCAACCTTCGGCCATCAGGAGTTTCCCCACGGTTGACGCGCCGTCGCAAACGAACCTACTCCTGACAATCATTTGCAAATAAGGGGCAACAGAATGCGTATCTTGACCGGACTGGTCGCGGCTTCGGCCGCCCTCGGACTTGCGACGAGCGCCTGGGCGCTGGAGTATCCGATTGGCGAGCCGCAGTTCGGCGGCGGCATGGAAGTGGCCGCCGTCTACCTGCAGCCGATCGAGATGGAGCCGGCCGGCATGATGCTGGCCGCCGACAAGGCCGACATCCACCTCGAAGCCGACATCCACGCCACCAAGGACAACGTCAACGGCTTCGCCAACGGCGACTGGGTGCCCGATCTTCAGGTTAGCTACAAGCTGGTCAAGGACGGCAAGACCGTCGCCGAAGGCCCGGCCATGGCCATGGTCGCCTCCGACGGCCCGCACTACGGCGACAACATCAAGCTCGACGGTCCGGGCAACTACACGCTCACCTTCCGTATCGCGCCGCCGTCGGGCGAGGGCCACATGGCCTTCGGCCGCCACGTCGACAAGGAGACCGGCGTCGCCCCGTGGTTCGCGCCCTTCGAGACCAACTACGAGTTCACCTTCGCCGGCACGGGGAAGAAGGGTGGCTACTGAGGCGCCCCGCACGACGCACCGGCGGCGGTTCTGCCAGGCCGCCGGCTGCCTGCTCGTGGTCCTCGCGGCGGCGGGTCCCGCCGCCGCCGAGGACGATCCGGTCTTCCGCATCGAGTTCAACGACGGCACGGTGACGCCGAGCCGCATCGAGGTGCCGGCCGACACCCGCTTCGAGTTGCAGCTCGTCAACCTCGGCAAGACGCCGGCCGAGTTCGAGAGCGTGCCGCTGCGCAAGGAAAAGGTGATCGGGCCGGGCGTCACCACCTCCATGGTGATCAAGTACCTCGATCCGGGCGAATACTCCTTCTTCGACGACTTCCACCCGGAAGCGCCGCCCGCCGTGCTGATCGCCAAGTGAGCGACCGGTGCTGACGGGTCAAGACGAGGTCTGATGCAATGTTCGGCTCCATAGCCTTCGTGGTCTGGCGCGAGAGCGTCGAGGCGCTGCTGGTGATCGGCATCCTCGACGCCTGGCTCAGGGCCGAAACGCGCGACACCGGCCGCGCCCGCCTCTATCTGTGGGGCGGCGTCGCCGCCGGCCTCGCCTTCGCCGGCGTTCTGGCCGCCCTGCTGGTCGGGCTCGGCGACGCCATCTCCGAGGAGGCGCAACTCGCCTACACGACGACCGTGGTGCTGATCGCCGCCGCGCTGATCCTCCAGATGGTATTCTGGATGCGCAAGCACGGCCGCTCGATGAAGCGCGACCTCGAAACGCAGCTGGCGGTCGCCGTCACCCGCCAGTCGTGGTGGGGCGTCTTCGTGCTGGCGCTGGTCGCCGTCGCCCGCGAGGGCAGCGAGACGGTGATCTTCCTCTACGGCATCCTGTCGTCGGGCGCCGCCGGCAGTCTGGTGTCGGGTGTCGGCGCCGGCCTGTTCGGCTTCGCGCTGGCGCTTCTGAGCTACGGCCTGTTGCAGGCCGGCAGCCGCGTGCTGTCCTGGCGGTTGTTCTTCCGCATCACCGAGGTGATGCTGTTGTTCCTTGCCTGCGCGCTGCTGATGACCGGCATCGACGGCCTGATCGATCTCGAGATCCTGCCGCGCCTGTCGCGCCGCCTCTGGGACAGCGGCTGGCTGCTCTCCGACGGCAACGCGACCGGCGGCTTCATCTCGGCGCTGACCGGCTACCGGGCGACGCCCAACCTGATGGAGCTGATCGCTTTCGCCGGCTACTGGGCCGTGGTGCTGTTGCTGATCTACCGCCCGCGGCGGCAGGTGACCGCCGCCGCCTGATCTGACGGTCCAGGCATTGTCTCCGGCCCCGGCGCCTTCTCGTGGAAGCGCCGGGGCCGTTTGCGTTAGCCGTCCGCCAGCTTGTGCAGGAACGAGCCGACCTTGTCGGCGAGTTGCATCGTGGCGGAGTTGACCTTGACGGCGATGCTCTCGACGTCGCGGGCGGCACCATCGGTCTGGCGCGACTGCACGGCCAGCGAGGCGACGGCCGCCGCCGTTTCGCTGGCCACCGCCCGCTGCTCCTCGGTGGCGCCGGCCACCGCGGCCGACAACTCGGCGATGCTGCGCAGTCCGGCCAGCACCTCGTCGACGCTTTCGACGGTCATCCGCGTGCCGTCGGTGATGTCGGCGATGCGCTGCGAGATCGACAGCGTCGCCTTGCTGGTCTGGTCGGACAGCGCCTTCACCTCGGCGGCGACCACGGCGAAGCCCTTGCCGACCTCGCCGGCCCGCGCCGCCTCGATGGTGGCGTTGAGGGCCAAGAGCTTGGTCTGTTCGGCGATGCTGGTGATCAGGTTGACCACCTCGGCGATGCCGCGCACCGCCTGATCGAGCTGCGCCAGCTTGTCCTGCGTGCCGCTGGCGGCGGCGCTGACCCGCGATGCGAGATCGGCGGATTCGGCGACGCGCTGCGCCACCTCGCCGAGGGCGGCCGACTGCTCCTCGGTGGCGGCTGCCATGGTGCCGGACAGCGCCACCGTCTCGGCGGCATTGGCCTTGAGCTGGGTGCTGGCGGCGGAAACCTGCACGCCGACCTCCTTCATGGTGGCGACGGCCTCGTCGATGCCGGTGACCATGGCCACCCGGTCGCTGACGATCGCCCAGGTCAGGAGCGGCTGGCCGGCCACGATGGAGGCGTTGAGGTCAAGCGTCTCCGGGCCGATGCTGATCTCCGTCCGGTGGCGGCGGTTGCCGAGCGTCGACAGCAGATGATGCTGGTGCTGCGGCGCCTTGTGGAAGATGTCGATACTGGTGCCGACCAGCTGGTCGGCCTTCACCGGCAGGTACTGCTCGACGCGGCGGATGGTCTCGACCCCGGTCTGGTTGACGTAGTCGATGACATAAGTGGCGGGGTTGCAGGTCATGATGGCGATCGGCAACTGGTCGAGGACGCCGAGCAGCCGCGCCGCCCGCTCCTCGGCCGCCCGCCGCGACACCACCTCGGTCGCCACCTTGACGACGCCGGTCACCTCGCCGGCCGTGCTGCGGATGGGGCTGTAGGTGGCTTGCAGGCAGATCACCCGCCCCGATTTGGTCCTCCGCTCGAACTCGCCGGCCTGCGCCTCGCCGCGCTGGAGCGCCGCCCAGAAGGCGGCGTAGGCGGGGCCGTCCGCCTCGCCGTCCGGCATGAAAACACGGTGGTGCTTGCCGCGGATCTCGGCCAGCTCGTAGCCCATGGTCTTCAGGAAGATCGGATTGGCATGGACCACCGTACCGTCCCGATCGAAGCGGATCACCGCCTGGGAAGCGCTGATTGCCGCCAGTTGCTCGTCGGGCCGTGAGAAATGAAACATCGCTTGCTCCTCGATCGATGGGTAGTCGAAAGATGTAGGCTTGGTGCTTGAGTGGCTGATGGTTTCTAGGTTTTGCCGACGGTGCCGGTGGACGCCTGGGGCGTCGATCCGACGCTGTTCGGCGAACCGAACAGGAAGCCCTGGGCGCCGGGGCACCCCTCCTCGACGACGAGGCGCCATTGCGCTTCGGTCTCGATCCCCTCGGCGACCACCGACAGGTTGAGGCTGCGGCCGAGGCCGACGATGGCCCGGACGATCGATCGCGCCGCCTCGTCGCTTTCGAGGGCGCCGATGAAGCTGCGGTCGATCTTGATCTTGTCGAAGGGGAAGCTCTGCAGGCTGTTGAGCGAGGAATAGCCGGTGCCGAAATCGTCCATGACGATGCTGACGCCCAGCGTCTTCAACTGGCGGAAGATCGCCAGCACGTCGGCGCTGTTGCGCATCAGCGCCACCTCCGTCACCTCGAGTTCCAGGCGGTGCGGCGGCAGTCCGGCCTGGCGGAGGCAGTTCTCGACCGTTCTCGCGAGGTTGGGCAGCTGGAATTGCACCGGCGACATGTTCACCGCCAGCGTCAGCGGCTCGGGCCAGCCCGCCGCATCGCGGCAGGCGGTGGCGAGCACCCATTCGCCGAGCTGGACGATGCTGCCGCTTTCCTCGGCCACCGGGATGAACTCCGACGGCGGCACGTCGCCGAGGTCGGGGTGCCGCCAGCGCAGCAGCGCTTCGTAGCCGACCACCCCGCCGGTATCGCTCGCCACCATCGGCTGGTAGGCGATCGACATCTGGTGCCGCTGCACGGCGAGCCGCAGATCGTGCTCCATCTGGCGGCGGGCGCGCACCTCGCGGTCCATGAACGGCGCGAAGAAGCAGACGTTGCCCCGCCCCGTCTGCTTGGCGCGATAGAGGGCGATGTCGGCGTGGTGCTTCAGCACCTCCCCGTCGCGGGCGTCGGCCGGGAACACCGCGACGCCGATCGACACGCCGACGGCCATCGGGTTGCGGGCCATGTCCATCTCGCGGTCGAAGTCTTCCAGCAGTCTGAGCGCCAGCGTCTCGGCCTCGGCGTGCGAGGCGATGCCGTCCTGAAGGATCAGGAACTCGTCGCCGCCGACGCGGGCGATGGTGTCGGCGGTTCGTACCGAGGCGCGCAGCATGTCGGCGACGCGACAGAGGATTTCGTCGCCCTTGGCGTGGCCGAAGATATCGTTGACAGCCTTGAAGCGATCGAGGTCGAGCGCCAGCACCGACACGGCGAGACCGGCGGCGCGTGCCTTGGCCAGCGCCTCGGCGAGGCGCTCGTCGAACAGATGGCGGTTGGGCAGCCCGGTCAGGCTGTCGTGGCGGGCCATGTGGGCGATCTGCCGCTCGGCTTCCCGCCGGTCGCTCAGGTCGCGCAGCGAAACGACCGTCGAGAGATGGCCATGAAACTCGACGCTGCGGGCCGATGCCTCGACGATGCGCAGCTGGCCATCGGCCCGCCAGATGCCGGTCTCGAAACTCTCGCCGCCGAGCCGCTGCTCGCCGCCTTCGAGCGTTAGCAAACTGTCGAGCGGCTTGCCGATCAGCTCGCCGGCGCGGCGGCCGCTCATGTCGCAGATCGCCCGGTTGACCTGGACGATGCGGCCATCGCGCACCACCATGACGCCGTCGAAGGCGGCATCGATCAGTCCCTTGAGGTCAGTGACGTAGCGATCGAGCACCACGGCGAGGGCGGCGGCGCAGACGAGCAGCACGGTGGCGCTGGCCACCGCCGCGATTAGCCATTCGCGATGCAGGTCGCCGCCGGCGAAGGCGATCGTCGGGTCGGGCGCAAGTTCGATCGCGCTCATGCCGGTGAAGTGCAGCGCAACGATGCCGAGCGCCGTCAGCAGCGCCGGAATGACGATCTGTCGGGCTCCGGCAAGACGCTGCCGCACCACCATCGCCGCCACGAAGAAGACGGTGGCAGTCAGCACGCCGGCCGCATAGAGCGGTATGTCGTAGCTCAGGCGGGCCGCGATATCGATGGCCGCCATGCCGGTGATGTGCATCCAGACGGCGCCGAAAGTCATCAGCAAGCCGAGCGTCGCCGCCGCCCGGACACCGCTTCGGAAGAACAGCGACGACAACGCCACCCACCAGCAGAGCACGATGAAGGTGACCGACAGCACGGTTGGCCACAGGGAGAAGCCGATCGGCGGCGCGCTCTGGTAGGCGAGCATGGCGACGAAGTGCGTCGACCAGACACCGACGCCGCCGGCCAGCGCGGCGAGCGCCAGCCACATCTCGCGGTGGTTCGGCCGGCACTCGCCGGCCCGCCGCAGCAACAGGAAAAAGGTGAAGCAGCCCAGCAGGCAGATGCCCGTCGCAAGTGCGACGAGGAGGTGGTCGTGCTGGTTCTGTATGCAGGCGATGACCCGAAACACGGTCTCACTCCCAGGTAAGCATTACTAGGGATATCCAACCAATGATTACATAATTTCCTTATCAAGGGCTGAACCAATCACAGATAGTCACATAGAGGTTGTATTCCGGAACGGGTTGCGAGATAAATTGTCACAGTTGCTGATTGTATTGCTGTCCCAATCTCGTGGATGTCCGGCCAGGACCGCGGCAACGATTATTTCCCGGCTGCGGGAACCTCCGGCCGCGCCGGCACGTTACCCACTCGAAGATCGGATCCGCCGACCTTCGCAAGTCCGCGCCGGGTGTCCGTTTTTCCGGACCAGCGCCCAAACCAGGGAGACGTCATGAACCGTCAGATTCTCGTTGCCGTCGTCGTTCTGTTGGCCGTCGGCGTCGGCGTGCTCGGCTACCAGCTCTACGAAGAGAAGAAGCAGCCGGACGGCGTCGAGATAAAGATCGGTGAAAACGGCGTGTCGGTCGAAGGAAAGTAGCGGGCGGCAGGCGCCGCCGCACCTCGCCGGTCCCTCTCCGCCATCGGCAACGGCCATCCGACCTCCCGGTTCGGCCGATGCAGAATGAGGATCAAGCCATGAGCACCCTTGCCCTTGTCGAGCAGTCCGTTCTTCCACATCTTTCCGCGTCGACCGCTCCCGAGGCGACGGCTTTCGTCGCCCACCTCCTGGCGCTGGCGCCGATGGCGGCCGCGGTCGTCCTGCTGGTCGCCGCTCTGTCGGCCGGCGCCCGCCGCGTGCCGGCGGCGCAGATCGTGCCCCGCAAGGTGGTACGCGGCCGGAAGATCGGCGGATGACGCCTGTTTCGATGTCGTCCCGTGCCTTGGCCCGGCTCTCCTGGAGCCGGGCTTTGGCATTTCGGACCGGGCAAACAAGGCGAGCGACTAACCGGATATGAAAACCGCCGGCCCTCCTGGTGAGGACCGGCGGTTGGGGAGAAGGGGCGGCAGCCTCGATCGCCGGCTTCTGCCTCAGCGGTAGAGGAGGGCGATCAGGATGATGATCGGGATGGGAACGCCGAGAAACCAGAGAAGGATGCTTCGCATGATGCCTGCTCTCCATGACTGGGGCTGATCGGAATGACCGGCGAATAAGCCTCTCCGCCGTGTCGACAGCACCGGCGGCGAAGTCTGCTCTCCTCCATCCGGGCTTCGGAGATGAAACGCAGCATCGCCCCATCCGGTTCCGAATGGTTAATGCATGTGGATATTGATGGAAGCAGAGGATTCGTTTCGGAACCGTCCGGGCAATGCGGCGTTGTCAGCCGGAAAGCAAAGTGAATTGGAGTTTTCGCCATGCTTTATTGGTCACTTATCTTTCTTGTCGTCGCGCTTATTGCCGCCGTTTTTGGCTTTTCCGGCATCGCCGCTGCCTCGGCCGGCATCGCGCGGGTGCTGTTCGGCCTGTTCCTGATCCTGTTTGTGGTAAGCTTCCTCTTCCAGTTGCTGCACGCCTGACGGCGTCGCTGCTCTTGAAGGAACGAAGCAAAAGATGAAACTTGCAGTTTCCCGGTTCGCAGGCAGAGTATGTTGGATGTTTCGGAGCGGACGGGGAGAAACGGGGAGATGCTGAGATCGGGTGCGCGCCGGTTCGTCGGCTACAATCTGCTGCTTCTGGCGGGCGGAACGGTCGTCCTGTTGATGATCGTGTCGGCCGCCTTCGTCTTTTCCTCCCGCTCCCTGCTGCATGCCACCGAATCGCTCAAGGCAGCGCGGGTCGACCGGCTGGTGCTGGAGTTCATTTCCGATCTCGTGGATGCCGAGACCGCCCAGCGAGGCTTCGTCATCACCCGGAATGAAGCCTATCTCGCCCCCTATGAGACGGCGACCGGCGAGTTCGCCACCGACTCCGACGATCTCAGGCTGCGGGCAGCCGAAGTCGACGAGGGCAGGGCCATCCCTCCCGGTCCGGTCGATGAGCTGATTGCCCTCGGCAAGGAGAAGATGAAACTGGTCAGTCACAATCTCGAGGAGTTCCGGGCCGGCAATCTCGATGAAGTGCGGCTGGTGATCGCCTCCGATCGCGGCCGCGTGCTGATGGAAGAGATCAGGCAGAAGGGCGCGGCGATCCGCGACACCGCCGCCGCGGTCCGTATCGCCCGCGCCGCCGCCATGCGCGAATCCGCTTCGCTGCTGACCACCATGATCAGCCTCGGCGTCGCCATGATCGTCGTGCTGACCACCGGCGCGGCTCTGGTGATCATCCGCCATCTCAAGGAGATCGACGACGCGCGCAACGAGCTTGTCGACATCAACCAGGAGCTGGAGTCCCGCGTCCGGGACCGGACCGAGGCGGTGATGCGCACCAACGACGAATTGCAGCGCTACGCCTACATCGTCAGCCACGACCTCCGGGCGCCGCTCGTCAACATCATGGGCTTCACCTCCGAGCTGGAGACGTCGGCCGAGCAAATCTCCGCTTACGTCCGCAAGACTGCCGACGATCCCTCCGACCCGGAGCGGGCCGAGGTGCTGCTCGCCGTCGACCAGGACATCCCCGAGGCGCTCGGCTTCATCCGCTCCTCGATGAAGCGCATGGACAGCCTGATCAACGAGATCCTGAAGCTGTCGCGGGCCGGCCGCCGGGTGCTGGAGCCGCTGCCGGTCGACATGCAGGCGCTGGTGACCGAGTGCGCCGATTCCATCCGCCAGCGCTTCGCCGAGGCGGGCGCCGAGGTGCGAATTGAGGGAAGGTTGCCGGATGTCGTCTCCGACCGCTCTGCGTTGCAGCAAATCTTTACAAATTTGCTCGATAATGCCAGCAAGTACCTCAAGGAAGGTCGGCCGGGCGAGATCGTCGTCCGCGGCCGACTGGAGCGCGGCATGGCGATATTCGAGGTCGAGGACAACGGCCGTGGCGTCGCCGAGTCCGATTTCGAACGCATTTTCGAGCTGTTCCGGCGGGCGGGCGTCCAGGACAGGCCGGGCGAGGGCATCGGCCTCGCCCATACCCGCATGTTGAGCCGCCGCCTCGGCGGCGACGTCACGGTGAAGAGCGACGGCGAGTCGGGTACGACCTTTGTCGTGGCCGTGGCCCGTGATCTCGGACTGCGTATGGGGAGAAACGAAGCGTGAGTAAGGATCCCAAGCCCGTAGCGATCCTCATGATTGAGGACGATGAAGGGCACGCCCGCCTGATCGAGAAGAACATTCGCCGGGCCGGCGTCACCAACGAGATCATCCCCTTCCGCGACGGCACCAGCGCCGTCAACTATCTGCTGGGGTCTGACAACTCGGGGCGCAACGCCATCGGCCGGCCGTCGCTGGTGCTGCTCGATCTCAACCTGCCGGACATGACAGGCATCGACATCCTGTCGCGTCTCAAGGCCAACGAGCACACCAAGAGCACGCCGGTAATCGTGCTGACCACCACCGACGATGCCCGCGAGATCCAGCGCTGCTATGATCTCGGCGCCAACGTCTACATCACCAAGCCGCTCAACTACGACAGCTTCGCCAACGCCATACGCCAGCTTGGCCTGTTCCTGTCGGTCATGCAGATCCCGGAGCCGGATTGACGATGCCCTACGGGACCGATCTCAAGGGACCCATCACGGTCCTGCACATCGAGGATGACCTCGCCCTCGCCGTGCTGGTGCGCAAGGCACTGGCTCGCCGCGGCCATGAGACGGTTCACGTAACCAGCGGCGATGAGGCTCTGAGACTGATTGCCGGGGGCGGCATCGACGTCGTTGCCCTCGACCACACCCTTACCACCGAGACGGGGATGGATATCCTCGCCCGCGTCGGACCGCGCGGCAGCCGGCCGCCGATCGTCTACGTCACCGGATCGATGGACGCGCGCCTTGCCGTCGACGCCATGAAACGCGGCGCCGACGATTACGTAATCAAGGACACGTCGGAGGAGTTCTTCCATCTGCTCATCGCCGCGCTGGAGCAGGCCTACGAGCGCTGGCGCTTGAAGAGCGCCCGCGTGCGCGACCAGCAACTGATCCGCGAGGCGCGCGACCGCGCCGAGATGCTGCTGAAGGAGGTCAACCACCGCGTCGCCAACTCGCTCGGGCTGGTGGCGGCCATGGTGCGCATGCAGGCGGCGGCCGTCACCGACCCGCACGCCCGGCAGGCGCTGGAGGAGACGCAGGGACGAATTTCGGCGGTCGCCGGCGTCCACCGCCACCTCTACACCTCCGACAACGTTGGCGAAGTGGATATCGGCTCCTATCTCGGCCATCTGGTCGGCGAGCTGTCGGCGTCGCTGTCCGGCAGCGGCGCGCTGCATATGGTGAAGACCGACATCGCCTCCATCTCCATCCCGACCGACAAGGCGGTGACGCTCGGCGTCATGGTCGGCGAACTGGTGACCAACGCCATCAAATACGCCTATCCCGCCGGCACCACCGGCGAGATCCGCGTCCGCTCCGAGGACCGCGGCGACGGCCGGCTGCGTATCTGCGTCGAGGACGACGGCATCGGCTGGGACGGCACCGGCGCGGTACAGGGCACGGGCATCGGCTCCAAGGTGCTGCACGCCATGGCGCGCAATCTCGACGCCGATGTCACCTACACCCGGCGCAATCCGGGAACCTTCGCCTGCATCCAGTTCATGATCGATCTTGCCGCTGATTGACGGTACGGCCGGTGGTCCGGCCGTACCGTTCACCGTTTGGCGACGTTGCGCGCCAGCCAGAAGCCGAGGCCGGCCAGCACGGCAACGGCGGCAAGCCGCGTGTGCTTGACGGCCATCGAGGCGGCGGTCGGCGCGAAAGCCACCGCGGCGCTCGACGCCACCGCGCTCCGCATCTCCCGCCGGGCCCGCGCCGCCACCTGCCGGACGATCAGCAGGCCGATCAGCGCCAGGAAGAGAAGCACTCCTGCCACGATCAGGGCGGCGTTCTCCGGGCGGAAGTGGCGCGCCAGCGCGATGTACCCGGCGAAGGCGGCAAAGGCGATGGCCAGCGTGGCCATGACGGCGGCAAACGCCGCCGCCGCAGCCACGATGCCGCCACGCCGCTTGAGGCGGGAGAGGTCGACGCCGAGAAGCCGCGCGAGGATCATGCGCGCGGACCGCCACGCGAGGCGAGACCGAGCAGCACGCCGACGCCGAGAGCAACGGCCACCGCCGTCATCGGCCGCTTGGAGACGGCATCGGCGACGCCGTCGATACCCTCGCGTCCGAGCGCCGAGGCGCCGGTCAGCGCCGCGCCGAGATGATCGGCGGTATCCGAGCCTCTTGCCTTCACCGCGTCGAACGCCTCGGAGGCGCTGACGCCGGTCTTGGAGGCGAAATTATCGACGATGCGACGCATCTCGGCCAGGGCCTCCTGCGCAGCGCCAGCGACGTCGCCGGCCTTGCCAGCCAGGTCGCTTCCGGCCGCGCCGAGGTCATTTTTGATCTTGGCCGCGTTGTCGGCGACCGTCTTGGCGGCGGAAGATTCACTCGAAATCATCTACTCTGTCCTTTCTTCGGGGTGGGCCGGGCCGTCGGGGCTTGCAGGGAGGTTCCGACATGCTGCCCGGAGTTGCATTCCGAGGATCAACGCCCGACGTGGCGTCGGGTTCCGGGCCGACCGAAAAGGCGGAACCGGATGGCTTCTCACGCATTGGTCGGTGTATCGCGCCGCCTTGTCGGGGAGAGGCGCCTCGTCTCGAGGGAGCGCCCGCTTGAAAGACATCGTTCGCCGGACGCCTTCCGACCCGCCGCCGGCCGGCGGGGCAGAGCGTGGAAGCGAGGAGGGCTGGCCGGAAACCCGCCGGTCGCTGGCCGAGCTGTCGACCATCGGCCTGTTCGTCGTCGCCGTCCTGGTGGCGCTCAAGGTGGCGGCCGCCTTCGTGGTGCCGATGGTGGCGGCGATCATCGTCGGCAGCGTTATTGTCCACATCGGCGATCGCGGCCAGCGGATCGGCATTCCGCCGCTGGTCGCCGGTCTGGCGCTGACCGCCGTGCTGGGCGTCGGCCTGTTCCTGCTGATCGAGGCGATCGCCCAGCCGATCGCCACGCTGGTCCACCGGCTGCCGGCGGTGCTGCCCCGCCTGGCCTCGGCCGTCGCCACCATGCTGGCGCCGTTCAACAACCTCCAGGCCCGCCTCACCGGCACGGGTATTGGCGCCGACGACGACCTCGCCGGCCTGGAGAAGATGTTCGGCTCGCTGGACCTCGGCGCGGTGGCCAGCTTTCTCGGTGGCCTGACGCCGGCCTTGGGCGAGTTCCTGATCTTCCTCGCGACGCTGGTCTTCTTCGTCGCCGGCCGGGCGCAATTGCGGCGCCAGTCGATCATGGTCTTCGGCGGCCGCGAGGAGCGGCTGGCCGCCATCCGCATCTTCAACGCCACCGAGGAGGCGCTGGCCCGCTATTTCGGCACGACGTCGGTGATCTACGCCGGCATCGGGCTCGCCGCCGGCCTGATCGCCATGGCGGCTGGCCTGCCGGCGCCGCTGCTCTGGGGACTGCTCGCCTTCGCCATGAGCTTCGTGCCCTTCCTTGGCCCGGCCATCGTGTCGCTGGCCATCGCCTCGGGCGGCCTGCTGCTCGACCACGGCCTGCTGTCGGTCGCCTGGCCGGTCGGCGCCTTCATGGCCGTGCATCTGACGTGCGAGAACGCCGTGGTGCCGGCGGTGCTGGGCCGCCGCTTCGAGATCAATCCGTTCCTCGTCTTCGTGGCGATCATCTTCTGGACCTGGATGTGGGGCGCCATCGGTGCCGTGCTGGCGGTGCCGCTGCTGCTGATCGCCCGCACCGTGCGCGCCGAGCTGAAGGCCGATGCGCGCGTGCCGTTGCCGTCCTGACAAGATAGCAAGACCGGCGCCTGAACGGCGCCGGTCCGAGCTGTCACGATAAGGCAAGAAGGATCAGAAGTCGGCGGCGCTGTTGATCGACATAAGCTGCAAGAGCTTCTGCCGCGCCCGGTTGACGCGGCTCTTGATGGTGCCGACGGCACAACCGCAGATTTCGGCCGCTTCCTCACAGGAGAAGCCCGAGGCGCCGACCAGGATCAGCGCCTCACGCTGGTCGTCGGGGAGCTTTTCAAGAGCCGTGCGGAAATCGGACAGGTTGAGGTGGCCGTCCTGGGCCGGCGCCGACACCAGTCGCGCCGCCGCCTCGCCGTCGGTGTCCTGCACCTCGCGCCGGGCCTTGCGGTACTGGCTGAAATAGGTGTTGCGCATGATGGTGAACAGCCAGGCCCTGAGGCTGGTGCCGGGCACGAAGCTGGCGTGCGCTCCCCAGGCTTTCATCACCGTTTCCTGCACCAGGTCGTCGGCATGATCATGGCTGCCCGACAACGAGATAGCGAAGGCGCGGAGAGATGGAAGCTCTGCGAGGAGGGCGGACTTGAAGGCCGCGATGGCTGTCATCGATCGCCACCCCCGTCGGCGCCGTCAGGAAAAGTCTCGGGAGGGACTTCCTGCCTATCCTTCCGTTCGAGCTTTTCGAGCTGGTCGAGCAGCAGCGTCAGTCGTTCCGGAATGGGTTCGGAGAGGATCGTGCCGTAGAGCTTTTTGAGTTGGTCGCCGAGATGAGCCTGGATGGGCGGCTCCAGGGAGGGATGTTCAGGCGTTTCTTTCTTTTCTGACATGACTGCTCTTTCGGGACGGCAGACCTATAGAACCTTGGACTATGGGGGCTGCACGTTGCATATTGCTAGGAACGCGGAAGGCGGCCGGTGGTTCCCGCATCTACACGAAAATGTGTGGGAGAAAAGGGAACCGGATGCGAGCCGTCGCGTTTGGAAGTAGGATTAGACCACGTGGTTCCGCGTATGCTTCTATTTTCGCTTGAGCGTTTGAAAGGCTTCTCATGTCTATCACGGCCCTGATCGCCCCGCAGCTTCCCCTCCTTCGCCGCTATGCCCGTGCGCTGAGCGGCAGCCAGGCGAGCGGCGACAGCCACGTCGTGGCGATGCTGGAACAACTGGTAGCCGATCCCGATGGCTTCGACCAGTCGCTTGAGCCGCGCCTCGGCGTCTACAAGTTGTTCTCCGCGGTCTGGAACGCCAACCCCATGAATTACCTGCGGGTTGACGACTTCGACCGGCCGGCCGCCGACCGCCGGCTCGACGCCATCACGCCGCTGCCGCGGCAGGCGTTCCTGCTGACCGCCATGGAGGGCTTTTCGCCTTTCGACGCCTCGCGCATCCTCGACGTCGGTCCCGAGGCCTTCGCGGCGCTGCTGTCGGAGGCGGCGCGGCAGATCGGCGCGCAGGTCGCCTCGCGCGTGCTGATCATCGAGGACGAGCCGCTGATCGCCATGGACCTCGAAGCGCTGGTGGAAGGGCTCGGCCACTCGGTGGTCGGCAACGCCCGCACCCATGATGAAGCCGTCACCATGGCCCGCCGCGAGCGGCCCGGCCTGATCCTCGCCGACATCCGCCTCGCCGATGGCTCGTCGGGACTGGAAGCCGTCAACGACATCCTCACCACCTTCGAGGTGCCGGTCATCTTCATCACCGCCTATCCGGAGTCGCTGCTCACCGGCGAGCGGCCGGAGCCGACCTTCCTGATCGCCAAGCCGTTCCGCGAGGAGATGGTGAAAGCGGTGATCTCGCAGGCACTGTTCTTCGACAATGCGGCCTCGCTTCGCCTGAAAGACAGCGTATGACGGAAGGACCAACGCCGGTCGACGGGTATCGATCGGTGCTGCGCGTCCCCGTGCAAGGCGGAGGGCAAGTTGCAGCCCAGTGACCTTGAGATCGTCGCCATGCTGGCGAGGGCCGTATCCATTGCCGCCTGCGCGTCCGTGACCGCGGCTCTCATGACCTATCTCTTCCGCATGCGCCGGCGCAGCGGCGGGCTGGCGGGCGCCAACGCCTTGTTGTCGCTGGTCGCCCTGGCGCTCGCCCTCGGCTACATCGGTCGCTTTCTGGCCGATGGCGCCGGCGGCGGCGCTCTGGTGCTTCTGGAAAGCCTGACCGCCGTCGTCGCCTTCACGGTCGGCGTCGCCGTCTGGCCGATGGTGCCGAAGCTGGTCGGCCAGCCGACGCAGCAGGAAACCAGGGACGCCAACGTGCTGCTCGCCGAGGGGCAGGCGGCCAACCG
The DNA here is from genome assembly GCF_000425185.1 of Pleomorphomonas koreensis DSM 23070. Lineage (GTDB taxonomy): Bacteria > Pseudomonadota > Alphaproteobacteria > Rhizobiales > Pleomorphomonadaceae > Pleomorphomonas > Pleomorphomonas koreensis. The sequence goes on from NZ_AULH01000009.1 coordinate 43,438, forward strand.
GGCGCTGATCGCCCAGCTGAGCGACCTCAACCGCGATCTCGAGAACCGCGTCGCCCGCCGCACGGCCGAGCTGGAGGCGGCCCGCCACCGCTTCGAAGTGGCGCTGGGCGGTTCCGACATCTCCGTGCTGGAACTCGACACCGACCTCGTCTTCACATGGGTCCACAATCCGCCGGAACCGCTGACTGCCGATAACATCCTCGGCCGCAGCATGACCGACGTGCTGCCGCCGGCCGACGCGGAGCATTTCGACAGCATCGCGCAGCGCGTCATCCACGGCGGCCAAAGCGAGCGCTTCGAGATATCCTTCGCCCTTGGCGGTCGGCCGCGCTGGTTCGAGGGCTTCGTCGAGCCGCTGACCAGCGACGGGCACGTCGGCGGGGTACTGGCGGCCGCCATCGACGTCTCGCGCTACAAGGAGCACGAGCGGGAGATGCGCGATATCCTGCGCGAGCTTACCCACCGCTCCAAGAACCTGCTGGCCGTGGTGCAGGGCATGGCGCGGCAGAGCAGCGAGGGCAACCCCGAGGCGGCCGACTTCCTGGCGCCGTTCCGCGCCCGGCTGATGGCGCTGTCGGCCGCTCACGAACTCTTGGTGCAGAACGGCTGGCGGGGCGCTCGGCTCGACGAGGTGGTGACGCGCGCCTGGGCCGACGTCGACGGCACCGACGGCATCGCCCTCGACATCGACGGACCGCCCGTCCTGCTCGGCCCCGACGTGACGCAGAACGTCATGCTTGGCGCCCACGAGCTGGTGGCGGCGGCCGCCGCCGCCGAACAGCGCCCGGAGCGGGTGACGGTGGTCTGGTCGCTGATGCCGGATGGCGTGTTCCATCTCGACTGGCGGATGCTCGGTTCGCCGTCGATCCGGGTGAGCGGCTTCGGCCAGCGCCTGTTGCGCACCGTGCTGCCGGTGGTGCTCGGCGGCGAGGTGACGGCGCTCGACGTCTCCGACGCCGGCTTTTCCTATGGTCTCCGAGGCCGCATCGGCCCGCAGCTTCAGCGCGTCCAGACCGTTTCCCGGTCAGGCAGAACCGTCTGACCGGCGGATGCTCCAGCGCTCGGCGTAATCCTCGATGCCCTGGAGGTCGTAGGCGCCGCCCACCGGCCGGTCCGGCGGCAGGCTGGGCCGCCCCTCCGGCCCGAGCGCCAGCATGGCGGCGCCGGTCGAGGTGCCGGTGGCGCCGGCGGCGATCAGCACCGGCCGGCCGGTCAGCCGTTGCAGCGCCTCGGCGAACAGCCTGTCGCGGCCGAACGGCCCCTCGACGACGATCGGCCCGGCGGCGCCGGCTACCGCCATCGCCGCCCGCGCCACGAGAGCGAGGTAGAGGCTGACGGCGGCGGTGCGCACGCCGTCGGAGAGGCCGGCCGGATCGACGCTCCAGCTTCCCTCGCCGTCCGGAAACGGGCCGCAGCCCGGCACGAAGGTCGGGCGGATGGCGATGCCGCCGTCGAGCACGGCGCGGACGTCGTCCGGCGTCGGCGCCCGCGCGTGGCCGGCGGTCAGGAGGTCGAACTCGCGGCCGCCCATGAAGCGCGCCGACGGCACCGGATTGCCGAAGGCGTCGACGTTGCAGAGGCCGTCGCGGCGGGCGTCGAGGGCCGAGGCATCGCCGCCGACCGCGAAGACGATCACCCAGGTGCCGGTGGAGAGCACCGTGAACGGCGGCGTCCGGGCGAGGAGATGCGGCAGCAGCGAGGCGTTGGAATCGTGGATGCCGCAATAGACCGGCGTGTCGGCGGATAGGCCGGTACGGGCGGCCACCTCGGCCGTCACCGTGCCGAGCCGGTCGAAGGCCGGGCGCATCGGCGCGAACAGCCTGTCCCAGCCCTCGGCCTTGGCAAACGACGAGAAGTCGCGGCGTTCCGGCGCCCAGAGGTCGGTGTGGACGCCGAGCGAGGTCGGCTCGCTGGCGAGCACGCCGGTGAAGCGGAAGGCCCAGTATTGCGGATAGGGGACGATGGCCGTCACGCGGGCGAAGGCGTCGGGGAAGGTCCGGGCCTGCCAGTAGAGCTGCGCGCCGGCGTTGAGCCCGGCCGGCAGGCGCGGCGTGAAACTCTCCGGGAACGGTGGCCGCGCCTTGGCGTAGGTCTCGTCCAGCGCGTCGGGGCCGGCGAACTCGTAGTCGAGGATGGGCAGCGCCAGCTCCTCGCCGGCCAGCGCCACGAAGGTGGCGCCATGGGTGGTGAAGGAGACGGCGTCGATGCGGCTCTCCGCCGCCGCTTCCTGCAGCGTGTCGAGGAAGAAGGCCCACATGCCCGCGACGTCGTAATGCGGGTAGGGCGGCGCGTGGACGACGGCGTTGGGCCGCGTGCGGACGAACACGTCGTCGCCGGTTTCGAGGTCGTGGACCACCAGCTTGACGTTGGTCTTGCCCACGTCGAGCACCGCGATGAACCTCGGCGTCGTCGCCATGATCTTCTCCAGACTGTCAGCGGGCGCGGCGGTGGTTGTTGATCCGCTGCGCGACGAGCGGCAGGGCGATCACCAGGATCAGCATCAGGCCCATGAAGATGCTCATGACGATGCCGGGCACGTTGAGGAGGCCGAGGCCGAAGGTGACGAGGCCCATCACGAAGGCGGCGATCACCACGCCGAGGATGTTGCCCGAGCCGCCGTTGATGGAGACGCCGCCGAGCACGGCCATGGTCACGGCGTCGAGTTCCCAGCCGACGGCGATCGACGGCCGGGTGGAGCCGAGGCGCGAGGTCAGCATCACCGAGGCGAGGCCGGCGGCGACGCCGGTCATCAGGAAGACGATGAACTTGATGCGCCGCACCTTGACGCCGGAGAAGCTGGCGGCCAGCGCGTTGTTGCCGACCGCGTAGACCTGCCGGCCGAACACCGTCCTGTGCAGCACCACGCCGGCGACCAGCGCCAGGATGAGGAAGGTGACGAACTCGTTCGAGAAGATCCAGACGGCATAACCCTGGCCGAACACCGCGAAGTCGGCCGGATAGTTCTTGTAGACCTGATCGCCGAGCACGACGTAGGCGATGCCGCGATAGAGGCTCATGGTGCCGATGGTGGCGACGATGGCCGGCAGGCCGAGCCTTGCCACCAGGAAGCCGTTGAAGAGGCCGCAGCAGAGGCCGACGGAAAGGCCGGTCAGGAGCAGCAGCGGCGTGCCGGCCCCGGCCTCGGCGGCGGCGCCCATTGCCGTCGACGCCAGCGCGATGATCGAGGCGACCGAGAGGTCGATCTCGCCGCTGATGATCACGAAGGTCATGGCCAGCGCCAGGATGGCCTTTTCCGTGAAGTTGAAGGTGGCGTCGGAGAGGTTCCACGGATCGAGGAAATAGGGCGAGGCCAGCGAGTTGGCGATGGCGATGGCGATCGCCACGGCAAGGAGCAGCGTCTCCCAGCTTTTCAGCGCCCGCTTGAACGGCCCGTCGAGACGGTCGGGGATGTGGCGCGGCGACAGGGCGGCGGATGGATCGCTCATAGCGGAAGCTCCTTGCGGCGCAGGATGATGCGGCCCTTGACGCGCTCGCCGCGGGCGTTGATGACGACGGCGGTGATGATGATGGCGCCGGAAATCGCCATCTGCCAGAAGGGCGAAATGCCGATCACCGGCAGGGCGTTCTTGATGATGCCGAGGAACAGCGCCCCCAGCACCACCCCGCCCACCGTGCCGACGCCGCCGATGGTCGAGACGCCGCCGATGACGCAGGCGGCGATGGTGTCCAGCTCGAAGCCCGAGGCGACGTCGACATAGGCGACCGCATAGCGCGACACCCAGAGATAGCCGCAGAGGCCGGCCACCGTGCCCGACAGCACGAAGGCGAGGAAGCGCGTCTTGCCGATGTCGATGCCGGCATAGACGGCGGCGACGGCGTTGCCGCCGGTGGCGTAGAAGGCGCGGCCGAGGCCGGTGCGGGTGAACAGCAGCGCGGCGAGCACGATGGCGAGGAGGCCGGCCCAGGACAGGACGGGCAGGCCGAGGAGGACGGTGCGCGGCAGCTCCAGGAAAGGCCGCGACATCTCGTGGGCGTTGACCCAGGCGCCGCCGGACAAGACGAAGGCGAGGCCGCGGAAGATGGTCATGGTGCCGAGCGTCACCACGATGGCCGGAATGTCCAGCCACCAGACCAGAAAGCCGTTGATGGCACCGAGCAGCATGCCCATGGCAAGGGCGACGAGGATCAGCACGACCAGCGGCAGGCCGGGGGCGAGGTGGTTCAGCATGGCCACCGTCATGCCGGTCAGCGCCACGTTGGCGGCGACCGACAGGTCGATCGACTTGGTCAGGATCACCGCCGACTGGCCGAGCGCCATCATGATCAGGATCGAAGTGTCGTTGAACACGCCGGCGAGGTTCCGCGGCGTCGAAAAGGCGGGGAAGCGGGCGGTGATGGCGACGAGCAGGATCAGGCAGGCCAGCACCAGGAGCGCTTCGCGCCGCGCGAGAAGGCTGCGGATGGTGTTCATCGGACAAGCTCCGGGGCAGGGATTGCGGGGCTGAGGGAACGGCGGTTCACGCGGCGGCCTCCTTGTTGCCGGTGGCGGCGCGCACCAGCGCCTCCGGCGTCAGGCCCTGACGCTCGAACAGGCCGGCCATCCGGCCCTCGCGCATGACGATCACCCGGTCGCTCATGCCGAGGATTTCCGGGATCTCGCTCGACACCATGATCACCGCGAGACCTTCCACGGCGAGTTGGCTCATGAAGGCGTGCACGGCGGCCTTGGAGCCGATGTCGATGCCCTTGGTCGGCTCGTCGAGGATGATCACCTTCGGCAGTGTCGCCAGCCACTTGCCGATGACGACCTTCTGCTGGTTGCCGCCCGACAGCGTGCCGACCGGCTGGCTGAGCGAGGCGGCCCTGAGGTCGAGCCGCTCGGCATATTGGCGGGCGAGGGCGAATTCCTCGGCCATGCGCAGGAAGTTGCGGCGGCTGGTCACCTTCAGCGACGGCAGCGAGATGTTGGCGACGATCGACATGGCGGTGATGGCGCCGTGGCGGCCGCGCTCCTCGGGCACGTAGACGATGCCGGCGTCGATGGCGTCGGATGGCGAGCGCACGGCGATCGGCCGGCCGTTCAGCGTCACGCTACCGGCCGACGGCCGGGTGACGCCGAACAGCGCCTGGCAGACTTCCGAGCGGCCGGCGCCGACGAGGCCGTAGAGGCCGAGGATTTCGCCGCGCCGCAATTCCAGCGACACCTGGTCGAACTCGGTCGGGTGGCAGTAGCCGTCGACCTTCAGCACCACCTCGCCGATCTCGGCGTCGAGCTTGGGGAAGGCCTGCGTCACGTCGCGGCCGACCATCAGCTTGACGAGGTCGTTGTGCGATACCTCGTCGAGCCGGCCGGCGCCGACCTGCCGGCCGTCGCGGAACACGGCGAAATACTCGCAGATCTGCCAGACTTCCTCGAACTTGTGGCTGATGAACAGGATCGCCTTGCCGGCCTTCTTCAGTCGGTCGATGATCAGGAACAGCTCCTCCACCTCCTTGTAGGAGAGGGCGGCGGTCGGCTCGTCCATGATGACGATGCGGGCGTCGATCGACAGCGCCCGGGCGATGGCGACGAGATGGCGCTGGGCGATGGAGAGGTCCTTGAGCCGCGCCCGCGTCGAGATCGGCGCGTCGATGCCGTGCAGGATGGCGGCGGCGCGGGCGTGCATGGCCGCCCAGTCGATCAGGCCGTAGCGGTTGCGCGGCGCGTGGCCGATGTAGATGTTCTCGGCCACCGTCAGCTCGTCGAACAGCACCGTCTCCTGATGGATGGCGGTGATGCCGAGGTCCTGCGCCGCCTCGGCGGTCGGCAGCGTCACCTCCCTGCCGTCGATTTGGATTGAGCCGCCGTCCGGCTGGTAGATGCCGGTCAGGATCTTGACCAGCGTCGACTTGCCGGCGCCGTTCTCGCCGATCAGCGCCGTGACGTGGCCGGGGCGCAGGTCGAGCGCCACGTCGGACAGCGCCTTGACGCCGGGGAAGGTCTTGGAGATGCCGGTCATCCGGAGGATGGGCTCTGTGGTGGGGGTGTCCGTTGAAAGCATGGCGGTCATCGGCGTTTTCGCTGCTAGAGCCTTGGGTCCCGGAGGCGGGGCGGCCGGGATGCGTATCGTCGCGATCGGGATCGGCACGGCGAGCCGGCCGGCGCGGATCGGCAGGAGGCGCGAACCGGCGCCTCGTTCGGACCATCTCGGGCCGGAGAATGTCCTGTCCCGCGAGGAAGCAGGGAGAGGAGGTCTTCACTCTGTCGGGGCGGACCCGGCCGAAGCCGGGTCCGCAATGCTGGCGCCGGATCAGAAGATCTTGGCGAACTCGTCGACGTTGCCGGCGTCGTAGACGAACGGGTCGGCCATCGCCGCCTCGTTGTTGGCGTCGAGCTTGATCTTGCCCATGCGGCCGATGGAGATCTCGCCGTCCGGCTTGGCCTCGGCCTTGCCGGTCTTCAGCTCGTAGGCGATGTAGGTCGCCGAATAGCCGAGGTCGATCGGGTTCCAGATGGCGAAGGCCTTGGACGAACCGGCCTTGACGTGGCCGGCCATCTCCGACGGCAGGCCGAGGCCGGTGACGTTGACCTTGCCGACGAGGCCGGCGTCTTCAACGGCCTGGGCGGCGGCGACGATGCCGACCGACGTCGGCGCGATGATCGCCTTGAGGTTCGGGTACTTGGCGATCAGGCCCTGCGTCTCGCGATAGGACTTGTCGGCGAGGTCGTCGCCATAGACCGTGTCGACGAGGTTGACGTTGGCATAGTTGGGCAGGACCTTCTTCATCTCCTCGATCCAGATGTTCTGGTTGGTCGCCGTCGAGGCGGCCGACAGGATGGCGACGTCGCCCTTCTCCCCGCCGAGGCCGTCGGAGGCCAGCTTGACGCACATGTTGCCGATCAGCGGGTTGGACGACGGATTGAGGTGCATCAGGCGGCCTTCCGGCGCCACGCCCGAATCCCAGGAGATGACCGTGATGCCGCGCTGCATGGCCTTCTTCAGGGCCGGCACCAGGGCGTCCTTGTCGTTGGCGGAAATGGCGATGGCGTCGACCTTCTGGGCGATCAGCGAGTTGACGACGTCGATCTGCGCCTCGGCGGTCGAGGTGGTCGGGCCGGTGTAGATGATGTCGACGTCGCCAAGCTCCTTGGCCGCCTCCTGGGCGCCCTTGTGGGCGGCGTCGAAGAAGCCGTTGCCGAGCGTCTTGACCACCAGGGCGATCTTGACGTTGTCGGCGCTGGCCGGACCGGCCATGAGGGCGACGGCGGCCGCCGTGGTAACGATCAGTTTCTTGAACAGGGTCATTTGGGTCTCCTCCCGTTTCGACCGTCCGTCGACCGCCGCCTCACTCCTCTGTCAGGCAACGGTCGGGGATTGCTGGGTATCTTCCTGTCTGTCCGTGGCTGCGACGATCAGCTCGATGCCGGCGGTCTCCACCATGCGCCGGTCGCGATCGTCGATGCCGTCGTCGGTGATGATCGTGCTGACCCGTTCGAGCGGGCACAGGATCAGGCTCGACCGCGTCTTGAACTTGGAGCTGTCGACCAGCACGACGAGTTCGTCGGCCTGCCGCATCAGCCGCTGCTCGGACTGGATGATCAGCGAGTCCGATTCCATGATGCCGAGCGACGAAACGCCGCGGGCGCCCATGAAGAAGCGGCGGGCGTAGAAATGGCCGGTGCCGTCGCTGTCGAACGGCGACAGGATGATGTTCTGCTCGCGGTAGACGGCGCCGGCCGGCAGCATCACCGTGCATTTGGAATGCTTGATCAGGTGCTCGGCGATCGGGAACGAGTTGGTCATCACCTGCAAGCGCATCTGCGCGAGGTAATGGACCATCGGGAAGGTGGTGGTACCGCCGTTGATGGCGATGGCCTCGCCGTCGCGGCAGAGCTTCACCGCCTCGCGGGCGATGGCGCGCTTCTGCGCCGAATTGACCGTCTCGTCGGCCCGGAACGAGCGGGCGGCCAAGACACCGATCTGCGGCGGATGCAGCGCCTCGGCGCCGCCGCGCACCTTCTTCAGGCGGTTCTGGAGCGCCAGCGCGCTGATGTCGCGGCGGATCGTCGCCTCGGAGGCGCCGGTCAGCTCGACGATGTCCTGTACCGTCAGGATCGGACGCTCCTGGACGGCGGAGAGGATGATGCGGTGGCGTTCGCGTTCGTGCATGGCGTGTCTCGGCTCCGAGGGTGGGGCAGGGACTTTGTCCCGCCGGCGCCGCGGGGGCAAGCGCCGGCGGATGGAACGTCAGCCGGCGCGGGGCGCCAGCGTCCAGCCGTCGAGGGCGATGGCCTCGGGCTGCGGCACCACCTTGAAGCGGGCGGCAAGGTCGATCAGGTCCTGCGTGGTCATCGTCTGGCGCGGCCCGCCCATCGACAGCACCTTGACCAGGATCTCGGCCGCCTTCTCGGCGGTGTCGATCAGGCCGAAGGCGTCGTCGAGCGTCGGGCCGACGCCGAACACGCCGTGGAACGGCCAGAGAACCAGCGGCCGCCTGGCCAGCAGCCGGGCCGTGGCGTCGCCCATCTGGTCGGTGCCGGGCACCAGCCAGGGCATGGTGCCGACGCCGTCGGGGAACACGACGAGGCACTCGGTCGAGCCTTCCCAGAGGGCGCGCGTCACGTTGGCGTCGGTCCAGTCGAGCACGTAGGTGAGCGCGATCAGATTGGTGGCGTGACAGTGAAGCACCACCCGGTCAGCGCCGGCGCTGGCGGTCTGGCGGGCGATGTGGCCCTTGAAGTGGCTGGAGAATTCCGACGTCGGCCCGCCGCCGTCGCGATAGCCCCACAGCACTTCGAGGAAGCTGCCGTCGGCGCCGACGCGCACCACGCCGAGGTTGTTCTCGGGATCGAGCTGGACGTTGCGGAAGAACTTGCCGGTGCCGGTGACGATGTAGCTCTGCCCGGCCAGCGCCGGCAGCGGCTCGGACATCGGCAGCCGGCGCGGCTCCTTGATGCCGCCGAGATAGGGCGCGACGTCCTCGTCGAGAAGGCGCAGGCTGATGTTGCCGCCGTTGCGCTCGTCCCAGCCTTTTTCCCAGCAGTCGGTGGTGGCCTTCACCATGGCCTTGACGAACCAGGCGTCGATCATGTTCGCAGTCATGTTGATCGTCATGATGGCTCAGGACTCCCGCTTGGCGAGCACGTCGCGCTCATAGGCCTTGACGACGTCGAACCAGGCGGCGCCGACCGGCACGTTCCGGCTTTGGCAATAGTGATCCCAGACGGCCGCCCACGGGCTGGTCTTGTGTTCCTCGAAGAGAGCCATCCGCAGCGCGTAGTCGCCGGAGGTCTCGGCCGCCCGGAGCTTGCTCGCCGGCTCCAGCATGGCCTTGAGCAGCGCCTTGCGCATGTTGCGCATGCCGATCACCCAGGCGGCGACGCGGTTGATCGAGGCGTCGAAATAGTCGAGGCCGATCGCCGTGCGGCCGAGCATGCCGCCGCGCACCAGCTCGTTGGCGATGGCCTGGAGTTCGTCGTCGAACAGCACGACGTGGTCGCTGTCCCAGCGCATCGGCCGCGACACGTGCAGCAGCACGCGGTCGACATACTGGAACACGGCCGACAGCTTGTCGGATACCACCTCGGTCGGGTGGAAGTGGCCGGCGTCGAGGCAGAGCATGGTGCCGCGCGTCGCCGCATAGCCGAGGTAGAACTCGTTGGAGCCGACGGTATAGGCCTCGGCGCCGATGCCGAACAGCTTGCTCTCGACGGCGTCGTAGTGGAATTCCTTGCTGATCTTCTCGGAGATCACCTCGTCGAGGGCGGCCTTCAGCGTCTCGCGCGGTCCGTAGCGGTCGAAGGGATAGTCCTTGGAGCCGTCGGGAATCCAGATGTTCATCACCGAGGGCGTGCCGAGCGAGCGGCCGAAATGCTCGGACACCTTGCGGCTGGCCTTGCAATGGTCGATCCAGAACTGGCGGATGCCGGCGTCGGGGTGGCTGAGCGTGCGGTTGTCGGCGCTGTTGGGATGCGAGAAGCAGGACGGGTTGAAGTCGAGGCCGAGGCCGCGCTCCTTCGCCCAGTCGACCCAGCGCTGGAAGTGCTTCGGCTCGATGGCGTCGCGCTCCACCTTGCGGTCGGCTTCGAGATAGAGGGCGTGCAGGTTGAGCCGTTTGGCGCCGGGGATCAGCGACAGCGCCGTGTCGATGTCGGCGCGCAGTTCGTCGGGATTGCGGGCGCGGCCGGGATAGTTGCCGGAGACCTGGATGCCGCCGGTCAGCTCGGCGTCGGGATTCTCGAAGCCCTTGACGTCGTCGCCCTGCCAGCAGTGCATCGACACGGGGACGGCGTCGAGCGTGCCGAGGACGGCCTCGGTGTCGATTCCGTCGCGGGAAAAGTGCTCGCGGGCCAGCTCGTAGGCCTTGGTGATCGGCGAATTCTCGGACATGACCGGCGGTTTCCTCCATTGGCTCCGCTGCCGGCGCCTGTTTCCAGTGCGCCGTCACCATCAATCATATTCCATCATGTATGATCAAGTACGATCATATCCGTAGCTTCGGCTACTTGATCGGGCGAAGGGGGCGGCCTGGCATCCGGGACGGCGCCTGTCCCCTGAAAAGGCAACGAAAACCGCTTTCCGAACGGCGTTTTGGCGTAGAATTGCGTATCGTCGAAAGTTCTAGCCGATGGTGGGAAATCCGGGCCGGCCGGCCAGACCTTTGTCGCGAGATCGAAAATGATCGACTTTGCGTAATGGCCCCACGATGAATGACCGGGCGAGATCGAATATGATCGTCTGGCAAGCGACAGGGAGGAGTGTGCCGTGATCAGGAAAGCCTTCGTCATGTGGGTCAATCCGGACGCCCACGCCGAATACCGGCGCCGGCACGACGAGATCTGGCCGGAGCTTTCCGCCGTGCTGAAGGCGCATGGCGCGCACAACTACGCCATCTATCTGGAGCCGCGCACCTCGACGCTGTTCGCCACCGTCGAGATCGAATCCGAGGAGCGCTGGAACGCCGTCGCCTCCACCGAGGTCTGCCAGAGATGGTGGAAATACATGGCCGACATCATGCCGTCCAACCCGGACAACAGCCCACGGTCGGACGATCTCCGGCAGGTGTTCTTCCTGGCCTGACGGTCAGCTCCGCGCCGGCGCCGGGCCGGTCGAGCCCTTGATGTCGAGGCGCGGCGGCAGGATGACGTGCCGGTCGATCCGCCGGCCCTCGATCCGCTCGATCAACAGCTTCATCGCCTCGCTGCCGAGAAGATGGCCGGACTGGTCGACCGAGGTCAGCGACAGTTGCGGCAGCGCGGCGAGGCGGCTGTTGTCGTAGCCGATCACCGACAGGTCCTCGGGTACGCGGATGCCGAGCCGCGCTGCTTCCGCCATGACGGTGATCGCCACCTGGTCGGTCCAGCAGAAGATGGCCGTTGGCCGCCGCGCGCCCGTCAGCATGCGCCGCGCCACGTCCTCATCGTGGCGCTCGCCGCGGAAATGCGTGCCCTCGTGCACCTGGATATGGCCCGAAAGGCCGTGGGCGGCCATGGTGTCGCGATAGCCGTCGAGGCGCAGCGCCGTCGAGTTGGTGACGCCGACCGAGGCGACGTCGAGGCCGAAATAGGCGATGTCGCGGTGGCCTGCGGCGATGAAATGCTCGACGGCGAGGCGGGCGCCGGCGCGGTCGTCGTTGTTGACGGTGTCGTAGCCGCAATCGCGGTCGTGCCGGCCGATCATCACCGTCGGCACCGAGGTGGCGACGGCGTGGAGATAGGCCTCGTCGAGGCGCGGCGCGATCATCAGGAAGCCGTCGATCTTGTGATCGAGCATGGTGTCGACGGCGTGCTTCTCGGTGGCCTCGGCCGACGGCCGGAAGCCGATCAGCGGCTCGTAGCTGGTGCTCCGGAGCGTCGAGATGACGCCGTCGAGGATGTCGGGGAAGAAGGGATTGCGCATGTCCGGCAGCACGATGCCGAGCGTGTAGGTGCGGCCGCGGAGACCGCGCGCCGCCGTCTGCGGCCGGTAGTTGAGCGCGGTCATCGCCGCCTCGACGCGGGCACGCATGTCGTCTGAGAGGCCGTAGGCGTTGCGCAGCACCTTGGAGACGGCGGCGCGCGACACACCGGCCGCCTCCGCCACGTCCTTGATCGTCGCGCGCTTCATGATCTCCCGCCCGTTTCCCGCCCGTTTCCAAGGTTTCCTCTATACGGCCGGCCGTTTGCCGGCAACCTTGCTTTCACCCCTTGACGGCGCCGGCCGTCATGCCCTCGACGATCTGCCGATTGAAGAACAGGAACATGATCAGCGGCCGAATGGTGATCAGCAGGATGTTCATGAACAGGAGATTGTAGGAGGTATTGAACATGCTCTGGAAGTTGAACGGCGTCAGCTGCACCGTGGCGTTCTTCGCCCCCGGCAGATAGTAGCGCGGGTTGGTGAAGTCGTTGAAGATCGCCACCGACTGCAAGACGATCACCGTCACCGCCACCGGCTTCAGAAGCGGCAGCACGATACGGAAGAACAGCGTGAACGGCCCGGCGCCTTCGAGGATGGCCGCCTCGTCGAGTTCGCGCGGAATGGTGGCGATGAAGGCGCGGAACAGGGGCACCGAGAAGGACAGCGAATAGGCGATCTCGATCAGGATCAGGCCCGAGAGCATCTTGAACAGGCCGGGCCATTGCAGCTGAAGGATCAGGCGGCGAGCCCGTCGAGGGCCATCGCCAGCGACGCGGCCACCCAGTCCCGACGCTCGTCGGCGGTGAGCGGCTCGCGCAGGCCGAGCAGGATCTGCCGCTGTGCCTCGTTGATCGTGCCGCGCAGGAGATGCGCCACCATCTCGGCTTTGCCCGGCCGCAGGAAGCCGGTTCGCTGCTGCTCGCCGATCCAGGCGTCGAACACGTCGGCGACGCGGACCGTCGCCTGCCGATAGCTTTCGACCAGCGCCGGCACGCCCTGCCGCTCGGCGATGATCAGCCGGGTCAGCCGCACCGCCTCGTCCGACAGCACCAGTTCGGCATAGCCACCGAGCAGCAGTTCCAGGCTGGACCGCGGATCGGCGCCGGCGGCACCGGCGGCGCGGGCCGCGTCGAGCTGGCCGAAGGCGATATCGATCCGCGCCTCCATGGCTTTCTTGAGGAGATCGCCCTTGGTGGCGAACAGCCGGTACAGCGTCCGCGTCGACACGCCCGCCGCCCGCGCGATGGTGTCGACGCCGGTGCCGACATAGCCCGTATCAAGGAAGGCGCGCGCCGCCGCCGCGACAATCAGGGCGCGCGTCTCCTCCTCGCTCCTGAGCGGCGGCCGTCCGGGGCCGCGTGGCTGTACGGGATCGCTGTCGACCATCATTGTTTCCCTGTTCATTGACATAGGGTGGGGTTCGGAAATAAAGAAAACAATGATTTTCCAAATTTTGGCAAGCCGAATCGAAACGCGATGCGGTTGCCGCGTCCAAAGGTGAGTTTCGTGTCAGCTTGGCGTCCCCTCGTTATCGCCGGTCTCGCCGCCGCCGCCCTCGGCCTGTCCGTCATCTGGGCGGTCGATCATCCCGAACCGCTGATGCTGCAGGGCGAGGCGGAGGCGACGCGCGTCGACCTCGCCGCCCGCGTCCCCGGCCGCGTCGTCAAGACGCCCGTCGATGTCGGCGATCACGTGGCGGCCGGCGATCTGGTGATCGAACTCGACAGCCCGGCGCTCCGGGCCGGCCTCGACACCTCCAGGGCGGCGCTGGCCGTCGCCCGCTCCAATCGCGATCTGGCCTTCTCGACGCGGCAGGAGATGATCGATGCCCGCCGGGCCGAGCGCGAGAAGGCCGAGGCCGACGTGCTGCTGGCCCAGAAGACCTACGACCGCGTCAGCCAGCTTCAGGAGCGCTCCTTCGCCTCCGAACAGGTGCTCGACGAGGCATCCAACAAGCTCAACGCGGCGCTGAAGGCCCGCGCCGCCGCCGAGGCCAATCTCCAGCTGGCCGTCCAGGGCAACAGCCCCGAGCAGAAGGCGGTGGCGGTGGCGCAGGTGGAGCAGGCGGCGGCCGCCGTCGCCCAGATCGAGACCGACCTCGCCGAGCTGGAGGTGAAGGCGCCGATGGCCGGCGAGGTGACGGCGCGTACCGCCGAGCTGGGCGAGCTGTTCGGCGCCGGCACGCCGCTCGTCTCCATCGTCGACGTCGACAATGCCTGGTTCACCTTCAATGTCCGCGAGGACCTTCTGCACGGCCTTGCCGTCGGCGACCGGCTGAAGGTGCGCGTGCCGGCGCTCGGCAACCGCGACGTCGATACCTCCGTCACCGTCATCAACGCCCAAGGCTCCTACGCCAACTGGCGCGCCACCAAGGCCACCGGCGACTTCGACCTGCGCACCTTCGAGGTACGGGCGCGGCCGGACGGCAAGGTCGAGGGCCTGAGGCCCGGCATGAGCGGGCTGATCGACTGGTCCGGGCCCCGGCTGTCGGACCGCTGAGCCATGGCGCGGCGAGCCCACCTCAAGGCCGGCTTCCGGCGGGCCCTGCTCGCCGAGGTGCGGCAGATCGGCAGCCGGCCGGGGCTGATGTTCATGCTTGCCCCCTTTCCGCTGCTGCTGTTCGCGCTGCTGGCGGCGGTGTTCCATCTCGGCCTGCCGCGCGACCTGCCGATCGCCGTCGTCGACCAGGACCGCTCGACGCTGTCGCGGCAGATGGTGCGCATGGTCGACGCGACGCCCGAGGTGGCCGTCGCCCGCGAGGTGGCGACGCTCGGGGAAGGGCGGCAACTGCTGGTCTCCGGCGAGGCCTATGCCGTGGTGCTGATCCCGGCCCGCACCGAGCGCGACGTGCTCTCCGGCCGCCGGCCGGAGGTGGTGCTGTTCTACAACAACCAGTACATGACGCCCGGCAGCCTGGTCGCCCGCGCCGTCGGCGGCACCCTCGGCACGGTGGCGGCCGGCATCTCGATCGAGGCGCGCGTCGCCCGCGGCGCCGACGTCGAGAGCGCCACGCAGGCCGCGGCGCCCATTCCTGTGCGGCAGAGCGCGCTGTTCAACCCCAGCCTCGAATACGTCCAGTTCCTCTTGGCGGCGGTGATGCCGACCGTGTTGCAGATCTTCATCGGCGCCAGCGCCGCCCTGTCGTTTGCCCGCGACCGCCAGGGCGTCGCCGGCCTCGGCCGGTCGCTCCGGCTGGGCGGCACGCTGTTCAAGACGGTGGCCGGCAAGCTCGCGCCCTACACGCTGGCCTATCTCATCGTCCTGTGGGGCGCCGACGCGCTGCTGTTCGGCCTGATGGGCGTCCGCTTCGGCGGCAGCCTCACCTTCCACGCCGCCTATGGCCTGCTGTTCGTGCTCGCCTCGCAGATGCTCGGCGCGGCGGCGGCGCTGGTCGCCCGCGACACGGTGTCGGCGCTGGCCGCCGTCGGCGTCATCACCGGACCGGCCTTCGGCTTCACCGGCATAACCTTTCCGCGCCTGTCGATGAACGACTTCTCGGCCATCTGGGCCGACCTCTTGCCGGTGACGCACTATCTCCAGCTTCGCACCGACAACATCCTGCGCGGGGCGCCGCTCGACATCTCCATGCCCGCCGTTGCCTGGCTGGCCGGGCTGGCGCTGGCCTACGGCGGCGTCGCGCTGCTGCTGCTCTGGCGCCACGGGCGGGCAAAGCCGGAGGCCGCCCGATGATCGCCGCTTTCTTCCGTGAGGTCGCCGCCGCACTCGCCGCCATCTGGGCCGACAAGGGCGCCCGCTCGACCATGCTGGGCGCGACGCTGTTCTTCTCGGTATTCTTTCCGCAGCCCTATCTGGCGGAAGTGGTGCGCGACATGCCGGTGGCGGTGATCGATCAGGACGGCTCGACGCTGAGCCGCGAGCTGATCCGCCGCATCGACGCCGCCGACGCCGTGGCCGTCACCCGCTACGCGCCCGACATGCCCTCGGCGCGCGCCCTGTTCCTGAAGCGCGAGGTCTACGGCATCGTCGTGGTGCCGCCGCGCTTCGAGCGCGACCTGCTGGCCGGCCGCTCGGCGCCGATCGCCGCCTTCTCCGACGGCGGCTACTTCCTGCTGAACTCGGTGATGTCGTCGGCGCTGACCAACGCGGCACGCAGCCTCGGCGCCGAGGTGCAGGTGGGGCGGCTCACGGCCACCGGCGTCGATGCGGCCGCGGCGATGGCCGTCGTCGAGCCGCTGCGCGTCACCGCCGTGCCGCTGTTCAATCCGACCGGCGGCTATGCCAGTTTCGTGCTGCCGGCCGTCTTCGTGCTGATCCTGCAACAGACGCTGCTGATGGGCATCGGCAACCTCAAGGCCGGCCGCCGGCCGGACGGCGCTCTCGCCACCTTCGCAGACGCCGTCGTCTACGTCGGTCTCTACGCCCTCTGGGCCGGCGTAGTGCTGGTGCTGCTGCCCTGGGCCTACAATCTCCCCTACATCGGCCATATCGCCGTCATGTATGCGGTGGCCTTGCCCTTCCTCGCCGCCGTCACCGCCATGGGCTTCGCCGTCGCCCGGCTGATCCCGACCCGCGAAGGCGTGATCTTCTTCCTGGTGGTGCTCGGCATGCCCTTGTTCTTCCTGTCCGGCGTCTCCTGGCCGGCCGAGGCGATGCCGGCGCCGCTGCATGCCATCGCCTTCGCCATCCCCTCGACGACGGCAGTGCCGGCCCTGGTGCGCGTCAACCAGATGGGCGCCGACCTGCGTTCGGTCGAGGGTACCATCCTCATCCAGTTCGCCCTCTGCCTGGCCTATTCGCTGCTCGCCGTGCTGGCCGGCCGGCTGAGGCGGCTTGCGCCCGGCGCACGTTTCGGATCACACTCCGTATAAACACGCGAGACGGGGTGCGGCATGGCGGTGGCGGGACTGGGATCGACGATCGGCCCGGCGGTGGTGCTGCTGGCGGCCGGCGTGCTGGCGGTGCCGCTGTTCCGGCGGCTCGGCCTCGGCTCGGTGCTCGGCTATTTCGCGGCCGGCGCGCTGGTCGGCCCCTCGGCCTTCGGCCTGTTCCCCGATCCGGCGGCCATCCTGCACATCTCCGAGCTGGGCGTCGTCATGTTCCTGTTCCTCATTGGACTGGAACTCAGGCCGCAGAAGCTCTGGGCCATGCGCGGCCAGATCTTCGGCCTCGGCCTCGCGCAGGTGGTCGTCTGCGCCGGCCTCTTGACGGCGGCCGGCATGTTCGCCTTCGGCCTGCCGCCGGCTACCGCCTTCATCGCCGGCGCCGGCTTCGTGATGTCGTCGACGGCGGTGATCATGTCCATGCTGCAGGAGCGCGGCGAACTGGCTGGTCCGGACGGTCAGAAGGCGGTGTCGATCCTGCTGTTCGAGGACCTGTCCATCGTGCCGCTCCTGGCCTTCGTGGTGCTGATCGCGCCGGGCGGGGAGGGCGGCGCCGGCTGGAGCGGCATCGTGACGGGCGTCGCGGCGGTGGCGGCGCTGCTGCTCACCGGCCGCTATCTCATCGATCCGTTCTTCGGCCTGCTGGCCCGCGCCCGCGCTCGCGAGGTGCTGACCGCCGGCGCGCTGCTGGTGGTGCTCGGCGCGGCGTTGCTGATGGAGGCGGTGGGCCTGTCGATGGCCATGGGCAGCTTCCTCGCCGGCGTCATGCTGTCGGGGTCGAGCTACCGGCACCAGATCGAGGCCGACATCGAGCCGTTCAAGGGCCTTCTGATGGGCCTGTTCTTCCTCGCGGTCGGCATGTCCCTGGATATCGGCATCGTCGTCGATCGCTGGTCGCTGCTGATCGGCCTGCTCGTCGCCTTCGCCGTGGTCAAGGCGCTCGGCATCTACGGCGTGGCGCGCCTGTTCGGCTCCGGCCACCGCCCGGCGTTCGGCCGTGCCCTGATGTTCGCGCAGGGCGGCGAGTTCGCCTTCGTGCTGTACACGACGGCGGCCGGCGCCGGCGTTCTGACCGCCGGCGACAACGCCCTGTTCTCGACGGTGATCATCCTTTCGATGGCGCTGACGCCGCTGGTGCTGGCCGTCGCCGGCCGCTTCCGCCGCGAGGACGAGAAGTCGCTCGACGGCGTCGAGGCGGCGCGCGACCTGCGCGGCCGCGTGCTGCTGATCGGCTTCGGCCGCTTCGGCCAGATCGCCGCCCAGCTGCTTCTCACGCGCGGCGTCGACGTGGCGATGATCGAGAACGATCCCGACCGCATCCGCGAGGCCGGCAAGTTCGGCTTCCGCATCTTCTACGGCGACGGCACCCGGCTCGATACGCTGCGCCACTCCGGCGCCGCCGAGGCGGAGGTGATCCTGGTCTGCGTCGACGACCGCAAGGCGGCGAACCGCATCGTCGAACTGGTGAAGGCCGAATTTCCGCTGGCGAAGCTGCTGGTCCGATCCTTCGACCGCGTCCACTCGATCGAACTGATCCGGGCCGGCGTCGACGTCGAGGTGCGCGAGACCTTCGAATCGGCCCTGCGCCTCGGCGCCGAGGGACTGCGGGCGCTCGGCTGCTCGGATGAGCGGACGGCCGAGGCGCTG
Source organism: Pleomorphomonas koreensis DSM 23070 (assembly GCF_000425185.1). Lineage (GTDB taxonomy): Bacteria > Pseudomonadota > Alphaproteobacteria > Rhizobiales > Pleomorphomonadaceae > Pleomorphomonas > Pleomorphomonas koreensis. The sequence continues at coordinate 61,766 of NZ_AULH01000009.1, forward strand.
GAAACCATCCGCCGCCTCGACGCCGAGCGGCTGACGGCGCAGGTGCAGGGCGACGTGATGTCCGGCCAAGAACGTCTGACGACGCGGCCGGTGCCCGAACCCCTGACGCCGCCGGTGCGAACGGCCGCCGACGAACCCTGACAGCCGTCAGACCGCGCGGATCGCCGCGTTGGCCTCGAGGCCGGCAAGGTCGAGCGCATAGAGCGCGTCGCACAGCTCCTGCGGCAGGAAGCCCGGCCCCCTGACGCGCTGGCCGGCGATGGCGCCGGCCGCCGCATAGGTGGCGAGCGCCGCCACCGTACCCTCGAAAGCCGGGGCGACGGCGACGAAGGCGCCGACGAGGCCGGTCAGCGCGCAGCCGAGCGCCGTCGACAGCGGCATCAGCGGATGGCCGCCGTCGATGGCAACGGTGCGGCTGCCGTCGGTGACGTAGTCGGTCTCGCCGGTGACGGCCACCACCGCGCCGCTCGACCGGGCCAGCGCAAGGGCGCTGTCGAGGGCGGCGTTGGAGCTGGCCGAACTGTCGACGCCCTTCGAGGCGATGCCGGCGACGCCGGACAGCGCCATGATCTCCGAGGCATTGCCGCGGATCACCGTCGGCCTCATGGCGACGAGGTCGGCCGCCGCCGTGTTGCGCAGCCGCGTCGCGCCGACGGCCACGGGGTCGAGCACCACCGGCTTGCCGGCCTCGCGGTAGACGGCGGCGGCGAGCTTCATGCCGGCGATCCATTCGGACGACAGCGTGCCGATGTTGAGCGTCAGCGACCGGGCGATGCGGCCGAAATCCTCGACCTCGTCGACCGAATGCACCATGGCCGGCGAGGCGCCGGCGGCGAGCAGCACGTTGGCGGCGATGGTCATTGCCACGAAGTTGGTGATGTTGTGGACGAGCGGCCGCTCGGCGCGCACCTTCTCGTGGAGGGCGTGGACGTCGGCAATGGTCAGGGTGGGCATCGGCGTTCTCCTTGCGCGAAGATCGCCCGCGGACAAGAAGACGTGTGGCAACCGGAAAGGCCGGGGCGCCGCTCGCCTCAATCCCTCCGCCGGCATGATCCGGATCAGGTTCGTGGGGTTGGATCGCTCCTCTCAGTCCGGCTCGGCCGGACACCCCCTTGAGACGGGTCGAGCATAGGCAAGGGCAGAAGCGAGCGCAAGGAGGGACGGGCGGCCGGTGACGGCCGCCGCGCCGGTGCCTCAGCCTTGACGCGCGTCCAGCCGGGCGAGATCGTCGAGCAGGCCCGGACCGGTCGGCTGCCAGCCGAGCGTCTGCCGCGTCAGCGCGCTGGAGGCGGGCATGTCGTGGCCGGCGAACATGGCGAGCCAGCCGAAGAAGGCCGCCGCTTCCTCCGCCGCCAGCGATCTGACGGGCAGGCCCAGCCGCCGGCCGACCGCCCCGGCGATGTCGCGCATCGGCACGCCTTCCTCGGCCACCGCATGGTATTTGGCGCCGGGCTCGGCCCGTTCGACGGCCAGCCGGTAGAGCCGCGCCACGTCGGTGATATGCGCTGCCGGCCAGCGATTGAGCCCGTCGCCGACATAGGCGCAGAAGCCGTTCTTGCGGAACATGGCGATGGCTGGCGTGACAAGGCCCTGGCTCATGGTGTCGTGAACCTGCGGCAGCCGCACCACCGAGACGTTGACGCCGGCCGCAGCGGCGGCAGCCGCCGCCTCTTCCGACGCGGCGCGGGGATGGCGGTCGGCGCCGAGGATCGGATTGTTCTCCCTGGCCGGCTCGCCGGCTACGGTGTTGGCAATCGGCGTGCCGGAGGTGATGACGAGCGGCTTCTCCGTGCCGCTCAGCGCCTCGCCGAGCGCGGCGATCACCGCCCGGTCGTCCTCGCAGTTCTGCACGAAGCGCGAGAAGTCGTGGTTGAAGGCAAGATGGATGACGCCGTCCGATTGCCGGGCGCCCTGCTTCAGCACCTCCGGATCGGCGATCGAGCCGCGCAGCACCTCGGCGCCGGCCGCCGACAGCGCCGCTTCCTTGTCCGGCGAGCGGCAGAGGCCGAGCACCTGATGGCCGGCGGCGATCAGCTCCCCAACTACATGGGAGCCGATGTTGCCGGTGGCGCCAGTGACGAAAACACGCATCTGCAAGTCTCCTGAGTTCGATGGAGACGAACCTGCGACGATATGATATCCTGGTAAAGTAGTGACTTTATCATGGTATGGTAGATAACAGGATGACCGGCCAGACCAGCCCGGAGAGCCGCCTCGGCCACTTTCTGCGCGATCGCCGCGCCAGGCTCGATCCGGTGACGCTCGGCTTTCCCGCCGGACGCCGCCGCACGCCGGGGTTGCGGCGCGAGGAGGTGGCGCAGCGGGCCAGCATCAGCCCCACCTGGTACACCTGGCTGGAGCAGGGGCGCGGCGGCGCCCCGTCGCCCGACGTTCTCGACCGCATCGCCAGGGCGCTGCTGCTCACCGACGTCGAGCGCGAGCACCTGTTCCTGCTCGGTCTCGGCCGGCCGCCCGAGGCGCGCTATCAGGCAGGTGACGGCGTAACCCCGCGTCTGCAAAGGGTGCTCGACGCGCTCGACCCGACGCCCGCGCTGATCCGCACCGCCATCTGGGACGTGGTGGCCTGGAACGCGGCGGCCAGCGTCATGCTGCTCGACTATGGCGCGTTGCCGCCGGAAAAGCGCAATATCCTGCGCTATCTCTTCCTCGATCCGCGCGCCCGCGCCGCCCAGCACGACTGGGAGAGCGTCGCCCGCTTCGCGCTGGGGGCGTTCCGCGTCGATGCCATGCGGGCCGGTGCCGCGGCGATGGTCGAACCCTTCGTCGCCGAACTCTGCGGCCTGTCGCCGGAGTTCCGGGCCTTCTGGGACGACAACCACGTTCAAGGCCCGCATGGCGAAGCCATCAAGCACATCCGCCACCCGGTGATCGGGCCGATCGCCTTCGAGTATTCCGCCTTCGCCATCGATGGCCGCACCGATCTCAGCATGGTGGTCTACAACCCGACCACACCTGAGGACGCCGAAAGGATCGCCGCGCTGATCGGCGGGCCGCCGGCCGGGGCGTGAGGCGTCCCGGCCCGAGGACGAATTGTTTACCCGGACCTCCTATGATGAATGCGGCTTCCAATATCCTTTGCCGGCCCGATCGGAGCGGCACGACGGCACATGCGCATCCGGCTTGTCATCTTCATGGCGATCTGCCTCAGCCTGGCGCCGTTCCTGGTCGGCCAGATCATGCGGGCCGACCGGAACATGCGGATGTCCCTGACCGTGGCAGAGCGCAGCATGCAATTGTCACTGGTCAGGGCCGAGGATCTGTTCGGTGAGGTGCGGAAGGACCTGGAGAGCCTGTCCGCCACCGTCGCCCTCATCGACACGCTGCATCATGTCACGCCCGAAGCCTGCGGCAAGACGTTGCGCCGCGTCGCCGACGCCTACGCGCGGGTGGATCGCATCTCGCTGCTCACGCCGCAGGGCGTCGCCTTTTGCTCGACCGAGCCGCGCGCCGTCGGCGTCTCCTTCGCCGACCGTCGCTACTTCATCAACAGCATCTATTCGTCCTCGGCCGTCTGGGGCGACATCCTGACCAGCAAGATCAACGGCAAGGTCACGCTGGCCACGGCTCGCGCCGTGCGCAGCGGCGGCGCCGTCTCCTTCGTCGTGGCGGTGTCGCTCGACCTGTTCTCGTTGAAGCGGCAGACCTTCCAGCAGTTCCAGGTGCCGCTGGCCCGCGCCGAACTCATCGACGCCGACGGCCGGATTCTCGACGCCGTGGCCTTCGACGAGGCGGCGGCGGCGTTCGACGGTCCGACGCTGGACCGGGCACGGACCATGACCACCGGTCTCATTCCGCCCGACACCTACGGCGTGGGATCGTCGCTGATCGGTGTCGTCAAGCTGCCGATGACATCGGGGCGCATCGTGCTGTCGACACCGATCGGCGACATATACGCCAAGGCGTTCCACGAGATGATGGTGGCCGTCGCCCTGGTCTGCCTGGAGGCGCTGGTGATCGCCGTCTTCCTGTGGATGGCGCTGGAACTGCTCATCCTGCGCGGCCTCCGGCGGATGACCGAGTTCGCCAGCCGTATCACCGCCGGCGACCGCAGCGAGCGGGTGACGATCCGCTCGCCTTTCCGGGAATTCTCGGTGCTGTCGTCGGCGCTCAACCTGATGGTCGATCGGCTGGAGCAGGCGAGCCGCACCGACGCTCTTACCGGCCTCGACAATCGCCGCGCCCTCGAAGCTCAGTTGCTGCGCTGGGATGCGCGGCTCGACGCCGGAGAGCGCTTCACCATAGCCATGCTCGATATCGACCACTTCAAGCGCTTCAACGACCGCTTCGGCCACGGCACCGGCGATTCGGTGCTGCAAATGGTGGCCGAGGCACTGAAGCGCTGCGTTACGCCGGATTTGGACACCGTGGCCCGCTACGGCGGCGAGGAGTTCACCATCCTGTTGGCTGACGACTGCCCCGAACGGATCGCCGGGCGCCTCGACGCGCTGCGCGGAGCGATCGAGGAGATGAACATTCCCCATCCGGACTCGCCGCAGGGATGGGTGACGGTCAGCATCGGCTTTGCGGTGGCGCGCGCCGGCGGCACCGCCCACGAGACGCTGGAGCGGGCCGACGCCGCCCTCTACGCCGCCAAGGCGCGCGGCCGCAACCGCGTCGAGCGCTGGGCGCGCTGGCCGAAGCGGACACCGGATAGCGCCACCCCGCCGGAGCGGCAGTTCGAGGCGGCGTCCTAAAGCCGGAAGACCTCCACCGCGTCGCCGGCCGCCGCGGCCGGTGCAAACTCCCGCCGGACGATCAGCGCGTTGGCTTCCGCCAGCATGGACAGCAGCGAGGAGTCCTGGCTCCTGACCGGCGTCACGATCGGCCGGCCAGCCTCGATCACCTGGCGGGCGCGCAGGAAGTCGCGGCGCAGGTCATTGGCGGCAAGCGGCGCGCCGAGTACCGCCGTCTCGGCGACAGGCAACACGTCGGCGCGGCCGAGCATCGCCCGGACGAGCGGAGCGAGAAACATCAGGCCGGTGACCAGCGTCGACACCGGATTGCCCGGCAGGCCGAGGGCGTGGACATTGCCGATGCGGCCGTGCATCAGCGGCTTGCCGGGCCGCATGGCGATCTTCCAGAAGCCGGGCTCGACACCTTCCGCCGCGAAAGCGGCGCGGGTGTGGTCGTGGTCGCCGACCGACACGCCGCCGATCACCGCCACGACGTCGGCGCCACCGTCGAGCGCCGTCCGGATATGGCGCCGCAGGGCATTGAGGTTGTCTGGCGCGATGCCGAGATCGATGGCCTCGCCGCCGGCATCCGCGACGAGCTTGGCCAGCGCCACCGATGAGGAGGCGACGATCTGGTGCGGCAGGATCGCCGCGCCCGGCGCCGCCAGTTCGTCGCCCGAGGCGATCAGCGCGACGCGCGGCCGCCGCCTGACCGGCAGGCGGGCGTGGTTCATGGCGGCGGCGAAGCCCAGCGCGCCGACGCCCAGCAGCGTACCGGCGGCAAGGCCGACCGCGCCCTCGGCAAAGTCGATGCCGCGCCGGCGGATGTTGGCGCCGGGCGGCGGCAGGCTCTCAAAGCGCACGCGGTCGCCCTGCCGCTCGGCATCTTCCTGCAAGGCCACCCGGTCGGCGCCATCCGGCACCGGCGCGCCGGTAAAGATGCGCGCCGCCTCGCCGGGGCCGAGTGATCCGGCGAAGGCATGGCCGGCCGCCGATTCGCCAGTCACCGTGAACCAGCCGTCGCCCGGTCCGAAGGCATAGCCGTCCATGGCCGACAGGTCAGTCGGCGGCTGGGTGCGCAGGGCGACGAGATCGGCGGCCAGCGTGCGGCCGCCGGCGGCGGCAAGCTTCACCCATTCCGACCCGGTCGGCGCGACGCCGGCCAGAAGCGCGGCCTGGGCGTCATCGACGGACATCAGCGCCATGCGGACTCTCCGGGCATCAGGTGTCGGCCAGCCAGCGGCCCGACTTGCCGCCGTCCTTCTCGATGAGGCGGATGGCCTCGATGCGCACGCCCTTCTCGGCCGCCTTCACCATGTCGTAGACGGTGAGGCAGGCAACGGAGACGGCGGTCAGCGCCTCCATCTCGACGCCGGTCTTGCCGGAACAGCGGACGATGGCGGTGATTTCGAGGCCGGGCAGCGTCGGATCGGGCGAAATGTCGATCGCCGCCTTGCTGATCGGCAGCGGGTGGCAGAGCGGAATGAGATCGGACGTCTTCTTGGCGGCCATGATGCCGGCGAGACGGGCCGTGGCGATGACGTCGCCCTTGGGCACCCGGCCTTCGACGATCAGCGCCAGCGTTTCGGCGCTCATCACCACCTTGCCGCCGGCGATCGCCGTGCGGGCGGTGACCGCCTTGTCGCTGACGTCGACCATGTGGGCGGCGCCGGTCTCGTCGAGATGGCTGAGGGGAGAGGTCATCTCAGGATCCCCGCGGCAGGGCTTCGAGGAAGCGGACGGGCTCGCCGGTCGACGGCATCGCAAGCTCGCCCTCCCACATCACCCTCTGGCCGCGCACGATGGTGCCGACCGGCCAGCCGGTGACCTCGACGCCGTCATAGGGCGTCCAGCCGCAACGCGAGGCGATCCACGCATTGCGGATGGTCTCGCGGCGCCCGAGATCGACGACGGTGAGATCGGCGTCGTAGCCGACGGCGATGCGGCCCTTGCGGGCGATGCCGAAGATGCGCGCCGGACCGGCCGAGGTCAGGTCAACGAGGCGTTGCAGGCTGAGACGGCCGGCGTTGACGTGGTCGAGCATGATCGGCACCAGCGTCTGCACGCCGGTCATGCCGGAGGGACTGTCGGGATAGGGCCGGGCTTTTTCCTCCAGCGTGTGCGGCGCGTGGTCGGAGCCGAGCACGTCGGCGATGCCTTGCGAGACGCCGCGCCAGATGCGGTCGCGGTGGGCGGCCGAGCGCACCGGCGGGTTCATCTGGACAAGGGTGCCGAGCCGCTGGTGGTCGTCCTCGGAGAGCGTGAGATGGTGCGGCGTCACCTCGACGGTGGCGACGTCCTTGTGCCCCTTCAGGAAATCCATCTCCTCGCCGGTGGAGATGTGCAGCACGTGGATGCGGGCGCCCTTGTCGCGGGCGATGCGCACCAGTCGCTGGGTCGACTTCAGCGCCGCCTCGACGTCGCGCCACACCGGATGGCTCGACGGGTCGCCGGGCACGCGCAGGGCCTTGCGCTCGATGAGGCGCGCCTCGTCCTCGGAATGGAAGGCGGCGCGGCGGCGCGTCGCGCCGAGAATGGCGGCGACGCCGTCGTCGTCGGCCACCAGCAGGTCGCCGGTCGACGAGCCCATGAACACCTTGATGCCGGCGGCGCCCGGCAGCCGCTCCAGCTCGGGAATGTCGCGGACGTTGCCGTGCGTGCCGCCCACCCAGAAGGCGAAGTCGCAATGCATGCGGTGGGTACCGGCCGCCACCTTGTCCGCGAGGCGCTCGGCGCTGGTGGTCAGCGGATTGGTATTCGGCATCTCGAAGACGGCGGTGACACCGCCCATCACGGCGGCGCGGGAGCCGGTTTCGAGGTCTTCCTTGTGGGTGGCGCCCGGCTCGCGGAAATGCACCTGGCTGTCGATGACGCCGGGCAGGATGGTGAGGCCGGTGCAATCGATCGTCTCGCCAGCCGAGGCGCGCGAGAGGTCGCCGATCTCGGCGATGCGGCCGGCGCGGATGCCGATGTCGCGCACGCCGATGCCGTCGTGGTTGACGAGGGTGCCGTTCCTGAGGACGGTGTCGAAGGTCATGGGTGGTGTCTCGGGGAACAAGGGGAACGACCGCGGACGGCCCTCATGGCCGACCGACGACCTTTAACCCATTTTACCGAGGATCGCGACCCGCCCTCCTGGCGGCGTCCGGGGAAGGGCGGCTCCGGCGCGGCGTGGCGCCGGAGCCGGTATTGTCACTTGTAGGCGGCGGCGATGCCGAGGAAATCGGCGGCCTTCAGCGAGGCGCCGCCGACCAGCGCGCCGTTGACGTCCTCGACGGCCATCAGTTCGGCGGCGTTCGACGGCTTCACCGAGCCGCCATAGAGGATGCGGATGCCGTTGGCTTCTTCGCCGAAGCGCTTGACCAGCTCCTTGCGGATGAAGTTGTGCACTTCCTTGACGTCGGCGGCGGTCGGCGTCAGGCCGGTACCGATCGCCCAAACCGGTTCGTAGGCGATGACCGTGTTGGCGGCGGTGGTGCCGTCGGGCAGCGAGCCGGCGACCTGGGTGCCGACGACGTCGAGCGTCTTGCCGCCGGTGCGCTCGGCATGCGTCTCGCCGACGCAGACGATGGCGATGAGGCCGGCCCGCCAGGCGGCTTCGGTCTTGGCCTTGACGACGGCGTCGGTCTCGGCGTGGTCGGTGCGGCGCTCGGAGTGGCCGACGATGACGTAGGTGGCGCCGGCGTCCTTCAGCATCTCGGCCGAGGTGTCGCCGGTGTGGGCGCCCGACACCTTGGCGTGGCAGTCCTGGCCGCCGACCGGCAGCAGGCCCTTGTCGGCGAAGGCGGCGACCAGCGTGAACGGCGGGCAGATCGCCAGTTCGGCCTTGGCCTTGAGGGCGGCGTCGTAGCCGGCCGCGATGGCCTCGAATTCGGCGACGGCGGCCTTGAGGCCGTTCATTTTCCAGTTTCCGGCCACCAGCGGCTTGACGGACATGGTCTCGTTCCTTCGATGTGCGGTTGCGTGGGCGTGGATTAACCCAAACCGGGCTCCGGAGCAAATGCCGGAAGCGACGCGGAGGATGATTTTGCAGGCGAAAATCCGCAAGCGCATTTATATCCGGCCGACCGGCCGCGCTAGCAAGGGCTATTGACTACGAAGGCGGCCGGTTGCGTGCCGGGAGGCGGGTTTTCCGCCGCTTTGTCAGGCAAAACCGGTGCTTGCGGCAGGAGGCCGCCGCCCCTATGATCCGGCCCGCCGAACCGGCCGAGCAAGGCCGGCGGCAACTGGGATGGATGGGCGCCAGGCGCCCCCGAGACGGACGACACAATGCTTGATTCAATGCGCCGCGGGGCGAATACGCTGCCTGCCAAGATCTTCCTGGGCCTTCTGACGCTGTCCTTCATCGGCTGGGGCGTCGGCTCTCGCCTCGGAGCCTCGCATTCCGACACGCTCGCCACGGTCGGCGGCACCAAGATCACGCTCGGCGAATTCCAGCGCGCCTACCAGCGGCAGTCGCAGGCGTTGTCGCGCCAGATCGGTCAGGCGCTGACGCCCGACATGGCCCGCTCCATCGGTCTGCCGCAGCAGACGCTCGGCGCGCTGATGGCCGACGCGACGGTGGCCGACATGGCCGCCGCCACCGGTCTCGGCGTCTCCGACGAGCGCCTCGCCCGCAGCATCGCCGACGATCCGCAGCTTCGCGCCCCCGGCGCCGCCACCTTCAACCGCGACTATTTCGCCCAGCTCCTCAACCAGAACGGCCTCAACGAGGCGATGTTCATCGCCCAGCGGCGCACCGAGGAACTCAGCCGGCAGATGTCGTCGGGCCTGATCGGCGGCCTCACCGTGCCGAAGACCATGGTCGCCGCCATCTATCGCTACCAGAACGAGGCGCGCGAGATCCGCTACCTGACGCTGGCCCGTGCTCAGGTCGAGCCGATCGACAAGCCGGCCGACGACGTGCTCGCCACCTGGTACAACGAACACAAGGGCGACTTCCGGGCGCCGGAATTCCGCGTCGTCGAGGCGCTGGCGCTGACGCCGGACGCCGTCGCCGATCCCTCAGCGGTCACCGACGAGGAAGTGTCGCGCGAATACGACCGCACCAAGGATCAGTATGGCGCGCCCGAGCAGCGCCGCATCCAACAGCTGTTTTACACGACGCCCGAGGAAGCTGCCGCGGCGGCCGCCAAGCTCAAGTCCGGCGCCAGCTTCGACCAACTGATCCTAGACGCCGGCTCCAAGCCGGAGGACGTCGATCTCGGGCTTCTGGCCCGCGACAAGGTGCTCGACCCCGCCGTGGCCGACGCCGCCTTCGGCCTGGCGCTCAACGCGCCGAGCGAGCCGGTGAAGTCGTCGTTCGGCACGGTGATCCTGCGCGTCACCGAGATCCAGCCGGCCCACACCAAGACGCTGGCCGAGGTGGCGCCCGACATTCGCAAGACGATCGCCGCCAAGGCGGCCGAGCGGTCGGTGCTGGAGATGCACGACGAGGTGGAGGATGCCCTTGCCGGCGGCGCCACGCTGCAGGAGGCGGCCACCCGCTTCAGGCTGAAGCTGGTCACCGCCGAGGTGGACAGCGAGGGCAACGGTCCCGACGGCCAGCCGGTGGCCGGCCTGCCCGACCAGGCCGATCTGCTCAAGGCGGCGTTCGCCGCCGACGAGGGCGGCGAGAACGAGCCGCTGTCGGTCAATCACGGCTTCGTCTGGTACAATATCGCCAAGGTGACGCCGGGCCGTGAGCGTACCCTCGACGAGGTGAAGGACAAGGCGGTCGTCGCCTGGACCGACGCCGAGGCGCAGGTCCGCCTCACCGCCAAGGCCGACGAGATGGTCAAGGCGCTTGAGGGCGGCACGCCGATCGACAGCCTTGCCGGCACGGCGTCGGTGGAGGTGGAGACCGCCGCGAACGTGACGCGCCAGGCGGGCGACGCCGGCCTCGGGGCGGAGGGCGTCAACGCCGCCTTCGCCGGTCCCAAGGGGCACGTGGCGGCGATTCACGGTCCGGACGGCACGCGCATCGTGCTGCAGGTGGCCGAGGTGACCAATCCGCCGATGCCCGAGGGCGCGGGCGACGCCGTCGACATCGCCGACAAGATCGCCTCCGCCGTGGGGCAGGGCCTCTACGGCCAGTATCTCGGCGCGGCGCAGGAAGAGTTCGGCACCACCGTCAACCAGTCGCTGCTCAACGCGGTGATCGGTTCCGGCAATACCAACTGACGAAGGGGTCCGGGCGCGGCGATCCGCCGGAGACGCGCGGCACGGGGTAACGACGATGGCCGATTTCAAGACCCTGATCGCCAAGGTGGCCGCGGGGAGCAGCCTGAGCCGCGAGGAGGCCACGCTGGCCTTCGACATCATGATGACCGGCGAGGCGACGCCGTCGCAGATCGGCGGCTTCCTGATGGCGCTCAGGGTGCGCGGCGAGACGGTGGAGGAAATCGCCGGCGCCGTGTCGTCGATGCGCTCGCGCATGCTGCGCGTCGAGGCGCCGGTGGAGGCGGTCGACATCGTCGGCACCGGCGGCGACGCTTCCGGCAGCCTCAATATCTCCACCGCCTCGGCCTTCGTGGCGGCCGGCGCCGGCCTCGCCATCGCCAAGCACGGCAACCGGGCGCTGTCGTCGAAGTCGGGCGCCGCCGACGTGCTGATGGCGCTCGGCGTCCGCATCGACATCGGCCCGGAGGTGATCGCCGCCTGCATCCGCGAGGCCGGCATCGGCTTCATGTTCGCGCCGGTGCATCATTCGGCGATGAAGCACGTCGGCCCGAGCCGGGTGGAACTCGGCACGCGCACCATCTTCAACATCCTCGGCCCGCTGTCCAACCCGGCCGGCGTGCGCCGCCAGCTGGTCGGTGTGTTCGCCCGCGAGTGGCTGGTGCCGGTGGCCGAGACGCTGGCCGCCCTCGGTTCGCAATCGGTCTGGGTGGTGCACGGTTCGGGTGGCCTCGACGAGATGACGCTGTCCGGCCCCACCCATGTCGCGGAGCTGAAGGACGGCCACGTCCGCGCCTTCGACGTGATGCCCGATGACGTCGGCCTACCGCATCACTCGCCGGAAGCGGTGCACGGCGGTTCGGCCGAAGACAACGCCGCGGCGCTCCGGGCACTGCTTGACGGCGCTGCTGGCGCTTATCGCGACACGGTGATGCTCAACGTTGCCGCCGCCCTGGTCATCGCCGACCGGGCGCCGACGCTGAAGGACGGCGTGACGCTCGCCGCCGATTCGATTGACAGCGGCCGCGCTCGCGCCGCGCTCGACCGTCTGGTCGCCTGCTCCAACGCCTGAGGGAGCCGCCCGTGGCCGACATCCTCGCCCGCATCGAAACCTACAAGCGGCAGGAGATCGCCGCTGCCGAGGCGGCCATTCCGCTTGCCGAGATCAAGGCGATGGCCGCCGACCAGCCGCCGCCGCGCGGCTTCCGCGCCGCCATCGAGAAAAAGCTCGCCGCCGGCGACTACGCGCTGATCGCCGAGATCAAGAAGGCCAGCCCGTCAAAGGGGTTGATCCGGCCGGACTTCGATCCGCCCGAACTGGCCCGCGCCTACGAGGCGGGCGGTGCGGCCTGCCTGTCGGTGCTGACCGACGCGCCGTCCTTCCAGGGCCACCCCGACTACCTCCGGGCCGCCCGCGCCGCGGCGGCGCTGCCGGCGCTCAGGAAGGACTTTTTGTTCTCGCCCTACCAGGTCCACGAGGCGCGCGCCTGGGGTGCCGATTGCATTCTGATCATCCTCGCCGCCGTCGACGACGACACGGCAAAGCGGCTGGAGGACACCGCCGTCGCGCTCGGCATGGACGTGCTGCTGGAGGTCCATGACGCCGCCGAGCTGGAACGGGCGCTGAAGCTCAAATCACCACTTCTCGGCATCAACAACCGCAATCTCCGCACCTTCGAGACGCGGCTGGAGACCACCGAGGAACTGGCCAGGGATGTGCCTGATGACCGCATCCTGGTCGCCGAATCCGGCCTGTTCACGCCGGCCGACCTCGCCCGCCTGTCGCGGGCCGGCGCCAACACCTTCCTGATCGGCGAGAGCCTGATGCGGCAGGCCGACGTCGCCGCGGCGACGTCGGCGCTGCTCGCCAGGGGGTGAGGTCAGTCGGCCAGCACCATGTGCGGCCGGCCGTTCGAGGTCTTCGACGGGCTGACGCCGGTCTCGTCGATGGTGGCAGTGACGCGCTTGCGGAAGGCCGAGAAGCTCTCGAACTCCACCACGTCCACCGGCTCGTCGAAATCGACGGTGATGGTGACGTAGCCCGGCATCGAGGTGACCGCCTTCAGCGCCAGCACCGTGCCCTCGAAGGCCTGTCCGAGATAGCTGCCCTTCACCCGGTCGCCGGGATTCCAGGCGCGGCGCGGCGGCTCGTTGCCGGCCTTGGCGTAGAGCGTGTTCCAGTCGGCAAAGCCGTGTTGGCGGGCGATCAGCTCCAGCGATTTCGAGTGGCTGACCTCGCTGCCGGCTTCGGCCAGCGATGTTCTGAGGCGACGAGCCTGGGCTTTCATCTCGTCGAGCGATGGCAGTCGGGATGACATGACCGTTCTCCGTATGGCATCGGAAACGACCGTGAACAGGGTGCCCGCATTGCCGAGAGGTCTCGATGCCTTGGTACGGAAGCGATCGACGGGAACTTCACCATGGCGTCAGCCTGCGAGCGGCCGGGGTCCCTCACCCGTGGCCGGTCATCTAGGGGCGGGAAGCGGCGTTGTCAAGGCGGACGCAAAAAGGCCGGGCTTTCGGCCCGGCCCCGCGATGCTGGATTGCAATCCGCCGTCAGTCCTTGACGACCGAGATGTCCGGCGCGTCCACCGCCTTCATGCCGACCGTATGATAGCCGCTGTCGACGTGCAGCACCTCGCCGGTGACGGCGCGGCCGAGGTCGGACAGGAGGTAGAGCGAGCTGTCGCCCACCTCCTCGATGGTGACGGTGCGGCGCAGCGGCGCGTTGTATTCGTTCCACTTCAGGATGTAGCGGAAGTCGCCGATGCCGGAGGCGGCCAGCGTCTTGATCGGGCCGGCCGAGACGGCGTTGACGCGGATGTTCTGCGGCCCGAGATCGACGGCGAGATACTTGACCGACGCCTCCAGCGCCGCCTTGGCAACGCCCATGACGTTGTAGTTGGGCATCACCTTCTCGGCGCCGTAATAGGTCAGCGTCAGCATAGAGCCGCCGTCGGCCATCAGCTTCTCGGCACGGCGGGCGACGGCCGTGAAGGAATAGACCGAGATCAGCATGGTCTTCTGGAAGTTGGCTTCGGTGGTGTCGACGTAGCGGCCGGTCAGCTCGTCCTTGTCGGAAAAGCCGATGGCGTGCACCAGGAAGTCGATCTTGCCCCACTTCTCGGCGAGCGTCGCGAACACGGCGTCGATGGTATCGGCCTCGGCCACGTCGCAATGGCCGACCACCAGCCCGTCGAGTTCGGCGGCCAGCGGCTCGACGCGCTTTCTGAGCGCGTCGCCCTGATAGGTCAGGGCGATTTCGGCGCCGGCGGCGTGCAGCGACTTGGCAATTCCCCAGGCGATGGAACGGTTATTGGCCAGCCCCATGATCAGGCCACGCTTGCCCGCCATCAGCCCAACAGCACCTGCCATTTTATAACCCCGCCTAATCAAATCCGGATGTCGTGCTCGTATGACACAAGGATTGTGACAATAGCAAGTCGCGGGGCGGCGCCGCCGGTACGCCCGCCGTGACCGCGGTTCCCCGTTGCCGGCTCTCGACGGCGGCCGGCCGCGGCGATACGTTCCACCGCATGAACGCCCAACTTGCACCTGACCTCGTCCGCCGCTTTGCCGACCTCGTCTCGCCCGGCCATGCCCTCGTCGAGCCGGCCGATCAGGCGCGCTATCTCATCGAGTGGCGCGACCTCTATCGCGGCGAAACGCCGCTCGTTCTGAAGCCAGCCGACACGGTGGAAGTCGCCGCCATCCTGCGTCTCGCCCACGAGACGAAGACGGCAATCGTGCCGCAGGGCGGCAACACCGGCCTGGTCGGCGGCCAGATTCCGGGGCCGGGACGGGGCGAAATCGTCGTTTCCCTCGAACGGCTTGACAGGGTGCGGTCCATCGATCCGCTCGGCAACAGCATGGTCGTCGAGGCCGGCGCGCCGCTCGCCACGGTGCAGGCGGCGGCCGAGGCGGCGGATCGCCTGTTCCCGCTGACGCTCGCCTCGCTCGGCTCCTGCCAGATCGGCGGCAACATCGCCACCAACGCCGGCGGCACCGCCGTGCTGGCCTATGGCAACGCCCGCAACCTGGTGCTGGGCCTCGAAGTGGTGCTGGCCGACGGCCGCGTCTGGAACGGCCTCCGCCGGCTCGGCAAGGACAATGCCGGTTATGATCTGAAACAATTGTTTATCGGCTCGGAGGGCACGCTGGGCGTCGTCACGGCAGCGGCGCTGAAGCTCTATCACCGGCCGCGCGGCCTCGCCGCCGGCTTCGTCGCGGTCGCCTCGGCGGCGGCGGCGCTCGATCTGCTGGCGCGCGCTCAGGGGGCGGCCGGCTTCGGCCTCACCGGTTTCGAATTGATGTCGGGCCTCGCCATGGAGTTCGCCCTGCGACATCTGCCGGGCGCCCGCCTGCCGACGGCGACGGCGCCCTGGTACGTGCTGATCGAGGTGAGTTCCAGCCGCTCGGATGCCGAGGCCGAGGCGACGCTCGTCGATATCCTGGACGGGGCGATGGCGGCCGGCGAGGCTGGCGACGCGGCGGTGGCGCAGTCGCTCGCCCAGGTCCAGGACTTCTGGCGCCTCCGCCACGGCATGAGCGAGGTGCAGAAGCAGGAGGGCGGCTCCATCAAGCACGACGTCTCCGTGCCGATCGGCGACCTGCCGGCCTTCCTGGGTGAGGCGATGGCCGCTGTGACCGCCGCCTTTCCCGGCTGCCGGCCGGTGCCGTTCGGCCACATGGGCGACGGCAACATCCACTTCAACGTCAGCCAGCCGGAGGGCGCCGACCGTCAGGGTTTCCTCGATCGCTGGGAGGAGATGAACGCCGTCGTCCACGCCGTGGTGGCCAAATACGACGGCTCGGTGGCCGCCGAGCACGGCGTCGGCCGGCTGAAGGTCGACCTCCTCGAAACGACGAAGCCGGCGCTCGACTTGGAGCTGATGGCCCGTCTGAAGGCGGCGCTCGACCCCGAGGGCATCCTCAACCCCGACAGGATCATTCGCCGGACATGAACATCAGCCAGCGGCCGTCGGCGGCGATCTCCAGCCGGTAGAACTCGTAGGAGCCGACCGCCCGCATCTCGTCGAAGTCGCCGGCGGTCAGCACGCGATAGGCCTCGATCAACTGGCGGCGGTCGAGCGCATCGGGCGGCAGTTCGGCGAAATAGGGCCAGACATAGCGGGCCTGCGGCGTGCCCTCGTTCTTCACCACCCAGCCGGCGTCGAGCACGTCGAGCAGGATGGCCAGTATCTCGAGGCCGGCGTCATCGCCCGAGGCTGCCTTCAGGACGTCGACCGGATCGCCTTCGCCGGTGGACGAGAAGGTGGGCGGCGGGCTGGACAGGCCGATCACCCGCCGCATCTCGGCCTCGTCGCCCGAGCGGGCGGCGGCGACGATCCTGTCGCGCATGGCGGCGACGGCCGACGGCAGCGTCGAGAGATCGTAATGCACCTCGGGAAGAGGCGCGGCCGGTTGCTCGGGCGGCTGGTCGGGCAGAGCGGTGCCGAAGCCACCCTCGTTGACGGGAATGCTGAAGCCGAAGCCACTGCTGCCCGATGGTCGTCCGGCGTCCACCGGCGATTGCGTTCCAAAGGCGAGGGCGGGCGGCACGGCGCACGACAGGCCCGCCGCGATCGCCGCGGCGAACAGAAGCGCTCCGATCGACATCCGCATGTCTTCCCCCGGCCCCGCGCGGCGGACCGAGCCGCCTTGCTGCCCCCGCCTTGCTGCCCCCGCCTTACTGCCCCCGCCTTACTGCAAGGTGCGCAGCAGCGTGTAGCCGCCCGACGAGATCTTCTCGGGCAATTCGGAGACGAGGCGGGCGACGCTCTCTTCGCCGAAGCATTCGACGAGCGTGGTCAAGGCGGCGAACAGCGCGGCATGGGCGACCGCGTCGACGGGAATGCCGTCGTCGTCGGCATCGTCGAAGGCGCGCTCCATGTGAGTCATGGCCCGATGCTTGAAGTTGTCACCCACCGCAGCCTCGACAGGCTCCAGCAGTTCGTCCCGCATATCCGACATCGGCCCCATCCGTCCCCTCGGGAATCGACGGGCACCCGAGGCGCCGCCGATCCACATCATCGACGGCGGCCACACTACCATCATCGGACCAAGACGCAACGCCATCCGTTAAAGACCGTTAACGAGTTTGAACAAACGCGGTTAACGGGCCGGTAACCGTCAGCGGGAGGGCGTGGCGGCCGAATCTCCGGCCCGGCCGAAGCGCTGGACGATGCGATCGGAGAGTTGCGCACCCTCGGCGAAATAGCGCTGGAGCACGGCGCGCGCCGCCGGCGTGCAGCGCCGATGGGCGATGGCGAAGGTGCGCTGGCCGCGGTTGAAGGCCTCGACATAGGGGCGGCGGGCCGGTCCGTCGAGGCCTTGGGCGTCGATCAGGGCGGCCATCTTGCCGCGCCATTCGGCGGCGGCCGGGCCGCCGCACAGGCTGTCGAGATAGGCGGCCGCGCCGAGCACTTCCGAAAGGCGCGTGAGGTCGGCCTGATAGGGCGGCGGCGCATCGGCGGCAAGAAGCGGCGTCGCCGCCGACAGCGCCGCGAGCACGGCCAGAATCTTCAGCACGTATGCCCCCTTTCGGTCGCCGCTGCCGATGGCCGCATTCTGGACCGTCCGTACGGCCGGAGCAAGGATGGCGCCTCAGCCGACAGTTGCCCGCGTACGGGCGATGAAGTCGGCCAGCCCCGGCGTGACCGGGAAATCGGCGATCTGTTCCGGCCGGATGAAGCGGGCGGAGACGGCGTCCGAGGCGGCTACGGGCTCGGCGCCGGCCGCCGCCGTTGCCGCGAAGACGATCAACACGTAATGGCGCACCGTGGCGCCGTCGTCTCCGGCCAGAATCACCTCGTGCACCAGCGGCGCGCCGGCGATCGCGATTTCGAGCCCGGTCTCCTCCATCACCTCGCGGCGGGCGGCGGCGTCCAGGGATTCGCCCCATTCGAGATGGCCGCCGGGAAAGCTCCACACCCGTCCGAACGGGTCGCCGGAACGCTCGACGATCAGCACCTCGTCGCCGCGCCAGACGCCGACGCTGACGCCGATGCGGGGTCGGGGATCGGGGGAGGGCACGGCGTCAGCCGAACAGCGCGTCGACGGCCGACTGGGCGTCGCCGGTGTCCTCGGTGACCATAGTCCTCACCGGCGCGCCGTTGATCAGGCCCATGGCATGGGCGAGCAGCGGCTTGAGGCGCATTTCCGAGAGGTCGGTCAACTGCTCGATGGGCAGCGTGTCCATCGGCGCGTCGATGATCATCCGTTGCAGGTCGGCCATGGTGGCGTCGAGCCGGGCGACGGTGTCGTCGAACACCCGCCGCCGTTCCGGGTCCGAGACCTCGTAGGCGGCGATGGCGAGGTCGCGTTCCTTGAAGTGCGACCGGCGGAAATGCTCGACGTAGGAGCGCGGCTGCCAGGCGACGACGTCGGGCGCGCAGTCCGGCATCATTGGCAGCATGTCGATCAGCATCACCACTTCGTTGAAATGGTTGAGGTAATCGGTGGCGAGGCCGGTGTCGGGGTGGATGTTGGCGGCAACGAGGCGGTCCGGAGAGAAACGGGTCTCCGGTCTCACGAGTTCCTCCGTGCCCGCCGTGGCCCCCAATTCGTCCCCCGCGCCGAAAAAATGCGTTGGTGGGAAACATACAGCGGTCAAGGTTGCCAAATAGCTTACGCCGGCATTTGTTTCCCCATGGGCAAAACGGCTAAGACTGTCGTTCCCGCAGGTTGCTCGGAGTCGATATCGGATGTGCGGCCGCTTTGTGCTGGTTCCCTCGCTGAGGGCGATGCAGAACCTGTTCGGATACCGCGTGGATCCGGAGTATCCGGCGCGTCTTCTCGACGCCGGCCACCGCTACAACATCGCGCCGACCCAGCCGATCGCCGTGATCGATGCCGGGCTCGACGGCGTCAGGCACGTCCGTCTGGTGCGCTGGGGCCTGATTCCTTCATGGGCCAAGGAGGCGAAGACGCAGTCGCTGCTGTTCAACGCCCGCGCCGAGACGGCGGCCGACAAGCCGTCCTTCCGCAACGCCATGCGCCACCGCCGCTCGCTCGTTCCCGCCTCCGGCTTCTACGAGTGGCGGAAGATGGGCGCCTCCAGGATGCCCTATTACATCCGCCCGCGCGATGGCTCGCTGATGGCCTTCGCCGGCCTCTCGGAAACCTGGCTCGGCGCCGAGGGCAGCGAGATCGACAGCGGCGCCATCATGACCACCTCGGCCAACCGGCTGATGGCTTCGCTGCACGACCGCATGCCGGTGATCCTCGATCCGAAAGACTGGGACGAATGGCTCGACTGCGGCAGCCGCCGGCCGCAGGACGTCGCTCACCTGCTGCGGCCCGCCCCCGACGATCTCCTGGAGGCGATCCCGGTCAGCGAGCGCGTCAACAGCGTCGGGAGCGACGGCGAGGAGCTGATCGCCCCGCTGGCCGAGCCGCTGGTCGCCGACGCCGCGCCGAATGAAACGAAGCCGGACCCTGACGACGAACCGCCGGCCCAGGGCAGCCTGTTCTGAGGGATCAGGCCGCCGAGAACAGCCGCGCCGTCTCGTCGACGGCGTCGGATGCAATCTCGACGCTCTCGCCGACCACCTTCGCCTTGCCCTCGGCGATCAGCCTGAGGGCGAGGGGATAGAGGCGGTGCTCGGCGGTCAGCACGCGGGCGGCGAGGCTGTCCGGCGTGTCGCCGGCCACCACCGGCACGGCCGCCTGGGCGACGATCGGCCCGACGTCCATCTCCGGCCGCACGAAATGCACCGTGCAGCCGGTCAGCTTGACGCCGTCGGCGAGCGCCCGCTCGTGAGTGTGGAGGCCGCGATAGGCCGGCAGCAGCGACGGATGGATGTTGATCAGCCGGTCGTGCCAGCGCTCGATGAAGGCCGGCGAGACGATGCGCATGAAGCCGGCGAGGCAGACGAAGTCGACGCCGCGGGCGATGAGGGCGTCGGTCACCGCCGCCTCGAATTCCGCCTTGGAGGCATGCGCCTTGTGGTCGACGGTGACGGCCGGAATGCCGCGTTCACGGGCAAAATCGAGGCCGCCGGCATCGGGCCGGTTGGAGAGCACGCAGCGGATTTCGGCCGGAAAGGCCGGATCCCGCGCCGCCTCGACCAGCGCCGCCATGTTGGAGCCACGCCCGGAAATCAGAATGCCGACCTGAAGCTTGCCCATGCCGCTCATCGCCCTCAAATCGCCAGCTCGCCCTCGAACAGCGTGCGCGGCCCCTCGGGATCGGCGACCATCTCGCCGAAGCGGACGACGCTTTCGCCGGCTGCCGTCAGCGCGGCGGCGACGCGCTCGGCGTCGTCCGGCGCCACCACGGCGATCATGCCGATGCCGCAGTTGAAGGTGCGCACCAGCTCGGCCTGATCGAGGCCGCCGACCTCGGCCAGCCAGCCGAACACCTTGGGCACCGCGACGGCCGAAAGGTCGATGCGGGCCGAGACGCCAGCCGGCAGCACGCGCGGGATGTTGTCGACGAAGCCGCCGCCGGTGATATGGGCGAGCGCCTTGATGGCGCCGGTCTCGCGCTGGGCGGCGAGCACGGACTTGACGTAGATGCGGGTCGGCACGGTCAGCGCCGCGCCGAGCGTTTCGCCGGCCGAGAACGGCGACGGATCAGCGTAGGAAAGGCCCGACCGTTCGACGATCTTGCGGACCAGCGAGAAGCCGTTGGAATGGACGCCCGACGAGGCGATGCCGAGGATGACGTCGCCCGCCTGGACCGTGTCGCGCGGCAGCACGCCGTCGCGCTCCACGGCGCCGACCGCGAAGCCGGCCAGATCGTAGTCGCCGTCCTTGTACATGCCGGGCATCTCGGCCGTCTCGCCGCCGATCAGCGCGCAGCCGGCCGTCTTGCAGCCCTCGGCGATGCCGGCCACCACCTCGGCGGCGGTGTCGACGGACAGGCGGCCGGTGGCGAAATAGTCGAGGAAGAACAAGGGTTCGGCACCCTGGACGACGAGGTCGTTGACGCTCATCGCCACGAGGTCGATGCCGACGAAGCCGTGGATGCCCGCCTCGATGGCGACCGCCAGCTTGGTGCCGACGCCGTCGTTGGCGGCCACCAGCACGGGATCGCGGAACTTGCAGGCGGCGAGGTCGAACAGGCCGCCGAAGCCGCCGATCTCGGCGTCGGCGCCCACCCGCCGCGTCGCCTTGACCAGCGGCTTGATGCGGTCGACGAGGGCGTTGCCGGCGTCGATGTCGACGCCCGCGTCGCGATAGGTGAGCCCGTTCCTGCCGTTCATGGAGCCGCGCGCCTCCGGTTCGATGGATATCCGGCAAGAAGCCGAAACAGAGGCAAATGACAAGTCCAAACTGTGATTTTCCCGCCTCCGGCGCCGGCAAAGCGGCGGCTTGGCCGGAGGTCGGTCTTGGAAAGCGCTGTCGCGATGCTCAAATGAAGCAGGACTTTCAGCCGGGGCTGACCTTGACCATACCCAATCTCATCACGCTGGCTCGCCTGATCGCCGTTCCGGTGATCATCCTGCTGCTGCTCGACGGCGACTTCGGCTGGGCCTTCGCCGTGTTCGTGATCGCCGGCATCTCCGACGGCGTCGACGGCGCCATCGCCCGCCACGTGCCGGGGCAGGCGAGCGAGCTTGGCCGCCTGCTCGACCCGGTGGCCGACAAGGCGCTGCTCGTCTCGATCTTCGTGGTGCTGGCCGCCACCGGCCATGCGCCGATGTGGCTCGCCGTGCTGGTGGTCAGCCGCGACGTGCTGATCGTCGGCGGCGTCATCCTGTCCTGGCTGGCGTCTAGGCCGGTGCCGATCGTGCCGCTGATGATCTCCAAGGCCAACACGGCGGCGCAGATCGTCTATGCCGCGCTGCTGCTCGCCGTCCTCGGCCTCGCATGGCAGTTCGGGCCGCTTGTGGATATCATGGTCTGGGTGGTGGCGGCCTTGACCCTGGTCTCCGCCGCCGCCTACGTCAAAAGCTGGCTGGCGTTCATGCAAGGGTGAGGGCGGCGCGTGAAGCTCAGGAACACGGTTCTCTTCTGGACTGGGGCAGCCCTCGCCTTCGGCCTGCTGCTCTACGTCTTCTCGTCGATCCTGCTGCCCTTCGTCGCCGGCATGGCGCTCGCCTATCTGCTCGATCCGGTCGCCGATCGTCTCGAACGGCTCGGCCTGTCGCGGGCGGTGGCGACGGCGGTGATCCTCGTGCTGTTCATTCTGCTGGCGCTGCTGGCGCTGATGATCATCGTGCCGGTGCTCGGCAGCCAGTTGCAGGGCCTGATCGCCAACATGCCGACCTATCTCGACGCCGCCCAGCGCTGGCTGAGCCACGAGGCGGGTACGCGCGTCTTCAAGGCCCTGCGCATCTCGGCCACCGACATCCGCGGCTCGCTCGGCGCGCTGTTCAGCGACAGCTCGGCCATCGTGACGACGCTGCTGTCCTCGGTGTGGAACGGCGGCCAGACGTTGATCTCGGTGATCTCGCTCCTGGTGGTGACGCCGGTGGTCGCCTTCTACATGCTGCTCGACTGGGACCGCATGGTCAAAACCATCGACGACAACCTGCCGCGTCATCATCGCGAGACCATCCGGGCGCTGGCCAGCGAGATGAACACCAACGTCGCCAACTTCGTGCGCGGCCAGGTGTCGGTGTCGGCGCTGCTCGGCCTGTTCTACGCCGTGTCGCTGTCGCTGGCCGGCCTGTCCTTCGGCCTGCTGATCGGCCTCGTCGCCGGACTGATCAGCTTCATCCCCTATCTCGGCTCGATCGTCGGCGGCGGCCTCGCCATCGGCGTGGCGCTCTACCAGTTCTGGCCGGACTGGACGTGGATCTCCGTCATCGTCGGGATCTTCGCGGTTGGCCAGTTCATCGAGGGCAACATCCTCCAGCCCAAGCTGATCGGCTCGTCGGTCGGCCTGCATCCGGTCTGGCTGATGTTCGCGCTGTTCGCCTTCGGCACGCTGTTCGGCTTCGTCGGCCTGCTGGTGGCCGTGCCGGCGGCGGCGTCGGTGGCCGTGCTGGTCCGCTTCGCCTTCGCCCAATACCGGGCAAGCCCCTTCTACAGTCTCGATCCCGAGATCGCCGCGTCGTCGCCGATCGACCGGATCGCCCCGCCGCGCGAGGATGCCGCGCCATGAGCCGGTCGAAGCCGCGCCAGCTGCCGCTCGCCATGCCGCACCAGGCGTCGATGAGCCGCGAGGACTTTCTGGTCGGCGAGGGCAACCGCGAGGCGGCCGCCTTCATCGACGCCTGGCCCGACTGGCCGGCCTCGGTGGTGCTGCTGATCGGGCCGAACGGCTCGGGCAAGACGCATCTCGTCAACATCTGGGCGGGCCGGAGCCGCGCCGCTGTCGTCGCCGCCGCCGATCTCGCCACCGCCGACCCGACGGCGCTCGTCGCCACCGGCGCCGTCGCCGTCGAGGACGCCGACGATCCCGCCCTCGACGAGAAGGCGCTGTTCCATCTGTTCAACGCGGTGCGCGGCCGCGGCGCCTCGATGCTGATCACCGCCCATGCCGTGCCCGCCGCCTGGGGGCTGACGCTGCCCGACCTGATGTCGCGTCTCAGGGCCGCCCAGCCGGCCTTCCTCGGGCCGCCCGACGACGCGCTTCTGGAACAGGTGATGGTCAAGCTGATCGCCGACCGCCAGCTGGCCATCGACGCTGGCGTGCTCGACTATATCCTCGTCCGCATGGAGCGGTCGTTCGCCGCCGCCTGCACTCTGGTGGAAGCTCTCGACCGCGAGTCGCTGGCCCGCGGCCGCCGTATCACCAGGGCGATCGCCGCCGAGGTGCTGTCGCCCGAGACGGAGAGCTGATCGGAAAATCCCCAGCCGTCGAAGGAATTGTGATCGCACGACGGCGCCGTAGACAAACTGTCACATAGCTGGTGCATGGATTTGGGCCGTAAGCTAGACTGGGGTCGGCGGCCGGTCCGTTTGGGGGAACGGGCGCCAGCCCCGCCTGCGCGAGGGTCGTGGAAATGAGCGAGTCGGATGCAGCCGTGAGCGAGACGATCGAGGCCGAAACCGGCTCTGCGCCGGCGCTGACCATGGAATCGCCCGAGCGGTTCATCAATCGCGAAATCTCCTGGCTCGGCTTCAATCGCCGCGTGCTGGAAGAATCGGAGAACCCCGCCCATCCGCTGCTGGAGCGGCTGCGCTTCCTGTCGATTTCCGCCAACAACCTCGACGAATTCTTCATGGTGCGCTTCGCCGGCATCAAGGGTCAGGTGCGCGAGCGGGTCACCACCCGTTCCGACGACGGCCTGACGCCGGCCGAGCAGATGACGGTGATCTCGGCCGCCGCCGCCCGGCTGGCCGATGCCCAGCAGGCCCGCTGGCGCGAGCTGCGCACCGAGATCGACAAGGCCGGCATCATCATCGTCAATCCAGACAGGCTGACCGCCGACGACGAGGTGTGGCTCGAAGACTATTTCCTGTCGTCGATCTTCCCGGTGCTGACGCCGCTGGCCGTCGATCCGGCCCATCCCTTCCCGTTCATTCCCAACCTCGGCTTCTCGATCGTCCTCGACCTGGTGCGCGTGCGCGGCAATGAGAGCATGGTGGCGCTGATCCGCATGGCCGCCAAGATCGACCGCTTCGTCCGCCTGCCCGACGACGGCGCCCATTCCGGCCCGATGCGCTTCATCCTGCTGGAACAGGTGGTGACGATGTTCATCGGCCGCCTGTTCCCCGGCTACACGGTGCGCGGCCAGGGCAGCTTCCGCATCCTGCGCGACAGCGACCTCGAAGTTGAGGAAGAGGCCGAGGATCTGGTCCGCCTGTTCGAGACGGCGCTGAAGCGCCGCCGCAAGGGGCTGGTCATCCGCGCCGAGTTCGAGCGCTCGACGCCGCTGGCGCTGCGCCAGCTGGTCACCGAGGCGGTCGGCTGCATGCCCGACGAGGTGCAGCTCCTCGACGAGATGCTGGCCATCAACGATCTCAGCCAGCTCGTCGGCCTCGACCGGCCCGACCTCAAGTTCGAGCCCTACGCGCCGCGCTATCCCGAGCGCATCCGCGAGCATGCCGGCGACGCCTTCGCCGCCATCCGCCAGAAGGACCTGATCGTCCACCACCCCTACGAGTCCTTCGACGTGGTGGTGCAGTTCCTGCGTCAGGCGGCCGCCGACCCCGACGTCGTCGCCATCAAGCAGACGCTCTACCGCACCTCCAACGACAGCCCGATCGTCCGCGCGCTGATCGAGGCGGCCGACGCCGGCAAGTCGGTGACGGCGCTGGTCGAGCTGAAGGCCCGCTTCGACGAGGAGGCCAACATCCGCTGGGCGCGCGACCTCGAACGGGCCGGCGTGCAGGTGGTGTTCGGCTTCTTCGAGCTGAAGACCCACGCCAAGATGTCGCTGGTGGTGCGCCGCGAGGGACAGCAGCTCACCTCCTACTGCCACCTCGGCACCGGCAACTACCACCCGATCACCGCCAAGATCTACACCGACCTCAGCTATTTCACCGCCAACCGGATCATCGCCCAGGACGTGGCGCGCATCTTCAACTTCATCACCGGCTATGCCGAGCCGCAGTCGCTGAACGCGCTGGCGATGAGTCCGCTGACGCTGCGCAAGACGATCATCGACTGCATCGGCCGCGAGATCGAGCACGTCCGGGCCGGCCGGCCGGGCCAGATCTGGATGAAGATGAACTCGCTGGTCGACGCCGACATCATCGACGCGCTCTACGAGGCGAGCCAGGCCGGCGTCTCCATCGACATCGTGGTGCGCGGCATCTGCTGCCTGAGGCCGCAGATCCCCGGCTTCTCCGACAACATCCGCGTCAAGTCCATCGTCGGCCGCTTCCTGGAGCACAGCCGCATCTTCTGTTTCGGCAGCGGCCAGGCGCTGCCCAACCCGCGCGCCACGGTCTACATCGGCTCGGCGGACATGATGCCGCGCAATCTCGACCGCCGCGTCGAGGTGCTGGTGCCGCTGACCACCGAAACCGTGCACGCCCAGGTTCTCGACCAGATCATGGTCGCCAACCTTCGCGACAACCAGCAGAGCTGGCGTCTCCTGTCAGACGGCAGTCACGAACGCATTGTGCCGGCGCCGGGCGAGGAGCCCTTCAATACGCACCGGTATTTCATGACCCATCCATCTCTATCGGGACGTGGACACTCGCTTGAAAAAGACGCACCCAAGTCTATTGCCGGACGGCACCAAAAGCACCTGCCGATGTGAGGCTCCCGGCCGGTTGCCCGGCCACGGTCCGGTATCGGTGATCGACATCGGCTCCAACTCCGTCCGCATCGTCATCTACGAGCGCCTGTCGCGGGCGCCGACCATGCTGTTCAACGAAAAGATCCTGGCCGGGCTCGGCAAGGGGCTGGCGGCCACCGGGCGGATGAACGCCGCCTCGGTGGATCAGGCGCTCGCCGCCATCCGCCGCTTCAAGCTCCTGGCCGAGCAGAGCGGGTCGGTGGAGACCTATATCCTCGCCACCGCCGCCTCGCGCGACGCGGAAAACGGCCCGGAGTTCCTGAAGGCCGTCGAGGAGATCTGCGGCGTCAAGGTCAACCTGCTGTCGGGCGCCGACGAAGCACGCCTCTCCGCCCTCGGCGTCATGTCCGGCATCAACAGGCCGGAAGGCATCGTCGGCGACCTCGGCGGCGGCAGTCTGGAACTGGTCCGCATCGAGAATGGCGCCGTCGGCGTCGGCCGCACCTATCCGCTCGGCGGCATTCGCTTGTGGGAAGCCTCGGAAGGCTCGATCCGCAAGGCCGAGAAGATCGTCGCCGACGCCCTCGAACCGGCCATCGTGCAGATGCCCTGCACCGGTCTGCCGTTCTTTGCGGTGGGCGGCACCTGGCGCTCGCTCGCCCTCCTGCACATGTACGAGACCGGCTATCCGCTGCACGTCATGCACAACTACGCCATCAAGGCGGAGGAGGCGCTGGAGTTCGCCCGCATCGTGGCGCGGCGCGACCCCGAGACCATCGACCAGATCGAGGTGGTGTCGCGGCCCCGCCGGGTGCTGCTGCCCTACGGCGCGCTGGTGCTGGAACAGGTGATCCGGGCCATCCGTCCCTCGCATGTGGTGATCTCCGCGCTCGGCGTGCGCGAAGGCTATCTCTTCGAGCGCCTGACGGCCGAGGAGCAGGCCAAGGATCCGCTGATCGAGGCCACCTCGGAACTCAACTGGGTGCGCTCGCGCTCGCCGCGCCACGCCAAGGAACTGGTCTCCTGGTCGGAAGCCGCCTTCGCGCTGCTCGGCATCGACGAGACCGCCGACGAGAAGCGTTACCGGGCGGCGGCCTGCCTCGTTTCCGATATCGGCTGGCGCGCCCATCCCGACTATCGCGGCGAGCAGAGCCTCGGCATCCTGTCCAACGCCTCCTTCGTCGGCATCGATCATCCCGGCCGCGCCTATCTGGCGCTCGCCGTCTTCTACCGCCATGTCGGCCTCGTCGACGACGCGGTCAGTCCGCGCATCCGCGAACTGGCGTCGACCCGTCTCAAGGAGCGGGCGCGGACGCTGGGCGCCGTGCTGCGCGTCGCCTATCTGGTCACCGCTTCGATGCCTGATGTGCTGCCGCGCACCGCTCTTTCCATCGACGGCGATCGCCTGGTCCTTGAGCTGCCGGCCGATCTCGCCGACCTCGCCGGCGAACGCCTCGCCAAGCGCGTCGTGCAGCTCGCCAAGATCGGCGGCTTCAAGGACGGCGTCATCCGGGTGGCGGGGTAGGGAGCCTATAAAAGCTAGGCGGGTCGCTCAGAACTTTTTGACGAGGCCCGCCTGCTTCATGATGGCATTGGCCGTGTGGCGGGACATGCAGGAGCGGTCCACGGTGAAGGTTTGGTTGGTGATGGGGCTGAACCAGATTTCGTGATCGCCCTTGCCTGCCCGTTTGAAGGTGCAGCCGGCCGTCTTCAGGGTTTCGACGATCTCCGCATAGAAGCCGCGGACCATGGTCAGGCAGCGGTCCTGCCGCCGAGCGACAGGCGCGACACGACGCAGAGATCAACGTTGTCGGCCTTGCGGATGTCGCCGGCCAGCAGATGCGCGTTCTCGGCCAGCAGCTCCGGCACCACAGCGCGGATGCGGCCGGTAAGGGCGTCAAGCGTCGACGCCTCGGTGACGAGGCCGGGCACATCGTCGCTGGTGGCAACCCAAACCTTCGCCTCGTCGTCCCATTCGGCCGTGACGGTCAGCTTTGCCATGGGTGTTCTCCGGGCCGGAAGGCTTCGCTTGTCAGAATAGCAGATCCGGTGGCCTTGCCCAACAAGGGCTGAAACCGCCTCACCGCTCGATGGCGATGATCTTCTTGCCGTCGAAGGTGATGGCGAGCTGGCCGCGCTTCAGCTTGAGGGCCTGTTCGCCGAACATCTCTCGCCGCCAGCCGCGCATCGCCGGCACGTCGGCGTCGTCGGAGACGGCGATGTCCTCGAGGTCGTCGGTGGTGGCGATCACCTTGGCGGCGACGCCCTCGGCCTCGGACACCAGCTTCAGGAGCACCTTCATCAGGTCGATGGCGGCGCCGGTGCCCTCGGGCAGCTGGCGGTGGCGCGGCAGCTTCGGCCACTCCTCCTTGGGCGTGTCGAGGGCGCGGCGGACGGCGGCGAGGATCTCCTCGCCCGAGCGCGAGCGCTCCCAGCCCTTGGGGATGGTGCGCAACTGGCCGAGCGCCTCCGGCGTGGTCGGCGCCTGCGTGGCGACCTCGTAGATGCAGTCGTCCTTGATGACGCGCGAGCGCGGCACGTCGCGGCCCTGCGCCTCGCGTTCGCGCCAGGCGGCCACCTCCTTCAGGATGATCAGCTCGCGCGGCTTCTTGACGCGCATCTTCAGCCGCTGCCATGCCTCCTCGGGGTCGGTGCGATAGGTGTCGATAGAGGTCAGTACGCGCATCTCCTCGTCGACCCAGTCGGCTCGGCCGGCCTTGGCGAGGCTGTCGCGGAGATGGCGATAGACGTCGCGGAGATGGGTGACGTCGGCCTCGGCATAGTCGACCTGGCTCTGCGTCAGCGGCCGGCGTGACCAGTCGGTGAAGCGGTTCGACTTGTCGAGCACCACGCCGGTCACCCGCGCCACCAGCTGGTCGTAGGAGATGGAATCGCCGAAGCCGCAGACCATCGCCGCCACCTGCGTGTCGAACAGCGGCTCCGGCACGAAGCCGCCGAGATGCCAGACGATTTCGATGTCCTGCCGCGCCGCGTGGAACACCTTCAGCACCTTGGGATCGCGCATCAGCGCGAAGAAGGGCGTCAGATCGAGGCCGGGCGCCAGCGCGTCGACCACGAACACCTGTTCGGGACTGGCGAGCTGCACGACGCACAGCTTCGGCCAGAAGGTGCTTTCGCGGAGGAATTCGGTATCGACGGTGACGAAGTCGAAACGGGCGAGATGGGCGCAGGCGTCAGCGAGCGCGGAACTGGTGGTGATCATCGACATGGAAATCGTCTATAGCGCAGGAAAAGCGCTTTGTCGCGCGCCGGACGTTACGAATTGCAACCGATCCCGGACAACCGATTTAGCGCCGCTCCGCGAAGGCGGCCAGCGCCCGCCGGCGCGCCGCGTCATGCTCGACGATCGGCGGCGGATAGCCGGCCGGCGGCGACGGCGCGTCCCATGGCCGATGGATGAAGCGATCCGGCAAACCGGCGATTTCCGGCACGTAGCGGCGAACATAGGCGCCGTCCGCGTCGAACTTCTCGCCCTGCGCCACCGGGTTGAAGATACGGAAATAGGGCGCGGCGTCGGCGCCGGTACCGGCCACCCACTGCCAGCCGAACGGGTTGGAGGCGAAGTCGGCGTCGACCAGCGTATCCCAGAACCATTGCTTGCCCCGCCGCCAGTCGATCATCAGATGCTTGACGAGGAACGAGGCAGCGACCATGCGGGCGCGGTTGTGCATGACGCCGGTCTGCCAGAGTTCGCGCATTCCTGCGTCGACGATCGGGTAGCCGGTGCGGCCGGCCGTCCAGGCGGCGAAGGCGGCTTCGTCGGTCCGCCAGGGAAAGCGGTCGAAGCCGGTCTGGAAATTGGCCGACGCCAGATCGGGAAAGCCGGCGAGGAGGTGCCAGGCGAACTCCCGCCAGCCGATTTCCGCCAGGAACTTCTCGGCCGCCTCGCTGGATGCCGCCTTCATCACCTCGTGGACGACGCGCGCTACGGCGATCTCGCCGAAACGAAGGTGCGGCGACAGGCGGGATGTGGCGCCGACAGCCGGATGGTCGCGTTCGGCGGCGTAGCGGGGAAGGCCGTTGTCGAGAAAGGCGAGGAGCCGCGCCTTGGCACCGGCTTCGCCGGGCGTCCAGCTTGCCGCGAGGCCCCCCGACCAGTCGGGATGCCGGGGACGCAGGTCGAGCGCGGCGAGCGGTTCGGAAGCGATGTCGCCACCGAAGAAGGCGGCGGTCATCGGCCGGTGCCGCAGCGCGGCGCGCGGGACGAGGTGCGGCCGGTGTGCCTTCCAGAACGGCGTGAACACGCGGAACGGCCCGCCGGTCTTGGTCCGGATGGCGCCCGGCTCGAACAGCAGCCAGCCGGGATGGCCGGTGACCGCGACGCCTTGCCGTCGCAGCTCCGCCGCCACGGCGTCGTCGATGTCGGCCCCGGCGCGATCGTAGCGGCGGTTGAAGTGCAGGCCGGCGGCGCCGAGGCTGGCGGCGATCTCCGGCAACTGGTGGCGCGGGTCGCCGCGCCTCAGGATCAGCCGGCCGCCCAGCCGCCGGAGGTCGGCGTCGAGGGCGGCAAGGCTGTTGTCGAGCCACCAGCGGGCGGCGGCGCCGAAGGGGCGCCGTTCGGTGCCGTCCTCCAGCACGAACAGGCAGACAAGCGGCCGGCCCGAGGCGATGGCCGCGTCGAGCGCCGGATGATCGGCAAGGCGCAGGTCGTCGCGGAACCAGACGATATCGGGCGCGCCGCTTTCCGTATCCGTCATGCCGCCCCTTCCGTCGCTCTTGCCAGTTGGCCGCAAACCGCCCCATATGGCGTGGACTATCAGGGCATCCTATCAGGAGGCATGGGAAATGACTCGTGATATTCCTGTCACGAATTTCTCATGCCACTGATGCAGATAAGAAATTCGTGAGTTTCTCAACGAGCGGATGCGTCGGCATCTTCGCGAGTTGGTATCACAAGGTGCTTTTCCGAGGGGACCGCCGGCCTTGCTCTCCGCATCCGACATCGTGCCGGCCGCCGCCGATGACCGTCCGCCGGCCGCCTTCGACGAACTGTTCAAGATCGGCATCGGGCCGTCGTCCTCGCATACCGTTGGGCCGATGCGCGCCGCCTTCGCCTTCCTGCAGCATCTCGGGCCGAGGCTGGCCGAGGTCACCCGCCTCACCGCCACCGCCTACGGTTCGCTCGCCTGGACCGGCAAGGGCCACGCCACCGACAAGGCGCTGATCCTCGGCCTCGCCGGCTTCCGGCCCGACGACATCGACCCTGACCTTGCCGGCGCGGCGATGGCCGGCATCCTCGCCGGCCGGCGCCTGACGCTGCCGGACGGCCGCGACATTTCCTTCGATGCCGACCGCGACGTCATCTTCGACTGCGTCGCCACCTTCGAGCGACATCCCAACGCCATGTGCTTTGCCGCTCATGACGCGGCCGGCGCGGAGCTGCTGTCCGAGGTCTGGTATTCGATCGGCGGTGGCTTCGTGTTGCGCGACGGCGAGACGGACGGCGGCGGCAGCGGCGCACCGCTACCCTGGCGCTACGGCACGGCCGCCGAGCTGCTGGCCCTGACGGCCGCCACCGGCCGGACCATCGCCGACATCGCCCTCGACAACGAGCGGGCACGCCGGCCGGGCGAGGACTGCCAGGCGTCTGTCGATCGCATCTCCGAAGCGATGTTCGCCTGCATCGACCGCGGCCTTTCCCAGGACGGCGAGCTGGACGGCGGCCTCGGCGTGCGCCGGCGGGCGCGGCGGCTCTACGAGCGGGGCCGCGAGCGCGAGGCCGGCAACGACCGCTCGCCGATGGCGGTGATGGACTGCGTCTCCTCCTTCGCCATCGCCGTCAACGAGGAGAACGCCGCCGGCGGCCGCGTCGTCACCGCGCCGACCAACGGCGCCGCCGGCGTGGTGCCGGCCGTGCTGCGCTACTATCGCGACTTCTGCGGCGGCGAACAGGACGGGATCCGCCAGTTCCTGCTGACGGCGGCGGCCATCGGCGGCCTCATCAAGCGCAACGCCTCGATCTCCGGCGCCGAGGTTGGCTGCCAGGGCGAGGTGGGCTCGGCGGCGGCCATGGCGGCCGCCGGCCTCTGCGCGGCGCTGGGCGGCAGCCCGGCCCAGGTGGAGAACGCCGCCGAGATCGCCATCGAGCATCACCTCGGCATGACCTGCGACCCGGTCGGCGGCCTGGTGCAGATCCCTTGCATCGAGCGCAATGCCTTCGGCGCCGTCAAGGCGATCAATGCCGCCTCGCTGGCGCTGGCCGGCGACGGCCGCCATGTCGTCAGTCTCGACGCGGCTATCGAGACCATGCGCCAGACCGGCCTCGACATGCAGAGCAAATACAAGGAAACCTCGCTCGGCGGCCTCGCGGTCAACGTCACGGCCTGCTGACGTCGGCCGGGCGTCCGTCGTCGAAGCCGATGTCCCGCCGGAGATGGGCGCTCAGCGCCTTGATATCACCACGCCCTCGGGCTCGTCGGCGATACCTTGCCCGCAGCCAGCAGATGACATGAGCAAGCATGATGGAAACTCCGGTCGGCTTCATTGCCGGTCGCAAATTTGTCGTGCTATGCAGGCGGGATGAAATGAAACATCTCCAATCATCACATGAAGGAGTTTCATGGATAGGCGACCGCTGCCGTCGATTGCTGCACTGAAGGCTTTCTGTGCCATCGCCGAAGTGGGCGGCTTCGGCCGTGCCGCCGAGCGACTGGGATCGACGCAGACGGCCGTCAGCCATCAGATCGCTCAACTGGAAGGCTGGATCGGCGGCGCGCTGTTCGAGCGCGGCCGCTTAGGCGCCCGTCTGACCCCGAAGGGCGCGCGGCTCTATCCATCGGTGGCGGAAGCGTTGCTTCGCCTCGAGGAGGCCTTGCGGACCGCCCGCGCCGATGCCGGCCGCAACAGGGTGGAGCTGTCGGTGACGCCGGAATTCTCCAGCCAGTGGCTGGCGCCGCGGCTGGCCGACTTCGTCAGGCGCTTTCCCGACGTCGAACTGGCGCTGTCGGTTGGCTACCAGACACCGGATTTCACGGCTGGACGTGCCGATCTGGCCATCCGGCTGGGCGGTGGCACTGTCGGCCTCGTCGCCGAACCGCTGACCGCCGACGACGAGTTCGCGGTCTGCGCGCCGTCGCTGGCCGGACGGCTGCCTAAGCGCCAAGCCTTTCTCGCGGCCCCCTGTCTGACCTACGACGGCGTCCGCCACACAGCGCTCGACTGGCAGCGCTGGTTCGAGCAGGTGGACGCCGAGAGCGCCGCCGCCGGCTTTGCCGATCAACTGGCGGCGGCCATATCCTTTCCGACCTTCGCCGACATGCTGGCCGCCTGTCGGCGCGGCGAGGGCTTCGCACTGGTGCGCAACTCGCTGGTCGACGCCGATCTCGGGGCCGGTACTCTGGTCCGCGCCTTCATCGAGAGCCAGCCGGCGCCGTTCAACTACAGCTTGATCTATCCACGGGCGTCGATTGAGAGCCCGGCGGCGCGCAGCCTTCGCGATTGGATCGTCGGCGCGGCGCGCGGGGAAGCCCACGCCGGCGCCTGAAGGCAAAAGGCGAGGTGGTCAGGGCGCTGGCGCGGGAGGGAATGGCTCGCCGGCAAGCGCGTCGGCCAGCTTGCCCATCAGGCGGACGAGCGTATCGAACTCCTCGGCGTCCCAGCTCTCGAACACGGCGCGGCCGAGCCGCTCGCGCGCCGCGTCGACCAGCGCCACGGTCGCCTTGCCCTTGTCGGTCGCCACCGCCTCGCGCACCCGCCGGTCGGCGGCGCTCTCCCGCCGCGCCACCAGGCCGAGGCTTTCGAGCTTGGCCACCTGCCGGCTGACGGTGGTGTGGTCGCGGCCGGCCCGGTCGGCCAGCTCGACGACGCCGATCGGCCCCAGGCGCTCGATGCCGACCAGCAGCGGGAACAGCGCCCGGTCGAGCGGGATACCGGCCTCGCGGATCAGCATCTCGTCGCGCTGCGGCCGGTTCATGACGCTGACGATGGTGAGCAGCGCGTCGTGCAGCCGACGCATCTGCCCTGAATCAGGTGTATTTCGCACGCTTTTTCTTGACCGCCCCCGTTGCCTCGGATATATGCGCATTATACACGCATCTGACGACGAAAGGAATGCCGCCATGCCGGTCCCGACAATTCCGTTGCGCCGCTGGGCGACGCCGCTGGTCATCGGCGCCTTTCTGCTGATGGCGGCGACCGGCATCCTGATGTTCTTCGAGATCGACAGTGGGCTGACCGTCGTGGTCCACCAGTGGTTCTCCTGGGCATTCCTGATCGGCGCCGGCGCCCACGTCGCCCTGAACTTCCGGCCGTTCCGCCATCATCTGAAATCCGCCTGGGGCAAGGCGAGCGTTGCCATCTTCGCGGCGGTGACGATCGCCGCGCTGTTCTCTTGGGGGATGGTCACCGGCCCGCAGATCAAGCGGCCGATCGAACTGGCGCTGGTGGATGCGCCGGTCGCCGCGCTGGCGGCGGTGACCCGCAACGCTCCGGAAGCGGTGATCGACCGTCTCGCCGGCCGGGGCATCGCCGCGGGCGGCGGCGACAGCATCCGCGACATCGCGCTCAGAAGCGGCGTCGACGAGAACCGTCTGCTCGCCATCGTCTTCTTCCTCGACTGACCCTCGCATCCACGGGAGATGCCATCATGAAAGCCGCCATCGTCAGCGCCGCCGGCGCCACCCCCGTCTACGGCTATTTCGCCGAGCCGCGGCCGACTGAAGCGCTCGCCCGCGTTACCGTCACCGCCGCGGCGCTCAGCCCGATCACCCGCGCCCGCGCCGCTGGCCGCCACTACAGCGCCTCGGCCGCCTTTCCCTTCGTGCCGGGCATCGACGGCGTCGGTCTCGCCGACGATGGCCACCGTGTCTATTTCGCGTTGCCCGAGGCGCCGCACGGCGCGCTGGCCGAGCAGACGCTGGTGCCGGTGGACCGCTGTGTCGACCTGCCGGACGACCTCGACGACGTGACGGCGGCGGCGATCGCCAATCCCGGCCTGTCGTCCTGGGCGGCGCTGACCGAGCGGGCCAAGCTCCGGCCCGGCGAGACGGTGCTGGTCAACGGCGCCACCGGCGCCTCCGGCCGCCTGGCGGTGAGCATCGCCCGCCATCTCGGCGCGGGACGAGTGATCGCCACCGGCCGCAACGCCGTCGCACTGGCCTCGGTCGGCGCCGACGCGACGATCGTCCTCGGCGGCGACGCCGAGGCGCTGGACCGGCAGTTCATGGACGCCTTCGCCGAGGGCGTCGACGTCGTGCTCGACTATCTCTGGGGGACGAGCGCAGAGCGGCTGTTGATTGCCGCCGCCAAGGCCGGCCGCGACGCCGTGCCGCTGCGCTTCGTCGAGATCGGTTCGGCGAGCGGCGACAGCATCGCCCTTCCGGGCGCCGTGCTGCGCGCCTCGGCCATCGAACTGATAGGCAGCGGCATCGGATCGATCCCGCTCGACCGGCTGATGGCGGCGACCGGCGCCCTGTTGCGGGCCGCCGTCCCGGCCGGGCTGACCACCGCCGCGCGGGCCGTGCCGCTCGCCGACGTCGAGCGAGCCTGGACCGGACCGGACGACGGCCGGCGCCTCGTCTTCACGCCCTGAGCGCCTCGACCGGCGACTGCCGATAGGCGAGGGCGGCCGGCAGCGCCGCCATCAGCGCGGCGACGGCGAGGAAGGCCGCCGCCATCAGGGCGTCGGAGTGGCTGAATTCCACCGGCAGCCGCACGCCGCTCTGGGCGGTGAACAGGCCGGCCAGGAATTCCGCCGCGCCGTAGCCGACGGCGAAGCCGGCGCCGACGCCGATGCCGACCAGTAGCAGCAGCTCCAGCCAGACGATGCCGAACACGGCGAGGCGGGGCGCGCCGAAGGCCCGGAGCGCGCCGATCTGCCGCCGCCGCTGGGCGACATGGATGACGGCGATCAGCATCAGCGCGGCGGCGACCAGCGCCTGCGCCCCGTAGGCGACGTACATCAGCACGGTACGGGCGTCGCCGAGCGTCGCGTAGAGCGAGGTCAGCACCTCGGCCGGGAACACCGCGCGGGTGCCGCCCTCGGCGCGGTAGGCCTGCCGCAGCGCATAGGCGTCGGCGATGGTCTTCGGCTTGACCAGCACGGCCGGCAGGCCGGGCACGTCGTGGCTGAAATCCTCGACGAGCGGCGCGTCGGCGTCGATATGGCCGTGGTGGTGCTCCTCGCCGCCGGCTTCCTCATGCGCCTCGTCCTCGTGGTGGTCTTCTCCGAGGCCGTGGATGTGCCAGACGGCCTGGATGGGAACGAGGATCGCCCGGTCCCAGGCGGTGCCGGTCGGCTGGAGCTTGCCGACCACGGTATAGGCGCTGTCGGCATGCGTTTCGCCACCTTCGCCAGCGGCGCCATGCATCGGCTTCACCTCGGCGCCGATGGCGAGATCGACGCCTGACCCCACCACCGCCTCGCCTTCCAGCGCGAACATGCGGCCGCCCGTGAAGCCTGTGGTGGTGCCCTTCACCAGCGCCGTGGTGGTGCCGACGATCGGATAGCCGGAGAAGTTGTCACCAAAGCCGATCGGCGCCGCCCAGGCGACGCGCCGGTCGGCGGTGAGCCTGGTCAGTACGTCGCCGGACATCAACGGCAGCGCCGCCGGTTGCAGGAACACTGAGGACAGCACGAGCTGCGTCTCCGAGCCCGGCGCGCCGACGATCAGGTCGAATTTGTCGGCGGCCCGCGCCGAGCCGAGCCGCAGCGCGCGCTCCTGCAAGGTGACGGCGACGCCGAGGGCGGTGGCGAGCGCCACCAGCAGCACGATGACCAGCGAGGCCGCCCAGAGGCGCCGGAGGTCGGCGAGAACGAAGCGGATCATCGGGCGGCCTCCAGGGCGGTGTCGGAAACCACGCGGCCGGCGGCGAGGCGGATGCGGCGGCCGAGCCGTTCGGTCAGCCGCTCGTCGTGGCTGACGACGATCAGCGTCGCGCCTTCCTGGTCGGCAAGCTCGATCAGCAGCCGGCCGACCTCGGCGCCGGCCTCGGCGTCGAGGCTGGCGGTCGGCTCGTCGGCGATGATCACGCCGGGCCGGCGGAGCAGGGCGCGCGCCACGGCGACGCGCTGCATCTCGCCGCGCGACATGGTCTCAACGGACTGTCCGGGCCGCGAGAGGCCGACGCGCGCCAGCAGGTCGAGCGCGCGGGTCTTCACCTCGGCGGTGGCGGCATGGGCGAGGCGGGCCGGCAGCAGCACGTTGTCGATGGCGGCAAGGCCGGGGAACAGGTGGAATTCCTGCATGACGAGGCCGACGTTCGCCGCCCGCCAGCGGTCGCGGCCGCTTTCGGAGAGCGTGGCGATGTCGGTGTCCCGCCAGGCGATCGTGCCGCGGTCGGGCCGCGTCAGGCCGGAGATCAGGTTGACGAAGGTGCTCTTGCCCGAGCCGGAGGCGCCGGTGACGGCGAGACGGCCGCCGGCCGGAATGCTTAGCGCGTCGATGGCGAGCACCGGTTCGGCAAGGCCGGGAAAGGAGATGGCGACGTCGGAAAGGGCGAGCGGCAGCATGGGTCACACCGTCTCGAAGGAGGCATGGACGAGGCGCAGCAGGCTGACGAAGCCGGTCTCGGGGTCGGTCCAGGAGCCGACCTCCAGCGTGCCGGTCACCTCGATCAGCCGCGACGGCGGCACGAAGGTGGTCTTCTCGTCGATGTAGACGACAACGATGTTGCTCGGCCAGTCGGCATCCGACGAGCAGAACGGGCAGAGCGCCATGGGGATTTCGGTCAGCACGAAGAACTTGGCTTCCGCTTTCAGCGGCGGCGCCATGAAGCCGCGCATCGACACCGACTTGCCGTCGAGCGCCTTGGTCTTGTCCGAGAAGGCGAGGCCGAGCACGCTGACCTTGCCGTAGAGTTCGTCGAAGGTCAGGCTGTCGCCGGCCCGGGCGACGCCGGCGAAGGAGAGGCCAGCGAGCCCGGCGAGCAGCGCCCGGCGGCTGATCCCCGCGAAAGACGATCCGGCCATGGCGGTCTCCGCGCTATGGAAAAGAATACGGGGCCGGACGGTCGCCCGGCCCCGCTGGTGCATCGGGGATTACTGCTTCACGCCGATGGCGAAGGTGTCGGCGAGCACCTTGTAGACGTCGCTCTCTTCCATGTAGCCCTTGAACTCCTCGGCGCCGGGGCCGGCGGCCTGCAGCACCACGTCGTCGACGGCATGCACGCCCGTGTCGCCGTCGCGGGGGATGTTGCCCTCGACGAAGACGGCGCCCGGCACGTTCTTGTAGGCCTCGTTGGCGACGTAGATGCCGTCCTGCGACTTGACGGCCGGCTCGAACGGGCCGTCCAGCTTGGGCCGGAAGGTCTCGTAGTGGTCGGGGCCGTTGTTGGCGAAGATGGCGAGGCGGCGGGAAACGTCCACCCGGTCCGGATAGCCGTCGCCGTCGGCATCGACGTAGTTCGGGAAGCCGGCCGCGTCGTAGGTGCCGATCTTCTCGCGCATGTCGGTGCCCGGCTTGTCGTCATCGATGGTGCCGATGATGGAGACGCCATGGGTGTGGTCGCCGGTGACGACGACCAGCGTATCGGGCTGGCTGGCCTGGAATTCGCGGGCAACGGCGATCGCCTTGTCGAATTCGATGGTGTCGAAAACGGCGCGATCCCAGTCGAGCGGATGGCTGGCCTTGTCGATCGAGGCGCCTTCGACCATCAGGAAGAAGCCCTCGGGGTTCTTCGACAGGCTTTCGAGGGCGACCTTGGTCATCTCGACGAGACCCGGCTGGTTCGGGAACGTCTCGACGGTGCCCTTCTTGAGCTGCATCCGGTCGAGGGCATAGTCCATGTTGCCGGTGTGGA
The DNA here is from genome assembly GCF_000425185.1 of Pleomorphomonas koreensis DSM 23070. GTDB lineage: Bacteria > Pseudomonadota > Alphaproteobacteria > Rhizobiales > Pleomorphomonadaceae > Pleomorphomonas > Pleomorphomonas koreensis. Next base: position 100,467 of record NZ_AULH01000009.1, read on the forward strand.
ACAGGCCGAGGATCTTCTCGGAGCCGGCGGCCTTCTCAAGCTCGTCCTTGTCGGTGGCGAGCTGGTAGCCGGCCTCCTGGAACAGCTTGATGTAGTCCTTGTCGTCCTTGCGCTTGGAGCCCGGCACGTCCTTCGGCAGGAAGTAGGCCGAGCCGCCGCCCAGCACCACGTCCGGCTTGACGTCGTAGAACATGCCGACGATCTGCGGCTTGTCGCCGCGCTTGCGGGTATGGGAGACGACGGCGGCCGGCGTGGCGTCCTCGATCTCGGCGGTGGAGACGACGCCGATCGACTTGCTGGTGGTGCGGCGCAGCGCCTCGGCGAAGGTCTCGACCTTCGGGTCGTCCAGGGAATCCGGCGTGCGGTCGGCATAGACGCCGAGGGCGTTCACGGCCGACTTGTGGCCGGTCATGTAGGCCGACATGGTGTTGGCGCTGTCGGTGGCGATGGAGCCGGTCGACGAGGTGCCGATGAAGGCCATGTGGTCGAGGTCGTCCATGGCGAGGCGGCCGTTGGCCTTGCCCTCGGTCATGCCCTTGGACATGATGCGGGCGGCGGTGCGGTGGGCGACCGACAGGCCGTCGCCGAGCAGGAAGATGACGTTCTTGGCCTTGGGCGCCTCGGGCGTCGCGAAGACGTCCCAGGTGACCGACTTGGTTTCGTCGCCGGCCGTGACGTCGACCTTGTAGGCGCCGGCCTTGTCGATCTTCACGCCGCGCAGCAGCACGGCCGAGCCGAGCGCCGCGTCGTCCTTGCCCTTCTCCGAGGCGATGAAGTCCACCGCGCCGCCCAGCACCGGCTGGTAGTCGGCGCCGTTGATGACGATCTTGACGTCCTCGGCCTTCACCGTGCCTTTGAACTCGACCTTGAAGTCGAAGGGAGAGCCGGCGAGGATGGTCGCCCGGTCGAGCGGATAGACGGTGGCCGCGCCGGCCGCGCCGATCAGAGCCGTGCTGGCGGCGAGCGCCAGAAGAAGAGTGCGCATGGTCTGCCCCTTGGAGATTGGATCGCGTCGAAAAGAGCGCGGCTCCTTGGTAGGCAGGGGGCATGACGTGGGCGTGACAGCCACATGAAAGCCATGTGACAAGTAAGCGACTGAAAGGATTTCATTATTCGTCGGCGAAGCGGTCGCCGGCCGGAAACCCCTCCGGCCGGCGGCGCGGCTGTCAGAAGCGTTCGCCGAGAAGGTCCTCGCTTTTCGCCCACAGCGCCCTGGCGCGGTCCGGGTCGATCGCATAGGCGCGGACACCCTCGGAGATCGGGTTGATCACCCCTTCGTTGACCTCGGAAACGTGGCAGTTCTCGCAATAGCGGCCACCCACCGCGTCGGCGTCGGCGACCACGCCGGCCCACACCGACGTCGCGGCGCCCTCGGGGATGGTCTTCCAGCGGTAGGGCGGCTTGCCGGCGGCGGCCAGCTCGGCATTGATGCGGTCGAGCATGTCCTTGAGCGCTTCGGCGCCGACATGCCGGCCGAGTTCGGTGTTGATGCCGCCCGGATGCACCGCCGCGGCGCGCACGCCGCGCGCCCGGTGGCGGCGGTCGAATTCCACGGCGAACAGCACGTTGGCGGTCTTCGAGCGGCCGTAGGCCACCCAGGGGTCATAGGGCGTCCGCTCGAAGTTCGGGTCGTCGAGGTCGACGTCGGCGAAGCGGTGGCCGGCCGAGGCGAGGGCGACGAGCCGGCCGCCCGGCGCGATCAGCCCGGCGATCCGGTTGACGAACAGGAAGTGGCCGAGATGGTTGGTGCCGAACTGCGTCTCGAAGCCGTCGGCGGTGCGGCCGAACGGCGCCGCCATGACGCCGGCGTTGGCGATGACCAGATCGAACGGCCTGCTGTCGGCGACGAGCCGGTCGGCGGCGGCGCGGATGCTGGCCAGCGAGGCGAGGTCGAGCTGGATGAGGTCGAAGGCGCCGTGGCCCTCGGCCGCCGCGGCGCGAACCGCCGCCGTCGCCGCCTCGGCCTTTTTAAGGTCGCGCGCCGCGCCGACGACGGCGGCGCCGTGGGCGGCGAGCGCCCGCGCCGTTTCCACGCCGAGGCCGGCCGACACGCCGGTGACGAGGACGCGCTTGCCGGAAAGATCGATGCCGGCGAGCACGTCGTCGGTGGTCGAGGTGGCGCCGAATGCTGTGGTCATGTCCGTCTCCCTCAGTCGAGACCATCCCGCCGCGCCGGCAAGCCCATTGCCCGCCGGCCGGTTCCGGATTAAGAGGAGGATGTCTCCGCTTTCAAATACGGAGGTACCCTCCGTTTATCAAGAGGATCACGCGGACGTGATCGACCGGACCGAAAAGCCGACCCGCAAGCCGCGCGCCGACGCCGCCCGCAACCGCGCCCGGCTGATCGACGCCGCCAAGGCGGTGTTCGCGGAGAGGGGAGGCGCCGCCAGCCTGGAGGAAGTGGCGCGGACGGCCGGCGTCGGCATCGGCACGCTCTACCGGCATTTTCCGACGCGCGACGCGCTGATCGAGGCGGTCTACCGCAACGAGAGCGACCAGTTGATGCGGGCGGCGGCCGAACTCGCCGCCAGCCGGCCGCCGGTCGAGGCGCTGCGCGCCTGGATGCGCCTCTTCGTCAGCTACATGGCCGTCAAGCACGGCATGATGGAGCTGCTCGATTCGCTGGCGGACGGCGCCTCGACGCTCTATGCCGCCTCCGGCGCCGAAACGCAGCGGGCGATCGACGGCCTGGTGGCCAACGCCGTGGCGGCCGGCGACATCGCCATCGACGTCGAGCCGCTCGACCTGCTGCGCGCCCTGGCCGGCCTCCTGCACTTCAAGGGCAGCCGCGATGACGAGGAAGCGGCCGCCCACGCGCTGATCGACATCATGATCGCCGGCCTTGAGGCACGCCGGCGGCGCTGACGGCCTCAGAGCCGCCGTTCGGTCGCCGCGTCGAACACCGACAGGCGGGAGAGGTCGAAGCCGACGGTGACCGGCTCGCCGAGCTTCGGCGGCGGATCGGTGGGGAACTTGCCGACGATCTCCTGGTCGCCCATCTCCAGCACCACCAGATTGTCGGAGCCGGTGTGCTCGGTGAGGAGCGGCTTCAGCGTCAGCACGAAGGGCTCGCTGCCGGCCGGCGCTTGACCGGTCGCCGGCTGCACCGACTCCGGCCTCAGGCCGACCACCACTGCCTGCCCGTCGCTGGGCGGCATCGCGAAGGCGTAGCCGTCGAGCGGCAGCATGGCCGCGCCGACGTCGGCCGACACGCGGCCGCCGTCCAAACGGATCTGGCCGCGCATAAAATTCATGCCGGGATTGCCGAGGAAGTCGGCGACGAACAGGTTGACCGGCCGGTGGTAGACCTCCTCCGGCTTGCCGACCTGCTGGATCTCGCCGGCCTTCATCACCACCATGCGCGTGGCGAGCGTCATCGCTTCGAGCTGGTCGTGGGTGACGTAGATCGCCGTGGTGCCGAGCGACTGGTGCAGCTTCTTGATCTCGGTGCGCATGCTGGCGCGCAGCTTGGCGTCGAGGTTGGAGAGCGGCTCGTCGAACAGGAACACCTTGGGGTCGCGCACCAGCGCCCGGCCGATGGCGACGCGCTGCCGCTGGCCGCCGGACAGTTGCGACGGCCGCCGGTCGAGCAGGTGGTCGATGTGCAGCATGCGCGCCTTTTCCTCGACCAGCGGCCGGATTTCGGAGAGCGGCTTGCCGCGCATGCGGAGGCCGAATTCCATGTTGCGGCGGACGCTCATGGTCGGATAGAGGGCGTAGGACTGGAACACCATGGCGATGTCGCGGTCCTTGGGCTCGACGTCGGTGACGTCGCGGCCGCCGATCTCGATGGTGCCCGAGGTCAGCCGGTCGAGGCCGGCGACGATGTGCAAGAGCGTCGACTTGCCGCAGCCCGACGGCCCCAGCAGCACGATGAACTCGCCGCGCTCGATCTCCAGGTCGATGTTCTTCAGAACCTTCAGCGTGCCGTAGCTCTTGTTGCAGTCGGAAATCCGGATGTCGATCATGACGGTCAGCCCTTGACGGCCCCGGCGGTCATGCCGCGCAGGAAGTAGCGCCCCAGAAGGACGTAGAGGATGAGGGTGGGAGCGGCTGCGATCACCGTCGCCGCCATGTGAACGTTGTATTCCTTCACCCCGAAGTTGGAGTTGACGAGGTTGTTGAGGGCGACCGTCATCGGCGCGCTCGCCGGGTTGGAGAAGGACACGGCGAACAGGAAGTCGTTCCAGATGCCGGTGAATTGCAGGATCAGCGCCACCACGATCACCGACGGCGACAGCGGCAGCACGATGCGGAAGAAGATCCAGAAGAAGCCGGCGCCGTCGATGCGCGCCGCCTTGATCAGGTCGTTGGGCACCGACAGGAAGAAGTTGCGGAACAGCATGGTGGTGATCGGGATGCCGTAGATCACGTGGATCAGGATCAGCCCTTGCACCGAGCCGAACAGGCCGAGCGTCCTGAGCGTCACCGCCACCGGCGCCAGCACCACCTGGAACGGCACGAAGTTGCCGGCCACCAGCGCCGCGAACACGAAGCGGGCGCCCGGGAACGGCCATTTGGCCAGGGCGTAGCCGTTGATGGCGCCGATCATCACCGAGATCAGCACGGCCGGCACGGCCATCATCATCGAGTTGCCGAAAAAGCCCTTGAGGCCGCCGCAGGTGATGCCGATGCAGGCTTCGCCCCAGGCGGTGATCCACGGCTGGGCGGTCGGCGCGTGCGGCAGGGCCATCAGGCCGCCGGCCTGGATCTCCGACATCGGCTTGAACGACGTGCTGAGCAGGATGTAGAGCGGCCCGGCGAAGAAGAAGGCGACGACGGCGAGCAGCAGGTAAAGCACCGTCCGCGTGAGAAGGGCCTTGCGGCGCCGGGGCGTCAGCCAGGAAGAGCGCGGGATCGGGGGCGTGGTGGCTGTCGGGGCGGACATCAGGCGCGTTCCCTCGTTTCGGCGTAGAGATAAGGGATCAGGATCGCCAGCACCGTGCCGAGCATCACCACCGCCGAGGCGGCCGACAGGCCGAGGTTGGTGCGGCGGAAGGCCATGTCGAACATGAACACCGACGGCAGGTCGGAGGAGACGCCGGGGCCGCCGTTGGTCAGCGCCACCACCAGGTCGAAGGCACGGACGATCGACAGCGACAACAGGACCACCACGGTGAGGAACACCGGCGCCAGCATCGGGATGACGATGAACACGTAGACGCGCCAGGCGGGGATGCCGTCGACCGCCGCCGCCTTCCAGATGTCCTCGTCGATGCCGCGCAGCCCGGCCAGGAACAGCGCCATGACCAGGCCGCAGCCTTGCCAGAAGGCAGCGATCACCAGCGCCCAGATGACGGTGTTGGGATTGGTCAGCCAGTCGAGGCGGAAGCTCTCAAAGCCGAGCTGGTGCACCATCACCTCGATGCCGAGGGTGGGGTTGAGCAGCCACTGCCAGATGATGCCGGTCACCACGAAGGACATGGCCATCGGATACATGACGATCGACCGGAAGAAGCTCTCGGCGCGGATGCGCTGGTCGATCAGGATGGCGATGATGAGGCCGAGCGAGATGGTGACCAGCAGGAACAGCCCGCCGAACAGGAACATGTTGGTGAAGGCGACGTGCCAGCGCGGCGTGTGGAACAATCGCCAGTATTGTTCGAGGCCGACGAAATTGTCGAAGCGCGGGAAGGCTTTGCTGGTGGTGGTGGAGACGGCCACCGTGTAGCCGATGAAGCCGTAGAGAAAGATCGCGATCAGCGCCAGCGAGGGCGACAGGGCGATCTGCGACACGTGCCGCTGGAAAAATCTGCGCATGGTCGGAGCCTTCGCTGGACGGGGCAGGCGTGCCGGGGAAGAACCCCGGCACGTCGTTGCGGAAAGCGTCAGCGGGTGGCGGCGATGGCGTCGGCCATGGCGGTCACGCCTTCCTCGGGCGTCTGCGAGGAATGCAGGAAGGTGGTCATCTGGTCGACCAGCGCGCCGATGCCGGTGGCGTCGGTGACGTTGTCCGGCACCAGGAACAGGTGGCCGGCGTCGGCCTCGGCCATCGCCTTCTGGGCGCAGTCGTCGAAGCCGGTGCGGTCGATGTCGAGACGCGGCGGGATCGAGCCCTTGCGCAGGCTGAACTCGCGCTGCACCACCGGGTCCATGATGGTCGAGGCGAGGGCCAACTGGGCCTCGCGCTGGCCTTCGTCCTTGACGGCGGTCATGGCGAAGGAGTCGGTGCCGAACACCAGCGTGCCCTTGCCGGCCGGGAACACCTCGCAGGCGATGTCCTTGCCCGGCACCTTGCCGGCCGCCACGAACTCGCCCTTCAGCCAGTCGCCCATGATCATGTAGGCGGCCTTGCCGCTGATCAGCATGCCGCCGGTGATGTTCCAGTCGCGGCCGGGGCTGCCGGGATCGACGAGGTCGCGGACCTTGGCGAACAGCTTGAAGGCTTCCAGCATTTCAGGGCTGCGCAGGGCGGTGTCGTCAAGATCGTAGGTGACCTTGGTCAGGAAGTCGCGGCCGCCTACTTCCAGCAGCACGGTCTCGAACACGAAGATTTCCTGCCAGGACTGGCCGCCCAGCGCCAGCGGGATATAGCCCTTGGCGCGCAGCTTGTCGGCCGAGGCGATCAACTCGGCCCAGGACTTCGGCATGGCAACGCCGGCGTCGTCGAGCACGGCCTGGTTGCCCCACAGCCAGGTGTGGCCATGAATGTCGATCGGGGCGGAAACGTACTTGCCCTCGAACTTGGCGTTGTCGGCGATCACCTTGGGCAGCACCTTGTCCCAGTCCTTGGCGACGGCGTCGATGTCGTTGAGCTGGCCTTCCTCGGCCAGCGCCACCAGCGGCGCGCCGAGCTGCCACTGCATGGAGGTCGGCGGATCGCCGCCGAGAATGCGCGTGCGGGCGACCATGCGTGCCGCCTCGCCGCCGGCCACCGGGTTGTCCTTCCAGGTGTTGCCGGTCTTCTGATAGGCGTCGACGAGGACCTTCAGCGCCGTCGCCTCGCCGCCCGAAGTCCACCAGTGGATGACCTCGGCGGTGCCGGCAAAAGCCGGGGCCGTGGTCGTCAGGGCGAGCGCCATCACCGAGCCCAGCACTCCAAACTTGTTGAACATTCTTCTCCTCCTTCATGCCGGCCCGATGTTGTCCCGTCGGGCCTCTCCCAAAATGCTTGCCGCCGGATCACCCCTTCAGGAAATCGGCGAACCAGCGTCCGCTGTGCTTCATGGTCCGGGCCTGCGTGTCGAAATCGACGTGCACCAGGCCGAACCGCTTGGAATAGCCTTCCGCCCACTCGAAGTTGTCGAGGAGGCTCCAGACGAAATAGCCGCCGAGATCGACGCCGCCCTCCATCGCCGCGCGCAGCGCGTCGATGTGACGGTGGATGTAGACGGCACGCGCCTCGTCGCGGATCTCGCCGTCGGCATCGATCTGGTCGGGGTAGGTGGCGCCGTTCTCCGTGACGACGATCGGGCTCGGCCGATAGTCGGCCGTCACGCGCTTCAACAGCTCGGTCAGGCCCTCCGGATAGACCTCCCAGCCGAAGCCGGTGACGTCGGTCGTCTCGGCTTCGACGACGCGCGAGCGCATCGGCGCGCCGGCCGGGTCGTCGGCGACGATCTCGCGGAAATAGTAGTTGATGCCGAGGAAATCGGTGCGGCCGGCGATGGCGGCGAGGTCGCCGTCGACCACCTTGGGCGCCGCGGCGCCGATCTCGGCGAGCACGTCCTCGGGATAGCCGCGGCCATGCAGCGGATCGAGGAACCAGCGGTTACGCAGGCCGTCGTGGCGGACGGCGGCGAGGCGGTCGGCCTCGGACCCGGAGGCCGGATGGATCGGATGCAGGCTGAGGGCGAGGCCACATTGGGCATCGGGCACGTTGGCCCTGAGCACCGGCAGCGCAAGGCCGTGCGACAGCAGCACGTGATGCGTCGCCTGCATGGCGGCGGCGAGATCGCGCTTGCCGGGCGCGAATTCACCCTCGTAATAGCCCTTGATGGTGCTGCACCACGGCTCGTTGTGGGTGATCCAGTGCTTGACGCGGTCGCCGAGCCGCCGCGACACGACGTCGGCGAAATCGACGAAGGCGAGGGCGGTGTCGCGGCGCGGCCAGCCGCCGGCGTCTTCGAGCGGCTGCGGCAGGTCCCAGTGGAACAGCGTCAGCCAGGGCTCGATGCCGCGCTCCATCAGGCCGTCGACCAGACGGTCGTAGAAGGCGAGGCCGGCCTCGTTCACCGCGCCGGTGCCGTTCGGCAGGATGCGCGGCCAGGAGACGGAGAAGCGGTAGGCGCCGACGCCGAGCGCCTTCGCAAGATCGAGGTCCTCGGGCCAGCGGTGATAGTGATCGCAGGCCACCGCCGGGGTGTCGCCGTTGCGGATATGACCGGGCTTGGCGGCGAAAGTATCCCAGATGGACGGCCGCCGGCCATCCTCCGCCGTCGCGCCTTCGATCTGAAGGGCGGACGTGGAAATGCCCCACCGGAACACGGGAGGAAAATCGGAACGGGTGGAACGGGACATGCTGGCGACCGTCGTTGCTGGTGCTGAGGACATTTCAATTAATTAAATGAAACGCAGAATGAGTCAAGCGGCATAATTTCGATTCCCGAAATTTATCTCCCGCTTTGGAAGGCGGACGCGGCCGGAACGCCGAGCAATATCGATTCAGGCGGATATCCGCCGTTTAGGGAGCGTCGCACACGATCGCCTGCGCCGGGTAGCGGGGTGTTATACGGAAATACCCGGCGTGTTGAATTCGGCCTTGTTTCATTTCTATAAATGAAGCGAACGGGGTCCGCCGGTCCCTGGCAACGGAAGCATCCCATGCCCCCGCTGAAGGGAAACCAGAGCACCTCGCGCACCCTCAACCGGTTGCTTCTCCTCAACCACCTGCGTCGGCATGGCCCGACCGCCCGGTCCGACATCGCCGCCGCCATCGGTCTCAGCCCGGCTGCCATTTCTTATGTGTCGTCGGAACTTCTGGAGCAGCGGGTGATCGTCGAGGTGGAGGCCGCCGCCGGCGACGGCCGGCGGCGCATGACGCGGCTCGATCTCAACTATTCCGGACACCTGTCGCTGGGCGTCAAGCTGATGGAGCGAAATCTCAGGGCGACCATCACCGACCTCGGCACCAACGTCATCGATACCATCACCGCCGAGGTCGACGCCCGCGCGCCGGAGGCGGTGGCCGAGGCGACGGCGGCGGCGCTCGACCGCCTGCTGCAACGCTCGGGCGAGGACAGGGCGCGGCTGATCGGCATCGGCCTCGCCATGCCGGGCCAGCACGACGCCGAGCGCGGCGTCTGCCGGCGCTGCGACCGCTTCGGCTGGAAAGACGTGCCGATCGCCGAACTGATCAGCGAGCGGGCCGGCGTTCCGGCCTGGGTCGACAACGACGTCAACGCCTTCGCGCTGGCCGAGCACCTGTTCGGCGCCGGCCGGCAGGCGTCGTCGCTGGCCGTGCTGTCCTTCGGACGCGGCATCGGCGCGGCGATGATCGTCGACGGCCAGTTGCTGCGTGGCCGCTACGGCGGCGCCGGCGAGATCGGCCACGTCACCGTCGTCGAGGGTGGGCCGCGCTGCGAATGCGGCCGGCTCGGCTGCCTGGAAGCGGTCTCATCGCTGCCGGCCATTCTCAATGCCTACGGCATGCTCCGGCCGTCCGACCGGCCGATCGAACCGGCCGCCCTGGCGGCACTGGCGGCGGACGGCGATCCGGTGGCACGGGAAATCCTCGACACCGCCGGCCGGCGGCTCGGCGCGGTGGCCGGCACCTTCGCCACCCTGTTCGACCCCGAGACGATGGTGATCGGCGGCGAAGGCGTGATGTTCGGCCCGGCGCTGCTCGATCCGCTGGTCGCCACGCTGAAGGAGAAGAACTTTCAGCGCGACACCGAGGTGTTCGTCGAGTTCTGGAACGACGACGCCTGGGCGCGCGGCGCGGCGGCACTGGCCATCGACAGCTTCTTCTCGATCCCCTCGTGACGGCCGGGGAGGGCAGGGACCTTTCGGGGCCGGACGTTCGATCCTCTCCGAGGCTTCCCGGTGGGCAGATGCAACGGATTGCCCGGCACCTAGCCGTTTGAAAGCGTTAGGAGCTTTCCGCCAGCAAGCTCGCTCTGCCCGGCCGCCGGGCATCGAAGAAGCCGGAGTTTGTCGAATGGCAGGCACGGGAATGACCAGCCCGTTGATCGGCCCTCGGACTCGATTGTCTCCTGAACAAGGATCCGCCTATCTTCCGCAAGGCCAGCCGAACCGGCCTGATCGCTTCTCCACAGCTTATAATAGTATAGATATGTGCATATAAATATATCTGCATGTTGAGATGCAAGGGCACATGCGTGACAACTGGACGGTACCCATGAAGCGATTGCTGCGCCGGGATTTCTGAGCTGGCTGGAGTTCCCGAGGTGCGTGTCCCGCTCGAACCGCGTTCGACGAAGCCGATCGTCCGGTGCCGCATCAAGACCATATCCCAAGCCAATCTGCTTCCCAACCGCCGGCATCGCAGGACATGCCCGCGATGCCGTCAGCCGCGCATGTCAGGCGCGGGCGCGTTCTTCATTGCGCTTGCGGGTCGCGGCGGCTTTCTTGGCCGAAGCCGAACGCTCCTGAGGCGACCGCGAGGCCGCGGCCTTCTTGGCGGAGGCTGACCGCTCTTCCTTCGAGCGGGATGCCGACGCCGCGCCGCCGATGCGGCCGCCCTTCTCGGACGAGACGTGGGTGTCGGGCTGACCTCGACCGGAGCCGGACTTGTTGCCGCCGCCGCTCTCCTTGTTGACGGTCGCCCAGGCGCGGCGCTCGGCTTCCTTTTCGGAAACGCCGCGCGACTCATAGCTGTCCTCGATGTGCTCGGCTTTGCGCTTCTGCTTGTCGGTGTAGGCGGATTTGTCTCCACGTGGCATGGACGCTCTCCTTTTCGGCCATGGACCAAGAAAAGAACCGCCCTTTGCTGCGAAAGTTCCGCGCCGGCGCCCAAATCGCCGCCGCCGTGACCGGCGCTTTTCGTGCGCTTTTCCAGGCGCCGCACGTGCGGCTGTGCGGCCGCCGCACGAGCTTTGCCCTGCGCAAAACGCGTGAGACCAACTTCCTGATTTCCTTGGGAAACCGATGGCTCCGCGAGTAGGACTCGAACCTACGACCCGGTGATTAACAGTCACCTGCTCTACCAACTGAGCTATCGCGGAACAGCTTCGGTGGCGGTGCGTATAACAAAGCTGTCCGGGTTTGCAAAGCCCCCTCGGCGAGGAAAATGCGCTTGCCGCGCGAAAAGGCGGGAAGTGGATAGGAACGAGCGGCTAACGGCATGGCCTGGAAAGGCTTTTCCCTTTGCTGGGGCAGCATTTTCCCGCATTCCCGAACCATGCCTTTGAAAAGGGTCGGCTGCTTTCCTATCTGTTCGGAACCTGTTTTCCGCCGGCACGAAACGGCAACGAAAGGCGATCCATGGCTCATGTGAAGTTCCGGGGACGGACGGTGCCATTGCCGAGAAGCCGGCCTCTCCGCATGGGCCTGGGGTTCGCATTCGTCGCCATGGGACTTGTCGGCTTCCTGCCGGTGGTCGGCTTCTGGATGATACCGGTCGGTCTCGTCATCCTCTCGGTGGACTCGCCGCTGGCCCGCCGCCTGCGCCGCCGCGCCGAGGTCTGGGTGCTGCGCCGCTACAACCGGTGGCGGAGAAAGGGCACCGGTTCGGCATAGGCATCCGACCGGGAAAAGCATCCGCTGCTGCGGTCGATCCGATGCGTGAACCAAGAACGTCAGCGGCAGCCGACATCCGTCGGGGCGCTTGCCGCTGTGGCATTCGTGCCAATTGTCGGCAATTCGTTCACGTGATTGTTCCCCACTTTGATATTTCGTTTCTGGAGTGCCGCCTCCACTTATGGCAGGTTGATTGCAGGACAGGCGCGATGGTTCGCGGCGTCGTCGGAATACGACTGGTAGTCGACCTGATGGCGTCATATTTCGGTCGTTGTTGATCGCTATCGGTTTGTCCTGGAGAGCAACGCTCTTCTGCCCTTGGGAAAGGAGGTCAAAATGACAGACATTTCGCTCACGCGGATCGCGCGCACGAATGTATGCCGTTCGACGATCCGCCCCAATCATCTTGGCTCGAAACGCCAATGGCGAACGTGTCTTTGCTGAGCATCTGACACTTCTCACGAAAAACGTAATCGACAGGATGATGGTCTCGCCACCGGCGTCAGGCCAGGAGAAATTTATTATGTCCAAGCCAATTGTCATAGAAGTGGCCGGAAAGGCCGTGGCTGTTGCCGCGCCGGCCGGCGATCAGGTTCGCTTCGTCGCCGTCAAGTATGACGTGTGGGATCTCGACGGCCAGTTCTACGGTTCCGTCGCCGAAGCCGAGCGGGCGGCGGCCCGCCATCTCGCCGGCGAGGGCGCCTTTGCGGCTCCGGTGGAATTCGCGGCTGCCGGCTGACGCTCACCGCCCGGCGCGCCGCGCCGGGCGCCGATGGAAGGCGGCCGTTACCAGTCCAGCCGATAGGTGGCGGCAACCGACACGACGCGTCGGATGCCGGCCTCCGGCATCGCGCCGGGAAACGGTTCGATGGTGGCGGGAACGGCGGATCGGCTCTGGTCCATGATCCATCCTTTGGTCGAAGGCGAACGACTCGACGTAAGCTTGTCTCAGGTTGCAGGCGCTTGTCGCGTCGCGATTGGCTTTTGGACCGGCCAAATGCCGCCAAGTCCGCGCCGGTAAACGATATATTCGCGAGAACGCAACCGCAGGGCCGGCCGGCGATGCATTTTCGTCAAGTGGCCCCTTGTCTAGGCCGCTGACCTCCCTTATGAACCCTTCTCCGTGAGGCCACGTGGCGGAGTGGTGACGCAGCGGATTGCAAATCCGTGCACGGGGGTTCGATTCCCTCCGTGGCCTCCAGCAATCAAAAACGATATTGAAATCATTGGACTTTTCGTCCTTTTCTTTCTCACCGGCCTCCACCCGGCCGTCAGGTGAGAAAGGAATCGTTCCTCATTCGTCCAGGCGTATCTTGTGAATCGACCTGGCGACGAGTCTCCGCCTGTTGACTTTGCGCGTGTAGCCGTCTGCCTGTTCGGAGGTCTCCCATCCGAATATCGCCATCAACTCCTGTTCGGTGGCGCCATTTTCGGTGGCAATCGTGGCGCCAGCTTTGCGCAGTCCGTGAGCGGAGCAATGTGGCAGGCCGGCTTCGATGCAGCGATCCTTGAACCACTGGCCTAGGCCTTTGATCGAGAACGGCTTACCGTAGGCCGTCACCATGAAATGCAGGTGCCCGAACGTGTGAGCGTCGATCGCCTCCTGTAGGATGGGGAGCACCAAGATTTCGCGCGGCTTGACGATTCGCGTGCGGCCTTTGGTCTCTATGAAATAGAGCCAGCCGTCGCGGAGCATCTGAGGCCCCATCTGCGCCAGATCGGAAATGCGCACGCCGGTGTAGAGCATAATCGACATGGCAAGGTGAGCGCGGGTGCCAAGCGGGTGACGCGCAATGAACTGATACACCTCGTCCCGCGTCCAGGTGTGATGTCCTTCGGTGGCCGTGCGGAAAAACTTGACGTCACGCGCCGGATTGAAAGCCATGCCGCTGTCGGGGAGGCTGCACGCCCAGGCGAACAGTTGGCGAAGGGCCTTGAGGCGAGTGTTGGCGGCTTCGGGCGCCGTGCGTTTGCGGTCGCGCAGGATGGTGATCGCCTGAGCCGTCAGCCTGTTCAGTGGAAAATCGGCAAACAGGTCAGTCGAGCCCGGCTTGCGCGGCTCCAGCAGCATGGTTTCGATCACCCGGCGGCGGACCCTTCGGGTTTCCTCGGTGCAGCGCAGGAAGTCGGCGCATTCGCTGATATAGCGGGCGCAGAGCCAGCGGAATGTACCGGGCTGGATGATCCTCTGCTTGGCAACGCACGCGCCTGTGGACGTATCCTGAGCCAAAGCGGCGGCATAGGCGGCGTCGAATGCTTCCGTGCCGGGCAGCGCTCGGATGCGGATGCGCTTGTGCCCCTTGCCGCGCCAGAAATAGATGCGGGGGTTACCGTGCCGGTCGACGTCCTCGTGGACGTGGCGATAGCGTTTCACGATTTCCATGGTCACACGGCGAGATCGCCCCACCGATCCTCTGGGTTGTCGCCTCCGTCCCTATCAGGGAGCCGATCAAAGGCCGCGTCAAGGCGCCTGATGTCCCAGACGTAGCGGCCATCGATCTTCTTCGGGGTCGGCATGCGACGGTCGGAGACCAACTCATCGAACTTGGTAGGCGAGATGCCGATGTAGGCGGCGGCTTCGAGCCGCGACAGTCCGCGCGGCGGCAGCGACAACGGGAGGATCGACTTCGCGCGGACTTCCTGCATGGTCAGGTTTCCTTCATCGATCCGAACCGCGTCGCCTCGATCGCGCGGGCGATCTCGTCGGCCATGTTCGCGGCCACTTGGCAGAGGCAGTCCCCGCCCCGCGCTTCGAGCGAACATTCTTGCTGACCGGTTTCCGGGTCCATGCCACCGAGGCATTCGCAGTCGTCATAAGCGTGCGCGGCCTTTTTGCGGGCGATCGCCGCTGAGAGTTGAAACGTCTTGACTGCGACGGCGGGCAGTTGCCTCTCCATCTGCACTTTCATGATGCCGGCACACCGCAGGCGTTCAGCGAGGATCGCTTTGGCGATCGCCTCCAGCGCCATGCAGCGCGAGAGTTCACCGAGCAGGGTCTGCGCAACGGTCCTGGCGGTGTGCATGATGTCGTCGGGGATGTCAGGCACGTGGGTCTCCTGCTCCTGGTGCTTGGTGTTGCCGCCGGCGGCGCCGGCGGCAGGGCGAAGCATCAGTCGGTCTTGACGTCGCGCATGTGGGCGGCATAGGCGGCAGCACCCTCATCAGGGCTGCGGAAGTGCTTGCCGCGCATCCACTCGACCATGGCCCGGTAGCCAAGATGGCCGGCCGCCTCGTAGCGGTCGACGCCGTCCCACCAGGTGGCCTCGTCGGGCATCTCGTAAAGGACGGAGCCGCAATGCGGGCAGCACGGCAGGCCGATGTTGGTGTGGCCGACCTCGGAAATGGACCCGAACCAGCAGCAGCGAGCGCCGTAGACGAAACGCTTGTCCTTCATGGGCCGATCTCCTCGCCGGCGGCCTGCCTTTCGGCGATCATCTCCTCGACGTCGGCCATCCATGTTTCCAGCGAACGAGCCCACTCTTCGGCCTCGTTGACCGTGCCCTGGTCGACGCCGGCCCAAACGCTGGCGATATCGAACAGGGCGGCCTGGGCATCCGCGACACGGCTCTTGGTCCGCCGCAAGGCCCGCTTGACGGACCATTTGGTCATGGGCCGGTAACGGAAAAGACCAGCGTACATCATGGTTGCACCTCCAACTGGCGGCGCGCGGCCGTTAGCCAATTGTTCATGACGCCGGCGGCGCCATAGGTGCAGGTCGACGTGATACCGCCCAATGACAGTCGATCGACGTCCCATCTGCTACCGCCAGTCTTCGCACCCTCCTCCTTCGTCAGCTCTTTCAGCACCTCGTCGGCGCGGAAATGGAAAAGCGCGAGCGCATCGCTGCCTGTGTCTTTCGGTAGAGCTGCCAGCTTGCCCTCCACCACGCCGATGAGGCGTGCCAGCTCCTGCCAGTCTATCGTCTTGACCATGGGGTCCTCCTAGAACGGGATGTCGTCACCGCAGGACGAATCGAGATCGGCCGGCGGCCGGTAAGGCTTTTCGGAATTGCGCTGGTCGGCGTAGCTGTTGCCCGAGCCTTCCGGCTTCGACCTGGTCGTGCCGTAGTCGTCGGGATCGGGCGGCGGCCGGCGATCGGCGCCGTCGAGCAGCACGAGCTCACCATGGAAGCGCTTGAGCACCACTTCGGTGCTGTAGCGATCCTGTCCGGCCTGATCGGTCCACTTGCGGGTCTGCAACTGGCCCTCGACGTAGACCTTGGAGCCCTTCTTCAGGTACTGCTCGGCGATCTTGGCGATGTTCTCGTTGAAGATCACCACCGAGTGCCACTCGGTGCGCTCCTTGCGGTCGCCGTTGTCCTTGTCGCGCCAGGTCTCGGATGTGGCGATGCGAAGGTTGGCGATCGGATCGCCGGCCGCGTTCCTGCGGATCTCCGGATCGCGGCCGAGATGGCCGAGAAGGACCACCTTGTTGACACTACCGGCCATCGGTCGCCTCCCGCCGCGCCCTGGCGGCCTCGACGCACTCGGCGCCCTTGCCGGTCAGGATCAGCGCCCAATGGCCGCCGATCAGCTTGCGTTGCGCCCAGCCACGTTGGATGCAGCTCTCGACGGTGGGGCGCTCGAAAGCGCGCTCGCCCTTGCGTTTGGCCTGTCCGGTCCGATCGACCATCCAGACGTGGCCGGGCCGGCCGAGGCTTTCGAGCAGGCGGATCTGCGTCGGCGACGGACTTGCGGCGGCCGCCGCCAGTCCGTCGCCGGTAGCTCTATCGGGGCTTGCGAACATCGATCTCTCCGAAGCGATGACGGGCGATAGCCGCCCGCGAACGATGGATGTAGAGGGCCGTCGACAGGGCGACGGCTGTGACGACGAAGGCGGCCACCACGGCCGCTACGCCGAGCAGGGCAACCGATACCTGGGACAGGACGGTTGCCGTTTCGGGGGACATGAGGGCGACGTTCATGCGCCGTCGCCCAGCAGCGGCAGCTTGACCGCGAGCACGGCGCCCGTGCTGGAGACGCCGGCGCGAGCGCAGGCCACCGTGTAGGTGGCGCGAGCCTCGGTGTATTCGGTGCGGTGCACGAACGCCCGCGACGTGGGGTGCGCGTCCATATGGCGGTTACAGAGGCGTTCGGCCAATCGGAACAGCTCGATCCTGTCCGGATCGCGCAGGTCGGCGTCGAACGGGAAGCTTATCTCGATCTTGGTGACCATCAGTGCAGCCCTCCCGACAGATCGATGGATCGGGCCTCGTCGGTGACGTCCCGGCAGTCGAATCCGAGCGCGCTCGCCTTGATTTCGACGATCGACCTGAGGGCTTCCCCCCTCTCGCTGGTTTTGAAGCCGCGCATCAGGACGGCGAGGGCCGGCGAGGCCACCATTTTTTCAAGGATCATTGCCAGGCAATGCGGGCAGGTCGCTTCGGGCTCGCTGTCGATCAGGTCGACGATGACAGGCGCCAGGCGGTCGATAACCCGTACGGCGAGTTCGGGTAGCGGACCGGCCATGCCGGCAACGAGCGCACGGCTTTCGCCCAGAGCGTCGCGGCAGTTTTCGGCTTCGTCTCGCATGGTCAGCCCTCCACGAGGTTGAAGACGATGCGGCGGATGGTGACGCGCTTCTCCGGCGACGTCGCCTGCATGGTGCGAACAACGGATAGAGTGTCGGCGTCGACGACGCCGGCGAGTGAGTTGTCTTCCGCAGCGAGGCCCATCAACTCGGGGATCGAGCAGTTCAGAGCCTTGGAGACCTGCACCAGGCGCGACCAGGAAACCCTGTTCGCGCCTTTCTCGTACTTCTGGACCTGCTGGAAGGTGATGCCAAGCTGGTCGGCAAGCTTCTCCTGGGAAATGCCGAGGAGCATGCGGCGTTGCCGGATGGCGGCGCCGAGGGCGACGTCATCCGGATTAGGCGTCTTGATAAGTGCCATTGTGGGTTCCCTCTCGTTAAGAGCGAGAAGAGATTTTCCCACAAACGGATAAATGTCAAGCCTAGATGGTGGCGAGCGGTTTGTACGAACCGACAACGACGCCTACGATTGTGACGCCCCGGCCATCCAGCAAATGCTCGTTGGGAATGTCCACGCAAGTCGACGATGAAAGGAGCATCGGTAGCGGATTGGCCGAATACCTACGAAAGATCATGTAGGGTTCCGCGCGGTCCCAGTCTCGCACTTCAGCGAGCGCGATCTGGTCGTGCTCCGGTTTGCGGTTCATGTCGACGACCATGAAATCCCCCTTGCGGATGCCGAGCACATTCAGGGCATCCGAGGTGATCTTCCAGAGACCAAGGCCGTCTATTAGCTTGAAATGCTGTGTATTTTCTTCCGGAACGGGTATCGCCTCGTCCTTGCTGAAATACTCGACATCGCCGCCATAGATCGGGGCTTTGTCCTGGAACTGTCGCTCCAGGGCATAGACGGTCGGCAGCGACGGGACGGAGGGGTTTGCTTCGTCAAGCAGGCGATAGACCGTTGCTACGCCGATGTTGGTGGCTTTGGCGAGCTGGTTCAGCGTGAGCTTCTGGCGCGCCATGTGGTGGTTCATCCACAAGCGGAATTCGCGCAAATAGTCATCCTGAACGTCGGTCTTGCTCATAGCCTCGCTCCATTCCGTTGATGGGCGAGTGTTTTCCCGAATGAGCAATGGTCGATATTTCGTTTGTGGAGTTGACGCGATAGCGCAAATCCTCGATGTATCCGTTCATGGACAGTCCCTTTGACATGGACATGGTGCTTCGGCGCGGCAAGGCCCTCGGCCTTGCTCCCTATCGAATTGCGCAGGAGGCCGGTCTTGGGACGGGCACGATGAGCCGCTGGCTCAACGCTCAGGCCTGCCCGACCTGGCCGAAGTGGCAACGGCTCCTCGCCGCGCTCGAGCGGCTGGAACAACAGAGGGCGGCCGATCGGCCGCCCGTTACGAGCTTTCGCGGGAGTGAGCGCACCCGCGAGAGGCCGGCGGGCCACCCCGCTACCGCCGGAGTTCCCTCCCAAGCGCAGCCCGGCCGCGTCCGCGCGGCCGGGCACCTCGGGAGGGCATCATGACGCTGTTCGCCGAAGTCCGCGACATCGGCGACCTCGTGACCGATCCGGTCACCGGCTTTCGCGCACCGGAGGGCGGCAGCAACCGCGACTGGTGGCGGCGTTTCGATCAGATCCAGGACCTCAGGCGACGGGCGATCGATACCAACGCGCACCATATCACCGTGCTCATCGACACCATCGTGATCTACGCCAATGCCCACGGCGATGCTCCGCGTGACGGCTGGCGGGTGGCTTATGCTGCGATCCGCGAGGCGATCATCTGCGAGCGGGGGGCGACATGATCGGGAATTCCAAGGGCGTCTCCTGCGACCTTGTTGTTGAATTCCGGATATACGATGGCTTCCCTCCGGAAATCCGCGAGGTGCTGCGGCGGGCTCCGGACAAGTACAAGGTATCCGGCAAGATCGCCAAGATGGTCCGTGCCGACCCGGTCGCCGCGCGCCGCCAGCTCATCGACGGCATGTGCCTCGACGTGATGCGCCAGACCCGCAAGCTTTACGGTCCAGATCATCCGCAGGCCACCGAACCGTTTCCGGGGTGGCGACCGTCATGAGCTACGTCATTTCCATCGACGCGCTCAAGGAGCGGTTGCTCGATCGCGTCGAAAGCCTAGTGCTCCATCTTTTTCCCGAGGCCTCCGTCGAGGGGAACAACTTCCTGATCGACGGATGGGACGGCGGCGAGGGGCAGGCCCTCCGGATATGCTTCCAGGGCAACAAGGCAGGGTGGGTGAAGGATTTCCGGTCCGGCGAGGGCGGCGACCTGCTGACGCTGATCGCCAGGGCGCCGGCGACCAGGTGCGACGGCGAGATAGGCGAGGCGATCAAGTGGGCGATCGACTGGCTCGGCATCGACCGCATGAGCCGGGAAGACAGGCATGCGGCCGAGCGGCGGTCGCGGCAGGCCAGCCAGCAACGCAGCGCCGAGGCGGCGAAGAAGACCGCCGATCTGATCCGCGCATCTAAGCGGCGCTATCTGGAGGCCGAGCCGCTGTTCGGCTCGCCGGCCGAGCGCTATCTGGTCGGCCGAGGGTTGCCCGTGTGGCATCTCCGGACGCGCCAGGACGGCAAGGGTGCGCTCAACGCGCTGCGCTATCATCCGTCCCTTGCCTGTCCGGAGACCTTCCGGACCACGGGCCGGACGCGGCCGGCGCTGATCGGCCAGATCATCCGCTTCGGCTTCGGTCATCTCACCATCCATCGCATCTTCCTTGAACCGGACGGCGCCGGCGGCATGCGCAAGGCGACCGATCTTCGCAGCGCGAAGCAGGCATATTCCGAGTTTCGGGGCGGCATCGTGCCCGTCTGGCGCGGCGACAGCGGCAAGCCCATCGCCGAGGCGCCGGCCGGCGAGTGGATCGCCGGCGCCGAGGGGATCGAGGATGCCGTCGCCATGGCGATCGCGCTGCCTGAGATGAGGACATTCGCGGCCGTCAGCTTGTCCAACCTCGGCAGCATCGTGCTGCCGCCGCAGATCGGCGGCATCTACTGGCACCGCCACCGGGGCGATCCGCCGGAGGCCGTCGAGGCCTTCGAGCGGGCGGCCGATCGGCTCGGCCGCCGGGGCATCAAGCTCCGCGAGGTCTGGGCGCCCGGCATCTTCAAGGACTTCACGGCCTATGCCGAGGCGGAATACCGCGCCGAATGCGCCGCCGCTCGCGAGGCGATGAAAGGGGATGTGGCATGACCACGCCGCCGCCGCTACCCGGCATCCGCGACGCATTTTCCTCAGCCGACTTCCTCGCCAGTTCCGAAGGTGCCGACCAGGCGCCGCCAGCGGAAGCGGACGCAGCAGCGCCGGCGCCAACCGAGCAGCCAGCGGCCGATCGTGCCGAACCGGACAGCAAGGACAAGCGCGTCCGCGACGAATATTACCGCAACCTCGCTCGATCGAAGGGCGAGGACTTCGCGCGCAAGATCAGCCGGGCCGAAGGCATCTCGCACGACGAGATGACCGACATCCTGTTTCCGAAGACCAAAGGCAAAGCCAAGCGGCGGGGCAAGACAGCTGAAGGCGAGCCCGACCTGCCTCCGTCGCCGGCGCCGGCCGACGACGCCTCGGAAGACGACGGTTGGAAGCGCCGGAAAGACCCGATCAAGCCGTTGCCGGAGGCCTGCCCGATCGTGCCGGTCGGCCAGCTCGGCGCGGTCTACTACTACCTGAAACCCTCCGGCGAAATCCTGTCCTTGAAGGCGGCCGAGCACAACGCCAACGGTCTTCGTGCTCTCGCCGAAGACCGAATCGACTTCTTTTGGCAGGTGTTCCCGAAGTTCAACGAGACGACGCGCCAGCAAACCGGGTGGAAGGTCGACCAGGCGAGCGAAAGCCTGATGACGGCCGCCGCCGCGCGCGGCAAGTTCGTCGAGACACGCCGGGTGCGTGGCCTCGGTGCTTGGCTCGACGATGACGGCGGCCTGGTGCTGCATGTCGGCGACGCTGTTTGGCTCGCGGGTGAGTGGAAGAAGCCGGGCCTCTACGGCGACAAGGTCTATTCGGCTCAGCAACCCGTGGTCCGGCCGGCCGACGCCATCGCGCCGGCTGCGGAGTGCACCGAACCGGTGCTTGCGCTCCTCGACACGTGGAATTGGGCCAACGAGGCAGACGAGACCGGAACACTGATCGACCACGACGGTAGCGGTCACCGGCTCGGCTCTCTGCTGGTGCTCGGCTTGTGGGCGGCCGGTTTCATGGGCGGCGCCTTGAAGTGGCGACCGCACGGGTGGATCACCGGCGACAGCGGCGACGGCAAGTCGACGCTGCTGGAGCTGCTGGAGCACCTGTACGGCCCCGAAACCCTCGTCACGTCGACCGATCCGACCGCCGCCGGCATCTGGTCCGAACTCGGTTTCTCGACGCGGCCGATCCTGCTCGACGAGAGCGAGCCGGACCCGAACTCGGACAGGGTTCAGAAGCTGGTGAAGCTGGCCCGCGTTGCAGCCAAGGGCGGCCTCGTGCTCCGAGGATCCTCGGACCATACCGCGACGGCCTTCCTGGCGCAGTCGGTGTTCTTCTTCGGGTCGATCATCATCCCGCCGCTGCTCGGCCAGGACGTCAACCGCTTCGTGGTGCTGGAGCTTCAGCCGCTCGGCGATCGGCCGGCGCTGGTGATGGACGTCAAGCAGCTCCGATTGTGGGGCTCCATGCTCAAGGCCCGCATCGTTGGCCAGTGGACCCGGTGGCCCGAGACGCTTGCCGTGTATCGCCAGGCGCTCGCCGCCGGCGGCCACACGGCGCGCGGACAGGACGTCTACGGCACGGTGTTCGCCCTCCTCGATCTCATGCGCGGCGACGAGATTTGCCCATCCGACATGCGCTCGATGCTCGCCGACGCCCTGCACGTGACCAAGGGCGGCGAGGCACCGGCCGAGGTGAGCAACGCGCAGGCCATGCTCAACCACATCCTGTCCGTTCCGCTCGACGTGTTCCGGGGCGGCACACGAATGACCATCGAAGAACTGGTGATCGCGGCGGTGGGCGGTACCTGGGACGAGCGGCAGGCGCCGTGCACGGCGGATCAGGCTCGCGACGCCCTCCGCGCCCATGGCGTCTACGTCACCGGCAGGCCGGACAAGGCGCAACCCCAGAAGTGGCATAGCGCCGACGAACCACCGACCACGGTCGCCCTGCCGAACCAGTCCGAGGGCTTGAGGCGCATCTTCGACGGCACCACCTGGTACGGCCTGCCGGGCACGATCGGCGGCTGGGCGCAGGCCATGAAGCGTCTGGGAGCCCGGCCGGTGAACTCCCGCGCCCTCGGCGGTCGCGGCTGGTCGATACCGGCGCGAACGTTGCTCCAGATCGACAGATGAGGCGAAGACCATGACGCCAAGACGGAAACGGCGGATATGCGGGCCTCCTGCCTCGCCCCTGAACCCGTTTGGTCACAGCGGAAAGCGCGCGGTCTATTCGGCACGGTTTGGTGCTGATCGGGCAGGAATAAACGCGAAGGTGGCGGCGCCGGGAGGCGGGTTCGGGCAACCCATTAATTTCCTTGATGAATTCGGTATCCTGCAACGGTCGCGACGGCCTGCAACGGTTTCTGCAACACTAAAAACTGCGGGGCGTATTTTTAGGTATCTGATCTATAAGAGGAATTCGGAAACCTGCAACGCTGCAACGCCTGCAACGGCTCGCGCGCACATATGGAAACTTCCTTACTGCGCGCTGCGCATAACGGCGCGGAGGATGCTATACGCGCGCGTGGGGCGTTGCGAGTGTTGCAATGTTGCAAGAATAGAATATAGATATATATATCAATCACTTAAAAAATTAAGTTTGCAACATTCACTCGCCGGTTGCTGTTGCGGCTGTTGCGAGACGATTAAATATCCCGAGAAATCAAGCTCTTGCCTGTTCGGTGGCCGTCATGGCTGACCAGAACAGCGGCAAGAGGGGTCTCCAGAGGGAGATTGCGCGGGGTCTCGCCGAGGAAGTCGCCGAGGTGAAGGCGGCGGCCGAGGGCGAACAGCTTGGTCTCTTCGCACCGCCGATCCCGGATGGCGCGGTCCGCGACCAGATTGTGGCCGAGGCCGAGGCGCGGGAGCGCAAGGCCGGTCGGCCGAAGGGCGCGACCAATCTCGCGACGCGCCAGCTTCGCGAGTTCATCTTCAGCCGGGGCAAGAACCCGGTGATCTGGAAGATTTCCTGGCTCACCATGACGGTCGAACAGCTTGCGACCTATCTCGGGTGCTCCAAGCTGGAGGCCTTCGACCGGCAGCGCATGCTCGCCGACACCCTTCAGGGGCTTGTGCTGCCGAACCTCGCGGCGACCGACGAGGCCGGCAACGCCGTGCCGACCATCAACATGGTGTTCGGCGGCGGCGCGTCGCTTGGCGTCTCTCCTGATCGGCCGCCGTGGGAATACCTCGACGCCAAGGAGGTCGGCGTAACGGTGTCGGCTCCCGAGCCGGGCACGGGGTCCGTCTCACTTGGGTATACGCCAACGGAACGGGATGAAGAAACAGCGAACCCCGTCTCAAATGGGTTGGAGAACGGCAAATGAGACATCTCGCCGCCGTGGCATACTCTATTGAGACAGTGAGGCGGCCGGCGCGTCACGCTGGCGCCACGCGGCCCGAAATGGCGGAACCCGCCCCCCCGGTGGCCGGCCACCCCACCCACCCGAAAAAAGAAACAAAAATGTTTCGTCACCCCTCGGCAAGGATTGTCCGGCCTTCCGCCAACCGCCGTTCCCGATCGCGAACCGGGTTTGGCCATGCAGCGGGACCGGGGTTCCAGGGCGCCGGGGTTCGGGGAGGCGAGGCATGAGCGCCATCGACCAGACCGATTTCGGGTCGCTGGGCGATGTGCTGAAAGCCCAGGTGCCGGATATCTTCTCGTCGGCCGGGCCGGTGTCGGATGCCTACATCATGGCGACCGAAGACGTGATCGGCATCGTCGGCCCCATGGGATCGGCGAAAACCACCGGCAGCGTCAAGAAGGCGATTCTGGAAGCAACCCGCATCCGCCCGACCACGAAGGACGAGAGTGGTCGGCCGCTGCGGCGCTATGTGCTCGGCGTCTGGCGCCAGAAATACGACAACCTTTGGGACGCGACCATCCCGAGCTGGTGGAAGCTGCTGCCGCAAAGCCTCGGAAGCTGGAAAGGCGCCAAGCCCCGCGCTGCCGAACACACGATCCGATTTGAAGATCGCTGGGGGCCGATCGAACTGGTTGGCCGCTTCCGCGCGTTTGGCGACGAAGCTAACCCTGACGATCTCAAGGGCCTCGAATACACCGACGTGTGGCTCAACGAGATGGACACGCTGCCGGAAGACCTGTTCACGATGCTGGTTGGCCGCGTCGGCCGAGACCCGGCGCGCGAGCTGATCGGCCGTGGCGGCCGCATCTTCGGCGATATGAACGCGCCGAGCGTGACCGATTGGGTCTACCGGGACTTTTTCGAGGACTTGAAGCCCGGATACCGGCTCTACAAGCAGCCGTCCGGCTTTGCGCCGAACGCCGAGAACCTCAGGGCGATGGGCGCCGGCTACTGGCTCCAGCAGGCAAAGCTCAACGCGCATCGGCCGTGGTGGATACGAAAATTCATCATGAGCCTGCCAGGCTTTACGCGCGGAATTTCGGTCGTCTATCCCGAGTTCAACGACGATCTTCATCTGTCGCCGGTCACCTTGGGGCATTTCAAGGAACTGCCGATCATTGTCGGCGTCGATGGCGGCCTGACGCCGGCAGCAGTTTTCATGCAGGAGCGACCGGACGGGCAGGTGGCAGTGCTCGCCGAGATTGCTTGCACCCATGCCTCGGAAACCTCGCTCGCCCGGCAGATGCTGGCGCTGATGGAGCGGCGGTTTCCGGGCTGTGAGTTCGTCGTTCGCTGCGATCCGGCGATGTGCGCCGGCGACGACACCGAAGACGGCTCGCCGCGATCGCGCCTCGAAGCCGCGTTGGGTATTCCCGTCCGCGCAGCCAGCACCAACGAGCCTGACACGCGATGGGAGGCGGTGCGCGAGCCGTTGACGCGCATGCTCGATAACGGCCGGCCCGGCTTCCTGCTCGATCCTTCGTGCAAGGGACTGCGCCGTGGCTTCAACCAGACCTACCAGTACCGCAAGCTGGCCGGTTCCGATGATGTGTCATCGGTGGGCAAGACCTTCGACAGCCACATTCACGACGGCCTGCAATACGGCTGCCTCCTGTTGGGATCAGCGGAGGCGCGGCGCCGGCGATCGGAGATCGCAGCCGAGAAGAAGCGTCGTCGCTCCCAGGCGCGCGGGCAGGGCGAGCGTTACAACCCCCTCCGGAGGTCGTGATGATCGTTCGTTACGCCGATGACGATGATATTTTCGAGGTGATCCACGCCTTGCGCGCCCGCGACCTGGTCGAGGTCGATGCGGTGCGCTTCGAGGGTAGCTCGACCTCGATCGCCGAAGCGATGATCGCCAGCCGGGCGAGCCGCGTCGCCGATCTCTGCCTTGCGACATCGGAAGGATACGCCGTGGCACTGATCGGGGGTGGCCTGACCTCGCCGCGCGTTGGCAGCGTCTACATGGTGGCGACCGATCGGTGGCCGGAGATCGCTCTCGCGGCCACCAGGTGGGCCAAGCGGGACGGCATCGGGCGGGTACTGCCGGCGATCGTCAATCGCGCGGAATGTCGATGCTGGGAGGGACACACCGTCGCTCGAAGATGGCTGGAACGCCTAGGCTTCCGGCCCGAAGGGCGGCATCCGCTGGTCGGCAAGCATGGCGAAACATTCGTGACCTACGCCTGGCTGAACCCCGAACCGGCTTTTGCCGCACCATCGCACGAAGGAGATTGACCATGTGCATTTTCGGTGGCGACAGCGGCATGAAGGACGCCCTGGCCGCCCAGCAGAAGGCGAACGCCCAGCTTGAGGCGACGCTTCAGGCCGGCAAGGACGGCGAACAGGCGCGGCAGGCGTCGGAACGGCAGCAACAGAAGCTCGCCAGTCTGCGCGGCCTTGCCTCGACCATCTTCTCCCCCTCTACCTTCGCGACGGCGACGCCGGCGACGAAGACCCTGCTCGGTCAGTGAGGCGCCATGCTCGACTCTTCCGCCGTCACTTCCCGCCAGGAAGAACTTGAAGCCGAACGCCGGCCCGAGGAAGCCGAATGGGAGGAAATCGCCCGGCTGATGCGGCCCGACCAGGTGGGCATGTCGGCAGGCGACAACAAACGCAAGCCCGCCTATGACGACCTGTTCGACGCCACCCAGCTCTACGCCCTCGACGCTTTCGCCGGCGGCATGTTCACCCAGGCGACCAACCCCATGGACGCCTGGTTCGGCCTCTCGACCGGCGATCAGGACCTGGACAAGTGGGGTTCGGTCAAGCGCTGGCTGTCCTCGACGACATCGCTGCTTGCTGCGTCGCTGTCGCCGGCGGTCTCCTGCTTCTATGCGGAGGCGCCGGCCTGGTTCGGCGACGTCGGCGCCTGGGGCTGGTCGGTGATGCACTCGGAGGAGGACATCGGCAACCAGCGGATCATGGACCGCGTGCTGCCGATCGGTCAGTGCTATATCGACGTCGACGCCTTCGGCATGGTCGACACGTTGCACCGGAAATATTACCTGAAGGGCCGGCAGGTGAAGCAACGCTTCGGTGCCGAGGCGCCGGCCGATATCGACGACGCCCGCACTTATCTGATCATCCATGGTGTCAGCGCCAACCCGGACGTGCGACATGGGCGGCTCGGCCCCGAAGGCATGAGCTTTTCGTCCATCTACTGCTCACCCGACATCAAGGGGTGGCAACGGACGGCCGGATACCACGAATTCCCTTACTTCGTCCCACAGTGGAACCGGCGGCCCGGCCGCGCCTATCCGACCGGACCCGGCCATCTCGCCAAGCCCGATACCGCCATGCTCCAGGAGATGGAGAGGAGCCACATTGTCGCCGCGCAATATGCAGCCGAGCCGCCGGTGCTGGTCAACGACGAGAGCGTGCTGACGGCCGCCGATATCGCCCCGAACGCCTTGCTCTACGGCACCATGAACGACCAGGGCAAAAAGCTGATGGACCACCTCAGCCGCGGCACCGACGTGCGCCTGTCCATGCAGCAGTCCGAGCAGCGGCGGAACTCGATCCGGGAAGCCTTCTATTTCGGACTGATGCAGCTCGTGAACCGGCCGCAGATGACGGCGACCGAATTCCTCGGCTTCCAGGAGGAAAAGCTGCGCCTCATGGGCCCGAACCTCGTCCGCATCCAGACCTACGGCCTCAGCCCGTTTATCGGCCGCCGCTACCGCATGCTGTCCCGAGCCGGCCAGATCGCGCCGCTGCCGCCCGAGCTTCAGGGCCGGATGTTGTCCATCGAGTATGTCTCGCCGCTCGCCAAGGCGATGAAGGCCGGCCTCGGCCGTGCCACCTTGCAATGGGTGCAGGCGGTCGCCAGCCTCGCGCAGTTCGACCCGACGGCCATGGACAACGTCGATATCGACGGATCGGCGGCTGTGCTGCATGACGCCTACGGCGCCGCACCGCAGGCGTTTCGCGACGCGAAGGCCGTCACCGAGGTCCGGCAGGCACGCCAGGGACAGGTTGCGCAGCAGCAGGCGCTCGACCAGACCGGCCAGGCCGTAGCCATCGCGGCCGAAGCTGCCCATGCCGCCCAGGCGGCAACCCTCAGCGGCGAACGGGCCGGAAAAGGAGGCGGCCGATGATCACCAACGCCATCCGGTGGTGGATGTCGGTTTGGCGGCAGCGGGAGAACCGCGTCCTGCTTTTGCAGGAATACATGACGGTCGGGGAACAGAAGCTTTTCCTGGCCGATCTCGCCTTGCGCGGCGGCGTGTGGACCACGTCGCATGTGCCCGGCGATCCCTATTCATCGGCCGTCGCGGAGGGACGCCGACAACTCGCGCTCGAAATCATCAAGATCGCCGGCGAAAGCCCCACCACGTTGTGGAACTGGCTGGAGCGGAACGAAAAGGACGCAAGAGATGAGCGGTGAAACCGACCTCCCGAACAATGACAACCCTCCGGCCAGCAATCCCTCTGCTGCCGATCCGGCGCCGATGGACAATGCCCCTGCCGCCGATCCCTGGTACTCGAAGATCGAGGGCCTTGATCCCGACACCGCGAAGTGGATCAGCGACAAGAAGTTCAACAACATCAACACGGCGCTGAAGTCCGGCATGCATGCCGACCACGTTGCGCGCGATCGCAACGTGCTGTCGCGGCCGGCCGCCGACAAGCTCGCCGAGTGGGACGGCTGGAAAGACCTCGGATGGACCGAAGACCGCAAGGCCTACGGCGTGACGGCGCCCGAGGACGTCAAGAAAGGGTTCGGCGAGTACAACGACGCCTTCGAGCAGGCGTTCGCGGACGCGGCTCACAAGGCGCGCGTGCCAGTGCCGCAGGCGCAGGCCGTCCTGTCCGACATGCTCGGCTACATCAAGGGCACCTACGAGCAGGCCGGCGTCCAGGGCGCCAAGGCGACGGCCGACCTCAACGCGGCGCTCGACAAGGAATGGGGCGCCGATGCAGCCCGGAACCGCGAGCTTAGCCAGCGGGCGGCGCGTGCCCTTGGCGTGCCGGTCGACGACATGGCGGCGCTGGAAAAGCTCACCGGCTCGCCCGGCCTGGTCAAGCTGTTCCACCGGATCGGCACGATGATGGGCGAGGACAAGCTCGTCGATCCGAAGGCGGCCGGTGCGGGCGCGCTGACGGCCGCCGGCGCCAAGGCGGAGCTACAGCGGCTCAATGCCGACGCCGGCCACGTCAAGGCCCTCGGCGATGCCACGCACCCTTCGCACCAAGCGGCGAAGGAAGCGCGCCAGCGTCTGCTGGAGATCATCGCCAAAGGGTGATTTTCGCGGGCAACCCCTTGACACCATGGCGGCGTTGGAGCAGCCATGGTGTCAAGCACGGCGGCGCTTCTCGCTGATAACCGACCGCACCTTGGGTCCGTGTCCCTTGCCCGTCCGGGCGTCGCTCCCGTTACCGCGACCGCCGACCGCAGGCGTTAAACGACAGGCGTCGCCCGCCAGAGCCCGCAAGGGTGATCAGCCGCACCTTCGCCGAAACGAACCCCTCAGTGTTCCTTTCGCTCGGAGCCTCCGGCTATGGCCTTTGGTCCCATCACCGACGCGCAGCGCGTCGGATACCAGGAAAACGTCACGCTTGCGTTGCAGCAGAAGCGTTCCCGCTATCGCGACTATTTCACCTTCCAGCCGAACCTCAAGGGCCGCGTCGCCCTCGCCATCGAAGTGATCGGGCAGGAAACGGCGATCATCGACGGTACCCGTGGCGGCGACACGCCGGCCATCGAGGGCAGCGTCGAGGATACCTGGATGAAGCCCCGCCAGGTCGAATGGGGCAAGCTGGTGGAGAAGGAAGACCAGGTCAAGAACATGACCGACTACACGTCGACCTATGTTCAGACCGGCGCCGCCGCCATCGCGCGCGGCGAGGATTCGATTCTTCGCCAGTCCTTCTATGGCCCGCGTCTCGTCGGCCAGGACGGCACCTCGTCGGAGGCGCTGACGCTGACCGCCGATTACAACTTCGTCCCGGTCAACTACGTGGCGAGCGGCGCGGCGGCGAATTCCGGCATCACCATCGAGAAGCTGAATTACGCCATCACACTCCTTGCCGCGAACGAAGTCGATCTCGAACGCGACGTCATCGCCATGTCGATCGGCGCCAAGCAGGAAAACCAGCTCTACAACCTGTTGCAGTACACGTCGAAGGACTATCGCGACAAGGCGGTGCTCGACACGGCGCGCCAGCAGGTGGTGAGCTTTGCCGGCATCAACTTCGTGCGCGATCAGAACCTGCCGACCAACGGCACGGCCAAGCAGCGGCGCTGCCCGCTCTGGGTGAAGTCGGGCATGCACTATGCCGAGTTCGACCCGCTGACCACTCAGATGGAGCGGAACCCCCAGAAGAAGTTCCGTGTCCAGGCCTACCTGGAGGAGTGGTTCGGTGCGACGCGCGGCGAGAACGGCAAGGTCATCATGATCGACTGCCTGGAGCCCTGACGGCTCCGCCAGCCGCCGGCCTGTTGATCGGCGGCGATCTCCCCCAATCCTCATGACCCAGGAGGCGGCCGTGTCCGTCAACGTGAAATTCGCCCAGGGCTATCCCGACCCGAGCACCTTCAAGCAGCCGCTCGCCATCTATCGCGGCAATCCGATGCGCGTCATCAACGGTTCGGTCCAGCTCGCCGCCGGCGACGACGCCGGCAGCGTCGTCTTCCTCGGCAAGATCGCCTCGTCGGCTATCCTGCTGCCGATCGGCCTCATGACCCATGAGGCCATCGCCGGCCTTACCAGCGGCTCCCTTGGCTTCGGCTCGGCGCCGGGCGCCAATGCCGCCAACGCGCTGATCAACGCCCAGACCTTCGCGGTGGCGGCCACCAAGAACCCGCTGCTGTCCGTTGCGATTGCCGACCTCGTCAAGCGGGTCTGGCAGCTCGCCGGTTATGCGACCGATCCGGCCCGCGAGCTGGATATCGTCTTCACCTGCAACACCGCCGTGACCGGCGGCGGTTTCCTGCACTTCGTGCTGCCGTTCGTCGACCTGCGCTGAGGATGTTGCCATGACCGACAAGAGCAAGACCACCGCCGAGCAGGAAGCCCCGAAGTCGGTCTCCGGCCGGGCGGCGCTGATCCTCGAACGGCTCGACGCCAACCCCTTCGCGGCCGGTTCCGACACCGTCCGCGAGCTGGCCGGCCTCGTCGCCGAACTGGCGGCGGCCGTCGAGGCAAGCCCGGCCAAGGGGGCGTAGCCATGGCCCTGCCGCCGATCGCGACCGAACTCGACGCCGCCAACGCCGCCCTCTCCCTGATCGGAGTGACCGCGCTGAGTTCCTTCGACGAGGCGCGAACGGCGGCAAGGGTTGTGGTGCGGCATTTCGGCATCATCCGTGACAGCCTGCTCAAGAAAACCGCGTGGAATTTCGCGACGCGGCAGGTGACCGTGCCGCTCGCCAGCATCCCGGCCGACGCGCCATTCGCCCACCGCTATCTCCTGCCCGACGACTGCCTGGCCGTCCGCTCGGTTCCCGGCCTCGAAGCCGACGAATGGGCCGTCGTCAGCGCCAGCGGCCCCGATGATCCGCTGGTGCGCTACCTCGACACGGCGGCCGAAGCGCCGCTCGTCAACATCACCCGCCGCGTCGTCGATCCCATCCGCTGGAATCCCGAGTTCACGGAGATCTTCGTCGCTCGCCTGGCCGAGGCCTGCGCGCCGCAATGCACCCGGTCGGCGAGCGCCGCCAACAGGGCGCACCAGGTGGCGGCCGAGATGCTGCCCGAAGCCAAGCGCAACGACGCCCGCGAGCGGGCGCCGTCGCAGATCAGCCGAACCACGTCGTGGATATCCGCGAGGCGCAGATGATCATCGACAAGGTTTCCTTCGCCGGCGGCGAGATCACGCCGCTTCTCCGCGCCGCCTATGACCTCGACAAGTCGCAGACCGGGCTTGCCCGCATCGTCAATTTCGTCGGCGTCGCCCAGCGCGGCATCACGCGCCGGCCGGGAACACGTTTCGCCGCTCCCCTTCTCGACGAGAGCAAGAAGGGCCTGCTCATCCCCTTCAAAGCCGGCAACGACGATCAGGCCGTGCTGGTGGTCAACGCCGGTACCATGCGCATCGCCCGCCTTACCGGCTATCTCCTCGCCGGGGGCGCACCTTACACGCTCGGCGGACTCCCTTACGGCGAGGCGGACCTCGGGAACATCCGCTACGCGCAGAGCGTCGACGTGGTGTTTCTCGCCTGTTCGGGCTTTTCGCCCCGCCAGCTCGTGCGCAGGGGGCCAACCGACTGGAGCCTTGCGGCCTACGATCAGGGGTACGGTCCCTACCGCCTCCAAAACATCGACAAGACGTGGACCTTCGCCTGTTCGGCCCAGGCCGGATCGTCCTTCACGGTGACGGCAAACAAGGCGACCTTCGCGGCCGGGCACGTCGGCTCGCTCTGGCGCATCGACGAGCCGACGCTCGACAGCGTCCCGGCCTGGCTGGCGCTTGAGGACAACGTGCCGATGGGCGCCCAACGACGCTTTGGGGGTCGTGTTTATGAATGCACCAACGGCCCGGTCAACTCGGGTGCCAACGCGCCGACCCACATTGAAGGCGAGGTGACCTCCGGCAACGGCAAGGCGCGGTGGAAGTATCTCCACTCCGGCCAATGCCATGTCCGGATCACCGAGGTGGTGTCGGCGACGGTCGCCAAGGTGACCGCCTATTCCGCTGTGCCCGGCACGCTGTTCGCCTCGCCCACCTATCGCTGGTTCGAGGCAGCCTGGTCGGACGTGCGCGGCTGGCCCGACAATCTCCGCAAGATCGACCAGCGCATGTTCTGGTCGCGCGGCGACGAGTGGTGGCTGACCTATGCCGGCGACTATTTTTCCTTCGCGGTCGACGATACGGCTGCGTCTTCCCTGTCTGGGCGGCTCGCCTCGCCGGATGGCTCGTTGGTCGATATCCAGTGGGCGGTGCCGGCCGGCGGCGTCGTCGCCGGCACAGCCGACGGTGAGTGGCAGATTCGCGGCTCGTCTTCGACCGATCCGCTCAGCGACCAGAGCAAAATCCGGGCGTTGCCGGACGGCTCGGAAGGATCGGCCTGGCATATCCCGCTGATGGTCGACGGCGGTGTGCTGTTCATCGGATCGAGCCGGCGGCGCATCCACTTCACCGAGATCGACCGCCTTACCGAAAAGCTCAACACGGTCGAACCTTCGATTTACGCCGGCCACATCCTCCAGCCCGGCGCCGAGGGCTTTGCCTACCAGCGCGATCCGCACCGTACCGTCTGGGTGCGCCTCGCCAACGGGACGTTCGGCACGCTGACGTGGATGCCGGCCGAGAAGGTGGTGGGCTGGCAGCGCCAGGTGCTCACCAACGGCGTGGTCGAGGACGTCACCTCGATCCGGTCGGCCGACACGACGGTGCATGAACTCTGGATGATCGTGCGGCGCGAGATCGCCGGCATGACGCGACGCTACCTCGAAATCCTGCAAATCTTTTTCGACGCCGTCGATCCCGACGACTTGCGCGCCACCGGCGCCTGGTTCGTCGACAGCGGCCTTGAATATGCCGGTGCGCCGGTGACCGAGCTATCCGGCCTCGACCACCTTGAGGGCCAGACCGTCGTCGTCTTCGCCGACGGCGGCGAGCGCAAGGCGCGCCCGACCGTGTCGGGCGGCAGGATCGCATTGAGCCGGCCGGCCTCGCATATCGTCGTCGGCCTGCCGATCGTCGCCCGCGCCAAGACGCTGCCCTTCGAGATGATGACCCAGCAGGGCAGTAGCAAGGGTGAGAGCAAGCGGGCGACCCACGTCTATGTCGAGATGTACGAAAGCGCCGGCGGGACCGTCTCGATCAACGGCGGCCCGTCCGAACCGATCGTCGTCCCGTGGGCCGGCGAGCCGGACAAGGCCGTGGCGCTGAAGACCGGCGGCGTCTGGGTGATCTGCGAGGCGCCAGAGGGCGATGAACTCTCGATCGAACTGGTCTGCGATACCGCGCTGCCGTTTACCCTGATTGGCATGTCGCCCGACTTGATGCTGGAGACTGGCTGATGTGCGTGGAAGCGCTGATGATCGGCGGCGCGCTGCTCTCGGGAGCCGGTCAAATCATGACCGGCGTCGAGAACTCCAAGGCCGCCAAGATGCAGGCGCAGATGGCGCGCCAGAACGCCGACCTTGCATTGGCCCAGGGTGCCTACCAAGAGCAGGAAATCCGCCGCGATGTCGCCGGCGTGCTCGGCGGCCAGCAGAGCTATTTCGCGTCGAGCGGCCTCGACCCGACCGTAGGCTCGCCGGTGGTGCTTGCCGCCAACACGGCGGCGGTCGGCGAGGTCGACGCGCTGCTGACCCGCTACGGCGCCGTGCGCGATGCCACCACCTACCGCGTCGACGCGGCCAACTACGACCGGCAGGCCAAGCAGGCGATGATGTCGGGCATCTTCGGCGCGGCCACCACCATGCTCAACGCCGGCGCCTCGCTCTACCAGTGGCAAGGCCTGCATGCGACGCCGTCGACGGGCAAGGCGGTCGGCGGCACCTTCCGATTGCCCGGCGCGAGCTACGGCACCCCGAGTTTCGACACCACCAACCCGCTCCGGATTTCGTGACATGCCGGCACCCACCTATCAGTCGCAGGTCGCGCCGCCCGGCCCAGGCCGGATGCCGGTCATCCAGCCCGCCGACGCCGTAGGGCGCGGCCTCGCCTCGTTCGGCGGCGCCGTCTCCAACCTAGCGGAGGCGGTCGGCCGGGTTGCCGACTACAACAAGCAGCTCCGCGACGGCTCGGAAGGGATCAGTGCCCGCTCGCATTATCTTAAGGGCCTCGACGAGCTGCAAACCAAGTGGAGCGAGAGCCCGGACTACAAGGTGGCGCCGACCGAATTTGCAAGCGCGGAAGCCAGGCTGCGGCAAGAAGCGCTCGACATGGTGACCGATCCGCGAGAGCGGGAAGCGCTTGGCTTCGATTTCGAGCGACAGTCGATCGCGGCACGTGGCGCGGTGCATGGCGCGGCCCGCAGCAACGAGGCCTCGACGGCGGTCGCCAACCTCGACGTGGCCGATCAGAGCTATTTCAAGCGCTATGGCTCGGCCGCCTCCGACGCCGAACGGCAGGCGATCATGGCCGATCGGGACAAGGCCATCGATGGCCTCGCCAATACCGGCCTGATCACGCCCGTCCAGGCGCAGCAGCGCAAGCTGACCTTCCGCGCCACCACCGAGCAGGGCGCCGTGCTGGAGCTGATCCGCACCGATCCGGCCAAGGCCAAGGCCCTTCTGTCCGACCCCGCCAACTTCGGCACGATCGACCCGTTCGACCGCCAGCGCTACCTTGCGAGCGCCGATGCCGCCGTGGAGGAGCAGACGCTCGCCGGCATCCGGGCCGGAGACGATCGATCGAGCTTCGGAGCGATCGGACGTGTCCGTGATGGTGGCACCGCCAGTTGGATTTTTGACCGGGGGGTCATCCCACAGGAGAGCGGTGGGCGGGTTAATACGGTTAGCCCAAAGGGTGCGCTCGGCGTATCCCAGCTCATGCCGGATACCGCGCGATCGGTTGCCCGACAGATGGGACTTGCCGATGTAGCCGCGCTCGACGATCATGCCCTGAAGTCCAGGCTGCTCACCGACGCCGATCTCAACCGCCGCATCGGCCTTACCTATTTCCAAGGGCTGCTCGACCGCTACGACGGCAACGTGGCCGTGGCGCTCGCGGCCTACAATGCCGGCCCCGGCAACGACAAGATGCCTCGCGCGACCGCTTGGCGTGACGAGGCGGTGCGCCGCTTCGGGCCGGCGTTCACGGCCGAGGAGTTCGCCTCCGTCATCCCCATCACCGAAACGGCCGATTATGTCCGCAGCGTATTCGGCCGCCTCGGGCAGCCCATGGGCTCGACGTTGTCAGCGACCGGCCGGTTCCGCGCCGAAAGCGCATGGTCGGACAAGCAGAAGTCTGACCGAGCGGCGGAAAGAAGCGCGCTGCTCGACCTCGCGGCTATTTCCCGCGACGACGCCGGCGACATCGCCAAACTCTACGGTGCCGGCTATGCCGCCGACCCGGCGCTGATCGCATCGACGAAACAGACGCTGGCGACGGCGGCGGCGGCCGGTGACAGCGCAAGCGCGCTGAAGCTCCGGGAATTGAACCGAGCCGAACAGGTCGCGCCGTTCGTCGCGAGCGCCTGGCGCATGCCGCCGAGCGCGCTGGAGGAAGCGCTGTCGGCCGAAGAAAGCCGGCTGGCGACGGCACCAGTGGTGACACCAGTCGAGCAGTTGCGCCTCGATGCCATGAGGGCCGTGTCGTCGGAGATTGCCAAGAACCGCGACAGCGATCCGGTTTCCGTCGCGGTGCGCGCCGGCCGGCTCCAGACGATGCCGCTTGTCTACGATGCCCCGCCGTCATCATCACAGTTCCAGGCGGCCTTTGCCCGCCGTGGCGAGCAGGCGACCATGGCCGCCGCCTATCTCGGCGCGCCGGTGAAGCCGTTCCAGGCGGCCGAGCTTGGAGCCGTCAAGGATCGCTGGTCGAAGCTCGACAGCGGCGGCAAGGCCGAGTTCGTGGCCGGCCTGGCGCGGGCGATGGACGGCCGGGCCTTCACCGGCGCCGTCGAGCAGATGGCCGACGGCGCCGAGGCGCACATGATGATCGTCGCCGGCCTGGTGGGGAAGGATCGGCCGGCGATTGCCGAGCAGATATTCCGGGGGCAGGAGCTGATGGCGCTGCCCGACGTCAAGGCCAAGGCCGAGACGATCAAGGACGGCCTCGCCGACACGCTCGGGCGCCTCGCGCCGGACACCTACCCCCCGACCGTCCAGGCGACGATCGCCGACGCGGCGACGGCGATCTACGTCGCCGACCGCGCCGTGGGCGAGACCCTGTTTGGCGAGCATGATGCCGACGCCTATCAGTCGGCCGTCGAGAAGGTGACGGGCTCTTTCACCAGCATCAATGAGGCCTATGTGCCGGCGCCGCAGGGTATGTCGGCTTTGCGCTTCTCGGGCCTGTTCGAGAGCCTGACCGACGATGATCTTAAGGCCGCCGGCGGCGCCTTCGGCCCTGGCGGCCATCGTTTCGATGCCGCGTTTCTGCGCCACAATGCGATACTTCGGCCGATGTCGCTGGGCGGCTCGGTCTACGGCGTCTATCTGCCGCAGGGCAGCGATCTGCGGCCGGTGATGACCGCCAACCGGAGTGGCGCCCCCCTCATGCTCGACTTCTCGGCGCTCGACGATCTGCGCGAGCGCTTCGTCTACGAGTACAAGCCGGTGTGGCAGACGGGGGAGCGGAAATGACCTCCTGGGAGGCCGCATGGGCGGAGACGATCGCCCGCCGCAACGCGGTGCCGCCGGCCGAAGCGCCGATTTCCAACTGGGACGCCTTCGTCGGCGCCGGCTGGAACAGCGTCGATTGGCCGACGACTTACGCGAGGTTCAAGGATCAGGCGGCCAACGAGCTGACGTCCGCCTTCCGCAAAGCGACCGGCCAGGAATTGATGGGATGGGCCGCGCAGGCCATGGGTTCCGACACATCCGGCCTCTGGCACACGGGAGACATGGACGTCCCCACCACGGTCAAGCTCGCCCGCGCCATCGCCACGCTGCCGGAAGACCAGCGAAAGGCGATCGAACCGCACATCGATGTCGGCGCCCGCGCCTCGGAGCTGTGGCGCGAACACGAGCGCCGCCTGTCCGACGCAAGTGCGCGGACTTACGGCCTCAGCGCCAACGCCCTGGCGTGGACCGGCTGGCTCGCCGCCAATGTGGCCGATCCGATCAACCTCGCCTCGATGGCTATTCCGGCCGGCAAGGGCGTCGGCCTCATCGCTCGCATCGGCCGCGAAGCGGCTATCAACGCCGGCACCGAAGCCCTCGAACAAGGGGTCATGCAGCACGACCGCGTGCAGCTCGGGGGCGAGTATTCGTTCGGCGAAGCAGCGCTGTCGATCGGCCTCGCCGGAGCCATCGGCGGCGCCGCCGGCGGCCTCATGCACCGCTTCGACACGCGGACGGGCACGCCGAGGCCGGCCGAAGCGTCGCCGTCGGCGCTGTCGCCGCAGGATGCGGCCGCCGTCGCCCGCTTCCAGGAGGCCCGCGACCTGCCGGCGGCCGGCATGCCCGACGCCCGATCGGCGGTCGTCGCGCTCGACGGCGAGGCGATGGCGCGGGCGGCGATCGACAGCGGCCAGCCGCTGGCCTCGGTCGCCGACCTGCCGAATCTCAGGCGCAACGAAATCGTCTGGGGCGACGGCCGGAGCCTCGCGACGCGCTGGCAGTTGATCGAGGCGGACAAGCTCATCACCAGCCATGACACGGCCGGCGCCGTGAACCCGCTGTTTCCGGCGGACCTCCAGCCGCGCGACCGGACGCGGCCGGCGAGCCAGGCACAGATCGCGGAGATCTCCGCCAACCTCAATCCGCGCCTCCTGATGGACGCCCCGACCGCTCGCGAGGGCGCGCCGGTCGTCGGCC
The DNA here is from genome assembly GCF_000425185.1 of Pleomorphomonas koreensis DSM 23070. Taxonomy (GTDB): domain Bacteria; phylum Pseudomonadota; class Alphaproteobacteria; order Rhizobiales; family Pleomorphomonadaceae; genus Pleomorphomonas; species Pleomorphomonas koreensis. The sequence goes on from NZ_AULH01000009.1 coordinate 138,532, forward strand.
CCGACGCCGTTGTCGAGAGCGGCAATGGCCGCGTGCTTGGTATCCGCGAAGCCTACGCCCGCGTGCCCGAGCGGGCCGACGCCTATCGCAAGGAACTGGCCGATCGGGGTTTCAGCCAGGCGAAAGGCATGAGGGAACCCGTCCTGGTGCGCGTCCGCGAAACCGAGTTGTCGCCGGCCGAGCGGCAGGCGTTTGCCGTCGAGGCTAACCGGACGGCTACCGCGCGGCTTTCCGCCTCGGAACAGGCAGCGGCCGATGCCAAGGTGCTGACGCCCGAAGTGCTTGACGCCTTTGCCGGCGGCGAGGCCGGACAGGCACGCAACGCCGGCTTCGCCCGCAAGGCGCTTCAGCGCATGGCGACGCCCGAGGAAATGGGCGACCTGGTGACGGCCGACGGCTACCTGTCGCAGGCCGGCGCCGATCGCCTGACCGCCGCCCTGGTGCAACGCGGCTTCGAGGCGCCCGACGTGGTCAAGAGCCTCTACGAGACCATCGATCCGACGTCGCGGGCGATCATCGGCGCCATGAGCGACACGGCGCCGCTGGCCGCCCGCCTGCGCCAGGCCGCCGCCGAGGGGCGGCTGTCGTTCTCCGATCCGACGAAGGACGTTGTCGAGGCCTGGCGTCTGGTCGAGCGTGCCCGCCAGACGGGCGAGCCGGTGACGGCGCTCCTTGCCCAGACCGACATCGAGCATGGTGCGGTGCGCGAGAGCGTCGCCGACGCCGTGCGGCTGTTCTTCCACGACGACGGCCTGACGGTGGCGGCCGGCCGGGAAAAGGTCGCCGAGCGGCTTCGGACCCTGTTTCGATCGGCGCTGCGCGCCGGCGACGGCCCCGACCTGTTCGGCTTCGAGGTGACGCCTCGGGCGGCTTTCGCGGCCGCGAAGATCGCCGGCGCCGACATCGAGGACATCGCTCCTGCTGCTGTCCGGTCCCCCGGCCGCGCCGCCGATCGGGCGAGCTTCTTCGCCGATGCCCCGGCGCGCGACATGGATGCGCTCTACGCCGTGGCGCCGGCGCGGCAGGAAGAACTCACGGCTGCCGGCCATGAGATCGCCGGCGCGGTGGGCGTCGAGTACAAGGCGGCGAAGATCAAGGCCCGCGAGACGGCCGAGCAGAAGATGCTCCGCAAGGGCTACAAGTCGACCGCCCAGCTTACCGACATCGTGCGCGGCGGCTTCATCGTGGACACGCCGGCCAAGGCCGACAGGATCGTGGACGAACTGGCGCGACGCTTCGAGGTGCTGGACGAGGGGTGGATACGCACCGAACAGGGCTATGTGGACCGAAAGGTGCTGATCCGCTTCCCTGACGGCACTGTGGGCGAAATCCAGCTTTGGGAACCGCATATGCTGGCGGCCAAGAGGGCCGGCGGGCATGCGCTTTATGAACGGCAGCGCATATCGACCGATGCGGCCGAGCGGACGGCGCTCGATGAAGAAATGCTGAAACTCTATTCGGCGGCTTCGCGCGAGGCGGGCTCGGATTGGGTGAACCTCGACGTGTCCAGCTCGCCAAATTCGGGCTCGAACACCTCGCGCCAGCGCGCTTCGGGCAACACGGCCGCCGTGTGGGACACGTCGGGCGCATCGACCTCGGTCCAGTCCTCACCGCGATCGAGCACGGCGAAAGCCCGAAACGAGGGCTTGAGCAGCACGGCCGGCCGCCAGTCCCAATTGCAGAACGTCACCGACATGGAAGGTGTCTCCCGTGAGCCTGATATAGGCACTGAGTCTCAAAAATCCAGAATGTCAAGTCCCTCCGGCGAAGAAACCGCGCCGACCCGGCGGGAGGTTTCGCCGCACCTCGCCGAACAGGTCGAGGCGGGCCGCGCCGCCCACGAGGACCTGCGGCGCCTGGTCGACGAGGTCGGTGACTTGGAGCTGGAGCTGGATGCGGCCGATGGCACGACGCGCAGGGTGACCGCACGCCAGCTCCTCGACGAGATCGACGCCGATGCGGCCGTGGCGGCCGAGTTCGCCGATTGCTTGATCAAGAACGGACTTCGCTGATGGTCTCGCCCCGCTTCTGCTTCACCGCGAAAATCACCTCCGGCGCCGTCGATCCCCAAAAGGGGAAGGTGCTGCTCGACTGGCTCGACGAAGCCGAGGCCAACTTCAAGGCGGCCGGCGACACAGCGCGCGACGCCATGCGCAAGGCCGCCATCGAGACGGCCGACGAGGCGGCCGCCGAGGCGGCGCGCAAGGCGCAGATCGCCTTCGGGACGGCCAAGGCGCAGGCGGCCGTGCTGCGGCGGGTGACCGCCTATACCAAGACGGTCGGCGAGCTGAAGGCCGAGGGCAAGGCGCCGACCTTCCTGATGCTGCCGCTCGCCGCCGCCATCCGGTCGATGCTGGTTCGCGATCCCTTCGAGATCGGCATGACCTTCGACAACGTGGTGGCGGCCGGCCATCGCATCAGAGCCGAGGCGCATGCGATGTTCGCCGGAGCGATCGAGACGATGCGGCCGAAAATGCTCGGCTTCAAGGCAGAGACCGCCTTCGAGGGCGACGTGCTGCGCGAGCTTTACGGACTGGCGACCGGCAACAGCGCGGCGCGCGCCGCAGCGGAGGCATGGACCAAGACGGCCGAGCATCTTCGGATCGCCTTCAACAAGGCCGGCGGCGCCATACCCTACCGTCAGGATTGGCGCCTGGCGAACCCCAGCCATGACGCCGTCAAGGTGCGCACGGCCGGCCGCGACCAGTGGAAGGCCTACACCAAGAGGCTGCTCGACCGGGACAGGATGGTGAGCTTTGCGACAGGACGGCCGCTCAGCCCCGGCAAGCTCGACAAGCTGCTCGACCAGGTGTTCGACAGCATCGTCAACGAGGGGATGGATGGCGGGCCGAGCGCGGCCGTCAGAGGGCGGCCGGCCCTCGCGAACACGCGCGCCGATGCCCGCGTGCTGCTGTTCAAGGACGCCGATAGCTGGATGGGTTATGCCAATGCCTTCGGCGGTCACCAGTCGGTCTACCAGGCCATGCTTGATCACATCGATGGCATGGCGTCCGACATTGCCAAGCTGGAAGTGCTGGGACCGAACCCGGCGGCGCTGAAGCGCTACATCGACAGCCTGTTCGACCGCGAGGCCGGCCGGCTGGCCTCGGAAAGCTCGATGGCCGACACCAAAGGCTTCGTGAAGACGGTCAAGAAGAACCTCGGGATCGGCGACACCGTCAAAGTCGGCCGCAACCAGATCAACGCCCTGTGGAGCCAGGTGGTAACCGGCGATGCCAACCGGCCGGTGCATGAAGGCGTCGCCAACGCCATGAGCGACATGCGCTCCTGGCTGGTCTCCTCGCAGCTCGGATCGGCCATCATCTCCTCGATCTCCGATCCGGCGCTGCTCGCCATGACGGCGCGCTTCAACGACATTTCCGCCGTCAAAACGCTTGCCCGTGCCGTCGCCGACATGGGCCGTCCGGGCGCCGAGATCGATGCCTTGCAGCACGGCTTCATCGCCGACAGCATCGCCGGCACGGTCGGCGCCGGCGACCGCTTCATGGGCGAGGCCATCCGCAGCGGCACGGCCGCGAAAGCATCGAGCGCCGTCATTCGCGCATCCGGCCTCCGGCGCTGGACGGCGATCCTCCGCAACGCCTTCGGCATGGAGTTCCAGGCGAAGCTCGCCAACGATGCGGGGCGCGCCTGGGGCGATCTCTCGCCGGCCTTTCGCGATACGCTCCAGCGCTACGGCATCGGCGATGCCGGCTGGAAGCTGGTCGGCAAGGCCACGCCCTTCGAGCCCCGACCGGGAGCGAAGTTCATCCGCCACATGGACGTGGCGGCGATCGGCAGCACGGACGCGCGCCGGGTGGCCGCCTCGATCGCCCGCATGGTCGACACGGAAATGACCTACGCGGTGATCGAGAGCGACGCGCTGACCCGCGCCCTGCTGCTCGGCAAGAGCCAGCCGGGCACGCTTGGCGGCGAGACGCGCCGAGCGGTTTCGCTCTACAAGAGCTTCACGGCGACATTCGTGACCTCCCACATGATGCGGGCCTTCGCCCGAGGATGGGACGGCCGGCGCCTCGGCCATGCCGCCGGCAGCTTCGGATTGATGTCGGTCATGGGCCTTCTGGCGCTTCAGGCCAAGCAGGTCGCCAACGGCCGCGATCCGCTGCCGACCACTGACGCGAAGACGATCGGCGCCGCCATTCTCCAGGGCGGCGGCCTCGGCATTTTCGGCGACTTCCTGTTCGCGGACCAAACCCGTTATGGCAACTCGTGGGCGACGACCATCGTCGGCCCGCAGGCCGGCGCCGTCGAGACCGTGCTCGGCGATTGGCTGATCAAGAACGCCCAGCTCTGGGCGAAGGGCGAGGAGACGCATTTCGCCGGCGACGGCCTCTATGTGCTCGCCCGCTACATGCCCGGCTCCACCCTCTGGCAGACGCGCCTCGCCTTCCAGCGGGCGGTTGTCGACCAGCTCGCCCTTCAGATCGACCCGCGCACCCCGGAGCGCTTCCAGCGGATCGAGAAGCAGGCGGCCAAGGAGGCCGGCCAGCGCTTCTGGTGGGCGCCCGGCAAGCCCGCGCCTCGCCGCATGCCGTCCCTGATCGGAGATGCCCGATGACCGTCACATCCATCGTTGTACGCGCGACCGCCCTTTGGACCGGCGCCGAGACCGAGTTTCCGACCGGCATCCAAGTGCTGGAGAGGTCACAGCTCGTCGTCAGCCTGACGCCGGCGGGCGGCGACAGCCAGCAGCTCACCCTTGGACTGCACTACTCCGTCGTGCTGTCGGTCGGCGGCGTGGCGACGGTCGTGCCGCTCGGGGCCTTCCCAGCGATGCCGGGTACCGTGTCCTTTGAGCGCGATACGCCCATGACGCAGGACTACGATCCGACGGCGACCGACACCTATGACGCCGCCGGCCATGCCGCCGCGCTCGACCGGTCGGCCATGCGCGTTGCCGAGCTGTCGCAGCTTGTCGAGGACATCGACGCGGCGTCGATCGTCGTCGCCGGCGGCGCATCAAGCGTGCCCGAGGGGGCAGTGTATGTCTCGGACGGCGACGGCGGCGCCATCGCAGGGCCAACGGCCTCCGAGATCGACGCGGCCCGGACGGCGGCCGTGAATGCAGCCGGGACGGCAAGTGCCGCCGCTGGCGCTGCGCTGGGGGCGGTAACGGGGGCCACTCAGGCGGCCGACCGCGCCGAGGCGGCTGCGGCGTCGGTCGAGGGGTACGTCTCCTACGAAGACGAGCAGGACCTATCTCCAGGGCAGCGAGCGCAGGCGCTTGAAAACCTCGGGCTGGGCGATCTGCAAAATGCGCTGACGCCGCTCGCCTTCACGGCCGCCGCCGGGCAGACGGTATTCGACCTCGGGATGTCACCGTCGCCGGCCCACTGCATCGTCTCCCTGAATGGCGCGTGGCTCGTCGGGGGCGGCGCCGATTATACGATTGCCGTGTCAACGCTGACACTGACGACGCCGGCGGCCGCTGGTGATCGCATCGCCGGCGTGGCGATCGGCTCGTTCGAGGTCGCGGGCGCACTGACCTCCGCCGCCAACCTTGCCGACCTCGGCAACGTGGCAGTCGCGCGGAACAATCTCGGTCTCGGCACTGCGGCGGTGCTCGATGCCGGCACCGGTGCAAATCAAGTCCTGAAAATCGGCGGTGACGGAAAACTCCCGGCCGTCGACGGCTCGCGTTTGACCGGCCTGATCTTCACAAAGTCTTTCTCGTCGGCAGAGCAGGCATGGACTGCCGCCGCCTTGTTCACGATACCGCATGGTTTCGGCGTCGCACCCAAAATGCTGAGATGGCATTTGGTCTGTAAAACAGCGGAGGCCGGGTTCGCTGTCGGTGATAGTGTTGATTTCGTCATGCCGGCGCCGAACGCTTTCACGTACTATTATGGCGCGGTGTGGTGCGATGCGACGAATATTAACGTGCGCACGACCAGCAATCTCCAACTCCAAATTCCACACAAGACAACCGGTGTGGCCACAACTCTGACGCTCGCCGGCTGGCGCTGGACGGTGGAGGCCTACGCATGAGCTTTGCTGCAAATCTCGCCGCTCTCGCCCGCCGTGTCGTCGGCACCGCGGCCAACAACCTGCTGGCGCTCGATGGGGCTGGCAAACTCCCGGCGGTCGACGGGTCGCAACTTACGGGCCTGCCGGCGCCCCTGGTCCGTGGCGCAACGATTGCGACGACGTCGGGCACTGCAATCGACTTCGTCGGCATTCCGAGCACGGCGCGAAAGATCACCCTTGCCCTGAAAGGGGTGACGACCTCCGCCAGCTCGGCGCAGATCATCCTGCAACTTGGGGCCGGCGCTGTTGTGGCTACCGGATATGCCGGTGTCATGATGCATGCCGGCGGCGCGAACTCGAGCGGCGGCATTTATACGGTCACAACCGGCTTCGCCGTGACGTGGGAAGATGTGGCGCAAGCTGCGACGGGCATCTGCACCTTGATCAATCGGACAGGCAACGAGTGGGTGCTCAGCAGCCTCCTTGCGGAGAACGGCAAGGCGTATGTGGCTTGCGCTGGTGGCTCCAAAGATCTGGCCGGCGTCCTTGACCGCATCCGCATCACGACCACCGGAGGGACCAATACTTTTACCGCCGGATCGATCACTATTTTCTGGGAGTAATCACGATGCGCTTGGAGATCGATGTCACGAGCGGAGATGTGACCGAACACGAAGACGACATCACCGAGCCCTCCCTCGACGATCTTCGCGCGGCCAAGCTATCGGCCATCACGACGGCGGCCGATGCGCTGCTCGCCGCCGGCGCGCCGGTCGACGGCGGCCTGCATGTCGCCCTCGATGCCGGCAGCCGCGCCGACCTGACCGCCATGGCGGCGACTGCAACGGCGGCCGCCAGCGGTGCCGTGTCGTGGCCGGCATCGTACTCGCGCGGCTGGATCAGCGCCGAGAACATCCGCATCCCGCTTGCCACGCCGGCCGCCGGCCTGACGCTCGCCGCCGACGTCGGCGCCTACTACGCCGCGATCGTCCAGCGCCGGCGCGACCTCAAGGACGCTGCGCTGGCGGCCGGGGATGCCGCCGCGCTCGACGCCATCGACATCAACGCCGGCTGGCCGGGGTGAGCCGACGAGACCTTTCCGGGAGGGACGCGCTCAGGTTCCGACAGAGAGGCAAAGATATGAACGCCGCCGAACAGAACTTCAGATCGATTGTCCCAAGCGCCATGAAGTCGCTCATGCGTCTGGTGCCGGCCTGGACTGTCGAGGATGCCGCCGCTGCCTTTGGCAATGGGGGTCACGAAAGCCTCGGTTTCACCAAGCTTCAGGAGGTCAAGCCGATCGCCGGCCGTGGCGGCTTCGGCTGGTTTCAGTGGACCGGTCCCCGCCGGCGGGCCTTCGAGGCCTGGTGCCGGGAGGAAGGCCTCGACCCGGCCGGCCCCTCGGCGAACATCGGCTTCCTGGCGCACGAACTCGCGACCAGCGAAAGGGCGACCGTCGGCAAGGTGTCGGCGGCACTCGGCCTTGAGGCCAAGACCAAGGCGTTCGAGATGGCGTTCGAGAGGCCGGGCGTGGCGCACACGGATCGGCGCCTCGCCTGGGCGCGGATCGCGCTCGACGCCTACAACACGGCCTATCCGGCGACGGCCGTGCCGCTGACGCCCGAGAAACCCAAGGCGCCGGCGACGGTGTCCGGTCTCGACAAGCCCATGGCGCTGTCGACCATCAACGTCGCCTCCCTCGCCAGCGCGGCGACCGGCGGCATTGCCGCCTTCAGTGGCCTCGACTGGCGCGTGGCCCTGCCGATCGTGCTGGTGCTCGGCGTGCTCGCCGCCTGGGTGATCTGGCAGCGCAGCCGCTACGCCAGGAAGGCCCGCGAGGCGGGGGTGTGACATGCCCCTTGCCGTCCTTTCTACCCTCCTGAAGATGAACGGCCGATCGATCCTGTTCGGACTGGCTGCTGTTGCCGCGCTGCTGGCCGCCTGGTGGCTGTTTGCCGCTGGTCAGCACCACGAGCAAGCCAAGTCCGATCGGGCGTCCCTGCGCGCCTACGAGGAAAGGAACAGGATCGATGAAAGCCTCGACGGGCTCTCGCCTCATCAGCTCTGCCGCCGCGCTGGCGGCGGCGATCTCTGTGACAGCGTGCGCGGCGGCGCGCCCTGAGGGCAATGCCGGCCTCAAGGTGGTCACGCCGCTCAAGCCCGCCGCTGCCGTCTGCCTCGCCAACGAAGATCCGAGCGCGCTGAGGAAGATCCTCGGCAACGACGAAATGATCAGGAAGGCGAGATGATATCCAATCAACCCCCTAGGTGGTGGGATCACGTGACGTTCTCGAATATTCTCGCGGTTGCCGCCATCCTCACGGCAGCCGGCGGCATGATGACGACGGTGCAATCCTACGATCGGCGCATCGGCTCAGTCGAGGCGGACCTCAAGCTGAGCCAAGCCGACATGGCGCGGGTTGCGGCTGATCTCGCCGCAATCCGCACCGACATCAGTTACCTCCGCGCCAGCATGGATAGAGGGCAGCGTTGATGCCGCAGGCTCAGTTGTTCATCGCTTCGAGGGCGCGATAGACGCTGGCTCGGCTGATCCCCATGCGCCGGGCAATCTCGCTGGGACCGATCCCCTGTTCGGCAAGGTCCTTCACCTTGCCGGCGTCGATCGACGGTTTGCGGCCGGTGTAGACGCCGGCCTCCTTGGCGGCCGCGATCCCTTCGGCCTGGCGCTCGCGGCGCAGGTTGGTCTCGAATTCCGCGAACACGCCGAGCATATCGAGAAATGCCTTGCCGGCGGCCGTCGAGGTGTCGACCGGCTGTTCGGTCGCCTTGAGCGAGACGCCCTTGCGCTTCAACTCGTGCACGATGTCCTGAAGATCCTTCATGCTGCGGGCCAGACGGTCGATGCGGGTGACCACCAGGACGTCGCCGGCGCGCACGAACTGGAGCAGGGTCTCCAGCTCCGGCCGGCCATCGCGCGACGTGCCGCTGGCCTGCTCCGAGCGGATGACCTCACAACCCGCCGCCCGCAACGCTGCGATCTGCACGGCGCAGTCCTGATCGACGGTCGAGACGCGGGCGTAGCCATAGATTGCCATGGGTGACCTCCAATGTTGTATCATTAGAGTATGCATTAAGAAACAATGTGTCAAGTCCCGCGCCGCCCGTCCGGCGCGGGATATCTGAGGTCAACGCGGCCCCTCGATCACGCGGCAGCAATGATCGGCCGTATCGCGGATTGATCGGATGAGCTGGACCGTCAAGTTGTCCTGGCGGGAGCCGCCGCTCTCGATCGAGCGGAGCAGGAGCTTGGCCGCCTGGCTGATGCGCTGGTTCTCGATGTAGAGCGTTTCGCCGAGATCGATGATTTCGGCGAGCGTTCTTCCCATTGCAGCCGCGCAGATTTCTTGCGTGTTCATGGATACACCTCGTTTACAAACGAGGCAGTTGTGGACGGCGATTGGTTGCTATCCGGCGAGCACGCAACCTCCTTTAGCGCAAGGTCTAGTTGGTCCGGCGGCACGACGGTGCCCCGGCCGTTGTAGCCGATGGCGGCAATGCGGGCGGTGCCGGCGGCAGCGCCGGGCAGGTCGCGCAGCCTGAGGGCGGCGTCGGTTTCGCGGGCGGTGCCGGCGAAGGCGTGCGTGATGGCCGGCGCCCGATTGGCGACGAACAGGGCACCTTCCGGCACGGCACGGCCGGCAAGGCGCCAGACGAGCTTCAGGCCAAGCGGCTCGACCAGATCGGAGCGCTTCAATTCGACGGCGCGGGCGATCTGGTCGCCGATGATGACGCCGTCCCTGTCCGGTGCCGAGAGAAGATCGACGAGGATCGCGAAGGCTTCCTCCTCAATGAGCGGCGACACCGAGGCGAGCGGCATGCGCATGTCGCCGGCGGCCGGCATGTCCAGCTCGCGCCAGACGCGGGCGGCGAAGGCGCGGCCCATCAGGATACGGGCCTCGCGGACGGCGGCCGTCTTGGCGGTCAGTTCGGCAACGTGGTCGCCGGAGGCACGCCGGGCCGGCAACTCGTCGGCGGGATCGGCTTCGTCTTGCCGGCCGGGCAGGGTGTAGGTGCCGGTGCGGCGGAGGGCGGGAAGGACGTCGTGCGCCAGCCAGCGCTTGAAGCGCTCGGCTTCCGGCTTGCGGGATGTGAAGATGAGGCGGAAGACGCCGGCCTCGGAGACAATGGTGGCATAGCCTCGACCACCACGAGAAGGGTCGCTATTGCCGACCCTTTCGGTGGGGAATGGGTCGGCAATAGCGACCCCATCCTGTCGTTCGTCGTCATCCAGGCGGCAAAGCGCGTCGCTTTCATTCTTGATTTCGAGCACTCGGCACACGTCGCGGCCGACGAACCACGGTTCACCGTCGATCATGATGGTGCGCACGAGCTTGTCTTCAAAAGCGAGCGCGACGATTTTGGGTTGGTCACCCATTGCGGCATCCTCTGGCTAGGAGCCCGAAGGCTCCGGGAGCTGAAACACATCGCCAGAGGTCGACGTGCCATGCGCCTTTAGGCCGAAGCCCTGGACATGCGCGCATGGCTCCCGGAAGCATCGCAGAGGATATCAGGATGCGCCGTTCGCGGAGGCGTTGCCGCCCCTGGTGATATGGTTCCGCCTCGGGTTTCAGACCTTGGCCGAACGATCAGACGGTGCACCCGAAGGAATCGCTTGTCAAGCGGGGAGAGAAGGATGAATCATGCAATTTTAGGTGGGTCTGGTGGGGTGACGCAATGGCGACGGATTGGGACGCTGCATGGCGGGAGCTTGAAGCGCAAAGAAGTTCTCTTCCTCCCGCTGAATACAATAACACGGTATTGTGGGGTATGAGATTAGATTACATTAACAATACAGTAAATAATGGCAGTATATTAACGTTGTTGCTAATGATAGCTCTTACTTGTTCTTTCGTGAATAGAGGGATGAGACTTGTAATTTTCATACTCCTCGCTTTAATTTTGTCAATTTATGTGGCGACAATTGACGGGTACCATGCAAATATAGAGAGAATATTACTTGGAATTGCCGTTTATTTCCCCTTCATGATTGCCATTGGAGAACTTGGATCGTGTGCGAAAGCTCGAATTACGACTCAAGCTACACCAGTCATGGACGGAACGCCTAGATGGAGACGGCGCGCATTTCTTGCTGGGTTGAGAAAGAGCCAATCGATCACTATCCCGCTCGGCCTCGCGTTTATGATCATGTGGCCGGTCACATACATCATATCAGTCGTCGACACCTGGCACGGTCGCGCTTCGCCTTTCATCAAAATCCTGCTCAGCCTGACGGTCGATGTCTTCCTCGCTGCGATCTGGCCCATTACATGGATGCTCTGGCTGATCACCTATTTTTCCAGCCACCGCGGACCGATTCGGACAGTGCTTGGTTTCTAGGTCCTTGGTGCCGGCAAAGCCAAAGGTGAGAAAACCGACAACGAAAACCGTTTTAGTTCATAGTGAGATTTTCATTTCTCACTTTGGACTAATGTGTTGATAATATTCAATTATAGTAGCCCCTCCGTGGCCTCCAGTCTTCAAAAATGATATTGATTCCGTTGGGACTTTCGCCGCTCGTTCCGGCGTCGCCATTCCCATGCTCCGCAAAGCTGCGTAGAGGCCCTTGTCTCGGGGAAGGGCGGCGGCTATTGGAGAGACCAGCATGGGCTTCCGGCAGGGGACTTCTGATCCATGATCGATTTTCCGGAGTTGCGCACCAAGATGGTCGACGGCCAGGTTCGGCCGAACGACGTCACCGATCTCCGCATCATCGACGCGATGGGGGACGTAGCGCGCGAGGACTTCGCGCCGGACGGCCAGAAGCCGCTCGCCTATCTCGATCGCGACCTGCCGCTCGGTGACGGCCGGACGCCGCGCGTGCTGATCCAGCCGATGATTCTCGCCCGCCTGTTGCAACACGCGGGCATCGGGCCGGCCGACAAGGCGCTCGAGATCGGCAGCGCCTCGGGCTACGGCGCCGCCGTGCTGTCCCGCCTCGCCGGCTCGGTGGTGGCGCTGGAGGAGGATGCGGCGCTGGCCGCCGTTGCCCGGCGACAGCTCGCCGGCCTCGCCAACGTGGCGGTGGTGGAAGCGCCGCTGGCTGGCGGCGTGCCGAATGCCGCGCCCTTCGATGTCATCCTATTCAACGGCGCCGTCGCCGTGTTCCCCGAGGCGATCGCCGGCCAGCTCGCCAAGGGCGGCCGGCTGCTGCTCGTCGAGGGCGAGGGCAATGCCGCCCGGGCCAAGCTCTACACGCGGAGCGAGGCGGGGGTTTCCGGCCGCGTGCTATTCAACGCCTCGCTGCCGCTGCTGCCGGGATTCCGCCCGGCCGAGGCTTTTGCCTTCTAGTCTTTCCTTTGGTGGTACGATTCGCGTGACCGTGTTCCGCCGTCCGCCAGCGTAAAGCGGCGCGGATGGTCTTGTTGGGGCACTGTGATTTCTGTGCACTGATTTGACTGAATTCGTCGCCGCGCCGCCGGCCGCGCTTCCGTTCGTCCGCTCATGGGCTATAGTCCAGCGCCGAACGATTAACCGTTTGTTGATGAATGTGGCGATCGGCCGGCCTTCTCACCGGGGCGTGAGAAGATTTGGCGCCGGCCGCCGGCTCTGTCGCGTCGGTGGGCGATGAAAATGAGGTGTGTCGTGGCGTTCCGTCCCTCCCTGTACCTGTCGGCCGCGTTCTGTCTCGCCGTCGTCCTGTCGGGCGCTGCCTCGGCAGAATCGCTGACGGAGGCGATGTCCTCCGCCTACGCCAATAATCCGGAACTCAACGCCCAGAGAGCGGGAACGCGCGCCGCCGACGAATACGTGCCGCAGGCGCTGGCCCAGGGCCGGCCGACCATCACCGGCAACCTGGCGGCCGGGTTCTCCGCCAATAACACTCGCGCCCGGATCTACCCCACCGGGATGTGGCAGGATAACTACACCAACACCGGCTCCGTTCAGGCCGACATCAAGATCATCCAGCCGATCTATGCCGGCGGCCGCATCGAGAACGGCGTCAACAGGGCGGAATCCGCCGTCAAGGCAGCGCGCGAGCAGTTGCGCTCCAAGGAGCAGGCAACGCTGCTCGACACCGCTTCCGCCTACATGAGCGTCATCCTGTCGGGCCAGGTGCTGGACCTCCGGCAGTCGAACGTCGCCTTCCTTCAGGAGCAGGTGCGGGCGGCCAACGACCGCTTCTCGGTGGGCGAGGGCACCCGCACCGACGTGTCGCAGGCTCAGGCGGCGCTGGCCGCGGCCACGTCGTCGGTCAGCGTGGCGCAGGCCGACCTGCTCACCGCCCGCGCCAACTACGTCAAGGTGGTCGGTCACGAGCCGAAGGGCCTCCGCAACCCCGGTCCCATTTCCAAGCTGCTGCCAGCCAAGATGACGGCGGCGGTCGATGCCTCGCGCACCGAGCATCCGGCCATCCGCGCGGCGATCTATAATGCCGACACCGCCTCCTACAACGTGGCGATTCAGGAAGGCGCGCTGCTGCCGACCTTCGGCCTGCAGGGATCGATCGGCAGCACGCTCGCCGGATCGTCCACCGACGCAACCGGTGCCGACCGCGTCCGCTCGCTCGACGCGTCGGTCGCCGCCGTGCTGTCCATTCCGATCTACCAGGGCGGCGGCGAGTATGCCTCCGTTCGGCAGGCCAAGGAGGAGCTTGGTCAGGCCAAGCTGCAGATCGACGCGGCCCGCATGTCGGTGGACGCGGCGCTGGCCCAGGCCTGGAGCACGCTCGAATCGGCCAAGGCGCAGATCGTCGCCGCTCAGGCGTCGGTGACGGCCAGCCGGCTGGCGCTGGAAGGCGTCGTTGAGGAGCAGAAGGTCGGCCAGCGGACGACGCTCGACGTCCTCAACGCCCAGAGCACGCTGATCAATGCCCGACTGTCGGAGGTGGGCGCCGAGGCGCAGCTCGTTGTGGCGAGCTACGCCGTGGTCGCCGCCATGGGCCGTCTCGATCGCGAGCGCCTTGGTCTGAGCGTGCCCGCTTACCGGCCCGAGCACCACTACCAGCAGGTCCGCGACAAGTGGATCGGCCTGCGCACGCCGGACGGCCGCTGATCGCTGAAGCATCGGGCCGAGAAGCGCCTGTACTTCTCGGAAGATTTCGATCTTTGACCAAGATGGGGGAGCGGCGGGCCGGGTTTCTCCGGGCATTCGACGCCCCATGCGGCCGGGCGCCGGGGATAACTGCCGGATTTCCGGCCGCGACCGTTTTCAGCCGCGTTAACTAATCTATACTTTGGAAGTCGAATCAGGCCCGTCGTCCGGCCGCTGGGGACTGTTCCGCCGGGCCGTGCGCCCCGGATCCGCTGCCGGCCGTCGTGCGGCAGCGGGCCTCGATCGGAGTAGAGAGGCGGGGCGACCCGCCCGGAGTGAGACCAATGGCCAAGGCAGCAGCGTCCGCCGAACCTTCAATGGAAGAAATCCTGGCTTCCATCCGGCGGATCATTGCCGACGAACCCGAAGGCAAGGAGGCGGCGCCGAAGGCTGCTCCGGCCAAGGCGGCTGCCAAACCGGAGGTCGAAACCATGGCCGAGCCGGCCCCCGACGACGAGCATATTTCCGAAGAAGACCTCGACAAGCTGTTCGCCCAGTCGGGTGATGACGACGAGGCCGAACCGGAGATCGACGTCGACGATGCCGACGACGAGCCGGAAGTGCTTGATCTCGCGGATGTTGCCACCGTCGATGACGCAGAGACGCTGGAACTGGTGGAGGGTCTGAAGGAGGACGAGGCCGAGGTGGCCTTCGCCGAGCCGGCGCCCGAACCGGTGCGCAAGCCCGAGCCGCCCAGGGCCGAGGCGCCGCGCGCCCGTCCGGCGCCGGAGCGGGAGGTCGAGCCCGAGGAGCCGCTGGTATCGGCGGCTGCCACCGCCAGCGTGCAGTCCGCCTTCGGCCAGTTGAGCCATACGGTGCTGGCCGCCAACGCCCGCACGCTCGACGACCTCGTCAAGGAAATGCTGCGGCCGATGCTGCGCGCCTGGCTCGACGAGAACCTGCCGGTGATCGTCGAACGGCTGGTGCGCGCCGAGATCGAGCGCGTGTCGCGCGGACGCTGAGCGGCGTGCGGTCGATCCTCCTTCAGCTTGTTGCCGCTGTCTTGGAAATCGCCGGCTGCTTCGCTTTCTGGGCATGGCTCAGGCTTGGCCGGTCCATGTTGTGGACGCTGCCGGGCATTGTGTCGCTGATCCTGTTCGCGCTGGTGCTGACGCGTATCGACAGCGCCGCGGCCGGTCGCGTCTTCGCGGCCTATGGCGGCGTCTACATCGCCGCCTCGCTCGTCTGGCTGTGGGCGGTGGAGCGGCAGGCGCCCGACCGTTGGGACCTGACGGGCGTCGCCGTCTGTCTGATCGGCGCGGCGATCATCCTGCTGGGGCCGCGCGCCGCGGCCGGCTGAGCTGTTTCCACTCTCTCAGGCCGCGACGCCGGCCGCCGACGCCAAGGCGGTGCTGTTGGCGACGGAGGCGTAGAGGTTGCTCACCGTCTGCGACAGGCTGGTGCTGCCGGCGGCGCCGCTGCCGAGGCTGTAGGGCAGGTTCGACTGTGGCGCGTCCGGCGCCGGGGCCGATTGTCCCTCGCCGCCGGTGGTGGTGACGCTGGTCGAGCCGTCGGAATAGCTGACGGTGATGGTGGTGCTGCCGTCGGGATTGTCGAGATAGGTGGTGCTGATCACCTCCTTGCTCTCGCCGGCACCCGAGGCGCCGGAAGTGCCGCCCGACAACGACGCCTCGTCGGTCGAGGCCGTGCTGTCGGTCGAGGCGCTGTCGCTGGCGGTCGTCGCGGTTGCCTCGGTGCTGGAAGAGTCCGATTCCCCGGTCGATTCCGGCGGCGGCGGGGGAGGCGGCATCGTGGCCGCGCCGGTGCCGCCCATCTCTTCCTGAAGCGACAGGAGCGCCGTCTGCATGTCGCCGTCGAGAGCGGCAAAGCCGCTGCCGGACGACAGCGCGTTGCTGCCCATCGAGCCGGTCGTCTCGCTGCCGGGCTCCGGCGCCGCGAAGGCCGACGTGGCCGATGTCTCTTTGCTCGAAGTGCCGAACAGCGTGGCAAGGCTGCTGGTATTGCTGGTCAGGGCGGAAATCGACGACATCGCTGCCTCCGGGGAAAGCTCCCTCTGCAGCTTTAAACGCGTCACCCGCCCCAACCAGGCGCGGAAATCCGCAAGAAATGTTGTTAACGGAAGATGGCGGTCACGGCGGATGCCGCTCGATGTCCGCCAGCAGCCAGTCGCGGAAGGCGCGGATCTTCGGCTGGCTGCGCCTTCCCTCGGGATAGACCAGCCAGTAGATGGCCTCGTCGCGGCAGACGAGGTCGAAGGGCATCACCAGCCGACCAGCCGCGAGGTCGTCGCGATAGAAGGCCGGCGTCAGGATGGCGACGCCGTGGCCGGCGATGGCCGAGCTGGCCTCCAGCGTCTGCGAACCGAACAGGTTGCGCTGCCGCCCTTCGAGGTCGGCGTCGGGCACGCCGGCGGCGTCGAACCACAGCCGCCACCAGGAGTCGCCGGGATCGATCAGCTTGCATTTCAGGAGGTCGCGCGGCGCGCGGAGCGGCCCGGCCTGATCGAGCAGCGACGGGCTGAGCATCGGCGCGAAGTCGATCTCCATCAGGCGATGGGCGACGAGGCCGGGCCAGTCGCCCTTGCCGAAGCGGATGGCGACGTCGCCAGGGTCGCGGGAGAAGTCCATCGGCGTGTTTTCGGTGACGATGCGCACGGCGATGTGCGGCGCGCCAAGCTGGAAGTTGCCGATGCGGCGGGCCAGCCAGTGGGCGGCGAAGGTGGCGGTGGTGTTGATCACCAGTTGCTCGTCGACCGCCGTCTTGGCCGACGCCATGGCCTCATCGAGCAGCGCGAAGGCTTCGCCCACCTTGGGCGCCAGCCGTTTCCCGGCCTCCGTCAGCTCGATCCGGCGCGGCAGCCGCCGGAACAAGAGTTCGCCCAGCACGCCTTCGAGCAGCTTCACCTGATAGCTGACCGCCGTCTGGGTCATGCCGAGTTCCTCACCGGCGCGGGTGAAACTCATCAGGCGCGCCACCGCCTCGAACACCCGGAGCGCGTTGAGCGGCATCGGACGGGCCGGCTTCATGGATAAGCTCTCCTTATGGGTGGAGACGGAGGTTCGATTGGAACGGCTCGGCTTTTGATGGGAGATTGGCCACCGACAGATCAAACCGTCAAGGGGTATGACCATGACTTGCGTGGATCGATCCGAGATCCGGCGCGGCCGTCCGCTCGCCGGCTTTTCTGCCGCCTTTGCTGCGGTGCTCGCCGTCCTGCGGCTGCCCTTCGCCGCGCGGGCCGGCGACGTTGACGACCTCGACGACCACATGTTGCGCGACATCGGCTTCCGCGATGGCCGCGTCACGGCCGCTTCCATGCGGCGGGTGGCGGAGCGGTGGGTGGAGATCGACCGCTTTTGACGGCGGAAAGGGCGCTTCTTGTTGATTTTCGGGGGCGCAGCGGCTAACCGTCGCACACCCCAAGACGACAGGAAAAAGACGTCGGATCATGCTGGAAAAGACATTTGAAGCGGCGGACGTCGAGCCGCGTATCGCCAGGGCCTGGGAAGACGCCAAGGCTTTCGCCGCCGGCGCCGGCAAAGAGCCGGGCAAGGGCACCTTCACCATCGTCATTCCGCCGCCGAACGTCACCGGCTCGCTGCACATGGGCCATGCGCTCAACAACACGCTGCAGGACATCCTCGTCCGCCTGCAGCGCATGCGCGGCCTCGACGTGCTGTGGCAGCCCGGCCTCGACCACGCCGGCATCGCCACGCAGATGGTGGTGGAGCGCCAGCTCGCCGAGAAGCAGCTCCACCGCCGCCAGATCGGCCGCGCCGAGTTCGTCAAGCGCGTCTGGGAGTGGAAGGCCGAGTCGGGCGGCACCATCGTCGGGCAGTTGAAGCGCCTCGGCGCCTCCTGCGACTGGTCGCGCGAGCGCTTCACCATGGACGAGGGCCTGTCGAAGGCCGTGCTGAAGGTGTTCGTCCAGCTCTACCGCGAGGGGCTGATCTACAAGGACAAGCGCCTCGTCAACTGGGACCCCAAGCTGCTCACCGCCATCTCCGACCTGGAAGTGGTGCAGACCGAGGTGAAGGGCCATCTCTGGCACTTCCGCTATCCGCTCGCGGACGGCGTCACCTATCAGCATCCGATCGCCTTCGATGAAGCCGGCCAGCCGACCGAGTTCGAGACGCGCGACTACATCGTCGTGGCGACCACCCGGCCCGAGACCATGCTGGGCGACACCGCCGTCGCCGTGCATCCGACCGACGAGCGCTACAAGGCGATCGTCGGCAAGAAGGTCAAGCTGCCACTGGTCGGCCGGCTGATCCCGATCGTCGCCGACGAGTATTCCGATCCCGAGAAGGGCACCGGCGCGGTGAAGATCACTCCGGCCCACGATTTCAACGACTTCGAGGTTGGCAAGCGCCATGGCCTCAAGCCGGTCAGCATCCTCGATGAAGAAGCTGCGATGCTGCTCAAGGGCAATGCGGGCTTCTTGGCGGGACTTCCTACATCGGCCGAGCTTGTTGAGATCGTCGACCTACTCGACGGTAAGGATCGTTTCGAGGCGCGCAAGTTGGTGGTCGCCGCCTTCGAGACCGTCGGCCTTCTCGACAAGATCGAGCCGCACGTCCATCAGGTGCCGCATGGCGACCGCAGCGGCGTGCCGATCGAGCCCTTCCTCACCGACCAGTGGTATGTCGATGCCAAGGTCTTGGCCGAGCCGGCGCTCGCCTCCGTCAAGGAGGGCCGTACCAACTTCGTTCCGAAGAACTGGGAGAAGACCTATTACGACTGGATGGAGAACATTCAGCCCTGGTGCATCTCGCGCCAGCTCTGGTGGGGCCATCAGATTCCTGCTTGGTACGGACCTTGTCTTTTCGACAAAAAGACAGGCAAGGCGACACAGAGCATCCAGGAGATGTGGGATAAACGCGAGATATTCGTCGCATCGTCAGAGGCGGAAGCCATCCAAAAGGCCCAAGCTGAATACAGCCGAGATGATATTAGGATCGTTGAATGCCGGACAGCGGATCAAATGGGTCGACTTGTCGACCAAGTTATTGCTGATGAGAATAAACAAAATGGTCCGAAATGGATGCCTATCTGGCGCGACGAGGACGTGCTCGACACCTGGTTCTCGTCGGCGCTGTGGCCGTTCTCGACGCTCGGCTGGCCCGACGAGACGCCGGAGCTGAAGCGCTACTATCCGACCAATGTCCTGATCACCGGCTTCGACATCATCTTCTTCTGGGTCGCCCGGATGATGATGATGGGCAAGCATTTCATGGGCACCGAACCCTTCAAGGACGTCTACATCCACGCCCTCGTCCGCGACGAGAAGGGCGCCAAGATGTCGAAGTCGAAGGGCAACGTCATCGATCCGCTCAACCTGATCGACGAGTTCGGCGCCGATGCCCTGCGCTTCACGCTGGCCGCCATGGCCGCCCAGGGGCGCGACATCAAGCTGGCGACCAGCCGCGTCGGCGGCTACCGCAACTTCGCCACCAAGCTGTGGAACGCCGTCCGCTTCTCCGAGATGAACGGCTGCGTCCGCGTCGCCGGATTCGATCCCGACAAGGTGAGCGAGACGCTCAACCGCTGGATCGTCACCGAGGCGCGCAAGACGGTGGCCGAGGTGTCGGAAGCGCTCGACGCCTACCGCTTCAACGACGCGGCCGGCGCCATCTACCGCTTCGTCTGGAATTCCTTCTGCGACTGGTATCTCGAATTCACCAAGCCGGTGCTGACCGGCGACGATGGCCCGGCCAAGGACGAGACGCGCGCCGCCTGCGCCTGGGTGATCGACGAGATCCTGAAGGTGCTGCATCCCTTCATGCCGTTCATCACCGAGGAGCTGTGGGCCAAGACCGGCGACACCGGCCCGGCCCGCGACAACCTCCTGGTGCTGACGTCTTGGCCGGAGGGCAGCCGCGACACCACCGACGCCGCCGACGAGATCAACTGGCTGATCGGCGTCATCACCGAAATCCGCTCGGTGCGCGCCGAGATGAACGTCGCCCCGGCGACGCTCTTGCCGCTGGTGCTGGTTGGCGCCTCGGAGAAGGTGAAGGGCTGGCTTGCGACGCACACGCCGGCCATCCTGCGCCTCGCCCGCGTGTCGGAGACCGCCACCGCCGACGCGGCGCCCGGCCAGTCGGCGCAGATCGTCACCGCCGACGGCGTCATCGCCCTGCCGCTCACGGGCGTCGTCGACCTCGACGGCGAGCGCGCCCGCCTCGGCAAGGAGGAGGCCAAGCTGATCGGCGAGATCGAGCGCATCGACAAGAAGCTCGGCAACGCCGCCTTCGTGGCGCGGGCGCCCGAGGAGGTGGTCGAGGAGGAGAAGGCCAAGCGCGACGGCTATGCCGAGCGGCTGGACAAGGTGCGCGAGGCGCTGGCGCGGCTGGCCTAGACGGCGGCTTCGCATCGGATCGACATCGGGGCCTCGCGGGTGACCGCGAGGCCCGCTTTTTTGGTCTCCATGGCAGAGGAATGAAAGGAGCTTCCTTTCGCCCGCAAAGGCAGGCCATCGCGGGCAGGGAACCGACTCTCCCCGTCAGCGGAGAGTTGGAGAGAGGAGACGAATCCGCTAAGGCTTGCGGACAGCTCCAGGACGACCCGACAGCCTCATGCGCATCGCCATCCTCTCCGACATCCACGGCAACGCCGACGCGCTGACGGCGGTGCTCGACGACCTCGCCGGCCGCTCGGTGGACGCCACCGTCTGCCTCGGCGACCATCTCTCCGGGCCGCTGGAAGCGCGGCGCACCGCCGACATGCTGATGGCCGCGCCGATCGCCTGCATCGCCGGCAATCACGACCGCGCCCTGGTGACCACGCCGCGCGACCGGATGGGGCCGTCCGACGCCCACGCCTGGGACCAGCTCTCCGGCGCCCACATCGCCTGGCTGAAGGGCCTGCCGGCCTCGCTGACCGTGGGACCGGTGATCGCCTGGCATGGCACGCCGGCCTCCGACCTCGAATACTGGCTGGAGACGGTGGAGGGCGGCCGCATGCGGCTCGCCGACCGCGACGCGGTCGAGGCCCGCGCGCCGGCGACGGCCATCGGCCCGTCGAGCCTCCTGCTCTGCGGCCACACCCACGTGCCGCGCATCGTCCGGCTGAAGTCGGGCGCCGTGGTGGTCAATCCCGGCAGCGTCGGCTTGCAGGGCTATACCGACGACGCGCCGCTGCACGTCATGCAGGTCGGCGCGCCGGAAGCCCGCTACGCCATCGCCGAGCAGCGCTGCGCCGGCTGGGCGGTGGTGCATCACGCCGTGCCCTACGACACCGCCAACGTCGTCCGCCTTGCCCGCGAGGCCGGCCGGCCGGAATGGGCCTCGGCGCTCGAAAGCGGCTGGATCGCCTGAGACGCATCGGATCGAAAGGCATATGCGCTTTTCGGAAAATCCGATGCGCGAACAAAGGCCCGGAGAGCCTGCGCCGATCTCTCCCGAGACAACCGTCCGGCTTCGACCTCTCGCGCTTCCGTTGCCCGCCAAGCTCAACCTTCGCGTGGCTCCGGGTCTCGCCATCCGGC
The DNA here is from genome assembly GCF_000425185.1 of Pleomorphomonas koreensis DSM 23070. Lineage (GTDB taxonomy): Bacteria > Pseudomonadota > Alphaproteobacteria > Rhizobiales > Pleomorphomonadaceae > Pleomorphomonas > Pleomorphomonas koreensis. The sequence goes on from NZ_AULH01000009.1 coordinate 160,022, forward strand.
GCGTCCCGGCACGTTCCGGGTAGGACTCAAGCCTCCGGCGCGGGGCGGACCGAGTGGATGGCGAAGGCGGCGGCGACGGCGCGGACGCGCGCCGGATCGAGCGGTCGCGCCGGGTCCTCGTCCTCGGACACGGCGGCGCGGAAGCCGAGATGATCGGGCCGGAGCGGCAGCAGCGTGCCGACGTCGACGACGCGCAGGCCGCCGGCAAGGCCCACCGCCAGCCGGGCGCGGCGGGCGGCGGCGACGAAGCGGGCGATGTCGGCCAGCTCGACGGCCTCCGTCAGGGCACCGGCCGACTCGGGCGCCGCCAGCCAGACGCCGTAGAAGCCGGCCATGGCCGCCACCGGCACCAGCTCGAAGTCAGGGCCCGCCTCGGGCGGAAAGGCGGCGACCAGCTTTGTCTTGGTCGCCAGCGTCCGGCCGGCCTGCGACAGCAGCGCCGGGCCGGCGTCGCCCTGTGGCACCGGCAGCACCAGCGCGTCGGCGCCGGCCGAGACGAGGTTCGCGAGGCCGTCCGGGGCGAGATCGCCGCCGAACGCCGCCACCTCGGCCCTGCCGTCCGCCGCCTCGACGATGGCGCTGAGCACATCGGCGGAAACCGGGGCGGGCGAGGGGCCGGAGTGGGCGGCGGCAACGAGCGCCGTCGCGCCCGCTGCGATGGCAGCCCGCGCTTCGTCGGCGGTGGCGACGGACACCTGAAGAATGGTCATGGCAAGCCTCCGGGCACCGTCACAGCCGCTCGACGGCATCGTCCGCGAATCGGGCCGCCAGCTCGGCGGCGGTGCTGTCGCCAATCAAGAGGTCCGGCGCGATCTCGGCAAGCGGAATCAGGACGAAGCCGCGCTCGTGGGCATGGCGGTGCGGCAGCGTCAGCTCGGGCGTGTCCATGCGCACGCCGTCATAGGCGATCAGGTCGATGTCGATGAGGCGCGGCCCCCAGCGCTCGTGGCGGATGCGGCCGAGCCGGCGCTCGACGTCGAGGCAGGTGGCGAGGAGGTCGAGCGGGGCGAGGGCGGTCTCCACCACGGCCGAAACGTTGGTGAAGTCCGGCTGGTCGGTCTTGCCCCAGGGGCGGGTGCGGTAGTCGGACGAACGGGCGACGACGTGCACGCCGGCCGCCTCCAGCTCCTTGAGCGCGGCGGCGATGGTGGCGCGGGCGTCGCCGATGTTGCCGCCGAGGCTGAGCGCCGCTTTAGCCATCGGCGCGGCTCCGTGTGATCTCCACCGACACGCCGTCGAGCACCTGCTGCACCGGCGCCGACGGCTTGTCGATGCGCACGGTGATCGCTTCGATAAGCGGGAAGCGGGCGAGGATGTCGGCGGCGATCGCCTCGGCCAGCGCTTCCAGGAGGTTGAAGCGGCGCGTGGTGGCGATGCCGACGGCAAGGTCGGCCATGTCGGCATAGGACACCGACCTGGTCAGGTCGTCGCTTCGGCCGGCGGCGCGGGTATCGACCGCGGCGTCGAGCGAGAGGAAGAAGCGCTGGCCGAGCACGGCCTCCTCCGGCAGCACGCCGTGGCGGGCGAAGACGGCGAGCCGGTGGACTCGGATGTGGTCGCTCATCGCATCTCCTTCCTGATGGCGTCGGCGACGGCGGCGGCGTCGCGGTGGGCGGCGACGTCGTGGACGCGGACGATGTCGGCGCCGCAGAGGATGGCGGCGACGTTGGAGGCGATCGTGCCGTGGAGCCGCTCGGCAACCGGCCGGTCGGCGCCGATCAGCGCGCCGATCAGCCGCTTGCGCGAGGTGCCCATCAGCAGCGGATAGCCGAGCGCCTTCAACTCGCCGACCCGCGCCACCGCCTGGAGGTTCTGCTCGAAGCTCTTGCCGAAGCCGACGCCGGGGTCGAGCACGATATGATCGTCGGCAATGCCGGCCGTGCGGGCGATGTCGATCGAGCGGCCGAAGAAGCGCTTCATGTCCTCGACGATGTCGATCGCCGGATCGACGTCGGCCCGGTTGTGCATGACGACGACGGCCGCGCCGTGGGCGGCGGCGACGCGCGCGATGTCCGGCTCGCGCTGGAGGCCCCAGACGTCGTTGACGATGGCCGCGCCGGCTTGAAGCGCCGCTTCCGCCGTGCCGGCCTTGTAGGTGTCGATGGAAACCGGCGGAAAATCGCCGCCGGCAAGGCGTTCGATCACCGGCAGCACGCGGGCGATCTCCTCGTCCTCCGACACCTCGGTGGCGCCGGGCCGGGTCGACTCGCCGCCGACGTCGAGAATGTCGGCGCCCTCGTTGGTGAGACGGCGAGCCTGGGCGAGCGCCGCCTCGAGGGTGGCGAAGCGGCCGCCGTCGGAAAAGCTGTCGGGCGTGACGTTGAGAATGCCCATCACCAGCGTGCGCCTGCCGAGGTCGGGCAAAAGATGCATGGTCTCTATCCTCCCCCGATTGGGCCTGTCGCCGCTCAGGCGATCAGCCTGCGCAGCGCCGCCAGTACCGCCGGAATGTCGTCGTGCAATTCGTCGAGCGCCCCGGCGATCATCGCGTTGAGGCGCTCGTCGCGGCTGGCGACGCGCCGGTCGGTCATCAGGCCGACGATCGTCCGCCGGACGCCGGTCGCCTGCCGGTGGGCGTGGGCGAGGCCCAGTTCGACGCAGGCCCCCTCGTCGGGCACCCGGCCGTCGAGCACGAACAGCAGGATGTCGGAGGCGTAGACGGCCTCGCTGTCGATGCGGAAGATGGTCTCCTGCCGCTCCTCGGCCGTCATCTCCACCCAGCCGGGAACCAGCTCGATGCCGTCGCGCTGCGGCAGGAACACCGAGATGCCCAGCTTCTCGATCTCGGCGGCCAGATGGGCGTTGAAATCCAGTTCCGCTTGCGAAAACAGCGGCGCGGCGAAATAGAGCGACGGCATGGCTCCCCCTTTGTCCGGCCGGACTAGAGGCCGAGCCGGCGCCTGAAGTCAACCCGCTGGCCTCACTCCGCGGCGTTGCGCCGCTGCGGCCGGCGGTCCAGGAGGTCGCGGAGATAGTGGCCGGTATAGCTCGCCTCCACCTTCATCACCTCCTCCGGCGTGCCGGCGGCGACGATGCGGCCGCCGCCGTCGCCACCCTCCGGGCCGAGGTCGATCAGCCAGTCGGCCGTCTTGATGACTTCGAGATTGTGCTCGATGATCACCACCGTGTTGCCCTGCTCGACTAGTTCGTGCAGCATTTCCAGGAGCTTGGCGACGTCGTGGAAGTGCAGGCCCGTGGTCGGCTCGTCGAGGATGTAGAGCGTGCGGCCGGTGGCCCGGCGCGACAGCTCCTTGGCGAGCTTGACGCGCTGCGCCTCGCCGCCGGACAGCGTGGTCGCCTGCTGGCCGACTTTGACGTAGCCGAGGCCGACGTCGCGCAGCGCCGTCATCTTGTCGCGGATGGCCGGCACCGCCTGGAAGAAGTCGCAAGCCTCCTCGACGGTCATGTCCAGCACGTCGGCGATCGACTTGCCCTTGAAATGCACCTCCAGCGTCTCGCGATTGTAGCGGTGGCCCTTGCAGACGTCGCAGGTGACGTAGACGTCCGGCAGGAAGTGCATCTCGATCTTCAGGACGCCGTCGCCCTGGCAGGCCTCGCAGCGGCCGCCCTTGACGTTGAAGGAGAAGCGGCCGGGGCCGTAGCCGCGCGCCTTGGCTTCGGGCAGGCCGGCGAACCAGTCGCGGATCGGCGTGAAGGCGCCGGTGTAGGTGGCCGGGTTGGAGCGCGGCGTGCGGCCGATCGGCGACTGGTCGATGTCGATCACCTTGTCGAGCAGCTCCAGCCCCTCGATGCGGTCATGCGGCGCCGCCTGCTCGCGGGCGCCGTTGAGCCGCCGCGCCGCCGCCTTGAACAGCGTGTCGATGAGCAGCGTCGACTTGCCACCGCCGGAGACGCCGGTGACGCAGGTAAACAGGCCGATCGGAATGTCGGCGGTGACGTCCTTGAGGTTGTTGGCGCGGGCGCCGACGACGCGGATATACTTGTTCTTCTGCGGCTTGCGCCGCTTGTCGGGCAGCGGGATGGCCAGCGCGCCGGAAAGATACTGGCCGGTGAGGCTGGCCGGATCGGCCATGATCTCGGCCGGCGTACCCTCGGAGACGATCTCGCCGCCGTGGATGCCGGCGCCGGGGCCGACGTCGAGCACGTAGTCGGCGGCGAGAATGGCGTCCTCGTCATGCTCGACGACGATCACCGTGTTGCCGAGGTCGCGCAGGTGCTTCAGCGTCTCGATCAGCTTGTCGTTGTCGCGCTGATGCAGGCCGATCGACGGCTCGTCGAGCACGTAGAGCACGCCGGTGAGGCCGGAGCCGATCTGGCTGGCCAGGCGGATGCGCTGGCTCTCGCCGCCGGAGAGCGTGCCCGAGGCGCGCGACAGCGTCAGATATTCGAGACCGACGTTGTTGAGGAACCGCAGCCGCTCGCGGATCTCCTTGAGGATGCGGACGGCGATCTCGTTCTGCTTGTCGGTCAGCCTGTCCGGCAGGGCGGTGAACCAGCCCATCGCCTCGCGGATCGACATGTTGGTGACCTCGCCGATGTGCAGTCCGGCGATCTTGACGGCCAGCGCCTCCGGCTTCAGGCGATAGCCGCCGCAAGCGTCGCAAGGGTGGTCGGACTGGAAGCGGCCCAGCTCCTCGCGCACCATCTCCGAGTCGGTTTCCTTCCAGCGCCGCTCGATGTTGCCGACCACGCCCTCGAAGGGCTTCTTGGTGGTGTAGGTGCGGAGGCCGTCGTCATAGGTGAAGGCGATCTCCTCGCCGCCCGAGCCGGTCAGGATGACGTCGCGCACCCGCTGCGGCAGGTCTTTCCACGGCGTGGTCATCGACGCCTTGAAATGACGGCAGATGGCTTCCAGCGTCTGCGCGTAATAGGGCGAGGACGCGCCGGTCTTCGCCCAGGGCAGCACGCAGCCGCCGCGCAGGGACAGGCTGTCGTCGGGCACCACCAGCGACGCCTCGAACTTCAGCTCGGTGCCGAGGCCGTCGCACTTGGGGCAGGCGCCGAACGGATTGTTGAAGGAGAACAGGCGCGGCTCGATCTCGGGGATGGTGAAGCCGCTGACCGGGCAGGCGAACTTCTCCGAGAAGGTGATGCGGCGCGGCTCGCTCTCGCCCTCGGCGAGGTCGGCCAGCTCCAGCACGGCGATGCCGTCGGCGAGGTGCAAGGCGGTCTCGAAGCTGTCGGCGAGGCGGGCGGCAAGGTCCGGCTTGACGACCAGCCGGTCGACGACGATGTCGATGTCGTGCTTGATCTTCTTGTCGAGGGCCGGCACCTCCTCGATCGGATAGAAGCTGCCGTCGACCTTGACGCGCTGGAAGCCCTTCTTCTGGAGATCGGCGAATTCCTTGCGATACTCGCCCTTGCGGCCGCGGATCATCGGCGCCAGGAGGTAGAGGCGGGTGCCCTCGGGCAGCTCCAGTGTGCGGTCGACCATCTGGCTGACCGTCTGGCTCTCGATCGGCAGGCCGGTGGCCGGCGAATAGGGAATGCCGACGCGCGCGTAGAGCAGGCGCATGTAGTCGTAGATTTCGGTGACGGTGCCCACCGTCGAGCGCGGATTGCGCGAGGTGGTCTTCTGCTCGATGGAGATGGCCGGCGACAGGCCATCGATCTGGTCGACGTCCGGCTTCTGCATCATGTCGAGGAACTGGCGGGCATAGGCCGACAGGCTCTCGACGTAGCGGCGCTGGCCCTCGGCGTAGATGGTGTCGAAGGCGAGCGACGACTTGCCCGAGCCGGAAAGGCCGGTCATGACGATCAGGCTGTCGCGCGGCAGGTCGACGTCGATGTTCTTGAGATTGTGCTCGCGCGCCCCGCGCACCGAAAGGGAGCGCCGCGCCTGATCGAAAATGCTGGTCGGCTTCATCGCCATCTCTGTCGTCGTCCCTGTCGCGCCTTCCGAAGAAGGCGAAAATGCCACGCCGCCATCCGGCGCCGCAAACCCTGCCGCATCGGCAACGCCGTTACCGCGCCCGGCGTTCCACGCCCGAGATGCCGCACCCCGGAGCGCGCCCCGAACGGCCCGCCCAAGTGCCACGCCTTCATGACCGGCGAGCGGTCACACCGGGGCATCGGCCGAAAAGTATACGCCCTTTTCGGAGAAGTCCGTTCACCGGCAAGAAGCTCTAGTCCGGGTCTGCTGACGCATCCTGTCAGGATCGGCCGCCGATCGGCAAGACGGCGGCGCGCGCGGCTGCCATGCCGCCGGGCTGGCGGCGGAGTTGCTGAAGCCCTCTGATTCCTGTTGCGACCTTCCTTTGAAACGTCTAGAACGTATCAGGAACAAGGGGCGGATGCCAGCCCTTTTCTCATTGTGGAAAAGGCGGCAGGCCGGCCGGGCCGGGGTATCGCGGCGGCAAGGCCGGCGATAACGTGCCCTTCTATCGCCGGCGGACAGCCCGGCCGGCTTGGCGCGTCGACGCGTCAGGCCGAAAGCGTCGAATTTGAGGGAACAAAGCCATGGCAGGCAGCGTCAACAAGGTCATCCTGATCGGCAATCTCGGGCGCGATCCCGAGGTGCGGCGGATGGGGTCGGGCGACGCTGTGGTCAACCTGCGCATCGCCACCTCCGAAAGCTGGCGCGACCGCACGAGCGGCGAGCGCAAGGAGCGCACCGAGTGGCACTCGGTGGTGATCTTCAACGAGAACCTCGCCAAGATCGCCGAGCAGTATCTCAAGAAGGGCTCCAAGGTCTACATCGAGGGCCAGTTGCAGACGCGCAAGTGGACCGACCAGTCCGGCCAGGAGCGCTACTCCACCGAGGTGGTGCTGCAGCGCTTCCGCGGCGAGCTGACGCTGCTCGACGGCCGCGGCGAGGGTGGCGGCCGCAGCGAAGGCGGCGACTATTCGGAGGGCGGCTCGGACTACGGCTCGTCCGGCCCGATGGAGCGGGCGCCCGCCCGTTCGGGCGGCGGCGGACGCGGCCAGGGCGGCGCCCCGGCTTCCAACTTCTCGTCCGACCTCGACGACGATATCCCGTTCTGATAGACGGGTGGCATGGCAGATAGGTTTTCCAATTCGGACATTGCGGGCTGAACCGCGTCCGGTCCTTCGGGGCCGGGGTGGCGGTGACGCACGCCTTCATCACGCGGCCGCCGGCGCGCGACCGCGGTGCCTTGTCTTGAAACCGGAAAGCCAAATTGACTCTCATCATCCGTAGCGAAACGGCGGCCGACCGTGCCGCCATCGCCGCCGTCACCACGGCAGCCTTCGTCAACCAACCTCACTCCGACGGCAGCGAGGCGGCGATCATCGACCGCCTGCGGGAAGCTGGCGCGCTGACGCTGTCGCTGGTCGCCATCAACGGCAGGGACGAACTGGTCGGCCACATCGGCTTCTCGCCGCTTGCCACCGACATGCCCGGCACCTGGTTCGGCATCGGGCCGCTGTCGGTGCGCCCTGACGTCCAGCGCCAGGGAATCGGATCGGCGCTCGTCCGCTCCGGCCTGGACCGCCTCAAGGGCAAGGCCGACGGCATCGGGCTGGTGGGCGACCCCAATTACTACTGCCGCTTCGGCTTCGCCGCGCGGCCCGGCCTCGTCTGCGACGGCGTGCCGGACCTCTATGTGCAAGCGCTCGCCTTCATCGACGTGCCGGCGTGGGGCAAGATAGCCTTCCACCCGGCGTTCTTCGGGGCTGCCTGACGCACGGACCCGCCCGGTTCGCCGGCCGGACTCATGCCGAGGGTGGTTTTCGGATTGGGCGGTGGAGCGTCCTTTTCTGCCCGAGATGGTCCGCCTGCGCGGCCCATCTCGGGCAGGACAAGGCTCCGTCCCGGTGCGGACTACCTCAGACTGGATAACCTCGCCGGCCCTCAGCCAAACTCGGTGATGACGTTGATGCCGGTCTCCGGCGAGCGGTCCATGCCGACGAGCAGATCGATGGCTTCCTCGAGCCCGACCTTGCGGTTGATCAGCTTCTGCGGTGCCAGCTTGCCGGCGGCGATCATGCGGAGCATGTCGTCATAGCGCCAGGCTTGCATGCCATGGCTGCCGTAGACCTCCAGCTCCCAGCCGATGATGCGCGCCATGGGGATCGGCGCCTCGGCGTCGTCGCCGAGCATCAGGCCGACCTGCACGTGCCGGCCGCGCCTTTTCAGGCCGAGGATGGAGTTCCTGGCCGTGACGTGGTGGCCGAGCGCGTCGATGGAGAGATGGGCGCCGCCGCCGGTGATGTCGCGGATGGCTCCGACCACGTCGGGCGTCACGCGGCTGTTGATCACCGCCGTCGCGCCGATTGTCCTGGCGAAGGCCAGCTTGTCGTCGGCGATGTCGATGGCGACGACGTTGGCGCCCATCGCCGCGGCGATCATGATCGCCGAGAGACCAACGCCGCCGCAACCGTGTACCGCCACCCACTCGCCGCCGCGCACCCGGCCCTGGTCGACCACGGCGCGGAAGGAGGTGGCGAAGCGGCAGCCCAGGCTGGCGGCGGTCGAAAAGTCGATGTCGTCGGGCAGCGCCACCACGTTGTCGTCGGCGTTGTGGACCCCGACATATTCGGCGAACGAGCCCCAATGGGTGAAGCCCGGCTGCGTCTGGCTGCGGCAGACCTGCTGGTTGCCCGAGGCGCATTCCGGGCAGCGGCCGCAGCCGGCGACAAAGGGCATGGTGACGCGGTCGCCCGGCCGGAAGCGGCGGACGTCGCGGCCGACGGCGACGACGCGGCCGGCGAACTCGTGGCCGGGCACGTGCGGCAGGGCGATGTCTGGATCATGGCCCATCCAGCCGTGCCAGTCGGACCGGCAGATGCCCGACGCCTCCACCTTCAGCACCAGACCGTGCGGCTCCGGCGTCGGGTCGGGCAGGGTGCGGATCTCCGGCCGCCGGCCGAAAAGCTCGTAGAAGATGGCGCGCATGCTGAATTCTCCGGGGATGTCCGGCGATAGCATGGACGGCACCGCCGAGAAAGCCTCAACCGGCGGCGGCCGCGTCGTAGGCGGCCTGGGCGGTCAGCACGGCATCCATGTTGCGCTCGGCCCAATGGGCGAAGGCGGCCACCGTCTCGGTCAGCGTGCGGCCGAGCGGCGTCAGGGCATATTCGACGCTCACCGGCACGGTGGGGTGGACGGTGCGATCGACCAACCCGTCGCGTTCCAGCCGCTTCAGCGTCTGCGACAGCACCTTCTGGGAAATGCCGCGGACGTCGCGCCGGAGGCGGTTGAAGCGCACCGGCCCGCCGTCCAGCCGGTCCAGCACCAGGAGCGCCCATTTGTCGGCCAGCCGGTCGAGCATCATGCGCGTCGGGCAGCGGTCGTCGAAGACGTCGTAAGGATAGGTCATGCTCGTGCTGCCGGCGGTTTCCATGGGGAAACCAGGTGACCGGAAAGTGCCTTCTTTTCGTGGTTTCATGGATTGACTATGTTCCGGAGCGAAACAAGGTTTCCAATTGATACTAAGGAGTTTCGATATGGCTGGCAAGATTCTGGTTCTCGGCGCCACCGGCAACGTCGGGCGTCCGCTGGTCAAGGCGCTGGTCGCCAGGGGCGAGGCCGTCAAGGCGGCGTCGCGCCGTGGCGAGCCGGTCGAGGGCGCCGAAGGCGTCGTGTTCGACATCGTCGACCCCATGACCTTCCCGACCGCCTTCGAGGGCGTCGACCGCGCCTTCGTCCTGCTGCCGACCGGCTACACCGAAGCGAAGGCGCTGCTCCTGCCGTTGATCGAGGCGGCGGCAACGCGTGGCGTCAAGGTGGTGTTCCAGTCGGTGTTCGGTGTCGACGCCGACGATTCCATTCCCTACCGCCAGGTGGAGATCGCGCTGGAGAAATCCGGTGTTCCCTACGTCATCCTGCGGCCCAACTGGTTCACCGACAATTTCCTCACCTTCTGGAAGGCCGGCATCGACGCCGGCGGCGTCATCGCCCTGCCGGCCGCCGACGGCAAGTCGAGCTTCATCGACGTGCGGGACATCGCCGACAGCGCCGTGGCCGCGCTGACCAGCGACCGCTTCGACGGCCGGGCCTTCAACCTCACTGGGCCGGAAGCGCTCGGTTATGCCGAGGCCGCCGCGCTGATTGCCTCGGGAATCGGCCGGCCGGTCACCTATGTGGCGATCGACGACGACGCCTTCGTCGACAACCTGATGGGCGCCGGCGTGCCCGAGGTCTATGCCCGCTTCCTCGCCTCGATCTTCCATCCGGTGCGCGAGGGCTGGGCGGCTGCCGTCACCGACGACGTGCCGGCGCTGACTGGCCATCCGGCCCGCGGCGTCGCCGCCTGGGTGACGGAGAACGCCAGCGCCCTGAAGGGCTGAGGCTTACAGGCCGACCGCCGCCAGCGCCTTGATGTTGGCCTGATGAACCGCCTCGTAGGGCGCGAAATAGCCGATGCGGCCGGCCGCGATGTCGGCCGCGACGAAGGCGGCGAGCGGCGCGCCGTCCCGTCCCTCGCCGGCGACGAGCCGCCGGAGATAGTCGCGGTTGGCATCGATCAGGCCGACGTCATAGCCGCCGGCGGCAATGCGCTGCGGGTCGCCGTGGGCCGGCAGGATGCGCCGGACGGGCAGGGCGGCGAGACGGCTGAGTTCGGCGATATGCGTCGGCGTGTGCTCGGGCTCGGAGATGTAGGTGACGGTGTCCTCGACGACGTCGCCGGCCAGGAGCAGGCCGGCGTCGGGCAGCCGCAGCACCACGCCGTCGGCGCTGTGGATGGCAAAATGCAGCGCCTCGACCGTGCGGCCGCCGGCGGCGAGCGTCAGCCCGTCGTCGAAGATATCCGTCGGCAGCACCAGCGGCTTGATCGGCGGGTCGGCGCTTTCCAGCTTGTCCCGGTTGGCGAGAAGCGCCTCGCGCGTCAGTCGATGGGCGACGATCGGTCCGTCGGCGAACACGGCGTTGCCGGCGACGTGGTCGTCGTGGGCGTGGCTGAGCACCAGCGTGAAGCGGCTGACGCCGAGCCCTTCGAGATGGCTCCGGACGCGGCGGGCATGGTCGAGCGAGATGTGGCTGTCGAAGACGACGGCCTCGTTGCCGCCGACAATCGCATAGGAGGCGATGCCGAGCGCGTAGGCGCCGTCGTCGAGCCAGTTGTCGGCCGGCGAATGCAGCCGCACGCCCGCCACGCGGCCGTCATAATAGGCGAACACGCCGGGCGCCGGTTCGAGGATGCGCAAGGTGCGCGTGTCGGTCACGGCGTCTCGTCCTCGATGCCGTACATGTCGTCGTCGCTGAGGCCGAAATGATGGCCGATCTCGTGGACCAGCACATGGCTGACGATGTCGCCCAGCTTCTCCTCGTGCTCGGCCCAATAGTCGAGGATGGGGCGGCGATAGAGCCAGACGCGGTTGGGCAGGCGGCCGGTCTCCGGCACGGCGGCATCGTGGGCGAGGCCGGTACCGACGAACAGGCCGAGGATGTCGAAGTCGCTTTCGAGTTCCATCTCCTTGACGACGTCCTCGTCGGGGAAGTCGGAGACGCGGATTTCGATCTCGCCGGTCAGCGCCCGGAAGTCGGCGGGCAGGGCGGCATAGGCCTCGGCGGCCATCGCCTCGAAGTCGTCGATCTCAGGCGCCTTCAGCTCCTTCCAGTCGAATTCTGCCGCACCGCCGCCGAAGAGTCTCATCCTCGTCTCCCGCCGATCATCCACCCGACTTCAGAAGTGTCGGGGACGGGGAGGGGCGTCAAGGGCGTTGACGCGGAACTGCTGCCGGAAGCGCTCCCTCTTGGCGGGCTCGGTGCCGAAAAGCGCGCATAAATCCCGCCGTCCTCCGCATGAAGCGGAGAATCTCGGGACGGATGGATTGCCGCGCCGATGCAGGGCGCCTTTTCGTCCCGGGATGGTCCATCCAGCGCGGACCATGACGGAGAAAGCCTATATGCAACAATCCGCCATGCCGTTACCCGCCGCATGACGAGCGGCACCCACCCGCGTCCTTCCTCAGAACAGGCTGAGCTGCACGCCACCGTTGCCGGGCTTCAGGAACTTCGTCGTGTCGAGCTTCAGCCGCTGCTTGTTGAGGCCGAGGCGCTTGGCGGTCAGTTCGAAGCGACGGCCGAGCTGCCAGGCGTAGGGACCGGTGCCGCGCATGCGCTTGCCCCATTCGGCGTCATAGTCCTTGCCGCCGCGCATCGACTTCAGGACGTTCATGACGTGCCGGTAGCGGTCGGGCAGCTCGCGCAGCAGGAACTCGCGGAAGATTTCCGACACTTCCAGCGGCAGGCGCAGCAGCACGTAGCCGGCCTCGCGGGCGCCGAAGGTGTGGGCCGCCTCCAGGATGCGCTCGATCTCGCTGTCGGTGACCGCCGGGATGACCGGCGCCATCATCACGCCGACCGGAATGCCGGCGGCGCTGAGCTTCTGGATGGCTTCAAGACGGCGTTGCGGGCTGGAGGCGCGCGGCTCCATGGCTCGGGCAAGCCGGCGGTCGAGCGTGGTGATGGAGATCGCCACCTTGACGAGGCCCTCGGCGGCCATCGGCTGCAGGATGTCGAGGTCGCGCAACACCAGGGCCGACTTGGTGATGATCAGTGCCGGATGCCGGGTCTTGGCCAGCACTTCGAGCACCCGCCGGGTGATCCTCTGCTCCTTCTCGATCGGCTGGTAGGCGTCGGTGGCGGTGCCGATGGCGATCACCTTCGGCTGGTAGGACGGCGCGCCCAGTTCGCGCTCCAGCACCTCGGCGGCATTGATCTTGGCATAGAGCCGGCTCTCGAAATCGAGCCCCGGCGACAGGCCGAGATAGGCGTGGTTCGGCCGGGCGTAGCAGTAGACGCAGCCGTGCTCGCAGCCGCGATAGGGATTGAGCGAACGGTCGAAGGCGATGTCCGGGCTGTCGTTGCGGGTGATCACCGAACGAGCCTGCTCGGTCTGCACCGTCGTCCGGAACGGCGGCAGTTCCTCGCCGTCGCCCCAGCCGTCGTCGAACACGGTACGGGCATAGGCCTCGAAGCGGCCCGATGGGTTGATGCCGGCGCCCCGGCCGCGCCGGCGGGCGGCGGCGACCGCCGCGTCGGCGATCTCCGGCGTCAGAAGGGGCTCAAGAGGGTGCTGACAGGCGATGTTCATGATTTGATCTTATGCGCATATGGGAACAGGTCAAGAACATTCTTCGGTGCATCCACCGGCGAATCGGCCTGTGAAGGGGATTGCCGAAGCCGCGGCGTCCGGCATCCGCGGCGTCGTATGGTGCGCCGGCCTGACGGAGCGGGCGCCTCGCCGCTCCCGCGCAAGACAGAGTGGGAGCGGAAGCCCATCGGTGATCGATGCCGGAAACAAAAACCGGCTCCGCATTCGGACGGGCTCGCGCTTCTCCGTGAAACCCGCTAGAACGAAAGTATGATCTCGGTCATCATACCCACTCGGAACAGCGAGGAAGCCCTCGTTCGCACCCTCTCGACGCTGATCGGTGGCGCCGCCGACGGCACCGTGCGCGAGGTGGTGGTGGTCGACGGCGGTTCGGAGGACCAGACCCGCCTCGTTGCCGAAGGGACCGGCTGCGAGATGATTTCCGGCACCGGCGGCGCCTGGGCGCGCTGCGCCATTGGCGCTGCCACCGCCCGGCGTGGCGAGTTCCTGATGTTCCTGCGCCCCGGCGTACTGCTCGACGCCGGCTGGGAGAATGACTTCCAGGCAGCGTTCGAGCGCCGCCTCCGGCACGGCGATGCCCGCTTCGCCGCCGTCTTCCGCCTCGCCTCCGACGACGACACGCTCGGCGGCAGCCTGAAATACTACCTGCGGCGGCTGTTCGGCCGCTGTGCCGGCATGACCCATCCCGACCAAGGGCTGATCATTTCCCGCGCCTATTTCCGCGAGCTTGGCGGCTTCCGCCGGCGCGACGGTCTGGCCGGCGTCGATCTGGTCCGCCGCGTCGGGCGTCGCCGCCTCGTCCGCCTCAGGGCGCCGGCCGTGCGGGTGATCGCCGACGGCCAGGGCGACACGGTGGCTGGTGGCGGCCTTGCCGGCGCGCTGGCCGCGCTGCTGCTCGCCGTGCGCCTGCCGGTCGGTCTCGTCGCCGGGCTCACCGGCCAGCGCGGCTGACATCCTCTCCGAGAGTTGACTGGTGCGCCGTGGCGCCGCCGGCTAGACACGCTTGCGAACGCGGGGCGCCGGACAGAAGCCTCCCGTCCAGCCGGAAGGAACCCCATGACCATCGAACTTCACGCCATCGCCGCGCCGGTCTTCACCGCGCGCCTCAAGTCCCTCGTCCATCTGCTGAAGATCGGCGAGGCGGAATATGCCGCGCGCGGGCTCTCCGAGGAGGCGGTGCTTGGCGCCCGCCTCGCTCCGGACATGTTCGACCTGAAGCGGCAGGTGCAGATCGCCACCGACCATGCCAAGGGCGCCATGGCCCGCCTCGCCGGCCTCGACGTTCCCTCCTTCCCCGACACCGAAGAGAGCTTCGCCGAGCTTTACGCCCGCATCGACAAGACGCTGGCCTTCGTGGCTTCGGTGCCGGCCGAGGCCGTCAACGGCCGCGAGGCGACGACCGTCACGCTGAAGATGCGCCATGAAACGCTGGAGATGCCGGCGATCGACTATCTCCAGGGTTTTGCCGTTCCCAACTTCTATTTCCACCTGACCACCGCCTACGACATCCTGCGTCATCTCGGCATGCCCATCGGGAAACGCGACTTCCTCTGGCGGGAGTGAGCGGAGGACCGCGGCGGCCGGCGCCGTTTGCAAGGTTAACAAACCATTGAAATAATTAATCAATGGCGACTTCCGCCGCTTAACTTCGAATTTACCCTGCCGGTGGAGATTGGTTTCCGGCAGGGGCGTGTAGACCCCCACCTGTCTGTTTTGCGTCGGAGTGGGAGAGCCATGAGTGTTCTGCGTCGGCGGACGTCGTCGTCCGAGGTTTCTCTCCACTCCCCTGCCGCATCGGCGCCCGACTGGCTCGACAGCGTCATCGTCGGCGATTGCGTCGCCGCGCTGGAGCGCCTGCCCAAGGCGTCGGTCGACCTGATCTTCGCCGATCCGCCCTACAACCTGCAGCTCGGCGGCGACCTCACCCGTCCCGACCAGTCGAAGGTCGACGCCGTCGACGACGACTGGGACCGCTTCGAGAGCTTTTCGGCCTATGACGCCTTCACGCGCGCCTGGCTGATGGCCTGCCGCCGCGTGCTGAAGCCCTCCGGCACCCTCTGGGTGATCGGCTCCTACCACAACATCTTCCGCGTCGGAGCGATCATGCAGGACCTCGGGTTCTGGACGCTCAACGACATCATCTGGCGCAAGGCCAACCCGATGCCCAACTTCAAGGGCAAGCGCTTCACCAACGCCCACGAGACGCTGATCTGGGCGTCGCGCGACCGGGAGGCCAAGGGCATCACCTTCAATTACGAGGCCATGAAGGCCTTCAACGACGATCTCCAGATGCGCTCCGACTGGCTCTTGCCGATCTGCACCGGCGGCGAGCGGCTGAAGACCGCCGATGGCGACAAGGTCCATCCGACCCAGAAGCCGGAGGCGCTGCTCTGGCGCGTGCTGATGTCGTCGTCCAAGCCCGGCGACGTGGTGCTCGATCCCTTCCTCGGCACCGGTACCTCGGCCGCCGTGGCGAAGAAGCTCGGCCGGCACTTCGTCGGCATCGAGCGCGACAGCACCTATGCCGAGTTCGCGAAAGCGCGCATCGCCTCGGTCGAGCGAGCGCCCGACGACGGTCTTGCCGTGGTCATGCCGCGTCGGGCCGAGCCGCGCATTCCCTTCGGCTCGCTGATCGAGGCCGGACTGATCCGGCCGGGCGACAAGCTCCACGACGCCCGCCGCCGGCACGCCGCCATCGTCCGCGCCGACGGCTCGATCGCCGCCGGAGCCATTGCCGGCTCGATCCATAAGGTTGGCGCCGCGCTGCAAGGGCTCGAAGCCTGCAACGGCTGGACCTACTGGCATGTCGAGGAAAAGGATAGGCTGGTGCTGATCGACGAGCTGCGCGGCCGCATCCGCGGCGAACTCGCCGCCGCCGGTGCCTGAGCCGGCAGGGCACGCCGAGGCAAAAAAGAAGGCCCTCCGAACCGGTCAGAGAGCCATTTCTTTTACCGATGACCGAAACTCGGCACTTGTACTAACCCATGCCGTTCGGCGTCCGGGCTTTCCCGCCCTTGAAAATCGCTTCCGTCCAACCTCTCCGCATCGGGTTAGCCCAACCCGGTGCCGGCCGATCAAATGACTTTCGGGCCATGCCCCTATATCAATAAATATGACACCGAAGCCGTTAATTTCCAAGTAAACATTCATGCGACCATGGTCGCAAATTGGCGGATTTCCGCCACTCAGCGGTTGCTGCTGCCTTTTTTCGGCCCGCTTGCCGGGCGTGCCGCAGCTTTTCGTGCCGGCTTGCCCGTCGCCGCCTCCACCACCTTCCGCATCACCGTGGGCAGTGCTTCGCCGGCCACGTCGGCGGCGGCCAGCCAGAAGCAGCCGTCGGGCGGCGGCCGGTCGCCGACCTCGGCCGCCTGCACCGACAGCACCAGATGGAAATGGGTGAAGGTATGCTCGACCGTGCCGGCGTCCCGCCAGGCGGCGGCAAACGGCGGCGTGGCCTCGGGGGCGGCGCCCTCACGCCAGTCGCCGCCCGTCACCTCCAGCATGCCGCCGAGCAGGCCCTTGTCGGGGCGGCGGCGCACCAGCAGCGCGCCGTCGTGGCGGCGGGCGACGAAGGCGACGCCATGGCGGGTCGGCCGCTCGGCCTTGGCCTTGCGGCGGGGGAAGGTGTCGGGATCGCCGCGCCGGCGGGCGAGGCAGGGTTCCGACCACGGGCAGAGGGCGCAGGCCGGCCGCTTCGGCGTGCAGATGGTGGCGCCGAGGTCCATCATGGCTTGTGCGAAGTCGCCGGGCCGGACGTCGGGCGTCAGCGTCGCGGTCAGACGGCGGATCTCCGGCTTGGCGTCCGGCAGCGGCGTTTCCAGCGCGTTGAGGCGGGCGACCACCCGCTCGACGTTGCCGTCGACCACGGCGGCCGGCGCGTCGAAGGCGATGGCGGCAATGGCCGCCGCCGTGTAGGGACCGATGCCGGGCAGGGCGGCGAGGCCCTCCGGCGTCTCCGGAAAGCGGCCGCCGTGATCGCGCGCCACCGCCTCGGCGCAGGCCTTGAGATTGCGGGCGCGCGAGTAGTAGCCGAGCCCGGCCCAGGCGGCCATCACCGCCTCGCGCGGCGCGGCGGCGAGATCGGGAAGCGTCGGCCAGCGTTCGAGGAAATCGAGGAAATAGCCCTTGACGGCGGCGACCGTCGTCTGTTGCAGCATGACCTCCGACAGCCAGACGCGATAGGGGTCTGGCACGACGCCGAGCGCCCGCTCCTCCGGCGGCACCCGCCAGGGCAGGCGGCGGGCATGAACGTCGTACCAGTCGAGAAGGGCGGTGGCGGACGGCGCCGGCATGTGGGATAACCTGAGCCTGAGCGGGAACGATGGAGGTTCCATACCAGATGGCGCGCCTCAAGAAACCGGCTTTCGTCTACAAAGGGGTGCGGCCGCTTGCCGACATCATCGCCGCGCCGCTCGGTGCCGCCTGCCGCAAGCGCGGCTTCGCCACGCTCGACCTCGTCGCCCACTGGCCGGATATCGTCGGCCCCGCCTATGCCGACACCACGGCGCCCGATCAGCTCACCTGGCCGCGCCGGCCCAAGGGGCTGATCGAAGAGGAGACGCACGAGCCGGCGGTGCTCACCGTGCGCTGCTCGGGCGCGGCGGCGATGCGTCTGTCGCTGGAGGCGCCGCTGATCATCGAGCGCATCAACACCTTCTTCGGCTACCGCGTCGTCGGCCGTATCCGGCCGCTGCAACTGCCGCCGGTCAAGGTCGGGCCGAAGCCGCGGCCGAAGCCGGCGCCGCTCTCCCCGGAGGCTGAGGCGAAGGTACGGACGCTCGCCGCCGGCATCGCCGACGACGGCCTCAAGGCGGCGGTCGAGCGGCTCGGCCGCGCCGTTGCCGGCGACCGCCGCTGAGCGGGCCGAAAAACATCCTCTTTCCAATGACGCGGCCTTGCCATAATTTGCCGCCAATGACGGACCGATGGGACCGGTTATCCGAAAGGGAACGCCATGTTGAACCGCCGCCGCTTCCTTGTGACCACCGCCGTTGCCGCGGCAGGGCTCGCCCTTCTGGCGTCCTTCCCCGGCCTCGCCCTTGCCCAGGAGCCGTCAGCCACCGTCGATGAGACCGCGCTGATGAAGCCGGGCGTGCTGCCCGACATGGCGCTCGGCAACCCCGACGCCAAGGTGAAGATCGTCGAGTACATGTCGATGACCTGCAGCCACTGCGCCGACTTCCACAACAAGACCTTCGACGAGATCAAGGCCAAGTACATCGACACCGGCAAGGTGTACTTCGTGCTGCGCGAGTTCCCGCTCGATCCGCTGGCCGCCGCCGGCTTCATGCTGGCCCGCAACGCGCCGGGCGGCAAGTATTTCGATGTGGTATCGCGCCTGTTCAAGACGCAGGGCGAATGGGCCTTCGTCGAGGACCCGCTTACCGGCCTGCGCAACGTCTCCAAGCAGTTCGGCTACTCGCCCGCCACTTTCGACGCGACGCTGACCGACCAGAAGCTGCTCGACGCCATCAACGAGACGAGGAAGCGCGGCGCCGACGAGTTCGGCATCACCGGCACGCCGACCTTCTTCATCAACGGCAAGCGCGAGGTGGGCTTCCTGTCGGTCGACGAGATGTCGGCCAAGATCGACGCGCTGCTCTGATCTGGTGATAACGGGCGGATATCAACAAGGCCGCGATGCCGTGCCTCTTGCCGGGGCGGTGTCGCGGCCTTCATGATATGGTGGTCCATCGTCCGGCCCCACTCTACGAATAGAGTGGCGACGAAGCGGAACACCGATGCAGTTCGAGCGGCTGAAGATACAGGGCTTCAAGTCCTTCGTGGATGTCTCCGAGTTCGTCATCGAACCCGGCCTCACTGGTGTGGTCGGACCCAACGGTTGCGGCAAGTCCAATCTCGTCGAAGCCATGCGCTGGGTGATGGGCGAAAGCTCCTACAAGGCGATGCGCGCCTCCGGCATGGACGACGTCATCTTCTCCGGCTCCGGCAAGCGGCCGGCCCGCAATGCCGCCGAGGTGACGCTGGTGCTCAGGAACGACCAGCGCACCGCGCCGGCCGCCTTCAACGACGCCGACCTCCTCGAAGTCACCCGCCGCATCGAGCGGCAGTCCGGCTCCGCCTACCGCATCAACGGCAAGGAGGTGCGCGCCCGCGACGTGCAACTGCTGTTCGCCGACGCCTCGACCGGCGCCCGCTCGCCGGCCATGGTGCGGCAGGGCCAGATCGGCGAACTGATCGCCGCCAAGCCGACCCAGCGCCGCACCATTCTGGAGGAGGCGGCCGGCATTTCCGGCCTGCATTCCCGCCGCCACGACGCCGAGCTGCGCCTCAAGGCCGCCGAGACCAATCTCACGCGCATGGAGGACGTGCTGCGCGAGATCGAGGCCCGGCTCGAAGGGCTGCGCAAACAGGCCCGGCAGGCGGCGCGCTACCGCAACCTCTCCGCCGACATCCGCAAGGCCGAGGCCACCGTCGGCTTCCTCAGGCTCGGCGACCTCGCCGCTCAGGTGGAAGAGGCCGAGGCGCAGATGAAGGACAGCTTCGGCGCCGTCGCCGACGCCCAGTCCGCCCAGACGGAGGCGGTGCGCCGGCAGGCGATCGTCGCCGCCGAGCTGCCGGCGCTGCGCGACCGGGCGGTGGAGACCGCCGCCGCGCTGCAACGGCTCCGGATCGCGCTGGCCGAATCGGAAGCCGAGGAGCGGCGCGCCCGCGAGCGGCTGGCCGAACTCACCCGCCGCGCCGAGGAGATCGCCCGCGACCGCGCCCGCGAGGCGGCGCTGGTGGCCGAGAACGACGAGCGGCTGGCCGCCCTTGCCGACGAGGCCGAGGCGCTGGCCGCCGAAGCGCTGTCCGAGGAGGAGCGCCGGGCGGAGGCCGAGGCGCAGGTCGCCGACATCGCCGGCCGCCTCGCCGCCGTCGACGCCGATCTTGCCGCCGCCACCGCCGCCGAGGCCGAGGCAGCCGCTCTGCGCGGCGCGCTGGAGCGCGAAATCCGCGAGGCCGGCGTCCGGCTCGACCGCATGCTCGGCGACCTCGAAGCGCTCGACGCCGAACTTGCCGAACTCGACGACCGGCTCGACGCCGACGATGCCATCGCCGCCGCCCGCGAGGAGGTGGAATATGCCGCCGCCGGCGTATTCGAGGCCGAGGAAGCGGTCGCCGCCGCCGAGGCCGGCCGCGCCGCCGCCGAGGCGGAACGGCTGGCCGCCACCGGCCCGCTCGCCGAGGCCGAGCGCGAGTTGCAGAAGCTCGACACCGAGGCGCGCACGCTGGCCAGGATGCTGGACATCGAGCACGGCCAGTTGTTCCCGCCGCTGGTCGATCGCCTGACGCCGCAGAAGGGTTTCGAGACGGCACTGGCCGCCGCGCTCGGCGAGGACATCGAGGCGCCGATGGACGACCGCGCCCCGGCCTATTGGACCATGCCCGGCGATGGCGCCGACGATCCGCCGCTGCCCGACGGCGTGCCGCCGCTGTCGAAATATGTCGAGGGCCCCGACCTCATCCGCCGCCGGCTGCGCCAGATCGGCGTCGTCAAGGCCGAGGAGGCAGCGCGGCTGCAGCCGCGGCTCGCTGCCGGCCAGATGCTGGTGACGCTCGACGGCGCCCTCTGGCGCTGGGACGGCTATGCCGCCGCCGCCGATGCGCCGACCATCGCCGCCGGCCGCCTTGCCGCCCGTAACCGCCTTGCCGAGATCGACGCCCTGCGCGACACGGCAGCCGGCCTCTGCGCCGCCCGTCGCCTGGTGCTCGACGGCGCTGAGGCGCGCCTGCGCGAAGCCGAAGCCGAGGAGCGCGCCGCCCGCGAGGCGGTGAAGGCGGCCGAACGCGCCGCTACCGCCGCCCGCGACGGCCTGCTGCTCGCCGAGCGGGCTCTGGCCGAAACGGTGGCCCGCCGCGCCGCCGCCGCCGGCCAGCGCGAACGCCTCGCGATCGACGCCGAAGACCTCGCCGCCCGCAAGGCCGAGGCCGAGGAGCGCTACGCCGACCTCGCCGACGCCGCCGAACTGGCTGTCCGCGTGCAGGCGCTGCGCATGGACGCGGCCGAGATGCGCGCCCGTTTCTCCGAGGCGCGCGCCGCCGTCGACCTGATCCGCCGCGAGGGCGAACTGCGCGGCCGCCGCCGGGAAACCATCGACCGCGAGCGGGCCGGCTGGGGCGACCGCGTCCGTCGCGCCGCCGCCCATCTCGACGAGCTGGACGACCGTCTCGCCCAGGTCGAGGACGAGCGGGCCGAGCTGATCGACCGCCCCGACGAGATCGTCCAGGCCCGGCGCGGCCTGATGCGGGCGATCGGCGAGGCCGAGACGGCGGCAACCGAGGCGTCGGACCGTCTGCGGGCGCGCGAGATCGAGGCCGGCGACGCCGACCGCGCCGCCGCCGAGGCGCTTTCGCGCCTCTCGACCATCCGCGAGGGCCGGGTACGCGCCGAGGAGCGGCTCTCCGCCGTCAAACAGCGGCTTGAGGAATATGCCGGCGAGATCCGCGACCGCTTCGACGCACCGATCTATGCCCTGCGCCAGCTCGCCGAGATCGACGAGGCGGCGCCGCTGCCGGATGTCGCCGGCATCGAGACCCGCCTCGAACGCCTGCGTGTCGAGCGTGACAAGCTCGGTGGCGTCAACCTCCAGGCCGAGACCGAACAGGCCGAGCTGGAGGAGCGGCTGGATACGCTGGTCAACGAGCGCGAGGATCTGATCGAGGCGATCCGCCGGCTGCGCCAGGGCATCCAGAATCTCAACCGCGAGGCGCGCGAGCGGCTGCTCAACGCCTTCGGCATCGTCAACGCTCATTTCCAGCGGCTGTTCGTGCATCTGTTCGGCGGCGGCACCGCCGAATTGCAGCTGGTCGATGCCGAGGACCCGCTGGAGGCCGGCCTCGAAATCCTCGCCCGGCCGCCGGGCAAGAAGCCGCAGACCATGACACTCTTGTCCGGCGGCGAGCAGGCGCTGACCGCCATGGCGCTGATCTTCGCCGTCTTCCTCACCAATCCCGCGCCGATCTGCGTGCTCGACGAGGTGGATGCGCCGCTCGACGACGCCAACGTCGAGCGCTATTGCGACCTCCTTGAGGAAATGGCCCGCTCCACCGAGACCCGTTTCGTGGTGATCACCCACAATCCCATCACCATGGCGCGCATGAACCGGCTGTTCGGCGTCACCATGGCCGAGCGCGGCGTGTCGCAGCTGGTGTCCGTCGATCTGGAAACCGCCGAATCCTTCCGCGAGGCGAGTTGAAGCGGGCCGGGCTTTTCCACGCTGTTGCGAGGCGAAGGCAGCTTAATCGATTACGCCGACGTCGACTAAGGTCTTAGTGGGGTGCGGGGTATGGTTCCGGTTCGGGAAATGGTATGGAAATCAATGAAATGTATGGTCCGCTGGCAATCTTGACAGGCATCCGTGTGAACACTATGGTGCCGGCCAAATCAGGGATTACCCCGATCTAGCAGGGCCTTGGCGACCACGCTTTCGAGGATGCCGCCGATGGGTCAGGATGATGAACGGCCGGACGAGGCCAGCCGCGATCCCCGCCTGAAGGCGCTGGGAGAGAAGCTGGCCAATGTGCGGCGCGCTCCGTCCGAACCTCAGGGTGGCGGCCCGCGAGGGCCGGGGTTTTCCGGCTTCGGACAGGCGATGAAGATCGGCTCCGAGTTCGTGGCCGGCGTCATCGTCGGCTTCGTGATCGGCTATACCATCGACCAGCTCTTCGGCACGTCGCCCTGGGGCATGATCGTCTTTCTGCTGCTGGGCTTCGCTGCCGGCGTGCTCAACATCCTGCGTTCGACGGGCAGGGCGGCCGATCCGTTTTCGGGCGGAACCAGCGGCAAGACGGACGACGAGTGAATTTTCCGGCCCCGGCGGGCCGGCGCGGGCGAGATCGAGCGAGGGAGCTTCAACAAGGTGGCTGACGTAAGAACCGATCCCATCCATCAGTTCGGCATCCATAAGCTCGTCGACATCAAAATCGGTGGTTACGACGTCTCCTTCACCAACTCCTCGCTGTTCATGGTGCTGACGCTCGCCGTCATCGCGCTGGTGCTGCTGTGGGGCAGTTCGTCGCGGGCCGTGGTGCCCGGCCGGGCGCAGACGGTGGCCGAGCTGTCCTACGAATTCGTCGTCAAGACGCTGCGCGACACCACCGGCGAGGCGGGCTTGCGCTTCCTGCCGCTGGTCTTCTCGCTGTTCATGTTCGTGCTGGTCGCCAACCTGTTCGGCATGATTCCCTACTTCTTCACGGTCACCTCGCACATCGTCGTCACGGCGGCGCTGGCGCTGCTGGTGATCTTCACGGTGACCATCTACGGCTTCTACAAGAACGGCACCCGTTTCCTGAAGCTGTTCGTGCCCAAGGGCATTCCGGTGCTGATCCTGCCGCTGGTCACCGCCATCGAGGTGATCTCCTTCCTGTCGCGGCCGCTCAGCCTCGCCGTCCGTCTGTTCGCCAACATGCTGGCTGGCCACATCACCCTCAAGGTGTTCGCCGGCTTCGTGGTGACGCTGACCGGCCTCGGCGCCTTCGGCTTCCTCGGCGCCCTGTTGCCGCTGATCATGGTGATCGGTCTCACCGCCCTCGAATTCCTGGTGGCCTTCCTCCAGGCCTATGTCTTCACGATCCTCACCTGCATCTACCTCAACGACGCCCTGCATCCGGGGCACTGAGAGCGGATCGACGAAGCTCAACCCCATCGAACCCATCCCAGGTCTTTGTTTTCTCAAGGAGCGTTACAATGGAAGCTGAAGCCGCAAAGTACATCGGCGCTGGTCTCGCCACGATCGGAATCGCCGGTGCCGGCGTGGGCGTTGGCAACATCTTCGCCAACTACCTGTCGGGCGCGCTGCGCAATCCGTCGGCTGCCCAGGGTCAGTTCACCAACCTGATCTTCGGCTTCGCCGTCACCGAGGCGCTCGGCATCTTCTCGCTGCTGATCGCCCTGCTGCTGCTCTACGCCGTCTGACCGGACGATGCCGAGGCGGGCCTCCGTGGCCCGCCGGTCGAGATGAAGCCGGCGCCTCGCGAGGTGAACGTCACCCGCCGGGCGCCGTCTCGATGTTTTCAGCCATGGGAGCCCGAGCGCCGATGACCTGGTTCATCAGCCAAGCCAACGCACAGGAACAAGCGACCGTCCCGACGGAAGGCGGCCATGCGCCGGACGCCGTCGCCACGGTGGCCCACGAAGGCGGCGAGCACGGCGGCACCTTCCCGCCCTTCGACCCGTCGACCTTCCCCTCGCAGCTGTTCTGGCTGGCCATCGTCTTCATCGCGCTCTACGTCCTGATGTCGAAGAAGGTCATCCCGCAGATCGCCGGCATCCTGGAGGCGCGCGCCGCCAGGATCGCCAGCGATCTCGTCGAGGCCGAGAAGGCCAAGGCCGAGACCGACGCTGCCATCGCCTCCTACGAGGCGGCGCTGGCCGCCGCCCGTGCCAAGGCCAACGCCATCGCCCATGAGACGCGCACCAGGGTCTCCCACGAGATCGACGGCCGGCGCCACGCCGCCGAGGCGCTGCTCAACGACAAGCTGGCCGACACCGAGAAGCATATCGACGACGTCAAGAGGATCGCTCTCGATCACGTCGCGATCATCGCCACCGAGACGACAGAGGCGGTCGTCGAGGCGCTGATGGGCAGGATCAGCCGCGACGAGGCCGTCGCCGCCGTTACCGCCGTTTCGTCCGGCCGGCACTGAGGGAGGTCTCGATGTTCGACAACACCACCTGGGCCTTCGTCGGTCTCATCCTGTTCTTCGGCGTGCTGGCCTATTTCGGCGTGTTCGGCCGGATCGGTCGCCTGCTCGACCAGCGGGCGGCGGCGGTCACCGCCGAACTCGGCGAGGCGCAGCGGCTGCGCAAGGAAGCCGAAGCGCTGCTCGCCGAATATCAGCAGAAGCGCGTCATTGCCGAACGGGACGCCGCCGAGATCATCGCCCATGCCGAGGCCGAGGCCAAGCGCATGACGGCCGATGCCGAGGTGGCGCTGAAGGAGCTGATCGAGCATCGCACCCGCACCGTCGAACTGAAGATAGCCCACGCCGAGGCGGCGGCCGTCTCCGAGGTGCGCGCCGTGGCCATCGACATGGCGATTGCCGCCTCGCGCAAGCTCCTGGCCGAGAAGGCGCAGGGCGAGGTCGCCGCCGAGCTGATCTCCAAGGGCATCGACGAGGTGAAGGCGCACTTCGGCTGAGCCGCCGTTGTCTTCGGGCGATAAGGAACAAGGGGCCGCATGGCCCCTTTTTCATGGCCGCTGTCCCGCCCCGCGCGCCTCAATGCAGTCGCGCACCGGGCGGAAGCTCTTGCGGTGGATCGGCGTCGGGCCGAGTTGGCCGAGCGCCCGGAGGTGCTCGGCCGAGCCGTAGCCGACGTTGGTCGCAAAGCCGTAGCCGGGGAATTCGGCGGCGTAGAGCGCCATCATGCGGTCGCGCGTCACCTTGGCGACGATCGACGCGGCGGCGATGGCGGCGACGCGGGCGTCGCCCTTGACGATGGCGGCGCCCCGGTAGCCGGCGGCGGTCAGCGCGGCCGGCAGGTCGCGGCCGTCGACCAGCACGCCGGCCGGCCGCAGCGCCAGCGACCGCACCGCCCGTTCCATCGCCCAGAGATTGGCGGCGAGGATGTTCATGGCGTCGATGCGCGCCGCCGAGGCCGAGGCGACGGCGACGACATGGTCGCGACAGATCGCCTCGTACATCCGCTCGCGGACACCCGGCTTCAACTGCTTGGAATCGATCAGCCCGTCGGGCAGCGGCGCGTCGGTGAGGATCACCGCCGCCGTCACCACCGGTCCGGCCAGCGGCCCGCGCCCCACTTCATCGACGCCGGCCACCGGGCCGCCCCAGCGGCGGACGAAGTCCTCCTCCATGCGGCGGTCGCAGGCTTCGGGAAGGAGGCCGGCGAGGAGATCGGCGGACAGGGCGGCGGCGCGGGGCATGGGCAAGGCTGGAGAATGGATGATTCGACCGCGCCACCCTGGCACGGCCGGCCGGCAAAGTCTCCCGCATTTGACGGCAGCGCTCGCGCCCCATAAGAGAAATTCCAGATCGTCGCGCCCGATCATCGCGGCGGGCGCCGCATCCCTTTCCGCAGGGCCTCCGATGTCGCACAACAGCTTCGGCCACCTCTTCCGCATCACCACCTGGGGCGAGAGCCACGGCCCGGCGCTCGGCGTCGTCGTCGACGGCTGCCCGCCCGGCCTGCCGCTGACGGCCGAGTTCATCCAAGGCTTCCTCGACAAGCGCAAGCCGGGCCAGTCGCGCTTCGTGACGCAGCGGCGCGAGGACGACCTCGTCGAGATCCTGTCGGGGGTGTTCGAGGACGACCGCACCGGCGGCCCGGTCACCACGGGAACGCCGATCTCGCTGATGATCCGCAACACCGACCAGCGCTCCAAGGACTACGGCGACATCCGCGACAAGTATCGCCCCGGCCACGCCGACGTCGCCTACGACCTCAAATACGGCATCCGCGACTATCGCGGCGGCGGCCGCTCGTCGGCCCGCGAAACGGCGGCACGCGTCGCCGCCGGCGCCGTCGCCCGCAAGGTGATCGACGGTGTGACGGTGCGCGGCGCCCTTGTCCAGATCGGTACCGAGAAAATCGACCGCGCCAACTGGGACTGGCAGGAAGTGGGCAACAATCCGTTCTTCTGCCCCGACGCTGCCGCCGTTCCCCGCTTCGAGGCCTATCTCGACCGCGTGCGCAAGGCCGGCTCGTCGGTGGGCGCGGTGATCGAACTGGTCGCCGAGGGTGTGCCGGCCGGCTGGGGCGCCCCCGTCTACGGCAAGCTCGACCAGGACCTCGCGTCGGCGCTGATGTCGATCAACGCGGTGAAGGGCGTCGAGATCGGTGACGGCTTCGCGGCGGCCATGCTGTCGGGCGAGGAGAACGCCGACGAGATGCGCATGGGCAATGACGGCGCCATCCTGTTCGGCTCCAACCACGCCGGCGGCGTGCTTGGCGGCATCTCAAGCGGCCAGCCGGTGGTGGCGCGCTTCGCCGTCAAGCCGACCTCGTCGATCCTCACCGACCGCCGCTCGGTGTCGGCGGCCGGAGCGGATGTCGACGTGATGACACGCGGCCGCCACGACCCTTGCGTCGGCATCCGCGCCGTGCCGGTGGGCGAGGCGATGATGGCGCTGGTGCTGGCCGACCACAAGCTGCGCCACAGAGCCCAGACCGGCCGCGACGGTGCCCTGCCGTTCCCGCTGCGCTGAGGAATCCCCGGAGGCTGACGATGCTGTTCATCAACGGGGCGATCTTCGACGGCGAGGCGCTGCTGCCGGCTGGCCATGCGCTGCTCGTCGAGGGCGGCCGCATCGCCCGCATCGCGCCGGGCGCCGCTTTCGCCGGCTATGCCGGCCCGACGATCGATGCCGCCGGCATGACCATCCTGCCCGGCCTGATCGACTGCCACGCCCATCTGGTGCTCGGCGGCGAACTCAACCCGGCCGCCGCCGTCACCGGCATCTCCCATGTCGAGCTGACGCTGCGCTGCCTCGAAAATGCGCTGGCGTCGCTGGCCGGCGGCGTCACCTCGCTGCGCGATCTTGGCGGCATCGACCATGTCGAATTGCGGGTGCGCGACGCCTTCAATTCCGGCCGGGTGTTCGGCCCGACCGTGCGCGCCGCCGGCAAGTTCATCTGCATGACCGGCGGTACCAACTATTTCATCGCCCGTCAGGCCGACGGCCCCGACGAGGTGGTGAAGGCGGTGCGCGAGCAGATTCACGCCGGCTGCGACTGCGTCAAGCTGATGGCCACCGGCGGCGTGCTGACCCCCGGCGTCCGGCTGGAGCACGCCCAGTTCACCTGCGAGGAGATGACCGCCGGCGTGAACGAGGCCCGCCGCTTCGGCCGGCCGGTCGCCTCGCACGCCATGACGCCGGCCGGCGTGCTCAACGCCGTGCGGGCCGGCGTCGGTTCCATCGAGCACGGCGTGCTGCTCGACGAGGAGTGCATCGACGAGATGCTGGCGCGCGACGTCGTGCTGGTGCCGACGCTGATGCCCTTCCAGCGCCTCCTGGCGAGCAACGCCGGCGGCGTGCCGGAGTGGGCGATGGAGAAGGCGCGCTGGGCCTCCGAGCGCCACCGCAAGTCCTTCAAGGCCTATTACGACGCCGGCGGCCGCATCGCCATGGGCGCCGACACCGGCACGCCCTTCAATCCGCACGGCAATGCCGCCTGGGAGCTGTTCCACATGGTAAGCGCCGGGATGAAGCCGGCCGACGCGCTGAAGGCCGGCACGGCGACCGCCGCCGACCTGCTGCGGCTCGACGATCGCGGCCGGCTGAGGGAGGGCTTTGCCGCCGACATCGTCGTCGTTGCCGGCGATCCGCTCGCCGACATCGCCGCCGTCGCCGACCGGGCCGGCCACCGGCTGATCCTGAAGGACGGCCGCACGGTGCTCGACGGCCGCGCCAGCCCGGCCGGGCACGCGGGGATGCACCTGCGGTTCGGGGCGGTCGGCGTCTGACGGCTCTCAGATCGGCAACCGGGTCGAGCGCTTCACGGTGCGGAGCGTCAGTTGCGACTGCACGCGCACCACGCCCGGCATCGGCGTCAGGATCTCGCTGTGGATGCGTTCGAGGTCGCCGGCGTCGCGATAGACGACGCGCAGCAGATAGTCGTGCTGGCCGGCGAGGAGATAGCACTCGGTGATCTCCGGGATGGCGCGCACCGCCGCCTCGAAGCGATCGAGGGCGGCGCGGCCCTGGCTGTCGAGCGTCACCGAGACATAGGCGGTGCCGGGCACGCCGGCGATCCGCGGATCGAGGAGGGCGACGAAGCGGGCGATCAGGCCGCTCTCCTCAAGGAGGCGCGTGCGCCTCAGGCAGGCCGAAGCTGAGAGGTGAACCCGATCCGCCAGTTCGGCATTTGTCGGTCGGGCATCGTCTTGCAGGGCGGTCAGGATCGCACGATCCGTCGCGTCGAGGCGCATGTGTTGAATTTCCTGCGTTTCAAGGGGCAGACGGCCGAATTTTATGCCGATTTTCCTCGCCGGTCTGCCGAATCTCTGCAAGAAATTGCGCCAAGGCTGGCCAAATATGCGTCATGCCGAACCGGGGCCAATAACCCGGTGGCAAAACCTGCAGGGGAACATAAAAATGCTTGTCGGTACGCCGAAGGAAATCAAGGACCACGAAGATCGCGTCGGCCTCGTGCCGTCGTCGGTGCGCGAGCTTGTCGCCGCCGGCCACAAGGTGATGATCGAGAAGAAGGCCGGTGCCGGCATCGGTATCGACGACGCCGCCTATGCGGCGGCCGGCGCCGCCATCGTCGACACGCCCGACGAAATCTTCGCCAAGGCCGACATGGTGGTCAAGGTGAAGGAGCCGCTTTCCGTCGAGCGCCGGAAGCTGCGCGAGGGGCAGACGCTGTTCACCTATCTCCATCTGGCGCCCGATCCGGAGCAGGCCGAGGACCTGATGAAGTCCGGCGCCACCTGCATCGCCTACGAGACGGTGACGGCGCCGAACGGCTCGCTGCCGCTCCTGGCGCCGATGTCGGAAGTGGCCGGCCGCATGGCGCCGCAGGTGGGCGCCGCCGCGCTGGAGAACGCCGCCGGCGGCATGGGCATCCTGCTCGGTGGCGTCGCCGGCGTGGCGCCGGCCAAGGTGGCGATCCTCGGCGCCGGCGTCGCCGGTACCAACGCCGCCCACGTCGCCCTGGGCATGGGTGCCGACGTGACGCTGGTCGACAACTCGATCGACGCGCTGCGCCGCGCCATCGCCACCTTCGGCGTGCGCATCAAGACCGCCCATTCCAACAGGGACACGGTGGCCGAACTGGTGGCCGGCGCCGATCTCGTCATCTCCACGGTGCTGGTGCCGGGCGCCGGCACGCCCAAGCTGATCAGCCGCCAGATGATCGCTTCGATGAAGAAGGGCTCGGCCTTCGTCGACGTCGCCATCGACCAGGGCGGCGCCTCGGAAACCTCGCGCGCCACCACCCATTCGGCGCCGACCTATATCGAGAGCGGCGTCGTCCACTATTGCGTCGCCAACATGCCGGGCGGCGTCGCCCGCACCTCGACCTTCGCGCTCAATAACGCCACGCTGCCCTTCGTGCTGGCGCTGGCGGACAAGGGCTGGAAGGACGCCTGCCGCGACGACATCCATCTCGCCCACGGCCTCAACGTCCATGCCGGCAAGATCACCTACAAGGCGGTGAGCGACGCCCTCGGCCTCGCCTATCTCGATCCGGCCGAAGCGCTGGCCTGACCCTGCGACGCATCGGTGGCCCGGCAACAGCCGGGCCATGGTACCGCCGGTCGGGCCGATGCGTCAGCGCCGCAGCACCGCCACCACCTCGACGTGGCTCGACCACAGGAACTGGTCGACCGGCGTGACGGTTTCGATGCGGTAGCCGCCGTCGACCAGGGTGCGGAGGTCGCGGGCGAGCGTCGCCGGATTGCAGGAGACGGCGACGACGGTCGGCACCTTGGAGCGGGCGAGCCACAGGCTCTGCTCGGCGGCGCCGGCGCGCGGCGGATCGAACACCACGGCGTCGATCTTCTCCAGCTCCTTCTCGACGAACGGCCGGCGGGCGAGGTCGCGCCGCTCGGCGGTGATGCGGTGGCGGCCGGTCATGCCGCGCGCCGCCCGGTCGAGCGCCGCCACGGCGCCGGCTTCGCTTTCGGCGGCCAGCACCTCGGCCTGGCGGGCAAGACGCAGGGCAAAGGTGCCGACGCCGGAGAAGAGGTCGGCAACGCGCTTCGCCTTCAGCGGCATGGCGGCCGTCACCAGCTCGCCCATGATCGCCTCGGCCTCCGCGGAGGCTTGCAGAAAGCCGCCCGGCGGCAGCGTCACGGCAACGCCGTCGATGTCGATCGCGGCCGGCCGCCGCTCGACGATCGCCTCGTTGCCGGCCGACAGGCGGGCGAGGTCGAAGCGTGCCGCAAGCTCGATCAGCGGCAGGCGCAGCCGCTCGACGTCGCGGGCGGCGATGCCGGCCACCGCCACGTCGAGACCGCCGGCGGTCAGCGTCACGGAAAGGTCGAGCCCGCCCTTCCTCGGCGCGACGAGGCCGGTCAGAGCGGTCAGCGCCGGCAGGGCGTCGAGAAGCTGCGGCCTCACCACCGGACACTCCTCGATGGCGACGAGGCGATGGCTGCCGCGTTCGTTGAAGCCGACCAGCGGCCGCCGGCCGGCCATGAGGCCGGCGAAGGTGGCGCGGCGGCGCGACTGCGGCGGCACGACGCGCGCCTCGCCGACCTCAGGCGCCAGGCCACGGTCGGCCAGCGCGTCGATCACCAGTTGGCGCTTGAAG
The DNA here is from genome assembly GCF_000425185.1 of Pleomorphomonas koreensis DSM 23070. GTDB lineage: Bacteria > Pseudomonadota > Alphaproteobacteria > Rhizobiales > Pleomorphomonadaceae > Pleomorphomonas > Pleomorphomonas koreensis. The sequence continues at coordinate 191,228 of NZ_AULH01000009.1, forward strand.
GCGGCATAAGGGGCAGGGGCGAGATGCTGGAGCAGGCAGCCGCCGCAGGTGCCGAAGTGCCGGCAGGCCGGATCGATGCGGTCGGGCGAGGCGGCGACGACCTGCGTCAACCGGGCGCTGCCGCCCTCGATGTCGGCCTCGATGGTCTCGCCGGCCAGCGCGTAGGGCACGAATAGCGGCCGGCCGTCGGCGGCGGTGGCGACGCCATCGCCGCGATGGCCGAGGCGTTCGATCAGAAGTTCAGTCAAGGCTGGCTCCGAGAAGATATTCGTGGTTGCCGTCGCCGCCGAGGATGGGCGAGGCGATGAGATCGTGGACGCGCCAGCCGTGACGGCCGTCCAGGGCGTCGCGGACACGGTTTGCCGCATCGCGGCCGGTCGTCTCGTCGACGAGCCCGCCCTTGCCGATCGCCTGCCGCCCCGCCTCGAACTGCGGCTTGACCAGAAAGACGCCGACCGCCGGCCGGCGAGCGAGCGCCAGAGCCGGCGGCAGCGCCAGGGTCAGGGAGATGAAGGAGACGTCGGAGACGATCACCTCGGGCGGAAAGGGCAGGTCGCCTGCGGCGAGGTCGCGGGCGTTCAGGCCCTCGATATTGGTGACGCGCGGGTCGTCGACGAGGCGCGGATGCAACTGGCCATGGCCGACGTCGAGCGCTGCGACGCGGGCGGCGCCCCGTTCGAGCAGCACCTCCGTGAAGCCGCCGGTGGAGGCGCCGACGTCGAGGCAGTCGCGGCCCGCCACGCCGAAGCCGAAATGGTCGAGGCCGGCGATGAGCTTCAGCGCCGCCCGCGACACATAGGCGCCGGCCGGATCGGTAATGGCGAGGTCGGCATCGTCGGCCACGCTGAGGCCGGGCTTGTCGGCCAGCCGGCCGCCGACGGTGACGTGGCCGCGCAAAATGGCGTCGCGCGCCCTGGCGCGGCTGTCCGCGAGGCCGCGGGCGACGAGAAGCTGATCGAGGCGGGTCTTTGCCATGCCGCTGATGTGCGGGAGAAGCCGGACTTTGGCAAGGCCCGTCAGGGTGAATCGGCTTCGGCCGGTTCTCGCGACCCGGGAGCCGGCACCACCGGCGTTTGCAGGATGGGATCGTCTGGCGAGGGCGCTTCCGGCGGAATGGCGCCGCCGACCGGCGCGGTGGAGAAGATCTCGAAGGTTTCCTTCGGGTCGTCCGGCCGCGACGGACGGATGCGCCAGCGCAGGCCGATGAAGCCGGCCAGCATCAGCTCGACGATCGCCATGAACACGAACAGCGAGCCGTCGCCCCAGCGCTCCATGGCGAAGGAGGCGATCAGCGGCCCGAACACCGCGCCGACGCCGTTGGCCAGCAGCACGCCGGTGGCCATCTCGACATAGGCCGACTTTTCGGCGCGGTCATAGGCATGGGCGGCGGCCACCGAGTAGCTGGTCAGCACAACCATGCCGAGCAGGAAGGCCATCACGAACAGGCCGCTGATGCCGAACGGCAGCAATACGGTGAACAGGCTGGCGGTCGCCGACAGCACCATCACCCCGGCCAGCACCAGACGACGGTCGACGGCATCCGACAGCCGGCCGACCGGCCACTGCATCAGCGCGCCGCCGATGACGGCGATCGACAGGAAGACGGCCGCGCCGCCGGGCGACATGCCCCGCCCGATGGCGAATACGGTGACCAGCGACCAGAAGGCGCCATTGGCGATGCCGATCATGAAGGTGCCGGTGAGGCCGACCGGTGCGATCTTCAGAAGACGAAGCGGCCGGAACTGCACGATGGCGATCGGCGCCGGCTGCGCCGAGGTGGTCAGCGCCACCGGCACCACGGCCAGCGACACCAAGAGCGAGGCGGCGGCGAACAGCTCGAAATGCTCGATGGGCGACAGCAACACCATCAGCTGGCCGGCGGTGGTCGTCAGGAAGTTGACGACGATGTAGACGCTCATGATCAGGCCGCGGTTGTCGTTGCTGGCGCGGTCGTTGAGCCAGCTCTCGATGATCAGGTAGAGGCCGGCCAGGCAGAAGCCGGTGATGGCGCGAGCGCCGATCCACACCAGCGGGTCGACCACCATCGGATGGATCAGCGTGGTGGCGGCGGCCAGCGATACCAGCGTCGAATAGGCGCGGATGTGGCCGGCCCTCAGGATGAGATAGGGGCAGGCGAGGCAGCCGACCACGAAGCCGAGATTGTAGGACGACCCCATCAGGCCGATGATCACCGGCGTGAAATGCTCGTGGAGGCCGCGCAGCGGGATCATCGTGCCGAGCAGCGCGTTGCCGCACAACAGGAAGGCAACGCCGGCCAGGAGCGAGACGAGCGGGGCAAAGGTCTTGGTCAAGGATCGAACTCGCGTGCGGGCAAAAAGGCAATGTCTGCCGGCCGGACCGTCGCGATGGTCGCGCCGACGTCAACCGGCATGGATGTCACGACGCGGAAGGTCGCGAATCTCTACGGCGTTTCCATGAACTTTGTATTTTGAATCGGTTTGGGACAGTTCGTCTGGAAATGCAAGCGTGGCCCGGCCATATTCGGCAGCTTGAATGCCGGCTGCGGCGCGGCGGCGACAGTCGGGCGCTGGTCCATGTCGGTTCAGGAGGAGTCAGGACGACTCATGCGACACCAACGGGAGTCACTCGCACGCGTGGGCGACCATGGCGCGCCATGCCATGCCCCGGGTTGCCAGCCGGGGAGGGCGGCATGAGCGCCGGTCAGCCGGTCGCCGATTTCGATCCCGTGCATGGCGTCGCCGAGCCGGTGGCGCCGGGCGTCCGGCGCCTGACCGCCCGCAACGGCGGGCCGCTGACCTTCCGCGGCACCAACTGCTATCTCCTCGGCGAGGGCGAGATCACCGTCGTCGATCCCGGTCCTGACGATGCGGCGCATGTCGATGAGCTGATGGCGGTGGCCGGCGGATCGATCCGCCGCATCGTCGTTACCCACGATCATGCCGACCACAGCGGCGCCGCCCGCCAGCTGGCCGGGCGGACCGGCGCCGAGGTGGTCGGCGCGGCGCCCAACACCGCCGGCCGTTCGCCCTATCGACCGAACCGGGTGCTCGCCGACGGCGAGACCGTGGAGACGACGGCCGGCCTGCTCCAGGCGATCGCCACGCCCGGCCACACGGCTGGCCATCTGTCGTTCGATCTCGCCGGCTTGGGGCTGTTGTTTTCCGGCGATCACGTCATGGCCTGGTCGACCAGCGTCGTAGTACCGCCGGATGGCCGCATGGCCGACTACATGGCCTCGCTCGATCGCCTCGTGGGCGTCGGCGCCCGCACCTATCTGCCGGGGCACGGCGGCCCGGTGACCGACGGGCTGGCTCGCGTCGAGGAACTGAAGCGCCATCGTCTGGCGCGCGAGGCGGCCATCCTCAGGGCGCTCGACAGTAAGGCGAGAACCCTTCGCGAGATCGTCGCCGCCGTCTACATCGGCCTCGATCCGGCGCTCGCCGATGCCGCCGCGGCCTCGGTCAAGGCTCAAACCGACTGGCTGGAAGAGCGGGGGCTGGTGAGACGGAGCGGCGACCGGCTGAGCCGCTGCTAGAGCAATTCCAGCAAAAGCGGGAACCGGTTTTGCGTCCGGAATTGCGTCGAAACAAATAGATAGAGCATTTCCGGTGAACCTGATTTCACCGGAAATGCTCTAGTTGTTCACCTGCCGCCGCGATACCTCGGCGAAGCGGGCGATGAAGTCGCCGACGTGGCGGGCGTTCTCTCCGAGGTCGGGCATGGCCACCCGGCTCAGCGAGCGGATGTCGATGCGGCTGCCGCCGTCGCCGGGACGGATGCGAACGACGACGTCCTCCTGCGTGCCGAGCACCAGCGACCGCGCTTCCGCTTCAATGCGGCCGCTCGCCGCCTCGGTGTCAGGCTCCTCGGCCAGCCGGATCGGCCAGCCGAGATCATCAACGGTCTGCCGGGCGAGGGCATAGGCCTCGACGGTGGAGAGATCGGCCGCCTGCGTCGTCAGGTCGGGATAGGCGTCGTCCTGCAACGCCGCCGCCTCGTCGGGCCGGGCGCGCAGGTCGATCGGCAGCGCCACCTGCGAGAAGCCGGCCGGCGGGGCCGGCGGATCGTCGGTGTCGGTGGAGACGCTGTCGAGGGCAGGGTAGGCGACATAGGCGACAACGGCGCCGATCAGCGGCGAGAAGGCGACGATGATCAGCAGCAGCGTGCCGAAGGCGCTGCCCGCTCCCCGTCGTCCCTCGCGCCAGATGTCGCGAAACGTCACCGCCAGTATGGCGATCGCCAGCACGCCAAGCAGCAGGCCGGCGCCCACGGCGCCATACATGCTGCCGCTCGAAATGAAGTCGAGATGGCGGGAAGCGATTCCCACCACCATCACCATGACGGCAAGACTGGCGAAGAAACGCGCGGTTCGGGCGCCGCGTGCCGGGGGCAGCGGCAGCGGCGGCAGACGGCTCATGAGGAGAATTCCGGTCCGCGCACGTCGTAAGGCCGCATCTCGCGCCAGCGCTCCATCAGCTTCTCGAGGCCGGCATCGGCGCCGTCCGGCAGCACGATGCGCGGCGTGACGAAGATGTCGCCGCGCACGCCGCCCTTGTCGGGCAAGCCCTTGCCGCGCAGGCGGAACGCCTTGGAACCGGTGACGCCGGCCGGGATGGTCATGTCGACGGCGCCCTCCAGCGTCGGTACCCGCACCTTGCCGCCGAGCACCGCCTCGTCGAGCGTCACCGGCAGGTCGAGGCGGAGATTGTAGCCGTCCGGCCGGAACAGGGCGTGCGGCTCGTAGACCAGGATGGCGATGGCGTCGCCCGGCGGCGTGCCCTCGCCGCCCTGGCCCTTCAGGCGGAGCTGCTGGCCCGGCTCGAAGCCGGCCGGGATCTTGGCGTCGAGCGTCTTGCCGTTGGGCAGCGTGACGCGCACCTTGCCGGAGCCGACGATGTCCTCGAGGCGGACGCGGGCGGTCACCATGACGTCGGCGCCCTTGGCGGATGCCGCGCCAGCGCCGGCCGCGCCGCCGGTCGAGAAGCCCTCGAACCCGGAGAAGCCGCCGCGGCGGCTGCCGCGCGTGCCGCGGGCCGAGCCGCTGGCGAAGTTGGAGAAGGCGTCGCCGAAGATGTCATGCAGGATGTCGTCGGTGGCGCGGCCGCCGGCCTGGCGGAAACCGCCGCCGCCCATGCCGCCGCCGGCCCCGGCACCGCCGAAGCCCTCGAAACCGGTGAAGCGCGGCTTGCCGTCGGCGCCGATCTCGCCGGCGTCGAACTGGCGGCGCTTGTCCTTGTCGCCGACGATCTCGTAGGCCGAGGTGATCTCGGAGAAGCGTTCCTTGGAACGCGGGTCGTTCTTGTTGGCATCGGGATGATGCTGCTTGGCAAGCTTGCGATAAGCCTTCTTGATCGTTGCTTCGTCGGCGCTCCTGGGCACGCCCAGGACCTCATACGGATCACGCATGCGGGTTGGCCCTTCTCGATTGGATGACGGCGCCGAACGGCGCCCTTGGTCTGCCAAGCATGTAATGCCCGATCACGGTCCGTTCCAGAGTGAGCCATTATACGGGCCGGATCGTTTTGACAAAATCTTTTCGGCGGACCGGATCGGAGGTTGTCGCCGGCCGGGATGAGGCTATATGCCGGTCGGATGCTGGCGCGAATCTGGCCGCCGGCCGGACAGCACGACGAGGCGCCGACGAGAGATGTCCGCAACCGAACCCGACTTCACCGAGGCTTCCGAGCCGTACCAGCTGTTCGTCGCCTGGATGAAGGAAGCCGAGAAAAGCGAGCCCAACGATCCAAACGCCATGGCGCTCGCCACCGTTGACGAGGACGGCATGCCGGACGCCCGCATGGTACTGCTGAAGGGCTTCGACACGCGCGGCTTCGTCTTCTACACCAACTTCGGCTCCGCCAAGGGCGAGCAGATCCTGAAGACCGGCAAGGCGGCGCTGCTGTTCCACTGGAAAAGCCTCAAGCGCCAGGTGCGGGTGCGCGGCACCGTTTCCGCGGTGGCGAAGGAGGAGGCCGACGCCTATTTCCAGAGTCGCGACCGCGGCAGCCGCATCGGCGCCTGGGCGTCGAAGCAGTCGCGCCCGCTCGAAAGCCGCTTCGCCCTTGAAAAGGCGGTGGCCGAATGGGGCTTCAAGTTCGGCGTCGGCGCCGTGCCGCGTCCCGACTACTGGTCGGGCCTGCGCGCGTCGCCGACGGCCATCGAATTCTGGCGCGACGGGATGTTCCGCCTGCACGACCGCGTCCGCTTCCTGCCCGACGGCAACGGCGGCTGGACACGCACCCGCCTCTATCCCTGACCGACGAAAGGCCGCCGCCATGACCCAAGCCACCGACGTCGCCGCCCTCAGCTTCGAGCAGGCGCTGAAGGAACTGGAAGGCATCGTCGCCCGCCTCGAACAGGGCTCGGTGCCGCTCGAGGAGAGCATCTCCATCTACGAGCGCGGCGACGCGCTCCGCAAGCACTGCGACGGCCTCCTGAAGGCCGCCGAGGCCAAGGTGGAGAAGATCCGCATCGCCGGCGACGGCTCGGCCGCCGGCACCGAGCCGCTCGATCGCGAGTGAGGCGCCGGCGAAATTCGCAAGGCCGCTCGCGCATTTGCCGCAATCGGCGCCGATAACCGGCATCGCGAATTGAAGTGACTGTGATTGACTGATATTTGAGGGGAGAGGCATTCACCCTCGTAGTTTCACGGAATTATTCGGATTGCCGCGTCCCGTCACCCCGCTTCTCGACAGGCTGTCGTCGCCCGACGACCTCAAGCTGCTCTCGCTCGGCGAGCTGGAGCAGCTTGCCTCCGAGCTGCGCGCCGAGATGATCGACGCGGTATCGGTGACCGGCGGCCACCTCGGCGCCGGGCTGGGCGTCGTTGAGCTGACGGTGGCGCTGCACGCCGTGTTCGACACCCCGCGCGACCGGCTGATCTGGGACGTCGGCCATCAGGCCTATCCGCACAAGATCCTGACCGGCCGGCGCGGCGACATCCGCACGCTGCGCCAGGGCGGCGGCCTCTCCGGCTTCACCAAGCGCTCTGAAAGCCCGTTCGACCCGTTCGGCGCCGGCCACTCCTCCACCTCGATCTCGGCCGGCCTCGGCATGGCGGTGGCGCGCGACCTGAAGGGCGAGGACAACCAGGTGGTCGCCGTCATCGGCGACGGCGCCATGTCGGCCGGCATGGCCTACGAGGCGATGAACAACGCCGGCGCCATGGACAGCCGCCTCGTCGTCATCCTCAACGACAACGACATGTCGATCGCCCCGCCGACCGGCGCCATGAGCGCCTATCTGGCCCGCCTCGTCTCCGGCCCCACCTATCTCACGCTGCGCGAGGCGATGAAGCAGCTCGCCTTCAACCTGCCGCGCAGCCTCCGCCAGAAGGCGCAGCAGGCCGAGGAATTCGCCCGCGGCTTCCTGACCGGCGGCACGCTGTTCGAGGAACTGGGCTTCTACTACGTCGGCCCGATCGACGGGCACAATCTCTCCCATCTGCTGCCGGTGCTGCGCAACGTCCGCAAGGCCAAGGACGGGCCGGTGCTGCTGCACGTCGTCACCAAGAAGGGCAAGGGCTACCCGCCGGCCGAGGCCGCCGCCGACAAGTATCATGGCGTCGGCCGCTTCGACGTGGTCACCGGCGCCCAGATGCAGCTCAAAGCCAACGCGCCGAGCTACACCCGCGTGTTCGGCGAAACGCTGGTCGACGAGGGACGGCGCGATGAGCGCATCGTCGGCATCACCGCCGCCATGCCGGCCGGCACCGGGCTCGACCTGTTCGCCGAAGTCTTCCCCGACCGCATGTTCGACGTCGGCATCGCCGAGCAGCACGCCGTCACCTTCGCCGCTGGCATGGCCACCGAGGGCCTGAAGCCGTTCTGCGCCCTCTACTCGACCTTCCTGCAACGCGCCTACGACCAGGTGGTGCACGACGTCGCCTTGCAGAACCTGCCCGTCCGCCTGCCGATCGACCGGGCCGGCTTTGTCGGCGCCGACGGCGCCACGCACGCCGGTGCCTTCGACACCGCCTTCCTCGCCTGCCTGCCCAACATGGTGGTGATGGCGCCCGGCGACGAGGCGGAACTCCGCCACATGGTGGCGACGGCGGTGGCCTATGATGGCGGCCCGATCGCCTTCCGCTATCCGCGCGGCGAGGGCGTTGGTGTCGATATGCCGGCGCGCGGACAGATTCTGGAGATCGGCCGCGGCCGCGTTGTCGCCGACGGCGGCAAGGTGGCGATCCTGTCCTTCGGCACCCGCCTTGCCGAGGCACTGAAGGCGGCCGAGGAACTCGCCACCTTCGGCCTGCCGGCCACCGTGGCCGACGCGCGCTTTGCGAAACCGCTCGACCGCGAGCTGATCCGCCGGCTCGCCGCCCACCACGAACTGCTTGTTACCGTCGAGGAAGGCTCGGCCGGCGGCTTCGGCAGCATGGTGGCGCAGGCGCTGATCGACGACGGCCGCTTCGACCGCGGTTTCCGCTTCCGCGCCCTGACGCTGCCCGACGCCTTCGTCGATCACGACAAGCCGGAGCGCATGTATGCCGCCGCCGGCCTCGACGCGCGCGGCATCGTCCAGGCGGTGCTGGCGGCGCTCGGCCGCGACCGGGTCGAATTGGCCGGCGCCGTCGGCAAGTAGCTGGGTTTGGGGGGCCGGGTGATGGGCATTCTGGAATCGGATGGCGGCAGTGCGCCAGTCGGACCGGTGGTCGAAGGCTGGACGACGCGTCCCCGGCCGTCGCGAATGGTGCTGGACGGCCGGACGGTGCGGCTGGAGCCGCCGTCGCTCGACCATGTCCCCGACCTGTTCGCCGCCTTCTCGACTGATGCAAGCGGCCGCATGTGGACCTATCTCGGCGTCGGCCCCTTCGCCACCGAGGCGGAGCTGGCCGGCTGGATCGGGGCGATCATCCCTTCCGAGGACCCGCTGTTCTTCACGGTGGTGGACAAGGCGAGCGGCAAGGCGGTCGGTGTGTTCGCCTATCTGCGCATCGATCCGGCGAACGGCGTCATCGAGGTCGGCTGGGTGACCTGGTCGCCGCTGATGCAGCGGTCGGCCGTCTCCACCGAGGCGCAGTATCTTCTGATGAAAAACGCCTTCGACGGCCTCGGCTACCGCCGCTACGAATGGAAGTGCAACGCGCTGAACGCGCCGTCGATGCGGGCGGCCGAGCGGCTGGGCTTCACCTACGAGGGCACCTTCCGGCAGGCGGTGATCAACAAGGGCCGCAACCGCGATACCGCCTGGTTCTCGGTGATCGACGGCGAATGGCCGGCGCTGAAGGCCGCTTTCGAGGCATGGCTGAGGCCGGACAACTTCGACGCCGACGGCCGGCAGAAGCGGCGGCTCGAAGATTTGCGGTGATTTCAGCTGGCCCGGCATCTCGGCCCTTGTCACGGCAACGACAAGAGCGTTGGCTAGACGGCAAGCCGTCAATCCCGGAGACTCGCCGCCATGCCGATCCACCGTCTCAGCCGCCGCGACCTGCTGCTGGCCACCGCCGCCGGCGCGCTCGCCACCTTCGCGCCCCGTTTCGCCCTCGCCGCAGAGCCGGCCATCCGCCTGCGGCTGATGGCGACCAGCGATCTCCACGTCAACGTCTACCCGTATGACTATTACCGCGACAAGGCGGACGACACCGTCGGCCTCGCCAAGACGGCGGCGCTGATCGCCGCCGCCCGCGACGAGGTGCGCAACACGATCCTGTTCGACAACGGCGACCTGATCCAGGGCAGCCCGCTCGGCGACTATGTCGCCTACGAGAAGGGCATCCCCGAGGGCGCCAAGCACCCGATCGTCGCGGCGATGAACGGCCTCGGCTATCTCTGCGGCACGCTCGGCAACCACGAGTTCAACTACGGCCTCGACTTCCTCGGCAAGGCGCTGGCCGGCGCCGAGTTCCCGGTGGTCTGCGCCAACGTGCTGAAGACCGACGGCACGCCGCTGGTCGAACCGACGCGCGTCTTCGACGCCAAGGTGACCGACTCGACCGGCGCCGAGCACGTGCTGCGCATCGGCGTCATCGGCTTCGTGCCGCCGCAGATCGCCGAGTGGGACAAGGACCACCTCGACGGCAAGGCCACCACCATCGACATCGTCGATGCCGCCGGAAAATACCTGCCGGAGCTGCGTCAGCAGTCCGACGTGGTGGTGGCGCTCTGCCATTCCGGCATCGCCGGTGGCGAGCGGGCGGGCCGCGAGGAGAACGCCGCGCTGTTCCTCTCAAGGGTGCCGGGCATTGATGTCATCTTCACCGGCCACCAGCATCTGGTGTTCCCCGGCAAGGACTTCGCCGGCATCGACGGCGCCGATATCGACAAGGGCACGCTCAATGGCGTGCCGGCGGTGATGCCCGGCTTCTGGGGCAGTCACCTCGGCGTCATCGACCTCGATCTGGCCAAGGCCGGCGACGGCTGGAAGGTCAGCGGCTTCCGGGTCGAGGCCCGGCCGATCTACGAGCGCACGGCCGACAAGAAGATCTTCGCCAAGGTCGATGCCGTGCCGGCCGTGCTCGCCGCCGTCAAGGACGACCACGAGGCGACGCTCGACTACGTCCGCCGGCCGGTGGGCGAGACCTCGGCCGCCATATCGAGCTACTGGGCGCTGGTCGCCGACGATCCGTCGGTGCAGATCGTCTCCCAGGCGCAACTCTGGTACGGCGCCCGGCAGGCGAGGGCGGCCGGCCTGCCCGACCTGCCGATCCTGTCGGCGGCGGCGCCCTTCAAGTGCGGCGGCCGGTCCGGGCCGGACTACTATACCTTCGTGCCCAAGGGGCCGATCGCCATCAAGAATGTCGCCGACATCTACCTCTATCCGAATACCATCCGCATCGTGAAGGTCACCGGCGAACAGGTGCGCGAGTGGCTGGAGCGTTCGGCCGGCATCTTCAACCGCATCGATCCGACCAGGACGGACGAGCAGGCGCTGATCGACACGTCCTTCCCCTCCTACAATTACGATGTCATCGACGGCGTCACCTACCGTATCGACGTCACCGAGGCGAAGCGCTACGACAACGACGGCAAGCTGGTGGCGCCGGATGCCCACCGCATCGTCGATCTCGCCTACAAGGGCAAGCCGGTCGAACCGGGCCAGGAATTCCTTGTGGTGACCAACAACTACCGGGCCGGCGGCGGCGGCCACTTCCCCGGCGCCGACGGCTCGACGGTGGTGTTCCAGGGACCGGACACCAACCGCGACGTCATCGTCCGCTACATCGTCGAGAACAAGACGATCGATCCGTCGGCCGACGGCAACTGGTCGATCGCCAAACTGCCCGACGGCGTCAACCTCGTGTTCCCCGATTCGCCCAACGCCACGCTCGACACCGTGCCGGCCGGCGTAACGGTGGAGAAGGTCGGCGACGCCGGCGAGGGATTTGCGAAATATCGCCTCAGGGTGGGGTAAGCCGCTCGCGCGAATGGCGAAAGGCGACAGGCCCCCGGCGTTTCCGCCGGGCGCCTGCTTGCATCCGGCCGAATTCTCTGTAAGTATTTGCCCCGATTATCGGTTCCTTTTTGCCGACCGGAGCGCCAATCCCAGATGAGCGCCGTTTCGCCCGAACCGAAGCTGTTGCGGTCCCGTTTCGACAGCCGCGCCCTGCCGGCCCATCTCGCCCTGCCGACCTGGAACGAGGCGATCGGCGTCATCTTCGATTCCCGCTCGCGGAAAGGCGTCGAGGATGGCTTTTTCGCCAGCGTCGACGCCGCCTTCATGGGCGAGGTGGCGCTCGGCCGGCTGAAGGCGACGGCGCAGGATTTCGACCGCTCCCGCTACAAGATCGCCCGCGACGGCATGGACGGCTATCTGCTGCAGTTCTACCTGCGCGGACAGAGCGCCACGCGCGGCAGCAATGCCGAGGTGGCGGGCGAGGGCGATCTCTATGTCATCGACATGGCCCAGCCGCTGGCGACCTCCACCAGCGACCACGACCAGATCAGCCTCGTCGTGCCGCGCCGGCTGATGACGCCGCGGCTCGACGGCCCGGACGGCGTCCACATGCGCGTCATTCCGGCCGGGCTGCCGCTGGTATCGCTGTTCCGCGACAGCCTGAAGAGCTTCCAGGGCCAGATCGACGGCATGTCGCGCCGCGAGGCCGAGGCGGCGCTGCCGCCGCTCCTCGACCTCGCCGCCGCCGCCATCAACGGCCATGTCGACGAACGCAGCATGGCCGGCGTCAATCTGGCGCAGTTCGTCGCCGTGCGGCGGCATGTCGAGGAACGGTTGCTCGATCCCGGCCTGACGCTCGATGGCGTGCTCGCCGCCTTCGGCCTGTCGCGGCGCAAGGCCTATCGGCTGTTCGAGCCGGTGGGCGGCTTTGCCACCTACGTCAATCGCCGCCGGCTGCAACGGTCGCTGCTGGCGCTGCGCGCGCCCGAGTGGCGGCACCTGACGATTTCGGAGATCGGCAGCGCCCACGGCTTTGCCAACGCCGAGAATTTCAGCCGGGCGTTCCGCCGCGAATACGGCCTGTCGCCGCGCGAGGTGCGGCAGCTTGCCGCCACCGGCCGCAGCTTGTCCGAGGTGGCCGGCGCCCTGCCGGAGACCGAATGGACGCGCTGGATCGGCAGCGCCGGCCGCTGACCCGGCGGCCGTCTTCCTTAACCTGAGAAGCGGTGACACGGGCTGCGGGATGCGTGGCACGGAATGACCATTTCCGCGCCATTACGTAGTAAGCCATAGGAATCCGTCGCGCCGCATGCGATGAAACGGCGGTCCCGAGACGATCGGGCTCATCGAGGCGGTTGACCGGCGGCGATCTGGCGGCAAGCAATTTTCATCAGGCGTTTTCAAGTCTTTCGGACAAATCCTAGTAACGGCAATTTTAAACTCCGGCAGACCCGCCCGGCGCAACCGCCTCGATTTTCTTTCCGGCCCTGCGAATGTCGCCTGCGACCGGATCAGGACAGCGGCAGGCAGTTGCCGACGGCGGCCGGCTTGACACGGCCCGCCTTGAGGTCGCTCAACTGTGGGACCGTCGGATCGAAACCGCCGGTCCCCGCCTCGTAGATGGTGCGGTTCACCTCGATCGGCCGCCCGCTGGTCGAGAAGATGATCATGCCCGTCGTGCCGACATAGGCGCGGTAGGCGTTCATCTTGCAGAAATACTGCTTTGTGCCGTTCGAAGCGATCCAGCCGGGCAGGCCCGACCTTCCCGTGGTGAGCTTGCCGAGCGTGTAGCCCTGCTGCGTCAGTTTGGTGAAGGTTTCGGCCCGAGCCACGCCGGCCATGGCGAAGAGAACGGCGAACGCGCCGATGGCGAGTTGCTTCAATGGGATGGACATGGATGTTCCCCGGATATCGAAGACATCCCGTTCTAGCAGCCCCGTGGATGCAACCTTAATCTGAATCAACCGATGGCAGCGTTGTCCCCCGGTTTCGCGCCGCTCACAGCCAACGCTTCCAGCGGAACAGGCCATAGGTGCCGGCCGCCGACAGGATCATTGCCGCGACGCCCCAGACATAGCCGTAGCTCCAGTCGAGTTCGGGCATGAACTTGAAGTTCATGCCGTAGAAGCTGGCCACCAGCGTCGGCGGCATGAAGATCACCGCGAGAACCGAGAAGATCTTGATGGTGTCGTTCTGCTGGATCGAGATCAGGCCGAGCGTCGCGTCGAGCAGGAAAGTGATGCGCTCCTCCTGGCCGCGGCAATGGTCGGCCAGCGCGGTGACGTCGCTCTTCATCGGCTTCAGGCGGGCGACATCCTCCTTGGAGTAGCGCGTCCCTTCCATCTTGGCGGTGAGGAACAGCAGGAGGCGGGAGAGCGAGATCAGGCTCTCCTGGAAATGGCCGAGCCGCAGGCCCTCGCGGCCGATGCGCCTCAGCGAGCTCTTGTAGCGGTCGCCGGTCGGCGAGGTGCGCGAATCGTCCTCGAACACGCGGCGGGCAATGGTCTCGATGCGGGCGCCCGACTGCTCGATGACGTCGGCGAGCCGGTCGATGGCCGCCTCCAGGATGGTGAGTAGCGCGCCGTGCGAGGTCGTCACGTTGGCGCCCGCCGTCGTCACGTTCTTGATGGCGAGCGGGATGGTGCCCGGCTCGTCGTAGCGGACGGTGACGAGGTGCTTTTCGGTGAGCACGAAGGTGACGACGGTGATGCCCGGATCGTTGCCGCCGGCGCGGCAGGGCAGGGCGGCGGTGAGATAGAGGACGTCGTTCACCGCCGAAAGGCGGCTCGACGGCTCGATCTCCTCCATCTCGGCGCGGGTGGGCAGCTCGGCGCCGATGAACCGCTCCACCGCCAGCTCCTCGTCGCGCGTCGGCGTCATCAGGTCGATCCAGAGCGTGTGCTGATCCGGCACCAGCGCGCCGCAGTTGGGCGCGTACTCGAGCTTGTCGCCGACGGGATGGAAGGCGTTGAGCATGGGCAACGTCCGGAATCTCCGGCCTTCGCGAGGCCGGTTCGCTTGGCGATGGGCAATGTCTCCGAATGCGGCCGCGTCTCCCCCGAAGGAAAGCGCCGCCGTTCGTCTGTCTATACGGGGGCACGGCGGCGGTCGAGTCTTTCCCGCCTATCCTTGCACAGGGCAATGGTCTTCAGGCGATTGCCCGGCTGTTTTCTGTTCCGCGTCGGCCGCCGCCCCTCGGGCTTTCCGCGCCGTTGCAGCCTTGCGCCGCCTAGGCGATCTGATAAGTGTTTCGTCGGATGGAGAGGCGAGGAGAGCATGGCGCGCGGCGGCTGGCGACGGGAACTGGCGGGACTGGGACGCGACGTGCTGCGCGTCCTGCTGGCCTACACGCTGCTGCTGCCGATGCTGGTGCCGGTCGCGCTGGTCCGCGCCGAGGCGTCTGCGCCGTCGGTGATCGTTCACTCCCTCTGTTCCGCGATGCCGCAGGCCGCCGATGACCAGCCGGAAAAGTCCACGGTATCGGTCGATTGCCTGATCTGCTGCCTGGTTCCCGCCGCCGGCCTTCCGCCACAGGCGGCCGCGCAGCCTGCGCCGGTCGAGGTCGTGCTGCCGCTGCGCCGCATCCTGGCGACGACGACCGTCCGCCTCGTGCCCGAGGGCGAGCCGCCGCCGCAACGGGCGCCGCCCCGCCTCGCCTGACCGATACCGGCCACGCCACAGGATGCGGAGGCCGTCTTCGCGTGCATCGCGCCGGCCTGAAGCGCCGGCCCGCCGGCGCCACAGGCGATCGGCCGTCAATGACAGAGGTTTCCCATGTTGCAGAATTCCCGCAAACTATTCCGCGCCGCGCTGGTTGCCGGCCTCCTCGCGGCGCTGCCCGCCGTCTCGGGCTTCGCGGCCGAACCGGCCGTCGCCCACGAGTTCAAGGCCGGGGAGCTGACCCTGAAGCATCCGTGGACGCGCGCCACGCCGAAAGGCGCCGAGATGGGCGGCGGCTTCGTCGCCATCGTCAACGCCGGCAGCGAGGCGGACAAGCTCATCGGCGGCAGCTTCGCGCTGGCCGGCCGCACCGAGGTGCACGAGATGAAGATGGAAGGCGACGTCATGAAGATGCGCAAGCTCGACGGCGGCCTCGACATCCCGGCCGGCAGCACCGTCGAGCTGAAGCCGGGCTCCTACCACCTGATGTTCATGGAACTGAGCGCCCCGCTCGAGGCTGGCGCCAAGGTGAAGGGCTCGCTGGTGTTCGAGAAGGCCGGCGAGGTGCCGGTGGAGTTCGCCGTCGAGGCGATCGACGCCACGGCCAAGGGCCACAAGACCGGCGGCCATGGCGCCATGCCGATGGACGGCGGCGAGATGGGCAAGGCCGGCCACGGCGGCTGACCACGGGACCGCGGATCACCCGCCGCCTGAAAGCGAAACGGCCGGAGCACGCCGCTCCGGCCGTTTTCGTAGTCGTCCGCCTGTGTTCCGAGGGCATAAACCCACCTCACGCGACAAGCCGCAGACGGCCAATCGCGCCAAGCCTTCGGACCAAGCTGGAAGAAAGTCGCCCGCCGGGCCGGCCACGGAGGGCGCCGGCCCCGGAAAGCCGATCGATCAGTCCTCGTAAGAGAACATCGGCGCGGTCTGCTGACCGGTCGTGTAGTCCTTCTGCTGCACCTGGCGGCGCATGGCGCGCGCGGCAGCATTCACCGCGGGAATGCCGATCTCATGATACTGAGCATCGAGTTCGATTTCGCTGCCTTGTTGGATCTGACCTTTGTTGACAGCGTCAGCCTGCTTGACCATCTGGGTTCCGTCCTGCCCGGTCACCGGGATACGTGGTTTGTATTATGTATTCGTTCGGGAGCGTCGTGTTTAAATCACGCCTTCGACGGTCATATATTAAGCCCGCGAATGAGGCCGAACAAGGGCAGGCAGCATTCGCACGCTTCGGGTTTCCCACTACGTCGGACTAGATTTTCAGAGGCGTGACCAAAATGCGACATTTGCTTTGCCCCTCATCATGGTCAAAAGCTGAACAAGTATTCAGCTCTCTGCAAAGCACCTGACAATAGCAAGAAAAACTTAACGGCAATTTAAGCAAAAGCTGTTCGGTCGCCTGGAACGCCTGCCTACTGGCGCGGCGGCCACCAGCGGAATGCAGAAATCATCGATCGCACGGTAAAAATCGTCGTCCGGCAGGGCAGGGCGAAAACGTCGGGCGCCGTCGCGAGGACTCGCGGCAGCCGGAAGTAAACGCAATTCCTCTCCCCGCCGGTCAACGTTCTTCGCACCTTTCAATGCCCCATCAGCGCGGACACATGGGCGGCGGCCGACAGGCCGAGCGCGTCGATGTCGTAGCCGCCCTCGAGCAGCGAGACGATGCGGCCGCCGCAGACGCGGTCGGCGACCTCCATCAGTGCGCGGGTGAGGACGGCATAATCGCCCTCGACAAAGTTGAGATCGGCAAGCGGATCGCGGAAATGCGCATCGAAACCGGCCGACAGCACCAGGAGGTCGGGACGGAAGGCCGCGACGGCCGGCAGGATGCGATCGTTGAACGCGGCGAGCGCCACGGCGCCGTTGGCGCCGGCGTTGAGCGGCACATTGAGGATGTTGCCGGCAGCGCCGGTTTCCGACGCCTCGCCGGTACCGGGGAACAACTGCGCCTGATGGATCGAGGCGTAGAACACCGTTGCGTCGGCCTGGAAGATGTTCTGCGTGCCGTTGCCGTGATGGACGTCGAAGTCGACGATGGCGACGCGCTCGGCGCCGTGCGCCGCCTGGGCATGGCGGGCGGCGACGGCGGCATGGTTGAAGAAGCAGAAGCCCATGGCGTGCCGGGCGCTGGCGTGGTGGCCGGGCGGCCGGGCGGCGGAAAAGGCGTTGTCGACGAGGCCGGTCATCACCTCGTCGACGGCAAGGCAGGCGGCGCCGGCCGCCAGCCGTGCCGCCTCGTAGGTGCCGTTCGACAGGATGGTGTCGTTGCTGATCGACATCAGGCCGTCGTGCGGCGCCTGGATGCGGATGTGGTCGACATAGGCGGCCGGATGGACGCGCTGGATCTCCTCGTCGGTGACCGGCCGTGCCAGATCGCGGATCAAATGCTGGAACGCCTCGCCCTCCAGCCGCTGCTCGATGGCGGCAATGCGCTCGGGCTGCTCGGGATGGTTGGGCGGGGCAAGGTGGTCGCGATAGCGCGGGTGGCTCAGAAAAAGTGTCCGCAAGGTGCGACGGTCTCCGGAGGGACGCCTCTGGTGTCCGTGAAAATCCGGAGACAGAGGACCCCGCCGGCGCCGCGCCGTCAAGTGGCGGGAAGGCTTAGCGGTGTGCCAACCGGAGACGGACAGCCGGGCCGTCAGATGGATGTAGGCGTCGAGAAGGCGTGCAGCTTCCCTGGCGGCGATGCCGAGTTTCGACCACGGCGGTATGCCGCGCGCCGGCCAGCGGGAGACCGGCGTTCCGATTCCGCAACGGAACGATCAGGAACCGAAGCCGTTCCGGTCGCGCGGCGCCGCCGCCCGGGTCAAACGGTCGCGAATCGCCTCGCCGAGGCCATTGGCGGGAATCGGCGCCACGGCAATGCCGGAAATGTCGTCGCCGTCGACGCGGCGCAGCATGTCGAACAGGTTGGCCGCCGCCTCGCGCAGGTTGCCCGACGGACTGAGGTTGAGGACGCGCGCCGCCTCGCCGACGCCGCGGACCGGCGCGCCGCCGAAGGCGAGCAGCGCCTCGCCCGGCTCGACGCGATGCACGTCGAGTCGCACGCGGGCGCGGGGGGCGTAGTGGGAGGCGAGCATGCCGGGCGCCACCGGCGCGGCCGACGGGTCGCCTTCCGAGCGGACAACGGTGAGGCCGGCCGCCGCCTCGATCTCCTCGCGGGCCAGCCCGCCCGGCCGGAGCAGATAGGGAATGCCGCCCTGCACCTGCAGGATGGTCGATTCGAGGCCGACCTCGGTGCGGCCGCCGTCGAGGATCAGCGGAATGCGGCGGGAGAGGTCGCCATAGACGTGGGCGGCGGAGGTCGGGCTGACGTGGCCGGAGACATTGGCGCTCGGCGCGACGATTGGCACGCCGGCGGCGACGATCAGGTCGAGCGCCACCCGGTGCGCTGGCATGCGCACGGCGAGCGTGTCGAGACCGGCGGTGGCCAGCGAGGAAACCGGGCAGTCCGGCCGCGCCGGCAGCACCAGCGTCAGCGGCCCCGGCCAGAAGGTCTCGGCCAGATGCCGCGACAGCGGATCGAAATCGACCAGAGTTGCGGCCATGTCGACACCGGCCACATGGGCGATCAGCGGGTTGAAGGAGGGCCGGCCCTTGGCCTCGTAGATGGCAGCGACGGCCTCGCCGCGCGTCGCGTCGGCGCCGAGGCCGTAGACGGTCTCGGTCGGGAAGGCGACGAGATCGCCCCGCCGAATGTGATCGGCGGCAAGGCGGATCGCCGCGTCGGTCGCCGCTTCGATGCGGGCAAGCTCTTGGGAACGGTGGGGCACGGAGGGTCCTGCGATGGGGCGGCTCTGGCCCGCCCGAAGCCGATTGTGTGGGACCAATCTATGGCGGCGTCAAGGCCGGGAGGGAAGGGGGTGGTCATGGCTTGCGATTTGGCTTTTGATCCATGATCGCATGGCTCGGAGATGGAATACGAAATGACATCCGTCACTCCACCCGTCGTTCCGGAACTCGATGTTTCCGACCTGAACCGTTCCCTGTCCTTCTATCAAACGGTTCTCGGCTTCCGGATCCATGCCGAAAGGCCGGAAGAGCGCTTTGCCTATCTCTTGCGCGGCGAGGTGCATTTGATGCTGCAGGAAGCGCAGGGACCGGGGCGGCGTTTTCGTACCGCCCTGCTGGAATATCCATTTGGAAGGGGCATCAACCTTCAGATTGAAGTCTCCGATGTGGATCACCTGTGTTCCAAGGCAGGATCGTGTCCCAGGGCGTGGTGTAGCTTCGGCGCTCGCCGTGCCTTCCGGACAGAGCCGGGAACGTGTCAGCTTGCCGCTGGCAGGCTGATGAGCGGATCATCGCTCATCGTGGCGATGGTCTCAAGTGTCATGTAGCGGGACCGCTGGACGGCCCACTCGTCATTTTGTTCGAGCAGCAGCGCCCCGACGAGTCTGACGATTGCGTCATCGTTGGGAAAGATGCCGACGACCTCTGTCCGTCGTTTGATCTCGCCGTTGAGACGTTCGATGGGGTTTGTGCTGTGAAGCTTGGTCCAGTGCTGCCTGGGAAAGGTCATGTA